>NZ_JAYREK010000022.1:0-60233 GCF_041908905.1 Zoogloea sp.
CCAAAAACTCCAGAAACCTGACGATTTCTGCGAGATACTTCAATTTCTTTGTGGCAGCGACCGAAGCCACTACCCCTCGAAACCGAGTACCCACACCTATCGGTTGTTCATCTTTTTAAAGAACCGCTGCATCAGCAGCGAAGAGGTGCGCATTATACAGAGATCAAAAACCCTGTCAAGCATGTTTCGAAAATTAATTTCAATCTTTCGAAACCACCTCGGCGACACCCTAATCGAGCATCCCCTTACTACAAAACCAACCTTCTCACTAAAACAAAGCCGCCCATCAGAGCGGCTTTGTTTCTAATAATGGTCGGGGCGGCGGGATTCGAACTCGCGACCCCTTGCACCCCATGCAAGTGCGCTACCAGGCTGCGCTACGCCCCGACAAGCCCTGCATTATAGAGAGGTCCCCTCCGTTTGCCAAGCACTAATTTCATTTATTTTCAGCTGCCCTCAAAAGCTTCCCGATAGGGGCAAAAATTAGGCGGTCTTCGCGGCGCCTCCAGCACCTGCATATATGAAACGCAGCACAGCTATTGCCCGGCCAATTTCAGGGGCGGATCCATTCCCGCTTTCCGCTCTGGCAGAACTTTCTGCCGCAACATCGTAATCGAGAGAGCCATCCAGCCCGTGGGAGAATTCATCCTTCACCCACTCAGCCGACACCATGCTGCCCTATCTTTCCTATGAGCCTCCCGCAGGAATGCCGACGATCCTCCATGTGGATGACCATGTGGTCGTGGTCGACAAACCCTCAGGGCTTCTATCGGTACCTGGCCGCGGGCCCGGCCACGCAGACTGCCTGGCATCTCGAGTTCAAAGGGAGTTTCCGGAGGCGAGGATTGTTCATAGGCTGGACATGGCCACCTCGGGCCTGTTGATCATGGCCCGGGGGCCCGAGATGGAGCGCCGGCTGAGCATTGCCTTCCAGCAACGGCAAGTGGAGAAACGCTATGTTGCCGTGGTGGCCGGAATACTATCCCCCGAGACGGGGGACATCACACTGCCGTTGATCACCGACTGGCCAAACCGGCCGCGCCAGAAGGTGGATTTCGAGCACGGCAAACCGTCCCTGACGCACTACGCACTGCTCGGCCATGATGCTGCACGCCAGTGTAGCCGCGTCGAACTCCGCCCCCATACCGGGCGATCTCACCAACTGAGGGTACACATGATGGCGATCGGCCATCCGATCCTGGGGGATGAACTCTATGGTGACGACCGGAGCCGCGATGGAGCAGAGCGCCTGCAGTTGCACGCCTGCGAGCTTTCGCTGCCCCATCCCGCAACGGGGGCGCAGCTCCGGCTGCTGAGCGAACCTCCTTTCTAGAGGCAACCCGCGCGAGACGGCTCAGTCGGCATGGCGAAAGGAGATCACGTGGTCAGCCTCAAGGCGGACCCCGATCTTTTCGCCGATCGCGTGATTGTGGTGGGACGGGACCAGCGACAGTACCTCGGTGCCGCTCGCCAGGCGCAACGTATACATGATGTCGGCTCCGCGAAAGGCCTTGTGCAGGACTTCGGCCCGGGTCGGGCTGGCATCATCGTGAACCACGTCGTCCGGGCGCAAGAGCACGTCGACGCGGCAGCCCCGGCCGCAGTCGGCGCAGCCCCGTGAGCACTCCGGCGGCACTCCGGCGCCGAGCACCCCCAGCTCGATGCCGACCCGGCCGGCGTCCAGCACCGTGCCGGGCACGAACACCCCCTTGCCGACGAAATCCGCCACGAAACGATTGATCGGACGATGGTAGAGGTTATAAGGCGTATCCCATTGCTGGATGCGGCCCTCGAACATCACCCCGATCTCGTCGGCCATGGCGAAGGCCTCGTGCTGATCGTGGGTGACGAGCACCGCGGTCATGCCTTCACTCTTGAGGATCTCGCGCACCTCCACCGACAGGCGCTCCCGCAGATCCACGTCCAGGTTGGAGAACGGCTCGTCGAGGAGCACAAGCTCCGGCCGCGGCGCCAGCGCCCGAGCCAGCGCGACACGCTGCTGCTGGCCACCGGAGAGTTCGTGGGGAAACTTGCGCCCCTGCCCCGCGAGACCCACGGTGACAAGCAGCTCCTCGATCCGTGCCCCCCGCTCGGCGGGCGGCATGCCGCCCAGGCCGAAGCCCACGTTCTGCTCCACCGTCAGGTGCGGGAAAAGCGCGTAATCCTGGAACACCATCCCCACCTGCCGCTTTTCCGGCGGCACCCGGTAGCCCGCGCGGCTGACGACCGCGTCGTGGATCAGGATCTCGCCGCCCGAGATGTCCTCGAAGCCGGCGATGCAGCGCAGCAAGGTGGTCTTGCCGCAGCCGGACGGGCCCAGCAGGCAGGCGATGCTCCCCTGTTCGAGACGGAAATCGACACCATTCACGATGGTCTGGCGCCCGTAGCGCTGAACGACGGCCTTGAGTTCAAGTTTGGACATGCCATCAATTATAATTCGCATTCAACCACCGAACGCCATGACTTCCCGAATCCTGCAGCCCACCCGCTCTCCGCTCCTTGTTGCAGCCCTGCTGATCGCACTGCTCACCGGCCTCCCCGTGGCCAGCGTCGGTTTCAATCTGCTGCTCGGCGGCACCAGCACAACCTGGTCGCACCTGGCCTCCACGGTGCTGCCCGAATACGTTGCCAACTCCCTGACGCTCTGCGCGGGGGTCGGGCTGGGAGTGGCCGTGGTCGGCGTGACCACGGCCTGGCTCACCGCGATGCACGATTTCCCCGGGCGGCGCTTCTTCGAGTGGGCCCTGGTCCTGCCCCTCGCCGTGCCGGCCTACGTGATGGCCTATGTGTATACCGACTTCCTGCAATTCGTCGGGCCGGTCCAGACCACTCTGCGGGAGCTCTTCGGCTGGGAATACGGCGACTACCGTTTTCCGGACATCCGCACCCTGCCGGGGGCGATCCTGATGTTCGTCTTCGTGCTCTACCCTTATGTTTACCTGCTGGCCCGCACCGCCTTTCTCGAACGCGCCGGCGGCGTGCTGGAAGCCGCCCGCACCCTGGGCACCGGCCCGTGGCGGGCCTTCTTCACAGTGTCACTCCCCCTCGCCCGCCCGGCGATCGCCGCCGGCGTCGCGCTGGCATTGATGGAAACCCTCGCCGACTACGGCACGGTGGCCTACTTCGCAGTCAATACCTTCACGACCGGAATCTACCGGGCCTGGTTCTCCCTGGGTGACCGGGTCGCCTCGGCGCAACTGGCGGCCATCCTGCTGGGTTTCGTGCTGCTGCTGGTGGCCCTGGAACGCAGCACCCGCGGCCGGGCGCGCTACCACAACACCTCCAGCCGCCATCGCCCGCCACCCGGGCGCCTGCACGGGCTGGCCGGCCTGGCGGCGCTGCTGGCCTGCCTTACCCCGCTGCTGCTGGGTTTTTTGCTGCCGGCCGGGCTGCTGCTGCGGATGGCGGTCGGCGAAGGCGACGCCCAGTTCGGCGAACGTTTTGTGATGCTGGCGCGCAACAGTCTCACACTGTCCGGGATCACCGCCCTGCTCGCAGTGGCCCTCGCGGTGCTGCTCGCCTACAGCGCGCGGCTGTCGAAGACTTTCGTCGCCCAGGGGCTCAACCGCCTGGTAGGCCTCGGCTATGCGGTGCCGGGCACGGTGATCGCCGTGGGCGTGCTGATCCCGGTCACCCGCCTCGACAACTGGCTTGCCGGCCAGTGGGAGAGCGCCTTCGGCACCAATCCGGGGCTGCTCCTCACCGGCGGCATCGCGGCGCTGATCTACGCCTATCTGGCGCGCTTCCTGGCGGTGGCGCTCCAGACGGTCGAGGCCAGCCTGTCCAAGATCACTCCCAGCATGGACGACGCGGCCCGCAGCCTGGGCCTCGGCCAGGGCGCCACCCTGCGCCGGGTGCATGTGCCGATCCTGCGCGGCAGCCTGTTCACCGCGGCGCTGCTGGTGTTCGTGGATGTGATGAAGGAACTCCCCGCCACCCTGGTGATGCGGCCCTTCAATTTCGACACCCTGGCCACCCAGGCCTACACCCTGGCCGCCGACGAGCGGCTCACCGAAGCCTCGACCGCCGCGCTGGCGATCGTCGCGGTGGGCCTGCTGCCGTTGATCGCCCTGTCGCGGCAGATCTCCCGAGCACGCAAGTCCGCGTAAAAGCCCCCGGGGTGCTCCCGAGGGCAGCATGAGGCAGGGATGACCTGCTGCTGGCGGCGGGGCGTCGGCCTCAGCCTGGCAAAGCCCGCGTCTGCCACGATCTGAACACCAATGCTGCGCATGCACCACCACGCCCGATAGCCATGAACATCCACCCCGACAAGCCCTACTCCCCCGCCTGCGAGCGCAACCGGGATCCGATCCTGGCGGCGCTCCGCCCGCATCTTGCCGACCGCCGGCGTGTGCTGGAGATCGGCTCGGGCACCGGCCAGCACGCCGTGCATTTTGCCGCCGCCCTGCCCCATCTCGTCTGGCAGACCAGCGACCGCCCCGAATGGCTGCCCGGCATCCGCCTGTGGCTGGCCGAGGCCGGCCTGCCCAACACGCCGCCGCCCATCGAGCTGGATGTCCGCGGCCCGTGGCCGGCGGAGCGTTTCGACGCCATCTTCAGCGCCAATACGCTGCACATCATGGGCTGGACGGAGGTCGAGGCGTTGTTTGCAGCGCTGCCCGCCGTGCTGACGGACGACGCCCGCCTGACGGTTTACGGCCCCTTCAACTACGGCGGCCGCTTCACCAGCGAGAGCAACGCCGCCTTCGACGCCAGCCTCAAGGCCGACGACCCGAAACGCGGCATCCGCGACTTCGAGGCCGTCGACGCCCTCGCCCGGAGCATCGGCTTCACGCTGGCCGAAGACCTCGCGATGCCCGCCAACAACCGCTGCCTGAGCTGGCGCCGCGGCGCCTGACGTTCAGGCGCGGTAGAGGTTGACCTCGTCCCGGGTGGCGAGCGCCACCTTGCGGGCGGCGTCGGCGAAATCCTCACCGGAGCCGGCGTAGAGGATCGCCCGCGACGACGAGATCATCAGCCCCGCGCCCGCCGCCGTGCGGCCGGCCCTGACGGTGGCCTCCACGTCGCCGCCCTGGGCACCGATGCCCGGCACCAGCAGCGGCAGGTCGCCCACGATGGAACGCACGTCGGCGAGCTCCTGGGGGAAGGTCGCCCCCACCACCAGCGCGTTCTGGCCGTGGGTGTTCCACTTGCCGGCAACCAGCTCGGCCACGTGCTGGTAGAGCTTGCGCCCCCCCTCGACGGTGAGGTTCTGCAGGTCGGAGCCGCCGGGGTTGGAGGTGCGGCACAGCACGATCAGGCCCCGGTCGGAGAACTCCAGGTAGGGCTCGACCGAGTCGAAACCCATGTAGGGATTCACCGTGAGGGCATCGGCGCCATAGCGCTCGAAGGCCTCGCGGGCGTACTGCTGGGCGGTGGCGCCGATGTCGCCGCGCTTGGCGTCGAGCACCACCGGCACCGTCGGGTGATTCTGCTGGATGTAGGCGATCAGGTCCTGCAGCTGGTCTTCGGCCCGCTCGGCGGCAAAGTAGGCGATCTGCGGCTTGAAGGCACAGGCCAGGTCGGCGGTGGCATCGACGATGCCCTTGCAGAAGGCCAGCACGGCGTCCGGCCGGCCCTTGAGGTGGGCCGGAAAACGCTTCACGTCCGGGTCCAGCCCGACGCACAACAGGGAATCATTGCGCTGCCACGCGGCAGCCAGCTTGGAACGGAAATCCATGATCAAGGGGCCCGCGGCCCGACGAGTGAAATCAGGCTGCCGATTCTACCAGCCCCGCCCAGCGCTGCCCCGGGCCCGCGGCGGGCGCCGGACACCGCCGCCCGCCGCCGCGCCGCTCAAGGAAACGCAAGGCCGCCCCAAGTTTCCTTGCCCCCCACGGGGGGCTTGCTGGGCAGAGGCCAGCCCTGGTGGCGCTCAAAGCCGCTCGAAAACCCCGGCCGCGCCCATGCCGGTGCCGATGCACATGCTCACCATCCCGTAGCGGCCGCCCATGCGCTGGAGGCCATGCACCAGCGTGGCGGTGCGGATCGCCCCTGTCGCCCCGAGGGGATGGCCGAGGGCGATGGCGCCGCCGAGCGGGTTGACCCGCGCCGGATCGAGCTCGAGATCGTGCATCACCGCCAGCGCCTGGGCCGCGAAGGCCTCGTTGAGCTCGATCCAGTCGAGCTGTTGGCGGCTGATGCCAGCCTGGGCCAGCGCCCTGGGGATCGCCGCCACCGGCCCGATGCCCATGATCTCCGGCGGCACCCCCGCCACCGCATAGCTGCAAAAGCGGGCCAGCGGCGTCAGGTTGAACTGCTTGAGGATTTTCTCGGACACCAGCAACACCGCCGCGGCGCCGTCCGACATCTGCGAAGCATTGCCCGCCGTCACCGTGCCGCGGGCATCGAAGACCGGCTTCAGCCGGCCCAGGCTCTCCAGGCTGACGTCGGCGCGGGCGCCCTCGTCATGCTCGGCCAGGCGCTGACGGACCTTGACCTCGCCACTCTTCAGGTCGGGCAGATGCTCGTCGAAGGCAAGGGGCGAGATCTCCGCCTGAAAATGCCCGGCAGCAATCGCCGCGCAGGCCTTGCGGTGGGATTCGAGTGCAAAGGCGTCCTGCGCCTCGCGGCCGATCTGCCACTGCCGGGCGACCTTCTCGGCGGTCAGGCCCATGCCGAAGGCGATGCCGCGCTGCTCGTCGGCGGCGAACACCGCCGGGTTGACCACCACCTTGTTGCCCATCATGTTGGTCATCACCGTCATCGACTCGGTGCCGGCGGCGATCATCACGTCGGCGTTGCCGAGCTGGATCTGGCTGGCCGCGTCGGCCACCGCCTGCAGCCCCGACGAGCAGAAGCGGTTGATCGTGATGCCCGGCACGGTGTTGGGCAGGCCGGCCAGCAGCACGCCGATGCGCGCCACGTTCATGCCCTGCTCCGCCTCGGGCATCGCGCAACCGACGATCACGTCGCCGATCAGCGCCGGGTCCAGCCCCGGCGCCTGGGCCATCACGCGCTTCAGCACATGGGCCAGCAGGTCGTCCGGCCGCACATGGCGGAACATGCCCTTGCGCCGGGCGACCGGCGTGCGGGTCGCGGCGACGATGTAGGCGTCCTGAATCTGTCTTTCCATTTTGTTGTCCACCGTCTCAGTTACGCAGGGGTTTGCCGGTTTCGAGCATGTGCTGGATGCGGGCCTGGGTTTCCGGCGTCTTGAGGAGCTCGATGAACGCCCGGCGCTCCACCGTCAGCAGCCAGGCCTCATCCACCAGGCTGCCGTATTCCACCTCGCCGCCGCACAGGGCCACCGCCACGGCGCGGGAGACGCGGTAGTCGTGGGCCGAGATCATGCCGCCCTCGCGCATGTTCACCAGGGTCATCTCCATGGCGGCGATGCCGGCCCGGCCGGCCACCGGCACCCCGCGCGCCGGCACCGGCGGCACATAGCCGGCATCCGCCAGCAGGCGGGCCTCCTTGAGGGCGACATGGAGCAGCTCGCGGGGGTTGAACAGGATCGTGTCGTCCGCCGAGGCGTAGCCCAGCGCGACCGCCTCGTGGGCGCTCTTGCCGGTCTTGCCGGTGGCGACGGCCATGAAGGCCGGCGTCAGGTTGCCGAGCAGCTCGCCGGGCGTGGCCGACCGGGCCGCCCAGCGCGCTGCGCCCAGGGCCAGCTCCTTGCAGCCGCCTCCCGACGGGATCAGGCCGACGCCCACCTCCACCAGGCCGAGCTGGCTCTCCAGCGCCAGCACACGCTTGCGGGCGTGCATCGCGAACTCGCAGCCGCCGCCCAGCGCCATGCCCTCCACGGCGGCCACCACCGGCACGGCCGAGAACTTGATCGCCATCGCCGTCTGCTGGAAGCGGCTCACCGTGCGCTCCAGGCGCTCGACATCGCCGGCCACGCAGGCGTCGTGGATCTGCTTGAGGTCCGCCCCCACCGCAAACGGCGCCTCGTGCCAGATCACCAGGCCGTCCAGCTCGCGCCCGGCGCGGGACAGGGCTTCCAGCAGGCCATCCACCACCGCGTCGCCAATGGCGTGCATCTTCGACTTGAAGGACACGATGCCGATGCCGGCATCCACCGCCGGCAGCCGCCACAGGCGCACGCCGGCGTTCTCGAACAAAGTCTCGCCGCTCTCCGTCGGCCGCGCGCCAGCCTCGCCGAGGAGCAGCTCGGGGAAGAGCTGCCGCCCATAGACCGGCAGCGTCGAGCGCGGGACATCCGCCTGCCGGCGCGCCGACCACGAGCCCGCGGCGCCATGCACGCCGCCGCGCCCGGGCGCCGTCACCCAGGCCGGCAGCGGCGCCCGGCTCATCGCCCGGCCGGCCTCGATGTCGGCGGCGATGGCCTGCGCCGTGTCGGCCCAGCCCGCCGCCTGCCACAGCTCGAAGGGCCCCTGGGCCCAGCCGAAGCCCCAGCGCAGCGCAAAATCCACGTCGCGGGCGTTGTCGGCCACCTGCTCCAGCTGCACCGCACAGTAGTGGAAGAGGTCGCGGAAGATCGCCCACACAAACTGCGCCTGCACGTCGCCGGATTGCCGCAAGGCCTTGAGGCGGGCGGCCGGGTCGGCGATCTTCAGGATGGCCGCCACCTCGGCGGAGAGGCTGTCGTCGCTGGCCCGGTAGTCGCCGGCGACCGGGTCGAACACCTCGATCGCCTTGCCCTGCTTGCGGTAGATGCCGGCCTTGGTCTTCTGGCCCAGCGCGCCGCGGGCGATCAACCCATCGAGCCACCCCGGCAGCGTGAAGAAGGCGTGCCACGGGTCGTCCGCCAGGGCGTCGCGCATGGTGTTCACCACGTGGGCCAGGGTGTCCAGGCCGACCACGTCGCCGGTCCGGTAGGTGGCGCTGCGGGGGCGGCCGATCTTCGGGCCGGTCAGGGCGTCGACGGTGTCGAAGCCCAGCCCGAAGGCGGTGGCGTGGTGCATCACCGCCAGGATCGAGAACACGCCGATCCGGTTGGCGACGAAGTTGGGCGTGTCGAGGGCCCGCACGACGCCCTTGCCCAGCCGCGTGGTGAGCCAGGTTTCGAGGCCGTCGAGCATCGCCGGCGCCGAGTCGCGAGTGGGGATGATCTCGACGAGGGGCATGTAGCGCGGCGGGTTGAAGAAATGGATGCCGCAAAAACTGGGCCGCAGCGCCGCCGGCAGCGCCTCGGCCAGCCCGTTGATCGACAGGCCCGAGGTGTTGGACGCCAGCACCGTGCCCGGCGTCACGAAGGGCGCGATGCGGGCGTAGAGCTCGTTCTTCCAGTCCATCCGCTCGGCGATGGCCTCGATGATCAGGTCGCAGCCGGACAACAGCGCCAGGTGCTCCTCGTAGTTGGCGGCGTCGATGTACTGCAGCGTGTCGCGGCTCACCAGCGGCGAGGGCTGCAGGCGCTTGAGGCCATCGAGCGCCCTCTTCACCACGCCGTTCTTGTCGCCGTCCTTGGCCGGCAGGTCGAACAGCACCACCGGCACCCGGGCATTGGCGAGGTGGGCGGCGATCTGCGCGCCCATCACGCCGGCGCCGAGGACGGCCGCCTTGTTGACAACCCATTTCATGCTTGGAATCTCCTGAGTCTGCTTCATCCGGCCAGCTGCTCGCGCATGGCCTTCTTGTTGAGCTTGCCGACGCTGGTGCGGGCCAGGCTGTCGACGAAGAGCACCCGATCGGGCACCGCGAACTTCGAGATGTGGCCCGCGTCGGCGAAGCCCTGGACGTGGCCCTTGATGTCTTCGACCGTGACCGCCTGGCCGGCCTTGAGGACGACCATCGCCAGCGGACGCTCACCCCACTTGTCGTCCTTGACACCGATCACCGCCACCTCATTGACCGCCGGGTGCTGGGAGATGATGCTTTCCAGCGCCAGCGACGACACCCACTCGCCGCCCGTCTTGATGACGTCCTTCAGGCGGTCGGTGACGGTCAGCATGCCCCGGGGGTCGAGGGTGCCGATATCGCCGGTGTGGAGGTAGCCGCCGGCCCACAGGTCTTCCGAGGCAGGCGGGTTGTGCAGGTAGCCCTGGGTCAGCCACGGGGTGCGCACCACGATCTCGCCGGTGGCCTTGCCGTCGTGGTCCACGTCGAGCATGTCGCCATCGACGGTGCGGAGGTCCACCAGCGGGATCGGATAGCCGGTGCGGATGCGCTCGGCCGCTTCGGCGTCGGCGTCCGGCAGCGCGCCGCGGACATGGGCGATGGTGAGGATCGGGCAGGTCTCGGACATGCCGTAGCCCGAGAAGACGTCCATCCCCCGCGCCAACGCCGCGGCGGCGAGGCCCTTGGGGAAGGCCGCCCCGCCGATGATCATCTTGCAGCCCGAAAGGTCCACGTTTGCGCCGGCCTTGTCGGTGAGCAGCATGTGCAGGATGGTCGGCACGCAGTGGGAGAAGCTCACGTCCTCGCTGGCGATCAGCTTGAGCAGCATGTCCGGACTGTAACGACCGGGGTAAACCTGCTTCATGCCGAGCATGGTCGCCAGGTAGGGCATGCCCCAGGCGTGCACGTGGAACATCGGGGTGATCGGCATGTACACGTCGTCGCGGTGCACCCGCCCCTGCCCGGCTGCGCTGCCGAGGGCGGTCGCCACCGCCAGGGTGTGCAGCACCAGCTGCCGGTGGCTGAAGTACACGCCCTTCGGCAGCCCGGTGGTGCCGGTGGTGTAGAAGGTGGTGGCGCGGGTGTTCTCGTCGAAATCAGGGAAGTCGTAGTCCGGCGACGCCGCGGCCAGCAGGGCTTCGTATTCGCCGGCGTAGGGGATGCCGAAGCTGCCCAGGGTGGCGCCGTCGTCGCTGATCAGGACGAAGCGCTTCACCGTCTCGAGCTGGTCCTTGATGATCGCCAGCAGCGGCACGAACTCGGCGTTGACGAGCAGCACGTCGGCCCGGGCGTGGTTGAGGGTGTACAGGATCTGCTCCGGCGACAGGCGCACATTCACGGTCTGCAGCACGGCGCCCATCATCGGCACGGCAAAGAAGGCTTCGAGGTAGCGGTGGCTGTCCCAATCCATCACCGCCACCGTGCTGCCCGGCCCGACGCCGAGCCCGGCAAGCGCGTTGGCCAGCCGCGGCAGGCGCTCGAAGAACTCGCGATAGGTGTGGCGCCGGCGGTCGCGATAGACGATTTCCTGCCCGCCGGCGGTGGCCCGGGCGGCGTGCAGCAGCTGCTTGACGAGCAGCGGATAGGCGTAGGCCGAGGGCGTGGCCCCGGCGGGATCGGGCGGCATGCGGGTCTCCGGTTATCGTTCTTGAGACCGGGAGCGTATGCCGGCCGGCGATCGATTCCTGCCGGATATTTCCATCCGCCTTGTCGGATATTTCCGATACCGCGCCCGCCCTACTCCGCCAGGCCGTGCTCCAGGCAGTAGCGCACCAGCTCGGCGTTGCTGTGCAGGCCGAGCTTGGCGAGCACGCGGCCGCGGTAGGTGCTGACGGTCTTCACGCTGAGGCGGAGTTCTTCGCCGATGCCGGTCAGCGACACGCCCTTCACGATCAGCCGCAGCACATGCCACTCCCGCTCGGTGAGCCGCTTCCAGCCCGGTGCGGCCTCGCCTGCCGCGGCCTGCAGGAGCACGCCCTGGGCCATCCCCGGCGGCAGGTAGTAGCCGCCGCCGGCGGCGATGCGGATGGCGGCGAGCAGCTCGCCGGCGTCGCGGTCCTTCGAGAGGTAACCCCGCGCTCCGAGCTGCAGGGCGATCGGCGCGTACTGGGCTTCCGGGTACATTGACAGCAGGATGACCGCCTGGGCCGGCCATTCGAGCCGGATGCGGCGCAGGGTGTCGAGGCCGCTGCGGCCGCTCATGTTGACGTCCAGCAGCACCACCCCGAAGCTGCGCCGACGCAGGCAGTCGAGCGCCTCCTGGCCGTTGGCCGCCTCGGCGACGATGCGCATGTCGGGCTCGTCGGAGAGCAGGCGGCGCATGCCGCTGCGGAAGATCGCGTGGTCGTCCGCCATCAGGATCTCGATCACGGGGCCTCCTCCAACGGGAGATCAAGGCGCAGGCAGGCGCCGCCCGACGCCCCCGGCTGCACCGACAGGCAGCCACCGAACTCCCGCGCCCGCTCCGCCATGCTTAAGAGGCCGATGCTCTTACCGGTGGGCGTGAGGCTGGCGAGGCCGCGGCCGTTATCCTCGATGTCCACCGCCAGCCGGCCATCGGCGCTGGCCAGCCGCAGCACCACGCAGGTCGCGCCGGCGTGGCGGGCGATGTTGGTCAGCGCCTCCTGGCAGATGCGATACACCGCGGTGGCGCGCGCCGGCGAGAGCTGGGCCGCGAAACCCTCGGCGACGAGCTCGCAGGCGATCTCGGTGCGCGCCGAGAAGCGCTGCAGCTCCGCCTCCAGCGCCGAGCGCAGGCCGAGGTGGTCCAGCCCGCCCGGGCGCAGGTCTTCCGAGAGGGTGCGCACGGTGTCGATGCTATCCTGGGTGAGCTGCAGCAGGTCGCCGACGATGGCCCGGATCTCCGCGTCGTCGCTGCGCCGGCTGATGCGCTGGATGTCGAGCTTGATCGAGGTGAGCATGCCGCCGAGCACGTCGTGCAGCTCGCGGGCGATGCGGGCGCGCTGCTCCTCCCGGGCGGTGTTGATGTAGGCCGCCAGCTCGCGCAGCTGCTCGCGGGACTCCCGCAGCGCGTTCTGCTGCCGCCGCTGCTCGGTGATGTTGACACCGACCCCGACCACCGCCGGGCGGCCACGATAGATCACGCTGGAGCCATGCACCTCCAGGTACACCGGCTCGCGGTTGCGATGCCAGCCGATGGTGGTGTAGCGGATGCTCGGCACCTCGCCGCTGATGCGGCGGTGAAAGTTGGCGATGGTCTCGGCCTGCATCTCCGGGTACACCGCGTGGCGCAGGTGCATGCCGGTCATCTCGCCGGGGGTGTAGCCCAGCATCGCCGCGAAGGTGGCGTTCACATACTGGAAGACTTCGTCCTGGATGACGTACATGCCCGCCAGCGACTGCTCGACGATGCCACGAAAGGGAATGTCCGGATTGGCGTTCATGGGCGGTGGCTCTCCCGCGGGGTGCCCAGAAAAAAGGGGCCCGAAGGCCCCTGGAAGGTACGCCGTGGCGGCTGTGGCGCAGGCAACGCGACAACCGCCAGGCGGAGCGGAGACTCAGTGGGCGTGGGCGCCCGCTGCACCGAGGCCGGTCTGGGCCCGGATGTACTGCTCCTCGAAGGCCTCGGCTTCCCGCGCCGCACGCTCGCTCTTGTCGGTGACCGACAGCAGCCAGGTGACGAAGAAGGCCAGGGACATCGACACGATGGCCGGGTGATCGTACGGGAAGATCGCCGCCTTGTTGCCGAAGATCTTGACCCACACGGTCGGGGACAGGATGACCAGGCCCACCGACGACACCAGGCCGGCGATGCCGCCCCACAGCGCACCGCGGGTGGTCAGGCCCTTCCAGTACATCGACAGGATGAGCACCGGGAAGTTGACCGACGAGGCCACGCCGAAGGCCAGCGCCACCAGGAACAGCACGTTCTGGTCCTTGAAGGCGATACCCAGCACGATCGCCGCGATGCCGAGGCCGACCGAGGCCATGCGGGTCACCTTGAGTTCCTGTTCGCTGGTCGCGGAGCCCTTCTTGATGACGCGGGCGTAGAGGTCATGGGAGATCGCCGAGGCGCCGGCCAGGGCCAGGCCCGACACCACCGCCAGGATGGTGGCGAAGGCCACCGCCGACAGGAAGCCGAGGAAGATGTCGCCGCCGACCGCCTTGGTCAGGTGCATCACCGGCATGTTGCCGCCACCGATCAGCTTGCCGCCCACCTGGCCGCCTTCGAAGAAGGCCGGGTTGGTGCCGACGATGGAGATCGCCGCGGCGCCCAGGACCATCGTCACCAGGAAGAACAGGCCGATGAAGCCGGTGGCATAGAACACCGACTTGCGGGCTTCCTTGGCGTTGGGCACGGTGAAGAAGCGCATCATGATGTGCGGCAGGCCGGCGGTGCCGAAGAGCAGGCCGAGGGACAGGGACAGCGCGGAGATCGGGTCGGCCATCAGCGAGCCGGGGATCATCAGCTTCTCGCCCGCCTTGTGGGACTCGATGGCCTTCACGAACAGGTTCTCGAAGGACCAGCCGAACTGCGCGAGCGTCAGCAGCATCAGCGAGATGCCGCCGCCCAGCAGCAGGCAGGCCTTGATGATCTGCACCCAGGTGGTGGCGGTCATGCCGCCGAAGGTGACGTACACCATCATCAGGATGCCCACCACGGTGACCGCGGTGTTGTACTCCAGCCCGAACAGCAGCTGGATCAGCTGGCCGGCGCCGACCATCTGGACGATGAGGTAGAAGCACACCACGGTGAGGGAGCCGATCGCCGCGAAGGTGCGGATGCGGTTCTGGTCGAGGCGGTAGGAGGCGATGTCGGCAAAGGTGAATTTGCCGAGGTTGCGCAGCCGCTCCGCGATCAGGAACAGGATGATCGGCCAGCCGATGAAGAAGCACACGGCGTAGATGAAACCGTCGTAGCCCTTGAAATACACCATCGAGGTGAGGCCGAGCAGGGTCGCCGCCGACATGTAGTCACCGGCAATGGCGAGGCCGTTCTGGAAGCCGGTGATGCCGCCGCCGGCGGTGTAGAAGTCGGCCGTGGATTTGGTCTTGCCGGCCGCCCACTTGGTGATGCCCAGGGTGGCGACGACGAAGACCAGGAACATGGCGATGGCGCTCACGTTGACCGGCTGCTTCTCGACGCCTTCGATGGCGCCCGGGCCGGCCAGCGCGGCAAACGAGGCCGCCAGCAGGGCGCCGGCGACCAGTGCGGTGATGGAACGCTTCATTTGCGGGCCTCCTTCAGCACTTCTTCAGTGAGGCGATCGAACTCGCCGTTGGCGCGATGCACATAGACACCGGTGAGCAGCCAGCCGACGACCACGATCAGCGCGGCGATCGGCCAGCCGATGGTGATCACGCTGCCTTCGCTGATCTTGCCCGCGAAGAGCTGGGGCTGCAGCGACACCAGCAGCATGTAGCTGTAGTAGGGCACCAGCACGATGAGTGAAAGGGCGATCGCGAAGCGGGTGCGCTTGCCGACCAGCTCGGCAAACTTCGGATTGCTCCGGATCTTCGCGTGGATATTGGATTGGGACATGTAGCCTCCTCTTGACCCGATGGATGGAAAGACCGTGTTGTTGGTGTTATCGGTGTGTGGCGGCCCGCCGCCCGGACGGATGCCCCTGCGGCGGGTTCGGTGGCAAGGCGCCGGGCTGGCGCCCGGCGATCAGGCGTGGCTCAGAACAGCGCCTCTTCGAGGGCCAGCACCGACTCGGCGCCACCGACGATGGCGTCGCGGTAGCTGTTGGCCTCGGGGACGACGTGCTGCACGAAGTAGCTGGCGGTGGCCAGCTTGGCCTTGTAGAAGTCACCGTCGGCGGCATCCAGGCGTTCGACGGCGATCGCCGCGGAACGGGCCATCAGCCAGGCACCGACGACGATGCCGGTGAGCTTCAGGAAGGGCACCGAGCCGGCCGCCGCGGCCTGCGGGTTGGCGTCGTAGTTGCCGATCAGCCAGTTGGTGGCTTCGTCGAGGGCGGCGATGCCATCGCCCAGGGCATCGGCGATCGCCTTCAGGCGGACGTCGTCGGAGGCGCGCAGCGCGGCGCCGGTCTCGGCGATCTCGGCGAGCAGCTGGCGCATGCTCTGGCCACCTTCCTTGGCGGTCTTGCGGCCGATGAGGTCGTTGGCCTGGATCGCGGTGGTGCCCTCGTAGATGGTGATGATGCGGGCGTCGCGCATGTACTGGGCGGCGCCGGTCTCCTCGATGAAGCCCATGCCGCCGTGCACCTGCACGCCGTTCCAGGTGATGCCCTGGGCGTTCTCGGTGCACCAGCCCTTCACCACCGGGGTCAGCAGCTCGAGGCGGCGCTGGTTGGCGGCGCGCACGTCGGCGTCCGGGTGGCTCTTGGCGCGGTCCATGCAGCCGGCCACGTAGTAGGCCAGAGCACGGCCGGCTTCGGTGCGGGACTTCATGTCCATCAGCATGCGGCGCACGTCCGGGTGGTGCAGGATGGGCTTCTTCTCGCCGCTCTTGTCGCCGATGATGCGACCCTGGACACGCTCACGGGCATAGGCCAGCGCGTGCTGGTAGCTGCGCTCGGAGACGCCGACGCCTTCGAGGCCGACGTTGAGGCGGGCGTGGTTCATCATCGTGAACATGTACTCGAGGCCGCGGTTCGGCTCGCCGACCAGATAGCCGATGGCGCCGCCCTTGTCGCCGAAGGACATGACGGCGGTGGCGCTGCCGTGGATGCCCATCTTGTGCTCGATGGAGGCGCAGACGAGGTCGTTGCGCTCGCCCAGGCTGCCGTCGGCATTGACCAGGAACTTCGGCGCGATGAACAGGGAGATGCCCTTCACGCCCGGAGGCGCGTCCGGCAGGCGGGCCAGCACGAGGTGGATGATGTTCTCCGCCATGTCGTGCTCACCCCAGGTGATGAAGATCTTGGTGCCGGTGATGGCGTAGGTGCCATCGCCGCGGGGATCGGCCTTGCTGCGGATGGCGGCGAGGTCGGAGCCGGCCTGGGGCTCGGTGAGGTTCATGGTGCCGGTCCACTTGCCGGACACCATGTTGGGCAGGAAGGTGGCCTTCAGCGCGTCGGAGCCGTGGTGGGCGATGGCCTCGACCGCGCCCAGGGTGAGCATCTGGCACAGGGAGAAGGAGATGCTGGCGGACTTCCACATCTCGAGCACGGCGGTGGACACCGTCACCGGCAGGCCCTGGCCACCGAACTCGGTGGAGGCCGGCATGCCGTTCCAGCCGGTCTCGCAGAAGCTGGCGTAGGCTTCCTTGAAGCCGTCGGCGGTGGTCACGACGCCGTTGTCCCACTTGTTGCCCTGCTTGTCGCCCACCTTGTTGAGGGGGTCGACGACTTCGGAGGCGAACTTGCCGGCCTCGTCGAGGATGGCCTCGACCAGATCGGCCGAGACGTCCTCGTTGCCGGGCAGACCGGCGATCTCCTGCAGGCCGGCCAGCTCGTTCATGTTGAACAGCATGTCCTTCACGGGGGCGATGTAGGTGCTCATGGTTCTTCCTTGCGAATTCGGTAGAGGGGGTGCGGGGGCCGCCGCGCGGCCCCCTAGGGATCAGAGCGCGGCGACCAGCTGCGGCACGGTCTCGAACAGGTCGGCCACGAGGCCGTAGTCGGCCACCTGGAAGATCGGCGCTTCCGGGTCCTTGTTGATCGCGACGATCACCTTGGAGTCCTTCATGCCCGCCAGGTGCTGGATGGCGCCGGAGATGCCCACCGCGACGTACAGCTGCGGAGCGACGATCTTGCCGGTCTGGCCGACCTGGTAGTCGTTGGGCACGAAGCCGGCGTCCACTGCGGCGCGGCTGGCGCCCATCGCGGCGCCGAGCTTGTCGGCGAGGGGCTCCAGCACCGCCCGGTAGGCGTCGCCGCTGCCGAGGCCACGGCCGCCCGAGACGATGATCTTGGCGGCGCCCAGTTCGGGACGGGCCGACTTGGTGAGCTCACGGCCGACGAGCTTGCTCTGGCCGAGCTCGGGGCCGGCGGCGATGGCCTCGACCGCGGCCGGGCCGCCCTCGCCCGCCGCGTCGAAGGCGGTGGTGCGGACGGTGATGAGCTTGATCGGGTCGGCCGACTTGACGGTGGCCAGGGCGTTGCCGGCGTAGATCGGGCGCACGAAGGTGTCAGCCGACTCGATGGCGACGATGTCGGAGATCTGCGCCACGTCGAGCAGCGCGGAGACGCGGGGCAGCAGGTTCTTGCCGAAGGTGGTGGCGGGGGCCAGCACGTGGCTGTAGCCGCCGGTCTTGACCAGGTCGACCAGCAGCGCGGCGAGGTTCTCGGCGCCCTGCTCAAGGTAGGCGGCGGCATCGGCCACCTTCACCCTGGCGACGCCGGCGAGCCGGGCGGCGGCGTCGGCCGCGGCGGCACAGCCGCTGCCGGCGACCAGCACGTCGATGTCGGCACCCAGCTTGGCGGCGGCGCTGACGGTGTTGAGGGTGGCGGCCTTCAGGCCGGCGTTGTCGTGTTCGGCGATGACGAGGATGGGCATGGGTTTGTCTCCGTATCCGTCGGGTGCTTACAGCACCTTGGCTTCGTTCTTGAGCTTGTCGATCAGTTGGGCCACGTCGGCCACCTTGATGCCGGCGCTGCGCGCGGCGGGCTCGACCACCTTGAGGGTGGTCAGGCGCGGGGCGACGTCGACGCCCAGCTCGGCCGGCTTGACCGTCTCGAGGGGCTTCTTCTTGGCCTTCATGATGTTGGGCAGGGTGGCGTAGCGCGGCTCGTTGAGGCGCAGGTCGGTGGTGATCACCGCCGGCAGCGGCAGGGCCAGGGTCTCAAGGCCGCCGTCGATCTCGCGGGTGACCTGCACGCCGTCGCCGCCGACTTCGACCTTGGAGGCGAAGGTGGCCTGGGGCCAGCCGAGCAGCGCGGCGAGCATCTGGCCGGTCTGGTTGGCGTCGTCGTCGATGGCCTGCTTGCCGAGGATCACCAGCTGGGGCTGCTCCTTGTCGACGATGGCCTTCAGCAGCTTGGCCACCGCCAGCGGCTGCAGCTCGACGTCGGTCTCGACCAGGATGCCCCGGTCGGCACCGATCGCCATTGCGGTGCGCAGGGTTTCCTGGCACTGGGCGACGCCGGCCGACACCGCCACGACTTCGGTGGCCTTGCCGGCTTCCTTCAGGCGCACGGCCTCTTCCATCGCGATTTCGTCGAAGGGGTTCATGGCCATCTTTACGTTGGCCAGCTCGACGCCGCTCTGGTCGGCCTTGACGCGGATCTTGACGTTGTAGTCGACGACGCGCTTGACGGGCACGAGGATCTTCATGGGTTCTTGTCTCCGTTCAGGGTTGTTACTCGATCGCCGAGGCCGACTTGGCCTGCTGGCGCAGCACGAACTTCTGGATCTTTCCGGTGGAAGTCTTGGGCAGCACGCAGAACTCCACGTGCTTGGGCACCTTGAAGCGGGCCAGGTGCTCACGGCAGTGGGCGATGATGTCGTCGGCCGTCACCCTGGCGTCTTCCTTGACCTCGATGTAGGCGGCGGGCACTTCGCCCCACTTCTCGTCGGGCTTGGCGACCACGGCGGCGGTCAGCACGGCCGGGTGGCGGTAGAGGACGTCCTCGACTTCCAGCGAGGAGATGTTCTCGCCGCCGGAGATGATCACGTCCTTGGAGCGGTCCTTGATCTTCACGTAGCCGTCCGGGTGCATCACGGCCAGGTCGCCGGTGTGGAACCAGCCGCCGGCAAAAGCCTCCTGGGTGGCCTTCTCGTTCTTGAGATAGCCCTTCATCACCAGGTTGCCGCGGAACATGATCTCGCCCAGGGTCTCGCCGTCGGCGGGCACCGGCTCCATGGTTTCCGGGTCGAGCACGGTGATCGCTTCCTGCATGTGGTAGCGCACCCCCTGGCGTCCGTTGCGCTCGGCGCGCTGGGCGATCGGCAGCGCGTCCCATTCGGGGTGCTTGGCACACACCGCGGCCGGGCCGTAGGTTTCGGTGAGGCCGTACACGTGGGTGATGTCGAAGCCGATGCGCTCCATGCCCTCGATGATGGCGGCCGGGGGCGCGGCGCCGGCAATCAGCGCCGACACCTTGTGGTCGATGCCCGCCCGCATGCCCTCCGGGGCGTTGATCAGCATGCCGTGCACGATCGGCGCAGCGCAGAAGTGGGTGACCTTGTGGCTGCGGATCAGCTCGCAGATCAGCGCCACGTCCACCTTGCGCAGGCACACGTTGACGCCGGCGTTGGCGGCCAGGGTCCAGGCGAAGCACCAGCCGTTGCAGTGGAACAGCGGCAGCGTCCACAGATACACGGCGTGCTGCGGCATGCCCCAGCTGATGATGTTGGAGGCCGAGTTGAGGTAGGCGCCACGGTGGTGGAAGACCACGCCCTTCGGGTTGCCGGTGGTGCCGGAGGTGTAGTTGAGGGCGATCGCGTCCCACTCGTCGGGCGGCAGCTGCCAGGCGAACTCGGGGTCGGCGTTGTCGAGGAACTCCTCGTATTCGATCTCGCCGAGGCGGGTGGTGCCGGGGTATTCGGCGTCGAGGGCGTCGATGACCAGCGGCTTCGGCCCGTCGAGCAGCGCGAGGGCGGCTTCGATGGTCGGGGCGAACTCGGGGTCGGTAATCAGCACCTTGGCCTCGCCGTGGGCGAGCATGAAGGCGATCGCCTCCGGGTCGAGGCGGGTGTTGAGGGTGTTGAGCACGGCGCCGATCATCGGTACGCCGAAGTGGGCTTCGACCATGGCCGGCACGTTGGGCAGCATCACCGCCACCGTGTCGCCGCGCTTGATGCCGCGGGCGGCGAGCGCGCTCGCCAGGCGGCGGCAACGGGTGTAGGTCTCGGCCCAGGTGAAACGGCGGGCGCCATGGACAACCGCCAGGCGGTTGGGGTAGATCTGCGCGGTACGGGCAATGAAAGACAGCGGCGAGAGCGGGACATGGTTGGCGGCACACTTGTCCAGCCCGTGCTCGTACGGGTTGTTCGACACCTTTTCTCCTCCTGAATTTTGGACGCCACCACGGGGGTGAAGCGGTGGCTCTGGGGCCTGCCCCTTGCTGGCTTCCGTGACGGAATGCCGGGGTTCAGGCGGGAGATTGGCAAACAAAGTTGTCGGAACTTTCGTGCAAATGTACTGAATCGTGTCCGCCTCCGATGACGCACCGGACAAGGTCTAGAATCGGCCGAAAAACCTGCATCCGCGGAGCGCCCATGCACGGACATCCCACCACACGCCAGCCTCAAGACGGCCTCCTCCCGGCCGACGGGCAGCCCTACCGCGACCTGCTGGGCGCCGGGCTCGACCTGCTCGACCAGGGCATCACCGTGTTCGACGCCGACCTCCGCATGGTCGCGTGGAACGCCGCCTTCCTGCGCCTGCTCGACTTTCCCGAATCCCTCGCCCGGCCCGGCGTGTCCTTCGAGGATTTCATCCGCTTCAACGCCGCGCGCGGCGACTACGGCCCCGGCGACCCGGCGCAGCAGGTGGCGGAGCGGGTCGCCCGGGCGCGGAGCTTCCAGCCCCACACCACCGAACGCGTGCGCCCCAACGGGCGCACCCTGTCGATCCGCGGTTTCCCGCTGGCCAACCGGGGCTTCATCGCGGTGTATACCGACATCACCGAGCAACGCCGCGCGGAGGCCCAGATCAGCCGCCACCAGGCGGAGCTCGAAGCCCACATCGCCTCCCGCACCGAGGCCCTGCGGCGCAGCGAGCAGCGCCTGCGCGAGATCACCGACGCGCTCCCGGCGGCTATCGCCTATGTAGACAAGGACGGCATCTACACCTACGCCAACAAGGGCTACGCCGAATGGTTCGGCTGGACCACCGACACCCTGCCGGGGCACCGGGTCCCCGAGGTGATCGGCGAGACGCTGTTCGAGATGGTCGCTCCCAACCTCGCCCGCGCCCTCGCCGGCGAGCGGGTCAGCTACGAATACCGGCTCACCGGCCGCGACGGCGAGCCCGCCTACGCCCGCAGCACCCTGGTGCCGGACGTGGCGCCCGACGGCAGCGTGCTCGGCTGCTACGTGCACTCGATGAACGTCACCGAGCAGCGCCACGCCCAGGCCGCCCTCGCCCAGGCCCAGAAGATGGAAGCCATCGGCCAGCTCACCGGCGGCCTCGCCCACGACTTCAACAACATGCTGACGGTGGTCATCGGCAACCTGGTGGCGCTCAAGGAGAACCACCCGGACGACCCCCTCACCGAGAACTTCGTCGAGCCGGCCATGCAGGCCGCCAACCGGGGCGCCGAGCTGATCCGCCGGCTGCTCGGCTTTGCCCGCCGCCAGCCCCTCGAGCCGGAACCGGTTGAGGTCAACGAACTGATCCTCGGCATGTCCAAGCTGATCCGCCGCTCGCTGCCCAGCACCATCGCCGTCTCCACCGCCAGCCGCGAGCCCTGCCTGGTGGCGATGGTGGACGCCCACCAGCTCGAGAACGCCCTGCTCAACCTGGCCCTCAACGCCCGCGACGCGATGCCCAACGGCGGCGAACTGCGCATCGAATCGTCCCTCGAACACCTCGGCCCCCACGCCGCCGCCGACCTCGAAGTGCCCCCCGGCGACTACGTCCAGATCGCCGTCAGCGACAACGGCATGGGCATGGACGGCAGCACCCTGGCGCGGGTCTTCGAGCCCTTCTTCACCACCAAGCAGTTCGGCATGGGCAGTGGCCTGGGCATGTCGATGGTGTATGGCTTCACCAAGCAGTCGGGCGGCGGCGTGCGCATCCGCAGCCGCCAGGCCCGGGGCACCACGGTCGCGCTGCTGCTGCCGCGCATCGACGAGGAACAGACCGCCACGCCGCTGCCCGCCGGACGGGACATCGCCGCCCACGACCTGGCCGGCAAGCTGGTGCTGCTCGCCGAGGACGACGCCGATGTGCGCAGCGTGGTGCGGATGCAGCTCGCCGAGCTGGGCTGCGCGGTGGTCGAGGCCGAGAACGGTGCCGAGGCCGCCGACATGGTCGAGAACATCCCGGCGATCGCGCTGGTGATCTCCGACGTGGTGATGCCCGGCGCGATGGACGGGCGCGCCCTGGCCCGCTTCGTGCGGCGCTTCCGCCCCGAGCTGCCGATGGTGCTGATGAGCGGCTTCGCCGAGTCCGGCTTCCATCCGGGCAGCGGGCCGGCGCCGGGGAATGAACTGCCCCTGTTGGCCAAGCCGTTCTCGCGGGATAAGCTGCTGGCTGCCCTGAGCGCCCTGCGCGCCTGACTCCCACGCCCACGCCATGCCGCCCACCCGCGCCCCCGAACTCATCTACGTCGTCGAAGACGAGCCGGCCATCGCCCGGCTGATCTGCGACACCCTCGAGAAATTCGGCTACCGCAACGAAGCCTTCCGCAGCGCCGAAGCCTTCTTCCACGGCCTGCGCCACCGGGCGCCCGACCTGGTGATCCTCGACCTCGGCCTGCCCGACATGGACGGCATGAGCGTGCTCCAGCAACTGCGCGGCCAGCACAGCTGCGGGCTCCTGATCGTCACCGGACGCAGCGACACCCACGACCGGGTGATGGGGCTGGAGCTGGGGGCCGACGACTACGTGGTGAAGCCCTTCGAGCCGCGGGAGCTGATCGCCCGGGTGCGCAGCATCCTGCGCCGCTATCCGGGCCAGCCGGAGCTGCCCGCCGACCCGGCCAAGCGCGTCGCCGAATTCGCCGGCTGGCGCTTCGCCCCCGGCAGCAACACCCTCACCAGCCCGGCCGGCCAGGAAGAAACCCTCAGCACCGCCGAAGCCCAGCTGCTGTCGGTGCTGCTGGCCCACCCCAACCACATTCTGACCCGCGAACAGCTGCTCGGCGGCCGCGACGTGGCCGCCCTCGACCGCAGCATCGACCTGCGCATCTCCCGCCTGCGCCGCCGCCTAGAGGAAAACCCCCAGCACGCCCGCCTCATCAAGACCGTCTACGGCGCCGGCTACCTCCTCGCCGCCACCGTCACCTGGTCCTGAGCCCCCCCGAAAAGCCAGCACCGCCCTCCCCGCCGCCACCCGCAGCCTGTATAGTCCGCCCCCAAATTCCCCCACTCAAGCACCCACCCAACTTTCGGGGCGTGCAGGAAGCGTGGCGAGCGGCCCGAGGTCGCGACGAGGAGCGGAGCTGTACGCGAGTACAGCGAGCACCGGAATCGCGAGATCGGGCCGCGCAGTAGCTTCCTGCTCGCCCCCGCGCAAAAAGATGCAGAAGAGTTATACCGCCGATTCCATCACCGTCCTGAAGGGCCTCGAGCCCGTCAAGCAGCGGCCGGGCATGTACACCCGCACCGAGAACCCGCTGCACGTCATCCAGGAAGTCATCGACAACGCCGCCGACGAGGCGATGGCCGGCTTCTGCCGCAAGATCGCCGTCACCCTGCACGCCGACGGCTCGGTGAGCGTGGCCGACGACGGCCGAGGCATCCCGGTCGAGATCCACCCGGTCGAGGGCGTGTCCACCGTCGAGGTGGTGTTCACCCGCCTGCACGCCGGCGGCAAGTTCAACAAGACCGACGAGGACTCGGCCTACCGCTTCTCCGGCGGCCTGCACGGCGTCGGCGTGTCGGTGACCAACGCGCTGTCGCACCGCCTGGAGGTCGAGGTGGTGCGTGATGGTGGGCGGCACCGGCTGGTGTTCTCGGGCGGCGAGGTGATCGAGCCCCTCGCCCGCACCGGCGACGCCCCCAAGAAGGCCAGCGGTACCACCGTGCGCGCCTGGCCCGACGCCAGATACTTCGACGCCGCCGAACTGCCGCGGGCCGAGCTCGAGCGCCTGCTGCGCTCCAAGGCCGTGCTGATGCCCGGCCTCGAGGTGAGCCTCGCCATCGAGGGCGGCGACACCCGCGTGTGGCACTTCGAGCACGGCATGCGCGGCTACCTCTCCGAGGCCCTGCCCGACGAGCCGCTGATCCCGCTGTTCTCCGGCGAGAAATACGCCGCCAAGGGCGACGACAACTTCGCCGCCGGCGAGGGCGCCTCGTGGGCGGTGGCGTGGACGCTGGAAGGCGCGCCGGTGCGCGAGTCGTATGTAAACCTCATCCCCACCCCCGCTGGCGGCACCCACGAGGCCGGCCTGCGGGACGGGGTGTTCACCGCCATCAAGAACTTCATCGACCACCACGCGCTGCTGCCCAAGGGCGTCAAGCTCACCGCCGACGACGCCTTCGGGCGCGCCTCCTTCCTGCTTTCGGCGCGGGTGCTCGACCCCAGCTTCCAGGGCCAGACCAAGGAGCGCCTCAACAGCCGCGACGCGGTGCAGCTGGTGTCGCGGATGGTGCGCGACCCCTTCGAGCTGTGGCTCAACGAGCACGTGGACTACGGCAAGAAGCTCGCCGAGCTGGCCATCAAGGCCGCCCAGGCCCGCGCCCGTGCCGCCCAGAAGGTCGAGAAGCGCAAGTCATCGGGGGTGGCGGTGCTGCCGGGCAAGCTCTCCGACTGCGAGTCGGAGGACATCGCCGAGAACGAACTCTTCCTGGTCGAGGGCGACTCCGCCGGCGGCAGCGCCAAGATGGCCCGCGACAAGGACACCCAGGCCATCCTGCCCCTGCGCGGCAAGGTGCAGAACGCCTGGGAAGTCGACCGCGAGCGCCTCTTCGCCAACGCCGAGATCCACGACATCGCGGTGGCGCTGGGCGTCGACCCGCACCCGGCCGGCAGTGATGCCGACCTCTCCCAGCTGCGCTACGGCAAGGTCATCATCATGTCGGACGCCGACGTGGACGGCTCCCACATCCAGACCCTGCTGCTCACCCTGTTCTTCCGCCACTTCCCCAAGCTCATCGAAAATGGCCACATCTACGTCGCCCAGCCGCCGCTGTACCGGCTCGACGTGCCCGCCTCCGGCAAGAAGCGCCCGCCACGGCGCCTGTACGCGCTGGACGACCAGGAACTGGCGTCCTTGCGCGACCGCCTGGTCCACGAGGGCGTCAAGGCGGAGCAGATCGAGGTCGGCCGCTTCAAGGGCCTCGGCGAGATGAACCCCGAGCAGCTGCGCGAGACCACCATGGACCCGGCCACCCGCCGCGTGCTGCCGGTGCACGTGCGCGCCGACGCCTTCGAGGACACCCTCCGGATGTTCACGCTGCTGATGGGCAAGGGCGAAGCCTCCGGCCGCCGGGCGTGGATGGAAGAAAAGGGAGATTCCGTCGAAGCCGACGTTTGATCCAGCGCAAACCCACGCGATACCTGTGTAAAACCCTGATTGATCTCCACCGCCCTTGCGCAAGAATGGGCATGCGGCCCGGTAAGCCGTCTCTCCATCGGTCCCGGGCTGCGAGCAGGTCGACGTCCGACCCTGCGGCCGATCGCGGACAGCAGCCGAAGCGATTCCCCTCGCCCCGAACCGCTGCCGCATCCCTCTCGCAGGCCGGACTGCCTCCTGCACATCCCCAACAAGAAGCGAGGAAATCATGAACTCCATCCAGCGCCATCTGGGCTGGGCGGCGGTCGCCATCCTGGGGGCCGGCGCCCTCGGCGTCGTCGCCCTCAACCGTGGTGAAAGCATCAACGCCCTGTGGCTGGTCGTCGCGGCCGTCTGCGTCTACCTCATCGCCTACCGCTACTACAGCCTCTTCATCGCCGACAAGGTGATGGAGCTCGACCCCACCCGGATGACCCCGGCCCATCGCCACAACGACGGGCTCGACTACGTCCCCACCAACAAATACGTGC
This sequence comes from Zoogloea sp., assembly GCF_041908905.1. Classification (GTDB taxonomy): domain Bacteria; phylum Pseudomonadota; class Gammaproteobacteria; order Burkholderiales; family Rhodocyclaceae; genus Zoogloea. The sequence continues at coordinate 26,057 of NZ_JAYREK010000022.1, forward strand.
TGTTCGGCCACCACTTCGCCGCCATCGCCGGCGCCGGCCCGCTGGTGGGCCCGGTGCTCGCAGCCCAGATGGGCTACCTGCCGGGGATGCTGTGGATCCTCGCCGGGGTGGTGTTTGCCGGCGCGGTGCAGGATTTCATCGTGCTGTTCATCTCGACCCGGCGCGACGGTCGCTCCCTGGGCGACCTCATCAAATCGGAGCTCGGCCCCATCCCCGGGGTGATCGCGCTGTTCGGCACCTTCATGATCATGGTCATCATCCTCGCGGTGCTGGCGCTGATCGTCGTGAAGGCCCTGGCCGAATCGCCGTGGGGCATGTTCACCGTGGCGGCCACCATCCCCATCGCGCTGCTGATGGGTGTGTATAGCCGCTACATCCGCCCGGGCCGCATCGGCGAGATGTCGATCATCGGCTTCGTGCTGCTGATGGCCTCCATCATCTACGGCGGCGACATCGCCGCCAGCGAGACCTGGGGCCCGCTGTTCACCTTCGACGGCAAGCAGCTCACCTGGCTCCTGATCGGCTACGGCTTCATCGCTTCGGTGCTGCCGGTGTGGCTGCTGCTGGCGCCGCGGGACTACCTGTCCACCTTCCTCAAGATCGGCACCATCGTCGGCCTGGCCATCGGCATCGCCATCGTCGCCCCGACCCTGCAGATGCCCGCCCTCACCAAGTTCGTCGACGGCACCGGCCCGGTGTGGTCCGGCAGCCTGTTCCCCTTCCTGTTCATCACCATCGCCTGCGGCGCCGTCTCCGGCTTCCATGCGCTGATCTCCTCCGGCACCACGCCGAAGCTCCTCGACAACGAGAAGAACGCCCGCCTGATCGGCTACGGCGGCATGCTGATGGAGTCCTTCGTGGCGATGATGGCCCTGGTGGCCGCCTCGGTGATCGAGCCGGGCGTCTACTTCGCGATGAACAGCCCGGCCGCAGTGATCGGCAAGACCGCCGAGAGCGCCGCCCTGGCGATCTCCCAGTGGGGCTTCGTGGTGACGCCCGAGATGCTGCTGCAGACCGCCCAGGACGTGGGCGAGAAGAGCATCATCTCCCGCGCCGGCGGCGCCCCGACCCTGGCCGTCGGGATGGCCCACATCCTCTCCAGCGCCCTCGGCGGCAAGGCGATGATGGCCTTCTGGTACCACTTCGCGATCCTCTTCGAGGCCCTCTTCATCCTCACCGCCGTCGATGCCGGCACCCGCGCCGGGCGCTTCATGCTGCAGGACCTGCTCGGCACCTTCGTGCCCTCGATGCGCAAGATGGACTCCATCTTCGCCAGCCTGGTGGCCACCGGCCTGTGCGTGGCGGCCTGGGGCTACTTCCTGTACCAGGGCGTGGTCGACCCGCTGGGCGGCATCAACACCCTGTGGCCGCTGTTCGGCATCGCCAACCAGATGCTGGCCGGCGTCGCGCTGACCCTCGCCACCGTGGTGCTGTTCAAGATGAAGCGCGAGCGCTTCGCCTGGGTCACGGTGGTGCCCACCGCCTGGCTGCTGCTGTGCACCCTCACCGCCGGCTGGCAGAAGGTCTTCCACGACAACCCGAAGATCGGCTTCCTCGCCAACGCCAACAAGTACCAGACCGCCCTCGACAAGGGCGAGCTGCTGGCCCCGGCCAAGTCGCTGGACCAGATGCACCAGATCATCACCAACAACTATGTGGACGCGGCCCTCGCGGCGCTGTTCATGCTGCTGGTGCTGAGCATCCTGGCCTACGCCATCCCGGCCTGCCGGCGCGCGCTGTCCAACAACAAGCCGACCACGCTCGAGACCCCCTTCGAGCCGATGCCGGCCAGCCGCTGAGGCCCGCCAGGTGTTCTCCGACCTCGCCCGCGTGGGCAAATATCTCGGCCAGGCGGCCCGCCTGATGGTGGGCATGCCCGACTACGACGCCTACGTGCAGCACATGCGCCTCAACCACCCGGACAAGGAGGTGATGAGCTACGAAGCCTTCTTCCGGGAGCGCCAGGAGGCCCGCTACGGCGGCGGCGACGGTCGCCCCGGGCGCTGCTGCTGAGGCCCCCGCAACACCCACCGGCCGGGAGGCCGCCCCTGTGGCAGACTCCCGGCCGGTTTTTCATTCAACACCTGCCATGACCCAGCCCCTCGCCAACCCCCTCGCCCTGCCCCGCCCGCCCATCCGGGCCACGCTCCTCACCGGCTTCCTGGGCGCCGGCAAGACGACCCTCCTCAACCGCTACCTGGCCACCCGGCCGGCCCGGCGCGTCGCGGTGCTCGAAAACGAGTTCGGTGCCGTCGGCATCGACGGCGGCCTGATCGCCGGCTCGCCCGCCGTCGAGGTGGTCGAGCTCGCCAACGGCTGCATCTGCTGCAGCGTGCGCGGCGAACTCTCCAACGCCCTCGCCGACCTCGCCGACCGGCGTGACCGGGGCGAGCTGGACTTCGACCAGCTGGTCGTCGAGACCACCGGCCTCGCCGACCCGGCGCCGGTGGCCCAGGCCTTCTTCGTGGATGAAGGCGTGCGCGAGCGCTACGAGCTGGACGGCATCCTGGCCGTCGTGGACGCCCTCCACGCCGACCGCCAGCTCAACGAAAACCGCGTCGCCGCGGCGCAGATCGGCTTTGCCGACCGGGTGCTGCTGACCAAGACCGACGGCGTCGCCCCCGAGGCCCTGGCCGCGCTGGAGGCCCGCCTCGCCCGCATCAACCTGCGCGTACCGATCGCCCCGGTGCCGAGCGACCCGGCCGGGCTGGCCGCCCTGTTCGCCCTCGACGCCTTCGTGCTGTCCGACGTGATCGAGCAGAGCCCGGGCTTCCTGACACAGCCAAGCCCCAGCGGCCTCTCCCGGGGCGGCGGGGAGTTCCGCAGCTTCGTCCGCCACGACGACGACATCACCTCGCTGGTGCTGCACCACCCGGGCGAAGTGGACGTGGGCCTGATGGGCAGCTTCGTCGAGGAGCTGCTGCTGAAGAACGGCAACGACATGCTGCGCTACAAGGGCATCCTCGCCGTGCGCGGGGAGGCCCGGCGGCTGGTCTTCCAGGGGGTGCACCGCATCACCGGCTTCGACTACGGCCGCGACTGGGCCGATGGCGAGGCCCGCGAGACCACCATCGTGATCATCGGCCGGCGGCTGGACGAAGACGCCATCCGCGCCGGCTTCCGGCTGGCCTGCCGCTGACGCCCGGCCCCCGGGGGCCGGCGCCGTCAGGCGTCGGGCAGCGCCGCCACGTCGGGAACGACGACCGCAAACAGGTCGCCCAGGGCCGCCAGGCTGGCGGCCTGCAGGGTGGCCGCCGGAACGACGTTGCCGTGGGGGTCGGGCAGGTCGCGGGTGGCCGTCGCGCTGGCCACGACGGTCGGCGCAAAGCCGAGGTTGAAGGCCCCGCGGGTGGTCGAATTGACGCACATGTGGGTCATGAAACCGACGAACACCACGTTCTGCCGCCCGGTGGCCTTGAGGCGCGCCTCCAGGTCGGTGCCGATGAAGGAGTTGGGAAAGTGCTTGAGGACCACCGGCTCGCCGGCCGCCGGGGCGACCTTGTCGGCGATGGCGCCGATCGGAGCGCTCACATCGTAGGGCGAGCCCGGACCGGCGTCGTGCTGGATGTGGATGACCGGAACGCCCAGCCGGCGGGCGCGGGCGAGCAGCGCGGCGATCTCGTCGAGGGCCGCCTCGACGCCGCTGAGGGCCATCACGCCCTCCCGGTAGGTGTTCTGGCAGTCGATCAGGACGAGCGTGGACGCCGTGAGGGCGGCGGGAGCGGCGGAGCGGCCGCCGAGATTGCGAAGGGTGATCGGATTGGGCATGATTCAGGCGCCTGTGAGGTTGGAGGAAGCATTGAACGCGCCTCCAGCATAGACGCTGGCCTTGCTCCTGCGATATGGATATCCCTGCATCACCCTCCTGCAATTCTGCAGCCTCACCCGGCTGGGACGACGTGCGCTACGCCGTCGTGATCGCCCGCTGCGGCTCGGTGGCCGGCGCGGCGCGCCAGCTCGGCGTCGACCAGACCACGGTGGCCCGCCGCCTGCGCGCCCTCGAAGCCTGCCTGGGCACGCCGCTGTTCGAGCGCCTCAAGGGCCAGCTGACGCCGACCCCGATGGGGGAGGAGTTGCTGACCCGCGGCCAGCGCATGGAGGCCGAGATCGCCGCCCTGTGCCATCTGGTGAGCGACCGCCAGACCCAGGTGAAGGGCGTGGTCCGGATCACCGCGGTGGACACCCTCGCATCCCATTACCTCGCCCGCCAGCTGGCCGACCTGCGCAGCCGCTATCCCGAGCTGGCCATCGAGATCATCGCCAGCAGCCGGTCCCTCGACTTGGGCCGGCGGGAAGCCGACATCGCCGTGCGGCTGGCCCGCCCGGCCGACGGCGACCTCGTGATGCGCAGCCTGGGCCGGCTCGCCTACGGCGTGTATGGCCCGGAAAAACCGCTGCTGCACACCTCCTGGCAGAGCGCCCCATGGGTGGGGTACGAGCGCGCCCTCGACCGGGTGCCGGAGATGTGCTGGCTCTCCGAGCACGTCGGCCAGCAGAACGTGAGCTTCCGCTGCAACAACATCGACGCGCTGGCCAACGCGGTGGCCGACGGGCTCGGGCTCGGCATCCTGCCGTGCCTGGTGGGCAGCCGCCACCCGGGGCTGCGCTGCCTGTCCGGCAGCGAGGCCGTGCTGACCCGCGAGATCTGGCTGGTGCTGCCCCGCGAGCTGCGTGACGTGCCCCGCGTGCGGGTCGTCGGCGACTGGCTGGTGGAGCGCTTCCACCGCGACGAGGCCCGCTTCTCCCGCACGGCCTGACGCCTCCCGGCCCGCCGGCCGGGCCTGCGCCACGCCCCCGGGCGGCGGGAAGGGCCTCTTCTCGGGCTGACTGGCCGCTCACCGCCCGCATTCCACCTCCCGGCGCGGCCCCAACCCTGCCCGGGCGGCCCCGCCACCCCGCGCGACGCCCCGCTTGTGGTATTTTTGCGCCCTGTTTTTTCGCACACCCCCGGCGCGCCCCAGAGCGTGCCCGCAACCCCGGCGGCCCCGCGCCGCCCGCAGCCATGAACGAAACCCCGGATCTCTTCGAATCCCTCCCGCCGGAGGCCGCCGGCGGCGCCACGCCGCCCGCCCCGCCAGCGGCCCCCCTCGTCGCCAGCGACGACGCCCTGCCCCTCGACCAGTATGCCGAGCGGGCCTACCTCGCCTACGCGATGAGCGTGGTCAAGTCCCGCGCCCTGCCCCAGGTCGAGGACGGCATGAAACCCGTGCAGCGCCGCATCCTCTTCGCGATGAACGAGATGCGCCTGTCCCCGGGCTCCAAGCACGTCAAGTCGGCCCGGGTGGTCGGCGACGTGATCGGCAAGTACCACCCCCACGGCGACAGCAGCGTCTACGACGCGATGGTGCGGGTGGCCCAGGACTTCTCGCTGCGCTACCCGCTGGTGGACGGCCAGGGCAACTTCGGCTCCCGGGACGGCGACTCGGCCGCCGCGATGCGCTACACCGAGTGCCGCCTCACCCCCATCGCCGAGCTGCTGCTGTCCGAGATCGACCGGGGCACCGTGGATTTCCGCCCCAACTACGACGGCGCCTTTGAAGAGCCCCAGCTGCTGCCGGCGCGCCTGCCCTTCGTGCTGCTCAACGGCGCCTCGGGCATCGCGGTGGGCATGGCCACCGAGGTCCCGTCCCACAACCTGCGCGAAGTCGCCACCGCCGCGATCCACGCCATCGAGCACCCGGCTGCCGGCGTCGCCGACCTGATGCAGCACATCGCCGGCCCCGACTACCCGGGCGGCGGCCAGCTCATCTCACCCGCCGCCGACATCCGCCAGGCCTATGAAACCGGCCGCGGCAGCCTCAAGCTGCGCGCCCGCTGGGTGATCGAGGATCTCGCCCGCGGCCAGTGGCAGCTGGTGGTCACCGAGCTGCCGCCGGGCGTCTCGGCCCAGAAGGTGCTTTTCGAGATCGAGACCCTCACCAACCCACAGCCCAAGACCGGCAAGAAATCCATCGACGCCGACCAGGCCCAGCTCAAGGCCCTGATGCTGGCCGCCCTCGACCGGGTGCGCGACGAGTCGGGCAAGGACGCGCCGGTGCGCCTGGTGTTCGAGCCCAAGAGCCGCAACCAGGACATCGCCGAGTTCGCCAACCTGCTGCTGTCCCACACCAGCCTCGAGACCTCCGCGTCGATCAACCTGGTGATGATCGGCCTCGACGGCCGCCCGGGCCAGAAGAACCTCGCCGACATCCTCCACGAATGGGGCCGCTTCCGCATCGGCACCGTGCGGCGGCGCAGCGTGCACCGGCTGGGCCAGGTGAACGACCGCATCCACATCCTCGAAGGCCGGCACATCGTCTTCCTCAACATCGACGAGGTGATCCGCATCATCCGCGAGTCGGACGATCCCAAGGCGGCGCTGATCGCCCGCTTCGACCTCTCCGACCGCCAGGCCGAGGACATCCTCGAGATCCGCCTGCGCCAGCTGGCGCGCCTCGAAGGCATCAAGATCGAGCGGGAGCTCGCCGAGCTGCGCACCGAGAAGTCCGAGCTCGAGGCCCTGCTGGGCGACGAGGGCAAGCTCAAGAAGCTGGTCATCAAGGAGATCCGCGCCGACGCCGCCAGGTACGGCGACGAACGCCGCACCCTGGTGGAAGAGGCCGCCCGCGCCGGCGTCACCCAGACCGTGCTCGACGAGCCCGTCACCGTGATCGTCTCCGAGAAGGGCTGGGTGCGCTGCCGCAGCGGCCACGGCGTCGACCTCGCCAACCTGGCCTTCAAGGACGGCGACCGCCTTGCCGCGGCCTTCGAGTGCCGCAGCGTGGATGCGCTGGTGGCCCTCACCGACGGCGGCCGCGCCCTCACGGTGGCGGTGTCCACGCTGCCCGACGGCCGCGGCAACGGCTCGCCGCTGGCCTCGCTGGTCGAGCTGCCGAGCGGCGCGAAGATCGTGCAGGTGCTCGCCGGCAAGGCCGAGCGCCGGGTGCTGCTCGCCACCAGCGACGGCTACGGCTTCCTCTGCCGCCTGGGCGACATGACCGCCACCAAGCGGGCCGGCAAGCAGTTCATGAGCGTGGATGAGGGCGCGCGGCTGCTCCCGCCGCTGCTCTTCGACGGCGCCGAGGGGCTGCACGTGGCAACGCTGTCGTCGGGTGGCAAGCTGCTGATCTTCACCCTCGACCAGATGAAGGAGCTCTCCGGCGGCGGTCGCGGCAATGTGCTGATGGGCCTTGACGAGGGCGAGACCCTCGCCGCCGTCTGCGTGGCCCACACCAGCCTGACCCTGCTCTGCAACACCCGCGGCGGCAAGCCCGTCGAAACCTCGATTGCCCCCCGCGACTGGGAACAGTGGCTCGGCAAGCGCGCCCGCAAGGGCAAGCCCGCCCCCGCCGGCCCCCAGGCCAACGGCCTGCGCGGGAGCTGAGCGCCGCGCCGCGAACGCCCGGCCCCTCCTGCGGGCCGGGCGGCAACCGGAGCGGCGCCCGCCGTCCCACCCGTCATCACCGGCGCCCCGCCCCTCGGCGGAGAAGGCGTCATACCCGTGAATTACCCCACACTTTTCCCCATCTCGAGGGATTTCAGGCTTCATTCCCGGCCCTCGCTGCCGTTAAAAGGCCGTCCTGACAGAGAAAACCGGCATCCGCTGCGGAGGGGCCGGCCGTTCTCCGAAACCCCCGATCCCGATGAAACTCAAGCTCACCAACGACAACCTGAAGCGCTATCACCTGCTGGGCACGCTGGTTGTCGTGGTCACGCTGGCCCTGACGCTGGCGGCGAGCTTCCTGTGGATCGGCATCACCGAACATCGCGAGATCACCCGGCGCTTCGAGCAGAATCAGCGGGACCACCTCCACGACCGCCTCGAAACCGAGATGGATGCGGCCGTCGGCTACCTGGACTTCCTGGAGGTTCGCACCGAGAGCGTGCTGCGCCAGGCCCTGCGCGAGAAGATCGCGATGGCCATGCAGACCGCCCGGGCCATCCACACGCACGAGAGCAAGCTGCACCCGGAGGCGGCGGTCAAGCGCCTGATCCTCGACACCCTGCGGCCGCAGCGCTTCTTCGATGGCCGCGGCTATTTCTTCGCCCAGGACCAGCAGGGGGTGAGCATCCTGCTGCCGATCAACCCCGCGCTGGAGAACACCTCCCTGTGGGACAACCGGGACGACACGGGCCACTACATCACCCGCGGGCTGCTCGAAGCGGCGCTGGGCAGCGCAGATGGTGGCTTCTCGCGGTACCGCTGGTATTCGCCGGACAACCCCCGGGAGATGTCCGAGAAGCTCGCCTTCGTGCAGATCTTCAAGCCCTACGGGTGGATGATCGGGACGGGCGACTATCTGGAGCAGTGGCACGCCGCCCGGCTGCGGGAGGGCCTCGAGCGGCTGCGCGCCTGGAAGTCCGGCGACACCGGCCACTTCTCGGTGATGAGCCTCGACGGCCGGATCCTGCTGGAGCCCCTCGCCCCCCACAACGAAGGGCGTGACTACCGCCAGGTCGGCTCGGCCGAAGAGCAGGCCATCCGCCGCCGCATGATCGAGCTCGCCGGCCAGGGCGGCGGCCTCATGGAATATACCCTGCGCCGCCCGGGCAGCGAGGGGGTGGACACCCGCAGCGCGATGATCCGACGCTTCGCGCCGTGGAACATCGTGCTCGTCGCGAGCCTGTCCAACCGCGAGATCCAGGCAGCCATCGACATCGAGCGGACCACCGCCTGGTCGTCCCTGTCGTCCCGGCTGCCCTATGCGGGGCTGGTGGCGGCGCTGGCAATCGCTGTGGCGATCCTGGCCTCGGCCCTCTTCTCGCGCTGGATGAGCGGCTTGCTGCAAGGCTACAAGCGGAGCCTGGAAGCCCACGCCCAGGCCCTCGAACAGACCACCGGCGAACTTCACCTGGCCGGCCACGTCTTCCAGAGCAGCAAGGAAGGCATCCTCATCACCGACGCCGAGCGGCGCATCCTGGCGGTCAACCCGGCGTTCACCGAGATCAGCGGCTACCGGGCCGACGAGGTGATCGGCCGCTGCCCCGAGATGCTCTCCTCCGGCCGGCACGACGCCGAGTTCTACCGCAGCATGTGGGAGACCATCCACGAGAACGGCAGCTGGAGCGGCGAGATCTGGAACCGGCGGCGCGACGGCAGCATCTTCCCCGAGCTGCTGCAGATCACCACGGTCTACTCGCCCGGCGGCGAGGTGCTGCACTACGTGGGCACCTTCCTCGACCTCACCGAGCGCAAGGAGGCCGAAGACCGCATCCGCCAGCTCGCCGAGTTCGATCCCCTCACCGGACTGCCCAACCGCAGCCTGCTGAGCGACCGGCTGGCCCAGGTGATGGCCCGGGCCGAGCGGGAGAACCGCCTCGTCGCCACCCTGGTGCTCGACCTCGACCGCTTCAAGAACATCAACGACTCCCTCGGTCATACGGTGGGCGACCAGCTGCTGCAGGGCGTCGCCGCCCGCCTGCTCAAGCTGGTGCGCCAGAGCGACACGGTGAGCCGCCTGGGGGGCGACGAGTTCGTGGTGGTGCTCACCGGGCTGGAACACACCGCCCAGGCCCTGCCCGTCGCCCGCAAGATCCTGGATGCGCTGGCCGCGCCCTTCGAGATCGGCGAGCACGAGATGCTGATCACCCCCAGCATCGGCATCGCCCTGTACCCGGACAACGCGGGCGACCCGGAGACCCTGCTGAAGCACGCCGAGGCGGCGATGTACCACGCCAAGCACCAGGGCCGGAACACCTTCCAGTTCTTCGCCCCCGAGTTCAACCTGTGGGCCACCGAGCGGCTGCACATCGAGAACGGCCTGCGCCACGCCCTTGCCCGCGACGAGCTGCAGCTGCACTTCCAGCCCCAGATCGACCTGAGCACCCGGCACATCGTGGGCTGCGAGGCGCTGCTGCGCTGGCAGCCGGCGGAGGAGCCGATGGTGATGCCCGACCGCTTCATCCCGATAGCCGAGGAGACCGGCCTGATCGTGCCGATCGGCCAGTGGGTGCTGGAGCAGGCCTGCGGCCAGCTCGCCCGCTGGGACGCCGAGGGCATCCCGCCGATCCACATGGCGGTGAATGTGGCCGTGCCGCAGCTGCGCCAGCCGGGCTTCGTGGACAAGGTGCGGCACACCCTGGAGCAGACCGGCATCGCCCCCAGCCGGCTGGAGATAGAGGTCACCGAGAGCGTGCTCCTCGACAAGGACGAACGCATCAGCACGACCCTCGAGGGCCTCGTCGCGCTGGGCGTCAAGCTGTCGCTGGACGACTTCGGCACGGGTTACGCGAGCCTCTCCTACCTGCGCAACTTCCGCTTCAACGTGCTCAAGATCGACCGCTCCTTCGTGATGGAGCTCCACCGCAACGAGGCGGACATCAAGCTGATCCGCGCCATCCTCAGCATCGCCCGCGACCTGTCGCTGCAGACGGTGGCCGAGGGGGTCGAGTCGGAGGTGCAGGACGTGATCCTGCAGGAACTCGGCTGCCACATCGGCCAGGGCTACCACTTCTCACGCCCGCTGCCGGCAGACCGGATGGGCGAGTTCATGCGCCAGCAGCGCGGCGCCTGAAACCCGCCCGCCGGCGCCCGGCATGGCCTCCCAGGCCGTCCGGCGCCAGGCCTCAGCCCTGCGGGCCGTCGATCGGCAGGGTCACGACGAACTCGCTGCCCTTGCCCACCTCCGAACTCGCCCTCACGCTGCCGCCCATCAGCTCCGCCAGCTCCTTGACCAGCGCCAGCCCCAGGCCGGTGCCCTGGTGACGGCGGGTCAGGAAGCTGTCCACCTGGCGGAAACGCTCGAAGACCACCGGCAGCATGTCGGCCGGAATGCCACAGCCGGTGTCGCGCACGGCGAGCTCCAGCTGCCCGCCCCGGCGGGTGACGCGGAGCTCGATCTCCCCGGCGTCGGTGAATTTGATGGCATTGCTCAGCAGGTTGTTGAAGACTTGGGCGACCCGGGTCGCATCGCAGACCAGGGTCTCGGGCAGGCCGTCGCCGAAGCTCAGCGCGAGGCTCACCCCCTTGCTGGCCGCCGGCGGGTAGTAGGTGCGGACGATGCGCTCGAACAGCGGGCGGAGGGCCTCGCGGGCCGGCTTCAGCTCCATCGTGCCGGACTCGATGCGCGCCAGGTCGAGGATCGAGTTGACCAGCTCCAGCAGGTGCAGGCTGCTCTCGTGGATGACCTCGGCAAACTCGCGGTTTTCCCCCTCGCTGCTCTCCCGCAGCAGCTCGGCGTAGCCCATGATGCCGTTGAGGGGCGTGCGCAGCTCGTGGGACATGGAGGCCAGGAAGTCCGACTTCATGCGGTTGGCCGACTCCGCCCGCCACTGGCTCTCGCGCAGCGCCTGGGAGATGCGGTACTGGCGCTGCAGCAGGTGGATCGTGTAGGCGCCGAAGAACACCACCACCAGGCTGACCCCCAGCACGTAGATCAGGTAGCCCCGACGCCGGGCGTCGAAGGACGCCAGCGCCTCCCGCTCGTCGACCCCGACGGCCACCGTGAGGGGATACTCCTTGAGGGTCCGGTAGCTGTAGAAACGGGTGACGCCGTCGGCCACGCTCACCGCCCGGTAGCTCCCGCTGGGCGCCTTGACCATCTGCCTCATCAGCGGGCTCGAGGAGAGGTCCTGGCCCACCGAGACATCGTCACCGGAGCGGCGCGCCCGCACGATCCCGTCGGAGCCGATCAGCGACACCACCCCGCCGTGGCCGAGATCGACGCCCCGGTAGAAATCCGAAAAATAATAGGGATCGACGGAGATCACGACCACGCCGCCAAAGCTCCCGTCGGGCTTGTTGATGCGCCGGGTCATCTGGATCGACCACTTGCCGGAAGCCCGCCCGAGCACCGGCTTGCTCACGAAGAGCTGGCCGGTGTCCTTCTCCCGGTGCACCCGGAAATGTTCCCGGTCGGACAGATCCATGCGCTTGTGGTTGGGCAGGTTGCTGAGAATGTAGATGCCGTTCTCGTCGATAACCCCCAGCTGGTTGAAGAGACCGCTGATGATCATTCCTTCGCGCACATACTCGGCGATGTCCACCTTGTCGCCATACTTTTCGTACTGGTGCTTGAGGAACAGGACGGTCTGGTCCACGCTCTTGATGGTGCGGACGCTGTGCTCCTCGAAGGCCCGGGCAAGGTTGAGGTTTTCGGTGTAGATCGACTGGATCACCACCTCCTCCTCGGCCTGCGCCTTGAGCAGCACCGCCGCCCACAGCAGGCCCAGCACCAGCAGCGTGAGGGTGAGGATGGGCAGGAAGAGCCGCCGCCGGCCTGGCTGCGCCGGGGGGGCGGAGGCGTCGGGCCCGCCGGAGGTGGCAGGAAGTGTGTTCATGGGTGGCAGTACTCCGTTTGTCGTGACCCCGCAGCGCCGCGCTGCGTCTCGGAAAGGCATCGTCCCGCCGCCAGCGGCGGCACACATCGCCCAGCCCCCGCCCGTCGCCGCGGATCCCCCCGCCGGCTGGCTTGCCAAGGGTAGCGCCGTTTGGCCCGCCCGTGCGGACGAAAGGCGCCGGCGGGTGGCCATCGGGCCAGCCAGGGACCCCGCGGGCGCCATGAAAAAGGGCGGGCGACCCGCCAGCGCGAGCCCCCGCCCCCTGCCCGGCTTGCCCCGGGCTTATTTCTTCAGCAGCATATCGAGCGCCTCGATCATCAGGTCGATCTCGGCCTCGGTCACGTTGAGCGCCGGCATGAAGCGCAGCAGGTTGGGCCGCGGCGCGTTGAGCAGCAGGCCGTGGGGCTCCATGGTGAGGGCCGCCTGCACGAGGGCCGGGCCGCGCTCGTCGTCGAGGATCAGCGCGCGCAGCAGGCCGGAACCCCGCTCGCCGCGCAGGCCATGGCGGGCGCTCAGCTCGAGCAGGCGTTGCTTGAGGTATTCGCCGCGGGCGCGCACGCCCTCGAGGAAGCCCGGCGCGGTGAGGGTCTTGATCACCGCCACGCCGACCGCAGTCATCAGCGGGTTGCCGTTGTAGGTGCCGCCCTGGTCACCGGCCTGGAAGCAGCAGACCGCCTCGCGGGCCAGCAGCGCCGCCAGCGGCACGCCGCCGCCAATGCCCTTGCCGAGGGTCATGATGTCGGGCTCGACCGCGGAGTGCTCGTAGGCGAAGAGGGTGCCGGTACGGCCCATGCCGGCCTGCACCTCGTCGACGATCAAGAGCACGTTGCGCTCGCGGGTGAGCTTGCGCAGGGCCTGCATGAAACCCGGATCGGCGGGGATCACGCCGCCCTCGCCCTGCACCGGCTCCAGCATCACGGCGACGGTCTTGTCGGTGATCAGCGCCTCGACCGACGCGATGTCGTTGAGGTGGGCCTTCGGGAAGCCCGGCACCTGGGGCGCGTAGAGCGTGTCCCAGCCCGGCTTGCCGGAGGCCGACATGGTGGCCAGGGTGCGACCGTGGAAGGAGTGGTCGAAGGTGATGATCTCGTAGGCGCCGCCCTTGTTGAGCTTGCCCCACTTGCGGGCGAGCTTGATGGCGCCTTCGTTGGCCTCGGCGCCGGTGTTGGCGAAGAACACCCGGTCGAACACCGAGTTGGCGGTGAGCAGGCCGGCCAGCTCGACCATCGGGCCGTTGTAGAAGGCCGGGCTCGGGTTGAGCAGCGTGCTCGCCTGCTTGACCAGCGCATCGCGGATCTCCGGCGGGCAGTGGCCGAGGCAGTTGACGGCCCAGCCCTGGATGAAATCCAGGTAGCGCTTGCCCTGGTGGTCGTACAGCCACGCCCCCTCGCCGCGCTCGAAGACGAGATCCGGGCGGTTGGTGATGTACATCAGGGAATCGGTATCAAAATCTCCGTAACGCATGGGGGGCTCCATAATTCGCAAGGGGCAGAGTATACGGCCTGAGGGCGCTTGACGACAGTGTGGATCGGCAGCGCGGCCCGGCTGAATATTGCCGTCCCTTGATGACAGCCCGCAGCGCGGCTGCGTTGTATGCTGCGAAGAACGCTCCCCCGCCCCGACCCGCGACCATGAGGACCCCACGATGACCCGCTATCTGTTCAACCCGCCCGCCCCCTTCTCGCTGCCGATCCAGGGCAGCGAGAGCCGCTTTCCGGTGGGCCGCATCTTCTGCGTCGGCCGCAACTACCACGCCCACGCCATCGAGATGGGCGCCCCGGTGGACAAGACCACCATGCAGCCCTTCTACTTCATCAAGGACGCGGCCTCGGCCGTGGAATCCGGCGCCACCCTGCCCTACCCGCCCGGCACCCGCGATTTCCAGCACGAGATGGAGCTGGTGGTGGCGCTCGGCGCCGGGGGTTTCCGGGTCACCGAGGCCGACGCCGGCGGGATGATCTTCGGCTACGCCTGCGGTCTCGACATGACCCGCCGCGACCTGCAGCTGGTCGCCCGCGCAGCGGGCCGGCCGTGGGACCTGGCCAAGAACTTCGAGAACGCGGCAGTGCTGTCGGCCATCGTGCCCAACGGCCGGGTGCTGGGGCAAGGCGCCATCGGGCTGCAGGTGAATGGCGCCCCCCGCCAGGGCGCCGACCTCGGCCAGATGATCTGGAGCATCCCCGAGCTGATCGCCGACCTCTCCCGCTACTACCACCTGCGGCCCGGCGACCTGCTGTTCACCGGCACCCCGGAGGGTGTGGGCGCCGTCGTCCCGGGCGACCGGATCACCGGCCGGATCGAAGGAGTCGGCGAGATCACCCTCACCATCGGCGACGCCGAATGAAACGCCATCGCCCGACCGCCACAGGGGCGCCTGACGCTCTCACGGGCTGCCATTGCGCGCCGTCGCCACCGCTGGCGACACTGTCGCCGCCCCTTGCCTCGATCACGACGCTGCGAGTGGCTTCACCAGGCCGGTGGTGATCGATATCGGCGCCTCGTGCATCGCTGTCGGGGCGGCTGGCCTTGCTATCGGAGCGACGGTGGTCGATGTCGGAGCCGCGTGGATCACCATCGGCGCCGCGTTGATCTTCATCGCCGCCACTTTGGATGCCCACGATAGGAAAACATCACATCGCGGGGCGGCGTAGTTCGATGTTTACCTATCGTTAACGCGTCAAGGCGGGGCGTACCAAGCCCAAGTGGCGCCGATATCGTCCCACGCCGGTGCGTCAAGGTCTCGAGGGGCGGCAACAGACGTCCACGATAGGGAAATATCGAACCAAGAGGCTGTGTGATTCGATATCAGGCTATCGTGACGGCGTCAGGCCGTGGTGGTGGCGAGCTCGGCCTTCAGGCGGTGCCGCCGCGTCACCAGAAAACCCACGAAGACCAGCAGCACCAGACCCTCCAGCAACAGGGTCGTGCCCGCGCCGAGGGGCGCGGCCACCAGGCCGGCGACGAGGCCGCCCAGCGCGTCGAAACCGAAGCGGGTGGACGAGAAGAACGACACCACCCGGCCGCGCAGGGCCTCCGGCGCCATGCTCTGCAGCAGCATGTTGATCGCCACATTCACCACCGAGATCCCGAAGCCCACGCCGGCCATCGCCACCAGCGCCAGGGGCATCCAGCCCGCCTTCGAGAACACCATCACCGACACCGCGCTCACCGCGCTGCCGATGAACACCGCCCGCCCGAGGGAGCCGTGGCCGCGCTGGTGGGCGAGGAACACCGTGCCGAGGAAGGCGCCGCAGCCGGCGGCGCCCCAGATCACCCCGAGGGTGCCCGCGTCGCCACCGAACACATCCCGCGCGAACACCGGCAGCAGCACCGCGTAGGCCGAAGCGGTGAGGTTGACCGTGGCGAGGGTCAGGATCAGGGTGCGCACGGGCCAGGTGTGCCACACATAGGCCACGCCCTCGCGGAACACCTGGCCCATCGAGCCGGTGGCCCGCTCGGGCGGGCGGCTCTCGATGCGCAGCAGGCCGATCACCAGGGCCAGGAAGGAGCAGCCGTTGATGGCGAAGCACAGGGCCTCGGAGGTCAGCCCCAGCAGCAGGCCCGCCAGCGGCGGTCCGATGAAGCGGCTGGCGTTGAAGAGCATCGCGTTGAGGGCCAGGGCGTTGGGCAGATCCTCGGGGCGGCCGACGAAGCTGTTGATCAGCGACTGGCGCAAGGGCGTGTCGAAGCTGTTGAGCACGCCGAGGACGAGGGACATGCCGATGATCAGTCCGGTGCCGATGAGGTCCGTCCAGGTGAGGGCCGCCAGTGCAAAGGCCTGGAGCGCGAGGAGCGCCTGCACGCCGATCAGCCACTTCTTCTTGTCCTGGCGGTCGATCCACGCGCCGGCCAGCGGCCCGACCACCAGCTGCGGGATGAGCGCGCAGAAGGCCGTCACCCCCAGCAGCGCCGACGAGCCGGTGAGCCGATAGACCAGCCACGACAGGGACACCTGCTGGATCCACGAGCCGAGGATGGAGACCGCCTGCCCGGCAAAGTAGAAGCGGAAGTTGCGGTGGGCGAGCGCCCGCAGGGATGCGGGCAGGCGGGAGCGCGGGCGGGTCATCGAGGCTTCTTTCGTCGAACCTGGATAAAAGCAAAAAGCCAGTCAGCGCGGCTGACTGGCTTGACTCACATCGTCAGGCCCCGCCGTGGCAGGGCCGTCGAAGGAGAATTACAGGGGCATCACCATGTTGAACCACAGCTTGTCGCCCTGGAAGCGGTTTTCCACCGCCATCTCGCGCTGCCACTGGGCCATGAAGGTGGTGCCGGTCTTGGTGGAGTACTTGACGCTCGGGCCGATGGCGAAGACCTGGCCGCGGCCACTGGTCGGGTTCTTGGCGCCGTTCAGCTTGTCGTCGGTCATCTGCTTGAGGTAGTAGCCGGCGAGGCCGACGCCCCAGTCGCCAAACTTCTTGCCGACCAGGTAGTCCATGTGGAACTCGTCACCCGACTTGACGTTGGTGTCGCCGTTCTTCTGCTTCATGTTGTACATGAACTTGCTGGTGACTTCCCAGTTCCCCTTGGGCAGCCAGGTGACGGCATACACGGCCTCGTAGGAGACGTAGTTGGCGCCGATGCTGGTGCGCGGGTCCTTGGCGTCATAGGCGCCGGTCGGCAGGAAGACGTCGAGGGCGGCGATGGTGTGCAGCTCGGGGCTGTGGTGCCAGCCGATCGCCACCGGGGTGAAGAACATGTCGCCGATGCCGAACTTGTTGGCACGGCCGCCCAGCGGGGAGATGTTCAGGCTCTGGTTGACCACCGGCAGGAAGGCCTGCACGGCGTAGTCGCCGCCAAGGACCTTGATGTTGGTGACGTAGATGAAGCGCAGCACGTCGAAGGTGACGTCGGCACGGGCGCCAACACCGCCGGGCTTGGCTTCGTTGCCCTTGCCGTCCTGCAGCTTGCCGCCATAGTGGCCCACGTAGTTCTTGAAGTAGAAGCCGGCCGGCGGCAGCGCGCCCGCCATCCAGTTCTCGGCGCCCGGCGCGGACTGGTCGCCGCCTTCCTTGGCCTGGGCGACGCCCGCGGCCAGGAACAGGCCGCCGACGAGCAGTGCAATGGCTGATTTCTTCATGAAAGTCCCCTCCAACAAAAAGATGAAATTGGTGTTCTTCTACTGCGGTACAACCGGCACGGCCCGCCAGCAAGGAGCAAGCCGTGCAAAAAACTCAGCGGCCGATGCTCTTGGCCGTCTTGCCGCCGATGCCCCAGTTGGTCTTGGGCACTTCGGTGATCCACACCCGGGTCTTCTCGAGGGCGGCGCCGAGGGCGTCGACAAAGGCCTGGCTCACCAGATCGATGACGGCGGCCTTCTGCTCTTCGGTGCGGCCTTCCATCATGAACATCTGGGCAAACGGCGCGTTGGCGTCGTCGAGGGCCTCGACCTGGGTGCCGCCGATGCCGTAGTCGGTCTTCGGCAGTTCCCGGAGCCACACGCGGATGTTCGGCTTCGGCGCGCCGACGGAATCGTGCACGGCCTGGGTGATCTTCTCGATGAGCACCCGCTTCTGCTCGGCGGTGTGGCCTTCGGTGATGTGAACCTGCGCAAACGGCATGTCGCCCTCCCTTGTCGTCAAGCTTGTGTTCAAAACAGGCGGGGCACCACACGGCGCCCCGCCGGGGGCTTTAGGCCATCAGGCCGCGGGCCTTGGCCATCGTGATGGCCGTGTCTTCGATCATGTCTTCCTGGCCGCCGACCATGCCGCGACGGCCGAGCTCGACGAGGATGTCACGGGCCGGCACGCCGTACTTGGCGGAGGCGCGCTTGGCGAACAGCAGGAAGGAGCCATACACGCCGGCGTAACCGAGGGTGAGCGCGTCGCGGTCGATGCGGATCGGGAAGTCCATCATCGGGACGACCAGGTCTTCGGCCACGTCGGTGATCTTGGCCACATCCACGCCGGTCTCGATGCCCATCAGCGAACACACCGCGATCAGCACCTCCATCGGGGTGTTGCCGGCACCGGCGCCCAGGCCTGCAGCGGCGGCGTCGATGCGGGTGGCGCCCACTTCGATCGCGGCGATGCTGTTGGCGACGCCCATGGCCAGGTTGTGGTGGCCGTGGAAGCCGAGCTCGGTCTCGGGCTTGAGGGCGTCACGCACGGCCGACAGGCGGGCCTTGACGCCGTCGGGCAGCAGGTGGCCGGCGGAGTCGGTGACGTAGATGCAGTTGGCGCCGTAGCCTTCCATCAGCTTGGCCTGCTTGACCAGCCCTTCGGGGCTGTTCATGTGGCTCATCATCAGGAAGCCGACGGTGTCCATGTCCATCTTGCGGGCCATCGTGATGTGCTGTTCGGACACATCGGCCTCGGTGCAGTGGGTGGCCACGCGGATGGTGTTGACGCCCAGGTCGCGGGCCATCTTGAGGTGGTCGACGGTGCCGATGCCGGGCAGCAGCAGCGCGGACACCTTGGCCTGCTTCATCAGCGGGATGACGGTGGACAGGTATTCCTCGTCGGTGTGGGCCGGGAAGCCGTAGTTCACCGAACTGCCGCCCAGGCCGTCGCCGTGGGTGACTTCGATCAGCGGCACGCCGGCATCGTCGAGGCCGGTGGCGATCTGCTTCATCTGCTCGAGGGACATGAGGTGGCGCTTGGGGTGCATCCCGTCGCGCAGGGTCATGTCGTGGACAGTGATTTTCTTGCCTTTGAGTTCCATGTCCGGTTCCTTAAGCAGCAGCAGTGGGTTTCAGGGTCAGGCGGCCGGCGAGCATCTCTTCGGCAAACATCTCGGCGGTACGGGCGCCGGCGGCGGTCATGATGTCCAGGTTGCCGGCGTACTTGGGCAGGTAGTCGCCCAGGCCTTCGACTTCCAGGAAGACGGAAACACGGTTGCCGTCGAAGACCGGGCCGTTGACCAGGCGGTAGCCCGGCACGTACTTCTGGACTTCCTTGATCATCGCGTGGATGGATTCGGTGATCTTGGCCTGGTCGGGTTCGCCCTCGACGAGGCAGTGCACGGTGTCGCGCATGATCAGCGGGGGCTCGGCCGGGTTGATGATGATGATGGCCTTGCCCTTTTCGGCGCCGCCGACCTTCTCGACCGCGCCGGCGGTGGTGCGGGTGAATTCGTCGATGTTCTTGCGGGTGCCGGGGCCGGCAGACTTGGACGACACGGTCGCCACGATCTCGCCGTACTTGACCTTCTGGACGCGGGACACGGCGGCAACCATCGGGATGGTGGCCTGGCCACCACAGGTGACCATGTTGACGTTCATCTCGCCCTTGCCCACGTGCTCGAGCAGGTTGACCGGCGGCACGCAGAACGGGCCGATGGCGGCGGGGGTGAGGTCGATCATCAGCACGCCCAGCTCGTTGAGCTTGCGGCTGTTCTCGGCGTGAACGTAGGCGCTGGTGGCGTCGAAGGCGATCTGGACGCCGTCGGCCAGGACGTGGGGCAGCAGACCGTCGACGCCTTCGGCGGTGGTCTTGAGGCCCATCTCGCGGGCGCGCTTGAGGCCGTCGGACTCAGGGTCGATACCGACCATCCACACCGGCTCGAGAACCGGGCTGCGCTGGAGCTTGGCCAGCAGGTCGGTGCCGATGTTGCCGGGACCGATCAGGGCACACTTGATTTTTTGGCTCATGTTATGCGTTTTTCCTAATGAATCGCTGGGGTTAAACCATGCTGCGGACCACACCGCCTTCGACCCGGAGGGCTGCGCCGTGGGTGGCCGAGGCGAGCGGACTGCAGACATAGGTGACCATGGCGGCGACCTCGGCGGGGTCGATGAGGCGCTTGATGATCGAGGTCGGCCGGGCATCCGCAAAGAAGGCCCTTTCGGCCTCCTCCACGGACAGGCCCTGTTCTTCGGCCAGGCGGGCAAAGAACGTCGCGACACCTTCGGTACGGGTCGGGCCGGGCAATACGGAATTGACGGTGACGCCGGAACCCACGCAGGTTTCGGCGATACCCCGGGCCACGGACAACTGGGCGGACTTGCTCATGCCGTAGTGCACCATCTCGGCCGGCGGGCAGATGCCCGACTCGCTGGAGATGAACACCACGCGGCCCCAGTTGCGCTGCTTCATGGCCGGGAGGTAGTGGCGGGTCAGGCGGACGCCGCTCATCACGTTGGTCTCGAAGAAGTGGAACCACTCTTCGTCGGGGATCTCCTCGAAGGGCTTCGGATCGAAGATCCCCATGTTGTTCACGAGGATGTCCACGTCCGGGCAGGCCTCGACCAGCTGCTCGCAGCCGGTGGCGGTGCCGAGGTCGGCGGCGATGCCGCGCACCTTTGCGCCCGGGGCGGCCTCCTGGAAGCGTTCGAGGGCCGCAGCCACTCCGGCGCGGCCACGGCCGTTGATGACGACTTCGGCCCCTTCGGCGGCGAGGCTGCGTGCGATGGCGAAGCCGATGCCGGCGGTGGAACCGGTGACGAGGGCACGCTTGCCGGCGAGTTGAAGATCCATGGACGTACTTGCGTGGATTCGAGAGCCGACAGTTTACTCGGCGCCGATCGCGTCGAGCGCGGCGCGGGCACAGATTTCATCCTGCTCCTCGGAAGCGCCGGACACGCCGATGCCGCCGATCAGCTCGCCATTGACGCGCAGCGGCAGGCCGCCGCCGAACACCACCAGGCGCGGGCGGGCCGAGAAACCGAACTTCATGCCGTCATCGTGGCCGATCAGCTTCATCCAGTCCTTGGTCGGGAAACCGAAGCCCGCGGCGGTGTAGGCCTTGTCGATGGCGATGTCGATGGACTGCACGAAGGCGCCGGGCATGCGCAGGAAGCCGGACAGGTTGCCGCCGCTGTCAGCCACCGCCACGTTGATCTTGACGCCGAGCTCGGCGGCCTTCACAACGGCCGCCTCGAGGGCCACGCTGACGGCCTCGGCCGACACGACGGACTGGGGGACAGCAACGGACAAAACAGGCTTCTGGCTCATGTTGGGTTTCCGCAAGAGTTATATAAGACTTCAGACTGGCTTAACAATATTGCGTTCTTTTATCGACGTCAATATATTTTCTCGAGATTTTTATTTAGCGACGTCAATAGGACACTTCGGCTAGAATTTCGACCTGCTCACACGCCCGATCGGCGGACGTAGCGATCCGAAACAGTACGATGAACGACATAGCAGCTCTTCCCGACATTGCCGGCAGCTCGCCGGATGAACCCAAGACCCTGGCCGAAGCGGCCTACCGACGGCTTCGCCGCGACATCATCGAGGGGATTCACCCGCCCGGGGAGAAGCTTCGCGTCGAACACCTCAAGGACCACTACGCCGTGGGCGCCGGCACCCTGCGGGAGGCCCTGCAACTGCTCGTCACCGACGCCCTCGTCGTGGCCCAGGGGCAGCGCGGCTTTCGTGTCGCGCCGATCTCTCTGGACGACTTCGAGGATATCACCCGAACCCGCGTCCTTCTCGAAACCGCGGCCCTGCAGCAGTCCATCGAGTGCGGCGACGACGCCTGGGAAGCCAACGTGGTCGCGGCGTTCCACATGCTGTCCCGCGCCGAGACCAAGCTCGAGGAAGGCGCCGAAGGCAACCGGGAAGAGTGGGAACTGCGCAACCAGGCCTTCCACGAGGTGCTGATCTCCGCATCGCCGTCGCGCTGGTGCCGGCACTTCCAGAACATCCTGTACCTCCAGTCGGAGCGCTACCGGCGCCTGTCGCTGTTCCGCCAGCCGATCAGCCGCGACGTTCACGCCGAGCATCAGGCCATTGTCGATGCCGTGCTGGCCCGCGACGTGCATGAGGCCACGCGAATCCTCTCCGAGCACATCCTGCGCACCCTCGAAGCCGTGCGACAGCTGCCGCCCGAAGCTTTTTCCTGACCCCTCCCCGCCTCATCCGCCGGCAATCTGCACGACACGTTGCCGGCGTCGATGCAACAACGGAACGGCAAGCCGTTCCGTTGTTGTTTCTGGACTACCCGCGAACCATCAGGACACGACGGTCAGGAAGCGCTCGTTGAGCTTGCGGTCGTGGTAGAAGATGCCCGGGCCGACCTGATCCCAGGTCCAGGTGATGGCCTTGTAGTCGGGGTAGGTATCGTAACCGCCGCAGAAGGTCTCGAAGCGGTTGCCCGACGGATCGAAGGCGTAGATCGTGGTGCCGCGGGTGATGCCGTGGCGGGTGGGGCCGATGTCGATGGAGATCTTGTTCATCGACATGATGTCGGCGGCGCGCAGCACACGCTCCCAGCTGTCGAGCTTGAACGCGACGTGGTGCAGCTTGCCCGGCTCACCGTGGCGCACGAAGGCGATGTCGTGGGCCTTGGTGGAGCAGGACAGCCAGATCGCCAGGTCGGTCTTGCCGTCTTCCATCAGCACGTGCTCGACGAGGAAGAAGCCGAGCACCTTCTCGAAGATCTCCTGGACCTTCTCGATGTCCGGGCCGTAGAGCAGGCAGTGATCCATGCGGCTCGGGGCGATGCCGTGCTCGGCGGCCGGGATCCACGGATCCGGGTTCTGGTAGGACTGGCCGTTGCCGACGTCGGTCTTCTCGGCGTACAGCTCGATGAAGTGGCCGGACGGAATCTGGAAGCGGACGCGCTCGCCGGTTTCGAGCATCTCGCCCGCCGGAATGCGCTCGGTGGTGAGGCCGAAGGCCTTCAGGTCGCCGTCCAGCTTCTCCAGGGTGGCCTTGTCGGCAACCTTGAAGGCGAAGAAATCGACACCCGCCTGGTCGGCTTCACGGATCAGGACGCTGTTGTGGTCGCGCTCGTCCCAGGACTTGAAATAGACGCGGCCCTGGTTGTCACGGCCGGTTTCGACCAGACCCAGGGTGTTCTTGTAGAAATTGATACCTTCTTCCAGATCCAGGACGCGCAGCGAAATGTGGCCGGGACGCAGAACACCAGTCATTGCCATGAGAATCTCCTCCAAGTTTGCCCGTCCGGTTTGTCCGGCTCGAGGCAGGGTTGTGATCGTGGAACTAAAACCGCGTCGAAAAGAATATCGATTTATTCCCGAAAAAACTTTGAAATCTCGATATTTTTTGACAATGATCAAGCTTATGACGGCGCCCGCCCGGTGAGGGCGGGCGTGGCCGTCAAACCCGCTTGAACAGGGGGCTGCGAACCTGCTGGGCGTCTGCAGCCGAGAAGAACTTCTCGGTGTAGATGTCGTTCTCGAACAGGCGGCCCTGCATCAGCGTGGTGATGCAGGCGTCGATCATCATCGGGGGGCCGCACAGATAGGCCTTGTGATCGCGGAAATCGTTGTCGAAGTGGGCCTTGGCCGCGTCATGCACGTAGCCGCGGAAGCCCGTCCAGTCGGAATCCGCCGGTTCGTCCGACAGCGCCGGGACGTAGGTGAAGTTCGGGTACTTCTCGGCCAGGGCGAGGAACTCGTCGTGGTAGTAGAGCTCTTCACGGCTGCGCTGGCCATAGACCAGGGTGATCGGCAGGGTGCTGCCTTCCTCGAGCAGGTCGAGGATCATCGAACGCGGGCTCGACAGGCCCGAGCCGCCCGCCATGAAGATCGACGGGGTGTTTGCCGACTTGCGCACAAAGAAGCGGCCATAGGGGCCCGAGATCTTGATGCGATCGCCCACCGCCAGCTTCTCGTGGAGATAGGTGGTCCCTACCCCGCCCGGGACGATACGGATGTTGAGCTCGATCTCACGGCCGGTGGACGGCACGTTGGCGAGGGAGAAGGCGCGGCTGATGCCCAGGGACGGGATGTCCACGTTCACATACTGGCCCGCCTGGAAATGAATGGGCTCGTCGAGTTCGACGAAGATGCCCTTGATGGTCGGGGTGAGCGTCTCGATGCGCGACACGGTGCCCGGGAAATCCCGCACGGGAATGGACTCGGCGTCCGGATCCTCGTCGATCTCGGCCTCGATGGTCACGTCGCTCTGCAGACGGGCGCAGCAGGCCAGAGTCTTGCCCTCGTCGCGCTCGAAGTCCATCAGCGCGAAGCTGGAGGCCTCGCCGTGATCCACTTCACCGTCGGTCACGATGACCTTGCAGGTGGCGCACAGGCCGTGGCAGCAGGCGTGGGGCAGCCAGATGCCGGCCCGCAGGGCGGCGTCGAGAATCGTCTGGTCGTCCTCGACTTCGATCGTCTGGCCGATCGGTTCAATGGTCAGTTCGTAAGTCATGCTTTGTTATCCGTTCTCGATCTGGCGAACTACTGGCTCGACACCGGGCAACCCGCCGCAGCGGGCCGCCCGATTGCATCGGGTTCAGCTGCAGGAACCCTTGATGCCGGTCAGGCCCGGCGTGCGGAAGCGGATCACGTCCTTGTGCTTCAGGCCGTTCTCGGCGAGGGACTTGTCGAAGTCCGGCTGCCAGGGCTGGCTGGACTTGAACCACTCGGCCTTCGACCAGTCGATCTGGGCGAAGTCCGGGTGATAGCCGAAGACGCCCGGCAGCACGCCGGCGATGATGTCGCCGAAACGCATGCCCGGCGGGAACGGGAACGCAAACGGCGCGCAGAACAGCAGGTGGTCTTCCCAGCCGATGTAGAGCAGCTGGTTGCCATGGAACTTGTCCATGGAATCAGCGGGGGCGAATTGATATTCCTTGACGGCAGCTACAGCCATAGTGTGTCTCCTGTCTTGTGTAGGGCGCCGCGGACCGCCGGACGGCCCGCGACGCCTGATGCATTACACGTTCTTGGTGGCCTGACCGCGCCAGGCTTCGAAGTTCTTCTTGTCTTCCGAGACGTCGAAGTCGAGGTTGTCGCGACCGTGCTCGAGGTTGTAGTACTTCAGCACGGCGGCCAGCGGGTCGAAGCCCTCGACGGTCGGGTCGGTGCCTTCGGGGAAGCAGTTGCCCTGGTAGATCTGGTGCACCGGCAGCCAGGCCTGGATGTACTTCTCGGGCTCGTCTTCGAAGATCTTCTTGCAGTGATCAGAGCAGAAGTGGTACTTCTCGGCCTTGTAGTCGACTTCGCGGTAGCAGATCTTGGTCGGGTCGCCCGGCTCGGTGAACACCAGCGGGATCTGGCAGGTCTGGCACAGCATGGGCAGCGTCTTGTTGTAGAAGCGGTTGCCCTTGGCGGCCTGCTCGCGCCAGAACTCGTAACGCGGACGGTAGTGCTTGTCGAAGCTGTTCGGGTACTTCGCCGACAGCCAGGCCATTTCGTCCTCGTCCGGCATCCAGGTGTGGAAGTTGGTGGCCGCGGCGTAGTTGTAGAAGGTGCTCCACGCCTGGTGGGACAGGTGATCCTTCTCGAGGGCGATCTGGGCGGCGCAGTCGGGCATCTTGATGCCGTAGCGGGCCAGATCCTTGAACAGCGCACCGCCGTTCTGCTCGAAGTAAACCTCCCAGGCTTCCTTCCAGCTCATGGTGCGCTTGGGCAGCATGTAGTCCATCATCATGGCGACGAGGGTCAGCACGCGGTAGCCGCGCCAGGTCCACTTGTCGATCCAGCGCTGCACGATGGGCACGTTGGCCGGATCCTGCTGCAGGATGAACTTGATGACTTCGAGGCCCAGGGTCATGTGACGGGCTTCGTCGGACTGGGCCGAGAAGCCGAAGGTCATGGTGCCCATGTCGCCGTTGTAGGCCGCGCCCGAGACGAAGGGCACGAACAGCAGGTTGGTCAGCACGTACTCGAACGAGAAGCCGATCGAGACCATGAACTCGAACGGGCCGGCGGTGATGGCGTCGTCGAAGAAGCTCTTCGGCACCGACAGGAACCACACGCGGTCATGGGCATGATGGAAGTCATGCATGCCGTTGTAGTACTTGTTGTAGTTCGAGACGGCGTGCACCTGGGTCTGGGCGTGACGGATCTCGTCGAGGGACTGCATCAGGCAGGCCACGCGCGGGCCGGGGCCGGGGAACTGGCGGCCGGCGTGGGCGAAGCCGCGGTGCGCCACGTACTCGAGCGGGCTGATGCCGCTGATGAACAGCTTGACGGTGTTCAGGTAGCGGGCGTCGGTGACGTTGAGGTGGCCGTTGCTCTGGATGTAGGCGTCGAGCACGGAGTACAGCTTGCGCTCCTTCTCGGCCTGGTACTTCCAGTAGGCGTCCATGGTCAGGCGGAACGGGTCTTCCCACTTGTCCCAGTCATGGATCTTGATCCCCTCGTAGGCGATGTACGGGTAGATGTCTTCCATCTTCTGGTAGGACGGGGTCCAGTCGAGGCCGCGGGTCATCACCGCGTAGCGCTCTTTAAGGCCGAGCTTTTTCTTGGCTACTTGCATATCCATTTTTCAGTCTCCTTGGGGGCTCTCAGGCGTTCCAGAAAAGGGTCATCTCGTCGTCGGTCTGATCGAGGTTGCCCGACATGGTGATCATGTGAACCTGCATTTCCTGCAGGTCGTAGGGTCGACCGATCAGCTCCTCGATCGTTTCACGACGCACGACCAGGCGGTCTTCCGCGTTGATCTTCACCATGGCCGGCTGCTCGTCGACGACGGCGCTGGGGTTGTCCTGGAGGATGGCTTCGATGACCTGACGGGTGTCTTCGTTGGTCTGCAGGGCGATGAATACGGTGGACATCAATGATTCCTCAGAGGGGCACGCCGGCCTTGGCCATGCGGGCGTTGAATTGCTGGACGACTTCGCCGACCAGCTCGTCGCTACGATCACCCAGGGCGATGCGGGCCACCGGCAGCAGCGCGGCGGCAGCACGGTCGCGCCAGGCGCCGAGCCACTTGGTGAGGATCTCCTTGTTCTCGGCAGACTCGGCGGCCGCGATCTTGACGGTCGCGTCGGCCCACTTCCTGGTTTCGGCGAACCAGTCGGTCATGAACTGGGTCAGCATCGCCACGGGCGTGCCGCCCTTCGCGGAGAGCACGTCATCGACGATGGTTTCGTACACCAGCGGGTAGAGCAGACCGTCGAGCACGACGTTCTGGACGACGAACAGCTCGAACGGATCCTTGAGGACCATGCTGTCCTCGACGAAGCGGCGCAGGCCTTGCCAGGTGTCGTCTTCCATCCAGGACTTCTTGGCTTCGTCGAGCACATCGACGCTGCCCAGCAGCAGGCCCACGCGGGTGATGTACTGGGCGATGCCCAGCTGGTCCATGGCCTGGTAGATGTGCGGCTGGGAGAAACCCGTGCCGTAGCCGTAGGCGCAGACGGCGGCGTTGTTCATGTTGGAGCCCCAGGCCACGTGACGCAGCGGCACCAGCAGCTTCAGGACGGTTTCACGGACCTCGTCAGGCAGGTTGTCGGCCAGGCCGCGGCTCTCGACGAAATCGAAGTTGGCTTCTGCGGTGTCCTGCTGCTTGGCGCGGGCCATGGTGTAGGCGCCGTAGTAGAACTGGCGCGGATCCTTGAAGGCGTACCAGTCGGCCATCTTGATGATGGTGCGGTCGCGGTCGTAGATCAGGTGATCCGGATCCCAGGTCGGGCGGTAGTGGTAGTTCGCCTCCTGCTGCATGTCCAGGGTGCCTTCCTGGTAGCGCGTGGCGGGCTTGTCGGCGCCGATGCGGCGGGCGACGTTGTCGAAGGTGTGTCGCAGCGGCTTGATGGCAATCGTCTGCAGGTCGATTTGCATGTACTTCTCCTCTCTTTTTAGTCTCGGATCCGGGCTTTCGCCGGTGTTGTCAGCGGAAGCGCTGGTGGGTCGCTTCGTGCAGAGTCCAGTTGAAATCGCCACCATCCCCATCGTCCGGGCGGGAACCCTCGAGGAGGATCACCCGGTTCATCCGGCAGAAGTCTTCGTAGGCCGCTTCAGGCAGCAGCATCTCGACGAAGATCTGCGGATCGGAAATGGAGAACTCGAACTCCACCAACCCGTCCGGCCGTCTCTCGACGAGTCGGACATACTTGCGATTCATGTCTACCGGTTGCTCTGTCGGCTCGCTCATTACTTCCTCTGTTTGGTATGGGAACAGCACCAATCCCATATCAAGTCACGTGCCAGATTTTTTAAACAATTGATTTGAATCATTATTCAAACAAACAAAAAATCCCCTCGAGCAAAAACCCTGAGCCCATCTCAACCAATTGATGAATTGCTGCACCGCAACTTGATGTTCTGATTAATACCCCCATAAACAGAATTTTGTTCTAAAAATCGACCCCTTTTCCGCCGGAAGCGCGTGCCGACAAGGCCTGCCGCGGGCACCGCCGACCCAGCCGCCGGAATCGCCGCCAGCGGGCGCAGTCTGCCCAGACCTTTTCAAGCATTTTTCATACCCAGAAATGACAGACCGCCCCGGCAAGCCAGCGGCGCGGGTGCCGCTCCCCCGGCCGCCGGATGCACACGATCACGCGGGTGTCTACCCGATGCCCCGGTCCACGACGCATGAGGGAGGGGCGCCCCGGCGGCGGAGCACCGCCGGACGAAGCACAAAAAAAAGGCCGTCACGAAGGTGACGGCCTGAAAAAACCAGGGAGCCCGGCAGGAGGGAGGGATCTACCGGATTTGATGCTCCTGGTCGCAAACAACAGGTTGACCCAAGCGCTTGGGAAACGGCTCAGGGTTTGGGTGTCTTCTCCGGGCCCGGCGCGGCGCTGCCGCCGAAGGCCTTGATCATCTTGCCCTGGACTTCCAGGCGAATGTCGCTGCGGGGGTAAACCCGGCAGGCCAGCACGATGCCGTCTGCGATCTCCTCGGCGCTCACGTAGGAGCGGCTCATCTTGCGCGCCTCGTACTCGCCCGCCGTGATCTGCACCTTGCAGACGCCACAGCCGCCGCCACGGCAACCGACCGGAATGCCCCGCCGGCCGAGGGCCTCCATGCCGCGCAGCAAGTCCTGATCGGCCGCGCACAGATATTCTTCAGCGCTGTTTTCGATATGAACCAGAAATTTTTCAGCCATTTTCTCCCCCTCGGCCTGCCGCGTTTCATGGGGATGAAAGTGCGACAAGGATAGATCTTCACTGTTTTCTCGAGATTTTGTATTATTATCGTAAATTAATCAATAATGCAAACTTATTTACCTATAAACCAGAGCTATGCACCAAGCCCTCGAAGCAGTTCGGCGTGCGTGGTATAAGGTCAATCTACCGCTGCCCCGGCCGTCCCAGCCGGTACAAACAACGTCCATCGAGCAGCGGAGAAGACCGGAGGAGAGAAAACTTGAGCACGACCCGTTACCCGCCGGATAGCGATCTGCGCCGCCTGGTTCGATTTTGTGCCGACAAGGGGCAGATCTGGCTCGACGAGAACCGGATGCTGCTGATGCACACCGCGGCGCTGTCGGCCCTGCGCAAGGAACTCATCGACTCCGTGGGCATCGACCAGGCCCGCCGGATTCTCACCCGGATGGGTTACGCCTCGGGCGCCCGGGACGCGGAGCTCGCCAAGAAGATCCGCTGCGGCCGCAGCGAGAAGGAAACCTTCTTCGCCGGCCCCCAGCTGCACATGCTTGAGGGCAGCGTGATCGTCACGCCGGTCCGGGTCGAGATGGACCTTGAAACCGGACACTTCGAGGGCGAGTTCCTGTGGGACAACTCCTACGAGGCGGAGGTCCACGTCCGGGAATACGGCCAGACCCGCGACCCGGTGTGCTGGATGCAGATCGGCTACGCATCGGGTTACACCTCGGCCTTCATGGGACGCTTCATCCTGTTCAAGGAGGTCGACTGCGCCGCCACGGGCTGCGATCAGTGCCGCATCGTCGGCAAGCCCGTCGAAGAATGGCCCGACGCCAACGAACTGGCCTCCTACTATGAAGCGGACTCCATCCTGAATCACATGCTCGAACTGCGCGGACAGGTTGACGCCCTGCGCGCCTCCCTCGAAGGCAACCAGCAGCCCCAGAACCTGATCGGCTCGTCGACGGGTTTCCGCCGCGCCTACTCGCTGATCACCAAGGCCGCCTGCACCCAGGTCACCGTGCTGCTGCTGGGCGAGACCGGCGTCGGCAAGGAACGCTTCGCCCGCACCCTCCACGACATGAGCCGGCGTGCGGCCAATCCCTTCATCGCCGTCAACTGCGCGGCGCTGCCCGACGAGCTCATCGAATCGGAACTCTTCGGTGTCGAGAAAGGTGCCTTCACGGGCGCCCACGCCTCGCGGATGGGCAAGTTCGAGCGCGCCGACGGCGGCACCCTCTTCCTCGACGAAGTCGGCGAACTCCCCCTCTCCGCCCAGGCCAAGCTGCTGCGCGTGCTCCAGGAGGGCGAGATCGAACGCCTCGGCGACGAGCGGGTCCGCAAGGTCAGCGTGCGCCTGGTCGCCGCCACCAACGTCGACCTGCAGGCCGCCGTGAAGGCCGGGCGCTTCCGCAGCGACCTGTTCTACCGGCTCAACGTGTACCCGGTCACCATCCCGCCGCTGCGCGACCGCCTCACCGACATCCCGCCGATGGTCGAGGCCATGCTGCAGCGCTTCAGCGCCCTGCACGACAAGCGCGTCGCCGGCATCACCGACAAGGCCATGCGCGCCCTCAAGTCGTACTCCTGGCCGGGCAACATCCGCGAGCTCGAGAACATCATCGAGCGGGGGATCATCCTCACCCCCCAGAACGACTGGATCGAAGTCGAGCACCTCTTCGTCGAACCCCACGACGAAGAAGACACCCCGCCGGAGCACATCCTGGATGCCGCCGGTGGCCTCGCCGATGCGGAGGTCGCCCTCGGGAAGCTGTGCAACCGGGTGATCGAATCCGGGGTCGGCCTGGACGCCCTCGAGGAGGCCCTCATCCAGCATGCCGTTCGGGAATCCGGCGGCAACCTGTCGGGCGCGGCGCGGCTGCTGCGCATCACCCGCCCCCAGCTCAATTACCGCCTCAAGAAACAGAACAACGCCCCTTGACCGGGCTCCGCCGGCACGGGGTCGGCCAAGTGTTGCTGCAGCGCAACAATGCGAGCGGGAATTTCATTTTTTTGATCTTAGATCAATCATCTAACGGGTCGGTATGCTATCTTTTTCGGGTGAGATCTCGATGAGACGCTGATCGACCTCATCCCCATACAAATTTCGAAGATCCAAGAGCGGAGGAATATCCATATGGCAACCAAACACGAACAGCAACTCAACGAAATCCAGAAAAAGAACCTCGAAGCCGCCATGCGCCTGGCCCAGCTCTCCATCGAGAACTCCCAGCGCATCATGGAACTGCAGGTCGGCACCGCCAAGTCCCTGTTCGAAGAGGGCGTCGCCAACGCCAAGGCCCTGTCCTCCGTCAAGGATCCGGCTGAAGCCATGAACCTGCGTACCGCCTACGCCCAGAGCACCACCGAGAAGATGCTGGCCTGCGCCCGCGAAATCGCCGAGATCACCGCCAAGACCCAGGCCGAAGTCGGCAAGATGGTCAGCGAGCAGCTCACCGGCGGCGGCGCCGACATGTTCGAATCCATCCAGAAGATGTTCAAGGGCATGCCGGTCGGCGACCACAACGCCCTCGGCACCATCCAGGGCGCCATGGACACCGCCCGTGCCGCCTACGAGCAGATGACCAAGGCCTCCACCGAAGCCTTCCAGGCCTTCACCAAGATGGGCATGAAGAAGTAATCGGCTTCCTCCGATCCACAAAACGGCGCCTCCGGGCGCCGTTTTTTTTCACGCTGCACGGCGCTGTCCGGTGATCGCGCGTCCGCCCGACATGCGCAACCCGTCTTAATCAAACCGTCACCTTCAGCCCCCATCATCCGGCCCCGTTAGAAGTTCACCGGAGATACGCAGCATGTCCATGACGCCCCACGCCCTCGAAACCGCCTCTCCCCTCAACGACGGCGACAGCACCAACACGTCCGCCAACCCCCACATCGACGATCTCATCGCCGTGCGCATGAGCCGCCGGGGTGTCCTCAAGGGCGGCATCGCCGTGACGGCCTCGACCCTCCTCGGCACCAGCCTGAGCGCCTGCGGCGGCAGCACCGACGACGCCCCCCTCGCACTCAACTTCGACGCTGTCGCCAAGAACAAGAACGACCTCGTCACCGTCCCGGCCGGCTATCAGATCAGCGTCCTCCACGCGCTCGGCGACCCGCTCACCAGCACCGATGCCGCCTGGGCCGACAACGGCAGCGAATCCGCCGACTCCTACAACAACCGCATCGGTGACGGCCACGACGGCATGCACTACTTCGGCCTGTCCGATGCCGGCGCCTTCGACGCCAACCGCTCCGACCGCGGCCTGATCTGCGTGAACCACGAATACGTGGTCGGCCCCTACGCGCTGCACCCCAGCGGCCGTACGGTGGTGAACAACGTGCGCACCGTGCCCGCCGAGGTCGACAAGGAAATCAACGCCCACGGCGTCAGCGTCGCCGAGATCAAGCGCGGCGCCAGCGGCACCGCGATGAGCATGGTCAAGGGCTCCCGCTACAACCGGCGCATCACCTCCGCCACCCCGATGGCCTTCAGCGGCCCGGCCCGCGGCAACGCCCTGGTGAGCACCAAGTACTCCGCCGACGGCACCATGACCCGTGGCACCAACAACAACTGCGGCAACGGCTACACCCCGTGGGGCACCTACCTCACCTGTGAGGAGAACTTCACCAACGTCATCGGCCGTGCCGCCGGCGACAACGCCCTGCGCAGCGCCAAGGAAGTCACCGGCCTCAACCGCTACGGCATGACCCAGGGCCGCCGCAGCCCCTACATGTGGGAAACCGCCGGCGCCGACGACCTCTACGTCCGCTGGAGCGCCTCCGTCACCGGTGCCAACGCCGGCGTCGACTACCGCAACATCTTCAACACCTTCGGCTGGATCGTCGAGATCGACCCCTTCGACCCCGCCTCCACCCCGCTCAAGCACACCGCCCTCGGCCGCTTCGCCCACGAGGGCTGCTGGCCCTGCAAGGCCGTCGCCGGCAAGCCGGTGGTGTTCTACATGGGCGACGATTCCCGCAACGAGTACATCTACAAGTTCGTCTCGAAGGCCCTGTGGGACGCCGCCGACGTGGGCAAGGGCCACACCGCCGGCCAGAAGTACATGAGCGAGGGCACCCTCTACGTCGCCAGGTTCAACGCCGACGGCAGCGGCAACTGGATCGAGCTCACCCACGGCAAGAACGGGCTCGACGCCGCCAACGCCATCTACCCCTTTGCGGACCAGGCCGACGTGCTCGTCCATGCCCGCCTGGCCGGCGACGCCGTGGGCGCCACCAAGATGGACCGCCCCGAGTGGGGTGCGGTGAACCCCATCAACGGCGAGGTCTACATGACCCTCACCAACAACAGCAACCGGGTCTCCCCCAGCGCCACCCCGACCGGCAGCCAGCTCAAGCCCGACACCGCCAACCCCCGCTACTACGAGGACATCAAGGGCGGCACCACCACCCAGAAGGGCAACCCCAACGGCCACATCATCCGTTGGCGCGAAGCCGGCAACGACCCCGCCGCCGCCACCTTCGCCTGGGACATCTACCTGTTCGCCGCCGAAGCCGGCGCCGCGGCCGATGTAAACCTCTCCGGCCTCACCGACGTCAATGACTTCTCGAGCCCGGACGGCCTGTGGTTCGACCGCAACGGCATGCTGTGGATACAGACTGACGACGGCGCCTACACCGACGTCACCAACTGCATGATGCTGGCCGCCATCCCCGGCAAGGTCGGTGACGGCAGCGCGGCGGTCGCCGCCGGCGGCACCCCGACCATCAAGGGCGCCAACGCCACCCCGGCCACCGTCCGCCGCTTCCTGGTCGGCCCGAAGGAATGCGAGATCACCGGCACCGCCATGACCCCCGACCGCAAGACGATGTTCATCAACGTCCAGCACCCGGGCGAGGACGGCAGCCTGGCCGCCCCGACCAGTGCCTGGCCCGCCAGCCAGACCGACGCCACCGCCACCAAGCGCCCGCGTTCGGCCACCGTCGTCATCACCCGCACCGACGGCGGCCAGATCGCCATCTGACCCCCTTCCGCCGGCGCCCACCTGGCCGCCGGCTCCCCGAGCATCCCAAGGGTTTCCGGTTCAGTCCGTTCCCTTTTTTACCCGGCCCGAGAGGCCGGGTCTTTTTTTGCAGCGAGACCTCTCAAGAAACAAAAATAGCCAGGGCGGTTTTCATGCAGCGGTCCCGATGGGGTTGATCTGGAATCCGAGCGTGGCTGCTCGGCGTTTTAGCGCGGCGATGCTGCGCTCGCGTTGTTGTTCCTCGT
>NZ_JAYREK010000023.1:0-55397 GCF_041908905.1 Zoogloea sp.
GGGGGGGGGGGGGGCGCCCCGGGGGGGGTGGTGGCGGCGCCCCCCCTCCCCGGGCGGGGGGGGGGGGGCCCCCCCCCCCGCGCCGGGGTGTCGGTCGGGTGCCGGCGTGGCGCCGGCCCGGTTGGGGTTCAGCCCGGCCAGACGCTGGATTCTGCGCCCCCGTCCACCTCGAGGATCTTGCCGGTGACCCAGCCGGAGGCGGGGGTGGCCAGGTAGAGGGCGGCGGCGGCGATATCCTCGGTTTCACCGAGGCGCTGCAGGGGGGTGTTGCGGACCATGCCCTCGCGCATGTCGGCGGGCAGGGCCCGGTCGAGGGCGGCGGTGAGGATGGGGCCCGGCGCGATGCCATTGACCCGCACCTGGGGCGCGAAGTCCTGGGCCAGCAGGCGGGTGAGCTGGGTCAGGGCGGCCTTGGCGGCGCCGTAGGCGCTGAAGTGGCGCTGGGCGTAGCGGGCGGCGCCCGAGGTGATGTTGATGATGTTGCCGCCACCGGCCTCGCGCATCGCGGGCACGCACAGCTGGGTCAGCGCGTAGGCGCTGCCCACGTTGAAGCGCAGGATCTCGTCGAAGCGCTGGGGCGACAGCTTGAGCGGGTCGTTGGGGCCGGCGCCGCCGGCGTTATTGACCAGGTGGGTGAGGCGCCCGAACCCGGAGAGGGTGGCGCTCACCGCGGCCGCCAGTTGTGCGGGGTCGTTCACGTCGCAGGCCACCGCCAGGGCCCGGCGCCCCAGGGCGCGGATTTCCCCGGCCACGGCTTCCACGTCGGCCAGGGTGCGGGCGGCGCAGACCACGTCGGCGCCGGCCTCGGCGTAGGCCAGGGCGATGGCCCGGCCGATGCCGCGGCCGGCGCCGGTGACCAGGGCCACCTGGTTGTTGAGGGTGAAGCGATCGATCAGGGGCATGGGCGAGTCCTGTGCATCAAGGTTGAAGAGGGGATCGAACGGCGTCGGACGGGATCCGATGGGCGGGAACGGGCTCAGGCCACGGCCGCCGGTGCGGCGGCGGGTGCCCACAGGTCGGGCAGGCCGGGGTCGGTGCTGGCGATCAGGCGTTTGAGCAGCAGCTTGAGGGCCATCACGTCGCCGACGCCCAGCGCATCCACCAGGTCTTCCTCCACCGCCTTGGCGTGTGCGATCTGGCGCAGGGAGGCTTCGCGGCCGTCGGCGGTCAGCACGAAACGCAGCGCCTCGCCGTCCGGTTCGCGGGCGATGTAGCGCTGGGCCTCGAGGGCGGCCAGCTGGGGGGCGGTCACCGTGAAGCCGGTGTAGCCGATGATCCCGTTGAGCTCGTCGAGGGTCAGCCGGTCGCGCACGCTCAGCGTGGACAGGATGAAGAACGCCGGCTCGTCGAGGGCGTGGCTCGCCAGCAGCCGGCGCAGGGCGAACAGCATCTGGTAGTGGGAGCGGCCCAGCAGGTAGCCCAGCAGATCCTCGGTGTAGCTGCACTCCGGGGGCGGCGTGGCCCCCAGGCGGACCTCCTGCCGCGGCTTGCGGGCGGCGATGGCGTACTGGCCGGCCTGGTAGACCAGGGGCGGTTCGTCGCTGCGGTCGTAGGCCAGCACTTCGCCGACGAAGATCACGTGATCGCCGCCGTCGTAGCGGAAGGCCGTGCGGCACTGGAAGCGGGCGGTGCAGCCGGGGATCAGCGGCGCATGGCTGATGCCGAGGTCCAGCGCCAGCCCGGCGAACTTGTCGGCGCCCTGGGAGGCGAAGCGGCCCGACAGGGGCTCCTGGCTGGCGGCCAGCACATGCACGTTCCAGTGCGTGCCTTCCTCGAAGGCCGGCAGGCTCTTGGCGGTCTTGGCCAGGCTCCACAGCACCAGCGGCGGGTTGAGGGACACCGAGTTGAAGCTGTTGGCGGTGATCCCGACGGGCGCGTCGTCGGCGGCGCGGGTGGTGATGATCGTGACCCCGGTCGTGAAGGTGCCGAGGGCAGCCCGGAAGGCCTGAGGATCAAAGCTGGCTTGGGTCATGTCATGCCTCGCTGGGGCGGTGAGTCATGGCCAGAGTATCGATAGCGCATCCGGCGCGGGCATCGTCCCAACGGACTAGCGGCGGGCGGGGGCGGGCCTCATCCAATCGGACGATGGAGCGCCTTGCGCCGCTTGTTAAGTTGCGGGCCAACAGGCACGGGTCCGTTCGCCCGCACTCCCGGCGGGCGGACGCAACGCCGGCCCCGCCACCGGGCGGCGCAGGCCCCATCATTCCCATACCCCAAC
This sequence comes from Zoogloea sp., assembly GCF_041908905.1. Classification (GTDB taxonomy): domain Bacteria; phylum Pseudomonadota; class Gammaproteobacteria; order Burkholderiales; family Rhodocyclaceae; genus Zoogloea. Next base: position 2,219 of record NZ_JAYREK010000023.1, read on the forward strand.
CCGATCGAGGTGATCCGGAGACCATGAGCACACACGACCACACTCCCGAAGCCCTGGCCGCCTTGCTGGCGGCCCAGAAACAGGCCTTCACCGCCGCGGGTGCCGTTGATGCGGCCACCCGCCGCCGCCGCATCCAGACGGCCATCGACCTGCTCGTCAAGCATCACAAGCCGCTCGTCGCGGCCATGGACGAGGATTTCGGGGGGCGCCATCCGGGCTTCTCGCTGATGAACGACGTGCTGGGCTCGCTGGCCTCCCTCAAGCACGCGCGGGACCACTTCGAGCCGTGGATGGCCGCCGAGAAGCGCCAGCCCTTCATGCCCTACGACCAGTTTGGGGCCGAGGCCTGGGTGCAGTACCAGCCCAAGGGCTCGGTGGGCATCATCGGCACCTGGAACGCGCCGCTGTTCACGCTTTTCGCGCCCCTGGCCTACGCCCTGGCGGCCGGCAACCGGGCCATCCTCAAGCCCTCCGAGATCGTGCCGCGCACGGCCCGGGTGGTGGCCGAGGCGGTCGCCGAAATGTTCGACCCGCTCGACGTGGCGGCCGTCACCGGCGGGCCCGAGATGGGGGCGGCGGTCAGCGCCCAGCCCTTCGACCACCTGGTGTTCACCGGCAGCACCGAGGTCGGCAAGGCCATCATGCGCAACGCCTCCGCCAACCTGGTGCCGGTGACACTGGAGCTGGGCGGCAAGTCGCCGACCATCGTCGGGCGCAGCGCCGACCTGGCCACCGCCGCCTTCCGCATCGCCGCCGCCAAGGCCGCCAACGCCGGCCAGCTGTGCGTCAATCCGGACGTGGTTTACGTGGCCCGCGAGCAGCTCGAGGGCTTCGTGGCGGCCCTCAAGGACGCCTTCGCCAGCTTCTTCCCCACGGTGGCGGGCAACGCCGACCTGACCGCGGTGGTCAATGAGCGCCACCTGGCCCGCGTCGAGGGCTACCTGGCCGACGCCGTCGCCCGCGGCGCCCGCGTCGAGTCCAGCCCCGCCGAGCCGGTGGCCGGCCGGCGCTGCCCGCTGCGGATCGTCATCGACCCGCCGGCCGGGGCGCGCATCATGGAAGAGGAGATCTTCGGCCCGGCGGTGGTGGTGCAGGGCTACGACGAGGTCGGCGAGGCCATCGCCCACATCAACGGCCGCCCGCGTCCGCTGGCCCTGTACTACTTCGGCGAGGACGCCGCCGAGCAGCAGCGGGTGCTGGACCACACCCTCTCCGGCGGGGTCACCATCAACGAAGCCATGTTCCACGCCGCGATGCACGACGCGCCCTTCGGCGGGGTCGGCGCCTCCGGCATGGGCCATTACCACGGGCGCGAGGGCTTCATCGAGTTCAGCCACGTGCGCACCGTGTTCAAGGCGCCCGCCTACGACCCGCGCCGCGAGTGGGGGATGCTGCCGCCCTATGGCGAGCACTTCCTGGCGGCGATGGAAGCGCAGGTCACCCCGTGAGCGCGATCCTGACCGAGGAGCAGCGCGCGCTCCAGGAGACCGCAGCCGCCTATCTGGCCGAGCATGCCAACGCCCGCGACGGCCGCGACGGCGACCCGGCCCTCTGGCAGGGCATCGCCCAGCTCGGCTGGACCGCCGTCATCGTGCCGGAGCCCTTCGGCGGCCTCGGGCTGGGCCTTGCCGAGGCGGCCGTGCTGCTGGAGGAGAGCGGCCGCCAGCTCACGCGCTCGCCGCTGTTCTCCGGCGTGGCGCTGACCCACCCGCTGCTGGTGCGCTGCGCCAGCGAGGCGGCGGCCGGGCGCCTGCTGCCGGCGCTGGCGGAGGGGCGTTGTATCGCCACGGTGATCGCCGGCCCGGGCCTGTCGCCGTTCGTCACGCCCGCCGGGCTGGAGATCCACGCCCGCCGCGACGGTGACGGCTGGGTGCTCGACGGCAGCGCCCCGCAGGTGCTGGACGGCGACACCGCCGACACGGCCTTCGTGGTGGCACGCCTCGACGAGGGCGGCATGGGCCTCTTCGAGGTGCCGGCCGGGCTCGCCGGCGTCACCCGCAGCCCGCTGGCGGCGTGGGACCTGAGCCGTCCCCAGGCCCGCTGGCAGCTGGCGGGGGTGCGCCTGGGCGCCGAGGCGCGGCTCGATGCGCCCGGCGCGCTGGCCGACGGGCTGGCCGCCGCGCTGGCCTCCACGGCCCTGCTGCTGGCCGCCGAGCAGGTGGGCGGGGCGGCGCGCTGCATCGAGCTGACGGTGGCCTACACCAGGGAACGCCAGCAGTTCGGCCGCCCGGTGGCCGCCTTCCAGGCCGTCAAGCACCGCTGCGCCGAGATGATGGTGAAGCTCGAAGGGGCCCGCTCGGCCCTCGGCGGCGCCCTCGCGGCCGGTGGCGGCCTGCAGGGGGCGCTGGCCCTGGACGAAATCGCCGTGGCCCGGGTGCAGGCCGCCGAGGCCTATCGCTTCTGTGCGGCGGAGGCGATCCAGCTCCACGGCGGGGTCGGCTTCACCTGGGAATACGACCCTCAACTTCATTTCAAGCGCGCCCAGTGGGGCAGCCAGTGGTTCGGCACCCCCGACGCCTGGCGTGACGCGGTGGCCGACAGCCTGCTCGGCCGGAGGAATAGCGCATGAGTACGACGGAAGAAATGGCCTTTCGGGCCGAAGTGGCCGACTGGATGGCCCGCCACCTGACCGGCCGCTTTGAAGTGCTGCGCCACCGGGGTGGCCCCGGTGACGAAACCGCCCACTCCGAGCTGCGCCGGGAGTGGGAGCAGGTGATGGCCTCGGGGGGCTGGATCGGCCTGGGCTGGCCCCGCGCCCACGGTGGCCGCGAACTGCCGGTGTCGCTGCAGGTGGCCTTTCACGAGGAGTACGCCCGCGCCGGCGGCCCCGGCCGGATGGGCCACATCGGCGAGACGCTGATGGCCCCCACCCTGATCGACTTCGGCACCCCCGAGCAGCAGGCGCGCTTCCTGCCCGGCATCCGCGAGGGCAAGGTGTTCTGGTGCCAGGGCTATTCCGAGCCCGGCGCCGGCTCCGACCTGGCGGCCATCCGCACCCGCTGCTGGCTGGAGGATGGCAAGTGGCACCTGCAGGGCCAGAAGGTGTGGACCTCCCTGGCCCACGAGTCCGAATGGATCTTCGTCATCGCCCGCAGCACGCCGGGCAGCGTGGGGCGGGAGGGGCTGAGTTTCCTGCTGGTGCCGCTGGACCAGCCCGGCGTGGAGATCCGCCCGATCCGCCAGATGACCGGCGAGGCCGAGTTCAACGAGGTGTTCTTCGACGGCGCCTGCACCGCCGCCGACTGCATCGTCGGCGCGCCCGGCGACGGCTGGAAGGTGGCCATGGCGCTGCTCGGCTACGAGCGGGGCCTGTCCACCCTGGGCCAGCAGATGCACTTCAGTCACGAGCTGGAGTTGCTGGTGGACGCGGCCCGGGCGGGCGGCGCCGACCAGGACCCGGCCATCCGCCGTCGCATCGCCGACGCCTGGATCGGCCTGCGGACCCTGCGCGCCAACGCCCTGCGCATCTTCGCCCGGGGCGAGGCGGCGGTGGGGCCGGAGGCGCTGGTGTACAAGTATGCCTGGTCCAACTGGCACCGCCGGCTGGGCGAGCTGGCGATGGACGTGATGGGCACGGCCGGCGACCTCCAGGCCGAGGAAGACCCGCTGCGCCGCCTGCAGCAGGTGTTCTTCTTCTCCCGCGCCGACACCATCTACGCCGGCACCAACGAGATCCAGCTCAACATCATCGCCGAGCGCGGCCTCGGCATGCCCAGGGGCTGACCGAGCCCCGGTGCCGGCCCGGTTCGGGCTGGCACCCGCCACGGCCGTCAGGCGTCCGCCGCCGCCTTGCCGGCCATGCGGCCGAAGAAGGTCGAATCCCCCAGCGACAGGCCGGAGCTGTAGCCCTCGCCCCAGCGCGGCAGGCCGCAGGCGCTGCGGCCCGCGGCGTACAGCCCGCGGATCGGCTGGCCGTCGGCATCCAGCACCTCGCCGCTCGGGCGGGTGGCGAGGCCGCCGAGGGTGAAGGCGTGGGCCTCCAGGTCGGTGCGGCAGTAGCTGATCGCCGCAAAGGGCGCCTTGGTGAGCGGGCGCAGCCAGTCGGGGGCCTTGTGGAAGAAGGGGTCGCGGCCGGCGGCGGCCTGTTCGTTGAAGGTGCTCACGGTGTGCACCAGGCTGCCGGCCGGCAACCCCAGCTCCGCCTCCACCTCGTCCCAGGTTTCGCCCACCGCCGCCACGGTGACGTCGGGCTTGATCACCGGGCGGCCGAAGATCTCGTCATCCACCAGCAGCCAGGCCTTGCCCTCGGGTTGGCGCAGCACGTAGTGGGCGACCCGGCCGTGGTAGGCGTCCTCGTTGATGAAGCGCTCGCCGCGCCCGTTGATGAAGATGCCCTTGACCAGCGAGGCCGGCGGAAAGAAGGGCACGGTGGCGAAGAACTGGTCCATGTGGATGGCCGCGCCGCCCACCGCCATGCCCATCCGGATGCCCGAGCCGTCGTCGTTGCCGCCGGACACCTCCTTGTTGCAGGCCAGCGCGCCGGGGGTGAAGCGGGCCAGCATCTCCTTGTTGAGGATGAAGCCGCCGGCGCACAGGATGACGCCCTTGTGGGCCCGGATGAACTTCTCGGCGCCATCCATGCGCGCCACCACGCCGACCACCGCGTGCGTGCGGTCGAGGATCAGGGTGAGGGCGCGGCTGTCGGTGTGCACCTCGGCCCCCAGCTCGGCGGCCTTCGCGCACAGCTTCTCCATCAGCACCTTGCCGCCGCCCCAGCCCACGAACTGGGCGGTGTGGCCGCGGGGCGCCGGGCGGGCCTTGTCGCGGAAGGGCCAGGCCTGCTCGCTGCCGGACCACAGCAGGGTGTCGTCGGTGGTGGGCTCGATCCACTTGCCGGGGAGGTAGCTGCCCTTGAAGGGTACGCCCTGGTCCTGCAGCCAGCGGAAATGCGCTTCCGCGCCGTGGGCGTAGGCATCCACCCGCTCGCCGTCGGCGCCGGGGCCGCCGGCCATCATCAGGTAGGCGGCCAGATCCTCGGTGCTGTCCTCGAAGCCGTGGGCCCGCTGCACGCTGGTGCCGCCGCTGCCGCCCACATACACCTCGCCGCCGGACCACGAGGCGCTGCCGCCGCCGGCCGAGGCCACCTCCAGCACCCGCACCCGGGCACCGGCCCGGCGGGCCTCGATGGCGGCGCAGGCGCCCGCGGCGCCAAAGCCGACGACGACGACATCGGTCTCCAGGTCCCACTGGGGGACATCCTCGATGGGGCAGGGGCGGGCGGGGCTGAAACGGCGGGGCTGGGGCTGTTGTTGGGGCATGGAGCTCTCCGGCGATGAAGCGGTTGAAGGGGTATCGGGGTGACGGAGGTCACCCGCCCGCGATGGTGGCCCGCGGCCCGCCCGCCGGCATCGGCCGATTGAACTAAACCGGGCCGTTCATTCATGGCCGGATTGAGCTAGTCCGCTTTGACGATGGCCGCGCCGGGCGCCCGCGGGAACATCGGGGCCGATACCCACTTCAGCGAGGCCAGCGTGAGCGCACAAGATCAGTCCCAGACCGCCTTCGACGTCATCGTCGTCGGCTCCGGCGCCGGTGCCATGACGGCGGCGATTACCGCCGCCGACCAGGGGCTTTCGGTGCTGGTGGTGGAAAAGAGCGACAAGTTCGGGGGCACCTCGGCCATCTCCGGCGGCGGAATCTGGATCCCCAACAACCATTACTTCAAGCGCATGGGTGGGCAGGACAGCCACGACAAGGCCCTCACCTACCTGCGCGCGGCCACCAACGGCCGGGTGGACGAGAGCCGCCTGCTGGCCTACCTGGAACATGCCCCCAGGATGATCCAGTACCTGGAGACCAAGTCCCGGGTGCGCTACGCGGTGGCCCACAAATACCCGGATTACTACCAGCACCTGCCCGGCGCGCTGCCCGGCGGGCGCAGCCTGGACCCGGAGCTCTTCGACACCAGCCTGCTCGGTGACGAGCTGAAGAACCTGCGCACCCCGTCCCCCTCCACCCTGCTGATGGGCCGCATCGCCTGGACTGCCCGCGATGCCCACAAGGCCATGGCCAAGGAGCGCGGCTGGCGCTTCAAGATCATGGGCCTGATGCTGCGCTACCAGCTGGATCTGCGCTGGCGCCGCAAGACCCGCATGGACCGCCGCGCCGGGCTGGGCAGCGCGCTGGTGTGTTCCCTGCGCCGCTCGCTGATGGACCGCAACGTGCCCCTGTGGCTGAAGACCGATTTCCAGGAGCTGGTGCTGGAGGGCGGCCGGGTGCGCGGCATCGTGGTGGAGCAGGGCGGCCAGCGCCGCACGCTCACCGCCCGCAAGGGCGTGATCTTCGGCGCCGGCGGTTTCGAGCAGAACCAGCAGCTGCGCGAGAAATACCTGCCTGACCCGACCCGCTCCAGCTGGAGCGCCACCCCGCCCGGCTGCAATACCGGCGCGGCGCTGCTGGCCGGCCAGGCCGCCGGCGCCGCCACCGACCTGCTGGAGTGGTGCTGGTGGGCGCCCACCATCGCCGTGCCGAAGGAAGAAAAACCCCGCGGCGTCTTTGCCGAGCGGGCCTTCCCGGGCGCCATCGTGGTCAACGGCCTGGGCCGGCGCTTTATCAACGAAGCGGCGCCCTACCTCGAGTTCGTGGACGCCATGTACAAGGACAACGCCGCCACCGGCGGCCGTTCGATCCCGGCCTGGGTGATCTTCGACGCCCACTTCCGCTTCAACTACGCGATGGGCCCCCTGATGCCCGGCCAGGTGATGCCCGACAGCCGCCTGCGCAAGGAGTGGCTCAACACCGTGTACTGGAAGGCCGACACCCTGGACGCCCTCGCCGGCCAGATCGGCGTGGATGCGGCGGGCCTTGCCGCCACCGTGCAGAAGATGAACGACTACGCCCGCAGCGGCATCGACAAGGACTTCGCCCGCGGCGGCAACCCCTTCGACCGCTACTACGGCGACGTGAACGTGAAGCCCAACCCCTGCCTGGCCCCCATCGGCAAGGGCCCGTTCTACGCCATGCGCCTGGACGCCGGCGACATCGGCACCAAGGGCGGGCTGCTCACCAACGCCCAGGCCCAGGTGATCCGCCCGGACGGCAGCCCCATTCCCGGCCTCTACGCCATCGGCAACACCTCGGCCTCGGTGATGGGCACCGCCTACCCCGGCGCCGGCGGCACCCTCGGGCCGGCCATGACCTTCGGCTACATCGCCGCCCACCACATCGCCGGGGCCGCCTGAGCCCTCCCACGACAGGAATCCAAGGAGACACACATGGCAGGACGTGTACAAGACAAGGTGGCCCTGGTCACCGGCGGGGCGAGCGGCCTCGGCCGGGCCACGGCCGAGCTGCTGGCCCGCGAAGGGGCCCGCGTCATCATCACCGACATCGCCGAGGAGGCCGGCCGGGCGCTGGCCGCCGAACTCGGTGACAGCGCGCTGTTCCTGCGCCAGGACGCGGCCTCCGAGGCCGACTGGAAGCGGGTGTCCGCCGAGGTGCAGACCCGCTTCGGGCGCCTGGACATCCTGGTGAACAACGCCGGCATCCTCATCAAGGGCTCCATCGAGGAGGCCAGCCTGGACGACTGGCAGCGCCTGATGCGCATCAACGCCGACAGCGTCTTCCTGGGCTGCCGGGAGGGCGTCGCCCTGATGAAGGCGGGCGGCGGCGGCTCCATCGTCAACATGTCGTCCATCGCCGGTCTGGCGGGCAAGGACGACTACGCCGCCTATTGCGGCTCGAAGGGGGCCATCGCCGCCCTCAGCCGGGCGGTGGCGGCCCACTGCCGGCGCCAGAAATACCGCATCCGCTGCAACTCGGTGCACCCGGACGGCGTGCTCACCCCGATGAGCGCCGCGGCCTACCCGCCGGGGCTCGATCCGGCCCGCTTCACCATCGACGTGGACCCGATGTTCCGCGCCTGCCTGCCCGCCGACGTGGCGGCCGCCGTGCTGTTCCTGGCCTCCGACGAAGCCCGCGCCATCAACGGCATGGAGCTGCGGGTGGATAGCGGCCAGTTCGTGATGAGCGTCTGACCATGAACGACGCCACGATCCCCGCCGTCGCCTCCACCATCCCGGCCCTGCTGTTTTCCGCGGCCCGCCACCACGCCGCCCGCGCGGCCCTCGAGGAGCCGGGCCGCCGCATCAGCTACGCCGAGCTGCCCGACCAGGCCCTGGCGGTCAGCCGGGCGCTGCTCGCCCACGGCATCCAGCCCGGCGACAAGGTGGCCATCTGGGCCCCCAACTGCATCGACTGGGTGCTGGCCGCCCTCGGCATCCACTGCGCCGGCGCGGTGATGGTGCCCATCAACACCCGCATGAAGGGCGCCGAGGCGGCCGACATCCTGGCCCGCAGCCATGCCCGCCTGCTGTTCTGCGTCGGCACCTTCCTGGGCACCGACTACCCGGCCCTGCTGGCGCCGGTGCGCCCGGCCTGCGTCGAAAAGATCGTGCTGCTGGGGGACGGCGGCAGCACCGCGCCCTGCTGCCAGCCCTGGGCGGACTTCCTGGCCGGCGGTTCCGCGGTCAGCCTGGCCCAGGCCCGCGCCCGGGCCGAGGCCGTGCGCCCGGACGACATCGCCGACCTGATGTTCACCTCCGGCACCACCGGCAAGCCCAAGGGCGTGATGAGCGCCCACGCCCCCACCCTGCGGGCCTTTGCCGAATACGTGCGGATCATCGGGCTGCAGGCGGGCGACCGCTACCTGGTGGTCAATCCCTTCTTCCACAGCTTCGGCTACAAGGCCGGCTGGATCACCTGCCTGATCGCCGGCGCCAGCATCCTGCCCCACCCGGTGTTCGACGCCGAGGCCGTCTTCCAGCGCATCGAGGCCGACCGCATCACCGCGCTGCCCGGCCCGCCCACCCTCTACCTGTCGATGCTGGCCCACCCCCGGCTGGCCGAGGCCGACCTGTCGTCCCTGCGCATCGCGGTGACCGGCGCCTCGACCATCCCGCCGATCCTCATCGAGCGGATGCGCCGCGAGCTGGGCATCCGGGTGGTGACCACCGCCTACGGCCTCACCGAGTGCGGCGGCCTGGCCACCCTCTGCGACCCGGACGACGACGCGGCCACCATCGCCGGCACCAGCGGCAAGGCCATCCCCGGCACCGAGGTGTGCATCATGGACCCGACGGGCCAGCCGCTGCCGCCCGGCGAGCCCGGCGAGATCTGCCTGCGCGGCTTCCACGTGATGAAGGGCTACTTCGAGAACCCGGAGGCCACCGCCGAGACCATCGACGGCGACGGCTGGCTGCACACCGGCGACATCGGCACCCTCGACGCGCGGGGCTACCTGCGCATCACCGACCGGCTGAAGGACATGTTCATCGTGGGCGGCTTCAACTGCTACCCGGCCGAGATCGAGGCCGCCCTCACCACCCACCCGGCGATTGCCCAGGTGGCGGTGGTGGGCGTGCCCGACGAGCGGATGGGCGAGGTGGGCTGCGCCTGCGTGGTGCGCCGCCCCGGCGCGGCGCTGGACGAGGACGGCCTGATCGCCTGGAGCCGGGCCAACATGGCCAACTACAAGGTGCCCCGCTACGTGCGCTTCTTCGACGCCCTGCCGGTGAATGCCTCCAACAAGGTGGCCAAGAACGAACTGCGGGCCCTGGTCAGCCAGGCCGCCTGACCCGCGCCGAACCTTTTCTTGGCCCAACGCCCATGACCGACACCGACAAGCTCTTCCAGCCCCTCACCCTTGGCCCGCTCACCCTGCGCAACCGCTTCATCCGCGCCGGCGCCAACGAGGGCATGGTCTATCAGGACGCGCCCAGCAAGGCGCTGCTGCACCACCACCGGGCCATGGCGGCCGGCGGGGTGGGGCTCACCACGGTGGCCTACGGCGCGGTCAGCGACGTGGGGCGCACCCTCCAGGCCCAGGTCTGGCTGCGCCCCGGGATCCTGCCCGAGCTGAAGGCCCTGGCCGACGCGGTGCATGCCGAGGGCGGCGCCATTTCGTACCAGATCACTCACGGCGGCTCCTTCATCACCTCGCGCCGCGTCAAGGGCGCCACGATGAGCGCGATGAACGGCTTCAACAAGGCCGGCTTCCTGCGCGGCAACCTGTTCCACCGGGCAATGAACCGGGCCGACATGGAGCAGGTCACCGAGCAGTTCGTGAGCGCCGCCCGGGTGTGCCGGGACGCCGGCTTCGACGCGGTGGAGATCCACATGGGCCACGGCTACCTGCTCAACCAGTTCATCTCGCCCCTCTCCAACCGGCGCAAGGACGAATTCGGCGGCAGCGCCCTCAACCGGGTGCGCTTTCCGGCCCAGGTGCTGGCGCGGGTCAAGGCGGCGGTGGGCGACCGGATGGCGGTGATCGCCAAGATCAACGTCGCCGACGGGGTGCCGGGCGGCGCCACGGTGGAGGACGGCATCGTCACCGCCCAGGCCCTCGAGGCCGCCGGCGCCGACCTGCTGGTGCTCTCGGGGGGCCGCAACATCGAATCCGGCTGGTTCATGTTCGGCAGCAACTTCGACATGGCCGAGATGCAGAAGGTGCTGCGCGGCAACTGGCTCACCGGCCTGATGCTCAAGGCCTCGCAGCTCGGCGTGCCCAAGGTGAGCTTCCGCGAGATGTACTTTCTGGAGCATTCCCGCCGCATCCGGCAGGCCGTCAGGGTGCCGCTGGGCTACCTGGGGGGCGTCTCCAGCCTCGACAACGCCGCCCAGGCGATGGCCGAGGGGTTCGACGCGGTGGTGATGGCCCGCCCGCTGATCCACGACCCCAACCTGGTCAACCGCTTCCGCCGCGGCGAGACCACCCGCTCCGGGTGCACCCACTGCAACCGCTGCGTGCCCTACATCTACCACCCGGCCGGCACCTGGTGCGTGATGAACCCGCCCAACGACAAGGCCCTCAACCGCCAGCCGGCCTCGGCCTGAAAGCTGCCTGAAACCACCCGGGCGGCTCCGTTGCAGAGCCGCCCGTTGGCGCTGGTCAGGCGGTGAGCGCGCCGCCGTTGAGGGCGTAAACCTGGCCGGTCACCCACTCCGCCTCCCGCGAGGCCAGATAGGCCACGCCGGCGCCCACGTCGGCCGGCGAGCCGGCGCGGGGCACGAAGGCGCTCTTGCAGGCCACCGCATCCGAGCCCTCCCAGTTGTTCATCGTGCCCAGGGACAGCGCATTCACGGTGATGCCCTTGCGGCCGGTCTCCGCCGCCAGCTGGCGCACGAAGCCCACCACCCCGGCCTTCGAGGCGGCATAGGCGGCAATCCCCATCGGCACCCCGGCCCGCCACGACTCCGAGGTGATCGCCACGATGCGGCCCCAGCCCTTCTCGAGCATGCCCGGCAGCACCGCGTGGCAGCCGTTCATCAGGCCGTACATGTTGAGCTTGACGAAGCGCTCCCAGTCCTCGGGGGTGGATTCCAGAAAGCGCGCGTAGCCCATGCCGGTGGTCGGCACCCCGGCGTTGGAGACGTAGATGTCGATGACGCCGGCCTCGTCCTTCACCCGGGCCACCATGGCCTGGACGGCCGCGTAGTCGGTCACGTTGGCCGGGGCGGCCAGCGCCTTCAGGCCCTGCGCGCGGATCTCGGCGGCGGCCGCCTCGGCCCGCTCCGGGTAGAAGTCATTGACCGCCACGGTGGCGCCCAGGCGGGCCAGGGTCTCGGCCACGCCACGGCCCATGCCACGGCCGGCGCCGGTCACCAGGGCCACGCAGCCGTCCAGATGGAAGAGGGGTTGGGACATTGTTTTTCCTCGTTGTGATTGGGCCCCGTTTCGCGGGGCGCCGGGTTCAGCGCCCCTCGAAACGGGGGGGCGTTTTTCGATGAAAGCCTGCATGCCTTCCTTCTGGTCGCGGGACGCGAAGAGCAGGGCGTTGGCCTTGCGCTCCAGGGCCAGCGCGGTTTCGAGGGGGGCGTCCATGCCGGCCAGGATCACCTCCTTGATCTGCTCGGCGGCCAGCGGCGGCATCGCGGCGATGGTGCGGGCCATCTCCAGCGCGGTGCCCATCACCTCCCCATCGGGCACCACCTCGCTGACCAGCCCGGCCACCCAGGCTTCCTGTGCGGTGATCGGCCGCCCGGTGAGGGCCATGCGCATCGCCTTGGCCTTGCCCACCGCCCGCACCAGGCGCTGGGTGCCGCCGATGCCGGGCATGATGCCGATGCGGATCTCCGGCTGGCAGAAGCGCGCGCCCTCGCCGGCGATCAGGATGTCGGCCAGCATCGCCAGCTCGCAGCCGCCGCCATAGGCATAGCCGCAGATCGCGGCGATCACCGGCTTGGGGCAGTGCTGGATCGGCGCCCACACCCGCTCGGTGTGGCGCTGGTGGATCTCGATCGGGCCGACGCCGGCCATGCTGTGAATGTCGCCCCCCGCCGCGAACACCTTGTCGCCGCCGGTGAGCACGATGCAGCGCACCGACGGGTCGGCGCCCAGCTCGGCGAACAGCCGCGACAGCAGGGCCTGCAGCTCCAGGCTCAGGGCATTGGTGGCCTCCGGCCGGTGCAGGCGGACCACGGCAATGCCGTCTTCCGGGCGTTCCAGCAGGGCCGGCGGCACCGCGCCGACAGATTCGGGGGAAGGGGAGACTGCGGACATGCACATTCCTCGCAACGGACGCCCGGAGCCCGGGCAGGCTGGAATGGATTATTCGGGCGGAGCGGGGGCGGGCTCATCGTCCGTCCGGACGACGAGGGCGGGCCACTGCACAGGGCTTGGCGGCTATCGTCCCGTGGCGCTGATCTGCTACCGTTCGGCTCCCCCCGAGTCATCCCGCCCGCCAGACGGAGCCGGCCGGAACCCGAACATCGCCACCACCATGACCCAAGAAACCAATAACCTCGCCGCCGACATCTGGTCCCTCGCCGATCTGCTCCGGGGCGACTTCAAGCAGAGCCAGTACGGCCGCATCATCCTGCCCTTCACCCTCCTGCGCCGGCTCGAGTGCGTGTTCGCCGGGAGCAAGGAGGCCGTGCTCCGGCAGCTGCCGGTGGTCGAGCAGATGAAGCTGCCGGAGGAGGCGCAGGAGAAGATGCTACTGCGCGCCACCCAAGGCCTCAGCTTCTTCAACACCTCGCCAATGGATCTGGGCACCCTGGGCGAAGCGGGCATCAAGGCCAACCTGGAGCGCTACATCCAGTGCTTCTCGAAGGACGCCCGCGAGATCTTCGATCACTTCAAGTTTGCCGAATTCATCGGCCTCCTGGGCGACGCCAACCTGCTCTACAAGGTCGTGCAGAAGGTCCGCAGCATGGACATCAGCCCCCAGGCGGTTTCCAACTATGAGATGGGCCTGGTCTTCGAGGAACTGATCCGCCGCTTTGCCGAAAGCTCCAACGAAACCGCCGGCGAGCACTTCACCCCGCGCGACATCGTGCGCCTCACCACCTCGCTGGTGTTCATGGAAGACGACGAGGCGCTCACCAAGCCCGGCATCATCCGCAGCATTTACGACCCCACCGCCGGCACCGGCGGCTTCCTGTCGGCTGGCATGGAATACGTGCACGAGCTCAACCCGCAAGCCCGGCTGCTGGCCTACGGCCAGGAACTCAACCCCGAGAGCTACGCCATCTGCAAGGCCGACATGCTGATCAAGGGGCAGGACGTCAGCCAGATCAAGCTCGGCAACACCCTCTCCAACGATCACCTCCATGCCAGCCGGTTCGACTACATGCTCTCCAATCCACCCTTCGGTGTGGACTGGAAGAAGATCGAAGGTGCCATCACCGACGAGCACACCCTCAAGGGCTACGACGGCCGCTTCGGCCCCGGCCTGCCGCGGGTGTCCGACGGCTCCCTGCTCTTCCTGCTGCACCTCATCAGCAAGCTGCGGGATGTGAAGGATGGCGGCTCGCGCATCGGCATCATCCTCAACGGCTCGCCCTTGTTCACCGGCGGCGCCGGCTCGGGCGAATCGGAGATCCGCCGCTACGTTCTGGAAGCCGATCTGCTCGAAGCCATCGTCGCGCTGCCCACCGATATGTTCTACAACACCGGCATCGCCACCTACGTATGGGTGCTGTCCAACAAGAAGACGGCCGAGCGCAAGGGCAAGGTGCAGCTCATCAACGGCACGAACCTCTGCGGCAAGACGCGCAAATCCCTGGGCAGCAAGCGCAACGTGATGGATGAAAGCGACATCGCCACCATCACCCGCTGCTTTGGCAACTTTGAAGTCGTCGACGCCCGGCCGCTCGACAGGCCCGCCGAGCCGAAAGGCAGCCGCGGCCGGCAAGCCGCCAATCCCAAGGCCGAGGCCCCCAAGACCTTCGCCAGCAAGATCTTTGCCGCGCACGACTTCGGCTACCGGCGCATCACCATCGAGCGCCCCCTGCGCCTCTCCTGGCAGTTCAGCGACGACCGCCTCGCCGCGCTGCGCTTTGCCCCCGGTGCGCTCAATGGCGCCATGCAGTGGATTTACCGCGAGTACGGCGCGGAGCACTGGAGCGATGCGCACGACTGCGAACACTACGGCCAGCTCGCCGCCTACACCGACGAAATTCGCGCCCATCTCAAGCGCCACTTTGCCGACCTCAAGGAGAAGCAGCTCAAGGACTTGCTCGACGCCGACACCTGGCTCAATCAAAAACGCATCCTCCTCAAGGCCCGGCAACTGCAGCAGGTGATCGGCGTGGCCCAATGCGACGACTTCAACACCTGGGACGACACCCTCAAGGCCGCCGGCAGCCAGGCCGGCGTCAGCCTCGACACCAAGGAGAAAAAGCAGCTCGCCGACGCCGTGAGCTGGAAGAACCCCGCCGCCGAAAAGGTCGTCAAGAAGCTGCACAAGGGCAAGCCGGCGCCGCTCTACGGCCTCTTTGCGGTGGGCAAGGACATTGTCGAATACCAGGCCGACAGCGACCTGCGCGACTTCGAGAACATCGCCCTCGACCCGGGCCGCCCGGTGAATGAGGTCAATGAAGCCTACTTCATCAAGGAAGTGCAGCCCCACGTGCCGGATGCCTGGATCGACGCCGGCAAGCGCGACGCCCAGGACGGCGAGATCGGCATCGTCGGCTACGAGATCCCCTTCAACCGCCACTTCTACCAATACCAGCCGCCGCGCCCGCTCGAAGAGATCGACGCCGACCTGGACGCGGTGAGCGCCGAGATCATGGCCCTGCTGAGGGAGGTGCATTCGTGAGCCCCGTGCCCTTATTTTTCAGTAGCTTTTAAGCTACACTCAAGCGCATGATTGAACTGTTCCGCTACCAACGCGATGACGGACGTGAGCCTTTCACCGAGTGGTTGAACGGCCTGCGCGACAAGCTCGCACAAGCGCGCATCCGCATTCGCTTGCGGCAAGTGCAGGCCGGAAACTTTGGCGACTGCGAGCCGGTGGGGGAAGGTGTGATCGAGTTGCGGGTACATGTGGGCGCTGGCTACCGCGTGTATTGCGGTCGGCATGGAAAAACCGTCGTGCTTTTGCTGTGTGGTGGCGACAAAGGAAGCCAGACGGCCGACATCAAGCGCGCAAAGGAACTGTGGTCTGAATGGAAACGGAGGCAGGAATGAGCACGATCAAAGGCGCGGTATCTCACCATGAGGCCGAGCTGGCCGAACTGCGGGCCGACCGTGAACTGGCCGTCGCATACCTGAAAGCGGCGATGGAGTCGCTTGACGACCCCGATGACCGTGCCGCCGGGCTGCTGGCCTTGCGCACGGTGGCCGAAGCCTACGGTGGTCTGGGGGCGGTTGCGGCCGAAGCCGGTATCAGCCGGGAATCGCTCTATCGCGCCCTGTCCCCCAAAGGCAACCCGACCCTGAAGACCCTGCTGGCCGTTTTGAAGACGGTCGGCCTTCGTCTGTCGGTCGAGCCCGAGAAACACGCCCATGCGTGAGCGGCAAGAGAAAGTCGCGCGGCGGGTGCGAGAGGCGTCGCTCAGTACCAGACCAGTTGCCGGACAGGAAGCTGCTGCAGGCGAAACTGCACGCGTTCTGTCTGGCGAACGTGGGCGAGGGGGGAGGGGAATGAGTCGGTATAAGGCTTATCCGGAGTACCGGGCTTCGGGGGTGGAGTGGATCGGTGACATTCCGGATTCTTGGCAAGTAACGCCGCTGTTTTCTGTGGCTACCACCGGCATCCAAAAAAACGATAGTGGTTCTGAAGGTAATGTGCTCTCGCTCAGTTACGGAAGAATCATTCGTAGAGACGTTGAGGACAATCACGGGCTTTTGCCAAAGTCCTTTAATACCTATCAGATTGTCGATTCGGGAGACATTATTCTTCGACTGACTGATTTGCAGAATGACAAACGAAGTCTGCGGGTTGGTATGTCGAACGAGAAGGGGGTTATTACTTCTGCCTATCTGAAACTGACATCAAAGGCTCGGTTTCTTGATCGCTATCTTTATCGCTTGCTCCACTCCTATGATACGACCAAAGTTTTCTATGGCATGGGGGGTGGTTTGAGGCAGTCAATGAAATTCGATGAAATGCGTCGTTTGCAAATGCTGTGTCCGTCGCTGGACGAACAGAAACGAATCGCCGATTTCCTCGACCACGAAACCGCGAAGATCGACGCGCTGATCGAGAGGCAGCAGCGGCTGATCGAACTGCTCAAGGAAAAGCGCCAGGCGGTCATCAGCCATGCCGTGACCAAAGGCCTCGACCCCAACGCCCCGCTGAAGGATTCCGGGGTGGAGTGGGCGGACACAGTTCCAGTGCACTGGCGCGTATCAAAGCTGAGCTACCACGCGAGCGTTTCTAACGGCGCTACACCGAGCCGCGACAACTTGTTGTTCTGGGAGAACGGGACTATCGGTTGGCTCAACAGCTCAAAAGTAAATGATGAGGTAATTGAAGATGCTGATCAGTTCATTACGGAGTTGGCCTTTTTAAAGACAAGCGTAAAGCCGGTTGAAAAAGGCGACCTTGTAATGGCGATAACCGGAGAAGGGCAGACTCGGGGTAGGGTAGCCATTTGCAACATCAGCGCAACAATTAACCAGCATCTGGCGGCAATTTCAATCTACGACAGTCGGCTAAATTACCAGTTCCTGTGTCTGTGGCTTGAAGGAAACTACGAGCGAATTCGGTACGAATCTGAAGGGGCGGGTTCTACAAAAGGAGCAATAACCTGTTCCGAGATTGGCGCGTTTCCGGTGATCGTTCCTCCAGCTGAAGAACAAGACGCAATCATTGATTACGTCAACAAGCGGAAGCGCGAATTTGACCGTTTGGTCCACAAAGCAATTTCTGCAATTGAGCTCATGCAAGAACGCCGCACCGCCCTGATTTCCGCCGCCGTCACCGGCAAGATCGACGTCCGCGACTGGCAGCCCGCCGCTGCCTGATCTTCCTTCCCCCCGCCAGCCCGAACCCAGCCATGAGCGACCCAGCCAGCGAGCGCATCTTCCAGGACGACATCCTCCGGCAATTGCAGGCCAATGGCTGGTTGCTCGGTGCTTCCGACCGCTACAACCGCGAGCTGGCGCTCTACCCGGAGGACGCGCTGGCCTTTGTGCAGGAGACGCAGCCGGCCCAGTGGCAGCGTTTCTGCGCCAACCACCCGAAGGACAGCGCGCAGAAGTTTCTCGAACTGATCGCCGGCCAGCTGGCCAGGGCCGACCCCAACGCCACCCACGCCGACCGCCGCCGCTTTGGCACCCTGGGCGTGCTGCGCCACGAGCTGCGCGACCGCAATGCGCGGCTGTCGCTGTGCCAGTTCAAGCCCGAACACGATCTGAACCCGGACACCCTGGCCCGCTACGCCCGGAACCGCCTGCGCGTGGTGCCGGAGCTGGTCTATAGCCCGTGGGCAAGCGAGGCGCGTCAGGCCGAGGGTGAGCACAGCGCAGCTGCCAAGGCCAAAGCCTGGCGCATCGACCTGGTGCTGTTTGTGAATGGCTTGCCGGTGGCGACGCTGGAGCTGAAGTCCGAGTTCAAGCAGGCGGTGGAGCGGGCCATACGCCAGTACAAGACGACCCGCCTGCCCGTCGACCCGGTGGCGAAAAAGCCGGAGCCGCTGCTGAGCTTCAAACGCGGCGCGCTGGTGCACTTTGCGGTGAGCCAGTACGAGGTGCACATGGCGACCCGGCTGGAGGGCGAGCACACGGTTTTCCTGCCCTTCAACAAGGGCACGGCGGACGGCGGGGCCGGCAACGACGTGCCCGCCGACGCGAACCGCTACGCCACCGATTACCTGTGGAACGAGGTGCTGCTGCCGGACAACCTGCTCAACATCCTGGCCCGCTTCGTGCACCTGCAGATCGAAGACAAGGAGGACTGGGAAGGCCGCAAGTACAAGAAGGAAAGCCTGATCTTTCCGCGCTATCACCAGTGGGACGTGGTGGGCAAATTGCTCGACGCCGCGCGCCGCGAGGGGCCGGGGCACAAATACCTGATCCAGCACAGCGCCGGCTCGGGCAAGTCCAACTCGATTGCCTGGGTGGCGCATCAGCTGGCGTCCCTCTACAAGGGCGACGGCGGCAAACTGTTCGATTCGGTGATCGTCGTCACCGACCGCACGGTGCTGGACGACCAACTGCAGGACACCATTTATCAGTTCGAGCACGCCGACGGCGTGGTCGGGCGCATCAACAACAAGGAAGGCGAGGGCTCGAAATCGGAGAAGCTTGCCGCGGCGCTGGAGGGCGCCCAGCCGATCATCATCGTCACCCTTCAGACCTTTCCCTTTGTGTTGAAGGCGATCGAGAACAGCGCGCGCCTCAAGGCGCGTTGCTACGCCATCATCGCCGACGAGGCGCATTCGTCGCAGACCGGGCTGACTGCCAAGAAGCTGAAGGAAGTCTTGCTGATCGAGGGCAGCGCAGGCGACGAGGATGCGGTGGACGAGCAAGACCTGATGGCCGCCGCCGCGGCCAGGGGCATCGGCAATCTGAGCTATTTCGCCTTCACCGCGACCCCGAAGGCCCGAACTCTGGAGATGTTCGGCCGCCTGCCGCGCCCCGGCGAAGTGCCGTCGCTCACCAACAAGCCCGCGGCTTTCCACGTTTACAGCATGCGCCAGGCCATCGAGGAGGGTTTCATCCTCGACGTGCTCAAGAATTACACCAACTACAAGGTGGCCTACAAACTGGCGCTGAAGATTCAGGAGGCCGACCAGGAGGTCGACAGCAAGCGCGCCCGCGTCAAGCTCAACCAGTGGGTGCGCCTGCACGACCACAACATCGCCCAGAAGGTGAAGCTGATCGTCGAGCACTTTCGCGACAACGTGCTCGGCCTGCTGGGTGGGCAGGCCAAGGCCATGGTGGTGACCAGCTCGCGCAAGGAGGCGGTGCGCTACAAGCAGTGCTTCGATGCCTACGTTGCCGACAAGGGCTACCGGAAGATCCACGCCATGGTGGCGTTTTCGGGGGAGGTGGTCTTCAGTGACCGGGACCCGAACGCCGCCGAGCTGGTCGGCAAGCCGTTCACCGAGCACAACCTGAACCCGCAGCTCAAGGGCCGCGACCTGCGCAAGGCCTTCGATAGCGACGACTATCAGGTGATGATCGTCGCCAACAAGTTCCAGACCGGCTTCGACCAGCCCAAGCTGTGTGCGATGTACGTGGACAAGAAGCTGGCCGGGGTGGAGTGCGTGCAGACTCTGTCGCGCCTCAACCGCACTTACCCGAACAAGGCCGAGACGGGCACCTTCGTGCTCGATTTCTTCAACGCCCCGGAGGACATCCTGGGGGCCTTCCAGCCCTATTACCAGACCGCGGAGCTGGCTGATGTCTCCGACCCCAATCTGATCTTCAGCCTGTACGACAAGCTGCGGGCGGCGGGGATCTTTACCTGGCAGGAGGTGGAGCAGTTCTGCGCGGCTTTCTACGTGAAGAACAAGAGCAACGCGGCGATTGCCAACCTCTGCAAGCCGGCGGTGCAGCGCTGGCAGCAGCGCTACAAGTCGGCCGTCGAGGCCTTCAAGCAGGCTCGCGTGATGTTCGAGCGCACCAAAAAGACCGGCGACGTCGTGCTGATCACCAACGCCGAGCACTGCCTGAAGGACTGCCAGAAAGAGAAGGACGCGCTGGAGATCTTCAAGAAGGATCTGGGCAGCTTCGTGCGCTTCTACGACTTCATGTCGCAGATCGTCGATTACGACGACACCAGCCTGGAAAAACTCAGCCTCTATGCCCGCAACCTGCGCCCGATGCTGCGCGAAGCCCTGCTCGACGAGGATGACATCGATCTCGACAACGTGGTGCTCAGCCATTACCGCGTTGCCAAGATCCGCCAGCAGGATCTGCTGCTCAAGCAGGACGGCGCCGAATACAAGCTGGAGCCGGGCGAGGGGATGGGCACGGCGCGACCCCGGGACAAGAAGGAAGAGTTTCTGTCGCAGATCATCAGCCGCCTGAACGAGATCTTCGTGGCCGATCAGCTGACCGACAAGGACATGGTGAATTACGCCTACACCATCCGCGACAAGATCGGCGAAAACCGGACGGTGATGCAGCAGATCGCAAACAACTCCCCCGAGCAGGCCCTGCTCGGCGATTTTGCCAAGGCCATTGACGACGCCATCATGGACAGCAGCGCTGCCCACCAGAACCAGATGCTGCAACTGCTCGCCGACCCCCAGAAGGCGGCCGGGTTTGCCCGCGTCGTTTTTGATCTGCTGGTTTCGGGAAACGCCACCCCCGCCAGGTGAGGCGGAGGCTGCTCGCACGCCGATAAGGCCCACCCGCCCCGCGTGCGGGGGGCTCATCGCGCGCCAGTCTCGGGCGCTGCCAGGGCCGAGGCGAGGCGCCGCGGGCGCCGCCCCGCGGCCGCTCATCGTCCGTCCGGACGACGAGGGCGGCGCGCCCGCATGCAAACCTGCGCGCCTCTCCTTTCTGTCCGGTCTTCTTCCCATGTCGCGTGCGCTCACGTCCGGCCCGATGGAGGCCGGCGCCCTGTTTGCCCGGGCCGGGGTGGATTTTTCCACCTACGAGCGGCTGACCGGGCTGATCCACGACGGCGCCTTCGACCTGAAGGCCTGGGAGGTCTTCCTGCAGCTGCTGCAGGCGCAGCTGCGGGCCAACTACGTCTCCCTGGTGCTGTTGCCCGATCTGGCCGGGCCGGGGCTGCCCATCCTGTTTGCGGGCGAGGCCCGGCCCGCCCTGCTGACGGCCTACACCGACGTGCTCCACGGCCTCGACCCCTTCGTCGATCTGCCCCGCGACTGCATGCTGGGGGTGGAGGCGCTGATCTCGGAGGCGGACTGGCTGGACAGCGTGGTGTACCGCAACTGCCTGGCGCCGCTGGGCATCCGCCACCTGGCGGGGGCCGATCTGGACGTGGGGGGCGAGGCGGTGTGCCGCTTCCGGATCTGCCGGAGCGCCGACAGCGGCCCCTTCGGGGAGGCGGAGCGGGCCCTGTGCGGGCTCCTGCTGCCCCACCTCAAGCGGGCCCTGCGGGCGCGGGCGCTGATGGAAGGCTCCGACCGGGAGCGCCGGCTCTACGCCGGCACCCTGGAGCGGCTGGCGGTGGGAACGCTGTGGGTGGACCGCCGCTGCCACGTGCTGGGCAGCAACCGGGTGGCGGACGAGATCCTGGCCACCGGCGACGGCCTGCGCCTGGTGGGCCGGGAGCTGAGGCCCGGCCTGCGGGCCGAGCGGGCCCAGCTACTGGCGATGGTCGCCCGGGTGGAGGGCCAGCGCGGCCCGGGGCCCGGGCTGGTGGAGGGCATGACCCTGACCCGCCCCTCCGGGCGCCCCCACCTCGGGGTGCTGGTCCGGCCGGTGCCCGCCACCGGCGGGGCCGACTACGGCCCCTGTCCGGCGGCGGTGCTCCACATCAGCGACGTCGAGCGCTCGGTGGGCGCCTCCCCCGCCCTGCTGCGCAGCCTGTTCGGCCTGACCGGGGCGGAGAGCGCGCTGGTCCTGCTGCTGGTGGAGGGGCTCACCCTGGACGAGGCGGCGGCCCGTCAGGACATCAGCCGCCACACGGCGCGCAGCCAGCTGCGCAGCATCTTCGCCAAGACCGGGGTCACCCGCCAGACCGAGCTGCTGCGGCGGGTGCTGCGCAGCGTGGTGCCGCTGGGCTGAGCTTCTTCCCGGCGTTTCACCCGAATGGGGGATGCGACCCGCGGTGCACCATCGGCAGCATCCCTCCGCCGTCACCTCGAAAGGCCCGGAGGGCGTGGCTGTCCGGGCCTTCCGCTCCGCAAACAACAACATGCAGGGAGGGATTGATCGATGCTCCATCACCACCGCTTCACACCATGCCATCCACGCCGGCTGATTGCCCTGGCGCTGGCCGGCGTCGGCCTGCCGGCCGTGGCGGGCCCCGGCTTCCAGCTGGGCGAGACGACCGCCGTCGACACCTCGCTCACCGTCGGCTACACCAGCTCGATGCGCCTCAAGGACGCCTCGCCGGCCTACCTGGCCGACCTCAACAGCGACGACGGCACCCGCAACTTCAAGCGCCACGGCCTCATCAACAACCGCCTCAACGTGCTCGGCGAGGTCAAGGTCAAGCACGACAACCTGGGCGGCATGCTGCGGGGGAGCGCCTTCTACGACACGGTTTACCGGGGCAGCAACGACAACGATTCGGCGGGCACCGTCAACAAGATCGGCCCGGTCAACGAGTTCGTGGACGACACCCGCCGCCTGAGCGGCCAGAACTCCCGCCTGCTGGAGGCCTTCGTGTATGGCAACTGGCAGCTCGGCGAGGTGCCCCTCAACGTCAAGCTGGGGCGCCACGCGGTGGTGTGGGGGGAGAGCCTGTTCTGGCCCAACATCAGCCAGGGCCAGGTGCCGGTGGATGCCACCAAGTTCAACGTGCCCGGCACCGAGGCCAAGGAGAGCTACCTGCCGGTGGGGCAGCTGTCGGCCAGCCTGGGCCTCACCGACAGCCTCACGGTGACCGGCTACTACCAGTACAAGTGGGAGAAATCCCGCCTCAACCCGGTGGGCGATTACTTCGGCAGCGACTACTTCGGCCCCGGCGCCCAGTTCTACCGGCTGGCGCCCGGCGCGATCGGCAGCCTGCCGGACCGCAGCTTTGCCGTCGCCAACTACGCCGGCGAGATCTCGGCGCGGGACTCCGGCCAGTGGGGCCTGGGGGCCCGCTACCAGCTCAGCGACAACACCGAGCTGGGGCTCTTCCACTATCGCTATCACGACCGGGTGGGGGCGATGTTCTACGACTTCACCGGCACCACCCGCTACTCGTCGCTGCCCCGCTTCGGGGCGCTGGCCTCGCCGGGCAGCGCGCCGTATTTCAAGCTGGCCTACTTCGAGGACATCAAGCTCACCGGCGTCAGCGCCAGCACCAAGTTCGGCGACGCGGTGCAGGTGGGCGGCGACCTGAGCTACCGGGACGGCGCGCCGGTGTATCTGGACAACGGCTCGCCGACCCGCGGCAGCTACCTCCAGGGCAACGCCAACTTCGTGTACATCCTCGGCCCGAGCGCCCTGGCGCACCAGACCACGCTGCTGGGCGAGGTGGTGCACCAGCGCATCACCGGTGTCGACACCCTCACCGTGAGCGGCGGCGTACAGAACGGCAGCTTCTCGCGCTACGTGTACGACGGCCAGACCCGCAGCTCCAGCCTGGCCGGGGTCGGCGTGATGCTCGACTACCCCTCCGTGTTCAGCGGCTGGGACCTCAGCACCCGCGCCATCTGGACCCAGAACGTGGCCGGCAGCAGCTTCTCCGGGATGGGCCGCGACGAGCGCCGGCTGACCCTGGGCGCCGACTTCAAGTACCTGGGCAACTTCCAGGTGGGCCTCACCTACGTCACCTACATCGGTTCGGCCAGCGTCGCCGACGGCCGCACCCTGGCCGACCGCGACTACCTGTCCTTCAACGCCAAATACACCTTCTGACCCGCACACGACCATGGACATCCACATGAG
Source organism: Zoogloea sp. (assembly GCF_041908905.1). Classification (GTDB taxonomy): domain Bacteria; phylum Pseudomonadota; class Gammaproteobacteria; order Burkholderiales; family Rhodocyclaceae; genus Zoogloea. The sequence goes on from NZ_JAYREK010000023.1 coordinate 25,917, forward strand.
CAAGCCGATTTCCGCACTGATCCTCGGCGCCGCGCTGCTGGCGGCCCAGGGCGCCCACGCCAGGGCCACGCCCGACGAAATCGCCCGCCTGGGCAAGGACCTTACCTGCGTCGGCGCCGAGAAGGCCGGCAACGCCGACGGCAGCATTCCGCCCTGGAGCGGCAAGTGGCTGGGCGTGCCGCCGGGGGTGGAGTTCAAGGGCACCGGCTTCCACCCGGTCGACCCCTACCCCGCCGAAAAGCCCCTTTACGTGATCACCGCGGCCAACATGGCCCAGTACGCCCAGCGCCTGTCGGCGGGGCAGAAGGCGCTGTTCAAGCGCTACCCGGCCACCTACAAGATCGCGGTCTATCCCAGCCACCGGGATTTCCGCTTCCCGGAGGCCGTCTGCAAGGTCGCCCTCGAGAACGCCGCCGGCGCCGAGCTGGTGGACAACGGCGAGGGGGTGACGGGGGCCAGCGGCGGCGTGCTGTTCCCGATCCCCAAGTCGGGCCTCGAGCTGCTGTGGAACGCCACCATGCCCTACCGGGCGTGGACCGAGGAGCTGGTCTCCGACAACGCCTACGTGCTGGCCGACGGCAAGGTGAACTGGGGCCGGGTGCGCTCCCGCAACCTGGCCCCGGGCGTCGAGCCCGGCCGCAAGGGGCGCACGGTGGGCAACTCGTCCTACTACCTCAACGAGACCCTGCTGCCCGAACGCGACAAGGGCGAGGTGAACACCGGCACCGAGTTCTGGAACTTCGCCAAGGAACCCCGCCAGAGCTGGCGCTACGACCCGGGCACCCGGCGCGTGCGGCAGTCGCCGGGCTACGGCTTCGACATGCCCTTCCCGGGCACCGGCGGCTCCATCGCGGTGGACGAGGTGCGCCTCTTCAACGGCTCGCCGGAGCGCTTCAACTGGAAGATCGTCGGCAAGAAGGAGCTGTACGTGCCCTACAACGCCTACCGGCTGCACTCCGACAAGCTCAAGTACGCCGACCTGATCCGCCCGGGCCACCTCAACCCGGACGCCCTGCGCTACGAGCTGCACCGGGTGTGGGTGGTGGAGGGCACCCTCAAGGACGGCTACCGCCACCTCTACAGCAAGCGCACCCTCTACGTGGACGAGGACACCTGGTTCATGCTGATGGCCGACAACTACGACAGCCGCGGCGAGCTGTGGCGCACCTCGGTGGTGAACTACTTCTATGCCTACGAGATGAACACCTGGCAGGCCGGGGTGGGCCTCTACCACGACCTCAACGCCGGCACCTACCTCGCCTTCAACCTGGTGAACGAGCAGCCCGGCGCCTACAAGCTCAACCAGGGCAAGTTCACCGAGCGCGACTTCGGCCCCGAGGCCGCGCGGCGCATGGGGCTCTGAGCATCCCCGGGGCCGGGCTCCGCCCTCCGTGGGGGGCAAGGAGTGGGGCGGCCCTGCGTTGCCTTGGGCATCCGGCGCGGTGCATCGGCGGGCGGCAGCCTTCGGGCGGGCCGCCCGTTTCTTTTGCCCGGTGCCGGGGCGCGGCGGTACGGACGCGAAGGCGGGTGCCCGTGGGGCTTGCCGGCATGGGGAAGGCGCTCAGCGGCCGTTTTCTGCCTGCATCTAGTCAGCCTGGACGATGCCCCGAAGGCGCCCAGGGCTAATGATGGCCTCCATCCGGGGGCGGCAGCTCCCACCCCATTCACTCAAAGTATCGTGGAGGCCGGCATGAAGTTTTCCGACAAGGTGGTATTCGTTACGGGTGCAGCCCAGGGCATGGGGCTGGCCATCGTGCAGCGTTTCGCGGCCGAGGGAGCCCGCGTGGTGGCCGCCGACATCAACGCCGAGGCCACCGCCCGGGCCGTCGCCGAACTGGGCGAGCGGGGCCTGGCGGTGGGCTGCAACGTGGCCGACAGCGCGTCGGTGGTGGCGGCCTTCCAGGCCGTCGAGGCCCGCTTCGGGCGCCTCGACGTGGTGATCAACAGCGCCGGCATCGGCTCGATGGATGCCTTCGTCGAGACCCCCGACGAAGCCTGGGTCCGGGTGATCGGGGTCAACCTCACCGGCACCTTCCTGTGCTGCCGCGAGGGCGCCCGCCTGATGCAGCAATGCGGGGCCCGCGGGGCGATCGTCAACGTCTCCAGCACCGCCGCCTTCTCGGGCGAGGGCCCGGCCCACTACTGCGCCTCCAAGGCCGGCGTGATGGGCCTGACCCGCAGCGCCGCCCGCGAGCTGGCGGCCAGCGGCATCCGCGTGAACACCATCGTGCCCGGCCCCACCAACACCCCGATGATGGCCGGCATCCCCGACGAATGGACCCAGGCCATGATCCGCGCCATTCCCCTCGGCCGGATGGGCGAGCCGGCGGAGATCGCCGCCGCCGCCGTCTTCCTGGCCAGCGACGAGGCCGGCTTCATCACCGGCCAGAACCTCGCCGTGAATGGCGGCATGAGCTTCCTGTGAGCGGGCCCGCCATGACCGACGCAAGCCTCGCCGCCCGCGTGGATCGCCTCGAATCCATCGAGGCGATCCGCCAGCTCGCCGGCAAGTATTCCCTGTCGCTCGACATGCGCGACCTGGACGCCCACGTGAACCTCTTCGCCCCCGACATCCAGGTGGGCCGCAAGGGCACCGGACGGGCCGCCCTCAAGGCCTGGGTGGACGAGACCCTGCGCAACCAGTTCACCGGCACCTCGCACCACGTGGGCCAGCACATCATCGAGTTCATCGACCCGGATCACGCGGTGGGCGTCGTCTACTCCAAGAACGAGCACGAGACCGGCCCCGAGTGGGTGATCATGCAGATGCTCTACTGGGACGACTACGAGCGCATCGATGGCCAGTGGTACTTCCGCCGCCGCCTGCCGTGCTACTGGTACGCCACCGACCTCAACAAGCCCCCCATCGGCGAGCGCAAGATGCGCTGGCCGGGCCGCGAGCCCTACCCCGGCACCTTCCACGACCTGTTCCCGTCGTGGCAGGCCTTCTGGGCCGCCCGCCCGGATAAGGACAGCCTGCCCGAGGTGGCCGCCCCGGCCCCGGCGGAAGCCTTCCTGGCCACCCTCCGCAAGGGCGCGCCGGACCCGAAGATCCGGGTGCGCTGATGGCCTGGAAGATGATCTACCTGGCCCGGCGCAACCCGGCGCTGGCCCCCGAGGACTTTCCCCAGGCCTGGCGGGAGCACTCCGCCCTCGGCGCCGGCTGCACCAACGTGCGGGACAAGGTGAAGAGCGTCCGCCAGTGCTCCCGCGACCTGGAGAACACCCCGCGGCTGCCCGGCGCCACGGCCGATTACGACGGGGTGAACCTGCTCGTGCTGCGCGACCGCCAGGCCGCCGACGACATCTGGAGCGACGAGGAGACCCTGCGCATCATGCGGCCCGACGAGCCGCGGGTGTTCTCCACCTACGTCCGCAACTTCACCCTGGTCGCCGAAGAGGCCGTGCTGCGGGAAGGCGAGCCCACCGACTGCATGGTCGTCGCCTTCCTGGGCCTGCGCGAAGGCACCGCTCCGGACGCCCTGGCGCGGGCCCTGGCCGAGGCGGACGCCGCCCGCTGGCTGGCCGATCCGGCCTTCGGCGCCGCCCTGCGGCTGGTCCTCAACCGGGTCGAGGGCACGCCGCCGCCGGGCTACGACTACGCGCTGATCCTCGAGGCCTGGTACCCGGGCCCCGCCGACGCGGTGCGCGCCTTTGACGCCACCCCGCTGCCGGCGCGCCTGCCCCGGGCGGTGGCCGACTGCATCGACCCGGCCCGCTCGGTGACCCTGCTCACCCGCGTTACCCACCGGCGCCCCTGAGCGCCGCTTCCGACCTTTGCCCATCTTCCAAGGAGCACGCCCCATGACCGCACGCCTGCAAGACAAGATCGCCTTCATCACCGGTGGAGGCTCCGGCATCGGCGCCGCCACCGCCGAACGTTTCGCCGAGGAGGGCGCCCGGGTGGTGATCTGCGGCCGCCGCCAGGAACCCCTCGACGAGGTCGTCGCCCGCATCCGCGCCGCCGGCGGCCAGGCCGAGGCCGTGGTGGCCGACGTCAGCGACGAAGCCGCCTTCACCGCCGCCCTGGCCGACTGCGCCCGCCGCCACGGCCGCCTCGACATCCTGGTGAATAACGCCATGGCCTACACCTGGGGCCCCATCGAGAGCATGAGCAGCGCGGACTGGCAGGCCAACTTCGCCACCTCGGTGGATGGCACCTTCTGGGGCACCCGCAGCGCCCTGCAGCTGATGAAGGCCCACGGCGGCGCCATCGTCAACCTCTCGTCGATCTGCGGCACCCTCGGCACGGCCTGGATGGCCGGCTACTCGGCGGCCAAGGCGGCGGTGATCAACTTCTCCCGCGCGGCGGCGGCCGAGGGCGCCGCCCACGGCATCCGCGTGAACGTGGTGATCCCGGCGGTCGTCGAGACCCCGGCTACCGCCGGCATGCTGTCCGACCCCGCCGCCAAAGCCAGCACCGAAAAGCTCATCCCGCTGGGCCGGGTCGGCCAGGCCCGCGAGCTGGCCAACGCCATCCTGTTCCTGGCCAGCGACGAGGCCTCCTACGTCACCGGCGCCGCGCTGCCCGTGGACGGCGGCCGCTCGGCCGTGCTGGTCACCGCGCTGTAAGGGAGCAATGCTGATGGCCACGCTCTTCGACCCGCTCCAGCTCGGCGACCTGCCGCTCGCCAACCGCGTCGTGATGGCGCCGATGACCCGCAACCGGGCAAACCCGGATGGCACCCCCGGCGACCTGATGGTGGACTACTACGCCGCCCGCGCCGCGGCGGGCCTGATCGTCGCGGAGGGCGCCTGGCCCAGCGCGGCCGGCCAGGCCTACTGCCGCCAGCCGGGCATCGTGACCCCGGCCCACATCGCCGGCTGGCGCCGGGTGACCGACGCGGTGCATGCCCGCGGCGGGCGCATCGTGCTGCAGCTGATGCACGCCGGGCGTATCGGCAGCCGCCACATCAAGCCCGAGGGCGTCGACACGGTGGCGCCGTCGGCCATCCCGGCCCAGGTCGAGATCTTCACCGACGCCGCCGGCATGCAGCCCTGCGACACGCCCCGGGCGCTGACGACCGACGAGGTACGCGGCGTGGTGGCGGAGTTCGCCCAGGCGGCCCGCAACGCCATCGACGCAGGCTTCGACGGGGTCGAGCTGCACTGCACCAGCGGCTACCTGCCGATGCAGTTCATGGCCACCGGCAGCAACCAGCGCAGCGACGCCTACGGCGGCAGCCTGGCCAACCGGGTGCGTTTCCCGGTGGAATGCCTGGCCGCCATGGCCGAGGCTATCGGCCCCGGGCGGGTCGGGCTGCGCATGAACCCGGGCAACCGCTTTAACGACATCACCGACGACGACTCGGCCGGGACCCACCGGGAACTCGCCCGCCAGGCCGCCGCCCTGGGCCTGGCCTACCTGCACGTGATGCGGGCGCCGGTTGCCGACATCGACGCCTTCGCCCTCGGGCGCGAGCACTTCGCCGGCCGGCTGATCCTCAACGACGGCTTCGACGGCGCCACGGCCGGCGCGGCCATCGCGGCCGGGGAGGGCGACGCGGTGTCCTTCGCCCGCCACTTCATCGGCAACCCCGACCTGGTGGAGCGCCTGCAGGCCGGCCTGCCGCTGGCCGGCTTCGACCGCCGCACGCTGTACACCGCCGGCGCGGCGGGCTACACCGACTACCCCACCGCCACCTGACCGAAGGAGAAGCCCGTGCTCTACTGGGAAGACATCCCGCTCTTTCAAGCCGTGGTCTCGCCGGCCAGCTACACGCTGACGGCCGACAACATCAAGGGTTTCGCCACCGAGTGGGACCCCTTTCCGCCCCATGTGGACGAAGCCGCCGCGGCCAGTTCGCCGGTCGGCAGCCTGTTTGCGGCGGGGGTGCATCTGCTGTCGATCACCATCCGGCTGAGCCACAGCATCCTCAGCGAGGACACCTCGTCCATCGCCAGCCGGGGGTGGGAGAAGCTGCGCTTCCATCGCCCGGGCGTGGTCGGCGACGAGCTGCGGGTGCGGGTGGTGCATGTGGAGCGCCGCCGCAGCCATCGCCCCGAGCGGGGCATCCTGATCACCCGCTTCGAGCTCTTCAACCAGAAGGGCGACACCCTGGTGAGTTTCGACAGCCAGGTGGTGATGCTGCGACGGACCGCCCTGGACGCGGCCTGAGCCGCGCCTCAGGTGGGCGGCGGCGGTTCAGGCCGCGGCCTGGCCCAGCCCGCGCTCCTTGGCCAGGTTCTGGGCATTGAGCGTGCGTTTCTGCAGCGCATCGGCCTCGGGCGAGGTGGCCAGCCACACCATCACGTCGGCCGGCACCTGGGGCGGGGCGACCCGCCCGCCGAGGGCCTGCACGCCCTTGGCGCCGATGGTGGCCTGCAGGGCCTCGGTGTCGACGACCCCCGGATTCACCGTGAAGGCGCGGATGCCCTGGGCCCCGAGCTCGGTCACCAGCACCCCGGACAGGCGCGACACGGCGGCCTTGCCGGCGCCGTAGGCGTAGCCCCAGCCGCCGCGGGCGGCGGGCACCGGCGGATCGCTCTCGCCGGCGCCGGAGGTCACGTTGATGACGGTGCCGCCGCCGTGCTCCAGCATGCCGGCGACGATGGCCCGGGTCAGCAGGAAGGGGGCCAGCACGTAGCCCTGGTAGACCCGCTTCAGGGTGGCCGGCTCCAGCTCGAGGAAGGGCAGGTTGAGGTCGCTGCCCTGGTAGATCGCGTTGTTCACCAGCACGTCGACCCGGCCGAAGGCGCGCAGGGCCACGTCGGCGGCGGACAGCACCGAGCTGTCGTCGAGCAGGTCGAGGCGGATCTCCCGCACCCGCCGGCCCAGGGCGCGGATCTCGGCGGCGGTGCTGGCCAGGCTGCCGGGCAGGGCGCTGCCGTCGGCGCGGCAGAGGCCGTGGCTGTGCCGCTCGCCGTCCTCCAGGGTGCGCGCGCTGATGATCAGGTCGTAGCCGGCGCGGGCAAACGCCAGCGCCGTGGCCTTGCCGATGCCCCGGCTGGCGCCGGTGATGAATGCCACCTTGTTCATGTCGTCTCCATTGGTCTGGCGGTGTTGTCGAGCGTTCCAGTCTAAGGAGGCGCCGCCGGCGGGCATCGTCAATTCGGACCAGCCGCCGGTCGACTGTCGCCGCCCGGCCCATCGTCCATCGTCCGTTCAGACGACGAAGCGCGTCCGGCCAGTGCCTAGACTCCAGCTCAACTACAGAAGCAAAGGAGCGCAGAGATGGCAGACCCGCATAGGGCAGACCCGCGGACCCAGGCCCCGGCCCTCGATTACAGCGGCAAGGTGGTGCTGATAACCGGTGGCACCAAGGGCATCGGTGCAGGCATTGCCCGCTGCTTCCTCGCCGCCGGTGCGCAGGTGCTGGTGTGCGGGCGCCAGGCCCCGGAGGTGCTGCCGGAAGCCGGCGGCGCCCGGGCCGAGTTCATCGCCGCCGACGTGCGCGAGCTGGAGTCGCTGAAGGCCCTCTTCGCGGAGATCGTGGCGCGCCACGGCCGCCTCGACGTGGTGGTCAACAACGCCGGCGGGGCGCCCCACGCCCTGGCCGACACGGCGTCGCCGCGCTTCCACGAGGGCATCATCCGCCTCAACCTGATCGCCCCCCTCCACGTGGCCCAGCAGGCCAACGCCATCATGCAGCGCCAGCCGGAGGGCGGCACGATCATCTTCATCGGCAGCATCAGCGCCCTGCGGCCGTCGCCGGGCACCGCCGCCTACGGCGCGGCCAAGGCCGGCGTGGTGTCCCTGGCCACCTCGCTGGCGGTGGAGTGGGCGCCCAGGGTGCGGGTGCTCACGGTGAGCCCCGGGCTGGTCCGCACCGAGCAGTCCCATCTTCATTTCGGCGACGAGGACGGCATCGCCGCCGTCGCGGCGACGATTCCCGCCGGCCGCCTGGCCACCCCGGAAGACATCGGCAACGCCTGCCTCTTCATGGCGTCGCCCCTGGCCAGCTACGCGGCGGGGGCCAACCTGCTGGTCAACGGGGGCGGCGAGCGCCCGGCGTTTCTGGCGGCAAGCAGGACCGATTGAGCAAGCGACACCAGGAGGCGGGCACCGGCGGCATGCCGCAGCGGGACCACGCCTCCGGCAACCCTTAACGTGCAGGAGACAGAACTTGGCTGAACAGGATTGGATGTCCGAGGTGCGTGGAATGGTCGGCCGCGAGTACGGCCGGGTCTACGCCTGGGATCAGGTAAACGAGCCCATGATCCGCCAGTGGTGCGAGGTCATGGGGGTGAACAACCCCCTCTACACCGACGCCGCCTACGCGGCCGGCACGGAGCACGGCGGCATCGTGGCGCCGCCGGCGATGCTCCAGGCCTGGTGCCTGGAGGGGCTGCACATGAACAACTATCCGCCGGGCTCGACCACCGAGAACCCCTACGAGGTCCTCAAGCTGATGGAAGGCCAGGGCTACGCCTCGGTGGTGGCGGTCAACTCCGACCTGAGCTTCGACCGCTACGTGAAGCCGGGCGAGCGCCTCTACTACACCACCCGCCTCGATTCGGTGGGCGAGCAGAAGACCACCGCCCTGGGCACCGGCTTCTTCGTGACCCTGGTGATGAGCTTCTTCTCCGAGAAGCCGGAGGGCGACGAAAAGGTGGGCTCGCTGCTGTTCCGCGTCTTCAAGTTCCGCCCCGCCAACCCGGTCAAGCCGGTGGAGGAGGGCAGCGCCGCCGCCGCGGTGCCCAAGTACAAGCGGCCCAAGCCCGGCATCAGCGACGACACCCGCTTCTTCTGGGAGGGCGCCGACGCCGGCCAGCTGCGCATCCAGCGCTGCAAGGGCTGCGGCACCCTGCGCCACCCGCCGGGCCCGGTGTGCTCCAGCTGCCATTCCTTCGAGTGGGATTACGTCGAGGCCGCCGGCACGGGCCGGCTCTACTCCTTCGTGGTGATGCACTACCCGGAGGTGCCGCCCTTCGACTACCCCAACCCGATCGGGCTGATCGAGCTCGACGAAGGCGTGCGCCTGATCGCCGGCCTGGTGGGCGTCAAGCGCGACGAGATCCGCATCGGGCAGCGCGTGAAGGTGGAGTTCCAGACCTTCGACGACGGCCTGACCCTGCCCATGTTCCGCCCGCTCGAACCCTGAGGAGACGTCCATGGACTTTCAACTGAGCGACGACCAGCGCGCCATCGCCGAGATGGCCGGCAGCCTGTTCGGCGACCTGTGCAGCGACGACCGCCTGCGCGCCTTCACCAGCTCCGGTGAGCGCTGGATGCCCGACCTGTGGGCCAAGTGCGTCGAGACCGGCCTGCACGCCCTGGCCATCCCCGAAGCGGCCGGCGGCAGCGGCCTCGGCATGACCGAGCTGATGCTGGTGCTCGAAGCCCAGGGGCGCGGCCTCGGCATGGTGCCCCTGGGGCGGCACCAGCTCGCCGCGGCCACCCTCGACCGCTTCGGCGCCGCCGCCCACCAGCCCCTGGTCGAGCAGGCCGCCACCGGCGAGGCGCTGCTGAGCCTGGCGCTGGACGGCCTCGCCGGCAGCACCGGCGTGGCGCTGGAGGCCCGCCCCGAGGGCGACGGCTTCGCCCTCCACGGCCGCGTGCCGGCCCTGCCGCTGGGCATGGAGTCGGCGGCGGCCCTGGTGCCGGCCACCACCCCCGACGGCCTGCGCCTCGTGCTGCTGCGCCTGGATGCCGAGGGCCTCGACAAGCTGCCCGGTGTGCTCACCCACGGCGAAGGCGTCGCCGAGCTGCACTGCCGGGGCGTCCTGCTGGGCGCCGCCGACGTGCTGCCCGCCGCGGCCCTGGCCTGGCTCGAGCCCCGCGCCATCGCGGCCCTGGCGGCCCTGCAGCTCGGCGTCAGCGCCGAGCAGGTGCGCCGTACGGTGGCCTACGTGAGTGAGCGGGTCCAGTTCGAGCGCCCGATCGGCAGCTTCCAGGCCGTGCAGATGAGCCTCGCCGACGCCCACATGGACATCGAGGCCCTGCGCTCCACCCTGTGGCAGCTGGTGTACCGCCTCGACGCCGACCTGCCGGCCGGCCCCGAGGCCCTGGCCACCCGCTACCTGGCCTGCGAGACGGGCCACCGGGTGGGCCACCGGGCCCAGCACGTGCATGGCGGCATCGGCGTCGACCTGACCTACCCGATCCACCGCTACCTCTACTGGAGCCGGGCCCTCGGCCTGGCCCTCGGCGGCAGTGCCGCCACCCTCGAACGCCTGGGCGACTGGCTCGCCGACAACGACACGCTGGGATGGAAATATGACCTCGCAGAACACCCGACGCTTTGATGAAGTGCGCCCCGGCGACAGCCTGCCGGAACTGGCGGTGCCGATCACCGTGGCCCTGATCGCCAGCGGCGCCATCGCCACCCGGGACTACTTCCCGGGCCACCACGACAAGGACGCCGCCCGGGCCCTCGGCTCCCCCCACGTCTTCATGAACATCCTCACCACCAGCGGCCTGGCCCAGCGCTACGTCGAGGAGTGGGCCGGCCCGGCGGCGGTGTTCAAGGACCTCAGGATCAAGCTCGGTGCGCCCAACTACCCGGGCGACACGATGACTTTCACGGGCGAGGTGACCCACGCCGACGCGGACAGCCGCACGGTGGTGGTGAGCCTCAAGGGCAAGAATTCCATGGGCAACCACGTGACCGGCACGGCCACGCTGGCCTTGCCCTGAGCGGGAGAGGGATGCAGATGAACGACATGAACATCGCCGGCCGCGCCGCCATCGTCGGCCTGGGCGCCACCGAATTCTCCAAGAACTCCGGCCGCACTGAGCTGCGCCTGGCCATGGAATCCGTGCTGGCCGCGCTGGCCGACGCGGGCATCGACCCCAGCGAGGTGGAGGGCTTCAGCTCCTACACCATGGACAAGGTGCCGGAGTACGAGATCGCCCGCCTGCTGGGCTGCAAGAACGTCAAGTTCTTCTCCCAGATCCCCCACGGCGGCGGCGCCGCCTGCGCGCCGCTGGTGCATGCGGCGATGGCCGTGGCCACCGGCATCGCCAAGACCGTGGTGGTCTTCCGGGCCATGAACGAGCGCTCCTGGTACCGCTTCGGCACCGGCGACTACGGCTTCGGCGCCACGCCGATCTTCGAGAACGTGAACTACGGCTGGTACATGCCCTACGGCTTCCACACCCCGGCCGCCTGGGTGGGCATGTTTGCCCAGCGCTACATGCACACCTACGGCGCCACCTCCGAGGACTTCGGCCGCGTCTCGGTGGCGGCGCGGGATTTTGCCGCCACCAACCCGGCCGCCTTCTTCCACGGCAAGCCGATCACCCTGGAAGAGCACCAGGCCTCCAAGTGGATCGCCGAGCCGCTGCGCCTGCTCGACTGCTGCCAGGAATCCGACGGCGCGGTGGCGATGGTCATCACCTCCGCCGAGCGGGCCCGTGACCTCAAGCAGAAGCCGGTCATCATCAAGGCCGGCTCCCAGGGCATCACCGAAGGCCAGCAGAGCATGACCTCCTACTACCGCGACGACATCACCGGCCTGCCGGAGATGGGTGTGGTGGCCAAGGAGCTTTACACCCAGTCCGGCCTCGGCCCCGACGCCTTCCAGACGGCGGTGATCTACGACCACTTCACTCCCTTCGTGCTGCCCCAGCTGGAGGAGTTCGGCTTCTGCAAGCGCGGCGAGGCGAAGGACTTCATCCGCGCCGGCCACCACGCCCGCGGCGGCAAGCTGCCCATCAACACCCACGGCGGCCAGCTCGGCGAGGCCTACATCCACGGCATGAACGGCGTCGCCGAGGCGGTGCGCCAGGTGCGCGGCACGGCGGCCAACCAGGTGGCCGACGTGGAAAACGTGCTGGTCACCGCCGGTACCGGCGTGCCCACCAGCGGCCTGATCCTGGGTTGTGCCTGAGGAGGATGCCATGTTCGTCGATCTGACCCCCGAGCAGCACGCCCTGCGCCTCAAGGTGCGGGACTACTTCCAGAACCTGATGACCCCCGAGCTGCGCGCCGCCCTGCGCGGCATGGAAGGGGGCGACCTGTACCGCGACACCATCCGCAAGATCGGCCGCGACGGCTGGCTGGCCCTCGGCTGGCCGAAGGAGCACGGCGGCCAGGGCTACGCGGCCACCGAGCAGCTGATCTTCTTTGAAGAGGCCAACATCGCCGGGGCGCCGCTGCCCTTCGTGACCATCAGCACCGTCGGCCCGGCGCTGATGGAGTTCGGCACCGACAAGCAGAAGGCCCAGTTTTTGCAGGGCATCGCCGCCGGCGAGATCCTGTTCTCCATCGGCTACTCCGAACCCGGCGCCGGCTCCGACCTCGCCGCGCTGAAGACCACCGCCCGCCTGGAAGGCGACCACTTCGTGGTCAATGGCAACAAGCTGTGGACCTCCGGCGCCGAGGCGGCCGACTACATCTGGCTGGCCGCCCGCACCGACCCCAACCTGCCGCGCCACAAGGGCATCTCGATCCTGATCCTGGACACCCGGGAGGCCGGCTTCTCCCACACGGTGATCCCCACCTGCAGCAACCCCACCGCCGCCACCTATTACGACAACGTGAAGGTTCCGGCGGACATGCTGGTGGGCAAGCTCAACGGTGGCTGGCAGCTGGTCACCTCGCAGCTCAACCACGAGCGGCTCGGCCTGGGCGCCTGGTCCGACAAGGTGGTGGGCCTGTTCCGCCGCGTCTTCCTGTGGGCCAAGGCCAGGGACGAGAACGGCCGCCGCGCCATCGACACCCCCTGGGTGCGCAGCCAGCTGGCCGAGTGCTACGCGCGGCTGGAGGCCATGCGCCTGATCAACTTCCGCATCGCCGCCGACCTGGAGCTGGGCCGGATGGACGTGGCCCTCGCCTCCAGCACCAAGGTGTATGGTTCCGAGTCGGCCATCGAGATCCTGCGCAAGCTCTCCGAGATCGTCGGGGGCAGCGGGCTGGTGCGTGCCGGTTCGGCGGCGGCGCTGCTGCTCGGCGAGCTGGAATACGAAGTGCGCGCCTCGGTCACCCTCACCTTCGGGGGCGGCACCAACGAGATCCAGCGCGGGCTGATCGCCCAGTTCGGCCTCGGGATGCCCCGGGCCGCCTGAGCCCGGGCAGACAAGGAAAAAGCAATGAGCACGACTGACGAGTTCCGCAAGGAAGTCCGCGCCTGGCTGGAGGCCAACTGCCCGCCGTCCATGCGCACCCCGACGCCCGAGGGCGGGCTGGTCTTCGGCGGACGCAACCTGAGCTTCCAGTCCGAAGACCAGCGCCTGTGGTTCGAGCGCATGCGCGACAAGGGCTGGTTCGCCCCGGACTGGCCCGCCGCCTACGGTGGCGGCGGCCTCAGCGCCGAGCAGACCGCGATCCTGGAGGCCGAGATGCGCCGCCTCCACTGCCGCCCGCCGCAGATCAACCTGGGCATCTGGATGCTCGGCCCGGTGGTGCTGGAGTTCGGCACCGAGAAGCAGAAGCAGGCCCTGCTAAAGCCCATGACCCGCGGCGAGATCCGCTGGTGCCAGGGCTTCTCCGAGCCCAACGCCGGCTCCGACCTGGCCAGCCTCAAGACCTCGGCGGTGGACCAGGGCGACCACTTCCTGGTGAACGGCACCAAGATCTGGACCTCCTACGGCGACAAGTCCGACTGGATGTACGCCCTGGTGCGCACCGATCCGGCGGTGCCCAAGCACCTCGGCATCAGCCTGATCGTGCTGGACATGCGCTCGCCGGGCATCACCGTCACGCCGATCGACCTGATCAGCGGCAAGTCGTCGTTCTGCCAGGTCTTCTTCGACAACGTGAAGGTGCCGAAGGGCCAGCTCCTCGGCCCCCTCAACGGCGGCTGGACGCTGGCCAAGGCGCTGCTCCAGCACGAACGGCGGGCGATGTCGAAGTTCGGTGAGTTCAGCCTGCCGACCCACTTCGATCTGATGAGCCTGGCCGAGCGCTACCTGCCGCAGACCAACGCGCCGGCCGACATCGCCCTGCGCGCCCGCGCCGTGGCGATGTCGATGGAGGAGCACAGCTACACCCTCACCGTGCAGCGCATGGGCGAGGAGATGCGCGCCCGCCAGAACGTGTCCGGCCTGATGTCGATCATGAAGCTGGTGCACTCCGAGCAGGAGAAGGACAAGTTCGAGATCCTCCTCGACCTGATGGGTCACCGCGCCCTGGGCTGGGAAGGGGACGAATTCACCGACCCGGAGCTGGCCCTGTGCAAGGCCTGGCTGGGCAGCTTCGCCCAGACCATCGCCGGCGGTTCGTCCGAGGTGCAGCTGAATGTCATCGCCAAGCGGGTGCTCGAGCTGCCCGAAGGCAAAGAGAGCAAGTGAGGAGGCGGTGGTCATGAGTCTGGTTTATTCCGAAGAGCAGCGTCTGCTGGCCGACACCGCCAGCGAGTTCCTGGCCGCCCGGAGCCCGGTCAGCGCCCAGCGCCGGCTGCGCGACGAAGGCAGCGCCGAGGGTTTCGACCCGGCCCTGTGGCAGGAGATGGTGAACCTCGGCTGGAGCGCGATCCCCTTCCCCGAAGCCCTCGGCGGCCTCGATTTCGGCTGCAAGGGCCTGGGGGCCGTGTTCGAGCAGATCGGCAGCAAGCTCGGCGCCGCGCCGCTCTTGTCCAGCGTCGTGCTGGGCGGTTCGGTGCTGGAGCTGGCCGGCTCTGCCGCGCAGCAGTCCGAATGGCTGCCGGCCCTGATCGCCGGCGAGCGGCGCATCGCCCTGGCGCTGGATGAGCAGCCCCGCCACGACCCGGCCGGCACCGCCCTGGCCGCCCGCCGCGAGGGCGAGGGCTGGGTGCTGACGGGCGACAAGGTCTTCGTGGTCGACGGCCTCGGCGCCGAAGCCTTCGTGGTGGTGGCCCGCACGGCCGGCACGCCCGGCGAGACGGCCGGGCTGAGCCTGTTCCTGGTGCCCGCGGCCACGGCCGGCGTGCAGCTGTCGCCGGTGAAGCTGGTGGATTCCCGCAACCACGCCCGGCTGCGCCTCGCCGGGGTGCAGCTGCCGGCGTCCGCGCTGGTGGGCGGCGAAGGCGAGGCCTGGGCGGCCCTGGATGCCGCCCTCGACCGCGGCCGCGTGTGCCTGGCCGCCGAGCTGCTGGGCGCCGCCCAGACGCTCTTCGACACCACGGTCGACTACCTCAAGACGCGGGTGCAGTTCGACGTGCCGATCGGCTCCTTCCAGGCCCTGCAGCACCGCGCCGCGTGGTGCTTCACCCACCTGCAACTGGCGCGCAGCACCGTGATGGCCGGCCTCGCCGCCCTCGACGACCGCTCGCTCGACGCCGCCGGCCGGGCCCGCCTGGCCAGCCTGGCCAAGTGGAAGGCCGGCGAGGTGGCCCACCTGGTCAGCCGCGAGGCGGTGCAGATGCACGGCGGCATGGGCGTCACCGACGAGCTCGACGTGGGGCTCTTCCTCAAGCGCATCCGGGTGGCCCAGGCCTGCCTCGGCGACGGCGATTTCCATTGCCAGCGTTACGCCGACGCCGGCGCGGGGCGCTGACGTGAGCCGCGGCGTCGGCCCGCGGTGTCGGGCGCCCCGATGCTGAGCCTGCTCCTCCCCGCCGCCCCCAGCCGGGACGAGCTGTTCGCCCGCCACGGCGAGCGCTACCGCTGGCTGGCGCTGTTCACGGTGGCGATCGGCGTGATCGCCGCGGTGCTCGCCACCACCAGCTTCAGCGTGGCGGTGCCGGCGATGGGGGCCTACTGGGGCATGGGGCAGGACCGGGTGCAGTGGGTCATCACCGGCTACATGGCGGCGATGACCCTCGCCATGCTGCCGACGCCCTGGCTGCTGGAGCGCTTCGGCTTCCGGCGGGTTTTTTTGGGGACGGTGTTCTTCCTCGGCCTCACCAGCCTGGCCGGCGCGCTGGTCAGCGACTTTGCGGGTACCGTGGTGATCCGCCTGCTGCAGGGGGCCGCCGCCGGCGTCCAGCAACCCCTGTCGATGGTGGTGGTGATGCGCCTCTTCCCGCCCAGCCGGCAGGGGCGGGCGACCGGCCTGCTGAGCTTCGGCATCGTGCTGGCCCCGGCCGTGGCGCCGACGCTGGCGGGCATGCTGCTGGAGCACTTCGGCTGGCAGTCGATATTTTTGCTCAGCGTCCCCTTCTGCGTGCTCGCCGGCGTGCTGGCCGCGCACCTCCTGCCCCGGGAGGAGAGCACCCCGCGGCGCCCCTTCGACTGGTACGGCGTGGCATTGCTGAGCGCCATGACCCTGGCCCTGATCGAGTGGGTGTCGAGCCTGCGGGAAGCCGGCTTGCTGGCCGCCTGGAGCGTGGCCCAGGCCGCGATCGCGCTGCTGTCGGCGGGGCTGTTCGTGCGCCACGCCAGGCGCGCGACGGTGCCTATATTTTCGCTGGAGCTGTTCGCCGAGCGTTCGTTTGCGATGGGCATCGTGGTGTCCTTCGCCTACGGCGTCGGGGTGTATGCCTCGAGCTACCTGATCCCGGTCTTCCTGCAGAACGCCCTCGGCTTTGGTGCCACCCCCGCCGGGCTGGCGCTGATGCCCTCCGGCTTCGTGCTGGCGGTGGCGATCCCGCTGGCCGGCATGCTCGCCGACCGCCACTCGCCGCGCTGGATCACGGTGGCCGGCCTGCTGGTCTTCGGCCTGTCCTTCTTGTATTTCGGCTGGCGCGGCAGCGCCGTGAGCTACGCCGAGATCCTGTGGGACACCGTGATCGGCCGCATCGGGCTGGGCCTGATCATCCCGGCCCTCACCGTCGCCACCCTGCGCCACCTCCAGCCCCGCCTGATGGGCGAGGCCTCGATGGTGAACAACTACGTCCGCCAGCTCGGCGGCGTGCTGGGCATCGCCATCGTCGCGGTGTTCGTGGAGTGGCGGATCACCGTTTACGGTGCGACGCCCGAGGGCATCGACGCAGCCTATTCGGAAGCCTTCATCCTCCTCACGGTAACCTTCCTGCTCGCCACCGTGGCGGCGCTGCGGATGAAGCCGCGGGAGTGAGGGCTTAGGGTAGGGCGGCTTGGCGTATTCGATGAAGCCATGCTAAAGAAAGCAGGGGACGGTTCCCATCCATAACGCAAACGCCTATTGCAGCCGTTTGGAGAACTGAGCGGGCAAGTTCCGCCGCGTGGCACCGCATCATCGACCGCGACGGCAAGGAGCTGTCCGCCAGACGGTTTCTGGTGGCAGCCATCGGCGGGCTCTCAACGGATGTAGAACACTCTGCGTCTGAAATAGGGGATGTAGCAGAGGCTGATGACATCGAGAACGACCCACATGTTCGTCCCTGCTTCAAGCCGCTTGCCTGCGTCGGAGGCGCGGATTCTGTATCCGGGACTGGAAACGGAGCACCCCGAAATGTCTTGATTGCCGCTGCTGTGCGGCAGTTCAAGCCCCTCGTCAGCCTTGGTGATTCCGACTTGGAGGATGCCGTCGATGTCTGGCAAGGCAATCGCCTTGGATTCGCCCGTCTTCACAGAACCGACCTTCTTCCCATTGAAGAACACGGACAACGGCAGTGCTCGTCCAAGTGCATTCCCCAAAAAACTTGATGGCCTGTCTAGTTCGATTTCCAAAACCTAACTCTCTATAGAAAAACACATTTAACATATCAGATGAAATCAGGAATTGCTAATTCCTCTGCTTCTTAAATATGGCCTTCGAAATCGCTAAGGTAGGTACTGTGAGCCGGCGCGGTGGGGGGCGGGGCTGCCGCCGGCGGCGTGCGAAAAGTGGGCAAGGCGAGCCCGGTCGCGCTCCGGGGGCCGGCGCGCTCAGGTCCGTCTTGTCGATGTCTTGAAAGCCCTGCGCCGGGCGGCGCAGGGTGATGCGTGTTGCGACGGATCTCAGACCCGGTTGCCCGCCGCGAAGCCGGAGGCCAGCGCGCCTTCGATGTAGCCGATGGCGGCCCCGTCGCCGATGCTGATCACCGGCACCTTGACGGTTTCCAGCTCCTTCGCCAGCCGGTCGTCCGGGCGGGCGCCGATGGCGAGCACCACCGAATCCACCGCCAGGCTGCGGGCTTCGCCTTCCTGGGTCGTGTAGCTGATCGCCTTCCGCCCGATCTCGTTGATCGTCGCCTGGGTCTGCAGCTCGGCGCCGTGCTGGCGCAGGCCGTCGAGCACCCGCCAGCGGCGCACGATCGACAGCTCCCGGCCGAGGCTGGGGCCTTCTTCGAGTACCGTCACCTGGCGGCCGCGGTCCACCAGGAACTCCGCCAGCTCCAGCCCGACCAGCCCGCCGCCGACAATCGCGACGCGCTTGCCCAGCGGCATCCACAGGCGGGACAGGTTCTGGATGGCATCGCTGCTGTCGGTGACGCCGGCCAGGCTGCCGGCCTTCATCAGCGCGCGCTGGGCGAAGGACAGCTTGCGCTTGGCGATCTCCTCGGCCCGGTCGTCGGTCATCAGGCGGCGCAGCTCGTCGCCGGACCACACGTGGTCCTGCTCGGCGCCGGGGATGGCCGGGGCGCTGCGTTCGGCGCCGGTGGCCACGATCACCGTGTCGGCCTTGAGTTCGCGGATCAGCCCGGGGGTGGCGGCGGTGTTGAGCATCACCTGGATCGGCAGCTTCTTCACCTGGCGGACCAGGTGGTCGAGCAGCGCGCCGTTCTCGGCGTAGGCCAGGCCGGCGAAGAACAGGGTGCCGCCGAGCCGGCCGCTGCGCTCCAGCAGGGTCACCCGGTGGCCGCGGGTGGCGGCGACCCGCGCCGCCTCCATGCCGGCCGGGCCGCCGCCCACCACCACCACGTGGGCGGGCGTGTCGACCGGGTTCAGGCGGGTCTCGAACTCGTGGCCGGTGAGCGGGTTCACCGCGCATTTGACGCGCTGGTTGACGAAGATCTGGCTGACGCAGGCGTAGCAGTAGATGCACGGCCGGATGTCCTCCGGCCGGTTCTCGACCAGCTTGCGCGGTAGCTCCGGGTCGGCGAGCAGCTTGCGGGCCATCGCCACGAAGTCGCACTGGCCGGCGCCGATGGCGGTGTCGGCCACCTCGGGCTCCAGCCGCCCGACGGCGATCACCGGGATCTGCAGCGCGGCCTTGATCTCCGCCGCCCACGGCAGGAAGCCCGCCTTCTGCTGCACCAGCGGGGCTTCGGTGAAGGCCACGCCGGTGCTGGTGTTGGCGTAGGCGGAGACGCTCACCGCGTCCGCGCCGGCGGCTTCGGCCATGCGCGCGAAGACCTTGGCCTCTTCCAGCGTGATGCCGCCGTCCATGCGCAGCTCGTAGGCGTCGAGCCGCAGCCACACCGGGTAGTCGGCGCCGACGCGCTCACGGACGGCGGCGATCACTTCGCGCAGGAAGCGGCCACGGTTTTCGATCGAGCCGCCGTATTCGTCGTCGCGCTTGTTGAAGTAGCCCGAAAGGAAGCCGGCGATGATGTAGGTGTGCGCGGCGTGGATCTCCACGCCGTCGAAGCCGGCACGCCTGGCACGATCCGCGGCGGCGGCGAACCATTCGATCATCTGCGCGATGTCGGCCTTGTCCATGACGCGGATCTTCACGCCGGCCTTCTCGCGGCCTTTGGACGAGCTGATGAAGGCGCCCAGCTCCTCGCGGGTGAGGGCCTGCATCATGTCGGTCTTGAGGGGCGGCGGTATCGACGGCACCCACAGCTCGCGGCCCTCGGCGAGGTCGCGCACCGAGGTCTTGCCGGCGTGCTGCAGCTGCATGGCCACCTTGGCGCCGTGGCGATGCACCCGCTCGGCCAGGGCGTTCAGGCCGGGCACGAAGCGGTCGTCGGAGACGCCCACCTGGAAGGGTTCGGCGGTGCCGGCCGGGTAGGCGATGGCGCACACGCCCATGATCAGCAGCCCGGCGCCGCCGGCGGCGCGGGCCTCGTAGTAGGCCTGGATGCGCTCGCCGCAGGTGCCGTCGGACTCGGCGAAGTTGGAGCCCATCGGCGCCATCACGATGCGGTTGCGCAGTTCCATCCGGCCGATGCGGCCGGGGCGGAGGAGATTGTCGAAGGTTCCCATGGTGCTCAGCCCCGCGTCAGGAAATCGATGCAGCTGCGGTTGAACAGGTCGGCGTGCTCCACCTGCACCCAGTGGCCGCAGCGGTTGAGCATGATGAAGCGGGCCTGGGGGGCGTGGTCAAGGATCTTCATCGCGCCGCTGGCCGGGTTGAAGTTGTCGTTGGTGCCCCAGAAGCCCAGGATCGGGCAGCGCAGCTCGTGCAGCCGCTCGGTCATGTTGGGCACCAGCATGGTCGAGAACAGGTTGGCCGGCTGGGTCGCCGCCACCGCGGCGCGTTCGACCAGCAGCGCGTCGTCCAGCTGGGACGGATCGTGGAGCTGGAGCTGCATCACGTGGCGCATCTGCTCCACCCCCATCGGGCCAGCCGCGTAGGTGGCCACCATGCGCTTGATGCCTTCCATCTGGAAATAGGTTTCCCGCTCCTCGACGCCCCCGGGGGCCATCAGGATCAGGCGCTCGACGAGCTCGGGGCGGGCCAGCGCCTGGCCCAGGGCGATCGCGCCGCCGAGGGAGTTGCCCAGCAGGGTGCAGCGCTCGATGCCGAGCACATCGAGGAAGGCCGACAGCCGCGACACGAAGAAGTCCAGGCTGTAGTGGGCGTCGGCGGGCTTGTCCGAGCGGCCGAAGCCGGGCAGGTCGAGCACGATGTTGCGGAAGCCGGCGGCGGCGAAGGCCGGGTAGTTGCCCTTGAAGTTGCTATGGCCGCTGGCCCCCGGCCCGCTGCCGTGGAGCCACACCACCACCGGCCCCTGGCCCGAGTCCAGGTAGTGCAGGCGCATGCCGTCGGGCAGCTCGGCGATGCGGTCTTGAGGGGGAGGAAGGTCCTGCTGCGTCATCGGTCATGTCTCCTGAGGGTCAATCGCCCGGCGGGCGGGCTCCAGCGTGGATGCTCGTGCAGGTCGGCGCGCGCCGGCATCGTCCGTTCAGACCAGCCCGCGGGATTCCGCCGTACTTAGTCTTTCCGGACGATGTTGCCCGCCCCGGGCAGGCGAATGATGGTCGGCGCGAAAGCCCAACAGCGAAACAGTGGCGCGGCGCGTCCGCCGCCCAGCCCGCCACAACCTGCACAACAGACCGGGGAGACATGTGCATGAACGCAAACGATGCACCACCTAATTTGACTGACCAGACCCAGGGCTGCGTGCCCCGCGAGCTCACCCAGGAGAGGCTGGACCGCCGCGCCGCGGCCAGCGCCCTGATCAAGCCCGCCGACCTGTACACCCTGGCCGACCGCGTGGAGGAGACGGCGCGCCGCCAGGGCGAGCGCCCCTTCCTGCTGTATGGCGGGCAGCGCTTCAGCTATGCCGAGGTGGACGCCCGCGCCAACCAGGTGGCCCACGCCGCCTTCGCCCGCGGCCTGCGCCCCGGCGACGTGTGCGCGCTGGCGATGGAGAACCGGCCGGACTTCTTCTTCACCTGGTTCGGCCTGACCAAGCTGGGGGTCGTGGTGGCCTTCATCAACACCCAGGTCAGCGGCCGGCCCCTGGTGCATGCGCTGGAGACCACCCAGGCCCGCGCCGCGGTGGTGGGCGAGGAGTGCCTGGCCAACTTCGCGGTCACCGAGGGGCTGCCCGACCTGCCCCTGTGGGGCCTGGCCGATGCCGAGAAGCCGTGCCAGGACGCGGCTGCCGGCGTGGCCGACATGGCCTTCACCGCCGAGGTGTCCGCCGCGCCGCGCGAGGCCTTCCCGCGCAGCCACCGGGCCGCCATCACCGCCGAGACGCCGACCCTGCTGATCTTCACCTCCGGCACCACCGGCCTGCCCAAGGCGGCCCGCTACAGCCACATGCGCTGGCTCAGCTCGGGCGACGTGATGGAGGTGACCATCGGGGCCACGCCGGACGACGTGTTCTACTGCTGCCTGCCCCTCTACCACGGCGCCGCCGCCACCTCCGTCACCTCCACCGCGCTGCGCGCCGGCGCGGCCATCGCCCTGCGGCGCAAGTTCAGCACCCGCGAGTTCTGGAAGGACGTGCGGAGCCACGGCATCACCGTGTGCCAGTACATCGGCGAGATCTGCCGCTACCTGATGAACCAGCCGCCCAGCCCCGATGACCGCCGGCATAGCCTGCGCTGCATGATGGGCGCCGGCCTGACGCCGGAGATCTGGCAGCGCTGGATCGAGCGTTTCGGCAGCGTGCAGATCTTTGAAGGCTGGGGTTCCACCGAGGCCAACACGGCCCTGATCAACCTGGACAACCGCATCGGCTCCTGCGGCCGGGTGCCTTACTGGGAGAAGACCAACTTCCGGCTGGTGCGCTACGACGTCGAGAGCGACACCCACCCGCGGGACGACAAGGGTTTCTACCTGCTGTGCAAGCCGGGCGAAGTGGGGGAGGGGCTGGGGTACATCGTCAATCACCCGCAGATCGGCGGCGGCCGCTTCGAGGGCTACACCTCGGCCGAGGCCACCGAGAAGAAGATCCTGCGCAACGTCTTCCAGCAGGGCGACGCCTTCTGGAGCTCCGGCGACCTGCTGCGCTACGACGAGGACGGCTACTTCTACTTCGTCGACCGCATCGGCGACACCTTCCGCTGGAAGAGCGAGAACGTGTCCACCCAGGAGGTGGCCGACGCGCTCTCCGACTGCCCCGGCGTCGAGGTGATCAACGTGTACGGCGTGCAGGTGCCGGACCACGAGGGCCGCGCCGGCATGGCCGCCATCGTGATGCAGCCCGGCCAGTCCTTCGATCCGGCGGGCTTCTACGCCCTGACCGAGGCGCGCCTGCCCCGCTACGCGGCGCCCCAGTTCGTGCGGGTCTCCCGCGAGGCCGACATGACCGCCTCGTTCAAGCTGCGCAAGGTGGACCTGCAGCGCCAGGGCTACGACCCGACCGCCTTCGACGATCCGCTCTACGTGCGGGACGAGGCCGCCGGCACCTACGTGCCGTACTCCCCCGAGGCGCTGGCCCGGGCCGGCTACGCCCCGTTCCGGGCCGGCTGACGGCCCTGCGGCGGTGTGGCCCGGGCGCTTCCGCCGGGTCGGCCGCCGTCTAGTACGTTTGGACGATGTGCGGCGGGGGCGCCTGCCACAGCATTTCCCGCACGCGGTTCGGCAGGATGTGCCGGCAGCTTCGCTTGTGGAAGGCGGGGCGGCGCATCCGGGCCGGAGATGCGAATTCCAAAATACATGGCCCACAAAGGGCCGGAGGAGACCACATCATGTTCATCAAAGCCTTTGCCATCAGCGTCGCCCTGAGCGTGCTGGGTGTCAGCCATGCAGACAAGAGCGACAGATCCGCCCGGGATTGTGACGACGCGGACCCCGCCTGTGCTCCGATCCAGGCCGTCGCCACCGGCATGAATCACCTGCAGGCCCCCTCCCGCCCCTGGGCAGGAGGGGGCCTGTGTCCATCTGTGTCCATCTGTGGCCTGCGCGGCAGTGCGGCGGGGAATAGGCAGGTGGGCCTAGTCGATTTGAACGATTGTCCGCCGTCCGCCCTGTGGCATCTTCTTCCCATGGGCCGGCTCGAGCCGGCCAAACCACCAAGGTGAGGAGAACATGGGACTCAAGGGCAATGCAGCAATCGTCGGAGCAGCGCAGTACCGGCCGGAGAAGTATCAGACCGCGCCGCGCATGTTCCACCTGGAGCAGGTCGCCGACCTGGCCTCGCGGGCCTTGGCCGACGCCGGCCTGCGCGCCGAAGACATCGACGGGCTGGTGATCAACGGCCCGCAGTTTCACGAAGCCTCGGTGTTCGTGCCGGCGATGGCGGCCGAATACCTGGGCCTCAACCTGAACTTCGCCGAAGTGGTGGACCTGGGCGGCTGCACCTCGGTGGCCATGGTCTGGCGCGCCGCGATGGCCATCGAGATGGGCCTGTGCCAGGCGGTGCTGTGCGTGCTGCCCGCCCGCATGGCGCCCTTCGGGCCCGACGAGGACCCGACCTGGATGGCCCGGGCGATGCGCTACGGCGGCCACAGCACGGCCTTCGGCGCCCCCGAGGCGGAGTTCGACCTGCCCTACGGCCACATGGGCCAGAACACCGGCTACGCGATGATCGCCCAGCGCTACGCCGCCCAGTACGGCTACGACCCACTGGCGATGGCCAAGATCGCGGTGGACCAGCGCACCAACGCGCTGGCCAACCCGGACGCGATGTTCTTCGGCAAGCCACTCGCCGCCGAGGAGGTGCTGGCCAGCAAGATGGTGGCCGACCCGCTGCACGTGCTGGAGATCGTGATGCCGGTGGCTGGCGGCGCGGCGGTGATCCTTGCCTCGAAGGAGCTCGCCGCCAGGGCGCGCCACCGGGGCGCGGTGGTCAAGGGCTTCGGCGAACACCTGGCCTTCAAGTCGCCGACCTACGCCGCCGACATGACCCGCACCCCCATCGGCCCCGCTGCCGCCCGCGCCTTCGCGATGGCCGGCCTCAAGCCCGCCGACATGGATGCGGCCCAGATCTACGACTGCTACACCATCACCGTGCTGCTGACCCTCGAGGACGCCGGCTTCGCCCCCAAGGGCGAAGGCATGCGCTGGGTGCGCGAGCACGACCTGACCTGGCGCGGCAACTTCCCGATGAACACCCACGGCGGCCAGCTGAGCTTCGGCCAGGCGGGCAGCGCGGGGGGCATGTCCCAGGTGATCGAGGCCTTCACCCAGATTTCCGGCCGCGCCGGCGAGCGCCAGCTCAAGCGTTGCGACACCGTTTTCGTATCCGGCACCGGCGGCGTGATGAGCGAGCAGGGCGCACTGATTCTCCAGGGAGCTTGACCAGCATGTCCACCAACAAACCGATGCCCGCGCCGACCGAGATCTCGGCGCCCTTCTGGGACGGCCTGAAGAGCGGCCGTCTCACCATCCCGCGCTGCAACAGCTGCGGCCACTGGATCTTCTACCCCCGCCGCCACTGCGACAAGTGCTGGTCCCACGACGTGGCGTGGCACGAGGTCAGCGGTGCCGGCAGCCTGTACACCTACACCCTCACCCGCATCCCGACCCTGCCGGACTTCGCCGACGAGATGCCCCAGGCGATGGCGGTGGTGGAACTGGACGAGGGCGTCCGCATCAACACCACCCTGGTCGGCCTCGCCGAGGACGAGATCCGCGTCGGCATGCGGCTCAAGCCGGTGTTCGATCAGGTGAAGGGCGACGGCACCACGCTGCTGCGCTTCACGGGTGTCGACAAGACCTTCACCCCCAGGCGCCCCGACGCGCCGGCCGCCGAACCCGCCCCCGAGACGCCGCCGGTTGCGGTGACCAAGGTGCCGGTCGCCGACGAGGCTGCCCTGCGCGCGCTGGTCAGCGAGAGCTTCACGGCGTGGAGCAACGAGGTGGTGGTGGACCAGGCGCTGATCGACGAGTTTGCGCGCCTCTCGGGCGACGACTACTGGATCCACACCGACCCCGACAAGGCCCGCAAGATGGGGCCCTTCGGCGGCACCATCGCCCACGGCGCGCTGGTGCAGGTGCTCCAGTCGCGCATGAAGATCCCCCTCGGCTTCGAGGTCACCGGCTTCACCAACATGGTCAACTACGGCTCCGACCGCCTGCGCTTCCCGTCTCCGGTGCCGGCCGGGGCGCGCATCCACGCCCGCGCCCGGGTCAAGAGCGTCGACCGGCTGAAGAGCGGCACCCAGCTCGTCCTCGAGGTGCACACCCACGTGGTCGGCGCCGAGCGCCCCAGCGTGATCAACGATCTGGTGATCCTCTACATGTAAGCCCGGCCGCCTCCTTCGTTTTCCCCGTTGTTGTTCCGTTGTCCTCCAACTTTGTGCCAGCCCGTTGAGGCTGGCGTTTTTTTGGCCTTGCGGTGGGGGCAAAGATCCAGCACAAATAAGGTAATGAGTAATCAAAATACCCTTATTCGAAGTAGTATTGCCCCATTCTTCCTTCCACGGATGCGGCTGCATGCAATCACTCTCGCCGGACTACCTCGCCAGGCTGCGCTTCGAAGCGCGGCAGCTGGCAACACTGCGTGCACTGGGTGAGTACAGGGGCAAGCAGCAGTTCTTCGTGGCGCAGTCGCCCGAAGTCTTGAGCGACCTGCGGCAGGTGGCCGTTGTCGAGTCGACCGAGTCTTCGAACCGTTTGGAGGGTGTGGTCGTCGCTGCACACCGGCTCAAGTCACTGGTGCTCAAGAATGCCATGCCGCAAAGTCGTTCCGAGCAGGAAGTTGCGGGCTACCGAGACGCCCTGGGCCTGATCCACGAAAGCGGCGAGCAGATGCCGTTTTCAGAGGGTACTGTCCTGCAGCTCCATGGCATGCTGTACCGCTACATGCCGCAATCGCGCGGGCACTGGAAGGCCACGAACAACGACATCATCGAACGTCACCCCAATGGCAGCTCGCGCATCCGCTTTCGTCCAGTCGCTGCGCATCTCACCCCCATTGCGATGGCGGATCTGATCGCGCGCTACCGCTCAGCGCTGGATCAGCACTTGGCAGACCCCTTGGTGCTGGTACCCCTCGCCATCCTCGACTTCCTGTGCATCCACCCATTCCCGGATGGCAACGGCCGCATGGCACGGCTGCTGACCCTGCAGTTGCTCGATCACTTCGACTATGCGGTAGGCCGCTTTATCAGCCTTGAGCGCATCTTCGAGGAGTCGAAGGAGAACTACTACGAAACGCTGGAGGCCAGCTCCCAAGGCTGGCACGAAGCTGCCCACAACATCGCCCCCTGGCTCGACTACTTCTGGGGCGCTCTACTGCGCGCCTACAAGGAATTCGAAGAGTGCGTGGGCACCATCGAGCGCGGGCGGGGTGCCAAAGGCGACCGCGTGCGCTCAGAGATTCTCAAGCGCCAACTGCCCTTCTCCATCTCGGAGATCGAGGAGGCCTGCCCCGGAATCAGCCGCGACATGGTGCGGGTAATTCTGCGCGCCATGAAAGCCAAGGGCTTGATTGAATCAAACGGCAAGGGCAGGGGGGCCAAATGGCAGCACAAACAGTCCTGACCTTCTGCTAAGGAAGAATTACCCCACTCGACACCGCCGTCGGGCGGATGGATGCAAAAAGCACGATGGAGATCATTACGGATGCTCACTCACCTGCACATTAAGAACTTCAAGGCCTGGAAAGACACAGGGCCGATTAGACTGGCACCACTTACCGTGCTCTTCGGCGCTAACAGTGCGGGAAAGAGCAGTCTAGGCCACCTCTTGCTAGCCTTGCAGCAGACAGCGCGCTCAACAGACCGAAAGCGTGCTCTGCATCTCGGTGATGCCTCATCCCTGATCGATTTGGGCACTTTCACCGATTGCCTGCATGGCCACGATCTGAAGCAACCTCTGTCCTTCGAGCTGGGTTGGACCTTGCCTAGGGCTTTGGATGTGCGCGACCCATTGCAACCAGATTCCCGCTATCAGGGCACCCGCATGCAACTTGATGTGACCCTGGCTGCGAACAAGGCGCAGCAGCCCGAGGTTCAGGCGCTACGCTATGCGCTTTCTTCGGCTGACAAGGAAGTGCTCGATGTCGCACTGGAGCGCGATGAGAAGCGAAAGCTCAACCTGACGTCTGCACACTACAGCTTCAAAATGGCTGACGGGCGCAAATGGCCCCTGGAGGAGCCTGAGAAGTTCTACCGTTTGTCCGACACCAGCATGGCCCGGTACAAGAACGCTGGTTTCCTGGCGGACTTCGCACTGGCCACCGAGAGCATGCTGGAGCGAATCTCGTATCTGGGTCCGCTACGTAGTCATCCCCAACGTATTTACCAGTGGTCAGGCGATACGCCAGCCAGTGTTGGGCAAATGGGTGAGTACGCTGTAGCGGCTATTCTGGCGGCGCAGGGTGAAGGTCGCCGCCTCAATCGGCAGGCTGGGCATCACACCAAAGGCTTTGCCGAGTTTATTGCAGCATGGCTCAAGGACCTTGGTGTCATCGACGACTTCGCTGTGCGGCCCGTGGCGGTGGGCCGCAAAGAGTACGAGGTTCTGGTGAAGACCCACCCCAAAGCGCCAGAGGTGAAGATCACCGACGTGGGCTTTGGTATCTCCCAGGTGCTGCCGGCGCTAGTGCAAGCCTTCTACTGTCCACCGCATTCCACCGTGTGGATGGAGCAGCCGGAGATCCATCTGCACCCGCAAGTTCAGGCCGAATTGGCGGACGTTTTCATTTCCGCGACCCAGGCCCGTGAGGGCGGTAAGCCTCGCGATGTCCAACTGATTGTTGAGAGTCACTCCGAGCACTTCCTTAACCGTTTGCAGCGCCGAGTCGCCGAGGGAATGGTCGAGCCGGAAGACGTGGCGGTGTACTTCTGCCGCCGCACCGGTTCGGCTACCGAACTGGAGCCACTGAGGTTGAATATGTTTGGAGAGATCGAGAACTGGCCCGAGCACTTCTTTGGCGATGAGATGGCGGATATCGCAGGGCGCACCCTGGCAGCCATGCAGCGCAAGAAGGAGATCAAGCAGCAAGAAAGTGGCGAACAGTGAAAGCAGTGATCGACACCAATGTGCTCTTGGTCGCCAATGGCCAACATGACGAGGTTTCCGAGGATTGCGTGGCCGAATGCGTCAAGCAGCTGCAAGCGGTGCAGCAGAAGGGGATTGTCGTTATTGACGATGGGTTCCGAATCTTGGGGGAATACCAGCACAAAACCAGATTGAACCCGCCTAAAGGCGTGGGAGACGTCTTCTTGAAGTGGCTGTTGCGGCACGCTGGCAGCGCGCAAGTAGAGCAGATCACCCTCAACGAAACCGCAGAAAACTGCTTTGCCGAGTTCCCGGATCCTGCGCTGGAGCCGCTGTTTGATGCCGCGGATCGGAAGTTCGCCGCAGTGGCCCATGCTCACCCAGATAAGCCTGTGATCTGGCAAGCGGCGGACTGTAAATGGTTGGACTGGTGGTTAGCCTTGAGAGCCAAGGGGGTCGAGGTCGATTTCTTGTGCCCGAATGATGCCTGCGCGTTCTACGGTAAGAAGTTTCCAGAGAAACCAGCCCCCCAATTGCCGGCTTGAGTGCCATGGATACAGACTTCTTCCGCTTCCCACACACCCCACATCTGGCCTGGCTGGGGCAGGAAAATCCGCGCGACGACAAGGTGCTTTCGCCTACCGAGGTGCAAACACTGCTGGCGGGGGATGTAGTCGTGGAGGAGAAGCTTGATGGTGCCAATCTGGGCATTTCACTGGCACCGGATGGCAGCCTTCGCGCCCAGAACCGTGGTCAATACCTGGTCGAGCCCCATGCTGGACAGTTTGCTCGGTTACCTGCATGGATTGCTCAGCACGGTGACGCGCTTCGCAGTGTTCTGACGCCCGGCCTCATGGTTTTTGGCGAGTGGTGCGCTGCCCGCCATTCCCTGGACTACGCTGCGCTACCCGATTGGTTCTTGCTGTTTGATGTGTATGACCGGCAGGAAGGCCGCTTCTGGTGCAGTGCGCGCCGTAATGCGCTGGCCGCATCGGCGGGCTTGGCCACGGTGCCTCAGGTCGGACACGGGCGGCACTCCGTAGCCTCGCTGAAAGAGTTGGTAACCACCCGTTCCAGCCACTACCGTCAGGGGCCGTTGGAGGGCGTGGTCATCCGCCGGGAATCTGTCCAGTGGTGTGAGTCCAGAGCCAAGCTGGTCCGGGCGGACTTCACTCAGGCCATCGAGACCCATTGGCGCAAACGAGCCATCGAATGGAATAGGGTCGATTTCTCGACGAACGCTCAACGATGAACCAACCTCAGGGCACCTCGAAAAACCTCGACTCGCCCACCCTTGATAAAATTACATCGTTCTGAATCCGCCCCGAGCCGACTCCGA
>NZ_JAYREK010000024.1:0-54417 GCF_041908905.1 Zoogloea sp.
GCGTCGGCTAACGCCGCGCGCTCGCACCAATGACGTGTCGGTCATCTCGGCACTGCCGTTCACCTTGTAACGCATCGTCGTTTCTTCAGGGACACCTGGCCCGTGCGCGGGGTTGGGGTGCTCAGAGGGCTTTCCAGAACAGGTAGTCCGCCTGGTAGCCGACCGTCGCACGCTGGCCGCGGTTGGCGGTGCCGCACTCGGCCGCCGGCGCCACGCCGCCCTTCAGCGCGACGCGCTGGATGTAGGTCACGCCGCTCAGGGCGCCGCTGCCGGTGGCCGGGTTGGCCTTGACCAGCTGGTAGGGCAGATTGCCGGCGCCGGACGGCGCGACGGCCAGCTGGGTGGCGGTCAGCCTGGAGCCGTCGAGGGCTTCCCAGGTGGCGGGGGGGCCGTAGTAGCGGCCGACGGTCTTGCCGGCGCGATCCTTCAGCTCGGCCTTCGGGCCGACGAACACCCACTCGGTCTGCCCCGGCGCGGCGGCCTTGTCGCGGCACTCGTAGGTGATCTCGCCGCCGACGGTGGTGGTCTCCCAGGCCAGGCGGTTGCCGGCGGGCACCTTGATGGGGTCGGGCAGGCTGTCCTGGCTGACGGGCGCCGGCGCGGGGCCCATGCTGGAACAGGCGGCCAAGAGGCCGGTGGCGGCGATCAGGGACAGGCGGGCGGCGATGGGGGTGAGGGTGGCTTGCATGATATTTCTCCAGTCGGGATCGGGGGTTGGGAAGCGACGCTTTCTTGCGCCGTCTCTTCCACTACCCGCCAGCCCCGCATCTGGATGCACCCCACCGAAAATATTTTTTCGGTCAGTCGTAGCGCCGGATGTCGTCGATCACCTTGCCGTCGTTGGCGAGGCTGCCGAGGGCGCAGAAATGCACCTCGGCGCGCAGCTTGGTGAGCTCGCGGACCGAGCCGGCGACCGCCTCGGCGAGGCCCGCCGGGGGCGCCGCCACCTCGCAGTGGAGGGTCATGCGGTCGGTGTGGTCGGGGTTGTCCACCACCAGCCGGCCGCGGCCGAGTTCCGGGTGACGCTTGAGCACGGCAACCACCTGCCCCGGGTGCACGAACATCCCGCGCACCTTGGTGGTCTGGTCGGCCCGCCCGAGCCAGCCGCGGATGCGCGTGTTGGTGCGCCCGCAGGGCGACAGCCCGGGCAGCACCGCCGACAGGTCGCCGGTGCCGAAGCGGATCAGCGGATAGTCGGGGTTGAAGGTGGTCACCACCACCTCCCCCACCTCGCCGGGGGCCACCGGGTCGCCGGTGCCAGGGCGGACGATCTCGAGCAGCACGTCCTCGTCGAGCACCATGCCCTCCAGGGCCGGCGTCTCGAAGGCGATCAGGCCGATGTCGGCGGTGGCGTAGGCCTGGTAGGCCTGGATGCCGGCGGCGGCGAGGGCCTCGCGCTGGCTGGGCGGAAAGGCCTCGCCCGAGACGAAGGCCTTCTTCAGGCTGTCGAGGCGCAGGCCGGCCTCGGCTGCCTTGTCGAGCAGGATGCGCAGGAAGGACGGGGTGCCGGCGTAGGCGTCGGGGCGCAGGTCGAGCATCGCCGCCAGCTGCTGCTCGGTCTGTCCCACCCCGGCCGGAAAGACCGTGCAACCCAGCGCGTGGGCCGCCGTCTCCATCATCGAGCCGGCCGGCGTGAAGTGGTACGAGAAGGTGTTGTGCACCAGGTCGCCGGCCCGGAAGCCCGCCGCGTGGAAGGCCCGCGCCAGGCGCCAGTAATCCCGGCGCGCGCCCTCCGGTTCGTAGATCGGCCCGGGCGACGCGAACACCCGCGCACAGCCCGTGCCCCAGCCGGTGGCCGCAAAGCCGCCGAAGGGCCGCGCCGCCTTCTGCCGCTCGAGGAGATCGGACTTGCGCAGCACCGGCAGCCGGGCCAGCGCCTCGCGGCTGGTGACGGCGGCCGGGTCCACATCCTGCAGCAGCGCCGCGAAGGCCGGAGCATGGGCCTTGGCGTGGGCGACCTGCCGCGGCAGCCGGGCCAGCAGCTCCTGCTCCCGGACAGCGGGGTCGCGGGTTTCACGGGCGTCGTAGTATTTCATGGTGTCTCCGCAGTACGTGGGGGCGCTTTGCGCGGGGCTTCTTTGTGCCGGAGAGCGGCGGGTTTCAATTGGGTGGCGTTCCGTTGGCACGGGTTAATTACGGTTCGCTGACGGAGACCAGCAACCAAGCGGCTGCACAAACGCAGGCACAGCCCCACCCCTACGACAACCACCTCTTCCTTCGCCGGTAATGCTTTACCTCCCGGAAGCTCTTCCGCCCCTCCGACGACAGCCCGAGGTAGAACTCCTTCACGTCCTCGTTGGTGCGCAGGTCGGCGGCCTCGCCTTCCATCACGACGCGGCCGTTCTCGAGGATGTAGCCGAAGTCGGCATAGCGCAGCGCGACCATGGTGTTCTGCTCGGCCAGCAGGAAGCTCACGTTTTCCTTGCTGTTGAGGTCCTTCACGATCTCGAAGATCTCCTCGACGATCTGCGGGGCGAGGCCCATCGACGGCTCGTCGAGCAGGATCATCTCGGGCTTGGCCATCAGGGCGCGGCCGATGGCGCACATCTGCTGCTCGCCGCCCGACGTGTAGCCGGCCTGGGAGGTGCGCCGCGTCTTGAGGCGCGGAAAGTAGGCGTACACCTTCTCGAGGCTCTCGCGGAGCTCGGCGCGGCTCTGGCTGCGGGTGTAGGCGCCGGTGAGGAGGTTCTCCTCGATGGACAGGTGGCCGAAGCAGTGGCGCCCCTCCATCACCTGGATCACGCCCTTCTTCACGAGGTCGGCCGGCGTGAGCTGGTCGATGCGCTGCCCCTTGAACTCGACGCTGCCCTTGGTCACGTCCCCCCGCTCGGCCCGCAGCAGGTTGGAGATCGACTTGAGGGTGGTGCTCTTGCCCGCGCCGTTGGCGCCGAGCAGCGCGACGATCTTGCCCTGGGGCACCTGGAGCGAGACGCCCTTGAGCACGAGGATCACGTGGTCGTAAATGACCTCGATGTTGTTGATGCTGAGGTAAGACATGGCGTCGGCCATCCTCCTGTACGGGGCGGCGTGGGCCGCCCTCGATCATTCTGGTTCGCTGCGGGTCGGGTCAGCCCGAGGGCGTCACCCGACCTACGGAACTTTGCCGCTCGTCAGCTCTCCTTCGAGCAGTCACGCGGCTTGATGCCCTTTTCCTTGGCGTAGGCGGCGGCGGACTCCTCGATCATGCCGCGCACCAGCGGACGGTCGGAGTCGACCCAGTCGGTGATGACCTTCCACTGGGCGCCGTCCCACTGCTGGAACTTCACCTTGCCCGGGCCTTCGTGGTCGGCGCAGCTGAGCTTCAGCGGCGGCATGAAGCCGGTGGCGCCGAGGGCCTTCAGGCGGGCCTCGTCGAGGTTGAGGTTCTCGAAGCCCCAGCGCACCTGCTCGCCGGTGAGGGCCTTGCCCTTGCCGTACTTCTCCTGGGCCTTGCGGATCGCCTCGACGGTGATGATCCCGTGCACCACGCCGCGGTTGTAATACACCGAGCCGACCCGGGTCTTGTCTTCCATGTTGCCCTTGTTCTTGCCGTACACGTGCTTCTTGATGTCGGCCACCACCGGGTAGTTGGCGCCGGCCACGTTGAAGCCGGCGGCAATGAAGCCCTTCGCGGCGGGGCCGGCCGGAATGGTGTCCTCCTCGGCGCCGGACCACCACACGCCGATCAGCTTCTCGCGCGGGAAGCCGGTCTTGGCGGCGGCCTTGATGGCGGTCGGGTTCATCACGCCCCAGCCCCACAGCACCACGTAGTCGGGCTTGGCCTGGCGGATCTGCAGCCACTGGGACTGCTGCTCGTTGCCCGGGTGGGCCACGGCGATCTTGATGACCTCGAAGCCGTGCTTGGCGGCCAGCTTGTCCATGATCGCGTGGGACTCCTTGCCGTAGGCGGAGTCGTGGTAGAGCAGGCCGATCTTCTTGCCCTTCAGCTTGTCCATCCCGCCTTCCTTCTGGCCCATGAAGTTCACGATGGCCGAGGCCTGGGACCAGTAGGTGGTGATCATCGGGAAGACCCACGGGAAGACGCGCCCGTCGGCGGCGTCGGTGCGGCCGTAGCCGATGGTGACCATCGGGATCTTGTCCTGCACCACCTTGTCGAGCACCGAGTAGGTGATGCCGGTGGACACCGGCTGGAACACCGTGTTGCCGGTGCTGCCCTTCTTCTTGAGGCGCTCGTAGCACTCGACGCCGCGGGCGTTGTTGTATTCGGTCTCACACTCTTCCCAGGTGAGCTTGACGCCGTTGATGCCGCCGTCACGCTCGTTGATGAGCTGCATGTAGTCGATCCAGCCGCCGAACAGCCCCGAACCACCCGAGGCGTAGGGGCCGACCCGATAGCTCGGCAGGCCGATGAACTGTTCGTCGGCGCTCGCCACGGCGCTGCCCAGCAGCCCGGCAACGGCAGCACCCAGCAGAACGGTGTGCTTGAGTTTCATGGTGTGTCTCCTCTTTTTTGGTTTGGGTGCTACGACGAAAACGGTTTTCCAGACGTGCGTGACGGAAGCGGCATGAACGTCAATGGGGGAAGGGCCACAGGCGCAGCTTCTCCTTGGCGATCTGCCACAGCCGGGCGAGGCCGTGGGGCTCGACGATCAGGAAGAAGATGATCAGGCCGCCGAAGATGATGAGCTGGAAGTTGGACACGAAGCCCGCCCCCAGCGCATCGCCGAAGAGGGCCGGCACCACGTTGTCCAGCAGGATCGGCAGCAGCACGATGAAGGCCGCGCCGAGGAAGGACCCCATGATCGAGCCGACCCCGCCGATGATGATCATGAACAGGATCTTGAAGGACAGATCCAGGTTGAAGCCCTCGGGCTCGACGGTGCCGATGTAGGTGTAGGCATACAGCGCGCCCGCCACGCCGCAGTAGAAGCTGCTCACCGCGAAGGCCAGCAGCTTGGTGCGCATCAGCCGGAAGCCGATCACCTGGGCCGCCACGTCCATGTCGCGCACCGCCATCCAGGCCCGGCCGGTGGAGGAGCGCACCATGTTCTTGGCCAGCAGGGCCATCACGGTGACGATCAGGAAGGTGAGCACGTACTTGGCCTCGGGCGAGGCGAAGGTGTAGCCGAGGATGGTCACATCCTGGGCGGTCACCACGCCGGACGACGAGTTGTTGGAGAACCACGGAAACTTCACCAGCGCCCACACGATGAAGAACTGGGCCGCCAGGGTCGCCACCGCCAGGTAGAAGCCCTTGATGCGCAGGCTGGGCAGGCCGAACAGGATGCCCACCGCCGCGGCGGTGAGGCCGGCCAGCACCAGCGCCACCAGGAAGGGCATGCCGTCGATGCGCAGCATGAAGTTGTAGGCGGCGAAGGCTCCCACCGCCATGAAGGCCGCCGAGCCCAGCGACAGCTGGCCGGCGTAGCCGGTGAGGATGTTGAGGCCCAGCGCCGCCAGCGAGAAGATCAGCACCGGGATCAGGATCGCCTTCAGCCAGTATTCGTTGGTGAGGAGGGGCACGGCGACACCGAAGACCAGCATCAGCAGCCAGAACCCGATGCGGTCCTGGCGGATCGGGAAGATGCGGCTATCTTCGGCATAACTGGCCTTGAACTGGCCGGCTTCACGGTAAAACATCGTTGTTGCTCCTTATTCACGGGGCAGCGCAAGGCATGGGGGCCGGGAAAGCACTGCGCCCCCGCCCCACGCCTCGCCCAGCAATCTCACACGCGGTCGATGTGCTTCTCGCCGAACAAGCCTTCCGGCCGCACCAGCAGGAAGGCCAGCGCCAGCATGTAGGGGAACCAGCCTTCGATGCCGCCGCCCACCATCGGGCCCACATAGACCTCGGCCAGCTTCTCGGAGGCGCCGATGATCAGGCCGCCGACGATCGCCCCCGGCACCGAGGTGAAGCCGCCCAGGATCAGCACCGGCAACGCCTTGAGGGCGGTGAAGGTGAGGGCGAACTGCACGCCGTTGCGGGCGCCCCAGATCATCCCGGCCACCAGCGCGACGAAGCCCGCCACCGCCCACACCACGCGCCAGATCGTCTGCAGCGGGATGCCGATCGACAGGGCCGCTTGGTGGTCGTCCGCCACCGCCCGCAGGGCGCGGCCGACCTTGGTGTATTGGAAGAGCAGCGCCAGCAGGGCCACCAGCGAGGCCGCCACGCCGGCGGCGAAGAGGTCGAACTTGGAGACGCCGATCTCGTAGTTGTCCATCAGCCAGGCGATCGGCTCATCGACGATGCCCAGGTCGAGGCCGCGCACGTTGGCGCCCCACACCATCTGGGCCAGGCCCTCGACCAGGTAGGTGAGGCCGATGGTGGCCATGAAGAGGGTGATGTGGGGCTGGTTGACCAGCGGCCGCAGCACGATGCGCTCGGTGGCGATGCCCAGCAGCACCATCGCCACGAAGGCCAGCAGAAAGGCCAGCCAGAACACCGCGCTCCCGCCGGCCTCCAGCCCGAGCCAGCCGGGCAGCACCTCCTGGAAACCGACGAAGGTGAGCGCCGCGAAGAACACCATCGCCCCCTGGGCGAAGTTGAACACCCCGGACGCCTTGTAGATCAGCACGAAACCCAGCGCCACCAGCGCATACATCACGCCGGACAGCAGGCCGCCGATCAGAACCTCGATGAAGAATTGCATGGTCTGCCCCCGCCCTTAATGGGATGTCCCGAGATAAGCCTTGATGACCTCGGGGTTGTTCTTGACTTCGTCCGGCTCCCCGTCGCCGATCTTCTTGCCGTAGTCGAGCACCACCACCCGGTCGGAGATGTCCATCACCACGCCCATGTCGTGCTCGATCAGCACGATGGTGGTGCCGTAGTGGTCATTCACGTCGAGGATGAAGCGGCACATGTCCTGCTTCTCCTCCACGTTCATGCCCGCCATCGGCTCGTCGAGGAGCAGGATGTGGGGCTCGGCGGCCAGCGCGCGGGCCAGCTCGACCCGCTTCTGCAGGCCGTAGGGCAGGCGCCCGACCGGGGTCTTGCGGATGTCCTGGATCTCGAGGAACTCGATGACCTCCTCCACCTTGATGCGGTGGGCAATTTCTTCCTTCTGCGCGGCGCCCCAGTAGAGGGCGTGCTGCAGGAAGTTGCACTTCATCTTGAGGTTGCGCCCGGTCATGATGTTGTCGAGCACCGTCATGCCCTTGAACAGCGCGATGTTCTGGAAGGTGCGGGCGATGCCCTGCTCGGCCGCCTCGTGGGGCTCCATCTTCTTGCGCAGCGCGCCCTTGAAGTAGATCTGCCCTTCCTGCGGGTGATACACGCCGTTGATCACGTTGAGCATCGAGCTCTTGCCGGCGCCGTTGGGGCCGATGATGGAGCGGATCTCGTGCTCCTTCACGTTGAAGCTGATGTCGGTGAGTGCCTTCACGCCGCCGAAGCGCAGCGAGATGTTCTGGAGGTCGACGATCACGTCGCCGATCTGTCTGGCCATGGTGTCGGTCTCCTCAGGCGGCCTTCCGCGCGGGCGGGAAGGTCTTGGCGTCGGCGATGGTGAGCTCGGCGGACACCTTGTTGGTGCGGCCATCCTCGTAGGTCACCTGGGTCTCGATGTACTGGCTGGTCTTGCCGCCATACAGGGCGTCGATCAGCACCGCGTACTTCTCGGCGACGAAATTGCGGCGCACCTTGCGGGTGCGGGTGAGCTCGCCGTCGTCGGCGTCGAGTTCCTTGTGCAGCACCAGGAAACGCTTGATCTGGGATTCACTCATGTTGGGGTCGGCGGCGAGGTCGGCATTGACCTGCTCGATGCACTCACGGATCAGCTCGTACACCTGGGGCTGGCTGGCCAGGTCGGTATAGCCCGAGTAGGCCATGCCACGGCGCTCGGCCCAGTTGCCGACGGCTTCGAGGTCGATGTTCACGAAGGCGGTGACGTAGTCGCGCTGGTTGCCGAAGCACACCACCTCCTTGATGTGCTGGAAGAACTTGAGCTTGTTCTCGATGTAGTTGGGGGCAAACATGCCGCCGCCGGTGAGCTTGCCCACGTCCTTGGCCCGGTCGATGATCTTGAGGTGGCCGTCGGCGTCGAAGTAGCCCGCGTCGCCGGTCATGAAGTAGCCCTCGGCGTTGATCGACTCGGCGGTGGCGTCGGGGCGCTTGTAATAGGCCTTCAGCAGCATCGGGCCACGCACCAGGATCTCGCCGTTGTCGGCCAGCTTGACCTCCACGTTGGGCGCCGGGGTGCCCACCGAGTCGAGCTTGATCTGGCCGTCGGGCTGCAGGCACACGTAGGCGCAGGTCTCGGTCTGGCCGTAGAGCTGCTTGAGGTTGATGCCGATCGAGCGGTAGAAGCGGAACAGGTCGGGCCCGATCGCCGCGCCGGCGGTGTAGGCCACCCGCACCCGGCTGAGGCCGAGCACGTTCTTCAGCGGGCCGTAGATGAACAGCTTGCCCAGCCAGTACTGCAGGCGGTCGCCACCCGAGACGTCCTTGCCGTCGAGGATGTCGGCGCCGCAGCGCCTGGCCACGTCCATGAAGTGCTGGAACAGCCGGCGCTTGAGGCTGCTGGCGTCCTCCATGCGGATCATCACCTGGGTGAGCAGGTTCTCGAACACCCGCGGCGGCGCGAAGTAGTAGGTGGGCCCGATCTCCCGCAGGTCGTTCATCACCGTGTCGCCCGACTCCGGGCAGTTGATGGTGAAGCCCGCCACCAGCGCCTGGGCGTAGGAGAACAGGTGATCGCCGACCCAGGCCATCGGCAGGTAAGAGAGGATGTCCTCCTGGTCGGAGAGCTTGTCAAAGCTGCAGCCGCCCCGCGCCGCGGCGATGAAGGCCGCGTGGCTCTGGCAGACGCCCTTCGGCTTGCCGGTGGTGCCGGAGGTGTACAGCATCACCGAGACGTCGTCGGGGCTGCCCTTGTCGATCTCCCGGTCGATGAACCCGGGGTTGGCCCGGGCGTGGGCGGCGCCCCGCTCCAGCACCGCGTCGAGGCTGTGCAGGAAGGGCTGATCGTAGTGGCGCAGGCCGCGGGCGTCGTCGTAGATCACGTGCTCGAGGTGCGGCAGGCCGCCGTGGATCTCGAGCATCTTGTCCACCTGCTCCTGGTCCTCGACGCAGGCGAAGCGGATCTCCGCGTCCTGCATCACGTAGGACATCTCCTGGGCCACGGCGTCCTGGTACATCATCACCGGGATGCCGCCCAGGCACTGGCAGGCGGCCACCGACCAATACAGGCGCGGCCGGTTGTCCCCCACCACGGCCAGCCGGTCGCCGCGGCGGAAGCCCAGCTCGGCCAGGCCACCGGCGATCGCGCGGACCTTCTCGGCCACTTCGGCCCAGCTATAGGTCTGCCAGATGCCGTAGGCTTTTTCGCGCATCGCCGGCCGTGTCGGCCGCTGGCGGGCGTGCTGCATCAGCAGCCGCGGAAAGGTATCCAGGCTCGCGGCATCCGCGGCGCTTCCTCGGGCGTCGGCCATCCCACTCCTCCTCCGGTTGTCTCTCGGTCGCGCCTCCGCGGCTTCTGCCGATGGGCGCCGGAAGGGGCGCTACGGTGT
The DNA here is from genome assembly GCF_041908905.1 of Zoogloea sp. Lineage (GTDB taxonomy): Bacteria > Pseudomonadota > Gammaproteobacteria > Burkholderiales > Rhodocyclaceae > Zoogloea. The sequence continues at coordinate 9,454 of NZ_JAYREK010000024.1, forward strand.
CCGCGGATGATCGCTTGTCAGGAGGCCAGTCTCGCAAACCATGTTTGCGCAACTGTTTTTCAAATGTACGGAATTGTGATGGCCTGAACGGCGGGGACAAGGACGCGGCGAATTCCGTGAAAGAGCGGGAAAACGCCAGGAGAATGAAGCCCCTGCGTCAGCAGCGCACGGGACGACGGCGGGCGGGAATCGCCCCGTGAATCCCCCCATGCCGCCGCAACGGCACCGGGTGGTAAGGCGGGTCAGCCGTCCTTGCGCCACATGTAGCGGTAGATGAAGCCGGGAAAGGCCGCGACGAGGATCAGGCAGATGCAGATCACGTAGAACTCCCAGCCCTGGGGATAGGGCGCGCCGTGCAGGCGCCCCTCGGCCAGGCGGGCGGCGAGGAGGCTGGCGCCATACAGCAGCGCGAGCTCGACGAAACGCAGGAAGAGACTCTTGGGCCCCTTCAGCGGCAGCGCGAACAGGAAACGCTCGCTGACGAAGAACGCATTGGCGACCAGCAGCAGAGCGATGAGGACGACGACGAAACCAAGACTCACGTGAGCAACCCCGAAACCCCGCGCCACAGCGGATGGCGCGATCAACATGCCTGTGCCCGGCGGGCCGGGCCGCCGGCCCTGGGCAAACACACAGCTTGCCCCCGATGGGCAGGCCCGTCACGATACGCGACTCGCGCAGGCTCGCCAACTCGTCCCCCGCTGCGCCGCGCCGCGGCCGGCCCCCGCCCCATGTCCTTCGACCGCCCCCTCCCCCCGACCACCACCGAACGCGGCATCCGCGTGGCCCTGATCTTCGCCCTCGCCGCCGAGCGGCTCAGCGTGTTCTACGAGCACGGCAAGTGGCTCACCGACGCCCAGGCGGCCAGCCTCGCCGCCGACTGGCTGGCCCGCTCGAAGCGCCAGCTGCCGGTCGAGGCGCGACGCCGGCTGGCGGCCCTCAGCGACCAACTGGCCCGCCAGGTGGAAGGCTCGGTGTCGCGGGAGGCGGGGCTCTTCATCAGCCACGAGATGAACGAGGCCCTCGACCCGAACCACCAGTCGGAGCTGGCCCAGTCGCTGATGGCCGAGTGCGAGCGCCTGCTCGACACGCCCGACGCCGCAGACGCGCCCTGAGGCCTCAGCGCTTGCTCCCCACCAGCAGCACGCCGGCGATCACCAGCGCCCCGCCGACCAGCTGGTAGACGCCGATCGGCTCGGCGAGGATCAGCCAGCCCAGGAAGAGCGTGACCACCGGGCCGAGGGTGCCGATCAGCGACACCGGGCCGGCGCCCAGGCGGCGGATCGCCTCGGAGACCATCCACACCGGCAGCACCGTCGAGAACAGCGCCATCGCCACCGCCAGCCCCATCACCGGCGCGGGCTGGACGAGCAGGCCGAGGGGTCGCGTCGCCGCAAAGTGGACCAGGCACAGCACGCAGGCGATGGTGCTGGCCGCGGCCGTCACCCGGGCCGCCCCCAGCCGCCCGACGGCCTGCCCGTTGCCCATCAGGTAGAGCGCGTAGGAGACGGCGCTGCCGAAGACCAGCGCCCCGCCCAGCCACACCTCGTGGGCGTCGCCGCCCAGGTCGAGGTCATGGGCCACCGCGAGGGCGATGCCGGCATAGCACAGGGCGATCGACCCCGCCGCCCGGCGGGTGATCGGCTTGCCCAGGAACAGCGCCGAGAACAGCACCACCAGGGTCGGGTAGGCGAACAGGATCAGCCGCTCCAGCGCCGCCGAGATGTATTGCAGGCCAAGGAAATCCAGGTAGCTCGCCAGGTAGTAGCCGGTGACGCCGAGGCCCAGCATCAGCCCCCAGTCGCGCCCGGTCAGCGGCACCGGCTGGCGCCGCCGCCGGTCGGCCCAGCCGAGGGCCAGGAAGAAAGGCAGCGAGAGCCCCATGCGCAGGGCCAGCAGCGTCACCGCGTCCACGCCGTAAGGATAGGCCAGCTTGATCAGGATGGCCTTGAAGGAGAAGCCCACCGCGCCGAGAACGGCGAAGGTGAGCCCGAGACGGTTGCCGGACTGGCTCATGGCGATACGCAGGAGGGAAGAAGGACGGGAGGGGCAGCCCGGAGTTTAGCCCGTCCGCCCGGCGCCGGTGTCGGCGACGGTGGCCGCGACGGGCGCCTTGCAGGGCAGCTCGATGGTGAAGCGGGTGCCCTCGCCCGGCCGGCTGTCGACGGCGATGCTGCCGCCGAGCACCTGAACCACCAGGTTGTGGGCGATGTGCAGGCCGAGCCCGGTGCCGCCGCGGCCCATGCGGGTGGTGACGAAGGGGTCGAAGATCCGTGGCAACAGATCGGGCGGGATGCCGCAGCCGTTGTCGGACACCCGGATGCCGACCCGCCCCGGCGCCAGCACCTCGGCCCCGATGACGATGCGCCGGTCGCTGCGCCCCTCGAAGGCGTGGGCCACGGCATTCGAGACCATGTTGGTGAGCACCTGACCGAGGGGCCCCGGATAGCTGTCGAAGAAGAGGTCGCGGGGCACCTTCACGTCGATCTCCACCTCGCTGCGCTTGAGGAGCGGGCGCAGGGTGAGGACGATCTCGCCGGTCACCTCGTGGAGCGCAAAGCTGCGCCGCTGGGAGCTGGCCTGGTCGGCCGCCACCTGCTTGAAACTCGACACCAGCTCGGCGGCCCGGGCCAGGTTGCGGGCGGCGATGTCGGTGCCGGTGGTCATCGTCTCGAGCAGCTGGTTGAGCATCGAGCGCCGCAGGCCCTGCTCGCTCTGCAGGCGGAAGGTGGCGATGGCGCCGCGCAGCGAGGACACCGCCATCACCCCGTTGCCCAGGGGCGTGTTCAGCTCGTGGGCGATGCCCGCCACCATCGAACCGAGCGAGGCGAGCTTCTCGGCCCGCACCAGCTCGTCGAGGGTCAGCTGGAGCCGCTGGACGGTGGACGACAGCTCGGCGTTGGCCTGGTTGAGTTCGTCGGTGCGTCGCTGCACACGCTGCTCCAGCTCGGCATTGAGCTCGGGGATTTCCTGCTCGATGCGGCGCTGCGCGGTGATGTCGGCCACGACCCAGATGGTACGCGGCTGGCCGATGATGGACAGGCTGCGGGCGCTGAGGGCAGCCAGGAAGCGGCGGCCGTCGCCGCGGTTGAGCCAGGCCTCGACCTGGGCCCGCCCCTCGCGCTCGAGGGTGGCGTGGGCGCGGCGTAGCTCAGGGCCTCGGCCAAGCCGCCCGCCCCTCGCGCTCGAGGGTGGCGTACAGCCCGGCGCGGGCCTCGGGGTCCCCCCACAGGCCGGGCTGCGGCCCGGCCTTGCCGATCAGTTCGTCCACGGGGTGGCCCAGCAGCTGGCCGACCGCCTGGTTGGCCTTGACGAAGGCGTAATCGGCCCGGGGATCGAGCAGCGCGATCCCCACCGGCGAGGCGTCGAAGATGGCCTGCAGCTCCTGCTCCCGGGCCCGCAGCACCGACGACATGCGCGAGAGGTCGGCCGACAGGTCATTGAGCTCGACGCTGTGCAGCTGCGGCCACTCGCCCGGCGGCTCGCCGTCCGCCACCTGGCGGGCCCGCTCGGTGATGATGCCGATCGGGCGCGCCACGCCGGTCGCCCACACCGGCGCCAGCAGCAGGCCGAGCACCAGCGAACCGACCAGCGCCGCGATGCCCAGGTCGAGGGTCGAGGCGATGCGCGGGTTCTCGATGCCGCTGGGGGTGCGCACGAGGAAGAACCAGTCGAGCTGCTTCGAGTGGGCCATCGTCGCGTCGAACTCATGGCCTTCGAGCCGCAGGGTACCCACCGGCAGGTCCACCTCGAGGGCCCGCCGGAAGATCTCCTCGCCGACCAGGTTGAGGGTGCCGACCCGGGCCGGGCTGTCGCTGTCCGCCAGCACCTCGCCCCGCCGGTCGAGGACGGACACCCTCAGCATGCCGCGCCCGCTGGCGGTCCACAGGGTCTTGAGGATGTAGTCGAGGGGCACCTCGCCGACGAGCACGCTCTTGCCGGCGACGACCCCGACCCCCACCATCACCGCGCCGCTGACCGGCGAGATGTACTTGTCGCTCCAGGCCGCGTCGCGGCGGCGGCTGACCCGAAGGAACAGGGGGTCGTGGGACAGATCGTTGCCGATGACCTCCTCGCGCCGGCCCCGCCCCGCCGCCGGCGTCACCGCCGCCCGCACGATGGCGCCGTCGGGGCCCACCTGATACACCGCGGCAAAGGCCCCGCCCTCGGCCACTGCCCGCTGGAGCGCCACCTGCACGTCGGCCCCCGGGTTGTCGGCCAGCAGCGCGCCGAGCAGCTCGAGCTGGGTCTGCAGCGTGCCGAGGATCAGCTCGCTGCGGCGCGCCAGCTCGGCCGCCTCGACCTGCAGGCCGGCGCGGGTTTCACTGGAGATCTGCGGAACCCGGACGAGGAACAGCAGCGCCCCGATGACCAGGAAACTGACCACCGAGCTGACGCACAACAGCAAGATCAGCCAGGAGCGGAGGTGCCATTGGCGGGCGCCGGCCATCACTCGCGGACGAAACGTCCGTCCTTCACCATCATGAAGTGGGCGACCCGGCTGGCGTCCCCGTTGGCATCGAAGCGGACCTCCTGCTGCAGCCCTTCGTAGGGCCCGAAGCGGATCAGCGCGTCCTTCACCTTCACGCCCCGCTCCCGCCGGGCCAGGGCCGTCAGCACGGCGATGCCCGCATCGTAGGCGAGCACGCTGCCGAAGGCCGGCGGCTTGCCGAAGCGCTGCCGGTAGGCCTGCTCGAAGGCCCGGTAGCGGGGAGAGTCGTCCTCCTGGTTGTAGTTCTGGAGGAGCATCATGCCCTCCACCGCCCGGCCGCCGAGCACGATCAGCTGGGAGGTGCCGCCCCATTCGGCGACGATCATCGGCATGCCGGGCCGGAGCTTGTGCACCTGCTGGGCCAGCCGGGCCGAATCCACCGCGTTGGCGATGAAGAGCAGGCCGTCCGGCCGCCCGGCCAGCAGCTCGTGCACGACGGGTTCGTAGCTGGGGGCGCTGGAGTCGAAGAAGGGGGCAGCCAGCACCCTGCCGCCGACGGCCTCGTAGGCGCGCCGGAACTCGGCCAGCCAGCTCGCGGAGAAAGCCTGGTTGTCGTGATTGACCGCCACCGCGATGCGCCGGATGCCGCGGGCGAAGTAGTGCTCCGCGTAATTGCGCCCGTTGTCGCGGGTGGTGGCGTTGATGCGGAACAGGTGGTCGTCCTGGCCGTAGAACTTGACCGCCGAGGCGGTCGGCGAGACCAGCAGCACCCCCGCCGCCTCGGTCACCGGCATGATTGCGTCGATGCTGGCGCTGGTCATCGGCCCGACGATCACCTCGACCCCGGCCGCCACAAGCTCCTCGGCCGAGCGCCGGGCGGTGTCGGCGCTGGCGCCGATGTCGCGGACGATGATCTCCACGGGGCGGCCGCCGAAGCGGCCCTGCTCGCGGAACTCGTCGGCCACCATCATCATTGCGTTGCGGCCGGCCTCGCCGAGGTCAGCCGAGCGGCCGGTGAGTTCGGCGATGAAACCGACGCGCACCGGCTCCGGCGCCCCGCAGGCCGCCAGGAGCAGCGCGACACCCGCGACGAGCAGACGAGCAGCCTTCATGGCGCGTCCTGGCGGGCCCGCAGCCAGGCCACAAAGGCCTCCTCGGGCATCGGCCGGGCGTAGTGGTAGCCCTGGGCCTCGGCACAACCGAGGGCCGCCACCTCGGCGGCGACGGCCTCGTTCTCGACCCCTTCGGCGAGCACCTTGAGCCCCAGCTCCCGGCCCAGCACGATGATCGTCCGCGCGATGCGCCCGCCAGCCGTGCCGCTCGCAAGGGAGCGCATGAAGCTGCGGTCGATCTTCAGGCGGTCGGCAGGCAGGCGCTCGAGGTAGGACAGCGACGAGTAGCCGGTGCCGAAATCATCGATGGCCACCGTGATCCCCATCGCCCGCAGGTTGCCGAGCAGCTCCACCGCCGACTCGAGCCCGCCGACGGCGATCGACTCGGTGACCTCCAGCTCCAGCCCGTCGGCCGCCACCCCGGTCTCGGCGAGCGCCTCCTGGACCTGGGCCAGGAAATCCGCCTGTCTCAGCTGGATCGGCGACACATTGACGGCCATCCGTAGCCGTGGGAAGCCCTGGGCCCGGAAACGCTGCAGGGCCAGCAGCGCAATCTGCAGCAGCCAGTTGCCCATCCCGACGATCAGCCCGGACTGCTCGGCGATCGGGATGAAGCAGTTGGGGGAGATCTCGGTGGCGTCGTCCCGCGCCCAGCGCAGCAACGCCTCGACGCCGACCACCCGCCCGGTGGCGAGATCGACCTGGGGCTGATAGACGAGGAACAGCCGCGCCTGGTCGAAGGCCAGCCGCAGGTCGCGCAGCAGCTGCGCCCGCTCCCGTGCCTCGCTGCCCAGCTCGCGGGAATACACGACCGTCTGGCCGAGCCCCTGGGCCTTGGCCCGCTTGAGGGCCAGGTAGCGGTCCTTGAGGTATTCGATGCCGGAGCGATGATCGCCGGTCAGCCGCACGCCCCCCGCGCACACCGACACCGGGTGACGCACCTCCTCGATCACGAAGGGCTCGCGGAAGCAGGCCTGGATGTTGGGGCCATCGACGACCGCCGCATCCCCCAGCACCGCGAAGGCGTCGCCCGCCAGCCGGGCCAGGAAGACCTCGCCCGGCAGCGCCCCGGCCAGGCGCTGGGCGGTCTGGCGCAGCAGGGCGTCGCCGTAGTCGTGGCCAAGCACGTCGTTGGCGGAGGCGAACTGGTCCACATCGACGATCGCCAGGGCTCCGCCGGGCCCACCGGCGCGCAGGCGGGCGTTGAGCTCGCAGACCAGCGCGGTGCGGTTGGGCAGGCCCATCTGGCGATCGATGAAGGCGTCCCGGCGCAGCTCGGACACCAGATCGACGTTCTTGGCGCACAGGGCGATATTGGTGCAGAAGACCTCGAGCAGCTCCCGGTCCACCTCGCGGATCGGCTTGGCCGAGTCGATGAAGGCCGCGAAGCCTTCGTCATCGCTCTTGCGGAAATACAGGGCCATGCTGCGCGGGTGCACCGCGCTGCTGCGGTCGCGCAGGGCGGCGACCAGCTGGGAGGCGATCCACGGATCGTCGAGCTCCGACAGGCGCTGCTGGATCAGGTGGCTGAAATGCCCCGCCGCGGCGATCACCCGGTATTCCCGCGGCGCGTCGCCGCGGCTGTCCTCGGCGGCGGCGCACACCAGCCCCTCGGGCTCGACGCCCAGCAGGCCGGCGATCTGGGTGATGACACCCTCGGCGAAGGCCTGCAGGCCCTGGTCGGCGATGAACTGGTTGCTCGCCGCGACGATCTTCTCGAGGCCGCGCCGGTTGGCATCGAGCCTGAGCAACTGGTCGTAGGAGCGGATCGCCGCCGTCAACGACGCAAACAGCTTCTCCTGGGTCAGCTCGCTTTTCGTCTTGTAGTCGTTGATGTCGTAACGGGCGATCGTCTCGCACTCGGGGGCGTGGCCGGGCTGCCCGGTGCGCAGGATGATGCGCGTGTTGAGGAGCTTGAGGTCGCTGCGGATGATGTCCACGAGGCGCAGCCCGGCATCCTCGCTCTCCATCACCACGTCGAGCAGGATCACCGCGATGTTGCCCTCGCTGCGCAGGATCTCCAGCGCCTCCCTGCCGGACATGGCGTGCAGCAGCGCCAGGGGGCGGCCGAGGATGCGGAGGCCGGCCATGGCAAAGCGGCTGGTCTCGTGCACGTCGGCGTCGTCATCGACGACGAGGATCCGCCACGGCGGGGCAAAGTCGGCCGACGGACCGGCGACCTCGTCCTCTTCATCCTGAAAGACGAGCGGATCGTCCGACATGCTCATCGTTGCACCCCCATCCCGCCGGTCTCCCCTGGTTCATGCGCACCCGCCGCGGGAGGGCGCCCACCCCCGATGCGTCAGGGAGCAATCAGCTCCACGACGGGATATCCAGAGAGAAGATATCGGATCGCCTGCCCCAAGCTTTAGGACAAACGGCGACGCCGGCCAGGCTCAGTGCCGATGCTCCATGGGCGCGGGCGCGGTCAGCTCGCGGACCTCCGCCTTCACCTCGACGGCCTCCACCTTCTTGTCCTTGCCTTCCACCTTCAGGGTGATCGGCACGATCTCGCCCTTGGCGAGGGGCTTGTTCAAATCGATCAGCATCACGTGGTAGCTGCCCGGCTTCAACTCGAGCGCCTTGCCGGCCGCCACCTCGAGCCTGGGCACGGGCCGCATCTTCATCACGTTGTTGTCCATCACCATCTCGTGGATCTCGACGACCTTCGCGGCGGGGCTCGCGACCCCCACCAGGCTGACGCCCCCCTTGCTGCTGAGCTGCATGAAGGCGCCGGTGGCCTTCTGGGCCGGGACGGTGCCGCGCACCCACGGGTTGGCCACCTCCAGGTCGGCCGCCGCCACGGCTCCGGCCGACAGCAGGCCGGCCAGCACCACGCCGAGGGACTTGATGGAAACGTTCATGATCGGATCTCCTTGATTGACGTGATCCGACTTTAACGCGCCGGGCCTTCCGCGTCTGGACAGCGTGCAGGAATGCGACCATTTGCCGCAGCGCCAGGCACCGGCAGGCGCAGCGTCCAGGACCGACCTGCTGCGTCGGGAAAATTTACACAAAGATCACAAACGATAAATTCGACAAACACAAGGGCTTGTTTTTATTAAAAAAACAAATTCGGCACAAAAAGTGCTAACAAAGGTCATTTGGTAATTTTGAAAAATCCGACCCCATGATCAAGAAAGCACTCCTCAGCGCCGGGCTTTGCCTCAGTGCCCTCTCGGCCACCGCAGCCAGCGTGGATGGACAGATCCACGCCGTTTACGACCACACGGGCAGCCAGATCGGCAGCACCGTCGACCATATCCGCTTCACCGTCGACACCGCCGGAACTGTCAAAATCGACATCCTGTCCTGGGAAAGCGACCCCCTGAGCGGCGCCCCCATCGACCTGAACGGCGATGGCGAAATCACCTTCCTGGACACCTACATCTACCTGTTCCGGGACGATGGCAGCCTCGACAGCTCGGACTACATCGCCCACAACGACGACAGCGACCACACCTACGGCGACGGCTCGATCTGGAGCACCGACTCCTACCTCGAGCAGAACCTGGCCGCCGGCAACTACCTGCTGGCGATCGGCGCCTACGCGCTGGGCCTCAACGAGGCGATGCAGCGCGAGAACCAGGACACCTTCTACCCGCTCCGTTGCGACATCACCAGCACCGACTGCCTGCAGAGCGCGACGGCCTCGGAGCACGGCGCCTATCGCGTCAATTTCAGCCAGAACGTGAGTGTGAGCGGCAAGATCCCGGAGCCCGCGCCCCTGGGCCTCCTCGGCCTGGCCGGCATCGCCGGCTTCGCGCTGCGCGGCCGCAGGAAGCCCTGACCCCCCGGCCACTTCCGGCAAGCCACAACGGCGACTGCGGTCGCCGTTTTTCATGGGCGGGCCGCGCTCCGCGACGGCGCCCAAAATGAAAAAAGCCCGGCATCAACCGGGCTCTAATGCAGACAGGGCTGAACCCCGCCTGTGCTCCGACCGGCTCAAGGCCGGGCAGACATCTGCAATGGCTTAGTCGACCTTGCGGATGTTGGAGGCTTGCTGACCCTTCGGGCCGGTGGTCACGTCGAAGGTGACGCGCTGGCCTTCGGCCAGGGTCTTGAAGCCGTTGCCCTGAATGGCGGAGAAGTGGGCGAACAGGTCGTCACCACCGTTTTCCGGGGTGATGAAGCCGAAGCCCTTGGAATCATTGAACCACTTGACGGTACCGTTTGCCATTTTGAATATCCTTTAAAACTAGAAAAAAACAGGGACAGCCCCTGGGGAGGGCGAAACTCAAGACGGCAGGGTGTTCAGGGAAAGACTTCCGCAGGACAGCGGGGACCGAACCAGACAACAACAACACTACTTGAAGATCGCGAGACAGGACTGTGCACTGTATTCGCGGGCAATGCAAACATTATTTGTCAAAAGCCCCGAAATTTCGATGCCGGCGGGGCCCGGCCCAGCGTGCGTGCGGCAATCGGCCACATTCCGCCCCCCGCCGGGCGGGGCTAGATTCGCGCACCGTCACCCGCTCCGCCCCCCTCCCACAGCGCCGGGGGCCCATCGCAGCACCTGTCGCTTCGGGGATAATGCACCCATGCCCGCCGGCCCTCACCCTCCCCAACCGAGCCCCGTCGACGCCCTGCGTCGCCTGATCAGCCTGCGCTGGCTGTCCATCGTGGCGATGGGCGGCGTGCTGCTGTGCGTGCCGTGGCTGCTCGACATCCGGCTGCCCGGAGAATCCCTGCTGCCCGTGCTGGCCGCGCTCCTGGTGGCCAACGGGCTCTCGATGCTGCGCCTGCGCCACCTGGCCGAGATCCACGCCGCCGAGCTGTTCGGCCAGCTGTGCATCGAACTGGCGGCCTGGAGCGCCTTCCTGTACTTCACCGGCGGCGCCACCAACCCGCTGATCTCGCTGCTGCTGCCCCTCGTCGCGATCGGCGCGGCCACCCTCGGCGCGCCCTACGCCTGGGCCCTGGCGGGGCTGGCGGTGGCCGCCTACTCGGTGCTGTGGGACTTCAACGAGCAGCTCGACATCTACGACTCCGGCCTCGCCGTGCACTGGCACCTGGCGGGCATGTGGCTCACCTTCGCCGTCTCGGCGGGGGTCATCGTGTGGTACGTGGTGCGCATGACCGCCGCCCTGCGCAGCCGCGACCAGGCCCTGGCCGAAGCCCGCGAGACCCGCCTGCGCAACGAGCGCATCGTCGCCCTCGGCAACCTCGCCGCCGGGGCCGCCCACGAGCTGGGCACCCCGCTGGGCACGATGGCGATCATTGCCGGCGAGATGGCCCGCGACCGCCAGCTCGGCGACAGCGTGCGGGCCGATGCCGAGCTGCTGCTCGAACAGCTCGCCCACTGCAAGCAGATCCTCGGCAGCCTCACCCTGCGGGCCGGCAGCCTGCGCGCCGAAGGCGGCGAGGCGCTGCCCGCCGACAGCTGGCTGCAGGGCATCGCCGACCGCTGGCGCCGCCTGCGGCCCCACGTCCCGCTCACCACCCGCATCGACTGCGGCGCCCCGGCACCCCGGCTGGTGGCCGACACGACGCTGGAACAGGCCATCCACAACCTCATCAACAACGCCGCCGACGCCAGCCCCGAAGGCATCGAGTGCGAGGCCGGCATCGCCAGCGACGCGCTGGTGGTGCGCGTCCTCGACCGCGGCCCCGGGCTGCCCGAGGGCTTCGCCCCGACGGCCGGGCGCGCCGCCGACGCGGCCCACAAGGGGCTCGGCATCGGCTTGCTGCTCGCCTCGGGCGCCGTCGAGCGCTGCGGCGGGCACATCGCCTTCAGCCCCCGCCCCGGCGGCGGCACCATCGCCACCCTGACCCTCCCCCTCGCCTCCCTGCAGCCATGACTCCCCAGGACGCTCCCCACATCCTCATCATCGACGACAACCCCGCCTTCAACCGGGTGCTCACCCGCGCCCTCGGCCAGCGCGGCTTCACCGTATTCGGCGCCACCGACCCCGAGAGCGCCCTCGCGCTGGCCGGCCAGCACGAACCCGAGTACGTGGTGCTCGACCTCAACATCGGCGGCAGCTCGGGCCTGCGCCTGATCGAACCACTGCTGGCGGCCAACCCGGACTGCCGCATCCTGGTGCTGACCGGCTACGCCAGCATCGCCACCACCGTGGACGCGATCAAGCTCGGGGCCACCCAGTACCTCGCCAAGCCGGCCGACGTGGACAGCATCCTGAAGGCCTTGAGCGCCACCGACGTGGTGATCGAGGACGAGGTGAGCGCCGGGCCGATGTCGGTGGATCGGCTCGAGTGGGAACACATCCAGCGCGTGCTCTCCGAAAACGATGGCAACATCTCGGCCACCGCCCGCGCCCTCAAGATGCACCGGCGCACCCTGCAACGCAAACTGTCCAAACGCCCCGTCAAGGAATGAAGAACCCCACCCAACACGACACCGACCGCGTCCGGCTCGACAAATGGCTGTGGGCCGCGCGCTTCTTCAAGCACCGCAGCCTGGCCACCGAGGCCGTCGATGGCGGCAAGGTCCAGCTCAACGGCATCCGCGTGAAGCCGGCAAAGGACGTGAAGCCCGGCGACCGGGTGGACATCCAGATCGCCGACACCCGCTACACGGTGATCGTGCGGGGCATCGCCGAGAAGCGCGGCAGCGCCACCATCGCCCAGGGCCTGTATGAAGAGACGCCCGACAGCGTCGCCGCCCGCGAGGCCGGGCGCGAGGAGCGCCGGCTGGCCGCCACGCCCGGCGCCGACCTGCACGGCCGCCCGACCAAGCGGGACCGGCGCCAGATCGGCCGCTTCACCGGCGAGGGCTGAGGCCCGCTACAGGCTGATCGCCAGCGCCAGGGGCAGGAACAGCACCGCCAGCACGTTGCCGAGCAGCACCATCGAGGCCACCTTCTCGGGCTCCTGGTTGTAACGCTCGGCGAACATGTAGTTGAGCACCGCCGGCGGCAGCGCGCCGAAGACGATCAGCAGCGCCCGCTCCCGCTCGGGCAGCGGGATCAGCCACACCAGCGCGAACGACAGGGCCATCCCGAGCAGTGGCCGCGCCACCGCACCGATCAGGCCGAGGCGGATCGCCCCGATGCGCGACTCGCTGATGCGCACGCCGAGGGCGAACAGCATCAGCGGGATCGAGATGTCGCCGAGCATCTTGATCGCCAGCATCGCCGGCTGCCACAGCTCGACCCCGGCCAGGCTCACCGCCAGGCCGCCGAAGGTGGCGATCACCGTGGGGATGCGCCACACGCCCGACAGCTTGATGTTGTGGTCGAGCAGCCAGGCGCCGAAGGTGAAGTGGGTCAGGTTCGACACCATGAACATCACCACCGCCGGCGCCAGCGCCGCGTCGCCGAAGGCCAGCACTGCCAGCGGCAGGCCCAGGTTGCCGCAGTTGTTGAACATCATCGGCGGCACGAAGGTGCGCGGCGCCACCCCGAGCGCCCGCGCCACGCCCCAGCCCAGCAGGCCCGAGCCGAACACCGCCACCACCGTCGCCCCGAGGAGGGGCAGGTATTCCATGATCTGGAAGGACTTGTTGGCCAGCGCCCCGAAGATCAGCGCCGGCACGAAGACGTCCATGTTCAGCTTGTTGGCCTGGGACAGGTCCGGGCGCAGGCGCCGGCCGACGATGAAACCCACCGAGGCGATGGCGAACAGCGGAAAGAGGATGGCGACGATGCGCAGCAGCATGGGGAGGCAGGCGGAGTGATGACGGAGCCGCGCCACCAGGCTCGACCGGCGGCGCAACGGGGAAGCTTATTGGAAGTCGGCAGGCACGGAAAGCAGAAGAGGGCCTGATGGCCCTCTTCCGTCGGACGCGGGAACGCTCGGGATCAGAGTACGTAGCGCGCCAGGTCTTCGCGCTGGGCGACCATCTGGAGGCGGTCATCCACGTAGGCGGCGTCGACCAGCACCTTCTGGGTGCCAGCCTTGCCGGCCTCGAAGGCGAGCTCCTCGAGGAGCTTCTCCATCACCGTGTACAGGCGCCGGGCGCCGATGTTCTCGGTCTTCTCGTTTACCTGGAAGGCGATCTCGGCGAGGCGGCGGATGCCCTCCGGCGCGAACTCCAGGCTCACGCCGTCGGTGGCCAGCAGGGCCTCGTACTGGCGGGTCAGGCAGGCGTCGGTCTGGGTGAGGATGCGCTCGAAATCCTCCACCGACAGGGATTCCAGCTCGACCCGGATCGGGAAGCGGCCCTGCAGTTCGGGGATCAGGTCGCTCGGGCGCGACAGATGGAAGGCGCCGCTGGCGATGAACAGGATGTGATCGGTCTTGATCATCCCGTACTTGGTGCTGATCGTGGTGCCCTCGACCAGCGGCAACAGGTCGCGCTGGACGCCCTGGCGGGACACGTCGGCGCCGTGGCTGTCGGAGCGGGTGGCGATCTTGTCGATCTCGTCGAGGAACACGATGCCATTCTGCTCGACCATCCGCAGCGCCTCGAGCTTGAGCTCTTCCTCATTGACCATCTTGGCGGCCTCCTCGTCGGTGAGGAGCTTCATCGCCTCGGAAATCTTGAGCTTGCGGGACTTCTTCTTGCCGCCGCCGATGTTCTGGAACATGCTCTGGAGCTGGCCGGTGAGCTCCTCCATGCCCGGCGGCGCGAGGATCTCGGCGCTCATGCCCGGCACCGACACCTCGATCTCGATCTCCTTGTCGTCGAGGTCGCCCTCGCGGAGCTTCTTGCGGAATTTCTGGCGGGTGGCGTTGTCCTCGACGGCGGGCGTCTCGTCGCCGAAGCCGATGGTCGGGCGGGCCGGCGGCAGCAGGATGTCGAGCACGCGGTCTTCGGCGGCATCGGCGGCCCGGTCGCGGACCTTCTTCATGGCCTGCTCGCGGTGCGACTTGATGGCGATCTCCACCAGATCGCGGATGATCGTGTCCACATCGCGCCCCACGTAGCCCACCTCGGTGAACTTGGTGGCCTCGATCTTGATGAAGGGCGCGTTGGCAAGGCGCGCCAGGCGGCGGGCGATCTCGGTCTTGCCGACGCCGGTGGGGCCGATCATCAGGATGTTCTTGGGGGTGATCTCGCTCTTCAGCGGCTCGGCCACCTGGGAGCGCCGCCAGCGGTTGCGCAGCGCCACGGCCACGGCCTTCTTGGCGCGGGCCTGGCCGACGATGTGCTTGTCGAGTTCGGAGACGATCTCCGGGGGCGTCATCTGGGTCATGGCTTCAGCACTTCGATGGTGTGGCACTGGTTGGTGTAGATGCACAGGTCGCCGGCGATGGTGAGGGACTTCTTGATCACCTCTTCGGGCGACAGCTCGGTGTTCTCGATCAGCGCCCGGGCCGCCGACTGGGCATAGGCGCCGCCGCTGCCGATCGCCACGATGCCCTGCTCGGGCTCCAGCACGTCGCCGTTGCCGGTGATGATCAGCGAGTTGTCGAGGTCGGCCACCGCCAGCATGGCCTCGAGGCGGCGCAGCGCGCGGTCGCTGCGCCAGTCCTTGGCGAGCTCGACGGCGCTGCGCACCAGATTGCCCTGGTGCTTCTCGAGCTTGGCCTCAAAGCGCTCGAACAGCGTGAAGGCGTCAGCGGTGCCGCCCGCGAAACCGGCCAGGATGCGGTCCTGGTACAGCTTGCGGACCTTGCGGGCGCTGGCCTTGATGACGATGTGGCCGAGGGTGACCTGGCCATCGCCGCCCAGGGCGACGTGGCGGCCCCGACGGACCGAGAGGATGGTGGTGCCGTGATATTGTTCCATCGCTTGGATATGGGGGCTGGAAAGCGGATTACAAGACGCACGAGCCGGCACGGATCGCGTGGCGGAACGCACCGGAAAGACCAGGCTTGCGCAGATGGATTGGTCGGGCGGAGCGGCGCTCGGCGGGCTGCCCGGTGGTGGGCTCCGGCCGGCAGCGGGCTCAGTTGCGCAGCTCGATGCGCGCGACCTGATGGAGGCCCATCACCTGCATCAGGGCGGCCACCATCGAGTTGACGTTCTTGAACACCACCAGCCGCCCCTGGGTGTGGAGCTGGGAGACGATGTTGAAGAGCGTCCCGGCCGACACGAAATCCATGCGGCGCAGGCGGCCGCAATCGACCTCCACCTTGGTGCGGTCGCTGGCGAAACGGGGGATCTTGCGCAGCACGTCGGTGTTGGGGCCGACGATCTCGCCCTCGAGCACATACACCTGGCCGAGGTTCGGGTCGAGCACGTTGCCCTCCGACTGGCTGGTGGTGAGGATGGGCGGCGGCTCCCAGGACGGGGGGGACTCTTCGAAGGTCATCGCGTAATCCACCGCGAGATCGTCGAAGCGCGCCTGTTGCTCGGTGTATTGCAGGATCTCGAGGAGCAGCAGCCAGGACGTCTGGCCGTCGCGAACCCCGGGCTTGAGCTGGCCGGCCAGCAGGTTGGCCAGGTCGGCCGCGCCGCTGAGCGCCAGCTTGATCTTGGCCCGGCGCAGGCCCCGCACGGCGCGAAGCAGCAGGCCCGCCCCGGCGTTGTCGACGCTGCGCAGGCGGCTGAGGTCGATGCGCAGGGCGCCGTTGCGCATGCCGATCTGGATCAGCTGGGCGAACTGGGCCGCCGCCTGCCCACCCAGATGGCCGGAGAGGTTGACCGTCTGCACCTTGGGCTCGCCCGAGCGCTGATCCTGGACCGACAGGTCCTGCCACGCCGAGGGCGAACGCTCGAACTCGGTGGCGAACATCAGGCTGAGCGCCTCGAAGTTGTCCCGCTGGCCGGTGAGGCGCAGCAGGTCGAGGAGCATCACCCACAGGTCGAAGCGGGCCTCGGTCTCGACGGTGACGTCGAGGGCCTGCTCCAGCACGATGCGGGCTTCGTCGCAGGCCCCGTTGGCGTAGAGGATGGCCGCTTCTTCGGCCGGGGGCGCCATCTCGTCGATGCCCTCCTCCACGTGCACCTTTTCGGCACACTGGGCGAGCACCCGGTTGAGATCACCGCCGGCGATGGTGAATTCGAGATTCGTGGGCTCGCCGCGCACCACGCGCGGAGAAGCCGGCGCAGCGGCGCCCGCCGCCCCACCGGACGCAGCCCGGTTTCGGGACGCGGAACTTCCGGCAGGTAACGGCTTCTTGCCGAAAAACGAAAGCACCACGCGCCGCCCCTCCTGAATGGTTTTTTACGATTAAATAGGATAGCACTCCGGCGCGCACGTGCTACGTGATTTACATCCTGTCGAATTTCACGCCGGCACTCACATTGAGCATAACCAGAAGTAAAGCGCATACCGGGCCGAAGGGCTGATCGAGCCCGAGGGACAAGGCAAAAGCCAGGGTGTAGCCCCCCACGCCGATCAGCGCCGCAAGCGCCAGCGCCGACCTCCAGCCCCGCGCAAACCGCCAGGCGAGGAGCGGCGGCGCGAACACCAGGGCGAAGGCGGCCATCACCCCGAGGCTCACCGTCGCCAGCGCCACCGCCAGCCCCGCCAGCAGGTCGAACAGCAGCAGCCGCGGCCGCTCGTCCTGCCCCCGGGCGCGGTAGAACTCGGGGAAGAAGCGCGCCAGCAGCAGCGGCCGCGACAGCCGGGCCAGCGCGGGCAGCAGCACCAGCGCGGCCAGCGCCGCCGCCAGCAGGTGGCCCTCGCCGGTGAAATACAGCTGCCCGTCGAAGAGGGCGTGGCCGGCCTGCTCAGCCAGCGGGTGGTTGGCCACCAGCAGCACCCCGCCGCCCCAGGCGAACAACATCATCAGCGCGTAGGCGCTGGCACCGGCCCGGGCCAGCAGGCCCTTGAGCAGCGCCGCCAGCAGGGCCGCCAGCACTCCGCCGACGAGCATCGGCGCGCCCAGCACCATCGCCACCAGGGCGCCGGCCGAGGCCATCTGGGCGAAGGCCAGCGCCGCCAGCCACTCGTTGCGCAGGCGCAGGTACATCCCGATCAGCGGCAACAAGGCGGCCAGCAGCAGGCCGGTGGCAAAGGGCACCCGGAACAGGGGGTCGAACAACAGCTCGAGGCTCATCCGCCCACCTCCACCACCCGCGTGCACACCTGGTCGATGAAACCATGGTCGTGGGACACCAGCACGATGCCCTGCCCGCCGTGGGCGCGGCCGAGCCAGTCCGCCAGATGGGCCACACCGGCCCGGTCGAGGTTATTGGTGGGCTCGTCGAGGAGCACCAGGTCGGCCGGCGCGGCGAGGCAGGCCCACAGGCGCAGGAACTGCAGCTGCCCGCCCGACAGGCGGTCGAGGCGCTCGTCGAGGCGCCCGGCGAGCCACGGCGGCAGGCCGGCCGCATCGGCGCCGGTGAGGCCGAGCAGGTCGCGCCCGCTGAGGGGCACCCCGCGCAGATCGTCGAAGCCCTGTGCCTGGTGCGAGATCGCCAGCCCCGGCGCCTTGCATACCTCGCCGCCGAACACCCGCACGCCGCCCCACAGGGCCTTCAGCAGCGTGGACTTGCCGGCGCCGTTGGGGCCGGCCAGCCCGACGACCTCGCCGCGCCGCAGCTCGAAGTCGAGCGGGCCGGCCACCGGACCGGCATAGCCGGCCCGGAGCCCCGCGACGCGCAGCAGCAGCTCGCCGGCCACGGCTTACTTAAGGCCGGCGAGGAGGCGCCGCACCGTGTCGTCGAAGAGGCCAAAGAGGTCGCCCGCCTCGGCCGAGCCCCCGACCGTGAAGGGCAGCACCACCACCGGGATCTGCGCCCGCTCGCCGAGCCAGTCGGAGGCCGTCGCCCGGGTGTAGGCCGGACGCAGGATCATCCGCGCCGGCTGGGCCCGCTGGCGTTCGAGCAGGGCGGCCAGATGGCTGCTGCCCGGCTCGACGCCCGGCTTCGGCTCGAGGGCCCCCAGCTCCCGGAAGCCCAGCCAGTCGGCCAGGTACGGGAAGGAACGGTGCTGCACCCACACCGGCACGCCCTTGAGCGGCGCCGCGGCCTGCTCCCAGCGCGCCATCGCGGCTTTCCAGCGCTCGCTGAAGCGGGCATGGTTGGCCTTGTAGACGGCCGCGCCGGCCGGGTCGAGCTGGGCCAGGCGGGCCGCCAGCGCGTCGGCGACCTTCTGGATGTTGCGCGGATCGAGGTGCAGGTGCGGGTTGCCGCCGGGATGCACGTCGCCGTCGGCGCGGTCCAGCCGGGCCGGCACCTCGAGCAGGCGCACCAGCCCGGCCGCCTCCAGGTAGCCCGGCTGGCCGGGCTGGATGCCGGCATTGCCGGACTCCCGCAGCACCACCGGCAGCCAGCCCACCTCCAGCCCGGCGCCGGTGGCGATCACCAGCTGGGCGCTGCGGGCCCGGGCGATCAGCGAGGGCTTGGCATCGACCCGGTGGGGGTCCTGCAGCGCGTTGGTGGCGGCGGACACATTCACCCGCTCACCACCGATCTCCCTCGCCAGCGCGGCCCATTCGGGGACCGAGGCGAAGACGTTGAAGGCGGCCGAGGCGGGTGCCGCGGCCAGCACGAACAGCAGCGCCACCAGGCGCCAGATCAGCTTGCGAAACATCGCCGCCTCCTCAGAACTTGTGGGCGCCGTGGGCGCCGAGACTCATGATGTACTGCAGCCACAGCTGGTTGTCGGCCTCGCCACTCCGCGACTTGTCGCGGGCGAGTTGCAGGCGCAGGCGCGAGAACTCCGACGGCGACCAGTCGACCATCGCCGTCTGGCGGGTCGGATTGTAGGCAGCCAGGATCGGCAGCTCGGCGCTGCCGAGCGTACCCAGGCTGGCCGTGCCCGAGCGCAGCCAGTCGCCGCGCACGCCGACGCGCCAGTGGGGCATGAACTGATACACCGCCTGCAGGTAGCCGCCGGACTGGCGGAAGCGGGCATCCGACGTCGTCTCCGCCCCCGCATCCGTGATGTTATACGCCAGTTCCCCGCTCTCGCGCCGCCACAGGTACTCGCCCTGCAGCTTCAGGTAGCGCTCCTTAGCGTTGCCGTTGGGCGCCCACTTGTAGATGAAGTCGGCGACCCAGGTCTGGCTGCGACCGGAGAAGGCGTTGTTGACCAGGCTACCCGTGCCGTTCTCGGCCTCGAAGCCCCGCTCCCGCGGCTGGGCGCGCACGTGGGACAGCCCCACCCGCCAGGCCGACGAATCGCCGATGTCGCCGCCCAGGTGGGCGAAGGCCGTCCACAACCCGGCGCCGTTGGCCTTGCGTTCGGCCCCCGGGAACTTGCCGCCGTTGGCCGCCTCGGCGCCGAACTCCAGGAACAGATCGGTCGGTGCCACCCAGCGCAGCTGCAAGCCGTCGTTCTGCAGCCGGTAGCCGAAGAAGGCCTTGTAGGCCAGCGGCGCGTCGCTGAAGTCCCACTCGTGGGGGTGCTGCTGGTTGAGGTAGCCGATCCCCGACAGATAGCGGCCGGCCTTCAGCTTGAAGCCGGTGGGCAGGGCCAGGGTCTCGACGTTCACCTCTTCGACCTCGACGACGCCGGCGCCGTCGTCCTCGGCCAGCGAGAAGCGCGCGTTGCCGCGGAACAGGTGATCCACGTTGGCCGAGAAGGCCAGCTCGGACTCACCCAGCGAGAAGCCCTTGCGCGGGGGGCCGACCTCGCCGCCCGACGGGATGAAGCCGTCGATGCGGTAGGCCGACGGGTCGCGCTGGAGGCGGGTGAACTTGCTGTCGATGATCAGCGACACCGCCGGGTTGAAGGCGCTCTCGCCGGCCGGCTGGCTGGCGGCGGCGCGGGTTTCGGCAGCGACCGCCTCGACCCGGGCCACCGAGCGCACCGCCTCGCCGGCGCTGCTGTCGGCGGCAGCGGCGACGCTGGAGGCCGCGACGGCCTTCTTCTCGGTTTCGGCCAGGCGGCGCTCGAGGTCGTCGATGCGCTGCTGGTAGGTGGCGCGCAGCTCGCGGAGCTGTTCGCGCAGCTGCTTGATGTCGGCATCGCCGGCGGAAAAGGCCGCGCCCGGGAAAGCAGCGGCAAGGGCCACGCACAGCGCGGCAGGACGTACGGAATACATGAAAAACTCCAGTCGGATCGGTCCGGAAAAAAGCAGGCCGCCGGCGCACGCAAGGCAGCGCCGGCAGGCACGACGGAAACGGGGTCAGACGGAGTGGAGGGGCGGGCCGCGGCTGTGGGGCCGGGGCAGGCGCCGGAAGACGGGCGCAGGAAGCGGTTCGCCGGCGGCCGCCGGCGGCAGGGCTGCGACGGCCAGCAGGGGTGGCGTCGACGGCAGCGCCGCGGACAGGTCGGCCGCGGCGAGACATTGCAGGCAGCTGGCGTGGCGCTCGGCATCGGGCACGCCGCCCTCGTAATCGGCCTGGGCGGCGCTCGCGCCGAGCCGCGCCAGCGCCGACAGCTCGCCCACGTGGCCGACCGCATGCACCGCGGCAAACAGCTGGGCGCAGACGAGCAGCAGCGCGAGCACGCTGCGCAGCGCGGCGGAGGGCTGACGGCGCTTCACGCGGCGAGCTCCGGCGGTTGCCCGCACAGGCTGGCGAAGGCGCGCTCGACCACCACCCGGTCGAGGTCGCGCACGATGAAGACCAGCCGCGTGCTCCGGTCGGCATCCGGCCAGGCCGGCAGCGCGGCGTCGGGGTAGCGCAGGTGGTGCACGCACTGCACGACCCGCGGCTGGGCCTCGCCGCGCACCTGCACGATGCCCTTCACCCGCAGCAGATGCTCGCCGTGCAGGCTCTGCAGCAGATCGAGGGCGGTGGAAAAATCGCCCCATGCGACGGGGTTTTCGAGACGCAGCACGAAGGCGTGGGTGTGGGCGTCGTGGCGCGCGGCGGCGGCCGGTGCGGCGGAGGCGGTGCCGCGCGGCGCATAGGGATTCGGACGCGCAGCCTCGGCGGCGGCCACCGCCTCGTCGGCCAGCCAGCGGGCCACGTCGGCGGAATGGGTGTGGGGGTTCCACAGGCCGCAGTCGAGCACCGCGGCCGGGTCGACCTCACCGCCGGCCACGCGGACCTGCGGCGCGCCGGGGTTGAGGGCCGCGAGCCGGGCCGCCAGCGCATCGAGGGCCGCCGGGTCGGCCTGGTCGCACTTGGTGATGAGCAGGCGATCGGCCATCGCCGCCTGCTTGACGGCCTCGGGGTGAGCCTGCAGCTGGGCGGCGCCGAACACGCCGTCGACGGCCGTGACGACCCCATCGAGGCGGAAACGCTCGGCGATGAAGAAATCCTGCATCAAGGTGAAGATCACCGGCGCCGGGTCGGCGAGGCCGGTGGTTTCGACGACCACCCGCGAGAGCGCCGGCAGCTGCCGGCGCAGGCGGCGCATGAAGAGATCCTTGAGGGCCCGCGACAATTCGCCGCGCACCGTGCAGCAGATGCAGCCGGACTCGAGCAGCACGACGTCGTCGGCGATCGTCTCGACCAGCAGATGATCGATCGGCACCGCGCCGAACTCGTTCATCAGCACCACCGTGCCGGCCAGCGCAGGCTGGCGCAGCAGGTGGTTGAGGAGGGTCGTCTTGCCCGCGCCGAGAAAGCCGGTCAGCAGGGTGACGGGGATACGCGGCGCCGGCGCGCTCATCGTAGGGACATCCGGCGCAGCGGCAGCAGCCCGGCTTATTCGCCGTACAGCTTCTGGGTGCGCTCGCGGCGCTCCTGGGCGTCGATGGACAGCGTCGCGGTCGGGCGGGCCAGCAGGCGGCCGATCCCGATCGGGTCGCCGGTCTCCTCGCACCAGCCGTACTCGCCTTCCTCGATGCGGCCCAGGGCTTCCTCGATCTTCTTGATCAGCTTGCGCTCGCGGTCACGGACGCGGAGTTCGAGGGCGTGCTCCTCCTCGACGGTGGCCCGGTCGGCCGGATCGGCGACCAGCTCGTTCTCGCGCAGATTGGCGCCGGTGCTCGCGGCGTTCTCGAGCAGCTCGTCGCGCATCTTCGCGAGGCGATCCCGGAAGAAGGCCAGTTGCGCCGGGTTCATGTAGTCGTCTTCCGGCATGGCCAGAATCTCGGCCTCGGTCAGCAGCTGTTCTTTGCTCGTGGTGGCAACCATGTCTCATTCCTCCCGTGAATCGACCGTCGGGCCCGGCTCGTGCAAGCCTGGACGTGGCCCGTCTGGCGACCCATTGTGGATCGGCAGCCCCATGTGCCGCCAATCGTTACCCGGCGCCCCGGGGCGCCGCCGCCGCGAGGCGCCACCCGCTGGTGGCCCCCCGACTTTGATCAAGGGCGCGATTCTAGGCACAGGAGCGCGCCAATTACAACGCTCCGGCACGGCCCAGGCGTCGCGCCTGTACATTCTGAAACAGTGAATCTACCGCGTTACTTCGGTTCAGAGCATGTCCTACGGTAAAATATCGCGATGGACGTCACGATTCACCCCGCGCCGGATGCCGGCAGGGCCTCTTTTACATTGCCGGTCCGGGTGTACTTCGAAGATACCGATGCCGGTGGCGTGGTTTACTACGCCAACTACCTGAAGTTCTGCGAGCGCGCCCGCACCGAATGGCTGCGGACGACGGGCGTCGTCCAGAACCGGCTCGCCACCGAGCAGAATATCCTTTTCGTGGTGCGTTCCGTCGCGGCAGACTACCTGCGCCCGGCGGTCCTCGACGACCTGCTCGAGGTGATCACCACGATCGACAAGCTGGGCCGGGCCAGCCTCGATTTCGCCCAGCAGGTCCGGCGCGACGGGCAGCTGCTCTTCGAAGCCCGGGTCACCGTCGCCTGCGTCGCCAGTGGCGCGATGCGCCCCACCCCGATTCCCCCCGCTGTGCGCGCACAGCTCGCTTCCCTGGTTTAAACCGATGACCGTCACCGAAGACCTCTCCATCCTGTCCCTGATCGCCAACGCGAGCGTGCTCGTCAAGCTCGTGATGGCCCTGCTCGGCACCGTCTCGTTCATGTCCTGGTACTGGATCTTCCGCAAGTGGTTCCAGATCCGCGACGCCAAGAAGAAGACCGACCTCTTCGAGCGCGACTTCTGGAGCGGCGGCGACCTCAACGCCCTCTACCAGAGCGCCGCCACCAGCCGCCACGAGGCCGCCGGCATGGAGCGCATCTTCGAGGCCGGCTACCGGGAGTTCGCCAAGCTGCGCGGCAAGAGCCTCGACCACGGGGCCATTATGGACGGCGCCCGCCGCGCCATGCGCGCCACCTACCAGCGCGAGGTGGACGATCTCGAGGCCCACCTGGCCTTCCTCGCCTCGGTCGGCTCGGTGTCGCCCTACGTCGGCCTGTTCGGCACCGTGTGGGGCATCATGAACGCCTTCCGCGGCCTCTCCAACGTCGGCTCGGCCACCCTCGCCCACGTGGCGCCGGGCATCGCCGAGGCGCTGGTGGCCACCGCCATCGGCCTGTTCGCGGCGATCCCCGCGGTGGTCGCCTACAACCGCTTCGCCCACGACATCGACCGCATCGCGATCCGCTTCGAGAGTTTCACCGAGGAGTTCCTGAACATCCTCCAGCGCCAGCTGCGCTGACCGGAGCCCCGCCGCCATGCGTCAACGCCGCCTCATGAACCAGATCAACGTCGTGCCCTACATCGACGTGATGCTGGTGCTGCTCGTCATCTTCATGGTCACCGCCCCGATGATCCAGTCCGGCTCGGTGAACCTGCCCAGCGTCGACAAGGTCCCCGCGCCGCCCACCGACGCGATGATCGTCACCGTCAAGCCCGACGGTGGGCTCACCCTCCGCGCCACCAGCCAGGCCCCCGAGAAGGACTACAGCCGCCGCGACCTCATCAGCGAGCTGCAGGCCGCCGTGTCGGCCAACCCGGGCCAGTCCGTGGTCATCGCCGCCGACAAGAGCGTCAAGTACGAGCAGGTCATGAACATCCTCAACGACCTGCGCAACGCGGGCGTCAACAAGGTCGGCCTGCAGACGCAGGTCGGCAAAGCGGCCCGATGAACCCGGCGCTGCCCGGCAACGATCGCGGCAAATGGGCCTCGGCGCTGCTCGCCGTCCTGGTCCACGTGATGCTCGGCCTGTTCCTGTTCTACGGCATCCGCTGGCAGAACCGGCTGCCCGACCCGGTCGAGGTCGAGCTGGTGAGCCCACCGCCGCCCGCCGCGGCGCAGGTCGCCCCGCCGCCGCCCCCGGCGCCGCCCGCCCCTGCCCGCCCGGCGCCGCCGCCTCCGCCCCCCAAGCCGGAGCCCGACGACGAGCCCGAGCCGCCGCCCCGCAAGCGGCCCGACATCGCGATCAAGGCCCCCGAGCCCAGGAAGCAGCCGCCCAAGCCTGAGAAGGAGCTCGTCCGGCCGGAGCCCAAAAAGCCTGAACCCAGGCCCGAACCGAAACCCGAACCCC
This sequence comes from Zoogloea sp., assembly GCF_041908905.1. Classification (GTDB taxonomy): domain Bacteria; phylum Pseudomonadota; class Gammaproteobacteria; order Burkholderiales; family Rhodocyclaceae; genus Zoogloea. The sequence continues at coordinate 34,036 of NZ_JAYREK010000024.1, forward strand.
GGAAACCGGAGCCCAAGCCCGAACCCCGCAAGCCGGAACCCCGCCCCGAGCCCAAGAAGCCGGAGCCGAAACCCGAGCCCAGGCCGGAGCCTAAGAAACCCGAGCCCAAGCCCGAACCGAAGAAGCCCGACCCCCGCGAAGCCGCCAGGGCCGAGGCCCAGGCCCGCGCCGAGCAGGCGCGTCTCGACAAGATCCGGGCCGACAAGGAAGCCCGGGACGCCAAGGTCGCCGCCGAGCGCAGCCGCGCCCTCGAGGAGCGGCGCATGCGCGAGCTGATGGCCCACGACAGCGAGCACGCCAAGCAGTCCGGCGAGATCCAGAAGGAACTCGCCCGCATCGCCAACGAGAAGGCCAAGGCCAGCGACAGCCGCGCCCTCAAGGCCTACGCCGACAAGATCGCCGCCAAGGTGCGGGGCAACATCATCCTGCCACCCGGCGTGTCCGGCAATCCGGTGGGCGTCTTCTATGTCGACCAGCTGCCCGACGGCTCGGTGATCGAGGTTCGCCTCAAGCGCTCCACCGGCAACGCCCAGCTCGACGCCGCCATCGAGCGCGCGATCCAGAAGTCCAGCCCGCTGCCCAAGCCCGACCGGGCCGAGCTGTTCCAGCGCACCCTCAATTTCGAGTTCTACCCGCTCCGCGACTAACCCCTCCCGAGTCCAAGCCCATGAACCTCCGCATCCTGTCCCTCCTGCGCAGCGCCGTGCCGGCCAGCGTCCTGGTCCTGGCCAGCGCCTTCGCCCACGCCCAGCTGACCGTCGAGGTGAGCGGCGCCGGCAGCAACCGCATGCCGGTGGCCGTGGCCGCCTTCGAAGGCGAAAGCGCCCTGCCCCGCGCCATCACCGACGTGGTCCGCGCCGACCTCGAACGCAGCGGCCTCTTCAAGCTCGTCGAGCTCGGCCCCGCGCCGATGGGCGCCGACAACCCCGACCTGGCCCGTGCCCGCTCCCGCGGCGCCGACTCGCTCGCGGTAGGCACCATCGCACCGGCCGGTGGCGGCCGCTACCAGGTGACGGTGCGCCTGCTCGACACCCCCAAGCAGCTCAGCCTCGGCAGCCAGGCCATGACCATGGCGCCCAACCAGTACCGCACCACCGGGCACCGCATCGCCGACTTCATCTACGAGAAGCTCACCGGCGAACCCGGCGTGTTCTCCACCCGCATCGCCTACGTGGTCAAGTCCGGCCCCCGCTACGAGCTGCAGATCGCCGACGCCGACGGCAGCAACGCCCAGACCGCGCTGGTCTCCCGCGAGCCGATCATCTCGCCGGCCTGGTCGCCCGACGGCACCCGCCTGGCCTACGTCTCCTTCGAGGCCAAGAAGCCGGTGGTGTATGTGCACTCCCTGGCCAGCGGCCAGCGCAACGTGGCCGCCAACTTCAAGGGCTCCAACTCCGCCCCCGCCTGGTCGCCGGACGGCCGCCGGCTGGCGGTGGTGCTCACCAAGGACGGCCAGTCCCAGCTTTACTCAGTCAATGCCGACGGCTCCGGCGTGCAGCGCCTGGCCTCCTCGGCAGGCATCGACACCGAGCCCGCCTGGTCGCCCGACGGCATGATCTACTTCACCTCCGACCGCGGCGGCAGCCCGCAGATCTACCGCGTCCCCGCCGGCGGCGGCGAGGCGCAGCGGGTCACCTTTGAAGGCAGCTACAACGTCAGCCCGCGCCCCTCCCCCGACGGCAAGAGCCTGGTGTACGTGTCCCGCAACGGCGGGCGCTTCCAGGTGACCCTGCTCGACCTCGCCTCCCGCCAGACCCAGATCCTCACCGATTCGTCCAAGGACGAGTCGCCCAGCTTCGCCCCCAATGGCCGCATGGTCCTCTACGCCACCGAGATCGGCGGGCGCGGGGTGCTGGCGGCGGTGTCGTCGGACGGTCGTGTCAAGCAACGTCTGTCGGTACAATCGGGCGATGTACGCGAGCCGGCGTGGGGTCCGCAGCCGCGCAACTGACCTCTAAAAAGGCCCATCCCGCACAATTCATTGCGACCACCCGGCCGCTCACGGAGTGAAAACATGAAGTACACCCGCCTCACCCTGTCCTTGATCGCCACCGCCCTGCTGGCGGCCTGCAGCTCCGCCCCCAGCACCGACGGCCAGGCCGCCGTCGAAGACCGCTCCAGCGGCGCCGCCAGCTCCGGCATCGGCGGCAGCGGCGTCACCACCGTCAATGCCGACGGCAGCACCCCCGGCGCCGCCTACCCCGAGCTGAAGGACCCCAAGAACATCCTCTCCAAGCGCAGCGTGCTGTTCGACTACGACAGCTACGTGATCAAGGACCAGTACCGCCCGCTGGTCGAGGCCCACGCCAAGTTCCTGGTGTCCCACCCGAAGGTCAAGATGCTGATCCAGGGCAACACCGACGAGCGCGGCAGCCGCGAATACAACCTGGCCCTCGGCCAGAAGCGCGCCGACGCCGTCAAGAAGGCTCTCACCCTGCTGGGCGCCTCCGAAGGCCAGCTCGAATCGGTCAGCCTCGGCGAAGAGAAGCCCAGCTGCTCCGACGCCAGCGAAAGCTGCTGGGCCGCCAACCGCCGCGGCGACATGCTCTACTCGGGTGAATTCTGATGTTCCCCCGCCTTCTGCCCGCCCTGATGGCCAGCCTGTTCGTCGGCCTTGCCGCCGGCCAGGCCCACGCCGGCCTGTTTGACGACGAGGAAGCCCGCATGCGCATCAACGAGATGCGCAACGAGTTCAACGGCCGCGTCAGCAAGCTCGAAGCCGGCGCCCGCGCCCAGCTCGAACTCGCCGACCAGATCGAGCAGCTGAAGACCGAGATCGCCCGCCTGCGCGGCGAGAACGAAGTCCTCAGCAACGACCTGGCCAACGCCATCAAGCGGCAGAAGGATTTTTACGTGGATCTCGACAACCGCCTGCGGAAGCTCGAGCCCCACGCCGAAGCGGCCCCGGCCGCGGGGGCCCCGCCGGCCGCCGCGCCGGCCCAGGCCGCTGCCCCGGCTCCGGCGGCAGCGCCGCCGGTGACCGCCGCCGACCCCGCCGCCGAGAGCCGCGACTACGAAGCCGCCCTCACCCAGCTGCGCGGCGGCAAGTACAAGGAAGCCGCCACCGGCTTCATCGGCTTCATCCGGCGCCACCCGGGCAGCAGCTTCCAGCCCAGCGCCCACTTCTGGGCCGCCAGCTCGCTGTATCAGCTGAAGGACAACACCGGGGCCGCCGAGTACTACGCCAAGGTCGCCAACCAGTGGCCCGACGACAACCGCGCCCCCGACGCCCTGCTCGGCCTCGCCAGCGCCCAGCAGGCCCAGGGCGACGCCAAGGCGGCCACCCGCAGCCTTGAGCGCCTGGTCGCCAAGTACCCCAGCAGCTCCGCCGCGCAGATCGCCCGGCAGCGCCTCAAGAAGTAAGCGGCCCCGGCCGCCCCGCAGGGTTTCTGCCGGGGCGGCGGCGCCATTGCCCCGCCACCCACGCAGCTCCCGCCATGACCCACTCCGGCCGCCCCGTCAGCCTCCGCATCACCGAGATCTTCCACTCCCTGCAGGGTGAGACCTCGCGCACCGGGCTGCCCACCGTCTTCATCCGCCTCACCGGCTGCCCCCTGCGCTGCAGCTGGTGCGACACCGAGTATTCCTTCACCGGCGGCACCACGCGGGCGCTCGACGACATCCTCGCCGAAGTCGCCGGCTACCACTGCCCCACCGTCTGCGTCACCGGCGGCGAGCCCCTCGCCCAGAAGGGTTGCCTGGCGCTGCTCACCGCCCTCTGCGACGCTGGCTACTCGGTGTCCCTCGAGACCAGCGGCGCCCTCGACATCGCCGATGTCGACCCGCGCGTCTCGCGGATCGTCGACCTCAAGGCCCCCGGCTCCGGCGAGGAAGCCCGCAACCTGCTCTCCAACATCCCGCTGCTCACCCTGCGCGACGAGCTCAAGCTGGTGCTCGCCAGCGAAGCCGACTACGAGTGGGCCAAAGCCAGGATCGCCGAATACCACCTCACCGAACGCTGCCCGGTGCTGCTGGCACCCGTCCAGGGCCAGCTCAAGCCCGCCGACCTGGCCGCCTGGATCCTCCGCGACCGGCTGCCGGTGCGCATGCAGGTGCAGCTGCACAAAGTCATCTGGGGCAACGAGCCCGGGCGCTAGGCCCGCACCCCGTCGAACCACAGGAATCGCCATGACCACACCGCGCGCCCTCGTCCTGCTGTCGGGCGGGCTCGACTCCGCCACCTGCCTCGCCATCGCCCGCGACGCCGGCTTCGAAACCTACGCCCTGTCGGTCGAATACGGCCAGCGCCACGCCGCCGAGCTGGCCGCCGCCAAGCGCGTGGCCGCCGCCCTCGGCGCCGTCGCCCACCGGGTCGCCCACGTGGACCTCGGCCAGTTCGGCGGCTCGGCCCTCACCGACCCCAGCCTCGAAGTGCCCACCGGCGGCGTGGACGGCAGCATCCCGATCACCTACGTGCCGGCCCGCAACACCATCATGCTGTCCATCGCGATGGCCTGGGCCGAGGTGCTGGGCGCCCAGCACATCTACGTGGGCGTCAATGCCGTCGACTACTCCGGCTACCCGGACTGCCGGCCGGCCTTCATCGAAGCCTTCGAGACCATGGCCAACCTCGCCACCAAGGCCGGCGTCGAGGGGCAACGCCTGACCATCCACGCGCCGCTGATCGACCTCAGCAAGGCCCAGATCATCCAGCGCGGCACCGAACTCGGCGTCGACTACGGCCTCACCGTGTCCTGCTACCAGGCCAGCGACGACGGTCACGCCTGCGGCCTGTGCGACGCCTGCCGCCTGCGCCGCGCCGGCTTCGAGGCCGCCGGCCTGGCCGATCCCACCCGCTACCGCTGAGCCCGGCCCCCGCCATGGACACGCCCCTCGCCCTGCCGGCCATCGCCTGGGTCGCCTTCGCGATCGGCGCCGCGTTCGGCGCGGCCGCCCAGCGCAGCAACTTCTGCACCATGGGCGCAGTCGCCGACATCGTGCTGATGGGCGACTGGACCCGGCTGCGCATGTGGGCCCTCGCCGCGGCGGTCGCCATCGCCGGCACCAGCGGGCTGCAGCTCGCCGGCCTGATCGACGTGCATGAGTCCATCTACACCGGCCAGCGCCTGCAATGGCTGGGCCACCTGGCGGGCGGCCTGCTGTTCGGCGTCGGCATGGTCCTGGCTTCCGGCTGTGGCGCCAAGACCCTGGTCCGCCTCGGCGGCGGCAACCTCAAGTCGCTGGTCGTCTTCATCGTCCTCGGCCTCGCGGCCTACATGAGCCTGCGCGGCATCCTCGCCGGCCCCCGTGGGCTGCTCGGCGCCGTGGCGCTCCAGCTGCCTGCGCCCCAGGATCTGCCCTCCCTGATCGCCGCCCATTCCGGCCTGGCCACCGACAGCGCGCTGCTCGCCTGCGCCGGCGTGGGCGCCGGCAGCCTCGCCCTGTTCGCCCTCTCCAGCCGCGACAGCTGGCAGCCCGGCCCGCTCCTCGGCGGCCTCGCCATCGGCCTGTGCGTGGTCGCCGGCTGGTACCTCAGCGGCCAGCTCGCCTTCGTCGCCGAAGACCCCGAGACCCTCGCCCCCGCCTTCCTCGCCACCAACAGCGGGCGCATGGAATCCCTCAGCTTCGTCGCCCCCTACGCCTACAGCCTCGAGCTGCTGATGCTGTGGACCGACGCCAGCCGCCACGTCAGCATCGGCATCGCCACCACCGCCGGCGTCATCGCCGGTGCGGCCCTCGCCGCCGTCGCCAGCGGCAGCTTCCGCCTCGAAGGCTTCCGCGACACCGCCGACCTCGTCCGCCACCTGGCCGGCGCCACCCTGATGGGCTTCGGTGGCGTCACCGCCCTCGGCTGCACCATCGGCCAGGGCCTCAGCGGCCTGTCCACCCTGTCGGCGGGCGCCGCGCTCACCGTGACAGGCATCATCGCCGGGGCAACGCTCACCCTCAAGATCGAGCTGCGCAACGCTTGACATCCCCGTCGAAACCGCTAAAATGCGCGCTTCGTTTTGATGGGTCGGTAGCTCAGTCGGTAGAGCAGCGGACTTTTAATCCGTTGGTCGGGAGTTCGAGCCTCCCCCGACCTACCATCGAAATGGGTTGTTAGCTCAGTTGGTAGAGCAGCGGACTCTTAATCCGTAGGTCGAGTGTTCGAGCCACTCACAACCCACCAAGAATTCACGACGGTAGCGCATGCGCTTCCGGTGCAGCAAAAGTTTTGCAGTATCCGGGTTGTTAGCTCAGTTGGTAGAGCAGCGGACTCTTAATCCGTAGGTCGAGTGTTCGAGCCACTCACAACCCACCAGCATCGCAAAGACTCAGGCCACCTTCGGGTGGCCTTTGTTTTGCCTGACGGGTTTTCAGTCAGCGGTTCGGTCCATTCCCGGACGAGGCCCCTCTGGGTCAGAATAGTTGTCGCCTCGATAGAATCTGAAACCCGAGGGCGATAACGGAAGAACGAAGTGGCGAGATACGGACAAGCATTCAAGGACAAAGCAGTAGCCCGGTTGTTGCCGCCGGAGAGCGCATCGGTGGAGACGGTTCGAACTGCCCGGCCCGGTCCCGCGGCACGTCGATGCGCAGCGGCCCGTCGTCGGTGAGCACGGTCTTGCCGCTCGTGCCGTTCCTCTGGTTGGTGCTCGCTTCGGGCTTCTCCCCGCCCGCTGCGTAGCCCAGGTGATGGCTCAGCTCGGCCTGCAGCGCCCGCTCGATCAAGGCCTTCTTGATCCCGCGCATCACGTCCTCGACAGCACCCGCCGTCATCGGTCCGGTCACCACCTGATCGAGCCACTCCTGCGCGCCCTCAGGCAACGCCGCAACGGGCGGCAGGGGCTGTTTCGGTTTCTTCCTTGGCATAACTCTTCCTTTCGGGACTTACGTTATGCCTCAAACACAAAAATTCTGACAGGCTCCACAACGAAGATTCGACGAAGTTGCTAGCGGTCAGGGAATCACCTACATACCGTGGCTCTTGGCGAAGTATGTGATTTGGGTATGCAGCGCGCTGGCGCTATCCAACTATTTATTTGCCGCAAATGGCATCACAGGATAGTACTAACAATCCCTATTCTCAGCAGCGCACGACCCCGACACCCGCGGCTTCGGCTGCAGCCCGCAAGGGCTCGTCCTTGGTGGCAATGCGAATCTGGAGCCGCAGCGCGAGTTCCAGGTAGGCCGCGTCGTAACTGCTCAGGTTGTAGCGCAGCGCCAAGGCCAGCAATTCCGCGGGACCGGGCGTTTCCCGGTCGATCAGAATGGGCAATGCGCAGATCTGCTCAATGATCTGATGCGCCTCATCCGCCGTAAGCCGCTCCTTGCGGCATGCCGTCCGGAGCACGTTTGCAAACTCCAGTTCCCACAAGGCGGGCACGACGGCTTGATCCTGTTCGAGCAGAACGCTGACCACATCGGTGTAAGGGGTGGCTTGGTCCTCCAGAAACCACCCAACGACCACCGAGTTATCGAGGACAAAACGCATCAGTCGCGGCCATCCTCCATGGCTTCACGGAGGCTCACGCCCAGCGTCCGCCCCTGGCGCATCTCTCGCAGGCGCGCAAAGGTGCCGGCGACCCGCGCCTGCTGGGTCAGGGCAGCCTCGGGAGACTCCACCGCCGCAACGATCCGGGCAACGGGCCGGCCGCGCCGGGTGATGGTGACCTCCTCGCCAAGTTCGACGGCGGCCAGCAACTCGGAGAGCCGGGTTTTAGCCTCGTAGACGGGAACGGTTTTCATCGCGGGAATCCTGACGGAGTTGGTTAGCTAGATTATAGGCCGGGCGCCGACCATGAGGCCCATCCTGAACTAAGGACTTTTCGGTCGTCGTACCGACACCGTTCCGGACTCCCCGGTCATTACCCGGTCCGAACCGGGGGGAAACCCGCGCCAGAACTGGCTCCGCAAAATCCGATCGGGCGTTCTCTCCCAACCGGAGACGCCCGGCATCGGACCGGGGAATGCCCGGTCCTTCCCCGATCCATCGGGGGTCGAATCAGGGAATGTGCGACGTCATTGCGCATCACACCCATCACAAAAAACCTCGCGGGGACAGATACTTATAGCGGCGCGGCGAATTCGGCCTGGAGATAGAGTCCATGCCCGGGACGCCCCACGCAGCCCGCCTTGCATGACGCCTGGAACGGCGTTCAAACCCCGCGACACCCGGTCCGAAACGAAGTTTTCGGACTCTTAATCCGTAGGCCGAGTGTTCGAGCCACTCACAACCCACCAGCATCGCAAAGACTCAGGCCACCTTCGGGTGGCCTGAGTCTTTTTGCGTGGACCTTTGGTCCGTGGTTCGGACCATCCCCGGCCGGTCTTCTCCCGGTGGATTTTTTCATCGGGCCCGCAGCCCATAGCAGCCATGCATCCGGCGCCATGGGCCGGGGCGGGATCCTGGTCATACTGGCGGCATTGCCCCACGGCCCACCCGGAGACCCGCCCATGTCAGCTCCCAGCCCCGTCCGCAACGGCGGACAGATCCTCGTCGAGGCCCTGCGCCGCAACGGCGTCGACAAGGTCTTCTGCGTCCCCGGCGAGAGCTACCTGCCGGTGCTCGACGCGCTGCACGCCACGCCGGACATCCGCACCATCGTCACCCGCCACGAGGGCGCCGCCGCCAACATGGCCGACGCCTACGGCAAGCTCACCGGCCGCCCGGGCATCTGCTTCGTCACCCGCGGCCCCGGCGCCACCCACGCCGCAAACGGGGTGCACACCGCCAGCGAGGACTCCACGCCGATGATCCTCTTCATCGGCCAGGTGGACAGCGGCTTCCTCGGCCGCGGCGCCTTCCAGGAGGTGGACTATCAACAGATGTTCGGCGGCATGGCCAAGTGGGTGGCCCAGGCGGACCGCCTCGAGCGCCTCCCCGAGATCGTCGCCCGCGCCTTCGCCGTCGCGGTGGCCGGCCGGCCCGGGCCGGTGGTGGTGGCGCTGCCGGAGGATGTGCTGTTCGGCGCCGGGGAGGCCGCCGACCTGCCCCCGCCGCGGCCGGCCCGGGCCGCGCCACCGGCTGCTGCGATGGTGCAGCTTCGCACCCTGCTGGCCGCTGCCCAACGGCCGCTGCTGATCGCTGGCGGCAGCGGCTGGGACGCCGCTGCGGTCGCCACGCTGAAGCGCTTCGTCCACGCCAACGGGCTGCCGGTGGCGGCCTCCTTCCGCCGCCAGGACCTGTTCGACAACCGGGACGAGCACTACGTCGGCCAGCTCGGCCTCGGCGTCTCGCCGCGCCTCGCCGAGCGGGTACGCCAGGCCGACCTGCTGCTGGTGGTCGGCAGCCGGCTGGCCGAGGCCACCTCGTCGGGCTACAGCCTGTTTGGCGGGCAGCCGCTGATCCACATCCACGCCGACCCCGACGAGCTGGGGCGGGTCTACCCGGCCACCCTGCCGATCAACGCCAGCCCGGCCTGCGCCGCCGAGGCCCTGGCCGCGCTGCCGCCCGTCGCCGACCCGGCCTGGCGGGCATGGACCGCCGAGGCCCGCACCGATTACCTGGACCACTCGACGCCGCCCGCCAGCCATCCGGCGCTCTCCGGCGTGGACTTCGCCCGGGTCATGGGCCACCTCGACACGGTGCTGCCCGACGACGCCATCATTGCCAACGGCGCCGGCAACTACACCGTGTGGGTGCATCGCTTCTACCGCTACCGGCAGCCCGCCACCGAGCTCGCCCCGACCAACGGCGCGATGGGCTACGGCCTGCCGGCGGCGATCTGCGCCAAGCTCGAGCATCCGGAGCGCACCGTGGTGTGCTTTGCCGGCGACGGCTGCTTCATGATGTACCCCCAGGAGCTGGCCACCGCCATGCAGTTCGGCGCGCCGGTGGTGGTGATCGTGGTGAACAACGGCATGCTGGGGACCATCCGGATGCACCAGGAGCGGGAGTTCCCCGGCCGGGTCGCCGCGACGCCCCTGCTCAACCCCGACTTCGTCGCCCTCGCGCAGGCCTTCGGCGCCCACGCCGAGCGGGTCGAGCGCAGCGAGGACTTCCCGGCGGCCTTCGCGCGGGCCACCGCTGTCGGCGTCCCGGCGCTGATCGAGCTGCGCGTCGACCCGCGCCAGATCACGCCCCAGGCGCGGCTCCGCGAAATCTGACGGCCCGGCTCAGCCATCGGCAAGGCGCGCGTCGGGCCAGGCGCCGGACTGCACCAACGCGGCCGCCTGCGCCCGCACCAGCCGCGCCGCCTCCCACAGGGCGGCAGGCGGGGTGCGGGTGCGACCGAGCACCAGCCCCACGCTGCGCCGCACCTCCGGCTCGACCAGCCGGTAAGCCTTGAGGCGCCCGGCGGCCACCTCGTCGGCAACCGCCGCCAGGGGCAGCAGGGTGCACCCGCAGCCGTCCATCACCAGGCGCCGGGTCAGGGCGATCGAGCCGTCGCATTCGAGGGCCACATCGAGGCCGAAGCCGTGGCGGGCCGCCAGCGCCTCGGCGAGCACCCGCAGGCCGTGGTGGGTGCTGGGCAGGATCAGCGGGATGCCGCCCAGCCCGCCCACCGCCACGGTGCTCCCCGGCAGCGGGCAGTCGGCGGGGGCGATCAGGCGCACGCCTTCGCTCAGCAGCGGGTCGAAGCGCAGCGGGCCGGGGTGCTCCGGCACGTAGAGGATGGCGAGATCGAGCCCGCCGTCGGAGAGTTGCTCGAGGAGCTGGCTGGCCAGCCCCTCGACGAGGCGCAGCCGGACGCGGGGGTAACGCTGCCGCAGCGCCTGCGCCAGCGGCGCGAAGAGCATCCGGGCGAGGGTCGGCTGGGCGGCGATGTGGAGCTGGGCCGGCCCCTGGTCGGCGCCCGCCTGCAGAGACTGCTCTGCCTCGGCGAGCAGGCCGGCGACGGTGGCCGCGTATTCCAGCAGTCGCTGGCCGCGCTCGGTGGCCGCCACGCCCCGCCCGCTGCGGTGCAACAGGCGTGTCCCCAGCCCGGCCTCGAGCTGGCCGAGGCGGCGGCTGAGGGTGGACTGATCGACGCCCATTTCGATGGCCGCCCGGGAGATGCTGCCCGCCTTGACGATGCGGGCAAAGAGGTCGAGATCGTCCGAGTTCATGTGAGGAGCCCATGGCCAGCCGGCCCAGGCTCCTCACCCGGAGCCCCGCAGTGCCGGGTCAGAAACGCCGGCCAAGCATAGCGAAAATGCGCGGATTGCGATCGACGTCTTCAGAGGTGGCCTGCCCACCCTGGGACGCCCAGGCGATGGTTGCGTCGAAGCTCCACTGATCCACATAGGAGCGCACCCCGACACCGGTGCCGGCGATCTTGCGCCGGGCGCTGGAGCGGGCATCCCACGGGTTGGCGTTGATGTCCGAGCGGCCCAGGTCGTGGAAGACGAAGGGGGTCACCGCCCCCACGGCGTAGCGCAGCTCGAGCTGGGCGAACCAGCCGGTATCGCCGACGCCCTCGCCCAGCGGATAGGCGCGTACGCCGTAGAAACCACCGAGGTTGAACTTCTCGGAGGAGTCCAGGTTCTTGGTCGTCCACTGGCCGGAGTAGCGCACGTAGGCGGTGAGCGGGCCGGAGAGATCCTGGATGCGGGCGATGTCGAGGTTGGTCTTGTTGAAACGCCCCTCGGTGCGGGCGGTGATGCGGTCCAGCGCCGCCGTGTCGCCATCGAGGTTCATGTAGCCGGGCAGCCAGGTCAGCGAACCATAGGTGACGCCGCCGCCGAAGAAGGTGTCGCGCCGGTCGAACTGGATCGCCACGGGCACCCCTTCGCTGCGCTTCTTGCGGATCGTGCCGGTGCTGGCATAACGGTCCTCGAGTTCCTTGTGCTGATAGGCCACCGAGAGCAGCACGTTGGTCGCCAGGGAGCGCACCAGGGGGTAGCTCAGGCGGGCGGTGGCGATGTCGGCGTAGCCCTTGGCGTCGAGGGATGAGAACTGCGCCCCGAGCTGGTAGTTGGTGTGGGCCAGGCCGATCTGGCCGCGCAGGCCGGAGGCCCCGAGCGGGGTCTCGTAGTCCACCGAACCCAGCCACATGTCCTCGTTGGTGTACAGGGCATTCAGCGAAATCTTGTCGCCATACTGGAAGGGGCTGTTGATGAACACCGCGGTCCGCGCCCGGTATTCGCCGGTGCTGCGGGCGCCGGTGTTGTCGAGGCCGAACTCGCCGCTCACGTAGGACACGCGCTCGACATTCACCTCCAGATCGGCCTCGCCCTGCCTGGCGCCGGGCCGGATCAGGGGCCGGACCTTCATCCCCGGCTGGTCGTCGAGGATCAGCAGGGTGCGCTCGAGGATCTTGTTGGCGATGGGCTCGCCCGGCTTGAGGGCGTGATCCAGGAAGGGCTGGGCGCCGGCCGGCAGCGCGCCCTTGCCCACCGCGCGGACCGCGCCGAAGCGGCCTTCGATGACCGCGATCCGCAGCACGCCCTCCTTCAGGTCCTGGGGCGGCAGGAAAGCCTGGGTGAAGGGGTAGCCGGCAAGACGGTAGCGCGCCTCGATGCGGTCGGTCAGCGCGTTGAGGCCGGCCATGTCGAAGGACTTGCCGGCAACTTCGCCGAGCTCGGCGAGCAGGCTGTCGCTGTCGACGAGCGTGTTGCCGGAAATCTCCACCGCCTTGAGCACCACGCTGGGCCCGCTGCGGACCGGCTGGGCCGGAGGGGCCGCCGGAATGGCCGGCAGCACCGCGGCATCCGAGGGTTGCGGCTGCGGGGGCAGCGGCCCCTGCAAGGCCTGGCCCTGGGCGTTCGCCTGGACCGCAAAGGCGCCGAGGGCCAGCGCCAGACAGCGACTGAGTACGTTCGTCTTCATGAAACTTCCTATTGGGTATTCAGCGAGTTGAGGGTGCCCACGCCGCTGGCGTTGATGCCGGAATCGATCACGAACACGTCGAGCGGGCCGCTCGAACTCGGAACGGTCACGTTATTGACGTTGAGTTCCTGGGCGGCCTTGCGCTTGCCGCCTTCGCCGCCGGTGGCCGGCGCGTTCTCGGTCGAACTGCTCGAGACGAAGTTCAGCGTCGACCGGCCCGTGCCGGTCTGCTCGCCACCCGCCGCACCGGGCGCGGCAGCACCGGCCCGGTTGTCCGGGCCGTCCGCGTCTGCCGGCGCGCCGGAGACGAAATTGAGCGACGAGCGCCCCCCGGGCGTCTGCTCGGCGCCGGCGTTCGGCCGCGCGCCTTGCGGGGCGATCGGCGCGCCCCCCTGGCTTCCGCCTTCACGGACATAATTCAGCCCGCCGAAGGAAGGCGGCTGGACAGCGCTGCCGAGCACCGACGAGCCGTTGTCGATGAAGGCCGGGACGATGATCGGCGTCGGCGGAGGCGGCGGCTGGACCGGCGCGACGATGGTCAGCTGGCCGTCGAGTGCCGTGATGGCGTAGTTGCCGTTGGTCAGCCCGGCGGCGGAGATCGGGCGGGTGCCGAGGGCTTCACCCGGTGTCCGCGAAAGTTCGCCGCTCAGGCTGTCGCCGGCCACCAGCGAGCCTTCGCTCACCCGATAGGTGAACTCGGGATCAGGCCGCCCGAAGGTCTTCGACTTGTCGTCCGCCAGAACGGTGATCCTGCGCTGCGCGATGACCGCCGCGTTGGTCGCGCCGGAACCATCGGCCGCCGTGCCCGCCGTCTCCGGCGTGATGTTGAGCGAGCCGTTGAGCACGTAGTTGGCCGGGTTGAAGCCCGCCGGACCGGCGATCGACACCACCCGGTTGGTGCCCGCGTTTCTGGACGCCAGGGTCGCGGTCGTCAGCTGCACGCTGGCGTCCCGGCCCACCAGACCAAACGCGGCGATCCGCGTGTCGCCCTGGCCGAGGCTGTAAGTCGTCGAGCCGTCATAGGTGCCGGTCACCGCCACGCCCAGCGGGGCCGGGGTGATCGCGACGGTGTTGTTGGCGCTGGTGATGGCGCCGCCTGCGACACTGCTGTTGGCGCCGACGCGGAGCGCGTAGTTGCTGGCGACGAAGCCGTTGCTGCCGGCGGCGGCCGTCACATACTTGCCGCCGGTGACGGCGTCTACGTTGGCGTCGGAGACGGTGACTTCGGTGAGCCGCTCGCTGCCCATCAGGCCGGCGACCTGGAGGCTGCCGCCGGTGCTGACCGTGCCCGCCGCGGCGTTGGTGGCGCCGCCGGTGCTGGTGAAGCGGGTGGTGCCGTTGTAGACCGCGTCGAGGGCGACGCCCAGCGGCGCCGCTGCGATGGCGGCCACGTTGGTGGCGGCCGTGCCGTCCGGGTTGGCGCCGGCGGTCACCGCCGCGGCGGAGCCGAAGGCGCTGCCGTTCAGCACGTAGTTGCGGGCGTCGATGCCGCCCGTGAGGCTGACCCCGGTGACCTTGCTGGCGCCGACCACGTTGGCGCTGTCGAGGCTGAAGCCGCCCAGGGTCTGGCCATTGACCAGACCCGCCACGCTGACGCTGCCGCCGGTGGTGAGGCTGCCGGTGGTGCCGTGGGCAACCCCGGCCGTCGCGGTGAAGTCGGTCGAGCCGTTGTAGGTCGGCGCCGCCGCCACGCCCAGCGGGGCCGGGGTGATCGCGACGGTGTTGTTGGCGCTGGTGATGGCGCCGCCTGCGACGCTGGAGTTCGCGCCGACGCGGAGCGCATAGTTGCTGGCAACGAAGCCGTTGCTGCCGGCGGCCGCCGTCACGGACTTGCCGCCGGTGACCACGTCGGCGTTGGCGTCGGAGACGGTGACTTCGGTGAGCCGCTCGCTGCCCATCAGGCCGGCGACCTGGAGGCTGCCGCCGGTGCTGACCGTGCCCGCCGCGGCGTTGGTGGCGCCGCCGGTGCTGGTGAAGCGGGTGGTGCCGTTGTAGACCGCGTCGAGCGCGACGCCCAGCGGCGCCGCGGCCACCGCGGCCACGTTGGTGGCGGCCGTGCCGTCCGGGTTGGCGCCGGCGGTCACCGATGCGGCGGAGCCGAAGGCGCTGCCGTTCAGCACGTAGTTGCGGGCGTCGATGCCGCCGGTGAGGCTGACACCGGTGACCTTGCTGGCGCCGACCACGTTGGCGCTGTCAAGGCTGAAGCCGCCCAGGGTCTGGCCATTGACCAGCCCCGCCACGCTGACGCTGCCGCCGGTGGTGAGGCTGCCGGTGGTGCCGCTGGCGACGCCCGCGGTGGCGGTGAAGTCGGTCGAGCCGTTGTAGGTCGGCGCAGCGGCCACGCCCAGCGGGGCCGGGGTGATCGCGACGGTGTTGTTGGCGCTGGTGATGGCGCCGCCTGCAACGCTGCTGTTCGCGCCGACGCGGAGCGCGTAGTTGCTGGCGACGAAGCCGTTGCTGCCGGCGGCCGCCGTCACGGACTTGCCGGCGGTGACCACGTCGGCGTTGGCGTCGGAGACGGTGACTTCGGTGAGCCGCTCGCTGCCCATCAGGCCGGCGACCTGGAGGCTGCCGCCGGTGGTGAGGCTGCCCGCCGCGGCGTTGGTGGCGCCACCGGTGCTGGTGAAGCGGGTGGTGCCGTTGTAGACCGCGCTGAGCGCGACGCCCAGCGGAGCGGGCGTGATCTGTGCCAGGACCGCGCCGCCCGTCAGCGTGTAGTTCGATGCGCCGCTACCGCCCAGCGTCAGGCTGGAGGAGGCCCACTCGGTGTAGGTGCCGACATTCTTGCTCGCCACGTTGGCGCTGCCCGACAACAGGACCTGATCACCATCGACCACACCCGCACCCAGGCTGAGGTTGCCGGCGGAGAAAAGGGTCGTGCCGTCATAGGCGCGGCTGCCTCCGACGCCCAGCACGGTGAGACCGAAGGGGTTGATGGTGACGACGTTGTTGACACTGCGGGCGGTGAAGGACGGCAGCACGTAGTTGCTGGCCAGCCCCTGCGTACCGGACACGCCGTTGGCGAGGGTCAGGCCGCCCAGGGAGGTCAGGTAGTTGGCGCCGTTGCTCTCGACGTTGAGGGAGTTTGCGGTTGCCGTGCCGGCTCCAGCGAGCGAGAGGGTCTCGCCGTTAACGCCGGACACGGTGATCCGGTCGCTGGTGAAGGTGGCGTCCCCATCATAGGTCTTGACGGCCGCCAGCGATGCCACGGCGGGCGAGATCTGGTAGGCGGGGGAGACCGAGAAGTTGTAGCCCACCACGTAGTTCTTGCCGCCGGCAGTGTAGTTGCGCGAGAGCGAATTGGCGCTCAGATTCGAGTAATCGCCGACGTTGGCGCTGGGCGTGATGTAGGTGGCCGAGGTGACGCTGGAACTGGTGTAGCCCGACGCGCCGGGATCGAGAATGGTGATGCCGCTGAAGGTGAGGTTGGAGGCGGTGTTGGTGCTGTCGTAGGTCTTGGAGCCGGTGATGGTGGCCGAGACGTAGATCGGCAGGGTCGCCATGTTCACCGCGTTGTAGGTGCCCCACAGGTAAGAGCTGTTCGCGCCCGCATTCACCATCAGCGTGCCACAGTTGGGATACCCGGTGCGACAACCCGAGTTGGGCGGACTGTAGGTGAACGTGACCCCCTTGAGACCCCCGTTCAGGACGAAGATGAGGTCGGCAACCGAATACGCATTGAAGTAGATGTTGCCGGCCAGGCCGCCGGTCGCCATGCTCAGGGCGTAGGCGCCACCCGCGTCGTAGGTGCTGCTGCCGTCGATGCGGATGCCGCCCGAGGTGGTCGAGGCCGAGAAGGTCGTCTGCCCGGCTCCGCCGCTCGGGTAATCGACGAACACCCCGAACACCTTGTTGGTGTTGCCGCCGACGCCGCCGACGTACTTGCCCGTGATGTTGATGTAGCCACCGGAGGACGCGTAGCTGGCGCCGGGTGCATAGTAACCGCTGTCGACGAGGGCCCCTGCGGCGAAAAGTATGCCACTGGTATCATTGCTGCCCGAGACGGGCTGGGTCGAATAGCCGTTGATGGTGATGTCACCACCGCGCGACAGGATCTTCGAGCCGGCACCGATGGAGATGGCAGGCAGGATGCTCGAGGCGTTCAGGGCATAGGCGATGCCATGAACGCTGGTCTTGGCGCCGGCAACGCTGCCGCCCGCCCCGCCGAGCAGGACAGTGCCACCGTTCGAGTTGAGGGTCACCCCATCGGCGAGCTTGATGCCGCCCAGCGTGCCGGTGGCGCTGTTGGCGGCGCTCAGGGTCAGGTTGAGGGCACCGCTGCTAGAGGTGATGTTCTGGTTGACCAGGATGTTGCGATCGGCGCGCAGGGTCAGGGAGGCATTGCCGCCCGCCGTCTTGGCGATCGCGCTGCTGACGGTGATGTCGCCCGAGCCCGCGGGCGCGGTGTAACCGGCGATCCCGCTAGGCGTCTCCGTCGACACGGTGACGCTGGAGCCGTTGTTGAGCGCATCGACGATGGTGCTCGCCTGGGATGCCCCGATGGTGTAGTCGTACGGGTCGATCAGCCACTCGCCGCCCTTGCCGGTGGCCGCGCCGGCGTTAACCCGGAGATCGGGCAGGGTGTTCACCCGCGCCCCGGAGGTCTCGATCAGGCCCCCGTCACCCCCTTGGGCGCGCTGGCATCGAGGCTGCCGCCGGCGTTCAGCACGCCATGCTGCATGTCGGCGATCAGGCGGATCTCGCCCGTTTCACCGCTGGCCAGGGTTTGCGCCCGGATGGTGCCGGTATTGTTGACCGTCGCGCGGGTCAGTTCATTGACGGCCCGGGCCGTCAGGTAGACCAGGCCTCCGTCGGCCTTGATGGCGCCGCCGTTGTCCACCTGCGCGTCGAGCGCCCCCTGGCTGACCTGCAGCTTGACCGGGCCGCCGAGATCGAGGGTCACGCCGCCGCCCGCAGCCAGGAGCACATTGCCGGCATTGGCGTTCAGGCTGCCTTCGTTGCTGACCCGGGCGGCGATCAGCGCGATGCTGCCGCCCTTGCCGCCTTCACCGACGGCGGTGATGTTGCCCTGGTTGACCACCGCGTTGCTGCCGGCACCCTCGAACGTATAACGGCCGGCCATGAAGTCGGCGGTGCGCATGTTGAGCGTCGAGGCCACGAGGCTGCCGACATTCACCTGGCTGGTCGGCGAGAACAGCACCCCGTTCGGGTTGATCAGGAAGATCTGGCCGTTGGCCGTGATCGCGCCCTGGATGACCGACACGTCGGAACCGAGCACGCGGTTGAGCGCGACGGCGCTGGCGCCCGGCTGGACGAAGTTCACCGTGTTGCCCTTGCCCACCGAGAAGCCCTGCCAGTCGATCGCCAGCCTGTTCGAGGCCTGGTTGATGGTCATGGCGCTGCCGCTCTGGCTGATGCTGCCGTTGCCGGCGACGATGCTGCCCCCCGTCGGGAGGGTGCCTGCCGCCCAACTCTGGCCAGCGCCGGCCAGCGCGAGGGTCGCGACAACGAGCAACGGCTTCGCGGACTTGCTCTTGCCACGGCCGCGGGCACACTCCGCTACGGCCTGCCAGGCCCCGACGGCCGAATTCCAGACGACGCGATAAATATGATTCACGAAATTACCTCTTTTAAAACAATGCGTTGCCGCAGCCGTTAGGGTTCCTGCCCGTCAAATCCGGGGATGCGCGAAACGCACCGACCCATCACTCAAAAAATTTTCTTGAGCTGAATCGGCACATCTCATAAAAAATTTAATAAATTTATTAAATTCGATTTTGCGATGCGATGACTCGACACAACAGCAGGGCCGCATGAAGAGGCGGCCCCATAAACACAATTTGTTACGTCATTAACGAACAGTGCTTCGAGAACTTTAAGATTCCGCCGCCGCCGCACTCGGCGGAAGGCCCGCAGCCCGCACGACGGCGCACTACAATTAGCGGCCCCGGCCCCGCCGCCTTCATGACGAAAAACGAACCGTGCGCATCCTCACCCGCCTCCTCCTCCCCGCCCTCCTGTGCCTGCCCCTCGTCGGGCCCGTCCGTGCCGCCGACGGCGAGCTGCAGCGCTGGCTGGACGGCCCCCAGCGCAGCGAAGCCAACCGCGCCCGCGACGCGGCGCGCAAGCCGGCCGAGACGCTGGCCTTCTTCGGCCTGCGCCCCGAGCTGACGGTGATCGAGATCTGGCCCAGCGTCGGCGCCTGGTGGTTCGAGATCCTCGCCCCCTACCTGCGCGACCGGGGGCAGTACATCGGCGCCCTGCATGCCGGCGCCCACAACCCGCCGGCCGCCCGGGCCGAGCACGAGGCCATCGAGGGGCGCATCGCCCGCCAGCCCGAGCTCTACGGCAAGGTCCGCATCGCCCACAGCCCCGGCCTGCCGGACACCCTCGCGCCCGACTCGGCCGACCTGCTGCTGACCTTCATGAACCTGCACAACTGGGTCACCGACGGCAACGCCGACGCGGTGATCGCCGAGTTCCACAAGGTGCTCAAACCCGGCGGCGTGCTCGGGGTGGTGGACCACCGCGCCGACCCCGACCGCCCGGCCGCCGAGCAGCTCAAGGCCGGCTACCTGCGCGAGGACGACGTGATCGCCCTGTTCGAGAAGGCCGGCTTCCGGCTGGTGGCCCGTGCCGAGATCGCCGCCAACCCCCGGGACACCAAGGACCACCCCCAGGGCGTGTGGACGCTCCCGCCCAGCCTGCGGCTGAAGGACGTGGACCGGGCGCGCTACCTGGCGATCGGCGAAAGCGACAAGTTCACCCTCAAATTTGTAAAGATTGCACCCCGCTGAGCCCTCCGGGGCGACAATCCGCAAGGCGCACCCGCGTTTCCCCTTGACTTGCGCCGCCGGCTCGCCCACAATGCGCGCCGGCATTTGCTTTTGGTCGCCCAGAAATGCTGCGGTCAGCACCGGCAGCGTCTCGACAGCCACCCGGATTTCAAGACTTGGGTCTGCCTCAATCGGCTCGATGTTCTTGGTCAGCGTTGCGGCGCCACGCCGCGGGGCCGGGAAAACGGCAAACGGTTTTCGCTCATGTAGCTCAGTGGCAGAGCACTCCCTTGGTAAGGGAGAGGTCGGCAGTTCAATCCTGCCCATGAGCACCACTTTCCAATATGTCTGCGCCACGTCGCGGGCAGCGCGCAGGTCCGCCAATTCCAGCGCAGTAACCCGATCACCGCGGCTCCAGCCGCAGTGAAACCTGGCCCACCAAGGCGGTGGCGGGCCTCGGCCGTCCCCCTCCCGAACCATCCGGGACATCGCGGCCATCCTCAAGGAGCCCGAACATGGCCAAGGAAGAACTCATCGAAATGCACGGCAGCGTCACGGAAGTGCTGCCGGACGGCCGCTACCGCGTCACCCTGGAAAACGGCCACAACCTGATCGCCTACGCCGGCGGCAAGCTCAAGAAGAACCACATCCGCATCATCGCGGGCGACGAGGTGACCCTCGAGATGTCCCCCTACGACCTGACCAAGGGCCGGATCACCTTCCGCCACCTGCCGGCCAAGTCGTCCAACATGCCGCCGCCGCCCGCCCGCCGCTACTGAGCCAGGCCAGCGCCGACGCCCGCCACGCGACACCAGGCCCTTGCCATCGGCAAGGGCCTTTTGTTTGGCTATGTCACCGTTGCCTGTGGAACCGTACCCCCTGCAATCTGTCTGAATATACAGTTTTGCTGCAATCAGGAGGGTGGCGATGAAACCGCTTGATTTCAAACATATCCTGCAATCGCTGGTG
>NZ_JAYREK010000025.1:0-52819 GCF_041908905.1 Zoogloea sp.
TCTGCTCGATCACCGCCGCGTCGACCTTGGGCGGGTGGCCGCCGGTCTGCAGCAGGGCCAGCACCAGGGAGGTGAACTCGTGGCCCATCGGGATGCCTGCGAAGTGGATGCGCGGGGCCTCGCCCGGCTCGGCGACGCCGAAGGACGGGCGCAGGGCGTGCTGGCCGTCGGTGCGCAGGGCGACCTTGGCGGAGAGGCTGGCGATGTCGGCGAGCAGGGCGTGGAGTTCCTGGCCCTTGGCGCTGTCGTCCAGGGAGGCGACGAGTTCGATGGGGCGCTGCAGGCGTTCGAGGTAGGCCGCGAGTTGAGCCTTGATGGTGGCGTCGAGCATGGTGTTCTCCCGTGATGGCGGCTTCGTTGGAAGCAATGAAGCGCATGATAGGAAACGTCGCCCGATTGATCCAATTGATTAGTCGGATATGGTTTATTGTCTGGCACTATAAAGGCCCGCAACCCGCGCTGGCCTTGCCTGTGCCGGACGGGGACAATGCTGCTCTCATTCACGCAAGCTGCCCAGGAGACCCGATGAAAGCCTTTCAGGAGTACTACCCGGAAAACGTGGCCCATTGCTATGGCTGCGGGCGCCTCAACCACGCCGGCCACCAGATCAAGACCTACTGGGACGGCGACGAGACGCTGACGCGTTTCCAGCCGGGGCCGGAGCACACGGCGATTCCCGGCTTCGTATATGGTGGGCTGCTTGCGTCGCTGATCGACTGCCATTGCACCGGCACCGCGGCGGCGGCCATGTACCGCGCCGAAAACCGCCCGATGGACAGCCTGCCGGCCTTCCGTTTCGTGACCGGGTCGCTGCACGTGGATTATCTCAAGCCGACGCCCCTCGGGCCTGAGCTGCAGATTCGCGGCCGGATCAAGGAGATTCGGGGCCGCAAGGTGATCGTCGAGGCCGAGGTGTCGGCCGACGGGGTGGTCACCGCCCGCGGCGAGGTGGTGGCGGTGCAGATGCCCGACAGTTTCAAGGCCTGAGCCGGGGCGAGGCCGCCCGGCCTCAGTGGGTGGCCAGGCGCAGGAAGGCCAGCACCAGGCTGAGCAGGCAGGCCTCGCTCGAGAACAGATGACGGAGGGCCGGCGGGCGTGGCGTCACGCCCGTCCCGCTGGCGAAGCCGGCCACCATCGACCACAGCAGCCACAAGGCGGCCAGCGGGTCGGCGCCCCCCCAGCGGTCGAGGGCGACCTCGGGGCGGGCGACGAGCAGGAAGGCCAGTAGCGCGCCGGTGACGAGGGACAGGATGCGCATGCCGCGGTCGGCAGCTGCGGGCGGTTCGAGGCGCATGGCGGAGGGCGCCGGTGGGCGGGCCTCAGGCGCCGGCCGAATCGTCGGCGCCGATCAGGAGGCGGGCGTCGCTCAGATACTTGTGGGGCGGCACTTCGAGGTTGGTCGGCGCCGGCTTGCTCTTGAACACCCGGCCGGCAAGGTCGAAGGTGGAGCCGTGGCAGGGGCACAGGAAGCCGCCGGGCCAGTCGGCTCCCAGCGCTGGGTTGCCCGCATCGAAGGCGCTGGACGGGGAGCAGCCCAGATGGGTGCAGATGCCGACCGCGACGAGGTATTGCGGCTTGATCGAGCGGTGGGCGTTGCGGGCGTAGTCGGGCTGCTGGGATTCCACCGCGGAGCCGGGGTCGGCCAGGTTAGGCTCGGCCTTGGCGAGGGTGGCGAGCATCTCCGGCGTGCGGTGGAGGATCCACACCGGCTTGCCGCGCCACTCGACCACCATCATCTCGCCCGGCGCCAGCTTGTCGATATCCACCTCCACCGGCGCGCCGGCGGCCAGCGCGCGCTCGGACGGCGTGAGGCTGGCCACGAAGGGTACCGCGGCGCCCACCGCCAGGGCCCCGCCGGCACCGGCCGTGGCGATGAGCAGCATGCGGCGGGACCGGTTGGAGGGGCCGTCACCGGCGCAACAGGGGGCGGAAGAGGGGAGACGGGTCATGGGGCGGGTCCTTTTTTGTTGGAGATCTCCCGGAGGTGTAATCAATATCCGTGCCAGTCTGTTTGATTTGATAATCCTCAAAGATATCAATTGCATGCGGAATGGCATCTGCCGTTGAAGGCGGGTTGATGGCAGCTGGCAGTGCACCGAATGGCAGATTGGCGGGGTGGCAGTGTGCCGCCGTCGTATTTTTCGCACCCGCCCCGACGGCCGGCGCGAGACCCTGCGGCAGCACACAAAACGACGATCGCCACATCCGTGGAAACCGCATTTTCACGTGGGCTTTGATCATGCTCAGAAACCCTCGCTGCTGCGCCGCCGCAAAACGGGTTTGGATGTACGCTAAGCATCCGCGCGCTTCAGACGAGGATTGCATCCATGGCCAAGACCATCGAAATCACCGAGCTTGCCCTGCGGGATGCCCACCAGAGCCTGCTGGCCACCCGCATGGCCCTTGAAGACATGCTGCCCGCCTGCGAGGACATCGACCAGGCCGGCTACTGGTCGGTGGAGTGCTGGGGCGGGGCCACCTTCGACGCCTGCATCCGTTTCCTCAACGAAGACCCCTGGGAGCGTCTGCGAACCTTCCGCCGCCTGCTGCCCAATTCGCGGCTGCAGATGCTGCTGCGGGGGCAGAACCTGCTCGGCTACCGCCACTATGAAGACGGCGTGGTGGACCGCTTCGTCGACAAGGCGGCCGAGAACGGCATGGACGTCTTCCGCGTCTTCGACGCCCTCAACGACCTGCGCAACCTCCGCCACTCGGTGCAGGCCGTGCGCCGCAACGGCAAGCACGCCCAGGGCACCATCTGCTATACCGTGAGCCCGCTGCACACCGTGCAGGGTTTTGTCGACATGGCCCGGGGCCTGGTCGACATGGGCTGCGACTCCCTGTGCATCAAGGACATGGCGGCGCTGCTCAAGCCCCAGCCGGCCTACGACATCGTGCGCGGCATCAAGGAGGCCTGCGGTGAGGCGGTGCGGGTGCATGTGCACACCCACGCCACCACCGGCGTGACGATGGTGAGCCTCATGAAGGCCATCGAGGCGGGCGCCGACTGCGTGGATACCGCGATCAGCTCGCTCAGTCTGGGCCCCGGCCACAACCCCACCGAGAGCCTCGTCGAGATGCTCGAAGGCACCGGCTTCACCACGCGGGTCGACAAGGCCCGCCTGCACCGGATCAAGGACCACTTCAACCTGGTGCGGCCGCGCTACCGGGAGTTCATGTCGAACATCATCGGCGTCGAAACCGACATCTTCGACAGCCAGATCCCGGGCGGGATGATCTCCAACATGGAGAGCCAGCTCAAGCAGCAGAAGGCCGCCCACCGGCTCAAGGAGGTGCTCGCCGAGGTGCCCCACGTACGCCGCGACGCGGGCTACCCGCCGCTGGTCACGCCGTCGAGCCAGATCGTCGGCACCCAGGCCGTCTTCAACGTGATGATGGGCCGCTACAAGGCCATGTCCGGCGAGTTCGCCGACCTCATGCTCGGCTACTACGGGAGCCCCCCCGGCGAGCGCGACCCGGAGGTGACGGAGCACGCCGCCCGCCACGCCGGCAAGCCGCCCATCACCGCGCGGCCGGCCGACCTGCTGCAGCCCGAGTGGCAGCACCTGCGCGATACCGCGGTGGCGCTGCCGGGCTGCGACGGCAGCGACGAGGATGTGCTCACCTACGCGATGTTCCCCCAGGTGGGCGCCAAGTTCTTCGAGACCCGCGCCGCCGGGCCGCGCAACCTGGGCCACGAGCCGGACGTATCCGACGCTGGCAAGCCGACCGTCCCGCCGGTGGACCGCCGCAAGGGGCCGGTGCGCACCCAGGTGGTTTACGACGTCACGCTCAATGGCCGCTCCCACCGGGTGTCGGTGGCGCCGGCCGAATAACGAGGATCCATCCATGAGCACGATGCAGGACAAGATCGACGAGCTGCGCCGCCGCCAGGCCGAGGCCCACCTGGGCGGCGGCGCCGAGCGTCAGGAGAAACAGCGCGAGGCTGGCAAGCTCACCGCCCGGGAGCGGGTCGCGGCGCTGGTGGACGAGGGCAGTTTCGAGGAGATCGGCCTCTTCGCCACCCACCGCGCCACGCTGTTCGGGATGGAGGGCAAGCGCCTGCCCGCCGACGGGGTGGTGACCGGGGCGGGCGCCGTGGGTGGCCGGCTGGTGCACCTGGCGAGCCAGGATTTCACCGTGGCCGGCGGCTCGGCGGGCGAGGTGCATTCGATCAAGGTCGCCGAGATCATGTACCAGTCGCTCAAGACCGGCTCGCCCTTCGTCTTCATCAACGACTCGGGCGGCGCGCGGGTGCAGGAGGGCGTCGATTCGCTGTCGGGCTACGGCAAGGTGTTCAACGCCAACGTGCTGCTGTCGGGGGTGGTGCCGCAGATCTCGCTGATCTGCGGGCCCTGCGCCGGCGGGGCGGCTTACAGCCCGGCGCTCACCGACTTCATCATCCAGACCCGCCAGGCCCAGCTCTTCATCACCGGGCCCCAGGTCATCAAGCAGGTCACCGGCGAGTCGGTGACCGCCGAGCAGCTCGGCGGGCCCGATGCCCACATGATCCACTCGGGGGTGATCCACTTCATCGCCGAGGACGACCGCCACGCGATCCTGCTGTGCCAGAAGCTGCTCAGCTTCCTGCCCCCCAACAATCTCGAGGATCCGCCCCAGGTGGAGGGCGACAGCACCGTCGACCCCAACCCGCTGCTCGAGACCCTGGTGCCGGTGGATACCAAGCAGGGCTACGACGTGGTCAAGGTGATTAGCGCGGTGGTGGATTTCGGCGATTTTCTCGAGGTCCAGGCCGGCCACGCGCCCAACATCGTCGTCGGCTTCGGGCGCATCGGCGGCAACAGCGTCGGCATCGTCGCCAACCAGCCGTCGGTGCAGGCCGGGGTGCTCGACATCGACGCCTCCAACAAGGCCTCGAGGTTCATCCGCTTCTGCAACGCCTTCAACATCCCCATCGTCACCTTCGTCGACGTGCCGGGCTTCCTGCCCGGCGTCAGGCAGGAGTACGGCGGCATCATCCGCCACGGGGCCAAGCTGCTGTTTTCCTACGCCTCGGCGACGGTGCCCAAGATCACCGTGATCCTGCGCAAGAGCTACGGCGGCGCCTACCTGGCCATGTGCGGCAAGGATCTCGGTGCCGACCGGGTGTTCGCCTGGCCGACCGCCGAGGTGGCGGTGATGGGCGCCGAGGGGGCCGCCGAGATCGTCTTCCGCAAGGAGATCGACGAGGCCGACAACCCCGAGGAGAAACGCAAGGAGCTCATCGCCGAGTACCGCGAGGCCTTCTCCAATCCCTACGTGGCGGCAGAGCATCGGCTGGTGGACGCGGTCATCGAGCCGGCGCTGACCCGCCGGCACGTGGCCCAGGCCCTCGAATACCTGCGCATCAAGCGCCAGCCGCGCCCCCACAAGAAGCACGGCCTGATGCCCCTCTAGGAGAGCCGCGATGGAAGGCAAAGAACTCCCGCCCGCCGTCTCCGAGGGTGAGCTGCTCGCCATGCTGCGCGAACTCCGCGACGAGGTGCGGGGCCTCGGCGCCCGTGTTGCCCAGCTCGAAGGCTGCCTCGCCGACGCAGGCATCCGCCCGCCGGCCGTGCCGGCGCCGGCAGCCGAACCCGCGCCGGTGCCGGACACCGGGATCACCGAAGAAGAACTCCTCGCCATCTCGGCGGCGGTGGCGGCCTACCTGGGGGTGCGCGCCCACATCCGCCAGGTGCGCCTGATCCAGTCCGCCGCCTGGGGCCAGGTCGGCCGCCTCAACGTGCACGCCTCCCACCAGAGACGCCGCTGAAACGCTCACCCACAGGACATCATCGTGAAGCTCAACATCACCATCGACGGCAAGACATACGAAGTGGACGTGGAGGTGGCCGAGGCCGACCACGCCGGGCTGCCGCCGGCCTATCCGATCGGTTCGGCGCGGCTCGCCGGCAGCGTCGTCGGCAGGCCGGAACCCGCTGCCGCCCCCAGCGCCGCGCCGGTGGAGGACGAGGCCAAGGTCTGCCGCAGCCCGGTGTCGGGCATTGTCGTCAAGCTCATCGCCCAGCCCGGCCAGAGCCTGCAGGTGGGCGACAGCCTGATGGTGCTGGAGGCCATGAAGATGGAGACCAACATCACCGCCCCGGTGGCCGGCAAGGTGGCGGCGATCCGGGTCAAGGCGGGCGACACGGTGCAGGCCGACGAGGTGGTGGTGACGTTCGAATAGCGTCCGCCCGCTGGACTACCGGGGGGCGTCTGCTAGCATGAAATCATGACGTCAGGGCCTCGCGCCCCGTCGTTGCCCGATCCGCACGGCGGCAGCGGCCCCGCTGCCTGCGGCAGCAAGTCCGAGGAGACCATCATGGCCAGTGCCGGCTTTCTAGCTTCCCTGCCGTTCGTCCTGCGCTGGGAGGGCGGCTTCGTGGATCATCCCAAAGACCCCGGTGGGCGCACCAACAAGGGGGTCACCCAGAGGGTCTATGACGCCTGGCGCCGCCGGCAGGGGCTCCCCGTGCGCGACGTCAAGGGCCTCGAAGACACCGAGCTGCACCGCATCTACGAATCCGGCTACTGGATTCCGCCCCGCTGCGAGCTGCTCGGCAGGGGGCTCGATCTGGTGCAGTTCGACACCGCCGTCAACATGGGCCCCGGGCGCGCCGTGCGCTTCCTGCAAAAAGCTGCCGGCTGCGGCGTGGATGGCGATTTTGGTGCCCAGACCGAGAAGGCCGTGCGGGCCTGCACGCCAGGCGATCTCATCGCCGGCTACTGCGCCACCCGCGAGGCCTATTACCGTGAGCTGGCGCGCCGAAATCCCGACACCGCCGTCTTCCTCAAGGGCTGGCTGAACCGCCTCAACGCCCTGCGCCACGAGGTGGGCGTGCCCGGCTTCGAGGCGCTCCCCCGGGGCTGGGGCGAGGACGCGGGGGGCGCCGAGCGCATCCCCGACATCGGTGAAGACCCCGGCTACGATTTCTGAACACTGCGGCAGGTCTGGGCTCGCTCCCCGGCGTCACGGTTCCGCCGGGGCCGGAGATCGCCGCCGGCCTGTCGATGGGGCGTCGGCGAGTCCGCCGGGCTCTTGAGCACGCGCAGGGAAGCCCCGGGTTTCCTTGACCTCCACGGGGGGCGGGCTGGGCGAAGCCCGGCCCCGGGGGCGCTCAAAAGTTGCCGTACTCTCGGCACCAGCCGATCAGCTCGCGGGTCGACGGGTCGAGCCCCTCGGTGCCGACCTCGCCGCACAGGGCCGGCAGCAGGCGGCCGGCGAGCTGCTTGCCGAGCTCCACCCCCCACTGGTCGAAGGAGTTGATCCCCCACACCACGCCCTGCACGAACACCTTGTGCTCGTAGAGGGCCAGCAGCATGCCCAGCAGGTAGGGGCTGAGGCGCGACAGCAGGATGGTGGTGGACGGCTGGTTGCCGGCGAACACCTTGTGCGGCAGCAGGGCGGTGATCTTTTCGGGCGGGATGCCGGCGGCCTGCAGCTCGGCCCGGGCCTCGGCCTCGGTCTTGCCGAAGGCCAGCGCGGCGCTCTGGGCCAGGAAGTTGGCCATCAGCGGCGCCTGGTGGCCGGGCAGCGGGTAGTCGCTGTGGGCGCTGGCGATGAAGTCGCTGGGGATCAGCCAGCCGCCCTGGTGGAGCAGCTGGAAGAAGGCGTGCTGGCCGTTGGAACCGATCTCGCCCCACACGATGGGGTTGGCGTGGCAGCTCAGGGGCAGGCCGTCGCGGCCGACCGTCTTGCCATTGGACTCCATCTCGAGCTGCTGCAGGAAGGACGGCAGGAAGCGCAGGGATTCGTTGTAGGGCAGCACCGCGCAGGTCTCGGCGCCGAGGAAGTTGGTGTTCCAGATGCCGATCATGGCCATCAGCACCGGCAGGTTGCGCGCCAGCGGTGCGTCCTGGAAATGCCGGTCCATGGCCTGGGCGCCGGCCAGCAGGCGCTCGAAGCCGGTCATGCCGATCGCCAGCGCGATGGGCAGGCCGACCGCCGACCACAGCGAGTAGCGCCCGCCGACCCAGTCCCACATGCGGAAGATGTTCTCGGGCGGCAGGCCGAACTCCTGCACCTTGTCGACGGCCGAGCTGACCGCCACGAAGTGCAGCGGCAGCGCCCGGGCCGCCTGCTCGCCGGCCGCGGCGCACAGCCACTGGCGCGCGGTGACGGCGTTGAGCATGGTCTCCTGGGTGGTGAAGGTCTTGCTGGCGACGATGAACAGCGTCGAGCGCGGGTCGAGGGTGTCGAGCAGGGGCGCCAGGTGGGCGCTGTCCAGATTCGACACGAAGTGCATGCGCAGCCCGGCCCGCTGGTAGGACGACAGGGCGCGGACGACCATCTTGGGGCCGAGGTCGGAGCCGCCGATGCCGATGTTCACCACGTCGCGGATGGCTTCGCCCGAGAAGCCGCGCCACAGGCCGCCGCGCACCCGCTCGGAGAAGGCCCGCATCTGGGCGCGCACGGTGCGGACCTCGGGCATCACGTCGTTGTCGGCGGTGGGGAAGGGGCCGAGCTTGAGGTGGCGCAGCGCCGGGTGCATCACGGCGCGGTTCTCGCTGGTGTTGATCTTGTCGCCGGCAAACAGGCGCTCGCGCCAGCCGGTGATGTCCGCCGAGCGGGCCAGCTCGATCAGCAGGTCGAGGGTGCGGGCGTCGATGCGCTGCTTGGAAAAGTCGGCCAGCAGGCCGTCGACGCCGAGGGAGAAGCGCGCGAAGCGGTTGGGGTCTTCGGCGAACAGGTCACGCAGGTGACGGGAGGAGAGCGCCTCGCGGCGGGCGGTGAGTTCCTGCCAGGCGGCACTTTGGGTGATCGGCATGACTTGAAGATCCACTTTAAATAGACATCGAGGCCAGTCGGCATTGTACCCGGGCCCGGCGCGGCCGGCGGTGGGCGGCTCCCGGCCCGGGGCGTTCAGGCCGATGGCGCCGGCGGCGTGTTCCAGATGGTGCGGGCGTACTCCAGGATGGTGCGGTCGGACGAGAACACGCCCATGCCCGCCACGTTGAGCAGGGCGCGGCGGCTCCATTCGTCGGGCTGGCGGAAGACCGCGTCCACCTGCCGCTGGGTGGCCACGTAGCTGGCGTAGTCGGCCAGCAGCAGGTAGTGGTCGCCATGGTTCACCAGCGCATCGAAGATGTTGCGGTAGCGGTCGGGCTGCTGGGGGCTGAAG
Source organism: Zoogloea sp. (assembly GCF_041908905.1). GTDB lineage: Bacteria > Pseudomonadota > Gammaproteobacteria > Burkholderiales > Rhodocyclaceae > Zoogloea. Next base: position 9,102 of record NZ_JAYREK010000025.1, read on the forward strand.
ACCCCGTCGCGGATCGCGTCGAGGGCCTGTCGCAGCAGCGGGTCGGCCTCGTAGATGTCCCGCGGGCGGTAGGCGCCGGCGCGGATCTCGGCCACCTGGGCGGCGGTGTTGCCGAAGATGAAGATGTTGTCGGCGCCCACCTGCTCGCGGATCTCCACGTTGGCGCCGTCGAGGGTGCCGATGGTCAGCGCGCCGTTGAGGGCCAGCTTCATGTTGCCGGTGCCGGAGGCCTCGGTGCCGGCGGTGGAGATCTGCTCGGAGAGGTCGGCGGCGGGGATGATCAGCTCTGCCAGGCTCACCCGGTAGTTGGGGATGAAGACCACCTTGAGCCGGCCGCCGATGCGCGGGTCGTCATTGACCACCGCGGCGACGTCGTTGATCAGGCGGATCACCAGCTTGGCGAAGTGGTAGGCCGAGGCCGACTTGCCGGCGAAGATCACCACCCGCGGCACCCAGTCGGCACCCGGGTTGGCCAGGATGGCCTGGTAGCGGGTGACCACGTGGAGCACGTTGAGGAGCTGGCGCTTGTATTCGTGCATGCGCTTGACGTGCACGTCGAACATGGCGTCGGGGTCGAGGGCGATGCACAGCTGCTTCTGCACGTAGGCGGCCAGTCGCTCCTTGTTGGTGCGCTTGATGGCGCGGAAGCTGGCCATGAAGCAGCTGTCGTGCGCGTAGTCGCGCAGGCCCTCGAGGCGCTCCAGCTCGCGGCGCCAGTCGGGGCCGAGGCGCTGGTCGATCAGCGCGGCGAGGCCGGGGTTGGCCTGGGCCAGCCAGCGCCGCGGGGTGACGCCGTTGGTCTTGTTGTTGAAGCGCTCTGGCCACAGGCGCGCGAAGTCGCGGAAGATGGAGGTCTTCATCAGCTCGGAGTGCAGCGCCGACACGCCATTCACCGAGTGGGAGGCCACCACCGCCAGGTAGGCCATCCGCACGTAGCGTTCGCCGGCCTCGTCCACCAGCGACACCCGGCGCATCAGCTCGGTGTCGTGGCCATGCACGGCGGTGATGCTCTCGAGGAAGTCGGCGTTGATGTCGAAGATGATGCGCAGGTGGCGCGGCAGCACCCGCCCGAGCATGGACACCGGCCAGGTCTCGAGGGCCTCGTGCATCAGGGTGTGGTTGGTGTACGAGAACACGCGCCGGCACAGGCCCCAGGCGTGCTTCCAGTCGAGCCCGTGCTCGTCGAGCAGGATGCGCATCAGCTCGGGGATCGCCAGCACCGGGTGGGTGTCGTTGAGGTGGATGCTGACCTTGTCGGGCAGGGCGTCGAAGCTCTGGTGGTTGACCAGGTAGCGCCGCACGATGTCCTGCAGGCTGGCCGAGACGAAGAAATACTCCTGGCGCAGGCGCAGCTCGCGGCCGAGCAGGGTGGAGTCGTCCGGGTAGAGCACCCGCGAGACGTTCTCGGAGTGGTTCTTGATCTCGACGGCGCCGAAGTAATTGCCCTGGTTGAAGGCCGACAGGTCGATCTCTTCGGTGGCCTTTGCCGACCACAGGCGCAGGGTGTTGGTGACCTTGGTGCCGTAGCCGGGGATGATCTGGTCGTAGGCCATGGCCAGCACGTCCTCGGTGTCCACCCAGCGCACCCGCTTGCCCTCTTCCTCGAGGCGGCCGCCGTAGCGCACCAGCACGCGGATCTCGGGGCGCTGGAATTCCCACGGGTTGCCGTGGGTCAGCCAGTAGTCGGGCACCTCCACCTGCTGGCCATCCACGATGCGCTGGCGGAACATGCCGTAGTCGTAGCGGATGCCGTAGCCGAAGCCGGCGATGCCCTGGGTCGCCATGGAGTCGAGGAAGCAGGCCGCCAGCCGGCCGAGGCCGCCGTTGCCGAGGGCCGCGTCGGGCTCCAGGTTGAGCAGCTCGTCGAGGTCAACCTCCAGCTCGCGCAGGGCCTGGCGCACGGTGGGCATCAGGTCGAGGGCCAGCATGGCGTTGCTGAAGGTGCGGCCGATGAGGAACTCCATCGACAGGTAGAACACCCGCTTCACGTCCTGCTCGTAGTCGTTGCCGATGGTCTCCATCCAGCGTTCGACGAGGTGGTCGCGCACCGCGTAGGACACGGCGTGCAGCCAGTCCTCGGCGCGGGCGGAGGCCGGGTTCTTGGCGATCTGGTAGACGAGCTTGTTGCAGATCGCCCGTTTGAGCGCCGAGACGTCGTGCAGCAGGTGGTCGTAGTGGCGGGAGAACTGCTTCAGGTCCATGGGAGATCCGGGGCGGCCGCGGTGGTGGGTTATGCAGCGGAATGGGGCGCGAGTATGCCGTAAAGGGCCAGGTAGCGGGCCGCGGCGGCGTCCCAGCCGAAGTGCTGGCGCATCCCGCGCTGGCGCACCCGCTTCCAGTCGGCGCGGCGGCGGTAGAGGGCCAGGGCGCGCGCCACGGCGCCGAGCAGCGCGTCGGCGGTGAAGGGCTCGAAGACGAAGCCGGTGGCGTCGGTGTCGAGGGTCTCGAGGCGGGCGTCGGCCACCGTGTCGGCCAGCCCGCCGACCCGCCGCACCAGCGGCAGCGTGCCGTAGGCGAGGCCGTAGAGCTGGGTCAGCCCGCAGGGCTCGAAGTGGGAGGGCACCATGATCACGTCGCTGCCGGCGATCAGGCGGTGGGCGAAGGGCTCGTCGTAGCCGATGCGCACCGCGACCGCAGCGGGGCTGGCCTCGGCGGCGGCGTGGAAGGCCGCCTCCAGACTGGTGTCGCCGCTCCCCAGCAGCGCGAACTGGGCGCCCTGCCCGACGAGACGGGGCAAGGCGTCGAGCACCAGATGCAGGCCCTTCTGCTCGGTGAGCCGGCTGACGACGCAGAACAGCGGGGCGCTCGCTGCGCGCTTCAAGCCGAGCGCCCTCTGCAGCGCCGCCTTGCAGGCGGCCTTGCCGGTGGTGTCGTCGGCGCTGTAGGTGGCGGGCAGCAGCGGGTCGGCGACCGGGCTCCAGACTCCGGCATCGACGCCGTTGAGGATCCCCTCCAGGTCGTGGGCGCGGCTGCGCAGCAGGCCGTCGAAGCCGCAGCCCTGCTCGTAGGACTGGATCTCGCGGGCGTAGCTGGGGCTCACGGTGCTGATCCGGTCGGCGTAGTAGAGGCCGGCCTTCATGAAGTTGAGCTGGCCGTGGAACTCGACCCCGTGCATCGAAAAGAAGTGTGCCGGCAGGCCCAGCTCGCCGAAGCGGGCGGCGTCGAAGGCGCCCTGGTAGGCCAGGTTGTGGATGGTGAACAGGCTGGGCGGCATGGCCCGCCCGCGTCGCTCGGCCTCGGCGTGCAGGCAGGCCGGGGCGAGGCCGGCGTGCCAGTCGTGGCAGTGCACCACGTCGGGCGCCCAGCTGGTGTCGAGCCCGTCGGCCAGCCGGGCGGCGGCCCAGCCGAGCAGGGCGAAGCGCAGGTGGTTGTCGGCGTAGGGCTGGTGATGGGCGTCGGCGTAGGGGCCGCCGGCCCGCCGATAGAAGGCTGGCGCGTCGATCACGTAGGCCTCGACGCCGCAGGCGGGCAGCCGGCCGAACAGCAGGCGTGCCTCGACCGGGGCCAGCGCCGCCGGCGCGGCGAGGCGGGCCAGGGGCCTGGCGCCTTCGAGCCCCGCCAGGATCGCCGGAAAGCCCGGCAGCAGCACGCGCACCCGGGCTCCTTGGGCGGCGAGGGCGGCCGGCAGGGCGCCGGCCACGTCGGCGAGGCCGCCGGTCTTGAGGAGCGGAAAGATCTCGGCACAGACTTGAAGTACGCGCATGGCAGTCATTCCTGGAGGGCGTCGAGCATCTGCTGGGTGACCAGCACCACGCCGCATTCGGTGCGGTGGAAGCGGCGGGCGTCGAGTTCCGGGTCCTCGCCGATGACCAGCCCCTCGGGCAGCACGCAGCCCCGGTCGATGACCACCTTGCGCAGCCGGCAGTGGCGGTTGATCTGGACGTCGGGCAGCACGACGGCTTCGTTGATCTCGCTGTAGGAGCGTACCAGGATGCTGGAGAACAGCACCGAGTTGCGGATCACGGAGCCCGACACGATGCAGCCGCCGGAGACCAGCGAGTCGATGGCCATGCCGCGGCGGCCGTCCTGGTCGTGCACGAACTTGGCCGGCGCGAGCTGCTCCTGGTAGGTCCAGATCGGCCAGTCCTTGTCGTACATGTTGAGGGCGGGGGTGGTGGAGGCCAGGTCGAGGTTGGCCGCCCAGTAGGCGTCGATGGTGCCCACGTCGCGCCAGTAGGGGCCGGAGAAGGGTGGGTTGGTGATCGCCGACAGGCCGAAGGGGTGGGCCAGGGCCTGGCCCTCGGCCACCGCGCGGGGGATCAGGTCCTTGCCGAAGTCGTGGCTGGAGTGCGGGTTGCGGGCGTCTTCCTCGAGGAGCTGGTAGAGGTAGGCGGCGTTGAAGATGTAGATGCCCATGCTGGCCAGCGACAGCTCCGGATTGCCGGGCATGGCGGGCGGGTCGGCGGGCTTCTCGATGAACTCGGTGATGTGGCGCTCGCCGTCGATGGCCATCACGCCGAAGGCGTGGGCGTCGCGCCGGGGCACCTCGATGCAGCCCACGGTGACGTTGCGCCCGCCTTGCACGTGGTCGCGCAGCATCACCCAGTAGTCCATCTTGTACACGTGGTCGCCGGCGAGGATGAGGACGTACTCGGGCGGGCGGGAGTCGTCACGGATGATGTCGAGGTTCTGGTAGACCGCGTCGGCGGTGCCCTGGTACCAGTGCTCCTCGTCCACCCGCTGCTGGGCGGGCAGCAGCTCGACGAACTCGTTGAGCTCCTTGCGCAGGAAGCTCCAGCCCCGCTGCAGGTGGCGCAGCAGGGAGTGGGACTTGTACTGGGTGATCACCCCGATGCTGCGGATGCCCGAGTTGATGCAGTTGGAAAGCGCGAAGTCGATGATGCGGAACTTGCCGCCAAAGTGCACCGCGGGCTTGGCGCGCACGTTGGTCAGGTCGCGCAGCCGCGAGCCCCGCCCGCCGGCCAGCACCAGGGCCACGGTTCGTCGGGCGTTCCTTCGGTCGATCATCTTGCCGGTGTCCATGATGTGCTCGCTTTCGATGGCTTGAGTGGAATGCTGGAGGGGCCGCCGCCGGCGGTCCGGGCTCATGTCAGGGTGATTTTCACGCGGTCGGTATCGGTTCGCCCGTAGCCTTGCTCACGAAACCGCGCCGGGCGCGGGGGCGCCCACCAGCACCCGCAGCGTCCGCCCCGGGCAGTCGAAGGCGTCGCCGTCGCCGGGAAGGCCGTCGGGCTGGTCGCTGTCGAACGCCAGGCGCCAGGCGCCGGCGGGCGGGGTGAAGCGGCAGGGAGCAGGGTCGCGGTTGACCAGCAGCAGCACCGGCGCGGAGTCGTCCGCGGGTGTCGCCGGGGCGGCCTGCAGCCAGATCGCCAGCGCGCCGCGGTCGGCCTGCCAGGCGTCGGCGGCAAGCGGGCGGCCGTCGGGCTCCAGCCAGCGCACCGTCGGCGCCGCGTCGTCGGTGGGGCCCTGCAGCCAGTGGGCCTGGCGCAGGGCCGGATGGCGCCGGCGCAGGGCGAGCAGGCGGGCGGCGCAGGCCAGCAGGGCCGTGTCGGCGCCGGCCCAGGCGAGGCGGGTGGTGGCGTTGTCCTGGCAGTAGGCGTTGTTGTTGCCGCGCTGGCTGTGGCCGATCTCGTCGCCGGCCAGCAGCATCGGCGTGCCCTGGGACAGCAGCAGCGTGGCCAGCAGGGCGCGCTGCAGGCGGTGGCGCAGCGCGAGCACGACCGGGTCGGCGGTGTCGCCCTCGACGCCGCAGTTCCACGAGGCGTTGTGCGGGTGGCCGTCGCGGTTGTGCTCGCCGTTGGCGGCGTTGTGGCGGTGGTCGTGGCTGACGAGGTCGCGCAGCGTGAAGCCGTCGTGGGCGCAGATGAAGTTGACGCTCGCCAGCGGCCCGCGCCCGTCGTGGTGGAACTGCCCGCTGGAGGCCGCGAAACGGTGGGCGAAGCCGCCCCGGTCGCCGTGGCCGAGCAGCCACCAGCGGCGCAGGGTGTCGCGGTACTGGTCGTTCCATTCGAGCCAGCCGGCGGGGAAGCTGCCGAGCCGGTAGCCGCCGGGGCCGAGGTCCCAGGGTTCGGCGATCCACTTGAGGCGGGACAGCTGCGGATCGGCCTGCAGCGCGGCAAGGAAGGGGGCGCCCGGGTCGAACTCGCCGTGGCGGTTGCGGGCCAGGGTGGTGGCGAGGTCGAAGCGGAAGCCGTCCACCCGGTAATGGGTGGCCCAGTGGCGCAGGGCGCCCAGCACCAGTTCGACGATCCGTGGTTCGCCGAGGTTGAGGGCGTTGCCGCAGCCGGTCCAGTCGAGGTAGACCCCGTCGGGCCCCAGCCGGTAGGCACGGGCGTTGGCGAGGCCCCGCAGGGAGAGGGTCGGGCCGGTGTGGTCGAGCTCGGCGCTGTGGTTGAAGACCACGTCGAGGATCACCTCCAGCCCGGCCGCGTGGAGCTGGTCGATGGCCTCGATCAGCTCGCCCTCGGGCGTGGTGCCGGGCCGGCCGCTCCCATAGCGGGGCTCGGGAGCGAGCCAGGCGATGGGGGAATAGCCCCAGTGGTTGGCGAGCCCGCGCCGCTGCAGCGCCGCCTCGTCTGCGCGGAAGTGGATCGGCAGCAGCGCCAGGGTGGTGATGCCGAGCGCCCGGTAGTGGGCAAGCATTGCCGGGTGGGCCAGCGCGGCGTAGCTGCCGCGAAGATCGGCCGGGATGTCCGGATGCGCCATCGTGAGGCCGCGCACGTGGGCCTCGTAAAGCACCGTGAGGTCCGCTGCAACGTGGGGGCGCGGGGGGCGTGGCCGGGGCGAGGTGGGGATGCTCAGCCGGGCTTTCAGGGCGGTGGCGGCGTTGTCGTGGGGGTCGGGCCAGTCGGGGGCGTCGGGGCTGCTGCCCTGGTGGCGGGCGAGTTCGGCGGCCAGCCGCGGGTCGTCCGCGGGGCCGGGCCCCTGCCGCCCGTAGCGGCCGACGACTTCCCGGGCCCAGGGGTCGAGGAGCAGCTTGGCCGGGTTGAAGCGGTGGCCCTGCCGGGGTGCCCACGGGCCATGGGCGCGCAGGCCATACACCAGGCTGGCCCCCGCTTCCAGCCTCATGCCCGGCAGCAGGCCGTGCCAGACACCGTCGGTGCAGGCGGGGAGGCGTAGCCGGGCTTTTTCGGTAGTGCCGGTGGCGTCGAACAGGCACAGCTCGACGGCGGTGGCGTCCGGCGCCCACACGGCAAAGTTGACGCCCGCCGCGCCGCAGTCGGCCCCCAGGGGCCAGGGCCGGCCGGCCTGCAGCGGGGCGTGGGCGGAGTCAGTCACGGCGCACCAGCATCAGGGTGGCGAGGGGCGGCAGCGTGAGCAGCACCGACTGGGCCTGGCCCTGCCAGGGCACGGCTTCGCTCGCCAGCGGCCCGTTGACCACGTCCGAGCCGCCATACCCGGCGGCATCGGTGTTGATGAGCTCGACCCAGGTGCCCGCCTGAGGTACGCCGATGCGCCAGCTCTCGCGCACCACCGGGGTGAAGTTGCACAGCACCACGACCCGCTCGCCGCCCGGCGCGCGGCGCTCGAAGACGAGCACCGAATGGGCCGCGTCGCTGTGGTCGATCCAGGCGAAGCCGTCGGGCGAGGCGTCCAGCGCGTGCAGCGCCGGGTGGGCCCGGAGGGCGTGGTTGAGGTCGCGCACGAGGCGCTGCACGCCGGCGTGGGGGGCGTGGTCGAGGCACTGCCAGGGCAGGGCACGGTCGGCGTTCCATTCTTCGCGGGGGGCGAACTCGCAGCCCATGAAGAGCAGCTTCTTGCCCGGATGCCCCCACATGAAGCCGTACAGCAGGCGCAGGTTGGCGAATTGCTGCCAGGCGTCGCCGGGCATCTTGGCGAGCAGTGCGCCCTTGCCGTGCACCACCTCGTCGTGGGACAGGGGCAGCACGAAATTTTCGCTGAAGGCGTACATCAGCGAAAAGCGGATCTGGTCGTGGTGGTGGCGGCGATGGATGGGGTCGCGGGCCATGTAGGCCAGCACGTCGTTCATCCAGCCCATGTTCCACTTGTAATGGAAGCCCAGCCCGCCACCCTGCAGGTCGTCGGAGGGCGGCCGGGTGACCAGCGGAAAGGCGGTGGATTCTTCGGCCAGCATCACCGCCTCGGGGCGCTGGGTGCCGACCAGGTGGTTGGTGCGGCGCAGGAACTCGATGGCCTCGAGGTTCTCGCGGCCGCCGTGAATGTTGGGAATCCACTCGCCGCTCTGGCGGCTGTAGTCGCGGTAGAGCATCGAGGCGACGGCGTCCACCCGCAGCCCGTCGACGGCGTAGCGCTCGATCCAGTAGAGGGCGTTGCTGGCCAGGTAGCTGCGCACCTCGTTGCGGCCGTAGTTGTAGATCAAGGTGTTCCAGTCTTGATGGAAGCCCTCGCGGGGGTCGGCGTGCTCGTAGAGGTGGGTGCCATCGAACTCGGCCAGGCCGTGGGCGTCGGTGGGGAAATGGGCCGGCACCCAGTCGAGGATCACCCCGAGGCCGGCGGCCCGGGCCGCCTCGACGAAGGCGCGGAAATCCTCCGGCCGGCCGAAGCGCGAGGTGGGCGCGTAAAGGCCGGTGGGCTGGTAGCCCCAGGAGCCGTCGAAGGGGTGCTCGTGCACCGGCAGCAGCTCGAGGTGGGTGAAGCCCATGGCGACCGCGTAGGGGATCAGCCGCGCGGCGAGTTCGGCGTAGCTCAGCCATTCGCCCCGCTCGTTGCGCTGCCACGAGCCCAGGTGCACCTCGTAGATGCTGACCGGCGCGTCGAGGGCGTTGGCGCGGCGGCGGGCGTCGTCGATGGCGACGCCGGGCAGCAGGCGCTGCACCACCGAGGCGGTGTGCGGGCGCACCTCGGCGCGGAACGCGAAGGGGTCGGCCTTGAGGCGCAGCTGCCCGTCGGCGCCGAGGATCTCGAACTTGTAGAGGTCGCCTTCGCCCACCTGGGGGATGAAGATCTCCCAGGTGCCGCATTCGACCCGCCGGCGCATCATGTGGCGGCGCCCGTCCCAGTTGTTGAAGCTGCCCACCACCGACACCCGGTGGGCCGCCGGCGCCCACACCGCAAAGCGCGTGCCGGCGACGCCATCGACGATGACCGGGTGGGCGCCCAGCCATTCGTAGGGGCGGTGATGGCGGCCCTCGGCGAGCAGCCACACGTCGAGTTCGTGGATGAGAGGCGGGAAGGCGTAGGGGTCGATGAGCTCGGATTGATGGCCATCGCTCCAACTCACCCGCATGCGATGGGCCGTGCGCGGGGTGCCGGGGGGCAGGACGCCGGTGAACAGGGCGCTGTCGTCCTGCCGGGCGAGGTCGGCCAGCGGCGCTCCGGCGGCATCGACCACGGTGACGGCCCGCGCGTCGGGCAGCAGGGCCCGCAGCACCAGCCGCTCGCCGACCTGATGCGGGCCGAGCACCGCGAAGGGGTCGCCGTGCTCGGCGCGCATCAGCGCAGCGAGTTCGGCGGGGGCGATCCGGCCGCTTTCGGCGGGGGTGGCGTCGTGGTCTGGCTTGGCGTGGGTCACGGGAGGGGCCTCGGTGGATGCGCGGCCGGCGCCGGGGGGGCGCGATCGAGGGCTTCGCTGGCGCCGCTGAGGGCAGCATAGGGTGCCCGGATGACATGGGTGGGAATCGTCGCCAGCCAGCCCGAGAAACGTCCCTTGGCTTCGAAGCGTTGCCGGAAACCCGAGCGGGCAAAGAACGCCCCCAGCGCCGGCACGATGCCGCCGCCCACATAAACGCCGCCGCGGGCGCCCAGGGTGAGGGCGAGGTCGGCCGCCACGGTGCCAAGGAGCGCACAGAACACCGCCAGCGCCTCGACGCAGTGGGGGCAGGCGCCGGCCAGCGCGCGGGCGCTGACCGCGTGGCTGGGGAGCGGCGCGGGCGGGGCGCCGTCGAGCTGGCGGATCGCGTCGTGGAGGGCGGCGAGGCCCGGCCCCGACAGGGCCCGCTCGGCGGACACATGGCCGAAGCGGGCGGCCAGCACCGCGATGATCGCCGCCTCGCGGGCGGTGCTGGCGGCGAGGGTGACATGGCCGCCTTCGCCGGCGAGGGGCTGCCAGCCGCCGCCGCAGGGGATCAGCCCCGACACGCCGAGGCCGGTGCCGGGGCCGAGCAGCGCGATCGGCTGGCCGGCCTGGGCGAGGCCGCCGCCGATGGGCTCGAGGTCGTCGCCCCGCAGCCCCGGCAGGGCCAGCGCCAGCGCGGTGAAGTCGTTGATGAAGACGAGGCGTTCCAGCCCCAGGGCCTGCCGCAGGGCCTCGATGGAGAAGGCCCAGGGGTGGTTGGTCATGCGCACGGCGTCGCCGTCGAGGGGGGTCGCGATGCCGAAGGCGGCCACCGGCGGAAGGGCCAGCCCCTCGGCGGCGAGGTAGTGGCGGATCGCCGCCTCGGGCCCGGGGAAGTCGGCGCAGGCATGGCGGCGGATCCGCGCCGGTGCCGCTCCCGGCGCGGCGACCACGGCGAACCGGATGTGGGTCCCGCCGATGTCGCCCACCAGGCGCGGAAAGTTTGCGGACGCAGTGCTCTGCATGATCGGTAGCCGCGCGGCGCTGGCCTGCGGGCTGCGCTGCGGCTTGGTGTATGGTGTTGTCAAACGACAACGGTAACAGCAAAGATGATGAGCACCTCGACCGATTCTGTCCAGCGCTTCCGTCACGCCTGGTGGAAGGAGGTGGTGGCCTACCAGATCTATCCGCGCAGCTTCATGGATTCCAACGGCGACGGGATCGGCGACCTGCCGGGCATCCTGGCGCGGCTCGACTACCTGCAATGGCTGGGCGTCGACGTGATCTGGATCTGCCCCATCTACCGCTCGCCCAACGACGACAACGGCTACGACGTGAGCGATTACCGGGAGATCATGGCCGAGTTCGGCGCCATGGCCGATTTCGACCGCCTGCTCGCCGAGGCGCACCGCCGCGGCCTGCGGGTGATCCTCGACCTGGTGCTCAACCACACCAGCGACGAGCACGCCTGGTTCATCGAGTCCCGCACCGGCCCCGATGGCCCCCGGCGTGACTGGTACATCTGGAGGGATGGCAAGGACGGCGGCCCGCCCAACAACTGGGAGAGCATCTTCGGCGGCCCGGCCTGGGAGCTCGACGCGGCCAGCGGGCAATACTTCCTGCACCTTTTTTCCCGTCGCCAGCCGGATCTAAACTGGGAATGCGCGCCGATGCGCGCGGCGCTCTTCGAGATGGTGCGCTGGTGGCTCGACAAGGGCATCGACGGCTTCCGCCTCGACGCGGTGAGCCACATCCGCAAGGCCCCCGGCCTGCCCGACATGCCCAACCCGAAGGGCCTGGCCCAGGTGCCATGCTTCCCGCTGCACATGAACGTGGACGGCGTGCTCGGCCACCTGGACGAGTTGTGCGAGCACACCTTCCGCCACTACGACGTGATGACTGTCGGTGAGGCCAACGGCGTCGGCCCCGAGGAGGCCGTGGAATGGGTGGGCGAGGGGCGCGGGCGGCTCGACATGATCTTCCAGTTCGAGCACCTCGCCCTGTGGTCGCGCAACCCCCGCGGCGGGCTCGACGTGCCGGGCCTCAAGCGCGTCTTCGGCGCCTGGCAGAAGGCCCTCGCCGGGCGCGGCTGGAACGCGCTGTTCATCGAGAACCACGACATCCCGCGGGCGGTGTCGCTATGGGGCGACGTGGAACACCACTGGCGCGAGAGCGCCACGGCGCTGGCCACCGTTTACTTTTTGCTGCAGGGCACGCCCTTCATCTACCAGGGGCAGGAGATCGGGATGACCAACACGGTGTTCGAAGGCATCGCCGACTTCGACGACGTGCTGGCCCGTAACCGCTGGCACGAGCGCCTCGCCACCGGGGAGGAGGAGGCCGACGTGCTCGCCGACCTCGCCATCACCGCCCGCGACAACGCCCGCACCCCGATGCAGTGGAGCGCCGCCCCCGGCGCCGGCTTCACCACCGGCCGGCCGTGGCTGAAGCCCAACCCCAACCATACGCGCATCAACGTCGAAGCCCAGCAGGCCGACCCGGACTCGGTGCTCAGCCATTACCGCCGCCTGATCGCCCTGCGCCGGGCCGAGCGGGTGCTCATCGAAGGGGGCTATCACCCGCTGATGGGCAGCCACCGGCAGATCTACGCCTACTGCCGCGGCGAGGGCCCGGGGCGGCTGGTGGTGATCGCCAACCTCGGCGCCCGGCCCGCGCGCTACTGCCACGCGGGGCTGATGCTGGCCCATGATGCCCTGCTGCTCGCCAACCTGAAGGTCGAGCCCCATCCCCCGCGGGACAGCCTGCTGTTGCGGCCCTACGAAGCGCGGGTGTATCGCGTGGCGTGACGGCGCGGATGGCTGGGCGTGCGACCCGCCCGGCGACGAGAGGGCTGGGGGCGGGCGGTTTCGTGTTTCAGGGCGGAGTGTCGCCGCGCGACGGACGCCGCCGCCCGGGAAGCGTCAGCCTTCGTAGGCCGTCAGCACCACGTCGGCCGCGGCGTCCCGCAGGGGGATCAGGGCCTGATAGGCGGGCGACTCAAACCATCCCTTGAGCGCCTCGGGGCCCGGAAAGCGCAGCACCACCACCGCGGGGTGGGGGCAGCTTCCGGAGAGGGCGGCGATCTGCTTGCCCCGCAGCACCGGCTCGCACCCCCAGGGGCCGAAGGTCTCCGGAACCCGCTGCTGGTATTCCGCCCATTTTTCGGCGTCTTTGACGCTGACCTGCCCGACCACGTAAGCAAAACCCATCTCGTGCTCCCTGTGAAATTCGTCCGATCCAGCCCCGGGCGCGGCGGCTGTGCCGCCCGTCGCCCCGCTTGCCTGGCCCCCTGCCCGCAACGCCCTGGCTGCGGGGATTCTCCACGAACGAAGACGGCCGGGTCAAACCGGATGGCAGGCGCCCGGCGTGCCCGCTGCCGACGCCTCAGCGCGCGGTGCCGGCCACCAGGTGCGGCCTGACCACGCCCACCGGCGTGCCCCCGTCCACCCGGAACCGGCTCACCACCCGCACCAGGGCGCTGGCCTGTTCCTCGAGGGATTCCGCGGCGGCGGCGGCCTCTTCGACGAGGGCCGCGTTCTGCTGCGTGACCTCGTCCATCTGGCCGACGGCGGTGGTGATCTGCTCGATGCCCTGGGACTGCTCGCGGCTGGCGCCGGAGATCTCGCTGACCAGGCTGGAGACCTCCTGGAAACTGGCCACCAGGGTCTCCATCGTGGTGCCGGCCTCGTTCACCTGGGAGGCGCCGGCCTCGATGGTGCGCACCGAGCTGCCGATGAGGGCCTTGATCTCCTGGGCGGCCTGGGCCGAGCGCTGGGCGAGGTTGCGCACCTCGGTGGCGACCACCGCGAAGCCGCGCCCCTGCTCGCCGGCCCGGGCGGCCTCGACCGCCGCGTTGAGGGCCAGGATGTTGGTCTGGAAGGCGATCGAGTCGATCACCCCGATGATGTCGCTGATCTTGCTGGAGCGCTCCTGGATCTCGTTCATCGTGGCGACCACCTGCCGCACCACGGTGCTGCCGCGCATCACGTCTTCGTGGGAGCGGGTGGCCAGCGCGTTGGCCTGGCGCGCGTTGTCGGCGTTCTGGCGCACGGTGGCGTTGAGCTGCTCCATCGAGCTGGCGGTCTCTTCGAGGCTGCTGGCCTGCTCCTCGGTGCGCGCCGACAGATCGGCGTTCCCCTTGGCGATCTCCTGGGCGCCCAGCAGCACCTCGTTGGACGAGGCCTTGATCTGGCGCACGATCTGCACCATCGAATCGAGCAGCGAATTGACGCCTTCCGAGAGGGATTCGAGCATGCCCGACTTGCCGGCAAGGGAGATCTGGCGGGTCAGGTCGCCGGCGACGGCGGCGCTCACCACCGACAGGGTTTCCTCGACGGTCTGGCGCAGGGCTTCTTCCTCCTCGACCTGACGCGTGATGTCGGCGGCGTACTTGACGATCTTGCAGGGGCGCCCGTTCAGGTCGAGGATGGGGTTGTAGCTGGCCTGGATCCACACCTCGCGGCCGTCCCTGGCGATGCGCCGGTAGCGCCCGGTGTCGTACTCGCCGCGCCCCAGCTTGTCCCAGAAGACCTGGTAGTCGGCGCTCGCCACGTCGGCCGGGGCGATGAAGATCGAATGATGGCGCCCGACCACCTCGGCCAGGCTGTAACCCAGCACCTTCAGGAAGTTGTCGTTGGCGGTCAGCACCTTGCCGTCGAGCCCGAACTCGATGATCGCCTGGGACTTGCCGATGGCCGCCATCTGGCCCTCGAAGTCGGCGGTGCGCTGCTTGTCGGTGGTGATGTCGGTGGCGTACTTGACCACCTTGAAGGGCGTGCCGGCGGTGTCGATGATGGGGTTGTAGGCGGCCTGCAGCCACACCTCCCGGCCGTGCTTGCCGAGGCGCTTGAACTGCCCGGCCTGCGGCGTGCCGCCCGCCAGCTTGCGCCAGAAGTCGCGGTAGGCTTCGCCACCCACGTCGGCCGGCGGCATGAAGATCGAGTGATGGCGGCCGACGATCTCGCCCAGCTCGTAGCCCACCGCCTTCAGGAAGTTCTGGTTGGCGGTCAGGATGTTGCCGTCGAGGTCGAACTCGATCACCGCCTGGGTCTTGTCGATGGCGGCCAGCTGGCCCTTGAGGTTGGCCAGTTCCAGGGCGCTGATCGCAACCTCGTCGCCGTCGGTCGCCGCCGAGCCGCCAAACCACTTGCCGAATACGCTCACGATGTCATTCCTTGGATTTGGTACATTTCGTTCCCTGTGCTAACGGTTCGCGGGCCGCAGACTTGAACGGGGGGAGGCGGGTGGCAGCTTCTGCGGGCGGGCTGCCCGCTACGAGTTGTTTGCCTATCGGCCTCTTGCCCCTAAAATCATGCTCTGACCAACCTTGCCGTGACCCGCCATGTCCGCAGCCGACCTGCTCAAGGATTTCTTCAATGCCCTGCCCGAGAGCGCCCAAGGGGGTGCCGACGTCAGCGGCGTTTATGTAAATCGTTCTCCCGACGACGAGCACGACCCCGTTGCCAACCTCAAGCAATACATCCAGTGGGAGCCGCGGACGGGGGGCTGTTATCTGTTCAGCGGCCTGCGCGGTGCGGGCAAGACCACCGAACTCAATCGCCTGGTCGCCGAGTTGCGGCAGGACGGCATCGCGGCCTATTACTGCGATGCAAGCACCTACCTCAACCTCAACGACCCCCAGCTGAGCCTGGCGGAGTTGTTAATGACGGCACTGGCCGGGCTGGCCGACGCCGTGCGGCAGGAACTGGGCCAGGACAAGCTGAACGATTCCATCTGGCAGCGCACGAAGCGCCTCTTCCAATCGAAGGTGGAGCTCAAACCCAAGCTCATCGCTCCCCTCGGCGACTCGGGGGCCTCGCTCGAAGTCGAGGCCACGCTTCAGGAAAACCCGGATTTTCGCAAGGAGCTGATCAGCTTTGCCCAGTCCTCGTCGGCATTCTTCGATGAGGCGGCAAAGTTTGCGGACGAGGTCGCAGCCACTATCCGTCGCCACACTCGACGCGAAAAGATCGTGCTGGTGGTGGACTCCCTGGAGCGTATTTCCGCGCCCTCCGGCGACGAGGCCAAGCTGTTCAACAGCCTGAAGGAGGTGTTCTTCAACGAGCCCACCCGCCTGCAGTTCGCGTCGCTGTTCGTGGTGTACTCCGCGCCGCCTTATCTCCATGCGGTGTTGCCGGGGGTCAGCAATGGCTTCTCGCAGGCAGTGGCCCTGCCCAATTTCAAGGTGATCCAGCGCGACGGTAGCCGCAACGAGGACGGCATCGGCAGGATGCGCGAGATTGTTGACCGTCGCTTTCCGCAATGGCCGCAGATCCTCGACGAGACCGTGATGAACCATCTGGCCTGGATGTCGGGGGGCAATGTGCGGCGTTTCTTCAACCTGCTGCGCACCCTGGCCCGCAAGGCAGCCTTGAGCAGGGTGGCCTTGCCGATCACGGCGGTGGACGCCCCGAGCGTCATTCATGCCCTGGCCGAAGCCGCCCAGCCGCTGCAATGGCTCACCGGCCCCGATCGGGAATGGCTCAAGCGTTTCATGGACAACGGTGACAATCCGTCCGGCCATATCAAGGACCTGGCCGCCGATCTGCCGCCCATCATCCGCCTCTTCGATCACTCCCTGGTGCTCGACTACCAGAACGGCAGCCCCTGGTATCAGGTGCCGCCGCTGGTGCGTCAACATGTCTGAAAGCCCCGTCCAGGCTGATTTCGAGAGCATCTGGAGCGAGATCAAGCTGCTGCTGGACTGGAACCAGGGTTTCGGCTTTTACCTCGTTTTTGGCGACGACCATCGGGTGTCCCGACGCCTTCAGCAGCGTATCGAGGACGCCACCCGCCTGCGCAGCCACCTCTTGCAGCGGGTCCGCCCCGAGGCCGCCGAGGCGGCGGTGGAGGTAGTGCTCAAGGCGGCTTTCCCCGAGGGGGAGGACCGCCGCTTTCACGACTGGCGTGCGCCCCTGTGGATCGATCTGACCACTGGGCCCGACGATCAGGCCTGGGAGGCGGCACGCCAGCAGACCCTCGCTGCCCTCAACCGCAGTCGCAGCGCCCTCGAGAGGGGTTGCCCCCGGCCACTCTTCCTGCAGTTGCCGGAGGCTATGGCCCCGGCCGTGGTCACCTGGGCCCCTGATCTGTGGAGTATCAGGCAGTTCGTGGCGGTGCTGCCTCATGATGATCGGATTTATGTGCCGGCCGAGGCAATCGATGTGAAGACCTTTCGCGAAGAAGCGGTGGAAAGTTCGCTGAAGGCGGAGCGTTTCCATCAGGAGGGGGCACTACTGTCCGCGCTAGAGTCGGCACGAGAGGTGGTCGAACGTTTTCGGGTGCTGCGCGCAAGTGTTGGCGATACGCCCCAGACGCTGCGCGATCTTTCCGTGAGCCTTGAAAGGCTCGGCGATGTTGAACTCGATGCGGGTAATCTTCTGGCCGCGACCGCGGCCTACCGTGAATGTCTGGAACTCGACAGGCTGCGGCGGATGAGGCAGGGTGATACGCCCCAGGTTTTGCGAGATCTTTCGATTAGCCTTCAAAAGCTCGGTGATGTCCAGTGCGAAGCGGGCAACCTTTCAGTAGCGACAGAGGCTTATCGTGAAAGCCTGGAACTCTGCAGACGACTGCGGACAAGCCTGGGCGAGATCCCCCAGGCGCTGCGCGATCTCTCCATCAGTCTCCACAAGTTCGGCGATGTCGAGCGTGAGGTGGGCAATCTCCCGGCGGCTAGGGCGGCTTATCGAGAGAGTCTGGAGCTCATTAGGCAACTGCGAGTAAGCCTGGGTGACACGCCCCAGGCGCTGCGCGACCTCTCCATCAGTCTCGACATGTTTGGCGATGTCGAGCGCGAGGCGGGTAATTTCCCGGCCGCCGCGGCGGCTTATCGGGAGAGTCTGGAACTCCGTCGACAACTGCGGGCGAGCCTCGGCGATACCCCCCAGACGCTGCGCGATCTCTCCGTCAGTCTCGACCGGCTCGGCGACGTCGAGCGTCAGGCGCACCATCTCCCGTCAGCCACGGTGGCTTACTGTGAGAGTCTGGAACTTAGCAGGCAATTACGAGCGAGTCTGGGTGATACGCCCCAGGTTCTACGCGATGTTTCCGTCAGCCTCAACAAACTCGGTAATGTCGAGCGTGATGTGGGTAATTTATCGTCAGCCGCAGCGGCTTATCGGGAGAGTCTCCAACTCGACAGACAATTGCGGGCCAGTCTGGGTGATTTGCCCCACGTGCTGCGCTATCTCTCAATAAATCTAAACACGCTCGGCGACTTCGAGCGCGAGGCGGGTAATTTCCCGGCCGCCGCGGCGGCTTATCGGGAGAGTCTGGAACTCCGTCGACAACTGCGGGCGAGCCTCGGCGATACCCCCCAGACGCTGCGCGATCTCTCCATCAGTCTCGACCGGCTCGGCGATGTGGAAGCCGAGATGGGCAATCCTGCCGGTGCCGAGGCGGCCCGTCTCGAGCGCCAGGAGCTTCTTGCGCAGCTCGAGCGGGTTTCGACCGAGCCACCTCCGGCGCCGGACATCGGTCAATCGCCATAGCGCCTCGCCCCCGACAGCCTCCGCTGCCCAAGGCGAGGCGGGCGCCTGGTGGGCCCTGACCATCGATCCGGCCAGCGCCCCGCATCACATGCCCAGATACGCCGCCCGCACCTGCTCGTCCTCGATCAGCTCGCGGCCGGTGCCGGTGAGGGTGATGCTGCCCGTCTCGAGCACATAGCCCCGGTCGGCGATGGCCAGCGCGGAGAAGGCGTTCTGTTCGGCGAGGATGATCGACATGCCCTGGGCCTTGAGGGCCTTGACCACGTTGAAGACTTCCTCCACCAGCAGCGGGGCGAGGCCCATCGACGGCTCGTCGAGCAGCAGCAGCTTGGGGCGGCCCATCAGCGCGCGGCCGATGGCGAGCATCTGCTGCTGGCCGCCGGAGAGGGTGCCGGCGGGGAGCTTGCGCTTCTCCTTGAGGATGGGGAACATCGCGTAGATTTTTTCGAGGTCGCCTTCCACCTGGCCCTTGGGCTGGGTGTAGGCGCCCAGGCGCAGGTTGTCCTCGATGGACAGCGGGCCGAACACCTGGCGGCCTTCGGGTGACTGGCAGATGCCACGGCGCATGCGCATGTCGGCGCGGAGCCTGGAGAAGTCCTCGCCGTCGAAGGTGATCCGCCCGCCCATCGGCTGCACGCCGGAGAGGCTGCGCAGGAAGGTGGTCTTGCCGGCGCCGTTGGCGCCCACCAGGGCCACCGTCTCGCCGCGCCGCACCTCGAGGGAGATGCCCTTGAGGGCCTTGATGCGGCCGTAGCTGCTCTCCAGCCCCTCCACCTTCAGCAGCACCTCGCCGACGGTGGAGCTGGGCAGGGCGCCGGCGCTGTGGGCGCCGAGGCCTACGGAGTCCGGCGCCAGGCTGGCGACCCGGTGGAATAGCTCGCGGAAGCCGGCCTGGGCCTGGGCCCCGAACACCGGGTCGGCGTTGTCGAGGAAGGCGGCGTCGATCTCCTGCCAGTCGGCGGCGGTGAGGGCTGCCCTGGCGAGGGGGAAGACCTCGGTTTCCTCGACGCGGATGTGCTCCTCGGCGGCCTTGATGTAGGCGCGCAGGCCCTTCGCCAGCTGGGCCACCGGGGCGCCCGCGGCGAGCAGGTCGCGCAGGGCCTTGAGGTTGCCCGGGGCGTTGCGGTGGTCGGCCTGCAGGCGGTCGAGCACGGCGGCGGCCTCGGGGCTGCGCTGGCGCAGCAGGCGGAACAGGTAGTCGTCTTCCTTGGGGTGGTGGAAGTTGTCGACGAACTGCTCGAAGTAGTCGAACACCGAGCCGAGGAAGGCCGCGTCGGCCTTGCCGGCGGCCTCCATGTCGCCGATGACGCGCTCGACGGTGGTGGCCACGCGCCAGAGGTTGCGGTGCTCGTCCTTGATGATGCGGAGTGCTTCCATCTTGTTGTCCTCGGTCTCAGGCGTGGGCGCCCAGGTAGGCGGCGATCACGTCCGGGTTGCGGCGGATCTCTTCGCCGGTGCCCTCGGCGAGCTTCTTGCCGTAGTCGAGCACCAGGATGCGGTCGGAAAGGTTCATCACCATCTTCATGTCGTGCTCGACGAGCACGACGGTGATGCCCGAGTCGGCTACCTTGCGGACGAGGTGGTCCACCTCGATGGTCTCCTTGGGGTTGAGGCCGGCGGCCGGCTCGTCGAGGAAGATCACGCGGGGCTTCATGGCCAGCGCGCGGGCGATCTCGAGGCGCTTGAGGGCGCCGTAGGGCATCGAGTCGGCGCGGGCTTCGACATACTTGTCGAGGCCGACGAAGTCCATCAGCTCGGCGGCCTCGGCGCGCAGCTCGGCGTCGCGGCGGGTGAGGGAGGGCAGGCGCAGCGCGGCCTTGATGAGGTTGCGGTCGAGGCGCAGGTGGGCGCCCACCATGACGTTCTCGATGGCGCTCATGTTCATGCAGATCTGCAGGTTCTGGAAGGTACGCGCCATGCCGCGGCGGGCCAGCTCGTCGGGCGACTTGCCGCCGATGGATTCGCCGTCGAGGCGGATCTCGCCGCTGGTGGGCTTGTAAACCCCGGTGATGAGGTTGAACAGCGTGGTCTTGCCGGCGCCGTTGGGGCCGATCACCGAATAGACGATGCCCGGGTCGATGGAGAAGCTCACTTCCTGCACGGCCTTCACGCCGCCGAAGTGGATGGAGAGATTGCTGACGTCGAGCAGCGACATGTTATTCAGCCTTTCCAAACTTGGCTGCCAGCGTCGGGACGAGGCCCTTGGGCAGGAAGATCATGCACACCATCAGGATGCCGCCGAAGGCGACCGTCTCCCAGCCCTCGAAGGTGGCCAGTGCCTGGGGCAGGGCGGTGAGCAGCACCGCGCCGATCAGCGAGCCATACACCGAGGCCATGCCGCCGATGACGACCATCGTGACGAGCTCGATGGAGTGGAAGAAATCGGCCAGGTTGGGGGTCACGAAGCCGACGTAGTGGGCGGTGACGCTGCCCATCAGGCTGGCGAACACCGCCGACATCACGAAGATCGCGACCTTGTAGCGGACCACGTCGACGCCCACCACCCGCGAGGCGACCTCGGAGCCGTGCAGCGCGCGCAGGGCGCGGCCGAAGGGCGAGTCGATGAGGTTGAGGGAGGCCCACACGCTCACCGTGAGCAGCGCGGCGACCACCCAGTACCACTGCTTGTCGCTGGTCAGCTCGAAGCCGAACAGGCCGAAGGCCGGTACCGGCATGCCGTCGGGGCCGCCCGTCCATTGGGCCTCGTTGCGCACCGCGATGCTGATGATGATGCCGAGGCCGAGGGTGGCCATCGCCAGGTAGTTGCCCTTCAGCTTGAAGATCGGTCGGGCCACCACGGCCGCCAGCACGCCGGTGGCGACGGCGCCAGCCAGCATCGCCAGCACCGGGTTCCAGCCGAAGTGGGTGGGCAGCACCGCCGAGGCGTAGGCGCCAATGCCGAGGAAGCCGGCGTGGCCGAGGCTGATCTGGCCGGCGAAGCCGATCAGCAGGTTGAGGCCGAGGACGATGACCGCGTTGATCGCCATGCGGATCGCCAGGTCGACGTAGAAGCTGTTGGGCAGCACGAAGGGCAGCACGGCCAGCACTGCGATGACGATGTAGAGGCCGAAATAAGCGCGCTTGTGCATGGTCACACCCGGTCCGTCACCTTCGCGCCGAACAGGCCGCGCGGCATGAAGAAGAGAATGAAGAGGATCAGCACGAAGGGGATGGCGTCCTTGTAGGCCGACGACAGGTAGCCGGCGCCCATCGCCTCGAGCACGCCCACCAGCAGGCCGCCCACCACCGCGCCGAGGCCGTTGCCGAGCCCGCCGAGCACCGCCGCGACGAAGCCCTTCAGGCCGAGCATGATCCCCACGTCGTAGGAGGTGAGGGTGATCGGGGTGATCAGGATGCCCCCCAGGGCGCCCAGGGCCGCCGACATCGCGAAGCTCATGAACAGCACGCCGTTGGTGTTGATGCCCACCAGCTCGGCCGCCGTGCGGTTGAAGGAGGTGGCCAGCATCGCCTTGCCGGTGAGGGTGCGGTTGAAGAAGTACCACAGCAGCACCACGACCACCGCGGTGACACCCAGCACCCACAGGCTCTGGGGCATCAGGGTGGCGCCGAGGATCTCGATCGGCGCATCGCCGGAGAAGGCCGGCAGGCTGTGGGTGCCCTTGCCGAGGAAGACCTGGACCAGGCCGCGGATCACCAGCGAGGCGCCGATGGTGATGATGATCAGGGTCACCGTCTCGGCGCCCTTGACCGGCTCGATGGCGAGCTTCTCGATCAGCACGCCGACCACCGCCGGCACCAGCACCGCCAGCAGCAGCGCCGCCGGCAGCGGCAGCCCGGCCTGGGTGAACATCACCGCCAGCATGCCGCCGAGCATGATGAACTCGCCCTGGGCGAAGTTGATGACGTTGCTGGCGTTGTAGATCAGCGTGAAGCCGAGCGCGGCCAGCGCGTAGGTGGCGCCGACGGTGACGCCGGAGAACAGGAACTGCAGCAGTTGGGCCAGCATCACGCGGCTCCCGTTCGGACGTAAGGGGTGCGATGGTTCATCGTGTCTCCTGTCGATTGAGCGATCGGATGGGAGGGACGGGCGGCGCCGGCCCCAGAAGAACTCCCGCCGCAGCGCCGGGGCATGGCGGAGGGAGTTCTGTATT
Organism: Zoogloea sp.; assembly: GCF_041908905.1. Taxonomy (GTDB): domain Bacteria; phylum Pseudomonadota; class Gammaproteobacteria; order Burkholderiales; family Rhodocyclaceae; genus Zoogloea. The sequence goes on from NZ_JAYREK010000025.1 coordinate 31,142, forward strand.
TTGTAATTTATTCCGCAATTAGAAATGATACAAAAAATCTAGTCAAGACAATCTTGTGTATCGAATTGCGGGTTTTAGCGAACCCTCGGCCGGCGCCCGGGGGAGGGCGTGGAGGGCGCTGAAGCACGGGGGATGCCGGGCCGGGGAGGGCGGCCGGACAGGCGCGGGGGCGCGATACGCCGCCCGCCGGGGAGGCGCCGGCGGCGTATCGGGTGGCGACCCCTCAGGAGGGGGCGTTGGCGTCGCGGGTGGAGCCGAGGCGCAGCGAGAGGGCGTCGGCGGCGGCCCGCAGGCGGGCCAGGGTGGCGCTGTCGGGGCCCATGTCGATGGCGCCTTCGACGCCCACGATCACCAGCGCCATCGTGAGGTCGTTCTTGAAGTTGAAGACCGGCGCGGCGGCGGCCTCGACGCCGCGGAAGAGGTATTCGTCGCCGGTGATCACCGCGATGCCCCGTTCGCGCACGCCGGCCAGCAGGGCCTCGGCGTCGTCCATGGTGGTGACGCCGGGGGGCAGGTTCTTGCGCTGCTCCACCTCGCGCCTGACGATGGCGCGGGTGGCGTTGGGCAGCCACGCGGCGAACACCCGGCCGGCGGCCGAGCTGAGCACGCCGAGGGTGGTGCCGGTGACCACGTTGACGGTGATCGGCCGGCGCGGGCGCTCCCAGCGCACGATGACCGGGCCGTTGTCGCCCCACACCGCCAGCGCCGTGGTCTCGTTGATCTCGTCCCGCAGCTCGGAGATCGCCGCCAGCCCGAGGCGGATGCGGTCGAGGCGGTCGATGGCGACCAGGCCGATGTTGAGGGCGAAGGGCCCGAGGTTGTAGCGCGAGGTGAGCGGGTCCTGTTCGACCAAGCCGCTGCGGATCAGGCTGACGAGATAGCGGTGGGCCTTGGACGGGGGCATGTCGGCGGCGGCGGCGATGTCCTTGAGCATCATCGAGCGCTGGCCGAAGACCATCGCCTTGAGAATGCCCATGCCCACCTCGAGGGACTGGACGCCGTGTTTTCCTTCCAGCTCTTCGCTCATGGTTGGGAATCCGGTTGTTGGGTTGAATGAGTGTTCAAAGGGGGTGACGGAAGTGATTACGCAATGGTAAATTGATTTTAGTATAAGAAATCAAAACCCGAGGAGACACTTTTCATGAGCAAGCTGCGCGTGTATGCCATCGATGGCATCGTTCCGGTGGTCGACCCCAGTGCCTATGTGCACCCCAGCGCCGTGCTGATCGGCGACGTGATCGTCGGCCCCGACTGCTACGTGGGCCCCTGCGCGAGCCTGCGCGGGGACTTCGGCCGCCTGATCCTCGAGCGCGGCGTGAACGTGCAGGATACCTGCGTGATGCACGGCTTCCCAGGCACCGACACGGTGATCGAGGAGGACGGCCACATCGGCCACGGGGCGGTGCTCCACGGCTGCCGCATCGGCCGCAACGCCCTGGTCGGGATGAACGCGGTGATCATGGACAACGCGGTGGTGGGCGAGGCGTCCATCGTGGCGGCGGCGGCCTTCGTGAAGGCCGGGATGGAGATCCCGCCGCGCGTGCTGGTCGCCGGGATGCCCGCCAAGGTGGTGCGCGAGCTCTCCGACGAGGAGATCCGCTGGAAGACCGACGGCACCCGCACCTACCAGGATCTTACCCTGCGCTGCCTCGCCACGATGACCGAGACCGATCCGCTCACCGCCATCGAGCCCGATCGCAAGCGCATCCACATGCCCGACGTGGTGCCGCTGGTGGCGCTGAAGAAGCGGGACTGAGCCCGGAGACGGCCGCCGCGACGCCCGCCGGCGGCCCGCGTCGGCCTGTCCGGGCGCGACACCGCGCGGCCGGAGCCGGCGGAGGCCACCGTCCGGGTGGATCGCCCTTCACTCTCACGAGCGGCGTATCCCGCACGCTGCTGCGGCGTTCACGGCAGGACGATATGCGACCGGCCTCCCCGTGGAGGCCGGTTCTCTTTGGTGGAGCAGCACCCCGGCGGCGTGGTTGCAGCCGGCGCCCGCCGAGCCGGCCGCCCGCCTTCAGCGCCCCTGGCGCGGCGCCACGGTCAGTCGTTCGATGCGCGTCGTGCCCTTCACGATCTCGCTCCGCGTGCCCAGCACCGGCTTGTTCCTGTACTGGTCGTAGAGCGCCATCTGGTCCAGGTAGTGGGGGCCGGTGCTGCCGTCCGGCGCCACGAAGCCGTCCTGCCCGGGCGCCGCCACGTCCCAGCTCCGCACGCCACGCCTGCCCAGCACCGTCAGGTTGTTCTCGGTGCCCCGGTTCATCGCCACGTGGGAGAACTGGACTTCCGCCTCGCCGGCCTGGGGCACGCCGAAGAAGTTGCTGGTGAAGAACTTGTTCTTCGCCACCGGCGCCAGCCAGCCCGCCATGTCGGGGCCGAAGCGCTGGGTGAGGGCGGTGTCGGCCTCGGCGAGGGCCTTCAGCGCCGCCTCGCCGAAAGTGCGCCCCTTCAGGAAGTCGTGGCGCATCGCCTCGCCGGCTTGCCCGGCACGCAGGATGCGGTAGAGCACCTTGACGCCCGGCTGGACGTTCACCGAGCCGGCCGGGGGCGCTTCGGCGGTGGGGTAGCCGGCGCTGAGGTAGAACCTGGCGAAATCGACCGGCAGGTCGGCAGCGACGGTGTCGCGCAGGATCGCCGCAAACCACGCCGGCAGGATCGCCGAGGCCGGGCTGTCGTAGCGGCCGTCCCGGTTGGCGTCGTCGTGCAGGCCGTCCCAGCCCGCCAGCAGCCCGACCATCTGGCGGCGGCGGTCGTCGTCGGGCAGGCCGGCGACGGCTTTCTCGAGGGCCGGCAGGAAGTAGCGCACATTCACGTCGGCCAGGCTGGTCGGCTTGAGCAGGGCCCACATGGCGTCGGCGTCGAGGCGCGGGTGGGCGGCGAGGCGCCTCTCGAGTTCGTTGAGGCGGTCCGCCGCGCCCCACGACAGCCACAGCATGTCGGGGTTGGGGTAGCCCTTCATCGGCGAGTTGTTCCAGTTCACCAGATAGCCGGTGTCGGGGTTGTAGACCTGCGGGTTGCTGCGGAAGGGCAGCAGCCCCTTCCAGTCCATCTCGCCGGTGCCCGGCACCGGCAGGCGCAGGTCGTGGCCGGCCCGGCGCTCGGGGTACTTGCCGGTGTGCACGTAGCCGATGTTGCCGCGCCGGTCCGTGTAGTACCAGTTGATGGTGAGCGCGTTGCGCTCGGCCTGGCCCAGCCAGCCTTTCCAGTCGGTGGCCTGGGCCTGGCGCACCCAGCCGAACAGGGAGTCCAGCTCGCGGCCGCTCCAGGTGCGCGCCTTGGCGTAGGCCACGCCGGCCGCCTCGTCGCGCTTGACCACCAGGCCATGCACGGTGCGGTACACGTCGAGGGTCTCGGCGGGCGCGTCCTTCACGCCGATCGTCTCGCTGCGCTGCTCCATCCGCTTCCACTCGCCCTGGTGGAAGTAGTGGGTCGGATCGGCGGGGTCGAGCTTTTCGGCGAAGATGTCCACCCCGTCGCCGAAGCCCGCGGTGGCGCCCCAGCCGATCCTGCCGTTGTGGCCGAACAGGATGCAGGGGTAGGCGAAGGGCGTGTTGCCGACGACGTCGAAGCCGGCGCCGTGGAGGCCGATACCGAAGGTGTAGGCCGGCGCGAACCAGCCGAACTGGGGGCCGTTGAGGAGGATTGCGTTGGCGCCGGCGGCCCGCTTCTTTCCGACGATCCACATGTTGCTGGCGGCGGGAAACCCCGCCTGGCCGGTCATCCCGAAGGCTTCGAGTTGGGCCAGCAGCGCGTCCTGGTGGGCGTTCTGGGGGCCATCGAGCAACGCGCCGTCGGCGTTCCGGGCCAGGCGGGCGAGGCTCGGCGGCGTGTCGCGGTAGTCCGGCAGGGTGTAGGCGACGCGGCCCTCGGCGCTCACCGGCACGCTGTAGCGGCCGGCGCTGGCGGGCACGGTGGTCGGCGCGTCGGGGTCGACCACCCACTTGAGGTCGTCGAAGATCGCCTGGCCGCCCGCCGCGCCGTGCTTGTCCTTGAGGGCGGTGAGGAGGCCGAGGTTGTCGATCTCGGTGTTGAAGTCGGAGAAGCGGTTGGCCATCGTGCCGACGAAGATCATCACCACGTCGAAGGCCGTCCACGGTTCGGGCTTGAAGCCGAGGTCGATGAACTGCTTGGGCATCAGCTTGCCCGGCTCGGCGTGCACCCGGTCGAGCCAGGCGTTCATGCCCGCGGCGTAGCCTTCGAGGATGTCCCGGTCGGCCTTGGGCAGCGCGGCGATCTGGTCGTGGATGGATTGCGGCCAATAGTTGGCGCGGATGCCCTTGTCGAAGGCGACGAACTTGCGCCCGAGCACTTCCGCCACCCGGCCCTGGGTGCTGCGCCGCGCCATTTCCATCTGGAACAGGCGATCCTGGGCGACCACGTAGCCGTAGCCGTAGAACAGCCCGAAGGGGGTGCTGGCATGGACATGGGGCATGCCGTAGCCGTCGCGCCGGATCTCGACGCTCTCCATGGGGGCGACGGCCTGGGCTGCGGGGGCGCCCTGGGGCGTACGGGCCGCGGCGGGTGGTGCCACGGTCAGCAGCAGGGCCCCGAGGGCGGCGGTGAATGCGGCGGTTCGCGGGTTTGGAAAACGGGATCGGGTCACGGCGTGTCTCCTCGGCCTTGTCTGGATGGTGTTTGTTTTTAGAGGAATTAGTTACGGATAATAAAATTCACGTTTCCATGCGTCCAATGCAAAACATTGCCGCTGCCGATAACCGAAGGTAATCGGCGGAAAGGAGGATCCGGTTGCCGGGGAGGAGGCTGTTGCCGTCGGGTGCGTCTGCGCGGGGAAGTGGCGAGGATGCGGCGGGGAGGGCGGCCGGCCCGCTCCGGGAGGGGTGCGGGGGCACGGGCCGGTGCGGTCTGGCCCTGCGGCCGATGGGTGGGGGGAAGGATCGGGCCGGCAGAGCCGGCGGGGCGGTTCAGGCGGCCGGCTGCGGCGATGTCACCGCAGCCGGGCTGCAAGCGTTGCGTCCGTCGGCGCCTCCGTGGGGCCCGGAGGGTGTCAGCTCCGCCCGTCGCCGAGGGGGTCGTCTTCGCGGAAGCGTTCGTGGATGAGGCTGCTGGCCGGGGGGATCTCGCCGGTGGCGAGCTGGAGATGGCTGTCCAGGTGGCGCTCGGAGGGCGCGAGGAGGCGGCGGTAGAGCTCCTTGCAGAGCAGGCGGGCCTTCTGCCCGGGCCAGTCGGTGGGGAGCAGCACGTCGGGGAGTTCCGGGTCGCGCAGTAGCAGGCGCCGGTAGTCGTGGATCAGCAGCACGCGCAGCAGGAAGGCGGTCTCGTCGTCCACCTCGCCGCCGGCCTCGGAGCGCAGCGCGTCCAGCACCGGCTGGTAGCAGGCGACGAAGCCGTCGTACATGCCGGCGAGGTGCTCGAGGTTCCAGGCGCCATTGACCATGTCCACGTCGCTCGCCGCGTTGGCGAACTGGGCATCGGCGGCCAGCAGCGGCTTGAGCCGGCCCAGCAGGTCGGCCAGGCCCTCGGCCAGCAGCGCGTCGAAGGCGGCGCTGAGGTCGGCGCTGGGGTGCACGAAGCAGTCGCCCCCCAGGGTGCCGAAGCCCTGCCAGAACAGGGCGCGGCGCAGGGCCTCGCGTTCCTTGTGGGTGAGCTCGCCGACGGTGACGATGAGGCGCCAGCGGCGGTCCCACAGGGGCGCGCTGGAGGCGTAGATGTGCCGCGAGGCTTCCTCGAAGCGTCGCTGGCCGGAGGGGGTGAGCAGGTAGTCGGTGCGCCGGCCGACGGGCTCGGTGCGCAGCCATTCTTCCTTGGCGAGCCGGAAGACCGAGGTGCGCACCAGCCGCTCGTTGAGGTCGAGGGGTTCGAGCAGCCGGATCAGGCTGCCGAGCCAGATGCGGCTGCCCCGCGGGAGCACCGCATCGCCGAAGACCGAGATGATGAGCGAGCCCGCCTGGACGCGGCCTTGCTGGCGGAAGTCATCGAGACGTTTGTGGGCTTCGGGGAGCACGGTGTTGCCGGAGGGCAGGCGTAAAACCGTCGATTTTATGCCACTCCCCCCGGCTCTGGATAGGAAAACGACGCTTTTCCGGCGGGCTCAGAGGTTCAGCAGGTGGGCCGCGTCGGGGATCTCGGGCTGTTGCCGGGCAAAGAAGCCTTCGGTGTGGATCAGCTCGGGGCGCGCGCCCAGGGCCTTCACGGTGGCCACGCAGCTGTCCACGAAGGCCGGGCTGCCGGCGGCAAAGATGGTGTGCTTCGACAGGTCGGGGAACAGCCCCGGCAGCACCGCATCGACGCGGCCGGAGAGGCAGCCTTCGGCCTCCTCGCGGGTGAGGGTGATCCTGTAGTCGAAGGCCCGGTGCTTGGTGCGCCACCAGGCCATCAGGCCCCGGGCGTAGACGTCGGCCTCCGTGCGCGCCGAGAACAGCAGCGTGACCGGCTTGCGGAAGCCGCGGCGCAGCGCCGCCTCGGTGAGCGCGAGGATGGGCGCCAGGCCCGTGCCGGCGGCAAGGCACAGCACCGGCGTGTCGACGCCCGGGTCGCCGATGAAGGTGCCGTAGGCGCCCGACAGCTTGACGCTCTCGCCGATGGCAAGGCGGTCGTGGATCCACTGGCTGGTCACGCCGTCGTCGGCGCGGGCCACCTGCAGCACGAGTTCGCCGTCGGGCCGCGGGGCGTTGGAGATCGAGTAGGCGCGGGGCGGGATGTCGGCGCGCGGGTTGCCGAGGGTCACGTACTGCCCCGACCAGTAGCGGATCGGCTGGCCGACCGGGCGCAGGCGCAACTCGACCACGCGCTCGGCCACCGCGCGCTTGTCGGTGACGACGAAGAGCGCGTCCTCCCGGGGCGGAAAGAGCTTGGGCCGGGCGTCCTCGGTGCCCCATTCGATGGTCAGCTCGTCGGAGATCGGCTTGGCCATGCACATCAGGCCGTAGCCCTGGCGGCGCTCCTCCTGGGACAGGGCCATGTCGAGCACCATGCCCTGGTCGAACTGGCCCGCCGTGACCTTGACCTTGCATTCGCCGCAGGCGCCGGCGCGGCAGTTGTTGGGCAGCGCGTAGCCTGCCTTTTCGAGGGCCATCAGCACGGTGTCGCCGTAGGCGCATTCCACCGACTTGCCCGAGGGGTGCATGATGATGCGGGACATGGTTTGTTCTCGGTGAGGGGGATGGGTAAGGCGCGGGAGGAGGGGGCGCTGTTTCTCCCCACGCCTTCCTCCTGGCGCCTGACGCTTCAATCAGAAGACGGGAATGATGTCTTCCATCTCGATGTCGCTGATCTCCTGGCCGGTGATGCCCACTTCGGGGATCGCCGGGAAGGGGATGTTGTAGCGGTCGAGCACGCCCTTCAGGTTGATCATGGCGTTCTTCCAGTTCTGCAGCTTCATCTCGTAGGTGGGAATGCCGAAGCCGGCGCCGCGGGCGACTTCCTCGGCCTCGCGCTGGTTGGCGATGAAGTCGGCGGGGAGGTCCCAGAACTCCATCGGCGGCTCGAACAGCACCGCCGACAGGAACAGGTAGCCGGCGCGGATCTGCTTGGTGACCACGGACTTGGTCTCTTCCTTGAGGCCCGGGTAGTCGCGCTCCATCACCGCCATGCAGATCGCCATGTGGCGTCCCTCGTCGCGGCCGATGTTCTTGAAGCCTTCCTTGAAGACCGGCTCGCGGGAGTTGTCGAACATCTGCTTGAAGATGGTGGCGGCGGCGATCTCGCCCATCAGGAAGGAGCTGAACAGCACCGCCAGGTCGTACTTGGGCACGGCCTGCTTGTAGCCGTTCCAGTAGCGCGAGCCATTGAAGTACAGCCACTGCACGTTCTTCTGCAGGCGCTTGCCGAGCTCGGTCTTGGGCTGGTAGGTGATCGGGTCCGGGTGGCCGAGCATCCTGGTGATGGCCAGGCCGCACATGATCTCGTGGTTCTGCTCGTCGCGGGTGACCGAGAAGAAGCACTTGCGGACCGGGTCTTCCTCGTGGACCTCATAGGTCTTGATCAGCGCTTCGGCAAACACCGGGGGCGCCGAGGCGTCGAACACCGACAGCAGGCTCCACCAGTAGGCGATCGATTCGCGTTCTTCCCAGGTGTAGCTGTCCACGTCCAGGGTGTCCCACGGCAGCTTCTCCGGGTCCCAGTTCTCGCGCAGGGCGGCCTGCCAGACCTCCTGCAGCTTCTTGGTCTTGCTGTTCCACGACAGCGGATAGACGTTGGGCTGCTGGATTTCGGGCGGAAATTCCATCTTGTCGGCGAACCGTTCCTTGCTGACGCTCATGATTTTGTCTCCTCGTATCGGATGCTGCGTTGGTGTGGGTCTTGCCCTTCAAGCCCATTCGAGCTGTGGGGTTAATAATGATACAAAAAAATAATTTCCGTCAACAAAATGTATCGCATTGGAGGTCGTGCGAAAAACCGACGTTTTCCGTATACCGCCGTTTTTTGGGTTTTTTTGACCAAAATAACGTTTTAAGTTTTTGATATAAAAATAGTTTTCTTTTGTGTAAGTGGTTTTGAACTATGTAATCTCGAGGCTTTCTATCAGAAAAATACGATACTGAACATTGACATTAATCAGGTTCGTTTGTACTGTTTGAGTCAAGAACCCAACACCAACAGGAGACATCGGAATGACGCACCCCCTCTTCGAAAAGCATCGCGCCCGCCTGGATGGCGCCGTCGCGGCGATCGCCTCGCGTGCTTACTGGTCGGCGTTCAGCGAGATGCCCAGCCCCAAGGCCTATGGCGAGACCGCGCCCGATGACGGCAAGCGTGCTTTCGAAGCCCACCTGGGCAAGCGTTTCGAGCTGGATCAGCCTGGCCTGACCGGCTGGCACGGTGGTGAGTCTTCCCCCTACGGCATCGCCCTCGGCGTGAGCTACCCGGTGTGCGACCCGGAGGCCCTGGTGGCCGCCGGCCACGCGGCGATGGCCGGCTGGCAGGCGGTGGGCGCGGATGGCCGCACCGGCATCTGTCTCGAGATCCTCGACCGCCTCAACAAGCAGAGCTTCGAGCTCGCCCACGCGGTGATGATGACCACCGGCCAGGGCTGGATGATGGCCTTCCAGGCCGGTGCCCCCCACGCCCAGGACCGTGGCCTCGAGAGCGTCGCCTACGCCTGGCGCGAGCAGAGCTTCGTGCCCGCCGAAACCGTGTGGGAGAAGCCCCAGGGCAAGAACCCGCCGCTGGTCATGAAGAAGCACTTCCAGATCGTCGGCCGCGGCACCGCGCTGGTGATCGGCTGCGGCACCTTCCCGACCTGGAACACCTACCCGGGCCTGTTTGCGGCGCTCGCCACCGGCAACCCGGTGATCGTCAAGCCCCACAGCAACGCCATCCTGCCGGCGGCGATCACCGTCCGCACGATCCGCGCGGTGCTCTCCGAAAACGGCATCGACCCCAACCTGGTCAGCCTGTGCGTCGCCGACAAGCGCGCCACCACCCAGGCCCTGGCCACCCACCCGGCGGTCAAGTCCATCGACTTCACCGGCAGCAACGTGTTCGGCCAGTGGCTCATCGACAACGCCCGCCAGGCCCAGGTGTACGCCGAGCTGGCCGGTGTCAACAACATCGTCATCGAGTCCACCGACGCCTACAAGGCGATGCTCGGCAACCTGGCCTTCACGCTGTCGCTGTACTCCGGCCAGATGTGCACCACCTCCCAAGCGATCTTCATGCCGGCCGGCGGCATCGAGACCGACCAGGGCCACAAGAGCTACGACGAGTTCTGCGCCGACCTGGCCGCCGCCGTCCAGCGCTTCCTGTCGAAGCCCGAGGTTGCCCACGCCGTGCTCGGCGCGATCCAGTCCGCCGACACCGCCGAGCGCATCGACGTTGCCAACAGCGGCGCCCTGGGCAAGGTCGTGCTGGCCTCCACCAGGCTCGACAACCCCGACTTCCCGGCCGCCACCGTGCGCACCCCGGTGCTGCTCGCCTGCGACGCCGCCGACGAGAAGCTCTACATGGAAGAGCGCTTCGGCCCGATCGCTTTCGTCGTCAAGACGGCCGACAGCGCCGCCGCCATTGCCCTCTCCGAGCGCGTGGTGAGCACCCACGGCGCGCTCACCGTGGGCGTGTATTCCACCAGGCAGGACGTCATCGACGCGATGACCGAAGCCACCTGGCGCAGCAAGGTCGCCCTGTCGATCAACCTCACCGGCGGCGTCTTCGTCAATCAGTCGGCGGCCTACTCCGACTACCACGGCACCGGCGGCAACCCGGCGGCCAACGCCTCCTACGCCGACTCGGCCTTCGTCGCCAACCGCTTCCGCGTCGTCCAGCGCCGCTACCACGTTTGAACCTGCGCAGGAAGCCAGGGCGCCGGCTCCGGCCGGCTCCGCGGTGGGCCCCGTACGCCCGTACGGCGGCGCTGCCCGGGCCGGCCTGACGGGCACGCCACGATTTCTGCACGAGTTCAGGAGACTGAGATGGAATTCAAGAACATCCTTTTTGCGGTGGCCGACGGCGTCGCCCGCCTGACCCTCAACCGCCCGGACAAGCTCAACAGCTTCACCGGCGAGATGCACGCCGAGCTGCGCGCCGCCCTCGACGCCGTCCAGGCCGACAAGACCATCCGCGTGCTGGTGCTCACCGGCGCGGGCCGCGCCTTCTGCGCCGGCCAGGATCTGGCCGACCCGGACATGCAGCAGGTCGGCGGCAGGATGCCGGACATCGGCAACGTGGTCGAAGCCAACTACAAGCCGCTGATCCTGCGCCTGCAGAACCTGCGCGTGCCGACCATCGCGGCGGTCAACGGCATCGCCGCCGGCGCGGGCGCCAGCGTGGCGCTGGCCTGTGACCTGGTGGTGGCCAGCAAGTCGGCCTCCTTCCTGCAGGCCTTCAGCAAGATCGGCCTCGTCCCGGACACCGGCGGCACCTGGTTCCTGCCCCAGCGGGTCGGCATGGCCCGGGCGATGGGTCTGGCCCTGCTGGCCGACAAGCTGCCCGCCGAGAAGGCCGCCGAGTGGGGCCTGATCTGGGAAGCCGTCGCCGACGACGCCTTTGGCGCCCGCATCGATGCGCTGGCCGCCCAGCTCGCCGCGATGCCCACCAAGGCGCTGGTGCGCACCCGCCAGGCGATGCACGCCGCGCCGGGCCACACCCTCGAGCAGCAGCTCTCCTTCGAGGGCAGCTTCATGCGCGAGCTGGGCTGGAGCGCCGACTACGCCGAAGGCGTCGCGGCCTTCATGGAAAAGCGCGCCCCCAAGTTCACCGGAGAATGAGCGTGAGCCAGGCCCTCAACTCCTCCGCCATCGTCGCGGTGGTCGGTACCGGCGCCATGGGTGCCGGCATCGCCCAGGTCGCCGCCGCGGCCGGCCACGTGGTCAAGCTCCTCGACAACCGCCCCGAGGCCGCCGCCAAGGCCGTCGCCGGCATCCGCGCCCAGTTCGCCAAGCTGGCCGACAAGGGGCGCATGGGCGCCGAGGCCGCCGCCGCGGCCAGCGAGCGCCTGCAGGCCGTCGAGCAGCTCGCCGACCTGGCCGACGCGGCCCTCGTCGTCGAGGCCATCGTCGAGAGCCTCGAGGCCAAGCAGAGGCTCTACCGCGATCTCGAAGATATCGTCGGCGCCGGCTGCATCTTCGGCACCAACACCTCGTCGATCTCCGTCACTGCCATCGGCTCGGCCCTGCAGCGCCCCGAGCGCCTGGCCGGCCTGCACTTCTTCAACCCGGCGCCGCTGATGGCGCTGGTCGAGGTGGTGTCCGGCCTCGCCACTGACCCGGCGGTGGCCGCGACCCTCTTCGACACCGCCGCCGCCTGGGGCAAGACGCCGGTGCATACCCGCTCGACGCCGGGCTTCATCGTCAACCGGGTCGCCCGCTCGTACTACGGCGAGGCGATGCGCCTGCTGGGCGAGGGCGCCGCTGACGTCGCCACCCTCGACGCGGTGATGCGCGAGGCCGGCGGCTTCAAGATGGGCCCCTTCGAGCTCACCGACATGATCGGCCACGACGTCAACTTCGCCGTCAGCCGCTCGGTGTGGAACGCCTACTTCAACGACCCGCGCTTCCTGCCCTCGCTGATCCAGCAGGAGCTGGTGGACGCCGGCTTCTACGGCCGCAAGAGCGGGCGGGGTTTTTACGATTACCGCGAGGGCGCCGAGCGCCCGCAGCCCAGGTCGGCCGTCGCCCAGCCGGTGCCCGAGGCGATCGTCCTGCACGGCCATTCGCCGGCCGTCGAGGCCATCGCCGACCGGCTCTACGAGCGGGGCGTGGCCTACACCTGGGGCGAAAGCACCGACGGGCGGATCGCCGAGGTCGGCGACGCGGTGGTCTTCCAGACCGACGGCCGCACCGCCACCCAGCGCGCCGCCGAAACCGGCATCGCCAACATGGTGCTGATCGACCTCGCCCTCGACTACACCACGGCCACCCGCCTGGCGGTGAGCGTCGCCCACACCTGCTTCGCGCCGGCCGCCGCCGCCGCGGTGGGCCTGCTGCAGGCCGCCGGCTTTGCCGTTTCGCGCTTTGCCGACGTGCCCGGGCTGGCGGTGATGCGCACCCTGGCCACCCTCGCCAACGAGGCCGCCGACGCGGTGAACCAGGGCGTCTGCGACGCCAAGGGCGCCGACGCGGCGATGCAGCTCGGCGTCAATTACCCCAAGGGGCCGCTCGCCTGGGCCGACGCCGTCGGCGTCCGGGTGATCTGCCAGGTGCTGCGCCATCTCGGCGCCTTCTACGGCGAAGACCGCTACCGCGTCTCGCCGCTGATCCAGCAGGCAGTCTTTGCCGGAAAGGGCATCCATGTCCACTAAGCATCCCAACGCCGCCGAGGCCCAGGCCCTCGCCGAAGCCGTCGCCGACGCCATGTGGGCCCGCGACCGCGCCGCCAACGCGCTGGGCATCAAGATCGAGAGCGTCGGCCCCGGCGTGTCGCACCTGTCGATGCCGGTGCGCGGCGACATGGTCAATGGCCACCACATCTGCCACGGCGGCCTGATCTTCTCGCTGGCCGATACCGCCTTCGCCTACGCCTGCAACAGCTACAACAGGAACACCGTGGCCTCGGCCTGCCACATCGACTTCCTGGCCCCGGGCATGGAGAACGACACCCTCGACGCGGAAGCCGTCGAGCGCTCCCAGTCCGGCCGCACCGGCGTCTATGACGTCACCGTGAAGAGCCGGCAGACCGGCAAGACGATCGCCCTGTTCCGCGGCAAGAGCTACCGGATCAACGGCGAGGTCATCGCCGGCCTGGCCGCCGCGCCCGCTGCCTGAACCCCACAAAAATCAGAGAGGAGACACCCATGCCCGTCAAGCGCCCCCAGCCCGGCGACCTCGAAGCCATCGAGACGGCCAGCCGCGACGAAATCTCGGCCCTGCAGCTCGAACGCCTCAAGTGGTCGGTCCGCCACACCTACGACAACGTCGAGCCCTACCGCAAGCGCTGCCAGGAGAAGGGCGTCCACCCGGACGACCTCCAGCAGCTCTCCGATCTGGCCAAGTTCCCGTTCATGACCAAGACCGACCTGCGGGATCACTACCCCTTCGGTCTGTTCGCCGTGCCGCGCAACAAGGTGGCCCGCCTGCACGCCTCGAGCGGCACCACCGGCAAGCCGGTGGTGGTCGGTTACACCAGGAACGACCTCGACAACTGGGCCAACCTGGTGGCCCGTTCGATCCGCGCCGCGGGCGGCCGCGCCGGCGACATGGTGCACATCGCCTACGGCTACGGCATGTTCACCGGCGGCCTGGGCGCCCACGGCGGCGCCGAGCGCCTGGGCTGCACCGTGGTGCCGATGTCCGGCGGCCAGACCGAGAAGCAGGTCCAGCAGATCATGGACTTCAAGCCCGAGATCATCATGGTCACCCCCTCCTACTCGCTGGTGATCGCCGAGGAGTTCGAGCGCCTGGGCATCAAGCCCGACGAGATCTCGCTGAAGGTCGGCATCTTCGGCGCCGAGCCATGGGGCGAGGGCATGCGCGCCGAGATCGAGAAGAAGCTCGGCATCGACGCCATCGACATCTACGGCCTCACCGAGGTGATGGGCCCCGGCGTGGCCTGCGAGTGCATCGAATCCAAGGACGGCCCGGTGATCTGGGAAGACCACTTCTACCCCGAGATCATCGACCCCGAGACCGGCGAGGTGCTGCCCGACGGCGAGGACGGCGAGCTGGTGTTCACCTCCCTCACCAAGGAGGCCTTCCCGGTCATCCGCTACCGCACCCGCGACCTCACGCGCCTGCTGCCGCCCACCTCCCGGTCGTTCCGCCGCTTCGGCAAGATCACCGGCCGCTCCGACGACATGCTGATCGTGCGTGGCGTCAATGTGTTCCCGACCCAGATCGAGGAGCAGATCCTGCGCGACCCGCGCCTCACCGGCAACTACCAGATCGTGCTGACCCGCGAGGGCCACCTGGACAATGTCGAGGTGCGCTGCGAAGTCCAGCGCGAGCTCTCCGGCAAGCTCAGCCGCGCCAACGTCGAAGAGATCAGCCGCAGCCTGCAGTACCACATCAAGACCATCATCGGCATCTCCACCCGGATCAAGGTGATGGATTTCGACACCATTCCGCGCACCCAGACCGGCAAGGCCCGCCGTGTCATCGACGAGCGCCCGAAGCAACTCTGAGGACCCCGCCATGACCGAAGCGTTTATCTGCGACGCCATCCGCACGCCCATCGGGCGCTACGGCGGTACCCTCGCCAGCGTGCGCGCCGACGACCTCGGCGCCGTGCCCCTCAAGGCCCTGATGGCCCGCAACCCGCAGGTGGACTGGGCGGCCGTCGAGGACATCGTCTACGGCTGCGCCAACCAGGCCGGCGAGGACAACCGCAACGTCGCCCGCATGTCGGGCCTGCTGGCCGGCCTGCCCGTCGACGTGCCGGGCACCACCGTCAACCGCCTGTGCGGTTCGGGCATGGACGCGGTGGGCCTCGCCGCCCGCTCCATCAAGTCCGGCGAGACCGGGCTGATGATCGCCGGTGGCGTCGAGAGCATGTCCCGCGCCCCGTTCGTGATGGGCAAGGCCGAATCCGCCTTCTCGCGCAGCGCGGCGATCTACGACACCACCATCGGCTGGCGCTTCGTCAACCCGCTGATGAAGAAGCTCTACGAGACCCACTCGATGCCCCAGACCGCCGACAACGTGGCCGAGGAGTTCAGCGTCTCGCGCGCCGACCAGGACGCCTTCGCGCTGCGTTCCCAGCAGCGCTGGGCCGCCGCCCACGCCGCCGGCCGCTTCGCCGACGAGCTGGTGCCGGTGGAGATCCCCCGCAAGAAGGGCGACCCCATCGTCTTCAATACCGACGAGCACCCGCGCCCCGAGACCACCCTCGAGATGCTGGCCAAGCTGAAGGGCGTCAACGGCCCCGAGCTGTCGGTGACCGCGGGCAACGCCTCGGGGGTGAATGACGGCGCCTGTGCGCTGCTGCTGGCCTCCGAAGCCGTCGCCGGCCATTACGGCCTGACGCCCAAGGCCCGCGTGGTGGCGATGGCCACCGCCGGCCTGCTGCCGCGGATCATGGGCTTCGGCCCGGCCCCGGCGGTCAGGAAAGTGCTCGCCAAGACCGGCCTCACCCTCGACCAGATGGACGTCATCGAGCTCAACGAAGCCTTCGCCGCCCAGGGCCTCGCGGTGCTGCGCGACCTCGGCCTGGCCGACGACGAGGCGCGGGTGAATCCCAACGGCGGCGCCATCGCCATGGGCCACCCGCTGGGCATGAGCGGCGCCCGGCTGGTCACCACGGCCATGTACGAGCTGCACCGCCGCGGCGGCCGCTACGCGCTGTGCACCATGTGCATCGGCGTGGGGCAGGGCATCGCGATGATCATCGAGCGCGTTTGAGCAACACCACCAAAGGAGACAAGAGACCATGAAAAAAACCTTCAAGACCCTCCTGGCCGGCGCCGCGCTGGCCCTCGGCAGCCTGAGCAGCCTCACCGCCATCGCCGCCGACCCGATCAAGATCGGCTCGATCCTGTCGGTCACCGGCCCGGCCGCCTTCCTCGGCGACCCGGAACTCAAGACCCTCCAGCTCTACGTGGAAGACATCAACAAGAAGGGCGGCGTGCTCGGGCGCCAGCTCCAGCTGGTGCACTACGACGACGGCAGTGACGCCAACAAGGCCAACGGCTTTGCCAAGCGCCTGATCGACGACGACAAGGTCGACCTCATCGTCGGTGGCACCACCACCGGCTCCACGATGTCCACCGTGCCGCTGGTCGAGCGGGCCGGCGTGCCCTTCATCTCCCTGGCCGGCGCCGTGGTGATCATCGAGCCGGTCAAGAAGTGGGTCTTCAAGACCCCCCACACCGACCGCATGGCCGCCGAGAAGGTGTTCGAGGACATGAAGAAGCGCGGCATCACCAAGGTGGCGCTGTTCTCCGAGACCAGCGGTTTCGGCCAGTCCGGCAAGAAGGAAACCGAGGCCGTCGCCGGCAAGTACGGTATCACCCTGGTGGCCAACGAGACCTACGGGCCCAAGGACACCGACATGAGCCCGCAGCTCACCAAGATCAAGAACACCGCCGGCGTGCAGGCCGTCTTCGTGTTCGGCCTCGGCCAGGGCCCGGCCATCGTCACCAAGAACTACCGGCAGCTCGGCATCACCCTGCCGCTGTACCAGTCCCACGGCGTGGCCTCCGACGAGTTCCTGAAGCTCGCCGGCCCGGCCGCCGAAGGCGTCCGCCTGCCGTCGCCCGCCCAGCTGATCCCTGAGAAGCTGCCCGCCAGTGACCCGCAGAAGCCCGTCGTGACCGCCTACGACAAGGCCTACAAGGAGCGCTACAAGCAGGACGTGTCCACCTTCGGCGGCTATGCCTACGATGGCCTGATGATCGCCGTCGATGCCATCAAGCGCGCCGGCAGCACCGACAAGGCCAAGGTCCGCGATGCCATCGAGGCCACCAAGGGCTACGTCGGCACCAGCGGCAAGGTGACCATGTCGGCCACCGACCACATGGGCCTCGACCTCAGTTCCTTCCGCATGCTCGAAGTCAAGGGCGGCGACTGGACCATCACCCAGTAAGCGACCCACAGGCGCGGGGCCGGGCGCGGTCAGGCCCCGCCCCCGCCGGAGCACACCATGGCACACAGCTTTGAAACCCTCGAGATCGAACGCAGCGGGCGGGTCGCCACGATCTGGATGAACCGCCCGGCGGTCTTCAACGCCTTCGACGAGCAGCTCATCGACGAGCTGCACGCCGCCTGCCGCGAACTCGACGCCGACCGCAGCGTCCGCGTGGTGGTCCTGGCCGGCCGCGGCAAGCACTTCTCGGCCGGTGCCGACCTCAACTGGATGCGCCGCGCCGCCGCCTTCGGCGAAGCCGAGAACCTCGCCGACGCGCGCCGCTTCGCCGGCATGCTGCGGGCCCTGTCGGAGATGAGCAAGCCGACCATCGCCCGCGTGCAGGGCGCCGCCCTCGGTGGCGGCACCGGCCTCACCGCCGCCTGCGACATGGCGATCGCCGCCGACGACGCGCAGTTTTCCACCTCCGAGGTCAGGTTCGGAATCATCCCGGCGGTGATCAGCCCCTTCGTGCTGCGCGCCGTCGGCCCGCGCCACGCGCTGCGCATCTTCCAGAGCGCCGAGCGCATCGACGCCGCCCGCGCCCTGGCGATGGGCCTGGTGGGCGAGGTGGTGCCGGCGGCCGAACTCGACGCCGCCGTCGCCCGTCTTACGGAGCAGCTGGTCAGCTGTGCCCCCGACGCCCAGAAGGCCGCCAAGGATCTCATCGCCGCCGTCGACGGCCGGCCCATCGACGACGCGGTGAGCGAGGAGACCGCCCGCCGCATCGCCCGCCGCCGGGCCACCGCCGAAGCCAAGGACGGTATCGCCGCCTTTCTCGACAAACGCCCGCCTGCCTGGCTCGCCTGAGCCCCCGCAGACTCAACCCAGAGGAGACGATCCATGTACACCCAGTCGTTCAGCGTAGCGGATGCCCCCGGCAGCAAGCCTGCCGTGACGCTTTCCACCGAGAACCCCGAGGAAATGGCCCGCTTCGATGCCCGCATCGACGCCGATGGCCGCATCGAACCCCAGGACTGGATGCCCGAGGCCTACCGCAAGACCCTCGTGCGCCAGATCAGCCAGCACGCCCACAGCGAGATCGTCGGCATGCTGCCCGAGGGCAACTGGATTTCCCGCGCGCCCACCCTCAAGCGCAAGGCCATCCTGATCGCCAAGGTGCAGGACGAGGGTGGCCACGGGCTTTACCTGTATTCCGCCGCGGAGACCCTCGGCACCAGCCGCGACCAGATGCTCGAAGGCCTGCACAGCGGCCGCGCCAAGTACAGCTCGATCTTCAACTACCCGACCCTCACCTGGGCCGACGTGGGCGTGATCGGCTGGCTGGTGGACGGCGCCGCGATCATGAACCAGATCCCCCTGTGCCGCTGCTCCTACGGCCCCTACGCCCGGGCCATGGTGCGCGTCTGCAAGGAGGAGTCCTTCCACCAGCGCCAGGGCTACGAGGCCCTGCTGGTGATGATGCAGGGCACCGAGGCCCAGAAGGCCATGGTGCAGGACGCGGTCAACCGCTGGTGGTGGAAGTGCCTGGCCATGTTCGGGCCGCCGGACGCCGACAGCCCCAACAGCGCCCAGGGCATGCGCTGGGGCATCAAGCGCATCAGCAACGACGACCTGCGCCAGAAGTTCGTCGACGCCACCGTGCCCCAGGCCCAGGTGCTCGGCGTGACGCTGCCCGACCCCGACCTCAAGTGGAACGAGGCGCGCCAGCACTACGACTACGGCCAGATCGACTGGGCCGAGTTCTGGAACACCGTCGAAGGCAACGGCCCCTGCAACAAGGAGCGCCTGTCCACCCGGGTCAAGGCCCACAACGACGGCCAGTGGGTTCGTGACGCCGCCCTGGCCTACACCCGCAAACAACAACAACGCGCACAAAAGGAGGCAGCATGAACACCCCCGCACTCAAGGAATGGCCCCTCTGGGAAGTCTTCGTCCGCAGCAAGCAGGGCCTCGAGCACAAGCACTGCGGCAGCCTGCACGCCGCCGACGCCTCCCAGGCTCTGCACATGGCCCGCGACGTCTACACCCGCCGCCAGGAAGGCGTGAGCATCTGGGTCGTGCCGTCCGCCTCGATCACCGCCAGCAACCCCGACGATAAGGGCGAGCTGTTCGACCCGGCGGCCGACAAGATCTACCGCCACCCGACCTTCTACGAGATCCCGGAAGAAGTGGGGCACATGTAATGAGCACGCCCATCGACTACCTGCTGCACCTGGCCGACAACGCCGTGGTGCTGGGCCAGCGCAACGCCGAATGGTGCGGCCACGGCCCGATCCTCGAAGAAGACCTGGCGCTGGCCAACGTCAGCCTCGACCTCATCGGCCAAGCCCGGCTGCTCTACCAGCGCGTGGCCGAGCTGCAGGGCGGCGACGCCACCGAGGACAGGCTCGCCTACTTCCGCGACGCCCACGAGTTTCGCAACTACACGCTGCTGGAGCTCCCGCACCACGGCCCGCTGGTGGGCTACGCGGCGGCCGACCGGGACTACGCCACCACCATCGTGCGCAACTTCCTGTATTCCGCGCTGATGGTGCTGGTGTGGGACGGCCTGCAGAACTCCGCCGACGCCGGCCTGGCGGCCATCGCCGCCAAGTCGGTCAAGGAGGCCAGCTACCACCTGCACCACGCCCGCGACTGGCTGGTGCGGCTGGGCGACGGCACCGAGGAATCCCATGCCCGCGTCCAGGCGGCGGTGGATCACCTGATGCCCTACACCGAGGAGTTCTGGACCACCAGCCCGGCCGAAGGCGCCGCCGTGGCGGCCCATGTGGCGATCGACGTGTGGTCCCTGCGCCCGGCCTGGGATGCCATCGTGAATGACGCGCTGGCCGAAGCCACGCTGACCCGCCCGAACTTCCACGGCTACGTCACCGAGGGCAAGATCGGCCTGCACTCCGAGCACCTGGGCTATCTCCTCGCCGAGATGCAGAGCCTCGCCCGGGCTCACCCCGACGGCCGCTGGTGACACCATGAGCACCACCACCGAAAGGGTGTGGGCCGCGATGGAAGCCCTGACCGATCCGGAGATTCCGGTGGTCACCCTGCGCGAACTCGGCATCCTGCGGGAGGTGAACGACGGTCCGGACGGCCTCGAGGTGGTCATCACGCCCACCTACAGCGGCTGTCCGGCCATGGGCCAGATCGAGGACGACGTGCGCGCCAAGCTCGCCGAGCTGGGCGTCGCGGCGCGGGTCACCACCCGCCTGTCGCCCCCCTGGACCACCGACTGGATGAGCGACGAGGCCAAGGCCAAGCTCCACGCCTACGGCATCGCTCCGCCCCACACCCGGCCGGCGCCGGACGTCTCGGTGATGCGCTTCATCAAGCGCCCCGTGGCCGACCCGGTGGGCTGCCCGCACTGCGGATCGGCCAACACCGTCGTCACCTCCCAGTTCGGCTCGACGGCCTGCAAGGCGCTCTACAAGTGCCTCGACTGCCAGGAGCCCTTCGATTACTTCAAGCCCTACTAGGCTTACCCGGAGCCCACCCATGTCAGCTCTCCGATTCCACGATCTCACCGTCAAGCGCGTCAGCCCCGAGGCGGCCGGCGCGGTGGCGATCACCCTGGCCATCCCCGACGAGGCGAAGGACAGCTTCGCCTTCGAGCCCGGCCAGTTCCTCACCTTGCGCGCCACCGTCAATGGCCAGGACGTGCGCCGCAGCTATTCCATCAGCAGCCCGCGCAGCCGCCTCGCCGCCCGGGGCGAGCTGGAGATCGGCATCCGCCCGGTCGAGAACGGCCTGTTCTCCAACTGGGCCGCCCAGTCCATCAAGGCCGGCGACACCATCCAGGTGATGCCGCCGGACGGTCGCTTCGTCGTCAAGAAGAAGCGCGCGATCCACCGCGTCGGCTTTGCCGCCGGGTCGGGCATCACGCCGATTTTGTCGATCGCCGCCTCCACCCTCGAGGAGCAGCCCGAGTCCAAGTTCACCCTGGTCTATGGCAACCGCCGCATGTCGACGGTGATGTTCAACGAAGCCCTGCAGGACCTCAAGGACCGCTACCGCGACCGCCTCACGCTGATCCACGTGCTGTCCCGCCAGGCCCAGGAAGTGGACCTGCTCCAGGGCCGCATCGACGGCGACAAGGTGCGCGAGATCATCCACGCCCTGCTGCCCGTGGCGAGCATGGACGAGGTCTTCATCTGCGGTCCCGACGCCATGATCAGCGCCACCGAGGACGCCCTGCTGCAGGCCGGCGTGCCCGCCGACCGCATCCGCACCGAGCGCTTCACCGTCGGCCTGCCGGCCGGCGCCAACCCGGTGGGCACCGGCACCAGCGCGGCCGTTGCGGCCCAGGCCGAGAAGGACATCAGCCTCACGGTGGTGCTCGACGGCAAGGAGCACGAGCTCGCCATCGGCCCCGACGAACACGTGCTGGATGCGGCCCTCAACGCCGGCCTCGACCTGCCGTTCTCGTGCAAGGCCGGTGTGTGCTGCACCTGCCGCGCCAAGGTGCTCGACGGCACCGTGGTGATGGACAAGAACTTCACCCTCGAGGCCCCCGAGGTCGCCCAGGGCTTCGTGCTCAGCTGCCAGGCCCGCGCCACCAGCAAGCGCCTGCTGGTGAGCTTTGACGAGCGCTGAGCCACCCGGCCCGGCGCCACGAAGCAACAAGGCCGCCCCGAGGGGCGGCCTTCAGACTGCTGACAAAGCCCCAAGCCCCCACCCGTCGGGGGCTTGGTTTTTTTATAATCTCGGCATGCTCAAGCCTGCCGCCGCCACCGCTCAGACCGAACTGGAGATGGTGACGCTGGACCAACT
>NZ_JAYREK010000026.1:0-50802 GCF_041908905.1 Zoogloea sp.
GCGTTGACCCCACCAAGGACTGGTTCCGCGCCCGCGGCGAGCGCCACGCCTACCTGCCCTGGTGGGGCCTGCGCAAGGACGTGAAGTGGGAGGGCTACATGCAGGGGTATTCCCAGTGAGGGCTGGGAGGTCGTGCCTTGCTTTTACCCATGTGCTTCAAGCTGCTTGGGTCCGCGACAGCGCCAACAATCTGGCTAGGTGCGGGACGGGATCATTAGTCAAATGCACGTTATTTGTTGCGTCTTGTGACGCAGGTTGCTGCAGCGCCCCGATCCGGGGGGCGGGCGGAACGCCGTCACGGCGGATCCGCCGCGCCTGATCCATCATTCAGCCCTGAATTCCTCCCCCTGTCCGCCCCGATGATGCTTTTCCGCCTGCCCCGTCTTCTTGCCGCGCTGCTGCCGTCCATCCTCGCCCTGGGGGTGCAGGCGGCCGGGGCGCCGCCGGAGGCGCCTGAGTGGAGCGAGGAGCCGCCGGCCATCGCGCGCCTGCTGGAGGGCGGCTATCGGGCGGAGTTGAACCGTCAGCCCGGCGTCGCGGCGGCCCAGTATTGCGCGGCGGCGCGGGACGGCAGCGTGGAGGGGCAGTATCGCCTCGGCCGGCTGTACCTGATGGGGCAGGGCGTGGCACGGGACAACCAGGTGGCGATCACCCTGCTGTCGATCGCGGCCCAGCGTGGCCACGAGCGGGCGGCCAGCCTGGTGGGGCCCCTCGCCGCCGGCGAGCGCCTGCCCGATTGCCTGACCAGCGGTGCGGCGCCGGTGCTGGCCGAGGCCGACGCGAACGAGGCGGTGCCCTTCGAGGTGGTGGAGCGTTTCGTGAAGGCCCTGCCGGCCGACAAGCGCCGCCATGCGCTGCTGGTGCAGAAGCTGGCGCCGCGCTTCAAGGTGGACCCGCGCCTGGCGCTGGCGATCGTGCGCACCGAATCCAATTTCGACGCGGCGGCCCGCTCGCCGAAGAACGCCCTCGGGCTGATGCAGCTGATCCCCGACACCGCCGAGCGCTTTGGCGTGCGGGATGCCCTCGATCCGGAGCAGAACGTGCGCGGCGGCCTGGCTTACCTGCGCTGGCTGCTGAGCCAGTTCAAGGGCGACGTGGCGCTGGCCGCGGCGGCCTATAACGCGGGGGAGGGCAACGTGATGCGCTACAAGGGCGTGCCACCCTTCGCCGAGACCCAGGAGTACGTGCGCCGCATCCTCACCTTCTACCGCGCGCCGCGCCACGCCGAACTGGCGAAGGGCTGACGGCGCGGGGGCTCGCGGGCCTCAGCCCTGCAACTCGGCGTGCAGGGCGATGAATTCCTGGGTGAGCTTGTGCTTCGGGTCGAGGTGGATCATCGGCCTGGCCTGCTCGTGGCTCTCGCGGATCCGGATCGAGCTGGAGAGATAGGTCTTGAACAGCGGCAGGCCCTCGGCGATGAGTTCCTGGACGAGCTTCTGGGGCAGGCTGGCGCGGGGCTGGAACTGGTTCACCACGATGCCCTCTACCTCCAGGTTGCGGTTGTGGTCGGCCTTGATCTCCTGGACGTTGTCGAGCAGCGAGTACAGCGCGCGGCGCGAGAAGTCGTCGCAGTCGAAGGGGATCAGGCAGCGCTGGGTGGCGATCAGCGCCGAACGCGTATAGAAGTTGAGCGCCGGCGGCGTGTCGATGAACACCGCGTCGAAGTCGTCCTCGAGCTCGTCGAGGGCCTCGCGCAGCTTGAAGATCTTGTAGCGGGATTCGAGCTTGCCCTGCAGGTCGCCCAGGTCGGGGTGGGACGGCATGATCGACAGCCCGGCGTAGGGCGTGGCGTGGACGAACTCGGCGGTCTTCTTGGGGTTGAACTTGAAGTTCAGGCTCTGCTCGAAGAGGCCCGCGAGGGTGTCTTCGGCCTCCTCGGCGGCGTCGCCCAGCAGGTAGTGGGTCGAGTTGCCCTGGGGGTCGAGGTCCACGACCAGGGTGCGCAGGCCGTTCTGGGCGCTGATCGCGGCCAGGTTGCAGGTGATGGTGGATTTGCCCACGCCGCCCTTCTGGTTGAACACCACGCGTCGCATCTTTTCTCCCCTCCTGTGCGGAATATTGTCGAATGCGCGCGATTGTGCCACGCAATCGGGGTCTGTCCGTATTTACCGGGGGTGCGAAATCGCGCCCTGTCGGGTAAACTCTTATTGATTGAGAGCCGTTTGTGCCTGTTGCCGCGCAGGCGGCGCACTTTTGTCCGCATGCGGTTGCCGGGGTGCCACGCGAAAGCGTTGCCGCCGGGCGCCGTGCTGGGGCGACTGCCCATTTTCGGGCTACACCAGGATTCAAGACTCCCGGCCATGATCATCCATCAAGCGGATGAGGGCCGTTTTTCCGCTGTCGACGCTGCGTTTGTGCCGCAACGCCGTCAGAACAATAACTAGCGAGAAGAAGAGAGATACATGGACAAGGATTTCATCGCCGCCGCCCTCGATTATCACCGCAGCCCGACCCGCGGCAAGATTTCGGTGGTGCCCACCAAGGGGCTGACCAACCAGCGCGACCTGGCGCTGGCCTACTCGCCGGGCGTCGCGGCGGCCTGCGATGCGATCGTCGCCGATCCGGCCGACGCGCAGGAGTACACCTCCCGCGGCAACCTGGTGGCGGTGGTCACCAACGGCACGGCGGTGCTGGGCCTCGGCAACATCGGCCCGCTGGCCGCCAAGCCGGTGATGGAAGGCAAGGGCTGCCTGTTCAAGAAATTCGCCAACATCGACGTGTTCGACATCGAACTGGCCGAGAACGACCCGGACAAGCTGATCGACATCATCGCCGCCCTCGAGCCCACCCTCGGCGGCATCAACCTCGAGGACATCAAGGCGCCCGAGTGCTTCTACATCGAGCAGAAGCTGCGCGAGCGCATGAACATCCCCGTCTTCCACGACGACCAGCACGGCACCGCGATCATCTCGGCGGCGGCGATGCTCAACGGCCTCAAGGTGGTCGACAAGAAGATCGACGAGGTCAAGGTGGTGTGCTCCGGCGCCGGCGCCGCGGCCATCGCCTGCCTCGAGCTGTGGTGCAGCCTCGGCATCCGCCGCGAGAACGTCTTCGTGTGCGATTCCAAGGGCGTGATCTACATTGGCCGCGACGCCAACATGGAGCCCACCAAGGCCCGCTACGCCCAGGACACCGGGTTCCGCACCCTGGCCGACGCGATGGTCGGCGCCGATGTGTTCCTCGGCCTGTCCACCGCCGGCGTGCTGAAGCCCGAGATGGTCAAGACCATGGCCGACAAGCCGCTGATCTTCGCGCTCGCCAACCCGACGCCCGAGATCATGCCCGAGCTGGCCAAGGAGGTCCGCCCCGACGCCATCATCGCCACCGGCCGTTCGGACTTCCCGAACCAGGTCAACAACGTGCTGTGCTTCCCCTTCATCTTCCGGGGCGCCCTCGACGTGGCGGCGACCAAGATCACCGAGGAGATGAAGCTCGCCTGCGTGAA
Source organism: Zoogloea sp. (assembly GCF_041908905.1). Taxonomy (GTDB): domain Bacteria; phylum Pseudomonadota; class Gammaproteobacteria; order Burkholderiales; family Rhodocyclaceae; genus Zoogloea. The sequence goes on from NZ_JAYREK010000026.1 coordinate 3,446, forward strand.
GGCCATCGCCGAGCTGGCCGAGGCCGAGTCCTCCGACGTGGTGGCCCAGGCCTACGTCGGCGCCGATCTCAACTTCGGCCCCAACTACCTGATCCCGAAGCCCTTCGACCCGCGCCTGATCGTCAAGATCGCCCCCGCCGTGGCCCAGGCGGCCATCGACTCGGGCGTCGCGACCCGCTCGATCGACATGGAGGCCTACGTCCAGAGCCTCAACGAGTTCGTGTATCAGTCCGGCATCGTGATGAAGCCGGTGTTCAGCATCGCCAAGCGCGTGCCCCTCGAGCAGAAGCGCGTGCTCTACTCGGAAGGCGAGAGCGAGCGCGTGCTGCGCGCGGTGCGCGCGGTGGTGGACGAGAACCTGGCTCGCCCGATCCTCATCGGCCGCCCGGCAGTGATCGACATGCGCATCGAGAAGCTCGGTCTCAACCTGCAGTCCGGCCGCGATTTCGATGTGGTGAACATCGAGTCCGACAGCCGCTACCGCGAGCTGTGGCAGGAGTACTACCGCCTGATGAGCCGCGACGGTGTCACCCCCGACTCCGCCCGCGAGGCCCTGCGCGCCGACTCCACCCTGATCGGCTGCATGCTGCTGCGCCGCGGCGACGCCGACGCGCTGATCTGCGGCACCACGGGTTCCTACGACCAGCACTTCCGCCACGTGGAGAGCCTCATCGGCCGCAAACCGGGTGCCGGCCTGCTGGCCTCTATGAACATCCTGCTGCTGCCCAAGCGGGTCATCGCGATCGCCGATACCTACGTCAACGAGATGCCCAACGCCGAGGAAACCGCCGAGATCGCCCTGATGGCGGCCGACGAGATGCGCCGTTTTGGCATCGAGCCGAAGGTGGCCCTGCTGTCCCACTCCAACTTCGGCAGCGCCCGCAGCGCCTCGTCGCTGAAGATGCGGGCGGCCCGCGAGATCCTGCAGGCCAGGGCTCCCGAGCTGCAGTGCGACGGCGAGATGCACGGTGATTCGGCCCTGTCGCCGGAGATCCGCGAGCGCCTGCATCCGGACTCGACCCTCCACGGCGAGGCCAACCTGCTGGTGATGCCCAACCTGGACGCCGCCAACATCGCCTTCAACCTGCTCAAGGTGGCCAACGGCGACGGCGTGGCGGTGGGCCCGATCCTGCTCGGCAGCGCCCGCTCGGTGCACATCCTGACCCCGTCGGCGTCGGTGCGCCGGCTCGTGAACATGACCGCCCTCGCGGTGGTCGATGCCCGCGAGCAGCGCGAGCAGCAGGCCGGCTGAGGCTGCGCCTTTTTGCACGCCGCTCCCCACGGGGCGGCGTGCATGCGCCGCGCATGTTGCGCTGCGTCCGGTACAATCGGGGTGTCCAGCTTCGTCAGAGGTGATGCATGCCCCAGCCCATTCGCCATCTCATCCGTTTCGACCAGACCGGCGGCCCCGATGTCCTGCAGTGGGTCGAGGCGCCCCTCGACGCCCCGGCGGCGGGTGAGGTGCAGGTCCGTCACCGGGCGGTCGGCGTCAATTTCATCGATACCTATCACCGCTCCGGGCTCTACCCGGTGCCGCTGCCTTCCGGCCTCGGCCAGGAGGCGGCCGGCGTCGTCGAGGCGGTGGGCGAGGGTGTCTCCGAATTCTTGCCGGGCGACCGGGTTGCCTACGCCGGCGGGCCCGTCGGCGCCTATTCCGACGTCCGCAACATCGCCGCCGCCGAGCTGGTGAAGCTGCCCGAGGCCCTGTCCTTCGAGCAGGGCGCGGCGGTCATGATGCAGGGCCTCACCGCCCAGTATCTGCTGCGGCGCACCTACCGCGTGCAGCCGGGCGACACCCTCCTCATCCACGCGGCGGCGGGTGGCGTCGGCCTGATCGTATGCCAGTGGGCGAAGGCCCTCGGCGCCACCGTGATCGGCACCGTCAGCTCCGACGAAAAGGCCGAGCTGGCCCGCCGGCACGGTTGCGACCACACCATCGTGACGAGCCGCGAGAAGGTGTCCCAGCGGGTGCGCGAGCTCACCGCCGGCGAAGGCGTGGCGGTGGTATACGACTCCGTCGGCAAGGACACCTTCTTCGATTCCCTGGCCTGCCTGCGGCCCCTCGGCATGATGGTCAGCTTCGGCAACGCCTCCGGCCCGGTGCCGGCCTTCGAGCCGTCCCTGCTGATGAAGATGGGCTCGCTCTTCCTGACCCGCCCGACCCTGTTCCATTACACCCAGCGTCGGGCCGACCTGCTGGCGATGGCCGGCGAGTTGTTCGACGTGGTGGCCTCGGGGCAGGTGCGCATCTCGGTCAATCAGCGTTATCCGCTCCGGGATGCGGCCCTTGCCCATGCCGCGCTGGAGGCGCGGCGCACCACCGGTTCCACCGTATTGATTCCGTGACCATGAAAAGCCTGATTTCCCGTGGCGGCCTGCTGGCCGCCGTGCTCGCCCTGTCGTTCGGCCTGTCGCCCCGCCCGGGCCTCGCCCAGCCGCCGGCGCCGGTCCTGACGCCGACCCAGGTCGCCTACCTGCAGGCCGAGACCCGCCGCATCGAGGACGCCTTCGTGCAGAAGGTGATGCTCATCACCGGCGCCAGCCGCGAGCAGGTGCTCCGGGCGATCCCCGCCAAGGGCCGGCTCACAGACCGCCTGCCGCGCATCTACAACTCCCTCGAGCGGGATCTCAAGGCGCCCCTCACCGACGAGCAGCAGGGCCGCATCTACGCCGCCGAAGGCGAGCGCAAGCAGGCCCTCAAGGAGCTGCCGGCCCAGGCGGCCGCCAAGTAGCGCAGGGCAGGGCCCCGGCCGGGGTCAGAAGAACTCGATGTCGCCGCCGGGCTGCTCGCGCACGCTGACGCGGCCCTCGGCCAGCAGTTGCTCGTAGTTGGCGAGCTGGTTGCGGCCGCTCTCCTTGGCCACATACAGCGCCTCGTCGGCGCGCCCGACGATCTCGGGGATGGTGTCGTCGGCCTTGATCATGGTGAAGCCGATGCTCGCCGTGACCTGGCCGATCTGCGGGAAGTCGTAGGCTTCGATGGCCCGGCGGAAGCGTTCGAGGGCGCTGCGCACCTCCTTTTCGGAGGCGGCCCGCAGCACGATCACGAACTCCTCGCCGCCGAAGCGGAACAGCTTGTCCTGCTGGCGGAAGCTCTGCCGCATGATGCGGGCGAGCAGCAGCAGCACCTCGTCGCCGTACAGGTGGCCGAACTGGTCGTTGATGCGCTTGAAATGGTCCACGTCCACCACCGCCAGCCAGTGCTGGTAGCCGTCCCGGGGGCGGCGGCGCTGGCCGGAGCCGTCCGAGCCGAGGCGGGCGATGTTGCCGAGGATCTTGCCGATGTTCTCGTCGAAGGTCTTGCGGTTGCGCAGCCCGGTGAGGGTGTCGCGCTCGCTGTAGTCGAGCAGGTTGAGGTAGTTGCGGTACAGCCCCAGGAAACCCTCCGCGGTGCCCAGGTCGTCGTCGACCAGGGCCCGGGTACAGATCACTTCGAGCACGCCCAGCACGCCCCGCTCGAGGCTGATCGGGAAACAATGCACGTAGAGGCCGTTGGCTTCGTCGTGGCGCAGGATGATCTGCACCTGATTGACGCAGGCTTCCATCTCGGGCCGCTCGGTGACCGGCGTCGGCTCGTGTTCTTCGTCGAATTCGGAGTTGAAGCGCAGGCCGTCCGTGCCCACGTGGGTGACCTGTTCGAGCAGCGGCGTGTCACCCTCGTTGAGCACCTTGTAGAGGTTGACCTCGGTGGCCTTCACCAGCTCGAAGAGGGCCGACGCGACCCCCAGCTCGAGGAGGCTGCGGTCCCTGTGCTGGGTGATCGACTCGACGTGTTTGAGGACGTGGATCATGGTGCCTGGGGTTTTGCATGACAACCCATGATTATATTGACGAAAAGCGCCGCGGCGTGGGTTGTTTCAGCAAGGCGGCATCGGTCACGCCGGCCCTGCGGCGCCAGGGGTGGAGCCGGCACGCGCTGGGTATAATCCTCCCGCCGCCGCTCGATGCTTGCCCGCACGCCCGGAAACCGCATGAGCACTGATTGTCGTGCCTTTGCCGGCGCGTCCTGCCGCCGTTTCCAGGATAATCCAGCCTGATCCGTTACCGCCCTGGCGCCTCCCTTGAACTACGACACTTTCATCAACGTCCTGTTTTCCCGGGTCGAGACGGCAGCGGTCACCCGTGCCCTGGTGGTAGCCAACGCGGTGATCTTCGCGCTGCTCGCGCTCGCCTGCATGAGCCCGCTGCTGATCCCCTCGGAGCTGCTGATCCGCGTCGGCGGCAATTTTGCGCCGCTGGTGCAGAAGGACCAGCCCTGGCGCCTGCTCACGGCCCTGTTCCTGCACGGCGGGCTGCTGCACGTGGGCCTCAACATGCTGGCGCTGCACCAGGCCGGGCAGGTGGTCGAGCGCCTGTATGGGCGGCTGGGGTTCGCGGTGCTGTACCTGGTGGCCGGGCTGCTCGGCAACCTGGCCAGCCTGTGGTGGAAGCCCGGGCCGGTGAGCGTTGGCGCCTCGGGCGCGATCTTCGGGGTGTATGGGGCGCTGCTCTCCTACCTGCTGCTCCAGCGTGGCTCGGTGCCCAACGAGATCTTCCGCGAGATGCGTTCGGGCACGCTGGGTTTCATCGGTTATTCGCTGTTCGCCGGGTTCTCGATTCCCGGCATCGACAACGCCGCCCACCTCGGCGGCCTTCTCGGCGGGCTGGTGATGGGGGCGGCGCTGGCCCGGCCGCTGGTTGCCCCACAGCCGGTGGACTGGCGTACGCCCCGGGCGCTGGGCGGGCTCGTGGTGTGCGCCGCCCTCGGCGCGGCGATGTGGCTGTCGGCGCCGCAGACGGTGCAGCGCTTCGAGATGGACAGCGCCTTCAACCAGACCCTGCAGCGCTTCTCGCTGGAGGAGCAGGAGCTGCTGCGGGAGCAGGGCGAGCTGCTCGAGGGGCTGCGCCAGAAGCAGTTCACCGAGCTTGCCGCCCTCGAGCGGCTCGAGCGCGACCTGATCCCCGGCTGGGAGCGGGCCATCACCCAGCTCGGCTGGCGCCAGGTGCCGCCCGGCCAGGACATGCACCGCGACGAGCTGGTGCATTACGCCGAGGCCCGCCGCGACGCCCTCAAGGCCCTCGCCCAGGGCCTCGAGACGCGCCAGCCCCTGTGGTTCGAGCGCTCCCGCACGCTGCAGCTGCAGGCCGACAACATCCTGCTGCAGATGCGCCTGCGCCGCTCGCTGGAGGCCTCCGGCGGCCGCTGATAAATTGCCGCCGCGGGGGTGATGGCGCCGTGGGTGGCAGGTAAAATCCGCCCATGCCTGAATCCCACGCCCCCCGCTTCGTCCACCTGCGCCTCCACACCGAGTACTCGATCTCCGACGGGATCGTGCAGGTCGATTCCGCCATCGCCCGCGCCGCCGCCGACGGCATGCCGGCCCTCGGCATCTCCGATCTGGCCAACCTGTTCGGGATGGTCAAGTTCTACAAGGGTGCCCGCGGCAAGGGCATCAAGCCGATCATCGGCGCCGACTGCTGGATCACCGCCGAGCCCGACCGGGACAAGCCCCACCGGGTGCTGCTGATCTGCAAGAACCGCAAGGGCTACGGCCAGCTGTGCGAGCTGCTGACCCGCGCCTACATGGAAAACAAGTACCGCAGCCGGGCCGAGATCCGCCGCGACTGGCTCACCGCCGAGTCCGCCTCCGACCTGCTGTGCCTCTCCGGCGCCCGGGACGGCGACGTGGGCCAGGCGATCGCCGCCGGCAACACGCGCCTCGCCGAGACCCTCGCCGCCGACTGGTCGCGGCGCTTCCCCGGCGGCTACTACATCGAGCTCCAGCGCGCCGGCCATCCGGGCACCGAGGCCTACATCCGCGACGCGGTGGCGATCGCCAACCGGCTCGAGCTGCCGGTGGTGGCGACCCACCCGATCCAGTTCACCCGCCCCGAAGACTTCAAGGCCCACGAGGCCCGGGTGTGCATCGCCGAGGGCTACGTGCTGGCCGACAAGCGCCGGCCCAAGGAATTCACCGAGCAGCAGTACTTCAAGACCCAGGACGAGATGGCGGCGCTCTTCGCCGACCTGCCCGAGGCCCTCGAGAACAGCGTTGAGATCGCCCGCCGCTGCTCGCTCACGGTGCAGCTCGGCAAGAACTTCCTGCCGCTCTTCCCGACCCCCGAGGGCATGAGCCTCGACGACTTCCTGATCCAGGAAGCCAGGACCGGCCTCGAGGAGCGCCTCGCCCAGCTCTACCCGCACCCCGAGGAGCGCGAGCAGCAGCGCCCGCGCTACGAGGAGCGGCTCAAGTTCGAGACCGACACCATCATCCAGATGGGCTTCCCGGGCTACTTCCTGATCGTGGCCGACTTCATCCAGTGGGGCAAGAACAACGGCGTGCCGGTGGGCCCCGGGCGGGGCTCGGGGGCGGGCTCGCTGGTGGCCTATTCGCTCAAGATCACCGACATCGACCCGCTGGCCTACGCGCTGCTGTTCGAGCGCTTCCTCAACCCCGAGCGGGTGTCGATGCCCGACTTCGACATCGATTTCTGCCAGGACAACCGCTACCGCGTGATCGAATACGTGCGCGAGCGCTACGGCAAGGACGCCGTCAGCCAGATCGCCACCTTCGGCACCATGGCCTCGAAGGCCGTGGTGCGCGACGTCGGCCGCGTGCTCGACCTGCCCTACGGCCTGTGCGACCGGCTCTCCAAGCTGATCCCGGTGGTGCAGAACAAGCCCCTGTCGCTCGCCGACGCCCGCGATCAGGAGCCGCAGATCAACGAGCTGATGAACGACTCCAGCGACGGTGAGTCGATCCAGGAGCTGTGGGGGCTCGCCGAGCCCCTCGAGGGCCTCACCCGTGGCGTCGGCATGCACGCCGGCGGCGTGCTGATCGCCCCCGGCAAGCTCACCGACTTCTGCCCGCTCTACATCGCCGACGGCGAGGATGCCACCCCGGTGTCCCAGTTCGACAAGGACGACGTGGAGGCGGTGGGCCTCGTCAAGTTCGACTTCCTGGGGCTGCGCAACCTCACCATCATCGAGCTGGCCCTCGAATACGTCCAGCGCCTCACCGGCCACCGGCCCGACCTGATGAGCCTGGGCTTCGAAGACCAGGCCGCCTACCAGATCCTCCGCGACGCTAACACCACCGCGATCTTCCAGGTGGAATCGGACGGCATGAAGAAGCTCCTCAAGAAGCTGGCCCCCGACCGCTTCGAGGACATCATCGCCGTGCTCGCGCTGTACCGCCCGGGGCCGCTCGGCTCGGGGATGGTGGACGACTTCATCCTGCGTAAAAAAGGCCAGCAGGCCATCGACTACTTCCACCCGGACCTCGAAGGCTGCCTGTCGCCCACCTACGGGGTGATCGTGTACCAGGAACAGGTGATGCAGATCTCCCAGATCATCGGGGGCTACACCCTGGGGGGTGCCGACATGCTGCGCCGGGCGATGGGCAAGAAGAAGCCCGAGGAGATGGCCAAGCACCGCGAGACTATCGCCGCCGGTGCCCGGGCCAAGGGCTACGACCCGGCGCTGGCCGAGCAGCTCTTCGACCTGATGACCAAGTTCGCCGAGTACGGCTTCAACAAGTCGCACACGGCGGCCTACGCGGTGGTCACCTACCACACCGCCTGGCTGAAGGCCTACCACTGCGCGGCCTTCATGGCCGCCACCATGTCGGCCGACCTGGACAACACCGACACCATCAAGATCTTCTACGAAGACACGGTGGCCAACGGCATCAAGGTGCTGCCGCCGGACGTCAACGCCTCCGACTACCGCTTCGTGCCCACCGATGCGAAGACGATCCGCTACGGCCTCGGCGCCGTGAAGGGCGTCGGCGAGCCGGCGGTGCGGGCGATCCTGGCGGCGCGGGAGGCGGGCGGGCCCTTCAAGGACCTCTTCGACTTTGCCTGCCGGGTCGACAAGCGCCTCGCCAACCGCCGCGTCATCGAGGCCCTGGTGCGGGCCGGCGCCTTCGACACCATCGCCCCCAGCCAGCCGGCCGAGCGCCATACGCTGCTCGCCAGTGTCGGCCTGGCCATCGAGGCCGCCGACCAGATCGCCGCCAACGCGCTGCAGAGCGGCCTCTTCGACATCCCCGGCGAAGCCGCGCCGCCGATGGCCGACTACGTCAAGGTGCGCCCGTGGGGGGAGCGGGACAAGCTCAAGGAAGAGAAGATCGCCATCGGCTTCTTCCTCTCCGGCCACCCGTTCAATGCCTTCAAGGACGAGGTACGGCGTTTCGTGCGGCGCCCGCTCGCCAACGTGGAGCCGAGCAAGGACCTCATCACCCTGGCCGGCGTGGTGATGGAGGTGCGCGCCAAGATGACCGCCCGCGGCAAGATCGCCTTCGTGCTGCTCGACGACGGCACCACGCCGCGGGAGGTGTCGGTGTTCTCCGAGGTCTTCGACAACAACCGCCAGCGCATCGTGGTGGACGAGGTGCTCATCGTCGACGCCAAGGTGAGCAACGACGACTTCTCCGGCGGCCTGCGCATCGTCGCCGACAAGCTGATGACACTCGGCGAGGCCCGCGGCCGCTTTGCCCGCGCGCTGCACATCCGCCTGAACGGCGAGGTGGGCGAAGCCGGCGGGGCGGTGGCGGCGGTCGACCGCCTGCAGGCCGCCCTCGAACCCTTCCGCGAGGGCGAGTGCCCGATCCGCGTGCGCTACCGCAACGCCAGCGCCGAAGGCGAGCTGCCCCTCGGCCCCAGCTGGCGCGTGCGCCCCGACGACGACCTGCTGGCGAGCCTGCGCGAATGGCTGCCGCCGGAGGCGGTCGAGGTGGTGTATGGGTAGGCCGAGTGATGCGTGACGCGCTGCGCGTGGCAGGCCAGGTGGGGCGGCGGTTTGCTGGATAGCCCCGCGCGCAGGGCCAGCCGGAAGGCTGCCTTGGTCTGACCCGCCGTGGGTGACTGCGGTGGATGCCGCAACCCCGCGCTCAGGGCCAGTCGGCCCGCCGGGTTTGTGCGGCGGGGGCGGCCGGGGCCGCGTCCGCAAGCCCCCCGTGATTCGGGCCGGGAGGCATTGCCCGGCCCGGTGCGCCTTTTACTTTTTCAGCGCCTTGGCAAACGCGCTGGCGAGGGACCCGGCCATTGCCGCTTCGCGCTGGGGCTTGGCTGCCGCGCCGTGTCTGCCGCCGCGCGGGTCGCGGGGCTCGCGGGTGCCGTTGCCCTGGCCGGCGGCCGGGGGCTGGTCGCCCATGCGCATGGTGAGGGCGATGCGCTTGCGGGGCAGGTCGACCTCCAGCACCTTCACCTTCACCACCTGGCCAGCCTTGACGACGCTGTGGGGGTCTTTCACGAAGCGGTCGGCGAGGGCCGACACATGCACCAGGCCGTCCTGGTGCACGCCGATGTCCACGAAGGCGCCGAAGTTGGTGACGTTGGTGACCACCCCTTCGAGGATCATGCCGATGGCGAGATCCTTGAGGTCTTCGACCCCCTCCTTGAAGCTGGCGGTGGTGAACTCGGGGCGCGGGTCGCGGCCGGGCTTGTCGAGTTCCTTCAGGATGTCCTGCACCGTGGGCAGGCCGAAGCGCTCGTCGGTGTAGCGGTCGGCCTTGAGCTGGCCGAGCAGGCGGCTGTCGCCCATCACGTCGCGCACGCCTTTCTGGATATCGGCGAGGATGCGCTCGACCACCGGATAGGCTTCGGGGTGCACCGCCGAGGCATCCAGCGGGTTGTTGCCGCCCATCACGCGCAGGAAGCCGGCGGCCTGTTCAAAGGTCTTGGGGCCGAGGCGCGGCACGTCGAGCAGCGCGGCGCGGTTGGGGAAGGGGCCGTTGGCATCCCGGTGGGCCACGATATTGGCGGCCAGGGTGGGGTTGAGGCCGGAGATGCGGGTGAGCAGCGCCGCGGAGGCCATGTTCACATCCACGCCGACGGCGTTCACGCAGTCTTCGACCACCGAATCGAGGGCCCGCGCCAGGCGGCTCTGGTTGACGTCGTGCTGGTACTGGCCGACGCCGATGGATTTGGGGTCGATCTTGACCAGCTCGGCCAGCGGGTCCTGCAGACGGCGGGCGATGGAGACGGCGCCGCGCAGGCTCACGTCGAGGTCGGGGAACTCCCGGGCGGCCAGCTCGGAGGCGGAATACACCGAGGCGCCGGCCTCCGAGACGACGATCTTGGTCATGGCGAGCGCGGGGCGCAGCTTGATCAGCTCGGCGGCGAGCCTGTCGGTCTCGCGGCTGGCGGTGCCGTTGCCGATGGCGATCAGCGAAACCCCGTGCTTCTCGCACAGCTTCGCGAGGGTGTGCAGGCTGCCGTCCCAGTCGCGGCGGGGCTCGTGGGGGTAGATGGTGGCGGTGTCGACGAGCTTGCCGGTCTGGTCCACCACCGCCACCTTGACGCCGGTGCGCAGGCCCGGGTCGAGGCCCAGGGTGGCGCGCGGGCCGGCGGGGGCGGCGAGCAGCAGGTCTTTCAGGTTGCGGCCGAAGACGCGGATGGCTTCTTCTTCGGCGCGCTCGCGGAGCTGGCCGAGCAGCTCGAGTTCGAGGTGCAGCGAGATCTTGACGCTCCAGGCCCAGCGCACCGTCTCGCGCAGCCAGGCGTCGGCCGGGCGGCCCTGGTCCTTGATGCCGAAGTGGCCGGCGATGCGCCCCTCGCAGGGGTTGGGGCCGGCCGGGCTGCCGTCGGTGGGGTCGGAGTCGAGGGCCAGCTGCAGGCGCAGGAAACCTTCGTTGCGGCCGCGGAACAGGGCCAGCGCCCGGTGGGACGGCACGGTGCCGATGGCTTCGCGGAAATCGAACCAGTCGCGGAACTTGGCGGCGGCGGGGTCGGTCTCCTTATCGGTGATCACGGTGGAGGCGACGACGCCGTGGTCGTTGAGGTATTCGCGCAGCTTGCCGAGCAGCTCGGCGTCTTCGGCGAAGCGCTCCATCAGGATCTGGCGGGCGCCGTCCAGCACGGCCTTGGTGTCGGCAAAGCCGGCATCGGCGTTGAGGTAGGCGGCGGCTTCCGTCTCCGGCGTCAGGGTCGGGTCGGCCAGCAGGGCGTCGGCCAGCGGCTGGATGCCGGCCTCGCGGGCGATCTGGGCCTTGGTGCGGCGCTTCTGCTTGAAGGGCAGGTAGAGGTCTTCGAGGCGCTGCTTGGTCTCGGCGTTCTCGATGGCTTCGCGCAGCGCCGGGTCGAGCTTGCCCTGTTCGGCGATGCTGTTGATCACCGCGGCGCGGCGCTCCTCGAGTTCGCGCAGGTAGCCGAGGCGTTCTTCGAGGTTGCGCAGCTGGGTGTCGTCGAGGCCGCCGGTGACTTCCTTGCGGTAGCGGGCGACGAAGGGCACCGTCGCGCCTTCGTCGAGGAGCTGCACCGCAGCGATGACCTGGCGGGGTTGTACACCTAACTCGGCGGCAATGCGTTGTTCGATCGGCAGAAGCATGGGCAGGCCCGGATTTCAAAAGGGCGCATGGTGCCCAATCTCCGGGCTTGCCTGCAAGCCCGTCGAGGAGGGAGTTTCCGGTAAAATCCCCCGATTATTCGTGTCGTGGACAGGGTCTTTGTCCGCGCACCCCACGCCGGTCGCCGTTTTTGGCGCATCCGGCCACGCTGGAGATGACATCTTATGAATCACGTATTTGCTGCGCTGGCAGTGGCAGCGTTCGGCATGGTGGTGCTCGGGGGCGATGCCTCCGCCGCGCCCCAGCCGACGCAGGTCAAGCCGGCTCACAAGCAGGCGGCCCCCAAGGCGGCCGCAGTCAAGGCGCCGCCCAAGGCGGCTGCCAAGGCCGCGGCCACCCGCGCGCCGGCAGCCAAGGCCGAGCCCGTCAAGTCGCGGGCCGAGCGTCGCGCCGACAAGCGCGTCGCCGACAAGGACAAGGGCCGGGCCGACAACACCGTCGTGGCCAAGGGCCGCAATGCCAAGGAGCGTGTCGAGAAGGACGTGCCGGCGAAGGGGCGCAAGGCCACCGAGCGGGACGCCGCTGGCAAGAAGGCCGCCGCCCAGGCGCCGGCCAGGCCCGAGCGCATGACCCGGGCCGAGGCCCGGGCTGCGGCCCGCGAGGAACGCCTGGCGGCCCGCGGCCGGAAAGCCCGCGATGCCCGCGAGGAGCCGGTGCGCGAGGCCCGCGGGCGTCAGGCCCAGCTCCGCTCCGAGCTGCGTGAGCCGCCGCCGCGCAGCGCGCGCCAGGCCGCCGTCGAGCCGGCGCTCCGGACCCCCGTGCCGCCGCCGGCGGCCGCCCGTCCGGCGCCGCTGCCGGCGCCCATGCCCGCACCGGGGCCGGCCACCCGGGGCATCGGCCGGGAAGCCTTCGTGCCGACCACGCCCCCGGTCCCGCGCAGCGAGGCCGTGCGCCAGCTGCGTTCGCCCCAGCCGCTCCAGCCCGCACAGCCGCCTGCTGCGCCGGTGGGGCGCCAGTCCGTGACGATCCCGCCGCCGCAGCCGGTCGCCCCCGCTGTTCCGCAGCTGCGCCCGACCACCGAGGCGCCGAAGCCGGTGGCGGTGCGCCCGGCGGCGCCCGTGGTGCCGGCCTACGCCGCGTCCTCCAGCAGTCTGTCGGCTGCCGAGGCTGCCGCTGCGGCCGCCGCCGCGATGTCCGCTGCCCGCGCGGTCGAGTCGGCGCCGGCTCCGGCCCCTGTTCCCGCGGCCGCACCAGCCCCCGCGCCAGCGCCGGTGCCCCATTCGCCGGCGGTGAGTGCGCCGGCCCCGGCGCCGCTGGCCGCGCCGGCGGTGGTCCAGCGCCCCGCCCGTGGCGTGGCGCGGGCCTACGCGATGGATGGTGCGACCTTCTACCAGGGCGGGCGCAAGATCCGGGTCCAGGGCCTCGACGCGCGTGAGCCGGGCATGACGTCCGAACACGCCACCCAGCGCCTGCAGCGGGCGCTCGATGGCGGCAGCCTGAGCATCGAGCCGGTCGACACCGACAGCTCCGGACACGTCATCGCGGTGGTGCGGGTCAATGGCCGCAATGTTGCCGAAACAGTGAGGGCTGGCACGAACTAAGACAAATTGAGGGGGGCGTGGCCCCCTCTGGCAGACTATGATGCGGCAGCGTTTCCGGTGGGGAGGCGCTGCCGCTTTTTTTGTGCTGGCCCGGCGGCTCGGTGGTCATGGGGCGCGAATGGTGTTCAGGCGATGAGTCAAGGATTCAGAACGGATATTCAGGCCCTCCGCGGTCTGGCTGTGTCACTGGTCCTGTTCTATCACGCGGGCTTCGATTTCCTGGGGGCCGGCTTCCTGGGGGTGGACGTCTTCTTCGTCATCTCCGGCTTCCTGATCACCGATATGGTTCGCAAGGAGGTCGAGGCGGGGCGCTTCAGCTTCAAGACCTTTTATTTCCGGCGGGCCAAGCGCCTGCTGCCGGCGGCCTACGCGACCTTCCTGGCGTCGGCCGTCGTGGCGCCTTTCGCGCTCAACGCCCAGGAACTGCAGGATTTCATCAAGCAGGTCTGGGGCGCGGTGACCTTCAGCGCCAACCTGGTGCTGCTGATGCAGACCGGCTACTTTTCCGGGGCGGCCGACCTCAAGCCGCTGCTGCACACCTGGTCATTGTCCATCGAGGAGCAGTACTACCTGTTGCTGCCCGCCTTCCTGGCGTTCACGCCGCGCCGCTACTGGGTGCCCGGCGGGGTGCTGATGTTCGTGGCCAGCCTCGGGATGTGCCTGGGCCTGCAGTCGTTCAAGCCGACCGCCACCTTCTACCTGTTGCCGACCCGGGGCTGGGAGCTGGGGGTCGGCTCGATGATCGCGCTGATGCCGGGGCTGATGCTGCGTCTCCAGCCCGTGCTGGCGGCCTTGTTCTGGCCGGCGGTGGCGGTGCTGGCGGTGATCCCGGTGTTCCCCACCGGCCTGCCGCACCCGGGGCTCGATGCGCTGCTGGTGTGCCTGGCGACGGCGGTGGTGATCGCCCGACGCCACCCGTTGCTGGAGCGGGCGCTGGTGTCCCGCGCCCTGGCCCGCGTCGGCGACGTGTCCTATTCCCTCTACCTGGCCCACTGGCCGCCCTTCGCCTTCCTCAAGAACGCGTCGGTCTCCACTGTGACGCCGCTCCAGAGCCTGCTGACCCTGATGGTCGGGATCGGCCTCGGGCTGCTGCTCTACCGCTGCGTCGAGATGCCGACCCGCCGCTGGCAGCCGCAGCCGTCCCGGCGCTTCGCGCTCGGTACGCTGGCCGCGTCCTGCGGCGTGATCGGGGTGCCGGTGGCGATGGCCGCCGGGCTGGCGTCCGACGTCGATTACGCCCATGTGCGCCGGGCCAACGACGGCTTCTCGTCGGCCTGCGTGTATGAGACGCCCTTCAGCCCCAAGCCCGAATGCCAGAGCGCGCCGAACCCCAGCGTGATGGTGTGGGGCGATTCCTTCGCGATGCACCTGGTGCCGGGCATCGTCGCGACGACGCGTCGCGGCGTGCAGCAGGCGACCCGCGGAAACTGCCCGCCGACGGTGGGGCTGGCGCCCTTGTCGGACGTGTTTTACCAGCGCCCGTGGAGCGAGGCCTGCATTGCGTTCAACGATTCGGTGCTGGATTACCTGCGCCGGACGAAATCCATCGAGGTGGTGGTGCTCTCCAGCCCCTTCCGCCAGTTGCTGACGCCGGAGGACCCGCGCAACCACTGGCGCACCCTCGCGCATCAGGACGGCACGCTGGTCGAGGGGGAGGCGAGCATCGAGCGGGCCGAGGCGGCCTTGCGCGCGACGGTGCGGGCGCTGACCGGGATGGGCAAGCGGGTCGTGCTGGTGGCGCCGCCGCCGGCCTCGGGCTTCAGCATTGGCGCCTGCGCGGAGCGCCGGGCCCAGGGCAAGCTGGTGCTGGGCGCGCCGCGGGCCGACTGCGACGTGCCGCTGGAGGCCTACCGCCAGCGCTATGCCCGCACGGCCCGGCTGCTCGACGCCCTGAAGGGCGAGCCGGGCCTGGCGCAGGTGTCCCTGGACGGGCCGCTGTGCGATGCGTCCCGCTGCGTGAGCCACCTGGACGGGCAGCTACTGTATGTGGACAGCGTGCACCTGACCCACGAGGGGTCGGTGCTGCTGGCGCGCAAGCTGGGGCTGGCGGCGCAGCTGGAGCCGGGGGCCGCCGCGCCACGCTGACGGTGCCGCGCCCCGGCGGGATTACATCGCCACCAGCGACTGGCGGCCCCACCAGCCGGCGCCGGGGGCGAGCTCGACGGGTTCGCGCACGGCGGCCGCCTCGACGCACAGCATGCGGCGGAAGCCGTCGCGGGGCATGTCGGCGAGCTGGGCGCATTTGTCTTCCCACGGGTTCCAGATCACCACGTCGGGGAAGTTCTGGCTGTGGATGCCCATCGCACGGTTGTCCTCGCGGACCAGCAGGGTCGGCGGGGCGTTGTGGTAGATGCGGTCCACCTCGCCTTCGATGGTGAGGCCGACGCCGGTCTCCTTCTTCAGGCTGTCGCCGGCGGCGCTGTCGCAGTATTCGAGGCCACGCAGGCCCTCGATGCGCAGCGCCTCGACCTCGCGCACCTTGAGGTAGGTATGCAGCGCGGCGGTGAAGTGGAAGGGCGCATCGCCGGTGTTGTCCACTTCCAGCTCCAGGTCGAGGCGGTCGCCGCCGATCGAGATGCTCATCTCGGCGCTGAAGGCGTGGGGCCACAGGGCGCGGGTGGTGGCGTCGTCGGTGAGGCGCAGGGTGGCGAGGGCAAAATCCTTGCCGGCGCGGGTGTTGCCGACTTCCCACTGGCGGGTGCGGGCGAAGCCGTGCTTGGGCAGCGGGCCGCGGCCGGCGAATTGCGGGAAGCACAGGGGCACGCCGCCGCGGATCGGCGTGGCGCCGTCGAACACGGCGTCGGGGCTGAGGTAGAGGCGGTCTTCGCCGCCGGCGGGCACCCAGGACAGCACCTGGGCGCCGAACAGGCTGATGAGGGCCACGGCGCCGTCGGGCGTCTGCAGCTTGAGGACGGGCTGGCCGTGGAGCTCGGCGGTTTCGATCTGAGCGTTCATGGGTGGGTCGGGTGGGTTTGTCAGGCGGGCGATTATCCTGGAAACGGCAGTGGGACGCGCTTGTGGGTGCGTCCGGGCGGGTGTCTGGTGCAAAGCGACCGCTGCAGGCCCATGCCTGCAGGGCAGAGCGACAAAACCAGGCGCCCGCGCAGGCGTACCCGCGAGCGTGCGGCGCCGTCACCTTCCGGGAAAAGGTCGGCGAGGGCCCGAAGGCGCGTGCTCGTGCGGCTCCTTGGCTGGGGGAAAGCGGTCACCTGCCATTTTTAGGATGATAGCCCAGCCACTTCACGATGGCGGAAGCAGGTGGTGAGGTGGTCGTTGACCAACCCCGCCGACTGCATGAAGGCGTAGCAGATGGTGCTGCCCACGAAGCGGAAGCCGCGCTGGCGCAGTGCCTTGCTTAGGGCGTCGGAGAGCGGGGTGCTGGCCGGCACCTGGCCGAGGTCGTCCCAGGAGTTGTGGATGGGGCGGCCATCCACGAAGCGCCACAGCCACCCATCGAAGCTGCCGAACTCGGCCTGCACGTCCAGGAAGGCGCGGGCGTTGCCGATCGTCGCGGCGATCTTGAGGCGGTTGCGGATGATGCCGGGGTTGGCGAGGAGCCGGGTTTCGTCGTCGGGGCCGAAGCGCGCCACCCGCGCCGGGTCGAAGCCGGCGAAGGCTGCGCGGTAGTTGTCGCGCTTCTTGAGCACGGTGAGCCAGGACAGGCCCGCCTGGGCGCCTTCGAGGGTGAGCAGCTCGAACAGCGCCCGGTCGTCGTGCAGCGGCACGCCCCATTCGCGGTCGTGGTAGGCCTGGTAGAGGGCGTCCTGCCCGCACCAGCTGCAGCGCGTGGGCGTGTCGGAGGCCGTGGTCATGGGGGGTTGCTCCTCGAGATGCGCCAGGGCGCCCCGGGTATTCCCGGCGCGCCCTGGTTGGTGTGCGGTAGCGGCGGGGCCCGGAGGCCCCCGTCGGCTCAGCCCTGCAGCGGCAGCACGCCGTGCTTGATGGTGTTGTCTTCCGGGTCGTTGGTGAGCACGAAGCCGAGGCTGCTGACGAACTTCAGCATGCGGTCGTTGTTCGACAGGAAGATCCCGGTCATGGCCTGCAGGCCGCGGTTGCGGGCGGTCTCGATGAGCACGCCCATCAGCCGTCGGGCGAGGCCGCGGTGCTGCCAGTCCTCGGCCACCACGATGGCGAACTCGCAGGTCTCGCCGTCGGGGTTGACCGCGTAGCGGCAGACGCCGATCTCGACTTCGTTGCCGTTTTCGTCGGGGATGATGGCGACGAAGGCCATCTCGCGGTCGTAGTCGATCTGGGTGAGGCGGGCAACCATCGCGGGCGGCAGCTCGCGCATGGTGTTCATGAAGCGCAGGTACTTGGTCTCGGGCGAGAGCTTGCGGACGAACTCGATCTCGAGCTCGGCGTCCTCGGGCTTGATCGGCCGCACGGTGATCTCGCCCTCGGGCATCGACAGCTTGGTGATGAGGTGCGACGGGTAGGGGTGGATCGCCATGTGGTCGTAGCGGTCCGCCGTCGGGGCGATGTTGTCGACGGTGATGCGGGCATCGACGGCCACCGCGCCGTTCTCGTCGACGATCAGCGGGTTGATGTCGATCTCGCGGATCCAGGGCAGCTCGCAGACCATCTCGGAGATCCGCAGCAGCACGAACTCGAGGGACTCCATGTTGATCGGCGGCATGTTGCGGTACTCGCCGAGGAGGGTCGCGATGCGGGTGGACTTGATGAGATCCTGCACCAGGTAGTTGTTGAGGGGCGGCAGGGCGACGGCGCGGTCGGCCTGGATCTCGACGTGGGCGCCGCCCTCGCCGAAGGTGATCACCGGCCCGAAGATCGGGTCGCGCACGGCGCCGACCATCAGCTCGCGGCCGTAGGGCTTGATGATCATCGGCTCGATGGCGACGCCGTTGATGGTGGCGTCGGGGCGCTTGCGCTTCACGTCCTCCAGGATTTCCTGGTAGGCACTGCGCACCGCGGCGAGGCCGTTGAGGTTGAGGCGCACGCCGCCGGTGTCGGCCTTGTGGGTGATCGAGGGCGAGTCGATCTTCATGGCCACCGGCAGGCCGAGCTCCTCGGCGAGCACCATGGCCTCGGTGGCCGAGCGGGCCACGACGGTCTGGGCGATGGGGATCCGGAAGGCCGCCAGCAGGGCCTTGGACTCCATCTCGTTGAGGTTCTTGCGCCGCTCGGAGAGGGCCGTCTCGATGACCAGCCGGGCGCTCTCGACGGAGGGCGGGTTGAGATCGGACGACAGGGACGAGGGCGTCTGCACCAGCAGCTTCTGGTTGCGGTAGTAGGCCGAGATGTGGCCGAACAGCTCGACCGCCGGCTCGGGGGTGCCGAAGGTGGGGATGCCGGCCTTCTCGAAGAGCTCGCGCCCTTCGCGGACCTGCTCCTCGCCCATCCAGCAGGTAAACAGCGGCTTGTCGGCGTTGCGCTCGATCTCGATGACCTGCTGGGCGACCTCGGTGGCGGAGCTCATGGCCTGAGGGCACAGCATGGTGAGCACGCCCTCGACGTTCTCGTCGGCCAGCACGACCTCGAGGGTCTTGCGGTAGCGCTCGGCGTCGGCGTCGCCGATGATGTCGATGGGGTTGCCGTGGGACCAGTTGACCGGCAGGAACTCGTTGAGCTTGGCGACCGTCGCGTCGCTGAGCTTGGCCAGCGGGATGCGCAGGTCGGCGGCGCGGTCGGCGGCCATCACGCCCGGCCCGCCGCCGTTGGTGATGATCGCCAGGTGGTTGCCGCGGGGGCGGAAGTGGGAGAACAGGGCGTTGGCGGCGGCGAACAGCTGGCCGAGGTTGTAGAGGCGGATCACGCCGGCGCGGCGCAGGGCGGCGTCGAAGACCGTGTCCTCGCCGACCATCGCGCCGGAGTGCAGCTGGGCGGCGCGGGAGCCGACCGGGTGGCGGCCGACCTTGATCAGCAGCACCGGCTTGACGCGGGCAGCGGCACGCAGCGCGCTGACGAAGCGGCGGGCGTCCTTGATGCCCTCGACGTACAGGAAGATGCTCTCGGTGCGGGAGTCCGACACCATGTATTCGAGGACTTCGCCGAAGTCGATGTCCACCGAGGTGCCCAGGGAGATCACCGACGAGAAGCCGACGTTGTTGGGTTTGGCCCAGTCGAGGATCGCCGAGCACAGGGCGCCGGACTGGGAGATGAAGCCGATCGAGCCCTTGCCGGCGCCACCGTGGGCGAAGCTGGCGTTGAGGCCGAGCTCGGGGCGCAGCACGCCGAGGCTGTTGGGACCGAGCACGCGGATGCGGTGGCGGCGGGCGTTCTCGTAGGTGTTCTTCTCGAGCATGCGGCCGCGGGGGCCGGCGTCGGAGAAGCCGGCGGTGATGATCACCACGGCCTTGGTGCCGGCGCGGCCGCAGGCATCGACGATGGCCGGGACGCGGTCGGCCTTGGTGGTGATGATGGCGAGGTCGAGGCGGTGGGGGATGTCCTCGACACTGCGGTAGCAGGGGACGCCGAACACCTGCTCGTATTTGGGGTTGACGGCGAACAGCTTGCCCTTGAAGCCGGCTTCCAGCATGTTGCGGACGACGACGGAGCCCAGCGATCTCTCGCGTTCGGTGGCACCGATCACGGCGACGGAGCGGGGCTCGAAGAGGGGGGTGAGATAGTGCTGTTCGTTCATGATGGCTGCCCGGTGGATGCGATTCTCATGCCTAACGGCCGGTTCCGGCCGCGCTTAAGCCTGCGTGCAATGTGGGTTTGAATTTTACCCCGCGTTCCCCTGCCATGGCATGAGTAGAAGTACGCAATTATTGCGTCGCACAACACGGCTTATGACCTAGATCAAACCCTGCGGATTCAGCGCCTTGGGCGGAGCGGCGAGGTCGTCCGGAGCACGACACCTTCGGAGGCCGGGCGGCGGCCTGCGATGCTCAGTGGCTGAGGGTGAAGAAGAAGCTGGCGCCCTTCTCGGGGGCGGACTCGGCCCACACCCGGCCCTCGTGGCGCTGGATGACGCGCTGGACGGTGGCGAGACCGATGCCGGTGCCGGCGAACTCGCTGATGCCGTGCAGCCGGTGGAAGGGCAGGAACAGCTTGGAGGCGAAGCTCATGTCGAAGCCGGCGCCGTTGTCGGTGACGCAATAAACGATCTGCCCCTCGCGCATCTCGGCGTGGAAGCGGATCTGCGCCATCTCGCGGCGGCTGGTGAACTTCCAGGCGTTGCGCAGCAGGTTCTCCAGGGCCACGCGGATCAGCGCCCGGTCGGCGGCGGCCATCAGGCCGGGCTCGACGTGGATCTCGATCTGCCGGCCCGGGTCTTCCTGGCGCAGCTCGGTGAGGATCTGCTCGGCGATCTGGCTGAGGTTGACCTCCTCGCGCTTCATGGTCTGGCGGGTCAGCCGGGCCAGGTCGATCAGGTCGTCGATCAGGCGGGCCATGCGCTGGGTGGCGACGCGGATGCGCTGCAGGTATTCGCGGCCGGTCTCGTCGAGGCGCGGGGCGTAGTCTTCGGCGACGATCTGGGCGAAGCCGTCGATCGCCCGCAGCGGGGCGCGCAGGTCGTGGGAGACCGAGTAGGAGAAGGCCTCGAGCTCCCGGTTGGAGGCTTCGAGCTCGGCGGTGCGCACCCGCACCCGGGCTTCGAGCTCGCGGTTGAGGTCGCGCTGGGACTGCTCGGCCTCCTTGCGGGCGGTGATGTCGTCGAGGGTGCCGGAGCTGCCCACCACCTGGTCGTAGGTGTCGCGCAGGGGGCGGATGGTGGCCTCGACCCAGCGCGGCCCGTCGGAGTGGGTGCGCAGGCGGAACTCGAACTGGACGATGTCGGCGTAGCCCTCGCGGATGCCGCGCAGCCGCTGCTCGACGCGGATGCGGTCTTCGTCGGAGACGAACTCGAGCAGGCTCTGCCCGATGCTCAGGCGGGTATCGAAGCCGGTGGTGTGCCCCCAGGCGCGGTTGAGGAAGGTGAGGCGCCCGTCGGCGTCGGTCTGGAAGAGGATCTCGTTGACCGACTCGACCACGTCCCGATACATCGCGCGGCTCTCCCGCAGCACCTGCTCGGCCGACAGCCAGCGGGCCACGTCGCGCATCACGTAGAGCATCGCCGGCTGGCCGTCGAAGTGGATGTGCACGCCGGTGGCCTCGGCGTTGATCGGCTCGCCGTCGAGGCGCTGGTAGCGCAGGGGCAGCGGCTGCAGGATGGCCTGCAGGCTCTCGGCGAATTCCTGCAGGCGGGCGGCCTCCAGGGCCCGGTCGTCGGGGTGCACCAGGGACAGCATCTCGACACCGTCGAGGGCGCGCCGGTCGCTGGCGCCGAACAGGCGGCGGCTGGCCTCGTTGGTGAGGTGGATGCGCCCGTCGATGCACACCAGGGTCGCCTCGGGGGACAGCTCGAAGAGCAGGCGGTAGCGCTCCTCGCCGGCGCGCCGGGTGTCGAGGCTCTTGCGCAGGGTCGAGATGTCCTCGATGGCGACCGCGAAGAAGGGCGGGCTGTCGTCGTCACCGAGGATCAGCCGGGCCGACTCGCGGCACCACAGGGTCTGGCCGTCGGCGCGGTGGTAGCGGGCTTCGCGGGCGAAGTGGCGGGTCTCGCCGGCCAGGCAGCGCCCGCGCAGGGTCTGGCCGCTGGCGGCGTCTTCGGGTTCGAGGAAGCCGTCCACCGGCTGGCCGGTGATCGCGTCGGCGGAGCGTCCGAGCAGGTTGGCGAGGGCGTCGTTCACCTCGAGCCAGCGGCCGTCGGCGGAGATGCGCCCGACACAGGCCGGCGCGCCGGCAAAGAGGGCGCGGAAGAGGGCTTCGTTTTCCTGCAGCTGGTCGCGGGCCTCCACCTCGGCGGTGATGTTGCGGGTGGTGCCGCAGTAGCCGGCGAACACGCCGTTGCGGTCGAACACCGGGATGCCGCTCTCCGATAGCCAGATCGTCCGGCCGGCCGGGTCGCGGCGGCAGAACACCAGGTTCGAGAAGGGCTCGATCTGCTTGAGGAGGGCGATGTGCTCGGCCCACGGCGCTTCGTTGGGGGACTCGCCCGGCAGCTCCCAGCGCCGCGTGCCGATGGCGTCCTCGGCGCCGAGGTCGGCGAGGTGCCCGGAGCTGGCGGCGATCGCGGTGTAGCGGAGGTCGGCGTCCTGTTCCCAGTAGCCGTCGGTGCTGTAGGCGATCAGGGCGTGGATGCGCTCCTCGGTGCGTTCGAGTTCGGCCTTCAGGCGGGCTTCGTCGGTGATCTCGCGGCCGATGCCGCGGTAGCCCTGGAACTGCCCGCCCGCATCGAAGACGGGGCGGCCGCGCAGCTCGAGGTAGCGCAACTCGCCGCTCGGGCTGCGGCGGGTGAGGGTGACCGCCACCGGGCCGTGGCGGGCGAGGGTGTCCCGGTGGGCCTGGGCGAAGTCGGGTGGCACGTCGGGCATGATGACTTCTTCCCAGTCGCGCCCGAGGGCGTCGGCGGGGGCGATGCTCGGCGCCGGCGCTGCGCCGGGGATGGCGACGAAGCGGTGCTCGGCATCGGTCTCCCACAGCCAGTCGCCGGTGAGTTCGATGAAGTCCAGCCACGGCGGGGCGGGCTGCTCGGGGGACGGTGCCGCAGGAAGCGGGGCGGGCTTGCGCCCCAACAGGCGGCTGGCGAGCAGGCCCGCCGCCACGCCGCCGCCGGCCAGCAGCAGCCCCGGCAGCGTCGAAACCCCGCCGCTGCCCGCGATCTCGGCGGCCATCGCGGCGGGCGCGAAGAGACCACCGCCGGTGAGCAGGAGGTGCAGGGGAGCCATCAGGGCACGGGGGGCGGTCGGTCGGTCGGGCATCGCGCGATATTATCCGGGTTGAGCTCGCCGTGTGACGTCATAAATTCGCCGCTTCCATGCGACATGACACGAATGCGCGCAAAATTTGCGGCGCGCGGGTGTCATGTGCAGGCCCCGGAAAAAGTTTCAAAGATGTTTGACGGCCGTGGGGAGGCTCTGTATCATTCGCGCCTCTCGGGGTGTAGCGCAGTCCGGTAGCGCGCTTGCTTTGGGAGCAAGATGTCGGGAGTTCGAATCTCTCCACCCCGACCAAAGCTTCGCTCCGGCGCCCGCGGCGATCGATCTGCCCGTAGCTCAACTGGATAGAGCACCGGCCTTCTAAGCCGGGGGTTACAGGTTCGATTCCTGTCGGGCAGGCTCTTGAAAAGTTTCTGGCTGGCGGCGCAAGCCGATGGCCTTCAGTGGCGGCATTAGCTCAGTTGGTAGAGCACTGGATTGTGATTCCAGGTGTCACCGGTTCGATCCCGGTATGTCGCCCCAAAAGTTTTGCGGTTTTGTTTTGCAGTATCGCGGTGGGATTTACCCGCCACGCCGATGGCGGCATTAGCTCAGTTGGTAGAGCACTGGATTGTGATTCCAGGTGTCACCGGTTCGATCCCGGTATGTCGCCCCAAGACCCAAGCAGAAAGCCCTGACATGTCAGGGCTTTCTGCTTTTTGACGTCCGCCCGCCGTAACAACGGCGTTGGCTGGGGGCGTTACCCAGCCGGCCGCTGTCACGGCCGGTGGGCAGGCTTCATTTCTGATCCGATCCGACTCCCGACCAGGGTTTGAGCATCCACGCAAACCAGATGGTTGCTGCGTAGCTTGCCATTTCGAGGGGGAGGGTCTGGGCCTTGAGGAGGTAGTCGGTGGTGTCGAGAATCGGTTTGGTCGTCAACATGATCTTCTCCGGAGTGGAGTTGGGCGATGCGCGAAGCCGGTGCGCGAGGGCAGGGGCCTGGGGCTTCGTCGTAAGCTCCGGGCGTGCCCGCGTGGGCGTGCCCGGATCATTGATTCCAGATTAGCGCGCCATGGAGCGCCTGCTGGTTTTATCGTTGTGAAAAGTGCACAAATTCACACTCTGATGCTGCTCAAATACAACACTTCAGACCCGTGGTGCGCCCGTGTGCCGGGCGGGAGGCGCTCGCATTTTGCGCAGGCGCGGCCTAAGCTTTGGAGCGGATCGAGTTTTTCGGGGGCAACCCGGTGGGAGGAGGAATGCGCGTGACGCGTGGGGGCGGCCGACTGCTGGCGGGCCTGTGCCTGGCGGTGATGGTCGGGCAGGCCTGGGCGGTCAACAAGTGCGTGGGCGCCGATGGGCGGGTGACCTACACCGACGGCCCTTGCGGGGCGGGCAGCCAGGGCTCGAAGGTCGATACGCTGCCGCCGCCCAGCGTGCAGGACCAGCTCGAGGCGCGCCGGCGGGCCGAACAGATGGTGCAGGACGTGAACCGCATCGAGGGTCGCCAGGCCAGCGAGGCGGCGGAGCGGCGCCGGCGCCAGGAGATCGAGCAGGCCGCCGAGGCCGAGCAGCAGCGCCGCGCCCAGCGGGAGGCCCAGCGGCGGGCCGAGCAGGAGCAGGCCGAGCGGGTGCTGGTCATTCGCCCCGGGCCGCTGGTGCCCTACCACCCGCGTCCGGCTCCACCGCCCCCGCAGCCGACCAGGCCGGCGGACCCGAGCCGCTCGTCGCAGATGAACGCCTATCCCCCTTTCCGCTGAGCGGCGGCGCTTACAGCGGCGTCGCGGCGAGTCCGGCCGGCCCGGGGCCGAGGATGAGCAGCCGCACCGGCTGATCGCCGTTGCGGGCAGCGTGGTCGAGGGCCTTGGCCACTGTGCCGGCGTTGGTCGCGGCGTGGCCCTCCAGCACGATCAGGGTCGGGCGGCGCGGCAGCCAGCGTGCCAGGGCGGCCAGCCGGCCAGCGTCGAGGTCGGTGAGCCAGGCGTCGTCCCAGGGTTCGTCGGGGCGGCGGCGCAGGAACCACGCCAGCGGACGCAGTTGCACGCCGACCCGGTAGAGGATGCCGCCCACGCGGCTGCGCCGGGTGAGCTGGTGGTAGCCGGCCAGCTGATGGCCGAAGTGGCGCACGGCCGGGGCATTGCCGGCCGCCGTGGCGGCGATCGCCAGGGGAACCGGCAGCGCCGGCCGCGACCAGGGCAGCAGGGTCGCGCCATGGCCGGCGCCCTCGGCTGCCCAGGTGGCGAGGCGCTGCAGCAGGCGCGGGTCGGCGGTCTCGGCGGGGGTGCCCTCTATGGGCGCCAGCGCCGCGCTGTCGTAGCGGCGGGCGAGCCGGGGCAGGCGCGGGGCGAGGGCCAGCAGCCCGAGGGCGGTGGCGGTGAGGCCGGTGCTCAGCACGCGAAGCGGCTCCGCAGTTCGGTGAGGTTGAGTTCGGACAGGATCGCCTCGATGCGCTCCATGGCGTTCTTGCGCGGCGCGCCGGTGTGGCGGGCGATGATCAGCTCGTTCTTCATCGAGTGCTCCCAGCCCACCAGCTCGGTCACGGTGAGCTGGTAGCCGTGGGCTTCGAGCTGCAGGCAGCGCAGGGCGTTGGTGAGCTGGCTGCCGAACTCCCGGGTGTGGATGGGGTGGCGCCAGATCTCGGAGAGCGGGGTGAGGCCGAAGCTGGCGTTCTTGTTCTTGCGCAGCACGCTGGCGACCTCGGCCTGACAGCAGGGTACCAGCACCACGAACTTCGCCTGCTTGGCCAGCGCAAACTGGATGGCGTCGTCGGTGGCGGTGTTGCAGGCGTGCAGCGCGGTGACCACGTCGATGCGCTCGGGCAGGGCCTCGGAGCGGGTGGATTCCTCCACCGACAGGTCGAGGAAGTTCATCCGCCCGAAGCCCAGCCGGCCGGCCAGCTCGCGGGAGTGCTCGACCAGCTCGCGGCGCGTCTCGATGCCATACACGGTGCCGACCTCCCGCGCCTTCAGGAACAGGTCGTAGAGGATGAAGCCCAGGTAGGATTTGCCGGCGCCGTGGTCGGCCAGGCTGACGTCGCCGCGGGCGGCGAGCACCTCGGCGAGCAGCGGCTCGATGAACTGGTAGAGGTGATAGACCTGCTTGAGCTTGCGCCGGCTGTCCTGGTTGAGCTGGCTGTCGCGGGTGAGGATGTGCGGCTCCTTCAGCAGCTCGACGGACTGCCCCGGGCGCAACTCCGGATGGACGACCGGGGCGCCGGCCGCGGCGGCAGCGGGCGCGGGCTTACGCCTGGCCATCGGTCTGCCCGGCGTTGCGGGTGGCTTCGGGGGTGTGCAGGCCGAGGGCCAGCCAGCCGGCGAGACCCAGCTTGCGCAGGGTTTCCATGTTGCGCTCGTAGATCATCTCGGCGTCGGGGAAGGCCTCGACGGCCCGGTCGAGGCTCTCCTCGCGGATCAGGTGCAGGGTGGGGAAGGGCGCGCGGTTGGTGTAGTTGGTGATGTCGTCCGGCTCGGTGCCCTCGAACTGGTACTGCGGATGGAAGCTGGCGATCTGGATCACGCCTTCGAGGTCGTGCTCGGCCACGGCTTCGTCGGCGATCTGGTGCACGTCGTTGAAGTCGAGGAAGTCGGGGAACAGGGTGGGGTGGATCAGCAGCGTGGTGTCGGTGACCTCGGGGGCGACCTCGGCCAGGTGGTCGAGCTCGCGGTCGAGATCTTCGAGGAAGCCGTCGATGTGGCGGGCGTCGCTCACGACGATGCGGACCTGGTTCTTCACGTACACCGACTTGGCGAAGGGGCACAGGTTGAGGCCGATGACGGCCTTTTCGATCCACTCGCGGGTGGCGGCGATGACTTCTTCGTGGTTCATGGGCGGGCCTTTTCGGCTAATTCCTTCGAGGGTTGCCATTTTGCCCTGATAATGGCGGGTTTTCATTGATTCAACGCACGCCCATGTCCATCCAGTGGTTTCCCGGTCACATGACCTCTGCCCGCAAGAAGGCGGCGGAGAGCATGGAGAGGATCGACGTCGTCATCGAGGTGGTCGATGCGCGCCTGCCCGAGGCGAGCAGCAACCCGATGATCCGCGAGCTGCGGCTGCACCGCCAGCGCCCCTGCCTCAAGATCCTCAACAAGGCCGACCTGGCCGACCCGGCCGTCACGGCCCAGTGGCTGGCCTATTACAACGCCCAGAAGGGCGTCACCGCGGTGGCCCTGTCGTGCAAGAAGCCCGGCGACGTGGCCAAGGTGGTCGGCCTGTGCCGGCCGCTGGCGCCCCACCGCAACGACCGCCTCAAGCCGCTGCGGATGATGATCATGGGCATCCCCAACGTGGGCAAGTCCACGCTGATGAACGCGCTGCTCAAGAAGCGCGTCGCCAAGGTGGGCGACGAGCCGGCCGTCACCAAGAGCCAGCAGGCCATCGACCTGTCGCCCACGGCGTCCCTGATCGACACGCCGGGCATGATGTGGCCGAAGATCGAGCACGATTCCGACGGATACATGCTGGCGGCGAGCCACGCCATCGGCCGCAACGCGGTGATCGACGAGGCGGTGGCCAACTTCCTCGGTGGGCTGCTCCTCGGGCGCTACCCGGCGCTGGTGGCGGCGCGCTACAAGATCGACGTGAGCGGCCTCGACGGCCCCGGCCTGGTCGAAGCCGTCGCGCGGCGGCGCGGTTGCCTGCTGAAGGGCGGCGGGCTCGACATCGAGAAGGCTTCGCTGGTGCTGCTGCAGGATTACCGCGACGGCGCCCTCGGCCGGGTCAGCCTCGAGACGCCGACGACCCGCCAGGCGATGATGGAAGCCCACGCCGCCGAGATGGCGGCCAGGGCCGCCGCGGAGGCCGCCGGCGAGGTGGATGATGCGGCCCCCGACGAGGTGCCGCCGGCCGAGTGAAGGCCGGCGCCGGCGCCGTTCAGGCGCCCGCGCGCCTGCGTGAGCGAAGCAGGGCCAGGGCGGCGATGCCGACCAGGCCGAGGCCCGCGGGTTCGGGCACCTCGGTGGTCGGCTGCGGCAGCGCCGGGTCCCGCGCCCACAAGGTGATGTGGGACAGGCCGGCCGGGTTCTTGAGGCCGTCCTTGCCGCCGGCGCGGAGGGTGTCGGAGACGTCGTAGCTGCCGTACCAGTTCATGATCGGTTCGGCCGGCCCGGGGGCACCGGCGCCGAACAGTTCGGGCGTGAAGTCGTAGGCGGCAAAGCCGTTGCCGGCCTTGAAGACCAGCGCGAAGGCGTCGAAGTAGTTGCGGCCGAAGGCGCTGCCGAGGCGCTGGGCGACGGTGGCATCCGGCGTGAAGGCCCAGGTGCCGGTGCCGACGCCGGTCTCCGTGGCGCTGAAGAACGACGCCTGCACGATGCCACTGTCGCCGCCCACGGCGCTGGGGGTGAAGCGGCCGTTTTCATATTTGCCGAGCATGATCCAGCCCGGGTCGTCGGCGCGGCCGTCACCGTCCAGGTCCTGCAGCGGGTGGCTGGCGTCGATGAAGGCGCCGCCGGGGAAGGGCGTCCTGCCGCTCGCCACCTGGCTGCCGCCGTTCAGCAGGCCGTCACCGGCGTAGCCCAGATTGGTCGTCGGCTCGAAGCCGTCGTTGCCGCGAAAGGCTCCCGCGCAGGCGGCGGCGCCCACCGGCATGCCGGCGAGGGTGGCGTCGTAGATGGTTTCCGTGGTGGCCCCCGCGGTGGTGTCCAGAAACTGGGTGACGCGGGTGATGGTGACGTCGCTGCTGTGGCAGCCCGGCAGGAGCGCGGCGTGGGCGGAGCAGGCGAGCAGCCCGCTGGCCAGGAGCAGGGCGGGTACGGCCGTAATCTTTGTTGTCATGGCACGGTCTCCTCGTTGAGGGCCGGCGGCGGTCCGGGTGGGGGCCAGGGCTTGCCGGTACGCGATCGATTAGACGCGCAGGTGGCGTTCGAGCTCGTGACAGAGATTACAGAATTTATATTTTTGGTGATTGTGGCGATCTATCCGTCGCCAAGTGCGATATTTGCCCGCAGCGACCCGTCCAGGCCGCCAGCGGGGAGGGGCTGGCTGGCGATGGCCGCCCGGGCCGGCGGTTGGGCACACCGGCCCGGCGGAGATCGCGCCGGGTGGCTTACACCCGCAGCAGCAGGGTCTTGAGGGGCGGGTTGCCGTCGGGGCTGGGGAAGTCTTCTTCCGGGGTGATCCATTCCATCCCGCGGATGGCCCGGCCGGCCTTCTTCGCGCTGCGTTCGAGCTGGTCGGCCCAGGCCTCGCGGCTCACCTGGGCGACGTTGTTGCAGCACACCAGGGTGCCGCCTTCGGCGGTGGCGAGGAGGGCCGGCTTGAAGAGGGCCGGGTAGTCGTTGACCAGGTCGACCACGCCGAAGGGGCTCTTGGCGTAGCGCGGCGGGTCGAGGAAGACCAGGTCGAAGCTGTGCTTTTCGAGCTCGGGAAACGGGGGCATGCGCTTGCCGCGCACCATCCTGGGCTGGCCGATGCCCGAGAACTGGCGCAGGGCGGCGAAGGCGTCGCTCTTGATGAAGCGCACGCGGATCGGCAGCTCGTTGAGCCTGGCGTTGTCCTTGCCCACCGCGAGGCTGGATTCGGCGAAGTCCACATTGACCACATGCCGCGCGCCGGCCTTGGCCGCGGCGATGCCGACGCCGCAGGTGTAGGCGAAGACGTTGAGCAGCGACTTGCCCGGCGCTTCGGCCATGATGCGGCGGCGGGCGGCGCGCAGGTCGAGGAACAGCCACGGGTCCTGCCCCGGGTGGCGGGCCTGGACCCAGTACTTGACGCCCATCTCCGAGAACTCCCGGCGGCGCTCGGCCTTCTCCTGCTCGTTGGCGGGCAGCGGGTTGGCGATGCGGGAGTTGGAGGTGCTGCGGTCGTTGTAGACCAGGTCGAGCCCGGGCAGCGCGCCGGCGTAGAAGTCGCGCAGCGCGGCGAGCTGGGCCGGGTCGAGGGGGGTGTGGAAGCTCTGGGCCAGCAGCAGGCTGCCATAGCGGTCGACGGTGAGGCCGGAGTGGCCTTCGACGGTGCCATGGAAGAGGCGGTAGGCGTCGGTCTGCTCGGCGGCGAGGCGGGTGATGAGCGCGCGGCGGGCTTCGAGGGCGGCTTCGAGGGCGGGAAGCAGGGAGGTGGTGTCGTGCATGGGGCGGTCCGGAGGTGGAGCGCGCCCGGCCTGGCGGGGCGCGCGGAGAGGGCTGACGGGGCGGAAGTCGGGGCGCTGGCCGGCCGGCGCCCGTGGGGATCGACTACAGCCCGAAAAAATCGCGGATCTTCTTGCGGATGGCGCTGGCGTCGACACGGGTGGCGCTGCGCGGGCCGAGGCTCCCGTTGGCGTGGCCCTGCTCGAGGGCGGCAAAGCGGCTGCGGCGTTGTTCGAGGATCACCGAGATGCCCTCGGCCAGCTCGGGGCGGGCGCGCAGGATGTGTTCGAGGCTGGCCTTGTCGAGGCGGTAGGCTTCCACGTCGGTGATGGCGACGACGGTGGAGCGCCGCGGCGCGCCGGTCATCAGGCCGAGTTCGCCGAACACGTTGCCGGGGCCGCGGGTGTCGATGAGGCGCTGCGGGCCGCCGTCGGGGGGCGTCCACCAGGCTTCGGCCTCGCCGCTGGCGATGATGTACAGCCAGTGGGCCACGTCGCCCTGGCGGAACAGCACGTCGCCCCGGGCGAAGGGGGCGTTGACGAGGCGGTGGGCGAGGTCTTCCTGCTCGGCTTCGGAGAGCCGGGAGAACAGGTCGATGCGCTGGATCGCGGTGAGCCGCCGCTTGAGCTCGCGGCTGCGGACTTCCTCGCGGTGGGCCTTGTTCTCCTGGACCAGGTGGATGGTCTGGTCGCCCACGGCGAGGCGGATGCCTTCGCGCTGCAGCGAGGCGAGGACGTGGTGGCGCACGTCGGAGTCGGTGATCTCGTCGGGGCCGGGGTCGATCAGCCAGTAGCGCAGCTGGTAGCAGGCGTAGCCGTCACCGAAGGACTGCAGCAGGCACAGGGGCGCCGGGGTGAGGCTGACGTTGGCGATGCGGGCGGTCTGGATGTCGTCGAGCACGGCCCGGACGACCCGCGCCGGCGGCACCGAGAGGTCGACGTTGAAGTCGATCAGCCGGCGCTGCTGGGGCACCGCCTGGCGCGGGCTGCACACCACGGTGTAGCGGTTCTTCATGAGGTGGCTGTTGGGGATCACCACCCGCTCGCCGTTGCGGGTGACGATGGCGGTGTAGCGCCACTGGATGTCGCTGACCTTGCCCGACACGTCGCCGATCTCGATCCAGTCGCCGATCTCGAGGGAGTTGTCCATCTGCAGCGCGAGGCCGCCCAGCAGGTTGCCGAGGGTGTCCTGCATCGAGATGGCGAGCACCGCGGTGAGCACCGCCGAGGTGGCGAACAGGTGGGTGAACTCGACCCCGGCCAGGTTGAGGCGCAGGAAGGCCCAGGCGATGTAGCCGACGATCACCAGGATGTCGGCGAGGATGCCCGAGATGTGCATGCGCAGCTGCGGCAGCACCACGTCGAAGAGCGCCAGCCCGACGTAGCGGATCACCGCCAGGCCCTCGCCGAACACCGCCAGCTCGCGCAGCCAGCGCAGCGCGGTGGGCGCCAGCAGGCCATCGAGCAGGCCGGCCAGCAGGTCGCCGGCGAGGCAGGCGGCGAAGAACACGCCGGTGTTCACCAGCGAGCGGCGCCAGGCACGCAGCGGCCTGAAGATCACCGCCGCCGCGGCGAGCATCAGCAGGATCGCGAAGGGCGCTTCCGCGCTGAGGTAGGGCAGGGGCATGGAGCGCGCTCAGAGGGCGTCGCGCAGGCGGGCGGCCATCTCGTCGAGGGCCTCGCGGGTCGGGGCGGTGGCGGGCCAGAAGGGCAGCAGTTCGTCGCCCTTGTAGCGCGGCAGCACGTGGATGTGGAAATGGAAGACGGTCTGCCCGCCGGCGGCTTCGTTGGCCTGGAAGAGGGTCACGCCGTCACAGCCGGTGGCGGCCTTGACGGCCCGCGCCAGCCGGGTGGTGGCCTGGAACACCGCTGCGGCGAGGGTGTCGTCGAGGTCGTAGATGTTCTCGACGTGGGGCTTGACGATCACCAGCCCGTGGCCCGGGTGGGCGGCCACGATGTTGAGGAAGGACAGGGTGTGCTCGTCTTCGTGGATCTTCGAGATGGGCAGCTCGCCGCGCACGAGGCGGCAGAAGATGCAGTCGTCCATGGGTGTCTCCGGTGGTGTGGTTTTTGTGGGAGTTCAGCGGGCGCCCGGCCCGTCGCGTTCGGCCAGCGCGCGGCGCAGGTTGCGCTCATTCTGCCAGCTGCGGCGCAGGCTGTCGGCGTGGGCGTAGCGGGTGCTCTCGTCGGGGCTCTGGGCGTGGAAGCTTTCGAGGGTGCGCTGGAGCAGGTCGTGGTGGGGCAGCATGGTGCCGAAGAAGAGCACCGCCTCGTGGCGCTGGATGAGAAGGGTGGGGAAGTTGTCGACGTCGTAGTCGTCGAGGAGGTCGGCGTCGTCCTCCACGTCCAGCCACAGGAAGCGGGCCTCGGGAAAGCGGGCGGCCAAGGCTTCGAAGCCGGCGCGGTAGTCGCGGCAGGTGCCGCACCAGGCGGCGCACAGGCAGGCGACGAGGAATTCGGGCTGGGTGGTGCTCATGGCGTCTCGTCGGGGGCGGGGCCGAGGGCGGCCCAGCGTATCCACTGGCCGCAGGCGTTGCGTGGGCCGCGCCGGCTGGTGCCGTGCCAGGGGCCGTCCTGGCAGTCGCCGCGGTCGTTGTCTTCGTCGTAGGACACAGTCTCGGGTTCGGGGCCGGGGCTGCGCGCGCCGCCCCAGCGGTTGCAGCTGAGGCAGCGGCGGCGTTCGACGGGCTGGCTGGCCACGCTTCAGACCCCGGCCGGCCTCAGGGCTTGTCGGGTTTGCCGCCGGCGGCCTGGGCCAGGAGCGGCGCGCGCAGCGCCTCGAAGCGGGCCGGCGCCACGTACTGCAGCAGCTCGCGGCCCTTGCTGTCGAGCACGAGGTCGAGGCCCTTGGCCGGGTAGAGCAGGTGTTCCTGGTGCGCGTTGACCCGGATGCGCTCGGCGGGCTGGCCGAAGCGTTCGAGGATCACCGCCTCGTCGAGCTGGGCGCCGGGGATGAAGGCCAGGCCGCGGATCGGCGCGGCGAGGGCGGCGGCCTCGTCGGTCGGGGCGAGGGTGGCCCGCCGGGTGGTGCTCTGCATGTACTGGGTCTTGGGGGCCCGCTCGCGCATGCCGGCGATGAGCTCCGGCGACAGCTCGGCGGTGACGATCAGCTTGCCGGCCACGAAGCCGGCGGTGACGCTCTCGTAGTAGCCCTCGACGTTGCCATCCTCGCCGGGCTCGGCGATCACCGCGAGCTGCATCTCGGTACCGAAGCGGGCGCGGGCGTCGGCGAGGGTGCTCCGGCCGAGGGTCAGGCCGAAGACCTGCGCCTCGCCGCCGGGCAGGGTCTCGATCTGCCAGGGCAGGCCGCTGCTGGGCACGCTCTGGGGCTTGTAGGTGGCGAACTGCCAGACCACCGGGCCGAGCAGCACGGCGAGGGCGGCGACGATGATGGCGACGGTGAGCTTCATGGGCGGGGACGGCTTAGTGGGGGGCCTGGAACTGCGCCGGCCGGCTGGCGTGGAACTGGATCGGCACCGCCGGCATGTCGAGCACCGACTTGCGGATGCGGCCGATCACGTGCATCTCGCAGCGCTTGCAGTCGAACTTGAGGGTGAGCTTTTCCTTGCCGTTGATCAGCGTCATCGGGTCGGGCTTGATGCCCTTCACTTCCTTCGGGCACAGGTTGAAGCTGTAGCGCAGGCAGTGCTTGGTGATCATCAGGGAGGCGTCGTCGGTGTGCTCGTTGGCCTCGTAGGCGGCCTCGATGAGCTGCACGCCGTGGCGGTGGTAAAAATCGCGCGCCTTCTGGTTGAGCACGTTGGCGAGGTAGCTGAGCTCGGTTTCGGGGTAGGGCACCGGGGGCTCTACGGCGGCCCGGCGCGGCAGCGGCGGGAGGGCGTTGATGCGGGCGGCCTCGAGCTTGTCGGCGGCTTCGCGGCGCAGGGCGTTGACGGCGCCAGCAGGCAGGAACCAGGCCTGGGACAGCTCCAGCTGCACGTCGCGAGCGCTGAAAATGGTGGCGCCGAGCTTGGCGATGCCGTCGCGCAGGCCGGCGAGGGCGCGCTCGGCGTCCTTGGCGGGCTCCTTGGCATGGGGCAGCTCGGCGCGGGCGGACACGCCGGTCTCGTCGGTGAGGGTGAGGGCGAAGCCGTCGGGGGTTTCGGTGAACCGCATGTCCACGGCGATGCGGCGCTCGGCGGATTTCTTTTCGAGCATTCGCTCGAATTCGTGATCGTGGTTGCGGAAGATGCCGCTGCCGGGAAAGAGCTCGGCGGGGATCTGGTCGGCGGTGTGCACCCGGAAATCCTCGCCGATCTTCTCGGCGCGGTTGACCCGCAGCCCGACGAGTTCGCCCTTGCGGTCGTAGAAGCTGAGGCCGTCGCCGTTGTGCAGCTCGACGGCGCTGGTGGTGTCGAAGTGGCGGCGCTGCTTGCCGTCCACGCGGATCACGCTGCCCACCGGTTCGCCGACGAACTTGGGCGAGTCGAAGGCGCCGATGTCGGCCGTGCGGCCATTCACGAAGTAATCGGTGGCGCCGCGATTGAAGGTCTTGTCGGCCAGCGGCTGGAACAGGAAGGTGCTGCGCCCGGCGGAGGTGCGGGAGTATTCCGGCGCGTCCTCCATGATCTGGTCGAGCAGCAGGCGGTAGTGGGCGGTGATGTTCTTGACGTAGGCCATGTCTTTATAGCGGCCTTCGATCTTGAAGCTGCTGATGCCCGCGTCGGCCAGCGCGCGCAGGTTGGCGCTCT
This sequence comes from Zoogloea sp., assembly GCF_041908905.1. Classification (GTDB taxonomy): domain Bacteria; phylum Pseudomonadota; class Gammaproteobacteria; order Burkholderiales; family Rhodocyclaceae; genus Zoogloea. The sequence goes on from NZ_JAYREK010000026.1 coordinate 37,718, forward strand.
GGTTGTTGTCCTTCATCGACAGCAGGTGCTGGTTGCTGGCGACGAGGTTGCCGTCCTTGTCTGTGAGGTCGTAGGGCAGGCGGCAGGCCTGGGAGCATTCGCCCCGGTTGGCGCTGCGGCCGGTGTGGGCGTGGCTGATGTAGCACTGGCCACTGAAGGCCACGCACAGGGCGCCGTGGATGAAGAACTCCAGCGCGCAGTCGGTGGCGGCGGCGACCTTCTTGATCTCGGTGAGGGTCATCTCGCGGGCCAGCACGATCTGCGAGAAGCCCACGTCCTGCAGGAAGCGGGCTTTTTCGGGGTGGCGGATGTCGGTCTGGGTGCTGGCGTGGAGCTGGATCGGCGGCAGGTCGAGCTCGAGGAGGCCCATGTCCTGAACGATCAGCGCGTCGGCACCGGCCTCGTGGAGCTGGCGGATCAGGCGCTCGGCGCTGGCCACTTCCTCGTCGAACAGAATGGTGTTGCAGGTCACGAAGACCCGCGCACCGAAGCGGTGGGCGTGGCGGGCCAGGCGCTCGATGTCGGCGACGGTGTTCTCGGCATTGGCGCGGGCGCCGAAGGCCGGCCCGCCGATGTAGATGGCGTCGGCGCCGTGGTTGATGGCCTCGATGCCGATGTCGGCGTTCTTGGCCGGGGCCAGGAGTTCGAGCTGCTTGCGGGTGTGGGTCATGCCGGTACTCTCCAGGGGGTGCCCGGTGGCGGGCGGGCTGCTCGGACGGCAGCTTGTGCAACCCGCCATTATCCCCCGACGCCCGGGGGGCGTCGAGGGATGCGCGGGTCAGTTCTGCCGCACGGCCTCGCCGGCGCGCTGGCGGGCGTCGCGGCGCAGGGACAGCACGATGGAGGTGGCGATGATCACCGCCACCACGCCCAGCGAGAACGGCACCGGAATCGGGTAGACGTCGATCAGCAGCATCTTGGTGCCGATGAAGACCAGCACCAGCGCCAGGCCGTACTTGAGCAGCGAGAAGCGGTCGGCCATGCCGGCCAGCATGAAGTACATCGCCCGCAGGCCGAGGATCGCGAAGAGGTTGGAGGTCAGCACGATGAACGGGTCGGTGGTGATCGCGAAGATCGCCGGGATCGAATCGACCGCGAAGATCACGTCGGAGAGCTCCACCAGCACCAGCACCAGGAACAGCGGCGTCACGTAGCGCACCGCCTTGCCGGCCGTATCGCGGGTGACGAAGAAGTGTTCGCCGTGGAGGGTGTCGCTGACCTTGAGGTGCCTGCGCATCCAGCGGATCACCGGGTTGTTGGCCAGGTCGGGCTCGGCGTCGGCGAACCACCACATCTTGATGCCGGTGATCAGCAGGAAGGCGCCGAACACGTAGAGCAGCCAGTGGAACTGGCTGATCAGCCACACGCCGGCAAAGATCATCACCGTGCGCAGCACGATCGCGCCGAGCACGCCGTAGATCAGCACGCGCTTCTGCAGTTCGAGGGGGATCGCGAAGTAGCTGAACAGCATCAGCCACACGAAGACGTTATCCACCGCGAGGGACTTCTCGATCAGATAGCCGGTGAGAAACTCCAGCGCCTTGGCGTTGGCGACCTCGCGCCCCATCGCGCCATCGAGGTAGAACCACAACGCCGCTGCAAAGCCCAGCGAGATGCCCACCCAGATGGCCGACCAGCCGGCCGCCTCGCGGAAGCTCACCCTGTGCGATTTGCCGCCGCCGGTGGCGAACAGGTCGACGGCCAGCATGACCAGGACGATGGCGAAGAAGCCCGCCCACATCCACCACGTACCGATTGTTTCCATTGAGAAGTCCTCCATGTCGGATCAGCTTTCCGTTTCGCGCGGCCGGGGCAGCAAACGAAACGGCCCTTGTCCAGCGAGGACGGAGGGCCGCTTTTCCGAACGGGGAAACCTCTGCCATCGCGGCAAAGGTCTTGCTCGCAGCCGCCTGGTGACGACTGCCCGGGGCGCCGGGAGAGGCTGGACGGACCAGACTTTCCGAATTGACGACGCCGCGGCGGAGAGCTACTCCCCCTTGGGACGCTCTCAGGCTAGACGCCCGCTGGCGTCGGGTCAAGGTTTTTTTGCCCCGCGACCGGCGGGAGGCGATGGTGCGCTGCGTCTTGCCCGGCGTGCCGGGGCGGGCTAAGTTCTGCCGGAACCCGGCTTGCTCCCTGGCGTCAAATCAAGCAACGGCGCGCCTCTCGGGCGATCTGCCGGTTCATCGCAGCTCCATTTTCCCGGATCCGGACATCATGAAATTTTCCCGCGTGTTCCTGAACCGCCTGCACAACCAGCCGGACGCCAGTGACACCGTGGTCGTCATCGACGTGCTGCGCTCCTTCACCACTGCGGCGGTGGCCCTCGAGCGGGGCGCGGCAGCGATCTATCCGGTGGAGGGCGTCTCGGCCGGACTCGTGCTGACCGGCATGCTGGCCGATGCCGTGTCGGTGGGGGCGGTGGCCGGCGGCGACCCGGCGCCCGGCTTCGCGTACGGCAACTCGCCGGCGGCGCTGCTCGACGTGGGGCTGGCCGGCCGCCCGGTGGTGCTGAGCACCGCGGCCGGGGTGCGCGGGCTGCAGCGCTTCCGCCAGGCCCGCCGGCTCTACGCCGCCAGCCTGGTGTGCGGCCGGGCGACCGCCGAGGCGATCCGCGCGGCGGGGGCGGATGAGGTGTGCTTCGTGATCACCGGCGAGTGGGTCGACCGGGACGGCGACGAGGACGTGGCCTGCGCCGACTACATCGAGGCGCTGCTGCGCGGCGAGCCGGCGCCGGCGGAGGATTTCGCCCGTCGGGTGCGGGATTCCGACTTCGGCCGGCGCTTCGTGGCCGGCACCTGGCCCAACCTGCCGCTGGCCGACCTGGACCTCGCCGCCCACGTGGATCGCTTCGATTTTGCGATGCCGGTGGCCCGCGAGGGCGAGCACCTGGTGATCCGCTGAGCACGTCGGGCTTGGCGCCCGGGCCGCGGGCTGGAACAATCCGCCCTTCGCAAACTTTCTCCGAGGGCCGCCATGGAATCCCGACTCACCGAAATCGAGATCAAGCTCGCCCTCACCGAAGACCTGGTGGATGCCCTCAACATGACGGTGCATCGCCAGCAGGAGCAGATCGACGCCCTCCAGCGGCAGGTCCGCCTGCTCTACCAGCAGATGCAGTCTGCGTCCCCGGCCGCCGAGGCGCGCGACCTGCGGGACGAGATCCCGCCCCATTACTGACGGCGCCGGCATCGCCAGCGGCGGAGTCGGAGACACAAAAGGGGCTCATGCAATGATGGCCCCCAACCTGCTCGGTTGAGGCTGCAGCCCCAGGCGGCACGAGCTACCTCTTCAGTGCAGCGTCTCCGGCCGCGCGATCGGCTGCACGTCCACCCACACGTCGCCGTCTTCCTCGCGCAGCTGCAGGCCGAAGGTGGCGAAGGCGTTGTGGATGTCGCGGCGCAGGGGCACGTCGGCCAGCTCGCCGGGGCCGATGTCGTGGCCGGCGGCCAGGTGCTGGGCGGTGGTCAGCCAGATTGGCGACAAAAAGGAGCCGGCCACCAGTTCGTGCATCTCGCCGCTCACCGCCTGCAGCGGCTGGCCCATGCCGTCGAGGTAGCCCTGGACGTGGGCCACGGCCTGCATCAGGTGGGCGATGCGGCCCATGCTCTTGGCGAACAGGCCGTCGAGGTCCTGGTCGGCGAAGTACAGGGTGATCTCCTCCTGCATGCCGGCGGGCAGGGCCTGCAGCAGCGCGGCGAGGTGGTTGAGCAGCAGGTCGGAGTCGGGCGGCAGCGACCAGGCGCTGCGCCGGTTGATGCGGTATTCCTGCCACATGGCGGCGACGATGGGCGCCAGGGCGCGGGCCAGCGGCGTGGGGGCCTCGGCGGCCTGGGGCTGGCGGGCGTCGTGGACGCGCCAGCATTCCTTGTGCAGGTGGTGGATCAGGCGGGCGATCTCGGCGCCGTCGCCCTCCAGGATCTGCCACAGGCGGGCGCCGTCGAAGAGCAGGGCCAGCCCGTCGCCGTCGGTGACGATGCGCGACAGGTGCTCGCCGGACACCGGCGCGGCGCCGAGCCGCTGTTCGGCGGCGGCGAGCTCGTCGGTGACGAGGATGCGGGTGAGGGCCGACAGGTCGAGCCCGGTGTCCCGGGCCTGGATGCGCGCCAGCAGGGCCTCGATGACCTGGGAGAGGGTGTTGGCGTTGGCGCTGGACACGGCGCCGTCGAATTCGATCTTCATGGGCGGAGAGCCGGAAAAACAGGGGGCGAAAAAACAAAAGGCCCGGCGCCGGGCCGGGCCTCGCGGGCGGGGCGGTTTACTCTTCCACGTGGCGCAGGGACAGATCCACCGCGTGCACGTCTTTGGTGAGGCTGCCGATCGAGATGCGGTCGACGCCCGTCTCGGCGATCGCCCGCACCCTCTCCAGGTTGACGCCGCCAGAGGCTTCTAGCTCGGCGCGGCCCTTGGTGATGGCGACGGCCTCGCGCATCTGGTCGAGGCTCATGTTGTCGAGCAGGATCATCCTGGCGCCAGCGGCAAGGGCTTCCTCGAGCTGGCCGAGGTCTTCCACCTCGACCTCGATGAACACGTTCGACGGGGCGATGGCGCGGGCGTTCTCGATCACCGCCTTGATGCTGCCGGCGGCGATGATGTGGTTCTCCTTGATCAGGATGCCGTCGTAGAGGCCGACGCGGTGGTTGGTGCCGCCGCCGACGCGCACCGCGTATTTTTGGGCCAGGCGCAGGCCGGGCAAGGTCTTGCGGGTGTCGACGATCTTGGCGCGGGTGCCGGCCACGGCCTGCACGTAGGTGGCGGTCATCGTCGCGGTGCCCGACAGCAGCTGCACGAAGTTGAGGCCGGTGCGCTCGGCGGTGAGCAGGGCGCGGGCCGAGGCGTCGATTTCACAGAGCAGCTGGCCGGGCTTGATGCGCTCGCCGTCGCGGGCGTGCCAGATCACCGAGGCGTCGGGCTCGAGGGCCATGAAGGCGGCGTCGAACCACGCGGTGCCGCACAGGATCGCATCCTCGCGGGTGATCACCCGGCCACGGGCCATGCGGTTGGCCTGCACGAGGCGGGCGGTGAGGTCGCCGGTGCCGATGTCCTCGGCCAGGGAGGCTGCCACGGAGCGTTGGACTTCAACGCGAAGCTGTTCTGTAAATTCCATCGGGAGTCACCTCAGAAGTACCGGGCACCGATTCTACCACCGGGGCGGGCCCATCGCCGGCACGCCGCGGGCTGGCGATGGGCGTCGCTGGCGAGGCGATGAAGAATTCGAGGGGGCCGGCGGGACTGCCGGGCATGCCCGTCCGCTGGCGCGGCGGGTATTGGGGTTGCATTCCGTGCGGGCGCCCGCAATGGGTGTCGGCCGGCGGCATTCGAATACGACCCAGGGTTTATTTACATGTTTTTTTGGGGGCATTTTATTGAAAGCCCCCCGGCTGCCTTTTCTTTGGAGCGAGTGATCGTGGGCCGTGAATTAATTCCTTGTGCCCGAAGCCCATCTAAAAACCCGCCGTGCCTTTATATCCGGAAAATATAAAAGTGTGTCAGGCTATTTTACACATCCCAATATGGGCTATTGATAATTGATTCAAGTAATTGAAATGTATTGGTTTTTTGTTTTGGCATGGAGATTGCTGATTGTGTAGCTCAAAATAACACAAGGAGTTATTCCATGATCAAGAGAGTCCTGGCCGTAGCCGCGCTGTCCTTTGCGCTGCCGGCATTTGCGGCCCTTTCCGAGGTCGAAAACAACGGCTCGATCCCCACTGCCCAGGCGCTCGCTCTGACCGGTTCTGGTTCGGTGTCCATTACGGGCGCGATCACCACCAACCCGCTCGACGGCAATGGGGATTACGATTTCTACAATCTGGGCCGCTTTGCCGTAGGCGGCAACATCAAGGTGCGCGTCTCCGGCGGCACGTCGCCCCTCGACCCGGCCATCGCCATCTACAACTCCAAGGGGCTGCTGGTGGTGAACGACGACGAGAGGTGGCCCGAATTGGGGACCCAGTCTTACCTCGACTATTTCACGCTCGCCGATGACAGCTATTTCCTGGCGGTCTTCAGCGCCAAAGGGAGCTCCGCCCTCGAAGCGGTCTCCTCGGATCCGTTCAACGCGACGCCGGGCAATGTGGCGGTCACCCAGGGGGTTTACACTGCCGATCTGACGTACAACACCGGCTTCGCGCCGCTGCCGCCGGCCTCCATCAAGCCAGCGCCGAAGGCCACGGCGGTGCCCGAGCCGTCGGGCATCGCGCTGTCGGCGCTGGGGCTGCTGGCGCTGCTTGGGATGCGCCGCAAGCGCAGCGCGGCGTGAAACCCGCCGGGGCCGGCTGACGGGCCCCGGTTTTAAGGCTGACTGAAACGCGGGGGGCTCACCATGGCCCCCCGTTTTTTGCGCCTGGCTTCAGCCCAGACCGGCTTCCACCAGCGCGCGCACCCGGGCTTCGGCGTCCGGGGCGAGGCTGTCCACCTCGACCAGCTCCGCCCAGTTGTCGCGGAAGTTGCGTTGCCAGGTGATCTGCCGCTTGGCCAGCTGACGGGTCGCGAAGATGCCCTTTTCGCGGAAGGTGCCCAGGCTGACGTGGCCGTCCAGATATTCCAGGGCCTGACGGTAGCCCACGCAGCGCATCGACGGCATCTCGGGCGTGAGGTGGTATTTGTCGCGCAGCGCCGCCACCTCGTCCACAAAACCCGCCAGCAGCATCGTGTCGAAGCGCCGCTCGATGCGCGCGTGCAGCACGCTGCGGTCGCTCGGCATCAGCGCCAGGGGCAGGTAGCGGTGGGTGTCGGGCGTTGCGCTGCGGCGGGCGTAGCTCTCGGCCAGCGGGCGGCCGGTGAGGCGCACGATCTCGAGGGCGCGCTGGATGCGCTGGGCGTCGCGGGGCTGCAGGCGGGCAGCGGCCTCGGGGTCGAGGCGGGCCAGCTCGGCGTGCAGTGCGGGCCAGCCGTCGCGGGCGGCCGCGTCTTCGATCTCGCGGCGCAGGATGGGGTCGGCCTCGGGCAGCTCCGACAGGCCCTCGCGCAGCGCCTTGTAATACAGCATCGTGCCGCCCACCAGCAGCGGGATGCGGCCCCGGGCGGTGATCTCGCCCATCAGCCGGCGCGCGTCGGCGCAGAACTGGGCGGCGGAGTAGGCCTCCTCCGGCGTCACGATGTCGATCAGGTGGTGGGGGCAGGCGGCCAGCTCGTCGCGGCTGGGCTTGGCGGTGCCGATGTCCATGTCGCGATACACCAGCGCGGAATCCACGCTGATTATCTCGACCGGCAGCACCCGGGCGAGGGCCAGCGCGCAGGCGGTCTTGCCGCTGGCGGTGGGGCCCATCAGCAGGATGGCGGGCGGGAGGGCGGAGGTTTGGGGCATGATGCGGGTCTTTGGTGGTCGCGCATTGTAGCGGGTGGGGGCGAGTTGAGGATCGGGCAGCGGTTGGGTATGGCGGGGCGGGTATTGGCGGCGCGGGTGCTGGCCTGGTGGGTGGTCTGTGCGCTGGCGTCGTGGGCCGGACTGGCGGCGGCCGGCGGGCCGCTCTACCTGTGGGCGCTCCACGACGAGCAGGGCGCGCCGCGGGGCTGGCTGTACGGCACCATCCACGTGTGCGACGCGGCCTGCTTTCCGCTGCCGGCGCCGGTGCGGGCGGCCTTTGCGGCGGCCGACGGGCTGGCCCTCGAACTCGACCCCGCCGACCCCTCCCTCGGCCCGGCGCTGGCCCGGGCCGGCACGCTGCCGCCGGGGCAGCGCGTGGACCGCCTGTTGCCGGCAGCGCTGCGTCCGCGCCTCGCCGCCGCGCTGGCGGCCGTCGGCGTGCCTGCAGACTCGGCCCAGCGCCTGCGGCCCTGGCTGCTCGGCACCCTGATGACGCTGCAGGCCGCGCGGCTGGCCGGCTTCCACACCGAGCAGGGCGTCGACCTGTGGCTCGCCACCCGGGCGCGGGAGCGGGGCCTGCCGTTGGCGGCCCTCGAAACCATTGAGCGCCAGATCGCCGCCCTGTCGGCCGGCGGCGATGCGGCGCAGCTGGCGAGCCTGGTGGAGGTCATCGAGCTCATCGAGCAGCGGTCCGGCCCACGCTACTTCGGCGAGATGCTGGCCGCCTGGCGCCGGGGCGACGCGGCGGCCCTCGACCGTCTGCTGCGGGAGGAGATGGCCAGCCCCGGCATGGCGCCGCTCCTCGCCGATCTGCTCGACCGGCGCAACGCCGAGATGGCCGGGCAGATCGCCGCCCGCCTGCAGCGCGGCGAGCGCCCCTTCGTTGCGGTGGGCGCCGGCCACCTGGGCGGCGCCACCGGCCTGCTGGCGCTGCTCGCCCGGCGCGGCTACCGGCCGGTGCAGGTGATGGAGACGGACGAATGAGGCGGCGCCTGCTGCTGGCGGCCTTGGCCGCCCTCGCCACCACCGCCCGGGCGGCGACGGTGGCCGTCGACGTGGGGCATTTCCTGGACAAGCCCGGCGCCACCAGCGCCTACGGCGTGCCGGAGTTCGAGTACAACCATTCCCTCGCCGCGGTGATCGCCGCGCGCCTCGCCGCCGACGGCGCGGCCGTGCGCCTGATCGGCCACCGGGGCGAGATGGCCGACCTCCACGCCCGCCCGCGGGAGGCGGAGGAGGGCGGGGCGGACTTCCTGCTGTCGGTCCATCACGACTCGGTGAAGGCCCACCTCCTCGAACCGTGGACCTGGCGCGGCCGCGAGCTGCTGCACTCCGAGGCCGCGTCCGGCTTTTCGCTGTTCGTGTCGCGGCGCAATCCGCAGCTCGCGCAGAGCCTCGCCTGCGCCAGCGCGATCGGCGCCGCCCTGCGCGCAGCGGGCCTGCGGCCCACGCCCCACCATGGGGTGAGCGCCGAAGGTGTCAGCCGGCCGTGGGCCGACGAGGTCAATGGCGTGTACTACTACGACAACCTCGTGGTGCTCAAATACAGCCGCCTGCCCGGCGTGCTGCTTGAGGCAGGGGTGATCGTCAACCGCGATGAAGAACGCGCCCTCGCCACCCCCGCCCGCCGCGCCCTCACCGCCGACGCCGTGGCCGCCGGCCTCGCGGCCTGCGGCGTGACCTCCGGCGGGGGATCGGCGAAAATGCAACCTAACTGAACGCCCGGCGCCCCGGCCCGCGTCGCCGCGGGCGGGCTGCCTGCAAGTCGCCTGGAACCTTGGAGGCAAATCGCCGATCCATCCCAGGCTTCCGTGGCGGGCGCGGCGCGGGCGGCTTCCCCGACGCCCCGCGATGCCCGACGACCCTACCCACCCGAGCCCTCACCATGAAAACCATCCTCTTCTCCTACTTCGCGGCGCTGCGCAGCCTGGGCCGGCCGGGTGTGCTGTGGCACCTGCTGTGGCCGACCCTGGCCGCGAGCGTGCTGTGGACGTCCCTGCTGGTCTTCAACTGGGGCTGGCTGACCGACCAGGGCGCGGCGCTGATCGGCGGGCTGCCGCTTGTCGGCGGCTGGATCACCGGCACCGACTGGGCTTTCACGGTGGCGCTGCTGATGTTCAAGATCGGGCTGGCGGTGCTGGCGCTGCCCCTGGTGTATGTGACGGCGGCCTTCCTGGTGGCGGCGGTGGCGCTACCGCTGATGCTCGAACGGGTCGCCGCCTCCGACTACGCCGACCTCCAGCGCCGCGGCGGCGGCAGCCAACTGGGCAGTGTGGTGAATGCCCTCGTCGCCTCGCTGCAGTTCATCGTGATGCTGGTGCTGAGCCTGCCCCTGTGGCTGATTCCCGGTGCCGGGCTGCTGATCTCGCTGCTGCTCACCGCCTGGCTCAACCAGCGCGCCTTCCGCTACGACGCACTGATGGCCCACGCCGACAAATACGAGCTGAAGGCCCTGCCGGCCGCCCACTCGGCGGGCCTGTTCGGGGTCGGGCTGATGGGGGCGGTGCTGGCCCACGTGCCGCTGCTCAACCTTTTCGCGCCGGCCCTGTCGGGGCTGGCCTTCGTGCATCATCTGCTCTCCGCGCTGCGGCTCGCCCGGCGCACCGAACACATCATCGAGGTGAATTGAATGGCTGAAACCCCGGCGCCGGCCTTCGGCGCAATCATCATCGGCGACGAGCTGCTGTCGGGCCGCCGCGAAGACAAGCACCTGGGCAAGGTGCTCGAGCTGCTCAAGGCCCGCGGCCTGCGGCTGGCGTCGGTGCGCTACGTGGGCGACGAGCGCCCGCGCCTGGTGCAGGCCCTGCGCGAGAGCTTCGCCAGCGGCGACATCGTGTTCAGCTTCGGCGGCATCGGCGCCACCCCCGACGACCACACCCGCCAGGCCGCCGCCGAGGCGCTGGGCCTGCCGCTGGCGCTGCACCCCGAGGCCGAGGCCGAGATCCGCGCCCGCTTCGGCGACGAGATCACCCCCCAGCGCCTGCAGATGGGGGTCTATCCGGTGGGCAGCGAGATCATCCCCAACCCCTACAACCGCATCCCGGGCTTTTCTATCCACAACCACTTCTTCGTGCCCGGCTTTCCGGTGATGGCCTGGCCGATGGTCGAATGGGTGCTCGACCACCGCTTTGCCCACCTGCACCACCAGGCCGACTACGTGGAGCACTCGGTGATCGTCTGGGAGGCGCTGGAGGGCAAGCTCATCGACCTGATGGAGCAGATCACCGCCGACTTCTCCGACTGCACCCTGTTCAGCCTGCCCAGCTTCGGCACCGACACCCAGCGCCGGCATGTGGAGCTGGGCATGAAGGGGCCGTCCGCCCGCGTCGCCGATGCAATGGCCCGCATCACCGCCGAGCTCGGCCGCCGCGGCTACGAATGGGAGCCCCGCGCCGCGCTGTGATGCCCGTCGTTCCCGGCCCTGCCCGCCGCCTCGTCCGCTAATGCCCGCGCCTGCCTCCGCCTACCGCGACTTCCCCGGCCGCCGCTGGCTCGGCGTGCTGCTGCGCGCCGCCCACCTGGCCGGCGTGGTCGGCGTGGGGGCCGGGCTGCTGGCGGGGGAGGCTGCCGCGGCCGGTTTTGTTTACCTGATGGTGCTGTCCGGCGTGGCAATGGCGCTGCTCGACGCCTGGTCGCGGCGGCGCTGGCTGCGGGAGCTGGCCGGCCTGTCGCTGCTCGTCAAGTTTGCGCTGCTCGGCTGGTTCGCCGCCGATGAAGCCCGCCGCCCGCTGCTGTTCTGGCTGATCCTGGTGTTCTCGGTGATCTTCGCCCACGCCCCCGCCAGCTTCCGCCACCGGCGGCTGCGCTAGCCGCCTCGCCCTGGAGTTTTCTGATGCAGATCCGCCCCGAAGCCCCCGCCGACCAGTCCGGCGTGCGCGCCGTCCACCTTGCCGCCTTCGACGGTCCCGCCGAGGCCGACCTGGTGGACCGCCTGCGCGGCCGCTGCTTTCCCCAGGTCTCGCTGGTCGCCACCGACAAGGGGCGTATCGTTGGCCACATCCTGTTCACCCCGGTGCTGCTGCCCGGCCACCCGGAGGCACGGCTGCTCGGCCTTGCGCCGATGGCGGTGCTGCCCGACTACCAGCGCAGCGGCGTGGGCAGCGCGCTGGTCGAGGCCGGGCTGGCCGCCGCCCGCGAGGCCGGCGCCGGCGCGGTGGTGGTGCTCGGCCACCCGGGCTATTACCCGCGCTTCGGCTTCGAGCCCGCCTCGCGCCACGGTCTCCGCTGCCCCTACGACGCGCCGGACGAAGCCTTCATGGTCGTCCCGTTGATGCCCGGCCACCTGGCGGGCCTTGCCGGCACCGTGGAGTACCACGCTGCCTTTGCCCCCATCGAAGGCTCCGCCCAGTGATCGAGCGCGAACGCTACCTCGAGATCGTCCGCGACACGCCGCTGGTGTCCGTCGACCTGGTGCTGGTGCGCGGCGGCGCCGAGGTTTTGCTCGGCCTGCGCAACAACCGCCCGGCCCAGGGCAGCTGGTTCGTGCCCGGCGGCGTGATCCGCAAGAACGAGCCCCGCGCCGCCGCACTGCAGCGGGTCGCCGCGGGGGAGCTGCGGATCCCCGACGTGCAGGCCCTCGAGCCCCGGCTGCTCGGCGTGTTCGAGCACTTCTACCCCGACTGCTTCGCCGGTGACATCGGCGTGAGCACCCATTACGTGGTGATCGCCCACCGCATCGACCTGCCCGCCGGCTTCGAGGTGCCGGGCGGTGACGACCAGCACCGCCAGCTGCGCTGGTGGCCCCTCGCCGAGGCCGCCGCGAGCGAGGCGGTGCATCGCTACACCCGGGACTACCTGCCGCTGCTGGCGGATTAGGGCGGGGGAGGGGAGGGTGAGAGGGAGGTCTCGGATTTCGCTGCGCTGATCCGGCCTACCGCGGCGCAGGGAGCGCGGCAAGCCCCGTCTGTCGGGTCAGTGAAGCGTGACCCGACATCGCCGCGGGGCGTCCGCCGGGTGGGGCGTCCGCCGGGTGGGGCGTCGGGGTGCGGGGTGCGAACCTCAGCGCGGCGCAGCGCCCGGATGTCGGGGGCGCGCGGCTGGTGGAATGCGCTCCGTCTGCGGCCCCAGACCATAAAAAAACCTGATTAAAAACCCGGTTGGTGTATTGACTCTTATCAATATTCGAAAATAAGAGAAATCTAAACTAGCCCTCGATGCTTCGTTTCGTTGCGTGCCGTTTCCGGCCCGGCGATCTGAAAGGAGGGTGTCATGCAGTTCCTGAGACGCGCGCTCGTGGCCATTGCCGCCATGGGCTTCATCGCAGCAGGGGCCGGCGCAGCAGCGGACGAAGAAACCGCCGCGCCACCGTCCAAGCTGCTCAAATCCACGGCCGACCACAGCAAGTTCAAGGCGCTGCAGCGGGTCTTCAGCTCGGGGCCGGAGGTCACCAAGGCCTGCCTGAGCTGCCACACCGAGGCCTCCAAACAGCTGCACCAGACCCAGCACTGGAAGTGGGAGTACATCAACCCCGCCACCCGCCAGAAGCTCGGCAAGAAGCACGTCATCAACAACTTCTGCACCTCGGTGTCGTCCAACTACAAGGCCTGCGCCAGCTGCCACATCGGCTACGGGCTGAAGGACGAAGGTTTCGACTTCGCCTCCGAAGAGAACGTCGACTGCCTCGTCTGCCACGACTCCACCGGCAAATATAAAGGCTATGTCACCGTTGCCTGTGGAACCGTACCCCCTGCAATCTGTCTGAATATACAGTTTTGCTGCAATCAGGAGGGTGGCGATGAAACCGCTTGATTTCAAACATATCCTGCAATCGCTGGTG
>NZ_JAYREK010000027.1:0-49684 GCF_041908905.1 Zoogloea sp.
CCCTGTTCCTCGGCACCGCCTGCACCACCCGCGGGAGCGTGACGCCCGGCCCCGCCGAGGCGGCGGCCCCGCCCGCCGAGCCCTTCCGCGCCCAGGTGGTCGGGGTTCAGTGGATGAATCCCCTCGTGCGCCGGGATTACCCGACCGAATGGCAGCTGCTGTGGGTGCAGCTTACTCAGTCGAGCCCGGCGAGGCGCCGGCTCTCCTTGGGGGCGCGGAAAATCAGGGGCTTGGTGGATGTCGGCCCCGTGTCGGCCTGGGCGATGGCGGCGGCGACCTGCCCGTGGTGGGGGCTCTTCGGGCACACCGGGTCGGCGGCGTCGGGGTCGGCGGCGAGCAGGTAGGCCTGGCAGCGGCAGCCGCCGTAGTCCTTCTCCTTGTCGTCGCAGCTGGCGCAGGGCTCCTTCATCCAGCCGGTGCCGCGGTAGTGGTTGAAGCCCTCGGACTCGAACCAGATGTGGCGCAGGCCGTGCTCGCGCACGTTGGGGAAGTCGAGGCCGGGCAGCATCCGCGCGGTGTGGCAGGGCAGCGCGGTGCCGTCGGGCGTTACGGTGAGGAAGACGTTGCCCCAGCCATTCATGCACTTCTTGGGCTTGCCCTCGTGGTAGTCGGGCACCACGAAGAGGATGCGCATGCGGTCGGCGAGGCGGGCCTTCCATTCGTCGGTGACGGCCTCGGCGCGGCGCAGCTGCTCGCGGGACGGCATCAGCTGGTCGCGGTTGAGCAGCGCCCACGAGTAATACTGGGCGTTGGCCAGCTCCAGGTATTCGGCGCCGAGGGCGTCGGCCATCTCGATGATGCGGCCGATGTGCTCGATGTTGAGGCGGTGGATGACGACGTTCATCACCATCGGCCAGCCGCGCGCCTTGATCATCTCGCCGACCCGCTGCTTGAGCTCGAAGGTGCGGGTGTGGGTGAGGAAGTCGTTGATCTCGCGGGTGGAGTCCTGGAAGGACAGCTGGATGTGGTCGAGCCCGGCGGCCTTGAAGGCGTCCAGCCGGGCCTCGGTGAGGCCGACGCCGGAGGTGATCAGGTTGGTGTAATAACCCAGTCGGCGGGCCTCGGCGATGAGGATTTCCAGGTCGTCCCGCAGCAGCGGCTCGCCGCCCGAGAAGCCGCACTGCACGGCGCCCAGCTCGCGGCCTTCGCGCAGCACGCGCAGCCAGTCGGCGGTGGAGAGTTCATCCTCGTGGCGGGCGAAGTCCACCGGGTTGTAGCAGAACACGCAGTGCAGCGGGCAGCGGTAGGTGAGCTCGGCCAGCAGCCACATGGGGGGGCCGACAGTGGTGACGGAAGGGGCGGGGGCGTTCATGGGGTGGGCGCCTCGAGGCGCAGCCAGCGCTTGTCCACCGCCATCGCCACGAAGGCCTCGACCTCGGGCCGCAGGCCGCTGGTGGCGAAGGCCTGCTCCAGCTCGGCCACGATGGCGGCGATGTCGTGGCTGCCGTCGCAGCGGGCCAGGATCTCGCCGGCGCTGCGGTTGAGCTTGATCATCCCTTCCGGGTAGAGCAGCACGTGGCAGTCCTGGGCCGGCTCCCACTGGAAGCGGAAACCGTGGGCGAGGCGCGGCGTGCCGTCCATCAGGCGGCCCTCCGTTCGGTGGTGGCCTCGGCGGTGACGCCGCTTGTGCCGTAGTGCTGGCCCATCACGTCGTTCATCGACCACAGGATGTCGAGCTTGAAGCGCAGGATCTGCACCGCGCGCTCCTGCATCGGGCGGGTGCGGAAGTGGTTCAGGGTGACCTGCAGGCCCTGCTCCACGTCGCGCGGGGCCTGGCTGGTGCGGTTGCGGAAATATTGCAGGCCGTCGGGCTCGATCCACGGGTAATGCTCGGGCCAGGTGGCGAGGCGCTGGCGGTGGATGGCCGGCGCGAACAGCTCGGTGAGGGACGAGCACACCGCCTCCTGCCACGGTGCGCGGCGGGCGAAGTTGACGTAGGCATCCACCGCGAAGCGCACGCCGGGCAGCACGTGGCGCAGGTCGATGATCTCGGCGCGGGTCAGGCCGACGGCTTCGCCGAGGCGCAGCCAGGCCTCGATGCCGCCGGCGTCGATGAATTTCTCGCCGCCGGGCAGGCCGTACTCGAAGCCGTCGTGGTCGAGGATGCGCTGCACCCAGCCGCGGCGCACCTCCCGGTCGGGGCAGTTGGCCATGATCGCGGCGTCCTTCACCGGGATGGCGATCTGGTAGTAGTAGCGGTTGGCCACCCAGCCGCGGATCTGCTCCGGCGTGGCGCGGCCGGTGTTGAGCATCACGTTGAAGGGGTGGTGGATGTGGTACGACTTGCCGTTCTCGCGCAGCTGGGCTTCGAACTCGTCGCGGCTCCAGGCCGGGCGGCCGTCGTCGGCGTCGATGGATTCGGCAAGGATGTCGGCTCGGATCATGGGGGCTCCCGTCAGAGGTCGATGCGCCAGCCGTCCTCGGCCACCTCGATGCCGCGCCGGGTGAGTTCGGCACGCTCGGGGGAGTCCTCGTCGAGGATGGGGTTGGTGTTGTTGATGTGGATGAGGATCTTGCGGATGTGGCCGGGCAGCTCGCCCAGCCAGTCCAGCATGCCGCCGGCGCCGGACTGGGGCAGGTGGCCGATGTCGCGGGCGGTCTTGGTGGACAGGCCGGCGGCGATCATCTCTTCGTCGGTCCAGAAGGTGCCGTCCACCATCACGCAGTCGGCCTCAAGCATGCGGGCGAAGACCTCCGGCGTGCGGGCGCCCAGGCCGGGGGCGTAGAACAGTTTGCGGCCGCTGGCCTGGTCGGTGATGGTGACGCCGATGTTGTCGCCGTCCACCGAGGCCTCCCGGTGCGGCGAGTAGGGGGCGGCCTTGCTCGACAGCGGCAGCGCCGAGAAGTCGAGTCCCGGCACGCCCGGCATCACGAAGGGCGCGCCGTCCAGCGGCACCGGGTGGCGGTCGACCCCGCAGTAGTGGCCGAGCACGTTGAGCACCGGGTTGCCGGTGGTGAGGTCTTCATGGACCGGGTCGGTGCACCACAGGGCCATCGGGGTCTTCTGCTCGCGCAGCATGAAGAGGCCGGTGGCGTGGTCGATCTGGCCATCCACCAGCAGGATGCCGCCGATGCCGGTGTCGCGCAGGCGGCGGGCCGGCTGGAGTTCGGGGGTGGCCTTGATCTGCTGCAGGATGTCGGGCGAGGCGTTGAGCAGGGCCCAGTCGGCGCTGCCGTCGGCGGCGACGCAGATCGACGACTGGGTGCGCGGCCGGGCGCGGACGCTGCCGCTGCGCACGCCGGCGCAGTTGCGGCAGTTGCAGTTCCACTGGGGGAAGCCGCCGCCGGCGGCGGCGCCGAGGATGATGAGTCTCATGATGTATGGTGGTGCGCTGCCACCCGCGGGGGGTGTCGCGGGTGACTTGGCGCCGGCGCTTAGCGGGCGGCGATGTACATCGTGATTTCGAAGCCGAAGCGGAAGTCACAGGCGGTCGGGGTTTCCCATTGCATGGCAGTCTCCTTGGTGTGGTGGATGTTCGCCCGGCGCGATGGCGTCGGGCTGGTTTCCACTATCCCACCCGACCCCGGGCGCATCTTCTGGATAAGCATGAAAAGCCGCTCATGATTTTCATGGGGCGCGCCGCGGGGGCGGGCCGTTAGAATCGGCCGATGACGACGCCCTTCGCCCCCGCCGAGGCTTTCCGCACCCGCTGGCTGCCGGCGGCGGGCGGCCACCGGCTGTTCGTCGCCGAGTACGGGTGCCCGGACGGGGTGCCGGTGCTGGTGCTCCATGGTGGCCCCGGCTCGGGGGGCTCGCCGCGGCTGGCCGGCCTGTTCGATCCGGCCCGCTGTCGGGTCATCGTGCCAGACCAACGCGGCGCCGGGCGCAGCGAGCCGGCGGGCGCCACCCGGGCCAACACCACCGCCGACCTGCTCGCCGACATCGAACGGATCCGGGCCGCGCTGGGGCTTGAGCGCTGGTTCGTCACCGGCGGTTCGTGGGGCGCCACGCTGGGCATCCTGCATGCCGCGGCGCAGCCGGCGCGGGTCGCTGGCCTGCTGCTGCGCAGCCCCTTCCTCGCCCGGCGGGCGGATCTCGACCACTTCTTCGGCGGCGCCCGCCACCGCTACCCCGCCGCCTGGCGGGCCTGGGCGGCGCTGGGCGCGCCGGAGGCGGCCGGGGCGATGCTGCCGTGGCTGGCCGACGCCTTTAGCGGGCGCGACGCGGCGCAGGCCGCGCCCTGGGTGCAGGCCTGGCAGCACTGGGAATGCGCGCTGGCCGGTACCCAGACTGGGGCTGCGGCGGGCCGCCCCGGCGAGGCGGAGATCGCGACCCTGTTCCGGCGCTACCGGCTGCAACTGCACTACTTCAGCCGCGATTGCTTCCTGGCGCCCGACGCGGTGCTGTACGCGGCCGAGGCGCTGGTCGCCGCCCGGGTGCCCCTGCGGGTGGTGCAGGGCCTCGCCGACGGCGTCTGCCCGCCGGAGGCGACCCGCTTGCTGGCGGCCCGGCTGCCGGCGGACGCCTGCCGTTGGGTGGCGGACGTCGGCCACGACCCCTTCGCGCCGGCGATGCGGGCGGCGTCCCACGCCGCGTGGTCGGAGCTGCTGGCGCTGGCGCGCCCGTACGGTCTCCCCTGACGACCCGGGCTGAAGCCCCGCCTGCGGCCGGGGTTTACTCGATTGCGCTACGCCGTGAGAATCGCGACATTGTGTCAGTGGCATTAAATGATGTTGATCAAGTCGAAAGTGTTCGCGCCCCAGTCCGACCCGCGCCTGAAGGCGGGGGACGAGGCCGAGCGGCAGATGGCCTTCCTCCTCGACCGG
The DNA here is from genome assembly GCF_041908905.1 of Zoogloea sp. GTDB lineage: Bacteria > Pseudomonadota > Gammaproteobacteria > Burkholderiales > Rhodocyclaceae > Zoogloea. The sequence continues at coordinate 4,768 of NZ_JAYREK010000027.1, forward strand.
CGTTTCGAAGACCGCGACGACGTCTTCGTGCTCCACGACCTGCGCATCCAGAAGGGCAAATACGCCTTCCAGATCGATCACCTGATCGTGACCCGCTACGGCATTGCGCTGATCGAATCGAAGAGCATCCACAGCAAGGTGTCGATCACCCGCCACGACGAGCGGCGGGAGCACTGGAGCCGCGAGTTCCGCGGCCGGGAGGAGGGGATCCCCTCGCCGGTGCGCCAGGTGCAGGAGCAGGCCCGGCTGCTGCGGGAGTACCTGCGCGAGAACGCCGGCCAGGTCCTCGGCAAGCTGCTGGGGCTGCTCCAGAAGGGCTTCGGATATTGCCCCTTCGACACCTATGTCGGGGTGTCCACCTCGGCGGTGTTCAAGCTGGCCCGGGGAACCCGCCTGCCCGAGCATGTGTACAAGGCCGACGAGGTGGCGCCGGAGATCGACCTGCAGCTCCAGGCCCGGGCCAAGGGCGACTCCCTCCTCAAGCTGGCGGAGGCGCCGTGGTCGATGTCGAAGGCGGAGGCCCTGGCCACCGCGCGCTTCCTGCTCGCCCATGACACGCCGCGGGCCCGGCCAACGCTCCAGGAGCCGGCGCCCGCCGCCGACGCAGTGGCCCCCGTTGCACCGGCGACACCGGTCGCGATGCCGGCAGTGCCCGCCGCGCCCCAGCCCGGCAGCCTGTGCCCGGCCTGCGGGGCGCACCCCCTGGCCACGGCGGTGGCCGGGCCGGTGAAGGCCGACGGCAGCCGCGACCGCTACCTGGCCTGCCTCGGGAACAAGGATGGCAGCTGCAGCTGGAAGATGCCGGTCGAGCCGGCCCGGGTGGCCGAGGCGCCGGCGGAGTACACGGTCGCCGCCGCAGTGGCGCCGCCGTCCCCGGAGGGCGAGGCCCCTGCGCAACCCGCCGCGGCCCCGCGCTACTTCTGCTTCGAGTGTCGGGTTTCGATCCCCAAGGAGGTGGCCAGATTCTGCTGGGATCGCAAGGAGCGTTTCGGCGGCAAGGCCTATTGCCGCAGCTGCCAGACCCGCTTCAAGCCCCGCCGGGCGGCGGCCGGCACCTCCGAAGCCGGGGCCTGAGCCGCGGGTGCTACGAAAGCCGTTCCGGGGTTGAAGCCGCGGCAATGGCCCGAAATGCGCGGGCCCGGCGCCGGATCGCCCGTGCCAGCTCGGGCCTGCCTCGCCGGTATCGGCGAACTGCGGGCCCCGCCGGCGGCCGGGCAGGGTCAGCCACTGGGCCTGTTTGCACGGCGGCATATCTCATTGAAATAAAAGGGAGAGCTGTAAGAAAAATTTCATTCCAGCCGGTCAGGGGGGGCGCCGATAACCGCGCCACGCCCGGGTTGTGCGCCGCAACAACCCCGGCGCCTCCCTCGACCTGACCGACTGGAAAGACCCGCCATGAGCATCCGACGCCATCTCCTCCTGCTGATCGCGATCACCGCCACCCTGTTGCTGTCGGTGGGCGTCGTCGGCGGGGTGTACCTGAAGCGCAATGCCGACCTGATCCACGCCCTCACCGACGATTCCCTGCCCGGCGCGCTCGCCGCCGCCAACCTGGGCGCCCACCTCAAGGAGATGCAGATTCTCCTCACCGAAGCCGTCCATGCCCCCACCCCGGTGCTCGGGGCGCGGGCCCGGGAGGAGGTGCTGCGCCAGCGTGGGCTGCTGCTCGGCGAGCTCAAGACCCAGTACGCGAGCGCCCGCTCCGACGCCGAGATCGGCCTCCTGAAGCAGGCCGAAGAGAGCCTGGGCAACTACCAGGCCGCCATGGACGAGACGCTGGCCCTCGTCGAGGCGGGCCAGCGGGACCTGGCCACCGCCAGCCTGTACGCCAACGTGGCCGAGTACCAGCAGGAGCTGCAGCAGATCCTCGAGACGCTGCGCATCGAGAAGCTGCGCGTCAAGGACCGCTCGGTGGCGGCGGTCAATGACGGCTTCAGCCAGACCGCCCGGGCGCTGGCGCTGGCCGGCGGCGCGACACTGGTGGTGCTGTTCGGGCTGGTTTTCCGGCTGCACCGCAACATCGTGCGGCCGCTGCGCTCGATGGAGGCCACGATGGCGGCGATCGCCACCTCCCTCGACTTCACCCAGCGGGTGCCGGTTGGCCGCGACGACGAGATCGGCCAGTCGGTGCGGGCCTTCAATGCCCTGATCGACACCCTCCAGGCCAGCCTGGGGGAGATGATCGGGATCATCCGCAGCAACGAGACGGCCTCCATCGAGATGCACCAGTCGGCGGGAGCGATGGCGTTGATCGCCTCGGAGGGCAGCCGGCACGCGACGGCCATCCAGTCGGCGGTGGAGTCCATCCAGGCGCACATCCAGGACATCGACCTGGGCACCCGCCAGGCCGGCGAGATCACCCAGGCGTCGAGCCAGGAGGCGACACGCAACAGCGCGGTGATCCGCGAGACGGCGAACCGCATCGGCTCGCTGGCCACGCGCATCGACTCGGCGTCGGACCGCGTGTTCGCCCTCGCCGAGGCGGTGGGGGCGATCAAGGGCGTGGTGTCGGAGATCCGCCAGATCGCCGACCAGACCAACCTGCTGGCCCTCAACGCCGCCATCGAGGCCGCCCGGGCCGGCGAAGCGGGGCGCGGCTTCGCCGTCGTCGCCGACGAGGTCCGCAAGCTGGCCGAGCGCTCGGCCGACGCCACCGAGCTGATCCACCAGCACCTCAGCGCCATCCACGGGACGTCCCTCGAATCCACCGAGCTGATGCGCCAGGTGATGGCCGAGATGCGCGACAGCATGGCCCTCTCCCGGACCACCGGCGAGGCCATCGAGCGCATCGAGAGCGCCGCCGGTGAGGTCATCGAGGTGGTGGAGGGCATCACCCGGCTCGTCGATATCGGGCAATCCTCCAGCCGGGAGATCGCCAGCCAGATCGGCCACATCGACGGCCTCTTGAGCCAGGCCAACTCCGCCGCGCGTCACACCAAGTCGGCCGCCGACACCATCCGGGCGATCTCCCAGGACATGGCGCGGGTGGTGGACCGCTTTCAGGTGGGGGGCGCCCGGGCCGCCAGCCCGGGCCTCCGCGGGACCGTCGATCTGTTTTGAGCCGTGCCGGGAACCCGGCCCGCTCAGCCGTGGCCTTCCCGCTCCCCGACGCCGAGGAGCTCCTCGACCCGCAGCAGCGCCGAGTCGTCCTTGACGACGCTGCGCAGCCATTCGTGCAGCGACATGCTGCCCCAGCGGGCGGCTTTCTCGGCGAGGTAGGCGACCGGGCTGTGGGGTTCGGTGCGGCGGAAGAAGGCAGCGATCTCTTCGAGCTGGCGGAGCGCCTCGTCGCGGTTGCGCGGCGGGCCGCCGGCGGAGGTGGGGATCCCGGCGTGGGGCCTGATGTCGGCGCTGGCGTCGGGTAGCGCTGCGGTGCGGGCGGCGGCCGGTTGCGGAGCGGTCGTGCCCGGAGCGTGGCGGCGGTGGCTGCGGGTGACGTCGTCGAGCGCGTCGAAGGCCGGCCCGAAGGCCGGGGCGGCGTCGCCGAGGCGGGCGTCGAGGAGGGCCCGCAGGGCCTCGAGGGCCGCGTGCAGACGTTCGGCGTCGCGCAGGCCGTCGGTAAAAAAGCGGGGCGGGGTGTCCCGCACGGCGGCCTCGAAGGCGTCGAGGGTGAGGCGCGGGGCGCTGCCGTCGGCGGCCTCCGGGTCGGCCCCGGTGCCGCGGCTGGCGGCGCGGGCGGCTTCGAGGTCGGCCAGGGTGTGGCGGCGGCCGGGGGCGTCGGTCAGGGGGATCTCGCGCAGCAGCCGGGTGGTCTGGGCGAGCAGCCAGTCGAGGGCGCCGATGCGCTGTTCGAGGTCGCCGTCGTCGGGCTGGGGGTGGAGGTCGCTCCAGAAGGCTTCGCACAGACCGGCGGTGAGGGCGTGGCCGTCGGCCAGCCCGGCGAGGCCGCGGCTGCGGCCGAGGGCCTCGGTGAGCCATCCGGCGACGCGGAGGTCTTTGGTGTCGTGGGCCAGCAGGGCCTCGCAGCGCCGGATGACGCCGGGCCAGTCGGCCTCCTTGAGCTCGGTGACCCACTCGCCCTGGGCCAGGCTGGGGTCGTCGGCGCGGCGGGCCTCCTGGATCGCGTCGAAGGCTGCCGAGAAGCTCAGGTCGTTGCCGCAGGGGGCGTGGGGGAAGGGTAGGGCTTGGAGCAGGCTGGCGTGGTCCATGGTGTTCGCGTCGAATGTCGATGGCCTATTTTAATGGCATTCGACGGCGGTCGGGTGCGCGCCGGCCTGCGGGCTCAGCCCTCCCGCGGGGGCAGGCCGTCCAGCCAGTGCTGCAGCGCGGCGGCGGCCTGCGGCCACTGGGGGTCGAGCATCAGCATGTGGCCGGCGCGGTCGATGGTGACCGGCCGGGCGCGCCAGGGCAGCGCGGTGAAGAACAGCATCGAGGCCGGGAACACCGCGTCGTGGCTGCCGCCCATCACGAAGGCCGGCAGCCGCGGGGTGCGGGGGGCCGGCGTGAAGGGCAGGGCGACCATCTCGGCGACGGCCTGGTCGGATTCGTTGCCGATCATCGGCATGAACTGCAGGGTGTCCTCGGGCCGCATGTCGGGCGAGAAATACACGCTGGCCATCACCTTCAGGGTGTTGGCGGTGGGCTTGCCGGCGATCACATTGGGGATCTCGGTGAAGAAATCCGGCTGCTGCAGCGCCAGCCGGCTGGCGGAGCCACCGGTGCCGGTGGGCGGGACCGGCGATAGCAGCGCCACGCCGGCGGCGCTGTCGGCCGGGGCGCCGGACAGGTAGTGGCGGATCACCAGGGTGCCCATGGAGTGGCCGATCAGCACCGGCCGGGCCGGCAGCTCGCCCACCGCGTGGGCGACGTCGTGGGCGTAGTCGCGGATGCCGAAGTGGTGCAGGCGCTCGTGGCCCGCGCTCTCGCCGTGGCCGGAGAGGTCGAGGGCGTGGCAGTCGTAGCCCTTCTGCTGGAAGTAGGGGATGAAGTTGTGCTCCCAGCAGCGGGAGTTGGTGTAGCCGCAGTGCACGAAGAGCAGCGGCGGGCGTTGGCTGTGGTGGGGCGCGGGGTGGTGGTGGATCTTGAGGCGGCGGGCGGTCATGGCGAGAGAAGGCGCGGAGGCTGTCGGGATGAAGGTTGAAGGCCCGGTTTTGGCAGCGGGCCGATCGTCGAGTTCCGGCCCAACCTTACCTCCGCCGCCGCCCCGGGAAAAGTCGGGTAAGCCGCAGCCGTCGCGCCGCCTCAGTAGCCCAGCGCCCGCCCGATGAAGTTGCGCGGCACCCGGGTGCGCGGCACCTTCATGTCGAACCAGCTGCGCACGTCCTGGTCGAGCCCGATGCCGTGCATGTAGTTGTAGAGGGCCTTGTTGAGGGCCACGCCGAGGGCGTCGTGGTCCACGCCGGTGGGGTCGATGAAGCCGACGTCGTTCTTCGCGAAGCTGATCGGCGGCAGCGGCTTGAGGCGCACGCCGTAGTCCTCGGGCTTCTGGCCGACCGGCGAATGCACGGTGCACACGAAGCGGTGGAAGAAGCCCGACTGGATGCAGCCGGCGTCGAAGAGCTGGCGCACGTATTCGAGGGCGTCCACGGTGTCCTGCACGGTCTGCGTGGGGAAGCCGTACATCAGGTAGGCATGCACCAGGATGCCGGCGTCGGAGAAGCCCTTGGTGACCCGCGCCACCTGGTCCACCGAGACGCCCTTCTGCATCAGCTTGAGCAGGCGGTCGGAAGCCACTTCGAGGCCGCCCGAGATGGCGATGCAGCCGCTGTCGGCGAGCTGGCGGCACAGCTCGGGGGTGAAGGACTTCTCGAAGCGGATGTTGCCCCACCAGCTGATGCTGCGGCCGCGGCGGGCGAGCTCCTCGGCCATCGCCTTCAGCATCTTGGGCGGGGCGGCCTCGTCGACAAAATGGAAGCCGGTCTGGCCGGTCTCGGCCACCACCGCCTCGATGCGGTCCACCAGCAGCCCGGCGCCGACGGCGTCGTAGCGGCCGATGTAGTCGAGGCTCACGTCGCAGAAGCTGCACTTCTTCCAGTAGCAGCCGTGGGCCACGGTGAGCTTGTTCCAGCGCCCGTCGGACCACAGCCGGTGCATCGGGTTGAGCATGTCGAGGATCGACAGGTAGCCGTCCAGCGGCAGCCCGTCCCACGTGGGCGTGCCGACCTCGGCGAAGGGGATGTCGGGCTCGGCGAGGTTGATGTAGCGCACCACGCCGCTGTTGGCGTCACCCTCGCGCAGGTAGGTGCGCACCAGGCGCGACTTGCCGCGCTGGCCGGCCAGGTGTTCGAGCAGCGCCAGCAGCGGGCGCTCGCCGTCGTCGAGGGTGATGAAGTCGAAGTGGTCGAACACGCGCGGCTCGGTGAGCTCGCGGAGCTCGGTGTTCACGAAGCCGCCGCCGAGCACCGTGACGATTGCCGGGTTGGCCGCCTTGATGGTCTGGGCGATGCGGAAGGCGGCATACACCGAGCCCGGAAACGGCACCGACAGCAGCACCACCTGGGGCTGGTGGCGGGCCAGGGATTCCAGCGTGAGGCGGCGCAGGGTGTCGTCCACCAGCGTTGGCGGGGCGGCGAGGGCGCGGGCCAGCGGCTCGAAGGTCGGCTGGGCCATCGCCAGGGATTCGGCGTAGCGCACGAACTCGAAGCGCGGGTCGGCGGCCTCGCGCAGCACGTCGGCGAGGTCGTTGAGGTAGAGCGTGGCCAGGTGGCGGGCCTTGTCCTGCACCCCCAGCGCGCCGAAGGCCCAGGCCAGCGGGTCGCCGCCTTCCGGGTCGTAGTACACGTCCAGCGATGCGAAACGCGGCCCCTCGGGCAGCAGCATGCGGCCGGCGATGCGGTGGGCGAGGGTCGGGTCGCGGCCCTGCAGGAAGGCCAGCGCCGGCCCGATGGTGGCCCGGTAGCGGTCGAATTCGGCGTCGAACTGGGCCAGCGTGGCCGAGCGTTTCTTGGGCGGGATGGCGCGCAGCTTGTCGCGCAGGGCGTCGAGCCCGGCCGGCGAGAAGAGCTCCAGCACCAACCGGAGGGCCAGGTCGTCCTGGCGGGCGTCCACGCCGCGGGAGCGCAGGAAGCCGGTGAGGTAGGCGGTGGACGGATAGGGCGTGTTGAGCTGCGTCATCGGCGGGATGAGTGACAGCACGCGGGGCGCGGTGAGGGGGGCAGTCATGCGGCAGGCCGGCGGCGGACGGGGCGCCAATGATAACGGATCGCCGCGGCGGGTTCCGGGGCCGGTTTGGCCAGACCCATGGCATGCCCGGATGGGCTTTCTGGCCTGCACTTCCGGGTGTCGGTGTGGCCCCCGCAGGCCCCGTGCGCCGGCGTCAAACCCCAACTGGAGCGTCCCATGAAAGACTACCGCGCCACCTTCGATTTCAGCGATGCCGACTGGGCCGCCGTCGACAAGGCCCTGGCCGTGCTGGAGGACAAGTTCAGCCGCCTCCGCGAGATCACCCCCGAGGACCTGGCCTGGCAGATTCCCTTCTCGACCCGCGCCGAGGCCTTCTGCCGCAAGGCCGTCGACGTGATGGTGAAGGAGCGCGACGTGCTCATCGATACCGACGTGGACCTGGACGAGATCCGCGGCGATCTGCTCAGCATCGACGAGCTGCGCCCGCGCATCGGCCGCCTCGCGGCCCTCCTCGACAAATGCCGCCACAACGAGGGCTGGCTGGCGCGCTATCTGTACCTGGGCTGCATCGACGGTTACGTGGCCTTCGACCACGCCGGGCGGGCAGCGTCGATGAGGGCGCTGTACGACGCCATCTCGTAGCGGACGCCGGGCCTCGCGCTGCCGCTGGTGGATTTCGACGGCGCCGGCCTGAAGCTCGACCCGGATGCGGGCTAGCCGCTGCAGGCCCGCCGGTGGGCGCGGTAGGCCAGCCCGGCGGCGCAGCTCGCCAGCCCGCAGGCCACCAGCGTGCCGCGCACCCCGAAGGCCTGGGCCAGGCTGCCCACCGCGAAGCTCCCCAGCGGCGCGAGGCCCAGGAAGGCCATCGTGAACAGCGCCATCACGCGGCCGCGGAAGTCGTTGTCCACCGCCGTCTGGATCAGCGTGTTGCTGCCTGCCACGCACAGCAGGATCGCAAAGCCCAGCACCAGCAGCGCCGGCACGCTCAGCCACAGGCTCTCCGACAGCGCGAACACCGCCAGCGCCACGCCTACCAGCGGGGCCATCCGCCCCACCAGCGCGCCGAGCCCGGCGGTATCGGCGCGCAGCGCCAGCAGCACCGCGCCGCCCAGGGCACCGCAGCCGGCGGTGCCCATGAGCAGGCCATACAGGCGCGCGTCGCCGCCGAAGATTTCCCGGGCGAACAGCGGCATCAGCACCGTGTAGGGCGTGGCCAGCACGCTCAGGCTGGCGATCAGCAGCAGCGAGGCGCGGATGCGCCGGTGGCCGGCGGCATAGGCCACGCCTTCCCGCAGGGCCTGCAGCGGCCGCGCCGCCGGCTTGCGGGGGCCGGCGCCGGGCAGGCGGATCGCCAGCAGCGCCAGCAGTACCGCCAGGTAGGAGGCCGCGTTGAGCAGGAAGCACAGGGCCTCGCCGGCGGTCGCCACCACCCAGCCGGCCAGCGCCGGGCCGACGAAGCGGGTCGCGTGCATCATGAAGGAGTTGAGGGCGATGGCGTTGGGCAGGTCGTCCCTGTCGTTCACCAGCTGCACCACGATGGCCTGCCGCGCCGGCACGTCGAGGGCGTTGATGCAGCCGAGGCCGAAGGCCAGCGCGACGAGGTGCGCGGGCGTCGCCACGCCCTGCCACACCAGCCCGGCCAGCAGCAGCGCCTGAAGCATCGACAGGGCCTGGGTGAGGATCAGCAGGCGGCGGCGGTCGAAGCGGTCGATGAGCACCCCGCCGAAGGGGCTCAGCACCAGGATCGGGATCTGGCTCGCGAAGCCCACCACCCCCAGCACCAGCGCCGAGCCGGTGAGCCGGTAGGCCAGCCACACCATCGCGATCTGCTGCATCCAGGTGCCCGCCAGGGACACCAGCTGGCCGGCGAAGTAGATGCGGTAGTTGCGGGAGGCGAGGGCGCGAAGGGCGGGGGGCATGGGGGCGGGGTGTACGGTGCGGCCGCTACGGTAGCCCGGCGCGGCGGCGGAGGGAAGGGGCGGCTTGTTTGCCCCGGGGCGGTGGCCTCCGGGCGGAGTCTGGCGCGGAGAGCCTGACGGCGAAAGCCGTCTTCGACCCCGCCCCCGGCGCCGCTCAGGTGGAATCGACAGCCCCGTCGTCTGGGCATATAGGCCATCAAATTCACCCGAAATATCCGGACAGCGCTGGCCCGGCCAGCTTTTTGACTCGACGCTGCGGATGGTCGGTCGGCGTCCGGGGCTCGGCCGAGAAATAGTGGAACATTGAGGGCCGGGGGGCGACTATGGCGGCCCATCGTTTTTCTGCCTGGGGTCGGAGGATGTGTCTGGGATATGTGGTTGATCGTCCAGTTAACTCAGGTACTCCATTGCCATTGCTTTGTGCTCTTTGATTCGATCCTGCGAATAAGTAAGGGTGTAGTAATTTGCAAGGCACCATTCGTAGTAGTTTTCTATTTTTTCTTTGAGTTGGTTTCGAATGGCGTCCTTTGGGTTGAACCACTTATACCAAATATATGGCAATGGTTTTGTGGGGCTTGGTGCGAACATTCGGGCTGATTGATCTACATATATTCCGAACGGAGGCGCGTTTCTTTCGCCTTGGCTGGCCGCTATCACAGGTATTCCAAATAGCAAGGATTCTTTTATTGTTTTGTTTTCGCTGAGTGCTAAGTTGACTTTCTTTGTGATGTGCTTGCCATGCACGACGGGGCCGTAGGCAATTGCTGCCTTGGGAATAAAACGGTGCTGGTTTTCGCTGGCTTCTATAAATTCTTGGGATGGCTTTTTGAATACTTTCCTCAAAAAATTTAGCATGGACTGCTTTGATGGCGTTGTAATGTACATGCCGTCAATCATGGGGTATAGCTGCTCTGTCCCGTCAATAGAATCCAAAATAGCTGCATGTAGCCGGCAGATATAATTTGCCGCCATTTCAAGAGAATGTCCCATTATGGACTTTGTTCCCATGAGATCTATCCAGCAAACATATTCGTTTTCTCCGGAGCTTATAGGTCTTGCATTTACGTATATGGTTTTTCTTTGTTTGTTTGTTTCTTTTGGCACTGTGAATTCCTTGCTGGATATAGCGTTGGAAGCAGGGGTGCACTCCTTGCGGTGCGTCCGTATTGATTTAGGTAGGTGGCAGGCCAAATACGGCAGGTAGTTGTTACTTCTTACCACTATTGCCTTGGTCGCGAACAGCATACGCATAAGCACAAACAGCTGAGGATCAGTTTTTTATCCGTCTTGAGTTAAATGCTACACCATTTTTCAGCGCACGCGGCATCCACCGAGAGGGGCGCGGGCCGCAGTCGTCCAACTTGAGCGGCGTCATCCCTGCAAGCTCCTTTCATGGTCATGTCCTATTTTCTCGGTATTCAATCACGTGTACTATCCCCGGGCTGCCATTAGCATCGCCCGCGGATTTCCGTGGCATGTGGCAGCAAGCCCACAACGATCAGGAGTGTTGCCATGAAACAGAATCTCGTCTCCCTCGAATTCAGTGCGGCCCAGCTCGAGGCCGTGGATGCGGCCCTGGCGGCGCTCGAGAAGAACCTCGCCGAGCTGGTCACCCTTACCGCCGAGCAGCGCCGCAAGGCCTTGAAGATGGGGGACGGGTCCGAGGTGTTCTGCCGCCAGACCGAGCTGGTGCTGCGCCAGAACGCCGGTATGGTGCCGGCCGACTTCGAGCTGGCCGAGTTCCAGCAGGACATCGCCACCCTCGATGCGCTGCGGCCGCGCCTGCAGCGTCTGCGCGCGCTCACCGACCGCGCCGACGACACCGAGCTGGCGCTGGGCAGCGACATCCTGAGCGCGTCCCTCGACGGTTATGCGCTGACCAAGGTCTTCGGCAAGGGCACCAGCCTGGACACCCTCAAGGAGGCGATGAAGACCCGCCTGTCCCGCAAGCCGCGCAAACCGGCCAGCCCCGAGGCCTGAGCGGCCTGTTCAGGGCCTGCCCCGCGCCGGGGCCGGGCTGTCTGCAGTGGCCGGCAGGCCCGGCCGATCCCCCGCGCGGCCCAACTTCCCCGGCCCTGTGCTCCGTCGATCTTCCCGCCCGCCCGGCCGATCACTCCGGAGGCCCGAGTGAGCGCTTCGTGCGCCCGGCCGACCACGCCGGAATCCCAGCCGACCCCTTCGCCCGCCCAATCGATCACGCCGGAGGTCCGACCGAGCATTTCCGGGAGGGTATGCCCTACTCCCTGAAGTGCTCGCGAGGACGAAATTCGGGCAAGGGCTGGGCAAAACCTACAGGGCAGCCCTATCCGCCGGATAGGCGCGTGGGCATTTGAGGTGCTCGCGAGCGGCCCGGCGACAGGGTTGCATACTCCGCCGGACAGGCGCCCGCCGCATCGAACTGCCCACGGGACGGCTTCCGGGCTGCTCGGGAGCACTTCGAGGAGTGGGCACGACAGTCCCCGGGATAGACGCGAGTCCCTCGCGGACAGGCGGGTGGGATGTATCCGGGGTCGGGAGCGCTGGTGGGATGGGCGTGCGGTGCGCCGGCACCTACCCCTGTCCCGTCAACGTGGGCGTGTAGATCAGATGGAGGTTCGCCCGCGCCCGCCTCGCCCTCACTTCTGCCCGGCGTCGAAGCTGAGGTCGTAATACAGATCACCCAGTGACAGCATCACCCCGATCAAGGGCATCTCGATCTGGGATTCCATGCCGATGATCACCTGGCTGTCCCAGGCGCCTGCAGCGTTGCGGAAGTAGAACCGGACGCGCGGCCGTTTGATCGACACGAGGAGGATGTATTGCATGGAGGGAAGCGACTTGTATTCCTCCAGCTTGTCGATCGCATCGACCATGCCGGTGCTGGGGGATTCCACTTCAATGACCAGCGTCGGCTTGGCGGCCTCCCGGGAGGTGCCGGCGGGGTCTCCGCAATCCACGCTCAGGTCCGGATAGCGAACCTGATGAGTCGAGATCTTGACGGCGATATCGGCGGAGCGGGGGCGGCAGGGCTTGCCCAGCAACTGGTTACCGATGAGCCGGCTCGCATTCATGACGACCGTGTCGTGGGCAATCGTCGCCCCGGCCATGAGCAGCGGCTGCCCATCGACCAGCTCATACCGTTCGCTCTGGGACTCGAGCCATGCATAGAACTCGTCGGCGCTCATCAAACGTGGAATCAGTTGCTCCTGCCCCATGCGTAACTCTCCCTGAACGCAAGCCATGTCACCGAAGCATTGTAATGCCTGATCTGCCCCTGGCCGGGGCTGCCGCCCGCCCTCAGCGCACGAACGCCACTTCCCCCATCACGTGCGTCGCCACCACGCAGCGTTCGTCGCCGAGCATCATCAGCGCGAACAGGCGTTCGGCGAGGGTCTGGCAGCGTTCCATGCGCCAGGCGAGTTCGGGGGTGGCGGCCCAGTCGAGGGCGATGAAGTCGGCTTCGCGGCCGGGCTGGAAGCTGCCGATGCAGTCGTCGAGGTAGAGCGCCCGGGCGCCGCCGAGGGTGGCGAGGTAGAAGCCGCGCAGGGCCGGCAGCGGTGCGCCGAGGGCCTGGCCGACCTCGTAGGCCTGGGCGAGGCTGCGCAGCAGGCTGAAGCCGGTGCCGGCGCCGATGTCGGTGGCCAGGCCGACGCGCAGCCCGGCCTCGCGGCTGGCATCCAGGTTGAAGAAGCCGCTGCCGAGGAACAGGTTGGAGCCCGGGCAGAAGGCCGCCGCGGCACCGCCGGCGGCCAGGCTGCGGCGCTCGGCGGCGTCGAGGTGGATGCAGTGGGCGTGCAGGCTGCGCGGGCCGGCGAGGCCGTAGTGCTGGTAGACGTCCAGGTAGCTGCCGCGCGTGGGGAAGAGCTGCCTCACCCAGTCGAGCTCGCAGGGGTTTTCGGCGAGGTGGGTCTGCAGGTGCAGGCCCGGCTGGCTGTTCAGCAGCTCGCCGCACAGGCGCAGCTGCTCGGGGCTGGAGGTGGGGGCGAAGCGCGGGGTGAGGCTGTAGCGCAGCCGGCCGCGGCCGTGCCAGCGTTCGATGAGGCGCAGGCTGTCGGCCATGCCGCCGGCGGCGGTGTCGCGCAGGTCGGGCGGGCAGTTGCGGTCCATCAGCACCTTGCCGCACAGCATGCGCAGGCCGCGGGCCTCGGCGGCGGCGAAGAAGGCGTCCACCGAATGGGGATGGACGGTGGCGAACACCGAGGCGGTGGTGGTGCCGTGGGCGAGCAGCCGATCCACGACGAAGGCGGCGCTGCGTTCGGCCTCGGAGGCGTCGGCGAAGCGGGCTTCGGCGGGGAATACGTAGTCGTTCAGCCAGTCGAGCAGCTGGCGTCCGTAGCTGGCGATCACGCCGGCCTGGGGGTAGTGCAGGTGGCAGTCCACGAAGCCCGGCAGCACCAGGTGGCCGCGGTAGTCGTGGACGGTGGCGGACTCGCCCACCCCGGGCGGCAGCGCGGCCGTGAGGGCGGCCCAGGGGCCGGCGGCCTGGATGCGGCCGTCGCGTATCCACAGGCCGCCGTCGTCGAAGAACTGCCACGCGGCGGGGTCGTCGCCCATGCCCGGGTCGGCCAGGAAGTGCAGCAGCTGGCCGCGGACGAGGCGGTTGGAGACGATGCTCATCGGGCGTTCACGGCCGCGGCAGCGACGACAGGGGCGGCGCCGCGGGGGGCGGATGGGCGGCGTGGTCGATGGCCCGCCGGGCCTCGCGCACCTGCTGGAGCTGGGCTGCCACCGCGAGGGCGATCACCGCCGGGTGCTTGCCCTCGATGCCGGGGATGCCGATCGGGCAGCTGAGGTCGGCGAGGCGGTCGGGGTCCAGGCCGCGGATCACGAGCTGCCGCGTGAAGTTGCTGCGCTTGGAGGCCGAGCCGATCAGCCCCAGCCAGGCGAAGTCGCGCCGCGCGAAGATCGCCTCGCACAGGGCGAAGTCCAGCGGGTGGCTGTGGGTCATCACCAGGAAGTAGCTGCCCGGTGGCGCGGCGCGCACTTCGGCCTCGGGGCTGTCGGTGGTGATGGCCTGGACGCCGGCCGGGAGCTCGGCGGGGAAGATGTCGTCCCGGGTGTCGACCCAGCTGATGCGGGCGCCGAGGGGGGCGAGGGCGCGCACGACGGCCTCGCCCACGTGGCCGGCGCCGAACAGGGTGACGGGAAAGTCGATGCCGCCGACGAGGTGGGTGAGCGTCCAGCGGGCCCCGTCGGCGAGCAGGTGGGCGGTGGCGTGGGCGGGCCGGGCCACCACGCTCCAGCGGGAGGCCGCGTCGTCCACCGCCAGCTGGCGCCGCAGGCCCTGGCCCCGGGCCACCGCGTCGGCCCGGAGCCGCCAGTCGGCGGCGCTGTCGGGGGGGATGCGCTCCAGCACCAGCCAGACGATGCCGCCGCAGCACTGGCCCAGCGACGGGCCGAGGGCGAGGCGCACCAGACGCGGCGGGCCGGCGCTGTCGAGCAGCCCGCGGGCAGCGTCGCTGGCCAGCCACTCGAGCTGCCCGCCGCCGACGCTGCCGACCCCGGGCCCGCCGCCGACGAGCATCGTGGCGCCGGCCTCCCGGGGAGCGGAGCCGACGGTGTGGGCGACGGTGACGAGGACGGCGGCCTCGCCGGCGGCGAGCCGGGCGGCGAGGGCGGAGAGCCATTCGGTCATGGCAGGGGGCCTCCGTAAACCTGGAACCGGTGGTTGGACGCGCCCGAAGGTGCGTTCGCGCGGGTGTCTGACGCGAAGCGACAACGCCGCAGGCTGATGCCTGCAAGGCGGAGCGACAAAGCCAGGCGCCCGTGCGGACGTGCCAGCGGGCGTGTAGCGTGCTTTCCCGCTGTACACGTCACGAAGAAGGGTTCATGGTTGGGCTTCATATGGCCCTCAAGGCGGTGAAAAGCGGTCAACCGCCGTTTTCAGGTTTAGTGCGCGCAGGATCGCCTCGGGGGTGGCCGGGGCGTCGAGCTGCGGGCGGGCGCCGGGGCCGAGGGCGGCGGCCACCGCGTCGCGCAGCGCAAAGAAGGCCGACAGGGCCAGCATCAGCGGCGGCTCGCCGACGGCCTTGGAGCGGTGGATGGCGTCCTCGCGGTTGGGCTGGCCCCACAGGCTCACGTTGAAGACGGGTGGCAGGTCGGCGGCGGTGGGGATCTTGTAGGTGGCCGGAGAATGGGTAAGCAGCGCGCCGTCGGGGCCGAACACCAGCTCTTCGCTGGTCAGCCAGCCGAGGCCCTGGATGAAGCCGCCCTCGATCTGGCCGATGTCGATGGCCGGGTTGATCGAGCTGCCGGGGTCGTGAAGGATGTCGACGCGCAGCAGGCGGTGTTCGCCGGTGAGGGTGTCGATGGCCGCCTCGCTCAGCGCGGCGCCGTAGGCGAAGTAGTAGAAGGGCCGGCCGCGCATCACGCTGGCATCGTAGTCGAGCTTGGGGGTGGCGTAGAAGCCGGTGTCCCATAGCTGCACGCGGGCCATCCAGGCCTCCCGCGCCACCTGGGCGAAGGGGGCGTCGAAGCCGGCGGCGCGCACCCGGCCGGCAGCGAAGCGCACGTCGGCCGCGTCCACGCCCAGCCTGCCGGCGACGAAGGCCGCCAGCCGCCCGCGGATCGCCCGGCAGGCGGCCTGGGCGGCCTTGCCGTTGAGGTCGCTGCCCGACGAGGCGGCGGTGGCCGAGGTGTTGGGCACGCGGGTGGTGTCGGTGGCCGACAGGCGCACGTCGTCCATCGGCAGGCCGAATTCGGCGGCTACGATCTGACGCACCTTGGTGTACAGGCCCTGGCCCATCTCGGTGCCGTCGTGGCTGACCCGCACGCTACCGTCGGTGTACACATGCACCAGGGCGCCGGCCTGGTTGAGGAAGGTGTTGGTGAAGGAGATGCCGAACTTCACCGGCGTGAGCGCCAGCCCGCGCTTGAGTACCGGGCTCACGGCGTTGAAGGCGGCGATCTCGGCGCGGCGCTCGGCGTAGCTGGCATCGGCGGCCAGGCGGGCGACGAGGGGCGCGAGGGTGTCGTCCTCGACGCGCATCCCGTAGGGCGTGAGGTCGCGGCCGGGCCCGCCGTAGAAGTTGGCGCAGCGCACCGCCAGCGGGTCGAGGCCCCGGTGGCGGGCGATGTCGTCGAGCACTGATTCGATCGCGAACATCCCCTGGGGCCCGCCGAAGCCGCGGAAGGCGGTGTTGGAGACGGTGTGGGTGCGGCAGCGCAGGCTGCGGATGGCCACCGCGTCGAGGTAGTAGGCGTTGTCGGCGTGGAACATCGCCCGGTCGTTGATGGCCCCCGACAGGTCGGCCGAGAAGCCGCAGCGGGAGGCCAGCCGCAGACGCAGGCCGGTGAGGCGGCCGTCCGCCTCGAAGCCGGCGTCGTAGTCGATGCGGAAGTCGTGGCGCTTGCCGGTGGCGCGCATGTCGTCGTCGCGGTCGAGGCGCAGCTTGACCGGCCGCCCGCTGGCCTGGGCGAGCAGCGCGGCGAGGCAGGCCCACTGGGCGGACTGGGCCTCCTTGCCGCCGAAGCCGCCACCCATCCGGCGGCATTCGCAGCTCACCTGGTGCATCCGCCAGCCGAGGGCGCGGGCCACGGCGTGCTGCATCTCGGTGGGGTGCTGGGTGGAGCTGAGCAGGTGCAGGCTGTCGTCCTCGCGGGGAATCGCGCAGGCCACCTGGCCTTCGAGGTAGTAGTGCTCCTGGCCGCCCGTGCGCAGGGTGCCGGCGAGGCGGTGGGGCGCGGCCTGGAGGGCGGCCTCGACGTCGCCCCGGGCGAGTTCGGCGGGGGGCAGCACCTCGCTGCCGGCCTGGATGGCGTCGTCGACGGTCAGGATGGCTGGCAGGGCTTCGATCTGCACCACCGCCAGCCGCGCGGCGCGGCGGGCCTGCTCGCGGGTGTCGGCGGCGACGGCGAAGAGGGGCTGGCCGTGGAACAGGATCTCGCCGGTGGCCAGGATGGGGTCGTCGTGGACCACCGGGCCGCAGTCGTTGTCGCCGGGGATGTCGGCGGCGGTGATCACGGCCCGCACCCCGGGCGCCGCGCGGACGGCGGCGAGGTCGAGGCCGATCAGGCGGCCGTGGGCAACGGCGGACAGGCCGACCGCCGCGTGCAGCAGGCCGGCCGGCTCGGGCAGGTCGTCGGTGTAGGCGGCGCTACCGGCCACGTGCAGGTGGGCGCTCTCGTGGGGCAGGGGCTGGCCGATGGGGGGCGGGCGGTGTTCGGCGCTTGGGGTTGCGGCGCGCCCGGGGTGGGCGGCCGGGGTGAGTTCGGCGAGGCGCAGCGGCGTGGCGCCGCGGGTGTCGAGCCACAGCCGGTGCAGCAGGCCGGCGGCGGCCTGGTGGCGGTAGGCGGCGGAGGCGCGCAGGTCGTCGAGCGGGGTGAAGTCGGTGGCGAGGGCGGCGATGGCCGCCTCCACGGTGGCTTCGTTCCACGGCTGGCCGATGAGGGCCGCCTCGGTGGCGCGGGCCCGGGCGGGCGTCACGGCCATGCCGCCGAAGGCGATGCGCGCGTGGCCGACCCGGCCAGCGGCGAGGGTGAGGGCGAAGGCGCCGCACAGGGCGGAGATGTCCTGGTCGTGGCGCTTCGAGACCTTCCAGCAGCGGAAGATCCGGCCCGGCGGAGCGGGGGGCAGCTCGATGGCCTCGATGAATTCGCCGGGGGCGAGGGTGGTCTGCCGGTAGCCGGGGTAGAAATCCTCCAGGGGCAGCCGGCGCTGAGTGCCCCCTTGCCGCAGCACCAGCCGCGCGCCGGCGGCGATGAGGCCGGGCATGCTGTCGCCGATCGGCGAGCCGTTGGCGATGTTGCCGCCCAGGGTGCCGGCGTGGCGCACCGGCGGGCCGGCGAAGCGGCGGGCGATCTCGACCCAGCCGGGCTCGAGGGCGACCAGCGCGGCGAAGGCGTCGGCCAGGCTGGCGGCGGCGCCGATCACGATGCCGCCGTCGGGCCTGTGGGTGATGGCCTGCAGCTCGGGCACGGCCCCCAGCCACAGCAGGTCGCCCGGGTCGCGCAGGGCCTTGGTGATGGACAGGCCGAGGTCGGTGGCGCCGGCGACGAGGCGGGCATCCGGCGCGGCCAGCCGGGCGGCGGCGAGTTCGGCGAGGCTGCGCGGGGCGAGGAAGCGGCGGCCGCCGGCCCGGTAGTCGAGGGGCGGCAGCGCCGCCAGGGCGTCCAGCGCGGCGAGGACGGGAGCGCGGTCGAGGCGCGCCGGCGGCAGCCGGTAGGCGGCAGGCAGGGCGTCGAGGATGGGGCGGTAGCCGGTGCAGCGGCACAGGTTGCCGGCGAGGGCGTCGGTGATGGCCGCGCGGTCGGGGCAGGTGGGGTGGTTCTCGTAGAGGGCGAACAGGCCCATCGCGAAGCCGGGCGTGCAGAAGCCGCACTGGGAGCCGTGGCCGTCCGCCAGGGCCCGCTGGACCGGGTGCAGGCGGTCGGGGCCGGCGAGGGGGGCGAGGTCTTCGATGGTGAACAGCGCCTTGCCGTCGAGGGTGGGCAGCAGGCGGAGGCAGGCATTGACGGCCCGCAACTGCAGCGCGCCGCCGATGGCTTCGCCGATCACCACGCTGCAGGCGCCGCAGTCGCCTTCGGCGCAGCCTTCCTTGGTGCCGGTGGCGCGGATGTCCTCGCGCAGCCAGTCGAGCACCGTGCGGGACGGGGGGACGCCCGCGACCTGGCGTATCGCGCCGCGGAACCAGAACTGGATGGGGCGTTCGCTCATGGCGTGCAGCCGGGATGGGTGAGCCCGGATCTACCTGGACGCTTTCAACTTATCACATCGTCCGGCTCTCTGCTGCCGCACTGCGGGAAAGCCAGCGCAGCAGGGTGGTGTACAGCTCGTCGGTGGTGAAGGGCTTGGCGATGAAGTCGTCCATGCCGGCGCTGCGGCAGCGGGCGCGGTCTTCGGCGAAGGCGTTGGCGGTGATGGCGATGATGGGCCGGGTGGCGTAGCCCGGCAGGGCGCGGATGCGCCGGGCGGCCGTGAGGCCGTCCATGCGCGGCATCTGGAGGTCGGTGAGGATCAGGTCGTAGGGCTGGCGGGCGGCGAGCTCGACGGCCTCGACACCGTCGCAGGCCACGTCCACGTGCTGGAAGCATTCGGTGAGCAGCTCGAGGGCCACCTCGCGGTTGATCGGCTCGTCCTCGGCCAGCAGCAGGCGGCAGTGGCCATGGCGCTCGCGCAGCGCCACCTCGACCGGCGAGGGGGCGTCGGTGTCGGGGTGCCCGGTGTCGGGCGCGCTCTTGCGCAGGCGGGCGGTGAACCAGAAGCAGCTGCCGACGCCGGGGGTGCTGCTGGCGCCGGCCTGCCCGCCCATCAGCTCGGCCAGCTTGCGGGTGATCGCCAGGCCGAGGCCGGTGCCGCCGTGCCGGCGGGTCAGCGAGCCGTCGCCCTGCTCGAAGGGGGTGAACAGCCGCGGCAGCACGTCGGCGGCGATGCCGATGCCGGTGTCTTCGACCTCGAAGCGGACCAGCGCGCTCCCCGGCCCGTCCTCGGCGAGCCGGATGCGGATGCTCACCCGGCCGCGCTCGGTGAACTTGACCGCGTTGCCGGCGAAGTTGAGCAGGGCCTGCTGCAGGCGCAGGGCGTCGCCATGGAGCTGGGCGCTGACCGGCTGGATCTCGGTGCTGAGTTCGACCTGCCGCGCCCGCGCCCGCTCGGCGAGGATCGAGCAGACGTTGACGGCGATGGCCTCGAGGGTCAGTGGCTTGTCGGCCAGCACGAACTTGCCGGCCTCGATCTTGGAGAGGTCGAGGATGGTGTTGATGAGCTCCAGCAGGTGCTGCCCGGCCACCTCGATCTGCTGCAGGCGGCCTTGCTGCTTGTCGGTCAGCCCGCCGCGGCGCAGCAGGTGGGTCATGCCGATGATGGCGTTGAGCGGGGTGCGGATCTCGTGGGACATGTTGGCGAGGAACTCGCTCTTCATCTGCACCAGCCGTTCGGCCTCGTGGAGGGCCCGGCGCTGGGCCTCCTCGATGGCCTTGCGCTGGCGGATGTCGGTGAAGCTCACCACCGCGCCGACGATCTGCCCCTCCTGGAGCATCGGCCGGATCGCCGAGGCGACCGGCAGCGGGCTGCCGTCGGCGCACCAGAAGAGGTCGTCGTCGTTGTGCACCGGCTCTCCCCGGCTGAGGGCGGCGACCATCGGGCAGTCTTCCACCGGAAAATCGCTGCCGTCCGCGTGGTGGTGGTGGATGGTGGCGTGCACCGGCAGCCCGATCAGGCTGCCGGGCGGGTAGCCCAGCAGCTCGCCGGCGACCTCGTTGATGAAGGTGAAGCGCCCCTTTGCGTCCATGCCGTAGAGCCCGCCGGCGGCGCTCTCGAGGATCAGCCGGCTGTAGGCCTCGGCCTCCCGCAGGCGGGCGGTGCGCTCCTCGACCCGCTGTTCGAGCTGGTGGCGGTGGGCGTCGAGCTCGGCGTCGAGCCGGACGCGCTCGGAGATGTCCTCGAAGACCACCACCACGCCGATCGCCTGGCCCTGCTCCTGGATCCGGGCGGTGTGGTAGGACACCGGGAAGCCGCTGCCGTCCTTGCGATAGAAGTATTCGTGGGGCACGTGGCGGGCCTGGCCGTCCTGCAGGGTCTGGCAGATCGGGCACTGCGTCGGCAGTTTTGGCCGGCCGTCGCGCTCGCTGTGATGGATGAGCTCGTGCAGGGCCTGGCCGGTCAGCTCGCCCGGTTCGTAGCCGAGCTGGCGGAGGGCGACCGGGTTGATGAAGGTGGCGCGCCCTTCGAGGTCGAGACCGAAGATGCCCTCCGCGACGGACTCCAGCAACAGCTGGTTGTGGCTGCCCAGCCGGGCGGTTTCCGCGAGGGCGTCGGCGGTCTGCCGCAGGGTGTCGGCGAGCTGTTGCTGCTGCTCGATGTGGAAGACGTGCAGCACCCGGGTCATCGAGTAGGTGATCAGCAGCGCGCAGACGGCGCGAAAGACCTGTACCGGCAGGCCCAAGACGGCGAGGAAGTCGTCCTGGTTGAGCCAGGCGGCGGGGGGCCAGGGGGCCGCCGGCACGATCAGCCCGCCCAGCACCCCGTAGAGGGCGAAGGCCCCGCTGGCGAGCAGGCAGCTGCGCTGCACCGTGGTGAAGGCCTGCGTGGTGAGCTCGGGGCGGATGCGCCGGGTCGCATAGGCTTGCAGCCCGAGGGCCGACAGCATCGCCCCCGGAAAACCGTACAGGTAGCGCGACCAGATGCCCAGGTTGTCGAGGGTGTTACCGCCGGCGAAGGTGCCCGCCGTCACGCCGCCCAGCAGCAGCACGTGCATCCACCCGGACAGCAGGCGCTTTGGCCGCCCGGTGGGCCGGGCTGCGTACAGCATGCGCCGCCCGAACTCGTAGAGCATCACGTAGGAGGCGAGCAGCGTGAGCGGGCGGGCGACGACGAGGGCGGGGGCCTCGCCCCGCACGACCCGCCACAGGTCCATCCACTCCAGCGTGCCGTGGGCGAAGGCGAAGCCGGCCAGCCACAGGCTCAGCCGTGCGAACTCGAAGCGGCTGCCTTCCGTGGGCCGGATGACGATGGTGATGCCCAGAACCAGGAAGGCGAGGCCGTAGATGAGGAAGACGATATCCATGTCGTCGGAGCGTGGGCTCCGGAGCGGGGGCTCGACGGAGCCTGTTGAATCATTACGGCCGGCGGGGCCGGAACTTGCGCGCCGTCGCCGATCTTTTGCGGTCGGACTATGATGAAGCCTGCTGCGTTTGAGGAGAAGTGATGATGAACCGCGCCGATCCCCTCGCCCTGGCCCTCGGCATGCCGAAGGCCGAGCTGCACATCCACATCGAGGGCAGCCTGGAGCCCGGGCTGGCCTTTGCGCTGGCGCGCCGCAACGGCGTCGCGCTGCCCTACGCCGACGAGGCGGCGCTGAAGGCGGCCTACGCCTTCGACAGCCTGCAGTCCTTCCTCGACCTGTACTACGCCTGCGCGGCGGTGCTGCAGACCCGCGCCGATTTCCGCGACCTGATGCTGGCCTACCTGGAGCGCGCCGCCGCCGACGGGGTGGTCCACGCCGAGATCTTCTTCGACCCGCAGACCCACACGGCGCGGGGCGTTCCGTTTGCCACGGTGCTCGACGGGCTGGACGACGGGCTCGCCGAAGGGGCGCGCCGCTGGGGCATCTCGGGGCGGCTGATCATGTGCTTCCTGCGCCACCTGAGCGAGGATGAGTGCCTCGCGGCGCTGGCCGAGGCCGAGCCTTTCGCCGGGCGCCTCCACGGCTTCGGGCTGGATTCGTCGGAGCGCGGGCACCCACCTTCCAAGTTTGCGCGGCTCTTCGCGCGCTGCCGGGCGCTGGGCAAGCCGGTGGTCGTCCACGCCGGCGAGGAGGGGCCGCCGGCCTACATTGCCGAGGCGCTGGACATCCTCGGCGCCCGGCGCATCGACCACGGCGTGCGGGCGCCGGAAGACCCGGCGCTGCTCGCCCGCCTGGCCCGGGAAGGGGTGCCGCTCACCGTCTGCCCGCTCTCCAACACGCGGCTGTGCGTGTTCGGGGCGATGGCGGAGCACAGCCTGCCGCAGCTCATCGCCGCGGGCGCCAGGGTGACCATCAACAGCGACGACCCGGCGTACTTTGGCGGTTATCTCAACGACAACATCCGCGCGGTGCAGGCGGCCTTCGGCTTCGACGCCGCCATCTGGTACCGGCTGGCCCGCAACAGCGTCGAGGCGAGCTTTGCGACGGACGCCGAGAAGGCCGGCTGGATCGCCCGGCTGGATGGTTTTTTTGCGGCGGCAGGGGTGGCGCCGGGCTAGTTGTGCCCCACCGCGTTCGAGAACAGCTGCAGCACGACGACCCCGCCGACGATCATTCCGATGCCGATGATCGCCGCGCGGTCCAGCTTCTGCTTGAAGAACACCCGCCCGGCCAGCGTGACCAGGGCGACCCCCACCCCCGACCAGATCGCATACACCACGCCCACCGGCAGCACGTCGAGGGTGAGGGACAGCAGGTAGAGCGACAGGGCGTAGCCGCCCACGACCACCACCGACGGCCCCGGGCGCCGGAAACCGTCGGACGACTTGAGCGCCGAGGTGGCGGTCACTTCGGCCAGAATCGCCACCGCCAGCCACAGCCACTGCATCTCAGGCGCCTCTGCCGGCCGGCGGCGTCATTCTGCCGCCGCCTTTGAGAAGACGTTGATCACCACCACCCCGCCGACGATCAGCGCGAGGCCCGCGAGGGCCGGGCCATCCAGCGGCTGCTCCAGGAAGAGCCACGCCACCAGGGTGATCAGCGCCACGCCCAGCCCCGACCACACCGCATACACGACGCCGACCGGGATCCGGGTGAGGCAGCGTGACAGCAGCACGAAGGCCACCCCGTAGCCGAGCACCACCACCACCGAAGGCCCGAGCCGCGTGAAACCCGCGGTGGACTTGAGCAGCGAGGTGGCAACGACTTCGGCGACGATGGCGGCGAGGAGCAGGAGCCAGGGCATTGGGCGGCGTTTTGACGGCGGCGGCGCAAGGCCCGGCCTGGGGTCTCTGGGACCTCAGGCGGCGAGGGCGGCCTCGATTGCCGCGACGAGCTTGTCGGCATCCGGCGCGGTGTCGGGGGCGAAGCGGCGCAGCACCTGGCCGTCGCGGCCGATCAGGAACTTCTCGAAGTTCCACAACACCTCGGGCGCGGCGGTGGGCTCGATCTTGTAGCCGCGCAGGGCCTGTTCCATGCCGGCGCGGTCCTCGGTCTCGGGCAGCGCGGCGGTGAGGGCGGCGTAGAGCGGGTGCTTGTCGGGCCCGGTGGCGACCAGCTTGCTGAACATCGGAAACTGCACGCCGAAGTTGGCGGTGCAGAAGCCGGCGATCTCGGCGTCGCTACCCGGCTCCTGGCCGGCAAAGTCGTTGGCCGGGAAGCCCAGCACCACCAGGCCCTGGTCGCGGTACTTTTCGTAGAGCTTTTCGAGCCCTTCGTACTGCTTGGTGAGGCCGCATTTTGAGGCCACATTGACCACCAGCAGCACCTTGCCGGCGTATTCGGCGAGGGTGGCGGGGGTGCCGTCGATCTTGTTGAGGGGGATGTCGCGGAGGGCGCTGCTCATTGGGTTGTCCTTTGTGTGGGAAAGGAACGCCGATTTTGACGCGGTATTCCCTCGCACGCTAGATCGACATGGCTCACTGCGCAGGCTGGGATAGGCCTAGACGGCGATACAGCACGTAGTTTCCCAGGGGGCTGGGCGTCGTCGCATAGCCTTGGCGGCTCCAGGCAGCCCTGACGGTTTCACCGAGTGAATTGTGCGGATCGACGAAAACTGCATCGACGGATTCGATCAGTCCGGCAAATTTCTCTATCTCGGCCTTGCGGGTGTAGCTGTTGAACCCTAGGTCGCCGAAGTGAATTTCGTAGTCCTTCAGATAGGTGGTCGGTGCGCCGCAGGGCGTCGCCAGCGCGACCTTAGAGCCCTTGGGGAGCTCGTTGATCGTGCGATAGACGAAGTCGGCGCAGGTTTCCTGCTGTCCGAAAATCGTCTTGAGCTCGTTGCGTGGCGTGAGCGAGACGATGGTCAGCGCGACTCCCCCAATGACCAGGGCGATGAGGCTGTGGCGCATGACGGGCCGTGCAAGGGTGTTGATGCAGTTCAGCGCGAGCGCAAGCCCACCTGCCCCAAGGATTGAAACCTCGGGCAGGATGGAGACTAGGTAGCGCGCTTGTTTGTGGCAGACTAGGTGGAGGATAACGAAGTAGGCGACAACCAGGCTGGCCAGCAGTCCGCCATGTCTTCTGCGTGCTCCCAGGCAGAGGATGAGTCCGGGCAGCGCCAGCGGGATCAGGAAAAGAGAAAAGATGTCCTTTGCGTGCTTGAGGTAATACAGCGGCTCCTCGCATGCACCATATTTGATCGCAAAGTCCTGGGCGTTGACCAAGTTGTATTGGCGGAATTCGAGTATCGATGAGAACCAGCGTCCGTAGGTAAGGTAATCGACCATGCCTATCCCGCCGACCAGAAACAGGCTGAAGGCTGTAGCAATCAGGATTTGCCAGGTCTGACGTGCCCGCGCCCGTTCAAAGAACAGCCACAGGCCATATATCACCGCCAGTGGCCCCATCTGGAACTTGGTCGCCGCGGCGAGGGCTGCACAGGTCAGGCCGGCAAGCAAGGGCTGCAGGCCTTCCGGTCGCTGGGGCACGATCCGAAAATACAGTGCCAACAACAGCCAGGTTGTGCTGGGCACGTCCATCATCAGGCGTTTGCTGGCGAGCATCCAGGCCCAGTTGAAGGCGATGAAGACCACTGCCAGCCAGGCAGCTTCGCGGCCGAAGATGCGATCTGCAATGCGAAAGGCGGCGTACAGGCTGAGCCACCACATCGACCAGTTCACGAGGCGTGCCACCAGCGCAAGAGATTCCGGAGGGGTTCCTGCGGTGCTGGCCAAGGCGACGAACGGGGAGATGATTAACGGATAGAGCAGGTGCCGGATTCCCCAACCCGAAGGGTGGCCCCGCGCAGCAGAAAAAATTTCTGTCAGATATTCTTCTTCGTCGGCGACGGTGTCGTATGGAAGAAAGAATACATATGCCGAGAGGGCGATGCCGAAGATGGCGAGGGCAACGAGCAGCAGGCGAAATTTGGTCAACTCGGCTGGTGCGTCACCCGGTGGGAGCGCTGCAGGGGAACCGGGCAATTTCATTTCGGATGGCTTCAGTCGTCGGTGCGTGAGGGCAGGATACAGAGGCGCCAGGTCCAGGGTGTCAGGAGGCGAGATTGACGATCACGACCCCGAAGAGAATCACCGCCATGCCGACGATGCGAAACAGGCTTATGGATTCCGCAAGGAAGAATATCGCGAGCAGGCTGGTAGCGAGCAGCGTGATGCCCACCGACATGGGGTAGGCGTAACTGAGTGGCATTTTTGTGACGATGGTCAGCCACAGCAGGAAGCTCGCGACGTACAGGCCGATGCCCGCTGCCGCGAACATTACGCTGTTATCCATGAGGGCGCCGTTCAGCACGGACGATCGGGCGGGCGCCAGGTGGAGCTTCATGAGTGCGAGCCCGAGACTGCCGAGCGCTCCGTGCAAGAGCAATAAAAGTAAACTGCTCATGGGCTTCCTCAGGCTTGGGTGTTAGGGGGGGATTCGGGCAGGGTGACGTAGGCCGGTAGATTGCGGGTGCGCTCGAATATCTGTGCCACGTATTCACCCAGTACCCCCAGGGACATCAATTGGATGCCGCCCAGAATGAGCACCGACACGATGATGGAGGGCCAGCCCGCGACCACGTTGCCGGTAAGGCTGGCGACGATGACGTAGGCAAGATAAACGAAGCACAGCAGGAAAAGCCCGACGGAAACGTAGATGCTGAAGCGCAGGGGCTCCTGAGAAAGCGACAGCAGCGCATGCTGGGCCAAGCGCATGCTTTTGCGCAGGGTGTAGCTTGGCTGCCCGAAGCGCCGCTCGTCGGCGGTGTATTTGATCATCTTGGGCTTGAATCCGAGCCAGGCGACCAGCCCCCGGATGAATGGCTTTGGATCGTTGATCTTGATCAGTTGTTCGACGACGATGCGGTCGAGCAGGCGGAAATCGGAAACGCCTTCGGAGATCGGGACCGAACTCAGCAGGTTAATTAGACGATAGAACCCCACTGACAGCATGTGTTTGGTCTTGGAGATGCCAATGGTGCGCTCCCGCTCCATGTCCACGACCAGATAGCCGGCTCGCCAGGCGTCGATCATCTTGGGGATGTAGCGGGGCGGGTGCTGAAGATCGCAGTCCATCGAGATCACGGCCTGACCCCTGGCGGCGGAGAGGCCGGCCATCAGGGCAGCCTGATGGCCGAAATTGCGTGCTAGCTGAATCAGCCGGATACCGCTGCAGGCGGTCATCAGTGAGCGCACGGCCGCGGCAGTCCCGTCGCGTGAGCCGTCATCAACGAAGATGATCTCCCAATCGGCGGCCGAATTCTCCAGCGCGCTCTGGACTTCCCGAAAAGTCGACGCGATGTTCTTTTCTTCGTTGTGCGCCGGGATCACTACACTGATTTCAGTCATGCCCTTACCTTCCAATGAATCCTTGTCGGAGAGGGTTCCTGCGTGGATATGGCTTTTGCCGTGTGCTATCCACTGACTGTTCGGATACAGCAGTCACCCCGCTCTTGAACTTATATCTGCCTTGCAGAAGATGGCAAAGTATAAGGCTATGTCCTCGTTACCTGTGGAAATATGCCACACGCAGCCATTAGCATTTTCCCTGGCGTGTCAAGGTGGCGCGTATCGAGTGCGCGGCGCCAGCCCAGATAGTTGGGCAGGTAGCGCGTAGCGACCCCATGGAAGCGTTGAATCCACTGTCGCAGCCGGCTGTGGTAGGCATTGACGTTCTGCACATGGATGGCGCCTTTGACGCGCGTGCCAGCGGATAGATTGACCGCCTCGTGGCTGATGCCCGCCTCTTTGGCAAAGTAGCGGTAACTGGCATTGGCGTCGCTCACGAGCAGGACGTCCTTGTCGAGCGCCGGCTGGAGGCATTGGCGCAGCTGGGCTTTCCTGACGGAGCCGTTGCCGGTGACGAAGTCCAGGGTCTGGCCCGTGCGGTCGCGGGCGATCAGCACGCAGACCTGCTCCTTGGAAACCCCGCGCTTGGTCGCGGAGCCGCCGCGTTTGCGGGCGGGGCGCTCAAGCTGGCGGGCGCCTTTGTGGGACTCGAGAAAGTAGGTCTCATCGGCCTCGGTGATCCCATGCAGATGCTCGGGCCGGTCGTTCTTGACCCACTCCAGAAAGCGGTGGCGCCAGCGAAAACTGGTGTGCCGATGAATATCCACTTCCCGGGCGGCCTGACGAACCGTCATGGAATCGAGCGTCGTCTGCAGAAAACCCAGCCACTTCGCCTTGTGCCGAAGCCTCGCCAGCGGCGTACCCGTCAAGGCATTGAAGGTCTTGCCACAGGCGCGGCAGCGGTAGCGCTGAAGACCATCGGACTGGCCATGTCGGTGCAGCTGTTCGTGGCCGCAGTGCGGACACTTCGGCACGGCCTCAAACGAGGCCTGAATGCACCCAATCGCCTCTCGGCCCGCCGCAGGCTCGCGCAACAGGCTCAGCAGCCTGTCGCGCTGCCAGTGCGACAGCGCCCCGACCGACTTCGCGATGCGCTGAAAATCAAGTGATTTCATCGCAAACTCCCTCGCTCGGCTTGACTGTACATACAGACAGCATCGCAAGGGGGTGGTTCCACAGGTAACGAGGACAGAGCCAAAAAGTTAGCCCCTTCGACCGGGGAGCCGGCGATGTTGTCCATGGTGTGGTCTGGGTGTTTGTGCAAAGAAAATATAGTGCAAAGAATTTTTTGCACAAAGAAGTTTTTGTATTTTTCTGGACAGCTTGCAGCGTTAACGAAAAAGGGCGCCCCGCAGGACGCCCTCTTGGCAGACAACTGACCGGCAGAGGCTTACACCACTCCCGCCCCGTGCGCCTGCTGGTCGGCCCAGTAGCTGGAGCGGACCATCGGGCCGCAGGCGGCGTTCTTGAAGCCCATCTTGAGGGCTTCGGTCTCGAACATCTTGAACACGTCGGGATGCACGTAGCGCAGCACCGGCAGGTGGCCGCCGGAGGGCTGGAGGTACTGGCCGATGGTGAGCATCTCGACGTTGTGGGCGCGCATGTCGCGCATGACGTCGAGGATCTCCTCGTCGGTCTCGCCGAGGCCGACCATCAGGCCGGACTTGGTGGGCACCTCGGGGTGGCGGGCCTTGAACTGCTTGAGCAGCTCGAGGGAGTAGGCGTAGTCGGAGCCGGGGCGGGCCTGCTTGTAGAGGCGCGGCACGGTCTCGAGGTTGTGGTTCAGGACGTCCGGCGGGGCCTGGTCGAAGATGTCGAGGGCGATCTCCATGCGGCCGCGGAAGTCGGGCACCAGCACCTCGATGGTGGTCTTGGGGCTGGCGGCGCGGGTGGCCTGGATGCACTCGGCGAAGTGCTGGGCGCCTCCGTCGCGCAGGTCGTCGCGGTCGACGCTGGTGATCACCACGTAGTTGAGGCGCATCGCGGCGATGGTCTTGGCCAGGTTGGCCGGCTCGTTGGCGTCGAGGGGCAGCGGGCGGCCGTGGCCGACGTCGCAGAAGGGGCAGCGGCGGGTGCAGATGTCACCCATGATCATGAAGGTGGCCGTGCCCTTGCCGAAGCATTCGTGGATGTTGGGGCAGGAGGCTTCCTCGCACACCGTGTGCAGCTTGTGCTCGCGCAGGGTGTCCTTGATCTCGTTGAAGCGCTCGGCCTCGACGCCGGCGCCGAGCTTGATGCGGATCCAGTCGGGCTTCTTGAGGCGCTCGGCGGGGACGATCTTGATCGGGATGCGCGCGGTTTTTTCGGCGCCGCGTTGCTTGCGGGCGGTGTCTTCCATGAAGCTGCTGTCCTTTGGTCAGGTGGGCGGGACGTCCGGGAAATGCCGCTGCAGGTGGCCGAGAAGCCGGGTGGTGACTTCGTCGGGGCCTTCAGTCACGCCGAAGTCCTTGAGTTGGATGGTCTGGAGCCCACTATAGCCGCAGGGGTTGATCCAGGTAAATGGTGTCAAGTCCATATCGACGTTGAGGGACAGGCCGTGGTAGCTGCAGCCGTTTTTCACGCGCAGGCCGAGGGCGGCCACCTTGGCGTCGTCGATGTACACGCCGGGCGCGCCGTCCTTGCGGCGGGCGTCGAGACCATAATCGGCGATGCAGTCGATCAGGGCCTGCTCGATCAGATTGACCATCTCGCGCACCTTGAGCCCGCGGCGGTGCAGGTCGAGCAGCAGGTAGCCCACCACCTGGCCGGGGCCGTGGTAGGTGATCTGGCCGCCGCGGTCGATCTTGACCAGCGGGATGTCGGTGACGTGGAGCAGGTGCTCGGCCTTGCCGGCCTGGCCCAGGGTGTACACCGGCGGGTGCTCGACCAGCCACAGCTCGTCGGGCGTGGCGGCGTCCCGCTGGGCGGTGAAGTCCTGCATCGCCCGCCAGGTGGGTTCGTAGGGCACGCGGCCGGGGCGGCGGACGATCACAGCACGACCTTCACCATCGGGTGGGACGACAGCTCGATGTACAGCGCGTCGAGCTGGGCCTGGGAGGTGGCGTTCACGGTGCAGGTGATGGCCAGGTAGTTGCCCTTGGAGGAGGGTCGCATCTGCATCGCCCCGGCGTCGAAGTCGGGGGCGTGGCGCAGCACCACCTCGAGCACCGTCTGGGCGAAGTCGTCCACCCGCGCGCCCATGATCTTGATGGGGAAGTCGCAGGGGAATTCGAGCAGGGTCTTGCGTTCTTCAGTCATGGCTTACAGGTTCTTGATCCACAGGCGCAGCGCGTCCCACAGGCGGCCGAACCAGCCGGCCTCGGGCACCTCGTCGATGGCCACCAGCGGATATTCGCCGATCGGCTTGTCGCCGAGGGCGAGCTGCAGGGTGCCGATCTGCTGGCCCTTGGCGATGGGCGCCAGCAGCGGCTGCTGGCTGACCACGGTGGCCTTCAGCTTGTCGGCGTCGCCCTTGGGCACCGACAGCACGAAGTCGTTCAGGAAGCCGGCCTTGACGGTGTTCTCCTTGCCCTTCCAGACGCGCGGCTCGGTGACGGCCTGGTTGGCGCCATACACCTTGACCGTATCGTAGGCCAGATAGCCCCAGTTGAGCAGCTTCTGGGATTCCTGGGCGCGCACGCTGTCGCTGGTGGTACCGACCACCACCGACAGGAGGCGGCGGTCGTTGCGCTTGGCCGACGCGATCAGGCAGTAGCCGGCGCTGTCGGTGTGGCCGGTCTTGACGCCGTCCACGCTCGGGTCGAGGAACAGCAGGCGGTTGCGGTTGGGCTGCTTGATCTTATTGTAGGTATATTCCTTGACCGAGTAGATGGGGTAGAACTCGGGGAAGTCGCGGATCAGCGCGGTGGCGAGGACCGACAGGTCGCGCACGGTGGTGAGGTGCGACGGGTTGGGCAGGCCGGTGGCGTTCTCGAAGTGGGTGTTCTTGAGGCCGAGGCGGGCGGCTTCCTTGTTCATCAGCTGGGCGAAGGCCTCTTCGGAGCCGGCGATGGCCTCGGCGAGCGCCACGCAGGCGTCGTTGCCCGACTGCACGATCATGCCGTGGAGCAGCTCCTTCACGGTGACCGGCGTCTGGGGTTCGATGAACATCTTGGAGCCCGGCACCTTCCAGGCCTTCGGCGAGACCGGGATGGTCTGGTCGAGGGACAGGGTCTTGCCCTTCACCGCGGCGAAGGCCAGGTAGGCGGTCATCAGCTTGGTGAGCGACGCGGGCTCGATGCGCTGGTCGGGGTTTTCGGCGGTGAGCACCTGGCCGGAGCCCACGTCGAGGAGCAGCCAGGCGCGGGCGGCGACCGGTGGAGGCGCGATCTGGGCGAAGGCGAGGGTCGGGAGGACCAGCAGGAGCAGGATGATGCGACGCAACATGATCGGAGCAAAAACCAAAAAGTGCGATTATAGTCACCCAACCGGCCGCAAACGGCGCTGGTTTTTTTCTGTTACAAGGGAACTCCCGCGCCGCCGGCAATGTCCTTATGCTGCAATGCAATTAGTCCGCCGCCTCCTCTCCCTGCTGCTCGCCTGCCTCGTCCTGATGTGGGCGGGCGCCGCCAGCGCCCAGGACGCCTGTGATTCGGCCTTCGAGCTGGCCGACCAGGGGCAGGTGGAACATTTGAGCCAGCTGGTCTTCGACGGCGACGGGGGCGATCCCCAGGACTGCCCCGGCATCGTCAGCGTGTTCGCCCAGCCGTCGCGCCTGCTTCTGGAGGTGCGGCCGACGCCCGTGCTGCCCGCCTTCAGCCCCATCCTTCCCCGCCCCACCTCTCCGCCCCCGCGACGGGTCTGACCGACACCCTTCGCGGGTGGCTCTTCGGCTGTATTCCGCCCGATCGGGCGGGGCTCTGCCGCGCGCCGCCCTCTGCCGTCCAACCAGCCAGACGGCGCCGCCCGGGCGCCGAAAGATTCCAATGATCAGCAAAATCTGTGTTGCCGTCGCCCTTTCCGCGGCGGTCTTTCCCGGCTTCGCGGCCTCGGGTGGTGACGTGGTGCCCGGCCGGCCGGCGCTGGCGCCCGCCGCGGCCCCGGCTGCGGCTGCGGCTGCGGCGCCCGTTGCGGCGTTCTCCCTCGCCGCCCTGCGCGACATGGCCCGCGCCACGCACCCGTCCCTCGCGGCGGCCGACGCCTATGTCGAGGCGGGCCAGGCCCAGCTCACCACGGCGGCCGCCTATCCCAACCCCGACGTCGAGTTTCTGGCCGGCCGCAGCCAGGCCCGCCTGCCCGGCGCGGTGGACGGCAGCGTCCGCAGCCTGGCGCTGACCCAGCGCCTCGACAACCCGTGGCAGCGCGAGGCCCGCCTCGACGCGGCGCGTTTCGGCCTGGAGGCCCGCGAGGCCGAGCGCCGCGGCCTGCGCAACGACCTGCTGGCGCGGCTCGACCAGCGCTTCTTCGACATGCTGCGCCGCCAGGCCGAGCTGCGGGCGAGCCAGGAAGACCTGGGCATCGCCGAGCAGATCCGCAGCAAGGTGGCGGTGCGGGTGAACACCGGCGAATCGCCGCGCTACGAGCTGATCAAGGCCGACACCGAGCTGCTCAACGCCCAGAAGGCGGCCGAGAGCGCGGGCCTGCGCATCGCCCAGGCCCGGGCCGCGCTGCGTACCGTGGTCGGGCCGTCGCTGCCTGCCGATTTCCAGGTGGAAGGCAGCCTTGCCCGCAATCCGGTGGTGCCGTCCCTCGACGAGTTGCGCGCCGACCTGCTGGCGCGCAACCCCGAGTTGCTGCGCAGCCGCGCCGACGTGCGCCGGGCCGAGCGCCAGCTCGACCTGGAGCGCCTGCGCCGCCAGCCGGAGGTGGCCCTCAAGGTGGCCGAGGAGCAGGACCGCGAGCTGCGCGACACCCGTCTTGGCGTGGTGGTCAACGTGCCGATCTGGGATCGCCGCAAGGGGCCGGTGGCCGAGGCGACCGCGCTGCTGTCGCGCAGCCGCAGCGAGGAGGCCAGCCAGCAGCTGATGCTGGTGCAGGCCCTGGAGGGTGCCTACCGGGAATACGAGATCGCCCGCACCCAGGTCAATGCCCTGGAGAACGGCATCCTGCGCGAGGCCGAGTCCACCATGAAGGTCGCCGAGGCGGCCTACCGCTTCGGCGAGCGCGGCATCCTCGAATACCTGGACGCCCAGCGCGTCTTCCGTGCCGCCCGTAACGAACTCATCGCCGCCCGCTACGCGCTGCAGCTGGCCGCCATCGAAATCGAGCGCCTGCGCGCGCCCCAATGATCCGGACCCTCGCCATGAAACCCAGACTCAAGATCCAGCCCCTCGCCCTGGCCGTGCTGACGGCCGCCTTCCTCCTTGCCGGCTGCAAGGAGTCCGCCAACACCAACGGCAAGCCGGCGGCCGACGAGGTGTCCACCGCCCTCAATGCCGGCGAGAAGGCCGCCCGGCCCGATCCGCTGGTGGTCAGCGCCGCCCCCGATTTCGGCACCGCGCTCAAGGTGGTGCCGGCGGGCGCGCGTTCGGTGTCCGATACGCTGCGGGTGGCCGGCCGGGTCGACTTCGACGAATACCGGGTGTCGCGCATCGGCGCGACGGTGACCGGCCGGGTCATCGAGATCAACGCGCGCCTGGGCCAGACGGTCAAGGTCGGCGACGCGCTGGCGGTGATCAACAGTACCGAGCTCGGCCAGTCCCAGCTCGACTACATCAAGGCCCGCGCCCAGGCCGACCTGCAGGCGCGCAGCGTGGAGCGGGCGCGCCAGCTGTTCGCCGCCGACGTGATCGGCCGCGCCGAACTCCAGCGCCGCGAGAGCGAGCTGGCGATCGCCTCGGCCGAGCAGCGCGCCGCCGCCGACCAGCTGCGGGTGCTCGGCATGTCCGCCGCGGCGATCTCCCGGCTGGGCAACAACGGGGCGATCAATTCGGTGACGCCGGTGGTGTCCACGGTGGCCGGCACCGTCGTCGAGCGCAGCATCACCCAGGGCCAGGTGGTCCAGCCCGCCGACGCGCTGTACGTGGTGGCCGACCTGTCCGAGGTGTGGGTGACCGCCGAGGTGCCCGAGCAGCAGGCGGCGCTGGTGCGTGCCGGCCAGCAGGTGGACATCGAGGTGCCGGCGCTGGGCGCGCGGCTCACCGGCAAGCTCATCTACGTGGCCGACACGGTGAACCCGGAGACCCGCACGGTCACCGTGCGCAGCCGGGTGAACAACGCCGAGCGCCAGCTCAAGCCGGCGATGCTGGCGACCATGCTGATCCAGGCCGCGCCGGCGCAGCGCATCGTGGTGCCCGCCGAGGCGGTGGTGCGCGAGAACAACGCCGACCACGTGTTCGTCGAAATCGCGCCGCGGACCTTCCGCCTGACGCCCGTGCGCCTCGGCCCCGAGAGCGGCGGCCAGCGCCCGGTGCTCGACGGGCTGAAGGCCGGCGAGCCCATCGTGGCCACGGGGGCCTTCCATCTCAACAACGAGCGCAAGCGCAAGGAACTGGAGTAACGCATGATCCAATCCCTTGTCAGGACGGCGCTCCAGCAGCGCTTGGTGGTGGTCGTGGTGGCGGTGGTGCTGCTCGCCTTCGGCTTCAACGCGGCGCGCCAGCTGTCGGTGGATGCCTTCCCCGACGTCACCAACGTGCAGGTGCAGATCGCCACCGAGGCGCCGGGCCGCTCGCCCGAGGAGGTCGAGCGTTTCGTCACGGTGCCCCTCGAAATCTCGATGACCGGCCTGCCCGGGCTCGAGGAGATGCGCTCCCTCAACAAGCCGGGCTTGTCGCTGATCACCCTGGTGTTCACCGACGCCACCGACGTGTACTTCGCGCGTCAGCTGGTGATGGAGCGCCTGCTCGAGGTGGGCAGCCGGATGCCCGAGGGCGTGGTGCCGGTGCTCGGGCCGGTGTCCACCGGCCTTGGCGAGGTGTACCAATACACCCTCGACCACCCGGACGACGGCGACCGCCAGCTCACCGAGGCGGAGCTCACCGAGCGGCGCATCGTGCAGGACTGGGTGGTGCGCCCGCTGCTGCGCTCGATTCCCGGCGTGGCCGAGATCAACTCCCAGGGCGGCTACAACCGCCAGTACCAGGTGCTGGTGAACCCCGACCGCCTGCGTCACTACCAGCTCACGGTGCGCGACGTGTATGAAGCGGTGGCGCGCAACAACGCCAACTCGGGCGGCGGCATCCTGCCCCAGTACGCCGAGCAGTACCTGATCCGCGGCGTCGGCCTGGTCAAGAACCTGTCCGATATCGGCGCCATCGTGCTCAAGGAGGTCGGCGGCACGCCGGTGTATGTGCGCGATGTGGCCGAGGTGACCTTCGGCCACGAGGTGCGCCAGGGCGCGGTGGTCAAGAACGGCACCACCGAGGCGGTCGGCGGCGTGGTGATGATGCTGCGCGGCGGCAACGCCAAGGAGGTGGTGAGCCGCATCCAGGCGCGGGTGGCCGAGATCAACGAGAAGGGCATGCTGCCCGACGGCCTGAAGATCGTGCCCTACTACGACCGCTCGGAGCTCGTCGACGCGGCCCTGTGGACCGTCACCAAGGTGCTGCTCGAGGGTGTCGTGCTGGTGGTGGTGGTGCTCTTCCTGTTCCTCGGCGACGTGCGCTCCAGCCTGATCGTGGTGGCGACCCTGGTGCTCACCCCGCTGCTCACCTTCATGGCGATGAACCACTACGGCATCTCCGCCAACCTGATGTCGCTGGGGGGCCTGGCGATCGCCATCGGCCTGATGGTGGACGGCTCGGTGGTGGTGGTCGAGAACGCCTTCGAGCGCCTCGGCCACGCCGCCGACCGCGGCGAGAGCAAGGCCCGCATCATCTTCGACGCGGTGCAGGAGGTGGCCACGCCGGTGATCTTCGGGGTCAGCATCATCATCCTGGTGTTCCTGCCGCTGATGACCCTGCAGGGCATGGAGGGCAAGATGTTCGCCCCGCTGGCCTACACCATCGCCATCGCGCTGGCGGTGTCGCTGTTCCTGTCGCTCACGCTCACGCCGGTGCTGTCGTCCTACCTGCTGAAGGGCGGCCCGGGCCACGACACCTGGCTGATCGCGAAGATCAAGGCGCCCTACCTCAAGATGCTCCACTGGGCGGTCGGCAACAGCCGCAAGGTGGTGGCGGGCAGCGCGGTGCTGCTGGTGGCGACCCTCGGGATGTTCCCCTTCCTGGGCACGGCCTTCATCCCCGAGATGAAGGAGGGCTCGGTGGTGCCGGGCATCAACCGGGTGCCCAACATCTCCCTCGACGAGTCGATCAAGATGGAGATGCAGGCGATGAAGCTGGTGATGGAGGTGCCGGGCGTGAAGTCGGCGATCTCCGGCGTCGGCCGTGGCGAATCCCCGGCCGACCCCCAGGGCCAGAACGAATCGACCCCCATCGTGAGCCTCAAGCCCCGCGATGAGTGGCCGGCCGGCTGGACCCAGGACGACATCACCGACGCCATGCGCGAGAAGCTCAAGGTGCTGCCCGGCGCCCAGGTGGTGATGGCCCAGCCGATCTCCGACCGGGTGGACGAGATGGTCACCGGCGTGCGCTCGGACGTGGCCGTCAAGGTCTTCGGCGACGACCTCGCCCTGCTCAAGCAGAAGGCCGACGAGATCGCCCGCGTGGCAGCCGGCGTGGCCGGCGCCACCGACATCCGCGTCGAGCGCATCACCGGCCAGCAATATCTGTCGATCGAGATCGACCGGGGCGCGATCGCCCGTCACGGCCTCAACGTGTCGGACGTGAACGACGTGATCGAGGCGGCCATCGGCGGCAAGCAGGCCACCGAGGTGTATGAGGGGGAGCGCCGCTTCGCCTCGGTGGTGCGCCTGCCCGAGAGCTTCCGCGACAACGTCGAGAAGATCGGCAAGGTGCTGGTCAGCGCCCCCGGCGGCGTGCAGGTGGCGCTGGAGAATCTGGCCAACATCCGCATCGTCGATGGGCCGGCGCAGATCTCCCGCGAGCTCGCCAAGCGCCGGGTGGTGGTGGCGATCAACGTCAAGGACCGCGACCTCGGCGGTTTCGTCGCCGAGCTGCAGAAGACCATCGC
Source organism: Zoogloea sp. (assembly GCF_041908905.1). GTDB lineage: Bacteria > Pseudomonadota > Gammaproteobacteria > Burkholderiales > Rhodocyclaceae > Zoogloea. The sequence goes on from NZ_JAYREK010000027.1 coordinate 41,593, forward strand.
CGCCAAGGTCGAGCTGAAGGAGGGCTATTACCTCGAGTGGGGCGGCCAGTTCCAGAACCTGGAGCGGGCGATGGGCCACCTGACCATCATCATCCCGGTGACGGTGGGCGCGATCTTCTTCCTGCTGTTCCTGCTCTTCGGCTCCCTCAAGCTCGCCAGCCTGATCATTCTGGTGCTGCCTTTCGCCAGCGTGGGCGGGGTGCTGGGGTTGCTGTTCACAGGTGAATATCTGTCGGTGCCAGCCTCGGTGGGCTTCATCGCCCTGTGGGGGATCGCGGTGCTCAACGGGGTGGTGCTGGTCACCTGTATTCGCAACATGCGCTCGGAGGGGGTCTCCCTCGCCGAGGCGGTGGTGCAAGGGGCGACCCAGCGTTTCCGCCCGGTGATGATGACGGCTACGGTGGCGCTGCTGGCGCTGATCCCCTTCCTGTTCGCCACGGGGCCGGGCTCTGAGGTGCAGCGTCCCCTCGCCATCGTGGTGATCGGCGGCCTGCTCACCTCGACCCTCTTGACCCTGGTGGTGCTGCCCACCCTCTACAAGTGGTTCGACGACACGCCCTACGAGGCCTGACCGCTGACTGATCCGGACGGGCTGCCCCGCCGCGGGCGGCCCGCCGACGCAAGGAGACGACAATGAAGGAAATCCGCGCCATCATCCGCCCGCAGAAGCTGCCGCGCCTGCGCGAGGCCCTGCGGGCCCTGCCGGGCTTCCCGGGCATGACGGTGAGCAAGGCGTTCGGTTGCGGCTCGACGGTGCGCCACACGCCCCACAACATCAAGCAGGAACTGGTGGATTTCACCGAGAAGGTGAGGGTCGAGATCATCGCCCCCGACGAGATGGTGGACACGCTGGTGGAGCAGATCGTGCAGGTGGCCACCACCGGGCAGACCGGCGACGGGCTGGTGTGGGTGAGCGACGTGCAGCGGGCGGTGTTCATCCGCAAGACCACCGGCCCCGACGCCTGAGGCCCCGCCGCGGGCCGCCTAGAGTTCGATCGAGAGGGAGGTCCAGACCATGCTCGAGACCGGGTTCACCGGCGTGCCGCGGTGGGTTGGCAGGCATTGCTCGGAGCGGTCGGCGATCTCCTGGTGCCGGCCGCCGAGGTTGATGCCGTTCACGGCCACCTCGGCCCGGCGGCCTTCGAGCCGGAAGGCCCGGGCGACGCGCAGGTCGAGGGCGGTGTAGGCGCGGGAGGTGGTGTCGCAGCCCGGCACGTAGCCCGCTGCGCCCGCCAGCGGCCCCATCCGCAGCCCGCTGGCCGTGCTCGTCCAGCCGTCCGGGTAGGCCTGCAGCCAGGTGAGGGAGGCCACGTAGGGCGAGGTGCGCTGGCGGATCTCCTGGCTGTCCGTGCGGCGGTCGATCAGGGTGTGGCTGAACAGCAGCTCGCCGCCGCGCCAGGGCTTGGTCCGCAGCTGGTACTCGACGCCGCGCAGCTCGATCGGGCTGGCGAGGTTGGTGTATTGGGAGGTCGGCAGCGGCAGCGCCAGGGGCCTCAGCGGCGAGGCCGGCAGCAGCGAGCGGACCACGAAATCGCTGATCCGCTCGTTGAACACGCGCACGTCGAGGGTGGCGTCGAGGCGCGGGAAGCGGCCCAGGTAGCCCAGCTCCACGGTATCCACGTGGGGGGGGCGCAGGTTGGGGTTGGGGGCGTAGGGCCGGGCGATCGGCGGGGCGCCCGGCGCGCCCTTGGGGTCGTAGGCGCGCACGTCGCCGTAGAGCTCGAACAGGTTGCGCTGCTGCCAGGCCCGCGAGTAGCCCGCCCGGAAGGTGTCGGTGGCGCTGGCCTGCCAGTTCACAAAGGCCCGCGGGACGAACTGCAGCGCGGCGGTGCCGTTCTTCTCGACGAGGGCGCCGAGGTTGAGCTGCCAGCCCGGCGTCGGCCGCCAGTCGAGGTTGGAGAAGGCCCGGTAGAGCTCGTAGGCCGGCGGCTGGCCGCCCGCGAACAGCCCGACCGAGTTGGCCTCGTCGCGCCTCGCCTCCAGGCCCCACACCAGCCGCGCCTGGGGGCCGAGGGCGAAGCGGTGCTGGAGTTCGGCGTTGGTGCGGCTGCTCGTGGTGTCGCGCGACAGGGGTACGTTGATGAACAGCCGGCCGTTGAAGGCTCCATTGGCCAGCCAGTGGTCGATGCCGGACTCGCGGGTGTGGTAGAAGCTGGCCAGCCATTCCCCGTCGTCGCCGGTGGTATGGCGCCAGGTGAGGTGCAGGTTGTAGGCTTCCGTGGCCAGCGTGCGCTCGGCGTTGTTGCCGAAGATCGAGTCGGGGTAGCCCTGGCCACGTTCGAGGGTGTTGGCGCCGGCGCGCACGGTGAGCTCGTTGCGGGCATCGAGCCGGTAGTCGCTGCGCAGGCTGAGGGTCTGGCTGACGCGCGAGTCGTTGATGCCGCTGAAGCCGTTGTCGCGGGTGCGGGCAGCCGCGATGCGCATCCCCAGGCCGTCGTCGCTGTGGCTCCAGCTGGCCTGGAGGTCGGCGATGCCATGGTTGCCCAGGTTGGCCTGGGCGCGGCTGCCCTGGTCCTGGCGCGCGTCGCGGGTGATGATGTTGATCACCCCGAGAAAGGCGTTGGCCCCGAAGGTGTTGGAGTTGGTGCCGCGGACGACCTCGATGCGCTCGATCTCGTCGACGGTGAGGGGGAGCGCCGGCCAGTCGACCTCGCCGAAGGAGCCCGCCGCATACACCGAGCGGCCGTCGATGAGAACCTGCATCTCGGTGGGGAAGTCGCCGCTCAGCCCGTGGTAGGTGACCCACTGGGCGTGGCCGCGCTCCTGGCCGACCTGCATGCCCGGCACCAGGCGCAGCAGGCGCGCCACGTCGCGGTAGCCGGTGGCGCGGATGAAATCCCGGTCGAGGATCGTGACGGCCCCCGGCGCCTCGTGGAGGACCTGGGGCAGGCGCGAGGCCGACAGCACCGTCGGCAGCTCTTCGAAGAAGGGCGACTCACTGGCGGCGGACGCCACCTGATCGGCGCCAATGGCGGCTCCTGCAGGCAAGGCGCCTGCAAGGAGGACGAGCAAGGTCCGGGGGATAGGGGGCATCGGCGGCGCGCTGGCTTTTTATTTTTCGTGGGGCAGAGTCTGGTGCCCTGGAAATATCCCCACCATTCTTGCGCCAATTATAGCCACGCGGCCCCGAGTGCCGCTGCGTAATATTTGTGGCGGTGTGTGCGCTCGCCGGCGCCCGGCCGCCTGGCCGGGGGGCGCCACTCCCCGGCCAGGCGTGCGTCAGCCGAGGCGGATGGCCACGAAGATGCGGCTGCCGCCCCGCTGGACGAGCAGCGCAAAGCGGTTGCCGGCCGCGTCGAGGAGCTTGCGGAACTGCTCTATCCCGGTGATCGGCTGGTTGTTGACCCCGAGGATCACGTCGCCGGGCTGCAGGCCTGCCTTGGCCGCCGGGCCGCCCAGCCCCTCGACGACCACCCCGCCGGGCACGCCGAGGCGGGCTGCCTCCTGGGCCGTCAGGGCGCGGCCGGTGAGCCCCAGCTTGCCGCTGGTGTTGTCGCCCTTGCCTTCGGGGCTGCCGCTCGCGGCGAGCCGTTCGCCGGCCTGTTCGCCGAGGGTCACGTTGATGTCGCGGGCCTTGCGGTCGCGCCAGATCGACAGGCGCACCACCGAGCCGGGCTTCTGTTCGCCGATGATGCGCGGCAGGTCGGCGGAGTTGTCCACCTTCTGGCCGTTCACGCCGAGCACCACGTCGCCGGGCGCGAGGCCGGCCTTGGCGGCGGGGGAGCCGTTCTCGACGCTGGCCACCAGCGCGCCGGCCGGCTTGTCCAGGCCGAAGTTCTGGGCCAGCTCGGCGTCGAGGCCCTGGATCGTCACGCCCAGGCGGCCACGGGACACCTTGCCGTATTTCTGGAGCTGGTCCTTGACCTTCATCGCCACGTCGATGGGGATCGCGAACGAGATGCCCATGAAGCCGCCCGAGCGGGAGTAGATCTGAGAGTTGATGCCGATCACCTCGCCGGCCAGGTTGAACAGCGGCCCGCCGGAGTTGCCCGGGTTGATCGCCACGTCGGTCTGGATGAAGGGCACGTAGTTCTCGTCGGGCAGGCGGCGCGCCTTGGCGCTGATGATGCCGGCCGTCACGGTGTTCTCGAAGCCGAAGGGCGAGCCCATCGCCACCACCCATTCGCCGACCTTGCTGCGTTCGGCGTCGCCGGTCTTGACGAAGGGCAGGCCGGTGGCGTCGATCTTGAGCAGCGCCACGTCGGTGCGCTTGTCGACGCCCACCACCTTGGCCTTGAAGTCGCGCTTGTCGGTGAGCTTGACGGTGACCTCGGTGGCGCCATCCACCACGTGGGCGTTGGTCAGCACGTAGCCGTCGGCGCTCACGATGAAGCCCGAGCCGACGCCCTGCTGGATCTGCTCGGGCATGCGGCGCCCGCCGCCATTGCCCGGCATGCCTGGCACCGGCACGCCGAAGCGGCGCAGGAAGTCGTAGAAGGGGTCGTCGGCGAAGGGGTCTTCGCCCGCGGTGGCGTCGCCCCGTCCGACCTTCTGGGTCACGCTGATGTTCACCACCGCCGGCCCGACCTGCTCGACCAGCGCCGAGAAGTCGGGCAGGCCGTAGCGGCTGGCAGCCGGCGCGGCGGCCGGCGCTACCACCGGGGGGGCGCTGCCGTTGGCCGCGTGGGACGGGGAGATCGCGCCGCCTTCCTGCAGGCAGCCGGCAAGGGCGAGGACGATGGCGGAGACGCCGAGGGTGGATCGAAACACGGCAGGCTTCATGGGGTGCTCCTGAATTTTGTCACGGGACTATGGACGTGCCCCGGGGCGGGCCGTTCCCCGGGCGAACATCGACTTACAAATTTGGGGTGGCCCGGCGCGGAAACAAGGGGCGCGAGGCGGTGAGGTGCGGGGAAGGGGGAGCCGGGCGCCCGTTCCCATGTATAGTTAAAGCCTATCGCCATCGCGGAGTGCTTTCATGACGCTTACCGATCTTCGCTACCTCGTGGCCCTCGCCCGCGAACGTCACTTCGGGCACGCCGCCGAGCGCTGCAACGTCAGCCAGCCGACCCTGTCGGTGGCCATCAAGAAGCTCGAGGAGGAGCTGGCCGTCACCCTCTTCGAGCGCAGCGCCGCCGACGTGAAGATCACCGACATCGGCGCGCGCATCGTCGCCCAGGCCGAGAAGGTGCTCCTCGAGGCGGGGCAGATCAAGGAGCTCGCCACCGCCGGCCGCGACCCGCTGTCGGGCCCGCTCAAGCTCGGCGTGATCTACACCATCGGGCCCTACCTGCTGCCCCACCTGATCCCCCGGGTGCATGCCGCGGCGCCGTCGATGCCGCTGCTGATCCAGGAAAACTACACCGCCCGCCTCGCCGAGGCCCTCAAGCGCGGCGACCTCGACGTGATCGTGGTGGCGCTGCCCTTCGAGGAGCCCGGCATCGTCACCCAGGCGGTGTACGACGAGCCCTTCCGCGTGCTGCTGCCCGCCGGCCATGCCTGGGAGTCGGAAGAGCGCATCGAGGCCCGCCGGCTCGCCGAGGCGCCGCTGCTGCTGCTCGGGGCGGGCAACTGCTTCCGCGACCAGGTGCTCGAAGCTTGCCCGCTGTGCCGCTCCGGCGAGGGCCTGCAGCGCACCCTCGAAGGCAGCTCCCTCGAAACCATCCGCCACATGGTGGCCACCGGCGCCGGCATCACGGTGCTGCCCAGCGCCGCCGCCGATCCGCTGCCGGGGGGCAACACGCTGCTCTCGGTGCGCCCCTTCACCGCGCCGGAGCCCTTCCGCCGCGTCGCGCTGGCCTGGCGCGTCACCTACCCGCGCAGCGGCGCCATCGACGTGATCCGCGCCGCCATCCTCGACAGCCCCCTCGAGGGCGTGAAGCCGGTGGGTCGGGGGTAAAGGGCGGGTGAATGGGGGCCAGGCTGGACTGATGCGATCACAATTGCCTGCGTAGTCCAGGGAAATCAGATTACTACAAGGTAGCCGCTTAGCGAGGCGGTGGTGATCACCTCGCAGGCTCCCAAATTTCCTTGTACTCCGGAGTCATGCGTACCAACTCCCTAACTTGTGCCCCGCATTCCGAAAGAGATGGGGGGCGACTCCTGAGGTAACACTGATAATAATCCTTAAGTTTTAAGAAGTCTGGGAGTGAATTTTTCGCTGAGATCGCTTTGTGAGCGCTAATTGCTTTAGTCGCCGCATTAGACTTTCTTGAAATGGTGCTGTGAAGAATTTGGTCACCCTTCCATGCGCAGACCTGCAGCGCATGACTGGTCACAGATGGGTTGTCAAAAAGATTCGACACTTTGTTATCGTCGCCGAACCAGATCCTGACCTGATCATAAGCTGCGCTATACTGACCAGCGTTGTAGAGATTGTTAATTTTTAATCCCTCGACTGCTGCTGAGCTATATACTTTAAGCTCGGGCTTGATGGTAATCTCACTATCAGAATGCATTGGTGGCGACGTTGTCGAGCATGCTGCCAGTTGCATTACGATTGCCGGAACGATCCCTGATCGCAAGTGCAGTAAGCACTCTTTCAATCGTTTCTCCATATCCAATTCCAGAAAAAATGTTGCCGTCCATCAGGCGCCCCACTGAGATGCCGACTACTCGTCCATTTTCATTGAGAACGGGGGCTCCGCTTGCGCCAATACGTATGGGGGTTGCAGTGTAATAAATACGGCCGCCCTTCTCGCCGAAAATTTTTCCGTCGATCTCAATGGCCATTTCGGCCAGCCTTGGGTCAAGGGCGCTCATGTTCGGATAGTGGGGAATCCGAATTCGCTCTGTTGTTGCGCGTTCGGGTTTCAGGGCAGGCATTCCTAAGAGCGGTCCCGGTAATCCAAGGAGGGCTACATCCACGCCAGGCAGAGATTCCGAAGTAAGCACGGGCTGTTCCGCCATGGCTCCGTTGCAACGAAAGATCACCGACATATCCTTCGGTTTGGATGGTAGGGAGTGAGCTGTCGTCAGATAAGCAACATTATTATCTATCTTTAGCTTGAAAACCGTACTTACCTGATCTCGCCCGGCGAGCAGAATTCCCACTGCGCATGACGGCGTGTGTTTCGGATTTTCCGCTGGTGCCTGAGGTAAGGCACAGCCTGCTGCCACGAGGCAAACGGAAAGCATGAGGGAGAAGCCGGTTTTTATCGTTTCCATGCTGATTCCAAACGAGCTGCTTCAGCTTGGTAGTACGGTAGTCGGTCTGCTTCTTCGATGGCTCCGACATAATCCGAATTTGCTCCAGTAAGCTGCTTCAGCAAATGAGCATTCTCTGCAAGAAAACTGGCCAATTCGAGTTTGCGGTACGCATGAATAAGACGATTTTCTGCAGCTTCCCCGCTATCGCCAACTACTGGAGCAGCATTAAGCGCTTTTAGCTCAAGATATTTGTCCATTGCGATACTTGGAAAAGACGAGGACACCACGCTCATTGACGGCCTTTGCGGTGCAGGCGATTCAGCGTTATTCGGTGATTCCTTTGCATTGGAGGCCTCCGTCGCTAGATTTTGCGAAGGAGTGATCATGACTGTGGTGGACTGCTGCTGGCTTGCTGGTGGGCCAGACGGAGTGCGTTGAGCTTTGTCGCTGCACGAAGAAATAGATCCAATTGCAGCAGACAGTGCAGTGATAAAGGCAAAAAATTCCTTCATATTCCCTCCGTGATAAGTGGGCGGTCTATAAAGTCGGTCCTGAAATATTCAGTTTGCCGTTGCCCGCGGCCCGTCTGGCAGCCAGGAACGCTCGTTGCTGACCACCCGCCCACGCATCCCAACCAGAAGCCAGAGCGCAAAAAGGGCCTTCAGCCCCAGACGGGCCACCGCCCGCATCAACCAGCGCAGGTTGTACCCGGCGGCACACAGCACCGGGTGCAGCACATCCCCTTCCGATCCTTTCAGCCAGTTCCGCCTTAGCCCGCAGTCGTCCTTCAGGTGCCCGATCACGGGTTCCACCGCCTGACGGCGTTTGAGCAGACGGCGGGCCTGGGCGCTCAGACTCTTGATCCGGCCGCGATGAATGATCTCGACTCCCGGCACTTCAACCCCCCGATAGCCCAGATCGACGATGGCGGTGTGGGGCTTCGGGGCACCTTTGACGTCCTGCATCAGGATCGTCGCCTGCTCGATCTGCTCGGCGAGGGTGT
>NZ_JAYREK010000028.1:0-46609 GCF_041908905.1 Zoogloea sp.
TGCCACGCACTACCTCCCGAACTATCTGGGCTGGCGCCGGGCACTCGACACGCGCCGACTTGATACGCCCGACAAGATGCTCCTCGCCGCTATCGGAGTGTTTCCACAGGCAACGGTGACATAGCCATATAAAAAGCCCTCCGGTTTCGCCGGCCACCCGGTCACCCAGGACACCGAATACCCGCCCGGCTCCGGCAAGATCATCCGCGGCATCGACCTCGGCCTCATCGCCCAGAAGGTCGGCAAGACCCGCCGCGAGACCTGCGGCGTGTGCCACTTCTACGGCGGCGGCGGTGACGGCGTGAAGCACGGCGACCTCGACAGCTCCCTCGAGCAGCCCGACAAGGCCCTCGACGTGCACATGGACGCCGAGGGCAACAACTTCACCTGCGCCACCTGCCACAAGACCGACGGCCACCAGGTGCCGGGCAGCCGCTACGCCCCCACCGCTGCCGACAAGGGTGGCGCCCACCTGCGCGGCAAGGCCGACAGCAGCAACCCGGCCACCTGCCAGGCCTGCCACGGCCAGGCGCCCCACGCCGGCAAGCCCAAGCTCAACGACCACACCGACCGCGTCGCCTGCCAGACCTGCCACATCCCGGCCTTCGCCCGCGGCGACGTGCCCACCAAGATGTCGTGGGACTGGTCCACCGCCGGCAAGCGCGACGCTAACGGCAAGCCGCTGGTGATCACCAACGACGACGGCCACGTCACCTACAACGGCATCAAGGGCGACTTCGTGCTCGAAGAGAACGTCAAGCCCGAATACGTGTGGTTCAACGGCACCGTCAGCTACACCCTGATGGGCGACCCCATCGACGCGAGCAAGCAGCCCATCGCCATCAACAGCTTCGAGGGCAGCGCCCGCGACGGCAAGTCGCTGATCTGGCCGGTCAAGCTGTTCCGCGGCAAGCAGCCCTTCGACCCGGTCAACAAGACCCTGGTGGTCACCCATCTGGCCGGCGAGGACGACACCGCCTACTGGAAGAACATGGTCTGGGACAAGGCCGTCGCCGCCGGCATGGAGACGCTGCACAAGCCCTTCTCGGGCAAGGTCGAGTTCATCGAGACCACCGCCATGTGGCCGATCACCCACATGGTCGCGCCCAAGGAGAAGGCCCTCGGCTGCAACGAATGCCACGCCAAGGGCGGCCGCCTCGACAAGATCGAGGGCATCTACATCCCCGGGCGGGACGCCAACAAGCTGGTGGACACCATCGGCTGGCTCGCCGCCGGCGGCATCCTGGCCGGCGTGCTCATCCACGGCGCCATCCGCGCCCTGCGCCGCAAGCACTGAGAGGGAGGCTAGGCAATCATGGAACGGGTTTATCTCTTCACGCGCTTCGAGCGCCTGTGGCACTGGGCCCAGGCCGTGCTCATCATCGGCATGCTGGTCACCGGCTTCGAGATCCACGGCACCTACACGTGGCTCGGCTTTGCCCAGGCCCACAAGGTGCACACCACCATCGTGTGGGCCTTCATCGCCCTGTGGGTGTTCGCGATCTTCTGGCACCTCACCACCGGCGAGTGGCGGCAGTACATCCCCACCATGAAGAACATCGACAAGATCGTGCGCTTCTACGCGGTGGGGATCTTCAAGGGCGAGCCGCACCCCTTCAAGCCCACCCGTGCCCGCAAGCACAACCCGATGCAGGCCCAGACCTATCTGGGCGTCACCGTGGTCGTCACCCCGCTGCTGTGGCTCTCCGGCCTCGCCTACCTGTTCTACAACGAACTCGGCGCCGCCGGCTACGCCATCGAGCTGGCCACCATCGCCCTCGTGCACACCATCGGCGCCTTCATGATGCTGGCCTTCCTGATCGGCCACATCTACCTCGGCACCACCGGCCACACGCCCACGGCCCACTTCAAGGCCATCTTCACCGGCTGGGACGAAGCGCACTGAAGCACCCATAAAAAAATCTCAGGGAGCCGTCATGAACACCAGACTTGCCAGAACCCTCATCGCCGCCCTGGTGGCGGGCCTGTTCGCGCCGGTGGCAGGGGCCGAGAGCAACGCCGAGCTGCTCAAGAAGATCGAGGCCCTGTCCGCCGAACTCGCCCGCCTCAAGAGCCAGGTGGAAGCCAGCAGCGCCAATGCAGCCGCCAGCCAGAAGGCTACCGAAGAGCTCAAGCAGCGCGTCGTGCAGAGCGAGGCGCGGGCGGTGAAGACCGAAGAGCGCGCCATCGCCAGCGAAGAGCGCCTCGCCAAGGCCGAAGAGAAATCCACCGAGCGCTGGCTCACCATCGGCGGTGACTACCAGTTCCGCGTCGACCGCCTGGGCGGCCAGACCAAGCCCTTCACCGACGTCACCGCGCTCTTTGGCATCGCCGAGCAGTCGCTGATGACGGAATTCTTCCGAGACCAGGCAACCTACGGCCCGCAACTCTTCGGCATGATGAACTTCGCCCAGCGCATGGCCGGGGTGCGGACCTACAACGAAGCCCTGGCTTTCCGTGCTGACAACGCCGCAATGGTGACTGCGTTGCGGAACAGCTACGGCCGTGCCGCCCAGGTGCCCGCCTACAAGCCCGAGAACCAGGCCCTCTACACCAACCGCTTCGGCCTCGATCTCCACGCCAAGGCCACGCAAGACGTGAGCGTGTCAGCCCGCCTCGTGATGTACAAGACCTTCGGCGCCGGTGACGACGATGCCGTCACCAACGGCGGCAGCGCCCCGTATTTTGCCGACCGGGTGGGGGTGTTCGACGGCACCCTCGGGCATGTCCCCTCCAGCAGCTACCTCAACGTCGACCGCGCCTTTGCCACCTGGAGCAACATCGCCGACCAGGACATCTGGTTCTCGGTGGGCCGCCGCCCGTCCACCCACGGCGCCCCCAGCAACCTGCGCCTCAACACCCCGCGCCCCGGCAACGGCGGCACCCCGTCGCTGCTGGTCGACTACGCCTTCGACGGCATGACCGTCGGCTGGGCCCCCGACATCGACGGCCTGCCCGGCGCCTACGCCAAGCTCTGCTACGGCCGCGGCTTCGAGAGCGGCTTCCGCTCAACGCCGGGCAACTCGCTGCAGGATACCGACATGCTCGGCGTCGCCGTCATCCCCATCGACACCGACCCGCTGCGCGTGTGGCTGCAGTGGAACCGGGGCATGAACATCTTCGATGCCCCCAAGATGCGTGACACCTACTTCGGCAACACCATGCCCAAGGCCAACCTGGGCGACATCGACTGGTACGGAGCGGGTGCCATGGGCACCCTCAAGCGCGTGGGCAGCGGCGACCTCAACTACTTCGCCGACCTCGGCATGAGCGTCACCCACCCCAACAACAACGTGTCGTCCCAGTTTGGCTTCCAGGGCCTGCTCACCGGCGGTTTCTTCAACCCCGAAGCCCCCCGCGACAAGACCGGCACCGCCATCGCCCTCGGCCTGCGCTACGACCTGCCCAGCAAGACCAAGCTCGGCGTCGAATACAACCACGGCTCCAAGAACTGGATCACCTTCGCTCCCGCCGCCACCGACATGTGGACCTCCAAGGTCGGCACCCGCGGCAACGTGTATGAGCTCTACCTGATCCAGGAACTCAACAGCAAGCCCGTCTCGTCCCACCTCGCCAAGGCCTTTGTGCGCCTTGGCCTGCAGTACTACGATTTCCAATACACCGGCAGCAACAACTGGGTTGGCGCCCCGGTCAAGATGTCCAGCGTGAACGCCGGCACCATGATGGCCACCACGCCCCTCGACCACGCCTACAACGCCTACGCCACCTTTGAAGTCAAGTTCTGACCCCACCCCTCACCACAAGGAAGACCCCACCATGCGCAACAAGCTCACCCGCCTCCTGCTCTCGGTTGCCCTCGCCAGCTCCGCCATGGCCATCGCCCCCACGGCCTCCGCCGACGACGTGAAGATGGTCGGCGTGATCACCAAGATCCAGATGGCCGCCGACGGCAAATCCGCCACCGCCACCCTCAAGGACAACAAGAGCGGCAATAGCGTCACCCTCAGCATCACCGACGACCTGACCCTCGACAAGTTCAAGGACAAGCGGATTGTTGAAGGCGACGAGATCCGCGCCAAATACGACGACGCCAACAAGAACCTCAGCAAGTCGTTCAAGAAGACCGCTGGCTGCTGACCCCCGCCGCCCAGCGCGGCACGCAATACCTGGGGCGGCTCCGCAAAGGGGCCGCCCTTTGTATTTGAGCGGGCGGGGCGCAAATTCTTCCACCCGCGCCCGCCGGGGGCGATCTCAACTCCTCACCGACCCGGCAGGCGGGGCGTCAGCCGAGGCGGACATCCCGCGATGGGACAGGCGCGAACTGCCTGGGCGCTGGTGGGGCGCGTACACGCTCCGGTGATCGGCGCATCTGCTTGGTTGAAGCGCGCACATCCTTCGGGAATGGCGAAACATGCCTTGGTGACGGGCGCACATCCTTCCGTGATCCGCACCCAGGCCTTTGTGAAGCGTGCACATCGTTCGTGCACGGGCCCCCGAGCTGTTGTGAGCCGTCACCATTCGATGTGCACGCGGGCCCATGCCTTTGTAACGGCCGACAACACGATGTGCACGGCGGCACATTTGATTGTGATAGTTTTCATTCGAATACGCAGGCTTGCCAATAAGGGGAGAAGCTATCGCAATCGTATTGCCGCGCGGCGCAACACGGTTGCGATAGTTTCCATTCGAATGTGCAGGCCTGCAGATAATGGAGGAAGCTATCGCAATCGTGTTGTCACCCGTCACAACACGATTGTTATAGTTTGCATTCAAATGTGCAGCCTTGCAGGCAAGGAAAAAACTATCGCCGATGGCTATGCAGGTGTGCAGGCAGAGCCTCTACCCCAGCACCTTGTCCGACGACAGGGCCAACAACCCGGCCCTCAGCCGCGACGCCGCCGACACGGTCTATCAGAAGCGCCCCGCCATTGAGCATAGAGCGCGCCGCCGCCTCAGCCGGCTGCGGCTCCAGCGCGGATCAAGTCACCGTGCTGGGGTTGAAAAAGTCGGAGAAGGTGGAGTGAGGAGGAGACCTTGTCGTGGTCGTAATGGGCAGCGCAGGTGAGAGTACAGCAGCCAGGAGGTCGCTCTTTGTTAGTCAAGCGGCGTGGTGGGCTGATGATTGGCGGGCGGGGGGGGGGGGAGGGGGTCATGTTGTTGGGCTAGAATGACGGCTGTCGGCCAGAAGCGGACGGTCACGCCACACGCCGAAAGCGGCCATTCATAGGGCGCCGCAGGGAACAATGAGTGAAGCAGAATTGCGCCGGATGGGGTGCGCTTTAACTTAATACCTGATCTTGCCGTTCTGTGCAGAGCGAGACTTTTGTCGATTCTGTTAATGCTGCTCATGCATCCAATGTGATTGCGTAGAGCCAGCATCTGCTGTTCAGCGTTTTAGAAATTAGCCACCACTGAATTCCGATTTTGGTTCTTGTATGCAAAAACAATCCTTGAAAAAACGCCCTGCGCAAAAGCGTTTAACAAATTCCGAAAAGAAAGAGCGTGCAGATTTCGCCGAGAGAGAAGAACGTACTCGAGAGATGCTGAAAGACCAGATAGGTCGTTCCATCGCACTTCGCTCGAAGGAACGTGAATTCCACGGACTTGATCGTGAGTTCCTGTTTTACCAAGAAGACATGCTTCGCCTGTACGACAGGGCGAAAGATTCAAAGCATCCACGAGATATCGGATTGGCTCGTGAGCAGATCGTCCGACGATTTCTGGTCGACACGGGATTGTTGCCGGCGCGCTATGCTGCATCGGACAGGAGTGTTCGCGTCGCATCAACTACGGGGCACGTCAGTGGAGAACTGGACATTCTGTTCTACGACCCATTAGACTCGGTCTCGTTGATGAGTCGTGAAAATGCCTTTCAGGTTCTTCCGGTCGAAAGCACTTACGGCACCATACAGGTCAAATCGAAAGCAACCCGACAGGACATCCGTGATGGATTGGAGAACATCGCCAGCTACAAAAGGCTTCGTCGAATTTCAACGGGGGGCTGGACTGTATTTTCAGGAAGACCCAAGAGCCAACAAGGCTTTGGAATACTGTTCGCATTCGATACCGACCTAGACTGGATTGATTTGGTCAATGAGGTCAAGGCTTTCGCTCAGAACAAACCCAAGCATCTATGGTGCAACGCTGTTTTCGTGCTGACCAAGGGCTTCGTGCTGCACGGAGCTAAACATTGCCCCGCCTTCCTGAATGACGACATTAGTGCAATCACCGAGCTTCAAATGCATGGACACCCGGACCGAACGGGTCTCTGCTTCTACGACCTGTATTCCGTATTGCTTGATCTGTTGAAGAGCACGGATGTCCAGCCCCCACCGGTAGAGAGCTATTTTCAACTCCCGTTTGTCGCAGGAGAGCACTCTTACAAGTATTCGATGGGGCAGTTCGCCGAATTCGGAACATGCGAGACCCACGGTGATTTTCCAAGAAAGCTGACCGAAGACAAATTGGTTGAGGTCATAGAGTGGTGCAAGTCGGCAGAACCGATAAATTGGATCAGAGCCATGGATATCGCATATGGAAAACCGGGTGATAACACTGAGACATATGAAGGGCAGCCTGGGGATGTTCGGATATACAATCCAGATGCCCTACCTTTTTCCGACATCCTTGTGATGGACCGTCCGTTTATGCGCGATGGAGAACAGGTCATCACCAAAGCACTTTCCTTCGACTCGATCGAAACCGCAGGCATGACCATCTGGATACCACGCGTCTATGAAGTCACTCGTGGCATCATAAATTCCTGCCCGAAATGTGAGCAGAAGAAGCAGAAAGCCCCTATCCCTGCTGGTGCTGCATGAATTTGAACCGGGTGACCTGACTTCTGTTCGCAGATCCGGTTACCTATGCATGTCGGTAACGTTATCGACATGCATAAAAAGAGCAAGGATATGCTTGAGCGGACACCTCGTACGGCGGGGGCGTCGAGACATGCCTGACGCGCAGGATGCAATGCCAACCGCAACGGATTTTTCCCGCGTACGCGACCGCGTGCGTTGTTCCGGGTGGTAGCAGTTGGCATTGCGCGCTACGCTTGAGCGCCCGCTCTTCAATTCCCCGACCGTCCAGATTGGGTCGCTACCCGCCACACCCCGCAAGCCGATCACACTGACTGACCCCCCGTCCCTTGATACCATTCCCCATCTCCGCTTCCTGTCCCTTCAAGGGGCGCTCATGAACGATCCGACCCACGCCGCCCTGCTTCAGGCCTGCATTGAAACCGCCCTCGCGCCCGATGGGCTGGTGGTTGCCACCTTGCTTGCCGCCTGGCCGCACACCCTGGCGGTGTATGCCTTCGGTAGCCGTGTGCAGGGCACGGCTCGGGCGGAGAGTGATCTGGATCTGGCTGTGCTGGTGGCCGGTTACACCGACGCGGTGGCCCGCTGGGACGTGGCGCAGCAACTGGCGGCGGCGCTGGGCTGCGAGGTGGACCTGCTGGACATGCGGGCAGCGAGCACGGTGATGCAGTATCAGGTGCTGATCACCGGCCGCTGCCTGTGGGCGAAGCAGCCCGAGGCGGCGCTGTTCGAGTGTTTCGTGCTCAACGAGAAGCTGGATTTCGACGCCGCGCGGGCGCCGCTGCTGGCCGATATCGCCGAGAGGGGAAGTGTCTATGCCCGATGATGTGCTGCTCAACAAGGCGGCCACGATTGAACGTTGCGTGGCGCGGGCGAGGGAGGAGTTTGCAGCGGCCGGCGCCCACTTTGCCACCGACTTCACCCGCCAGGATGCGGCTGTCCTCAATGTGCAGCGGGCCTGCGAGGCCGCGCTGGACATGGGGCAATACCTGATCCGGAGGGAGCGCCTGGGGGTTCCGCAGAGTTCCCGCGATGTGTTTGGCCTGCTTGCGGCGGCCGGCTGGATAGAGACCCCGTTGGCGGACAGGCTGCAGAAGATGGTGGGCTTCCGCAACATCGCGGTGCACGATTACCAGGCGCTGTTGATCCCGATCGTCACGGAGGTCATCACCCGGCACCTGGACGACTTTCTGGCCTACAGCCGGGCCGTCCTGCTGCGGAGTGGGCGGCAGGCGGGGTGATGCGTGGGCTCGGCTCGACTGCGCTGCGCGTGTTGTGTCGATTGATGGCCCCTCTGGGTCAGATGGGTTGCCACCTCGACAGAATCCTGAATTCGGGAGCGGCGCCCGGCGGGTCATTGCTGGCGCCGCGGTCAGCCCCCCAGCTTGCAGCGCAAGGCCCGCAGCAGGCGGCGTTCGTCGCCGCGCACCAGCGCGACGCCCTGGCCCGCGAAGGAGTAGCCCCATAGCCTTTGCCATAGGCTCGGTGTCGCGTCGGGCAGCCACAGCAAGGCTCCGTCGGTTGCAAGCGTTTCGCGTTGCCGCACGCACTGTTCGATGGCCAGGCGTTCGCGTCGCCGGTCGGCGCGGCGATCGCCCCAATGCTGGAAGCTCTTGATCTCGACCGTGACCCGGCGATCCCGACCCGTCACCAGCAGATCCACATCGCCCAGGCCGGGCACCCGGCGATTGCACTCCACCATCAGGCCCTCCCCGAGCAGTATGCGTTGGGCGAGTGCGGAGGCTCTCTGTTCGACGGTTTTGCCATGATGACGCGCGGCCGCGTGGCGCCGGTTGATGCGTGCCCAGCGCGTCAGCACCCAGGCCAGGAGCCCCAGCAGGGCGCTGATCCAGAGGCTGCGCCAGCCCAGTCGCAGGGGCAGGGCGATTGCCGTGAGGCCGGACAGCCCGGCCAGCATGTTCTGTTGCAGCGCCTTGCGCTTCTGGGCCCGCCAGGGGGTGAAGGGGTCGGGTTTCATCGAGGGAGTATTGGGGCGATGCTGCCGGCGGGGCGAATAAGCGGCCGCTACCGGAAAGGTGGGTGGGTGCGCCATCAAGCACAAGGCGGCCTCGCGGCCGCCTGCTTTGCATGAGGCGTTGAATTTGTTTATTGCTGGCCGGAGCGGTCGTTGATCTGCTTGAAGTGGTCGATGTCGGGCATCCGCATCGACAGGGGTCAGGCTTTGCCGTCCCTCCCGCACACCCGGTTGCGTCCGCTGTCCTTGGCCTTGTAGAGGGCCTTGTCGGCGCGTTGAAGGAGGGCGTCGATATTGTCTTCCGGCGAGTCCATGCTCGACACCCCGATCGACACGCTGAAGCTTACCGGCGGGGCGCCGGGGAGGGGGATGCGGGCGTTGGCGATGGTTGCGCGGAGGCGTTCGGCGGCTTCGAGGGCGGCGGGCTGGTCGGTTTCGGGGAGGAGGGCGGCAAACTCTTCGCCGCCCAGGCGACCCACGATGTCCACGTCGCGAAAGGTGGCCTGGCTGAGGTCGGCGACGGCCTTGAGCACGGTGTCGCCCACCTTGTGGCCGTGGCGGTCGTTGATCTGCTTGAAGTGGTCGATGTCGAGCATGAGCATCGACAGGGGCTTGGCGTAGCGGTGGGCGCGGCTGAGCTCCTGCTCGGCGCGTTCCATGAAGTGGCGGCGGTTGTAGATGCCGGTGAGGTAGTCCACGTGAGCCTGGCGCCGCAGCTCTTCTTCCAGCAGCTTGCGTTCGGTGATGTCGGTGTGGGTGCCGCACATGCGGGTGGCCTTGCCGTGCCCGTCGCGCTGCATCACCTTGGCCTGGTCGAGGATCCAGCGGATGCTGCCGTCCTTGTGGAGCATGCGGTATTCGAGCTTGTGGGCGGCGCTGCGCCCTTCGACGACGTCGAAGATCGAGGCCCAGGCGCGCTCGCGGTCGTGGGGGTGGACGAAGTCGGCCCATTGCTGGGCGGTGTGCTGGAGTTCTTCGAAGGTGTAGCCGAGCATGTGGCCCCATTGGGGGTTGCGCTCGACCTTGCCGGTGGCGATGTCCCAGTCCCAGAAGCCGAGTTCGGAGCCTTCGAGCACGAAGCGGAGCTGGCGGGCGCGGTCTTCCAGCGCGGCTTCGGCTTTCTTGCGTTCGGTGACGACGTCGAAGAGCGCGATGAAGTGCTCCGGGTGGGGGCAATACACCGACACCGAAAACCACTCGGCCATAGACTTCACGGGCATGACGAAGGTTTCGGGCTGGCCGCCCCGGGCGACGCGGCCAAAGATCTCGAGCAGCGCGGGGTCGGTTTGCCGGAGCCCCGGCACGATCTGGCTGATGTGCTTTCCGCACACGTCGGCAAGCCCGGTCTGGCTGTGGAAGGCGGGGTTGGTGTAAAGGAACAGGAAGTCGCTGGGCTGCCCGTCGGTGTATTCCATGCGGCAGTAGGCGACGCCGTTGAGCAGGTGTTCGAGCAGGCCGTCGAGCACGGCGCGGGCTTCGGGCGGCCGGGCGTCGGGGGCGAGACTGGGGCGGCCAGGGGGAGGCTCGGCGGGGGCTGTCATCGACGATTTCGGGGGCTGTCTGTCGAAGGCCAAACGATACACGCGTCTTTCGATGACCGGCTGTCCACAGACGGCTGGCATGGCCGGCGATGGGCCGAAATGTTGCGAAATGCACAGTGCGCCCGCCGTGGCGGGCGTTGGATGGCGGCAGCCCAGTACTGCGGGAGCGTCGGCGGAGGCTGGCGCGGCGCCGCCGGCCGCCCATCACTTGGCGGACAGCAGCCTGACCAGGGTGGCGACGAACATGTCCGGATTGACGGGCTTGGTGAGGAACTCGTCCATTCCCGCGTCAAGGCAGTTCTGGCGGTCTTCGACGAAGGCGTTGGCGGTGAGGGCGACGATGGGGATGTCGGCCCAGCCGGGGAGCTGCCGGATGGCCCGCGTGGCGGAGGGGCCGTCCAGATGCGGCATGCGCATGTCCATCAGCACCAGGTCGTAGCTTCCGGCCCGGGCCAGCTCCACGGCAACCAGCCCGTCGTCCGCCAGCACGACGCTGGCGCCCTCTTCGAGGAGGAGTTCCCGGAGCACCTCCCGGTTGACGGGGTCGTCTTCCACCAGCAGGACGCGGGCGTGGTGCAGGGCGTTAGGGGCCGGCGCGTCGCTCTGCGCGTCGGTGGCTTCCGGGGCTTCGGTGGCCGGATCTTCGGCGTGGCCGAGTTTTTCCAGGGTCAGGGTCAGGAAGAGGGTGGTGCCCTTGAGCACCTCGCTGCTGACGCCGATGCTGCCGTCCATCATCTCGACGATGTGCTTGGTGATGGCGAGCCCGAGCCCGGTGCCGCCGTGCTTTCTCGTCGAGCTGCCGTCCCCCTGCTCGAAAGGATGGAACAGCCGGGGCATGACCTCGGGTGAAATGCCGATGCCGGTGTCGCTGACCTCGATGTGCAGGCGCAGGGCCCGCTCGGTCTCCGATTCGACGTGCACCTTGACGGTGACCTCGCCGCGCTCGGTGAATTTGACGGCGTTGCCCACCAGGTTGATGAAGATTTCCTTCAGCCGCAGGGGGTCGCCCACCAGGGGCGTGCGGGTCAGGCGGGGGTCGATCTGCAGCCGCAGCGCCAGGCGCTTGGCGGCGGCCTGTTCGCCCACGATGCTCTTGAAGGTGTCGACCACCTCGCTGAAGTTGAAGGGCTTGTGTTCGAGGGTGAAGCCCTTGGCCTCGATCTTGGAGAGGTCGAGGATGTCGTTGAGCAGGTTGAGCAGCTGTTTGGCGGCCACGTCGATCTTGACCAGCTTGGCCAGCAGGTCCGGGTCGTCGATCTTTTTGAGCAGCAGGTGGGTGAAGCCGAGGATGGCGTTCATCGGCGTGCGCAGTTCGTGGCTCATGTTGGCCAGGAAGGTGCTTTTGGCACGGTTGGCCGTTTCGGCGGCTTCCTTGGCGAGGGTGAGCTCGAGGGTGCGGCCTTCGACCAGCTCTTCGAGCCGGTCCCGGTGCAGCCGGAGCTCTTCGAGGCTCCGGGCCAGTTCGGCGCTCTTCTCTTCGACCAGCTCGGTGAGGTGGTCCTGGATGTTGGTGAAGCCGTCGATGGCCTGGCGCAGGGTGCGGGACAGGATGCCGACCTCGTCCATCGAGGCGTCGGGTTCCAGCGCGAAGGGGCGGCCCTCTCCCACGGCCTTGCAGGCGTCCACGAGGCGATTCAGCCGGTGCGTGAGCGATCCGGACAGCTGCCCCGTCACGCGCCAGGCCAGCAGGCTGAACGCCAGGCCGATGCCGAAATACAGGATGCTGCGCAGCAGCAGCGGCCGGATCCATGAACGGTTGATCGAGAAGGCGGCGAGCTGCATGTCGGCGTCCGGCGCGTCGCGCAGCGTGATCTCGTGCCGCATCGGAAAGTGCTTCGGGTAGCTGCCCGGGGCGTGGGCCAGGACCCGTTGCCCGCCGTACCACAGCTCGATGCCGAGGTCCGGGTCGAGCCCGGCGGCGTGCTTCCGGAACTCGGCGTCGAGCTTGAAGGCGCCCATCAGGACGCCGATCACTTCTTGGGAGTTCGGAAAGAACACCGGGTAGGCGCTGAGCAGGACGGGCTGGCCGGCCGGCACCACGAACTGGGGCTTGCCGGTGTCCAGGGTTCTTGCCGCGAGGGCCTGGATGTGGGCGGCGGGCAGGTCGTCGCCCAGGGCGCCGGCCACGGGGCGCCCCCGGTAGTCCACCAGCATGAGCGGGTAGCCGGACGCGCCCGACAGCAGGGGCTGGAGGTAGGCTTCCCGGCCGGTGGAGTCGGTCAGGGCGGTCCAGACCAGGGAGGTTCCGCTGAGTTTCCTGACGTTGGCAATGCTGTTGCCCACCTGCGAGGCCAGCTGCAGGCCGATCTGCCTGGCGAGCCGGGCGTGTGCCTCGCGTTCGTTCTGGGGGATTTCCCACGCGGACAGGAGCAGCGAGGTGGCGCCGATCACCAGCACCACCAGCATCGTGAGCGTGAACGCCGCCCACTGAAAACGTACCGTCAGTGGGAGGTTTTCATTGCGCCAGGCCAGTCTCCGGGGGAACAGACTCATCGCTATGGGGCACCCCTGGGGTGCGTCGGCTTGCCCTTCTTGAAGGGTATCAGCTGGTCGTCGTCCGTGTACCGGGTAAAGATGATATTGGCCGGGGACAGGGCTTCATGGCGCTGCGGGGTGAAGGGCACGGCGTACTTCTGGACGAGGCCCTGGTAGGGGCCGAGCTGCTCCATGGCGTCCCGGATCTTCTTGCGGTCGGTCGAGCCCGCCTTGTTGATGGCCCGGGCGATCAGGTGGGTCAGGTCGTAGGCCTGGGCGACCCCGACCGGGCTGTGCATCTGGGCGGCGTTCTCGATGCCGTACAGGCGCCGGGCGGCGGCCAGGACCCGCCGGGCGATGGGGGAGTCGTTGTTCATGAAGCTGAAGGTCTGGATCACCGTCAGTTGCACGTGCGTCAGCGCGTCTCCGGCGAGGTGCGCAAACTGGCCCCCCGTGATCCCCCAGTGGCTGACGATGGGGAGCCGCTGGGCGGCGGGGAGCCCGGCGAGTTCCCTCACCAGCATCGCCCCCTCGACCTCGTTGGTGATGAGCACGATGACCTGCGCGCCGGCGGCACGCAGGTCCTGGTACTGGCGAAGCAGGCTGGTGTCGCCCCAGTTGTACCAGCGCTCGCCGACCAGCTTGACGTTCTGGCGCAGCGCGTTTTGCTGCAGCGCGGCCTGGTTGCTGCGGCCCCAGGCGGTGTTGGGCAGCAGCACCCCGACGCTGTCCGCCCGGTAGGTGTCCTTGGCGAACGCCAGCATGGCGGGGGCGGCCCAGGCGTCCTTGAGGGAGAGGCGGAAGGTGTAGCTTGGCCGATAGGTGTGGTCGGTGATGAGGTCGGCCGAACCCCAGGGGTCGAGCAGGAGTATCCCCAGCTCGTGGGCCACCGGCAGGCACTCCACATACACGGGGCTGAACTTGCCGCCGAACACGGCGACCATGTCGGGGATCGCGGCCAGCTCGCGCAGGTTGTCCTTGCCGATCGCGGTGATGGCCCGGTTGTCCCGTTTGACCAGCTCCAGCGGCCGCCCACCCAGCACGCCGCCGGCCTGGTTGATCTCGTCGATGGCGATCTGGATCCCCTGCTCGACGGCCTGCGCCGAAGTGCTGGTCTTGTGGCCGAATTCGGCGTCCACGCCGATCTTGACCGGTAGCCCCGCCGCGTGGGCGGCCAGGGAGGCCAGCAGGCCCAGGTAGAGTAGAGTCTTCTTGAACATGAACGCGCCCTCGGGTGACGCCAGAATCTTAGCCGGCGGGCGGGTCTGTGCTATGACTGATGTCAAGCTCCGGCCCTTGATCCTGGGGTGCGGGCGTGGTGCCGGCGCGAGGAGGCGTCCGGGGGGTGTCGGGCAAGAAAAAAGCGGCCCGGAGGCCGCTTTTTGCTGTGCTGTGTTGCGGGGGCTTACTTCTTGCGGGCCGGCGGCACGTCGGTACAGCTGCCGTGCGCGACCTCGGCCGCCATGCCCACCGTCTCGCCCAGCGTGGGGTGCGGGTGGATGGTCTTGCCGATGTCGACCGCATCCGCGCCCATCTCGATGGCGAGGCAGACCTCGCCGATCATGTCGCCGGCGCTGGGGCCGACGATGGTGCCGCCGATGACCCGGTGGGTTTCGGCGTCGAAGATGAGCTTGGTGAAGCCGTAGTCGGCGCCGTTGGCGATGGCGCGGCCGCTGGCGGCCCACGGGAACTTGGCGGTGTCCACCTTCTTGCCTTCGGCCTTGGCCTGGGCCTCGGTGTAGCCGACCCACGCCACCTCGGGGTGGGTGTAGGCGACGCCGGGGATCACGGTGGCGTCGAAGGCCGCCTTGTGCCCGGCGGCGACTTCGGCGGCCACGTGGGCCTCATGCACGGCCTTGTGGGCGAGCATGGGCTGGCCGACGATGTCGCCGATGGCGAAGATGTGGGGCACGTTGGTGCGCATCTGGGCATCGACCGGGATGAAGCCGCGCTCGCCCACGACGACCCCGGCCTTGTCGGCGCCGATCTTGTTGCCGTTGGGCGCGCGGCCGGCGGACTGCAGGATCATGTCGTACTTGACCGGCTCGGTCGGCGCGCCTTCACCTTCGAAGCTCACCCAGAGGCCGTCCTCCTTCGCCTCGACGGCGACGGTCTTGGTCTTCAGCATGATCTTGTCGAAGCGGTGCAGGTTCTGCTTTTCCCACACCTTGACGGCGTCGCGGTCGGGGCCCTGCATGAGGCCGTCCATCATCTCGACCACATCGACGCGGGCGCCGAGGGTGGAGTAGACGGTGGCCATCTCGAGGCCGATGATGCCGCCGCCGATGACCAGCATCTTGCCGGGCACGAAGCGCAGCTCGAGGGCGCCGGTGGAGTCGACGATGCGCGGGTCGCGGGGGATGAAGGGCAGATGCACCGCGGCGCTGCCGGCGGCGATGATGCACTGCTTGAACTTCACCACCTTCTTCGCGCCGGTCTTGTCCTGGCTGGTGCCGGTGGTCTCCTCGACCTCGATGTGGTGCGGGTCGAGGAAGTGGCCGTAGCCGCGGATGACGTCCACCTTGCGGCCCTTGGCCATCCCGGCGAGGCCGCCGGTGAGCTTGCCGACGACCTTGTCCTTGTGGGCGCGCAGGGCGTTCACGTCCACGCTGGGCTTGGCGAAGCGGATGCCGGCGGTGCCGACGTGTTCGGCTTCATCGATGACCGCGGCCACGTGCAGCAGGGCCTTGGAGGGGATGCAGCCGACGTTGAGGCAGACGCCGCCGAGGGTGGCGTAGCGCTCGATGATGGCGGTCTTGAGACCGAGGTCGGCGGCGCGGAAGGCGGCGGAGTAGCCGCCCGGGCCGGCGCCGAGCACGACCAGGTCGTATTCGACGTCGGCGCTGCCGGCATGGGCCGCGGCGGCCGGCGCCGCCACCGGGGCGGAGGCGGGCGCCGCAGCCGGGGCCGAAGAGGCGGCAGGTGCGGCCGCCGCGCCCGCGCCGGCGGTGTCGAGCTTGAGCAGCACGGCGCCTTCGCCGACCTTGTCGCCCACCTTGACCCGCAGTTCGGCAACCACGCCGGCGGCGGGGGAGGGCACGTCCATCGTTGCCTTGTCGGACTCGAGGGTGCAGATCGGCTCTTCAGCCTTGAGGGTGTCGCCCACCTTCACGAACAGCTCGATGATGGGGACTTCGGAGAAATCGCCGATGTCGGGAACCTTCACTTCAATCATGCTCATGGCGGTCTCCTTAGAGCATGACCCGACGGAAGTCGGCCAGCAGTTGGGCGAGGTACACGTTGAAGCGGGTGGCCAGCGCGCCGTCGATCACGCGGTGGTCGGCGGTGAGCGACATGGGCAGGGTGAGGCGCGGCACGAAAGCCTTGCCGTCCCACACGGGCTTCATCACCGACTTGTTGACGCCGAGGATGGCGACTTCGGGCGCATTGACGATGGGCGCGAAGTAGGTGCCGCCGATGCCGCCGAGGCTGGAGATGGTGAAGCAGGCGCCGGACATGTCGGCCGGCCCGAGCTTGCCGTCGCGGGCCTTCTTGGCGAGGGCCCCGGTCTCGGCGGCGATCTCGAAGACGCTCTTCTTGTCGGCATCCTTGACCACCGGCACGACCAGGCCGTTGGGCGTGTCGGCGGCGAAGGCGATGTTGAAGTACTTCTTGTAGACCAGGTTGTCACCATCGAGGCTGGTGTTGAACTCGGGGAACTCCTGCAGCGCGCGCACCGAGGCCTTGATGATGAAGGCGAGCATGGTGAGCTTCTTGCCGGACTTCTCGTACTCCTTGTTCATCTGGACACGGAAGGCTTCCAGGTCGGTGATGTCGGCGTCTTCGTGATAGGTGACCGCCGGGATCATCACCCAGTTGCGGGCGAGGTTCTGGCCGGAGATCTTCTTGATGCGCGACAGCGGCTTGACCTCGATCTCGCCGAACTTGGCGAAGTCCACCTTCGGCCACGGCAGCAGATCGAGTCCACCCAACTGAGCGCCGCCCAGGCTGGCGCCGGCGGGGGCCGCGGCGACGGCCTTGCCCGGCACGACGCCGGTGCTCATGGCGCCCTTGATGAAGGCGGTGACGTCGGCCTTGGTGATGCGGTTCTTGGGGCCGCTGGCCTTGACCTGGGCGAGGTCGACGCCCAGCTCGCGGGCGAAGGCGCGTACCGAGGGGCTGGCGTGCACCAGGCCGCCGAGCTTGATGGGCGCGGGGATGGTGGTGGCCGGGGTGGGGATGGGCACCACGTTGACCGGCGGCGTGGGCGCGGGGGCGCCGTCGGCCAGGGACACGGTGGGGCCGGCGGCGGGCGCTTCGGCCTTGGCGGGGGTTGAGGCAGGCGCAGCGGCCCCGGCGCCGGTCTCGACCTTGATCAGCACCGCGCCTTCGGAGACGCGGCTGCCGAGCTGGACGAGGACTTCCCTGACCACGCCGGTGGCGGAGGAGGGCACGTCCATGGTGGCCTTGTCGGACTCCAGGGTGGCGATGGCGTCTTCCGCCTTGATGCTGTCGCCGACCTTGACGAAGAGCTCGATGACCGGCACGTCGGAGAAGTCGCCGATGTCGGGCACCTTGACCTCGACGAGGGCGCCGCCGGCCGGTGCGGCAGCCGGGGCCGCCGCTGCAGGTGCCGGCGCCGCGGCGGCGGGAGCCGGAGCCGGAGCCGGAGCCGCCGCGCCGGCACCCGCGGCTTCGAGGGTGATCAGCAGCGCGCCTTCGGAGACGCGGCTGCCGAGCTGGACGAGGACCTCCTTGACCACGCCGGCGGCGGGGGAGGGGACGTCCATGGTGGCCTTGTCGGATTCGAGGGTGGCGATGGCGTCGTCCACCTTGAGGGTGTCGCCCGGCTTGACGAACAGTTCGATGACCGGCACGTCGGAGAAATCGCCGATGTCCGGGACCTTGACTTCGATGAGTTGGCTCATTTTTGTAGTCTCCTCGGCGCTCAGACAGACATCGGGTTGGGCTTGGACGGGTCAAGGTTGTACTTGACCAGCGCGGCGGCAACCTTGTCGCGTTCGATGAGGCCGTCGTCGGCGAGGGCCTTGAGGGCGGCCAGGGTGACCCAGCGGCGGTCGACCTCGAAGAAGTGGCGCAGCTTCTCGCGAGTGTCGGAGCGGCCGAAGCCGTCGGTGCCCAGGGTGACGTAGCGGTTCTTGACGAAGGGGCGGATCTGCTCGGCGAAGAGCTTGATGTAGTCGGTGGCGGCGATCACCGGGCCGACGGCGCCGTCGAGCTTCTGCTCGACGTGGGACTTACGCGGCGCCTCGAGCGGGTGCAGCATGTTCCAGCGGGCGGCGTCCTGGCCGTCGCGGGCGAGCTCGTTGAAGCTCGGGCAACCCCAGATGTCGGCTTCCACGCCCCAGTCGTTCTTGAGCATTTCGGCGGCGGCGATGACTTCGTTGAAGATGGTGCCGGAGCCCAGCAGCTGGACGCGGAGCGCGCCTTCACCACCCTTACGGAAGGCGTACATCCCCTTGATGATGTCGGCCTCGGCACCCGCGGGCATCTCGGGGTGCTCGTAGTTCTCGTTCATCACCGTGAGGTAGTAGTACACATCCTCCTGCTCGGCGAACATGCGGCGCATGCCGTCCTGCACGATGACCGCCACTTCGTACTGGAAGGTGGGGTCGTAGCTGATGCAGTTGGGGATCATGTTGGCCATCAGCTGGCTGTGGCCGTCCTCGTGCTGCAGGCCTTCGCCGTTCAGCGTGGTGCGGCCGGCGGTGCCGCCGATCAGGAAGCCGCGGGTGCGCTGGTCGGCCGCGGCCCAGCAGAGGTCCATGGTGCGCTGCAGGCCGAACATCGAGTAGAAGATGTAGAAGGGCACCATCTGCACGCCGTGCACGCTGTAGGCGGTGCCGGCGGCGATCCAGTCGGCCATGGCGCCGGCTTCGTTGATGCCTTCCTGCAGCACCTGGCCGGTCTCGCTCTCCTTGTAGAACATGAGCTGGTCATGGTCTTCGGGCACGTACTTCTGGCCTTGCTGGTTCCAGATGCCGTACTGGCGGAACATGCCTTCCATGCCGAAGGTGCGCGACTCGTCGGGCACGATCGGGACGATGTGCTTGCCGATCTGCTTGTCCTTGAGCAGGGTGTTCATGATGCGCACGATGGCCATCGTGGTGGACAGCTCGCGCCCTTCGCCGGAGGCCTTGAGCAGCGCGGCAAAGGCGTCGCGGCCGGGCACCGGCAGGGCTTCGGCCTTGCGCCGGCGCTGGGGCAGGAAGCCGCCCAGGTCGAGGCGGCGCTGCATCATGTACTTGTATTCGGGGGAGTCTTCGGGGAAGCGCAGGTAGGGCAGCTCGGCCAGCTTGTCGTCGGGCACCGGGATGCCGAAGCGGTCGCGGAAGCGGCGGATCGAGTCGATGTCGAGCTTCTTCTGCTGGTGCGAGATGTTCATCGCCTCGCCGGACTGGCCCATGCCGAAGCCCTTGATGGTCTTGGCGAGGATCAGCGTCGGCTGGCCCTTGTGGGTGACGGCGGCGTTGTAGGCGGTGAAGATCTTGAAGATGTCGTGGCCGCCGCGGTTGAGGTTCCACACCTCGTCGTCGGTCCAGTCGGCCACCAGGGCGCGGAGCTCGGGCGTGTTGAAGAAGTGCTCGCGCACGTAGGCGCCGTTCTTGGCCTTGAAGGTCTGGTACTCGCCGTCGCAGAGTTCCATCATGCGCTTCTTCATGATGCCCTTCTTGTCGCGGGCGAAGAGCGCGTCCCAGTGGGTGCCCCAGATCAGCTTGATGACGTTCCAGCCGGCGCCGCGGAATTCGGCTTCGAGTTCCTGGATGATCTTGCCGTTGCCGCGCACCGGGCCGTCGAGGCGCTGCAGGTTGCAGTTGATCACGAAGATCAGGTTGTCGAGCTTCTCGCGGCCGGCCATGCCGATGGCGCCGAGGGATTCGACCTCGTCGGTCTCGCCGTCGCCCAGGAAGGCCCACACCTTGCGCTGCTCGGCCTTGGCGGCGTCGATGAGGCCGCGGCTGGCCAGGTATTTCATGAAGCGCGCGGAGTAGATCGCGCACAGGGGGCCGAGGCCCATCGAGACGGTGGGGAACTGCCAGAAGTCGGGCATCAGCCAGGGGTGCGGGTAGGACGAGATGCCCTGGCCGTCGGATTCCTGGCGGAAGTTGTCCATCTGCTCGTCAGTGAGGCGGCCGAGCATGTAGGCGCGGGAATACACGCCGGGCACCGAGTGGCCCTGGAAGTAGATCAGGTCGCCGCCGGTGTCGTGGTTGATGCTCTTCCAGAAGTGCGAGAAGCCCACGTCGTAGAGCGCGGCGGCCGAGGCAAACGAGGCGATGTGGCCGCCCACGTTGGTGTGCTTGTTGGCCCGCACGACCATCGCCATGGCGTTCCAGCGAATGTAGGAGTGAAGCTTGATCTCCATGTCCGGGTCGCCCGGATAGCGGGGCTGCTTCTCGGCCGGAATGGTGTTGATGTACTGGGTGTTGGCGGAGTAGGGGATGTCGATGCCCTCCTCACGCCCCGCTTCGATCAGCTTCTCGATCAGGAAGTGGGCCCGGTCGGCACCCTCCTGACTGACAACGCTGGACAGGGCGTCCAGCCACTCCTGGGTTTCCTGGGCGTCGACATCCGCCAGGACATTCTGCGTGTTCGCGGCCATGGTCTTGGTCTCCTCATGACTTGCGGTTGTGGGTGGTTACCGAGGATATCGGCAACCCGTTTGCGCTACAAACCAGTGCGAGCCGGATCACGACTCTTTTTCGTAATATAAAACCAAATCTCGCATCATGCAATAAACGCAGACGGGTTTTTTCGGGTTTCGGCGGGGGAGGGGGCGTGGCGAGAGCCCGTCCTGGGTTCGAATCTGCTCGCACGCCGGGGCGGCATGGAGGCCCCCCGGTCTTGCCGCCGGGGTGTGCCCGAGAACGCACGGGCGCGGTGAGCGCTTGCCCGGCGCTTACTTGTTGTGGGTCTGTCGCTTGCGGTCTTCGTCATAGGCGAAGACCACCTGCCCGTTGCGGATCTCGCCGATGACCAGGCTGCGGGGGCTGTCGATGGTCTCGTGGTCGGTTTTGGAGAACGGCTGGTGGTAGGTCATCACCAGGCCTTCGATCTTCTCGTCGAGGAATTCGAGGGCTTCCCGCAGGCGCGGGCCGTCGGTACTGCGGGCCTGGCGGATCGCCGCGGCGAGCAGCTGCATTGAGTCGTAGCCCTGGGCGGCGGCCGACGGCACCGGGATCCGCTCGGCGCCCACCCTGCGGCGGTACTGGTCGATGAAGGCCCGGCGGCGCGGGGTGTCGCCTTCCTGGATGAAGCTGAGCGGCATGCGGGTGCCCTCGGCGTTGGGGCCGGCCTTGTCGATGAAGTTGGACATCGACAGGGCCCAGCTGCCCACCAGCGGCGCCTTCCAGCCCAGCCGGACGAGGTTGTTGGCGAGGTGGGCCATCTCGGGCCCGAGGGCGTAGGTGAGGATCACCTCGGCGCCGGCGGCGCGGGCGCGGGTGAGCTGGGGGGTCATGTCCACATCGCCGATGTTGAAGCGCTCGACGGCCACCGGCTTGATGCCGTGGCGCTCCAGCGCGCGTTCCAGGTCTTCACGGCCGAGCTGGCCATAATTGGTGCTGTCGTGGAGGATCGCCAGCTTGTGGAAGTGCCGGCGCACGACGGCCTCCTCGACGATCATCGCCGCCTGGATGCTGTCGGGCGCGGAGGCGCGGAAGATGTAGTTGTCGGCGTACTGGGGCGGCTGGAACTGCCTGGTGATCACCGAGCCGGTGGCCACCGAGGTGATCATCGGGATGCGGGCCTGCTGGTAGAAGCGCTGGCTGGCCAGCGCGACGCCGGTGTTGACGATGCCCAGGCCGGCGACGATCTTCTCGCGGTGGATGAGCTCCTGAACCACCACGGCGCCGCGCTCCGGTCGCGCCTCGTCGTCCCGCTCGATGAGCTGCACGGGCCGCCCGAGGATCCCGCCGGCGTCGTTGATCTGCCGCGCCGCGAGCCGGATGCCGTCGCGCATCGAGATCCCCATCGGGCTCGACCCGCCGGTGAAGGGGCCGGAGACGCCGATGCGGATGGGTTCGAGGGCCGCCGCCGCGGTGGCCAGCAGGGCCAGCAAGGCAACAAGCAGCGTGCGCAGGCATCCAGGCAAGGGTGGCTCCCCCGTTGATGGTGGTTGTTGCGTTGTCGGGCCGGCTCGGGTGGCAGCTGAGCGCTCCCAGGGTCAGGCTCCCCCCAGCCCGCCCCCGTGGGGGGGAGGAAACCTGGGGCGGCCCCGCGTTTCCTTGCGATGTGACAACCGGGCTGTTGGCTGAGGCACTGGCCGAGGTGCCGGCGCGGCGGCCGGTGGTGGGGTTCTGCATCCCGCTGGCCTCGCCGGGCGGCGCGGCGGCGCACGCCGACGAGTGTAGCGCAGGGCCGCGGGGTTTCGGCACCGGTGCTGCGCATCACGGGGCCTGTGGTCGCTGCCGGTCGCGGCCCCTCAGCCCTTGGCCAGCTTGTGCGCCGAAGCCTGCAGGCGGGCGCCGCAGGACGTCCGGTGTCCCTCGAAGGCCACGGGGATGCCGTCGACGGTGTAAGCGGGATCGCCCTCGACGATCACACAGTTGTTGTGCCCGCGCCGGGGGCAGCTGCAGCGGTCGCCGACGCGAGCCACCGGAATGCCGTCCACCGTGTGGTGGGTGGCGGACACCGAGACAACCGCGCCGCCGTGGTCGGTGGGGTCGCCGAGGCGGATGATGGCTTTGCTCATGGGATTCTCCTGTCGGTGGCCGGGTCAGGGTTGGGCATAGTTGGCCGGGTCGATGGGTGGGGTCGTCTGGTTTCTGAACACCCCGGCACCCTGGCGCTGGCGCTTGTCGGGTGGCGGTGGGCTGATGAAGATCAGGCTGGCCTCGCGGTCGTTGCGCAGGTTGATGGCGGCGCTGACGCCGCCGTCGATGTTGCTGCCCATCACGCCGATGGCCATGCCCATGAACCAGCTGGCCGAGCCGGTGTTGCCGAGGCGGGGCTCGAGGTTGATCCATTCGCTGGGCTTGTCGAGGCGCAGCTCCGGTCCGCCGGCCTCGGCCTGGGCGTTGATCAGACGGGTGAGTTCGACGAGCCGGTCGGGGTTGTCGCCGGTGCTGCTGATGAGGCGTTTCAGGGCTGTCTTGCGCTGGGCTTCGGGGAGGGTGAGGAGGGCGTCCTGCCAGCCGGCCAGGAGGGCGGCGCTGCGTTCGGACTGGCGGGTGAGGGGCTTGCCGTCGGCGTCGGTGAGCGGGATGTAGGTGGGGCGGTGGAGGTAGCCGAGGGTGGGCAGGCGGTCGAAGACTTCCAGCTGGTATTGGTTCCAGGGGATCGGGAACCAGGGCGTGGGTGTGTAGCCCTTGGGCACATGCACCACGTCGTCGCCCGGGTGGAGCAGGGACACCGACTGGGGGCCGAGCACGTCGGGGCGTTTGGCGAAGCGGGCGGTCTCGGCGAGCCACTCGGGGACGGTGGGCCAGCGCACGAGGCGGCCGTTGCCCATGGCCTGGCCGAGTTGCTCCGCGAGATCGGCATAGCTCAGGAATAGACGACGCGCGAGTCCGTAGCGATTCTGCACGGGCCCGAGTTGGTCCTGGTCCGTGTCCTCGAACGCGAAGGGCCTGAGCACGTCGACCCGCTCGCGGCGGGCGAGGACGAAGAGGGCCGAGGCGGCCGGCATGGAGGGGATGTAGTAGCCGTCGTAGACGAGGGGGGGCGTGCCTTTGGGGCGTTCTAGGTTTCGGTTGTATAGCCCGTCGTTGCTCGCGACGACCACATAGGGAATGTCCGGGTGGGCATCGAAGAATGCAAAAGCGTGCTCCACCAATCGGTCAGGATGATCGGACTTGGCGTAGCCGGCGGGGATGAACAGGGTCAGGTCCAGACCGTTGGAACTCGTCATGCCCACGACCCCGACTGCCGGGTCGTGGACCGACGACGGAAAGTCTGAATCCTCGATGGCGTTGCCCGCGTAAAAAGATGGGGAGGGCCAGTACATAGGCAGTCCTCCGATGCCATTCCGCAGCGTTGAGGCGATGGCATTGCCTTCGGCGCCATCCTTGTCCTCTTCTGTCCACGGGTATTTCTCCGGATCCTGCTCCCGGATCGTCCCGAAGGGATGCCCCTGCTGCAGGGCGTCCCACAGCTTGCCCTGGCGGTGCTTGTCCAGGGAGACGCCGAGGCCGATGACCTCAAGCACATATTCGCGTGGGGCTTCCTTCGCGAGTGCTGCGGCGTTGGTCTGTTTTGCGACTTCCTGTGCGCGCTCACGCGCTTCAGCACGGTTGTTCGTGACCGAACTCCAGCCCCATTGCACGAGCAGGGCCGCGCAGGTAGCCAGCAGCGGGAGGCCGAGCCAGGTTTTCCATTTTTCCATCGAATTCGCCTCGGGGTCGCTGAATACGGGTAGGTCGGCTTGAATGAGGTACAGCGTCCAGGCTGTCAGGACCAGGATGAACAACAGGAGCGCCCACAGGGCTCCAACCATCCAGCTCCGTCTGCCTTTTGTGTCAGTGTCATTTTTTGCGAGCGTCATTTTGCCTCCTGGCGTGTCTTGATGGCCGGACTTTCGCCAAGAGCGGTTTCGGCGATCACGGCCTTGGGCCGTTCAGCGATGGATTTGACGCATACGGGAAGAACGCCAGTCGAGTAGTAGGTTGAGTTCCCATCGATGAGCTTCTTACGCTCAGCGCATTCGACGGAGAAGTATTTACCATGGATTTCCGTGAATTTCTTCCAAGTCAATATTCCTTCTCGATCAGGCATGCCCGGCTCCGGCTTCTTCAGCCTCCAGTCCGCCACCGCGCACAGGTAGCGATAGAAGCCCGGATCGGTGACCGCCTGGCCGAGGCCGATGGCGACGTCGTAGGCGGTGACGTGGGCGTGGTTGGCCTTGCTGCCCCAGATAGCGCCATGGAAGGAGCGGGGGCTGGTGGCCTGCTGGTGGCGCAGGCGGGCTTCGTTGGGGCTCTCGAGGCGGGTGATCCGCAGGCGGCCGTCTCCCAGCGCGAGGCCGTTTACGAGCCTGACCTGATCGCCCTCGGACCTGCCCTCGTTGAGGCGGCTTTGCACGTCGGTCAGATCATGCGGGGTCAGCGGGGTGGGGGACGGTCGGCTGTAGGCGCCCGCTGACATACGCTTGCCGGGGCGTGGGTCGTCGATGAGCTGGGGCGGCTTGGTGGTGAAGCCGTAGCCGCTGGTGACGGCGATGGCGGCGTCGATGGGATCGACACGCTCATGCCTGCCCTGCCCGGCATTGGGGGCTCCGGCGTGCAGTTCGGCCGTGTGGGGCGTCTCGAGTGCCTCGCCGTTGATCCGGCGGCGGGCCGCCCGCGCGGCGAGGCTGTCGTCGGGGGCGTTGCTCTTGTCGAGGCGCGGGTCGTGTTCGGGCAGGCGGGCGCGGAGGGTGGTGACGTCGCCGGCGGCGTGGGCGTGGTCGTCTTCGCCTTTGAGGCGGAGAAGGAAGTCCTGGGGCGGGAGGCCTACCTTGAACGCTTGCGGCGTGCCCTGGACCACCCGCTGCTTGGCGGTGAACACCCGCTGCAGGAAGGTGGGTCCGAGCTCCCGGAGCGGTTGGCGCAGGGTGCGCTGCCGGCCGTCCTCGAGGTCGTGGGGAACGCCCTGCCAGCCGATGCCCTGCACGCTGGGCAGCGCGACGGTCATGTCCTCGGGGCAGAAGTAGAGGTAGACCTTGCCGCGGTTGTCCCGGTCCTTCTCCACCTTCCAGGCCTCGGTGTGGAGGCCGCCGCGTTTCATGCGCGCAAGCTCGTCGGCGTTCCAGGTAGGCTTGCGCTGGGTGGCCACGCCGCGGACGATGTTGATCAGGGTGTCGAGCCGGGCGCGGACGGTCTGCAGGTCTTCGAGGGCGTCGTAGAGGCCCTGCATGGCCTTGTCTTCGCCGGCGGGAATCGGGGGAGGGGTGTTTTTTTCCCTGTTGAGGCGCTCGGGGAGGTGGGGCTCCAGCGAGTACGGCGGGTGGGTCAGGATGAGGGTGTCGGCGGGCGGCTTGCCGTCTTCCATCAGGAAGGCCTGGGCGAGCAGGGCGATGAGGCAGCCCTGGCTGTGGGCGATGAGGGTGACGGTCTCGGGCACGTCCTGGTCGTAGTCGCGGATCATCGCCACCAGGGCGGCCAGGCGCTGGGCGGCGAGCACGAAGTACATCCGCCCGGGGCCACCGCGCAAGGGGCGGTAGGGATCGCGGGAGCCCATCTCGAGGAGTTTGTTGATCCTGGACGGAGTGCCCCGGTTCCACATGTCGGCGAGGTTGGTGGTGGCGTTGCCGAAGGGGCCGCCGCCCTTGCTGCGGTCGAGGTCGAGGCGGTTGTCGAAGCCGTCGACCTGCTGACCATTTTTTGAACGGTTACCGTTGCGCCAGGTATCCCGATACCCCCAATAAAACGGAATCACCGGGCTATGCGTGGCAGGCTTGACGCTGCGCTTGAAGAACACCGCGTCCGGGTCGGCCTCGAGCTTGCGGGCGTCGTCGGCCGTGGGCATGCGGTACTCGGCGGCGGTGTAGGGCGGGCAGCCCGTGCCGTCCCTGGCTGTCCAGCCCAGGCGCCGGGCGAGGCCGTCGAGGAGGCCTTCCTCGACGGCTTGATAGCCGGTGCCGACGTCGTTGACCCCATGCACCACGATACAGGCGCCCACGTGTTCGGCCAGCACGTCGACGCACTTGGGCAGGGTGCTGGTGCTGAGGACCGCCTTCTGCCGGAAGATCGGGAGACTGGCCTTGGGGTAGCGCCCCCTGGTCATGGCTGGCCCCCCGCGCTGACGGTGGCGATGTGCATCGCGTCCCGCTCGGCGAGCTGGGTGCGGCCCTCGGCGTCGGTGACGCCCTCGACGATGCTGCCGTCGGTGAGCTCGATCTTGTAGGGCTGGTCGGGGACGGGCGGGCTCTGGGTGTTGGCGGCGTTGCGGCGCAGCACGAAGCGGGCCTGGACGGCCTCCTGGGCGAACTCGGGCTTTTGCGCGGCGATGGTCTGCGGACCGGCGTGGGGGAAGCTTGCCGCGTGCTGCTTGATGGCGCCCTTGGTGCCGAGGGTGATGCCGTCGCCGATCCTGATGAAGCTGCCGTCCTCGGCCACCAGGGTGATGCTGCGGGCCGAGATGCGGGCATCCTGGGCGGCGTTGAGGGTGATGTGCCGGGCGGACTCGATGCGCGTGTCGGCGTGCTGGCTCTGCAGCACGAGCTCGCCCTGGTGGGCGATGTGGTGGATGCCGCCGCCGTGGGCGAACTGGCGGATGCCCTGGCCGGCGTTGACGCTGTAGCGCTGGCCGGCGGCGATCTGCACGTGATTCTGGGCGACGGTGTCGGCGTTGTGCCCGGCGTACTGGGCGATGGTCCTGGGTGTGGTGTGGACAATGCCTTGGGGCGCGGTGACGGCGATGAAGGCGGTGTCGGCGGGGTCGGCCTTCGGGCGGGTGTTGGTGCCGCTCTCCCAGCGCTCGGCGAGGGCCTTGAGCCCGGCCTGGCCCTGGGCGTCGAGGGGGCTACCCTGGTGGCGGGCGGCGTACTCGCCCATGCTCTTGAAGAGTTCGAGGCCGGATTCCATCAGCGCGAGGGCTTCGGCGTAATCGAGCTGCCCGCCGCTGCTGCCCAGGCGCTTCCAGGCGCTGAGCAGGATGCCCCGGGCGGCGCGGGTGGCGGCGGCGCCGTCGGTGCGCAGCTCGGCGCCTTCGCCGCGGGGCTCGGCCTTGCCGTCGCGGCGGGGGTGGGTGAGGTGGCCCAGGTTGAGCTGGCTGTGGGCGAAGTCGCAGTGGGCCTGGAAGCCGGGCTGGCCCGGCGTGTTGTCGTGGAGGACGTGGGTGGCGCGGCTGCCCTTGACCTCGGTCGTGCGGTTGCCCGACAGGTAGCGGTTGCCGGGCAGGCTGCCGGTGTCGTGGAAGCGGGGTGGCGGATTGACGGGGCTGTGCACCGCGTGGGTGATGACGGGCTTGTCCGGGTCGCCGCCCAGGAAGGAGACGATGACCTCGTCGCCCCGGCGCGGGAGCTGGATGAAGCCCTGGCCGGCGCCGGCGGCGGGCACGGCGACCCGCACCGGGGCGCTGTCGCGGGGCGTGCCGCTGGTGCCGGCGCCGCCGGCGTGGTCGTGGTCGACGGTGCGCAGGCCCTGGAACTGCACCCGCACGCGGCCATGTTCGTCGCAATGCACCTCCTCGCCCTCGGGGCACACGACGACGGCGCTCATGGCCGGCAGGCTCGGCCAGTGCAGCGCGGGGTCGAAGGCGGGCACGACCGGGGTGTCGCGGGGCTGGGCGCGGAAGGTGTTGGCGTAGCGCCGGTCGGCGTCCTCCTGGCCGAGGGCGGGCCGCGCCATCGCCCAGCCGCTGGCGGCGAAGAGGCTGTCGAGGGCGTCGGAGACCTCCTTGGGCAGGTTGTTGCGGCCCCAGTGGCTGACCCGGGTGAACAGGAAGTCGTTGCCGGAGGCCCCCGCCAGCCCCTTGTCGATGCCGGGAAGCCGGCCGAGCAGGCCCGGGCGCTCGTCGATGCCGGCCCAGGTGAGGCAGGCCAGGTCGCGGGCGCTGCTGGCGCCGGCCACGCCGGCGGCGTTCATCTCGTGGTACTGCATGCGCGCCAGGGTGAACTGGCGGTGGTCGGCGGGGCTGTCGGCCCAGTGGGGCGGCTCGATGCGGGCGTCGAGCAGGGCGCGGGAGAGGGCGTCGCCCTCGTCGCCCTGCCGGGCTGCGGTGGGGGCGTCTGCCCACTGCGCCTGCTGCCGCTTGTAGTCCCAGGCGCTGCGTTCGACGAGGCCGGGGGTGAGCTGGCCGACGGGGCTCCACAGGGTGATGTCGTCCCGGCCCTGCACCGAGGTGCCGGTGTGGCAGCGCAGGCGGCCAGCGGGGTTGGCCGGGAACTGGCTGGCGCTGTCGAAGAGCACCAGGGTGTGGCGGGGCGGGGCCGTGGGGCTGGCGTCGGCCTCGGCCCGGACACCCCAGGCGATGCCGTGCTTGCGCCACAGGCGCATCAGAAAGGCCGGGTCGGATTCGTTCCACTGGATGCTCATCTCCCGCTGGGGGTAGCGGTCGCGGCTGAGGGCGCCGGTGTCGAACTCGAAGCAGCCGGCCAGCACCGGGCTGCGCTCGCGCCATTCGCCGAGCAGGTGTTCGGTGATGTCGATGACGCTCTTGCGCAGATACAGCCGGCTGTTGCGGCCGGCGTCCATGAAGGCGCAGGCGTCGGTGGCTTCGATGAGCCAGGTCTGCAGGCTGCCGTCGAACTGCCCCGGCTGGGCCCGCACGACGAGGGCGTTGAAGTGCCGCCAGCCGCCGGTGTCGGTGAGGACCTGCAGCTGCAGCGTCTGGCCGAGCAGTTGTTGGGGCGCGATGTCGGACCGGGTGGCGACGCACAGCAGCCGCAGCTGCAGGCTGCTTTCTTCGCAGCTGCGCTCCTCGGCCGAGAAGCTGTGCACCAGCAGCGCGTTGGCCAGGGCCGCGCCGGGCCCGCCGATGCGCAGGCGTAGCGGGCGCTTGTGCTGGTCGAGGACGAGGCTCTCGAGCCAGGCCACGACCTGGGTGGTGTCGATGGTTTGCGGCGATGATGGCATGGGGGTTTCCTCGGGGCGGGCCTGCTTGAATGTCATGCACCTGTTAAACCATACAGGTAAACCGGTTTATGCCATAAAATTCATGCCGTGTGGGACTTTCGTGAGGCGCTCCAGCCTGGTTAGGGAAACTCCCGATGCCGACGGCGCCGCTACGCTTGCAGGATGGCAGCACGATGCCGATCGACGACTCCCCCGACGCCCCTGATTCCTCCGCGCCCGCCCGGTTCGCCGAACCCCGCGCCGCGCGCCCCGACTGGTACTGGTCGGCCCCCTACATCGCCGTGCTGATCTTCGCGCTGGCGATGCTGGTGCTCGTCTGGGTGCTGCAGCGCCAGGAGGGCGAGACCCAGCGCAACGCGCTGGCCCGCGACGTGCAATGGGCAGAGCAGACCATGCGCCTGCACATGCAGGGCACCGAGGATTTCCTCGGCCAGCTGGCCCGCGAGCTGGCCGCCGGTACGCTGGATGCCGACGCCTTCCAGGTGCGGGCCAACCAGCACATCGCCAACAACCCCGAGCTGGTGAACGTGGTGTGGGTGGCCGCCGACCAGCGGGTCCGGTGGACGGCGCCCTTCGACACCACCGACTGGCTGGCGGGCGACGCGCTGTCGGCGGGGCAGGGGGCGGTGCTGCGCCGGGCCCAGGAGCTCGGCCGGCCGACCTACGGTGAGGCCTACGTGAACGCCCGCAACACAGCGGTGCTCGAGGTGTACATGCCGCTGCAGCAGGGGCGCGAGCCGCTCGGCGCGGTCGTCGCGGTGTATTCCATCGAGCGCATGGTGGCCCACCTGGTGCCGAGCTGGTTCGGCGAGAAATACCGCCTCACCCTCAGCGGCTCGCAGGGCGAGGCGCTCGCGACCAACTCCGCGGTGCGCCCCCTCGATGAGAGCTTTGCCTTCGGTGTGCCCCTCGACCCGCCCGGCAACGGCCTGTCGCTGCAGGCCACCGCCTACCGCACCGAGGGCGAGCTGCCGCGGGGCTTCCCGATCGCGGTGATCGTCGTGCTGTCGGTCTTCGTGCTGTGGAGCCTGTGGCTCTTGCGCATGCACATGCTGAGCCGGGTGCGGGTCGAGAAGGAGCGCGACCGGCTGTTCAACCTGTCCCTCGACATGCTGGCGGTGCTCGGCCACGACGGGGTGTTCCGGCGCTGCAACCCGGCCTTCGAGCGGGTGCTGGGCTATGAGCCGAGCGAGGTGCTGGGGCACTCGCTGCTGGATTTCATCCACGCCGAGGACGTGGCCGACACCGTCGCCCACCTGCGCAGCCTCGCCTCCGGAACGCCTGGTGCCTTCGAGAACCGCTGCCGCTGCGCCGACGGCGGCTACAAGTGGCTGGCCTGGAGCGTGAACTCGGTGCCCGAGGAGAAGCTGATGTACGCCGTTGCCCACGACATCACCGGGCGCAAGGCCGCCGAGGACGCGCTGCGGGCCCAGTCGGCCTTCCGTCAGGCGATGGAGGAGTCCCTCGTCACCGGCCTGCGGGCCATCGACATGAGCGGCCGGATCATCTACGTCAACCCGGCCTTCTGCCGCATGACCGGCTGGTCGCGGGAGGAGCTCGTCGGCGCGGTGGCGCCTTTCCCCTACTGGCCGCGGGGTGAGATCGAGACCCTGCACAACAACCTCAAGCTCACCCTTGCCGGCGACGCGCCGGCCACCGGCTTCGAGATGCGCATGCGCCGCAAGAACGGCGAGGGGATGGACGCCCGCTTCTACATCTCGCCGCTGATCGACGGGGACGGCCAGCAGACCGGCTGGATGGCCTCGATCACCGACATCACCGAGCCCAAGCGGGTGCGCGCCGAGCTCGAAGCGTCCCACGAGCGCTTCGTGGCGGTGCTCGACGGCCTCGACGCGGCGGTCTATGTGGCCGACGCGGCCAACGACGAGATCCTGTTCGCCAACCGGGCCTTCAAGAGCATCTACGGCTTCGACGCGGTGGGGCGCATCGTGGCCACCTTCGGCCTGCCCAGCCCGCCCGACACCCTGTGGTACGACGTGGACCCGCGCCGCCTCACCCCCGACCACGTGCCCCGCGAACTCTACGACGGCGAGCTGCGCAACGCCCTGTCGGGGCGCTGGTACCACATCCGCGAGCGGGCCATCCGCTGGGTCGACGGCCGCGTGGTGCGCATGGCGATCGCCACCGACATCACCGACCGCAAGCGCGTCGACGAGGAAAACCGCGCCCAGCAGGAGCGCCTGCAGCGCACCTCGCGCCTCATCACGATGGGCGAGATGGCCTCCACGCTGGCCCACGAGCTCAACCAGCCGCTGGCCGCGATCGCCAACTATTCGGCCGGCTGCGTCAATCGCCTGCAGTCGGGCGAATACCGCCGCGAGGACATCCTCACCGCGATGCAGAAGGCCAGCGCCCAGGCCGAGCGGGCCGGCAAGATCATCCGGCGGGTGCGCGAGTTCGTCAAAAAGAGCGAGCCGCGCCGGCACCCGGTGGACCTGGTCGGGATCGTCGAGGACGCCATCGGCTTCGTCGAGATCGACGCCCGGCGCCACGGCGCCCAGGTGCACAGCCAGGTGCCGGCCGACCTCCCGCCGGTGTTCGCCGACGCGGTGATGATCGAGCAGGTGGTGCTCAACCTCGTCAAGAACGCCATCGAGGCCATGCGCGACATGCCGGCCGACGAGCGCATCGTCACCGTCTCGGCCCGTCGCGACGGCGCCGCCCAGGTCGAAGTCGAGGTGGCCGACCGTGGCCCGGGCCTCTCCGACGAAGCCCGCGAGCGCCTGTTCACGCCGTTCTACACCACCAAGGCCGAGGGCATGGGGATGGGGCTCAACATCTGCCGGTCCATCGTCGAGTTTCACGAAGGGCGCCTGTGGGTGGACGCGAACCCGGCCGGAGGCTGTATCTTCCGCTTCACGCTGCCCCTGGAGATCCCCCGTGAAACCCCACGCCCCGACGCCTGAACAGATCATCTACCTCGTCGACGACGACGAAGCCCTGCGCGACTCCCTCGTCTGGCTGCTCGAATCCCAGGGCTTCAAGGTCGAGGCTTTCGCCTCGGCGGAAGCCTTCCTGCGCGCCTGGCGGCCCGAGTTCAACGGCTGCCTGCTGCTCGACGTGCGGATGCCCGGCATGAGCGGCCTCGAGCTCCACGAGCGCCTGCGCGCCCATTACTGCACGCTGCCGGTGATCTTCATCACCGGCCATGGCGACGTGCCGATGGCGGTGGCGGCCCTCAAGAAGGGCGCCGTCGATTTCATCGAGAAGCCCTTCAACGATGCCGAGCTGCTGCGCCTCGTCAGCCAGTGCCTGGTCAATGAGCGCGAGAGCCGCGCCCGCCGCCGCCAGGACGCCGAGGTGTCGCGCCGCCTCGACCAGCTCACCCAGCGCGAGCGCGAGGTGCTCGACCTCATCATCGTCGGCAAGCTCAACAAGCAGATCGCCGACGTGCTTGGCATCAGCATCAAGACGGTCGAGGTGCACCGGGCCCGGGTGATGGAGAAGATGGCGGCCCAGTCCCTCGCCGAACTGGTGCAGAACGTGATGGCGATCGAGAGCAATCGGCAGATATAGTGATACGAAAAAATCTTTTGTTGATTTTTTCTGTATCGTTTCGTTGACCTGCCTCAAGCCCCTCCGTCCCCCGTGCTCCTAGACTTCCAGGCTTTCTCTGCCGGAGTTCTGCTTCATGGGAAACGCCCTGTCTGTCGAGGTGGCGAGCCGCCTGTTCCTGTCGGGTAACGACGCCGTCGCCCATGCCGTCCGGGACGCCGGCGTCCGCGTCGCAGCCGCCTA
Organism: Zoogloea sp.; assembly: GCF_041908905.1. GTDB lineage: Bacteria > Pseudomonadota > Gammaproteobacteria > Burkholderiales > Rhodocyclaceae > Zoogloea. Next base: position 32,987 of record NZ_JAYREK010000028.1, read on the forward strand.
CCCGGGCACGCCCAGCACCGAGATCCTCGAGGTCGTGGCGCGCTTCCCCGGCCTCTACGCCGAATGGTCGCCCAACGAGAAGGTCGCCCTCGAGGTCGCCCTCGGCGCCTCGATGATGGGCGCCCGGGCCTTCAGCGCGATGAAGCACGTGGGCCTCAACGTTGCCTCCGACGCGTTGATGACCCTCACCGTCACCGGCGTCGAAGGCGGCCTCGTCATCGCCGTGGCCGACGACGTGGGCATGTCCTCGTCCCAGAACGAGCAGGATTCCCGCTTCTGGGGGCGCTTCGCCCACATACCGGTGTTCGAGCCCGCCGACTCCCAGGAAGCCTACGACATGACCCGGGCCGCCTACGGCCTGTCGGAAGCCTTCAAGGTGCCGGTGCTGCTGCGCCTCACCACCCGCATCTGCCACGTCAAGGGCCGGGTCGAGCTGTCGCCCCCCGAGACCCGCGAGCCCGGCGGCTTCACCAAAGACCCGCGCCGCTGGGTGATGGTGCCCGGCAACGCCAAGCCGCGCCTGCCACTGATGTTCGAGCGCGAGGCCGCCCTGGCCGCAGCCGCCGAAGCCTCGCCCCTCAGCCGCCTGGAGGCGGGCAGCGACCGGCGCATCGGCTTCGTCACCTCCGGCCCGGCCTACATGCACGTGCGTGAGGCCTTCCCCGATGCGCCGGTGCTCAAGCTCGGCTTCAGCTACCCGCCGCCGATGGCGAAGGTGCGCGAACTCGCAGCCCAGGTCGAAACCCTGGTCGTCGTCGAAGAGACCGAGCCGCTGCTCGAGAACGAACTCCGCGCCGCCGGCATCCGTTGCGAGGGCAAGAACCTGCTGCCGCGCCTTGGCGAGCTCGCCCCCGAGGTGCTGCGCCGCGGCATCGCCAGGCTGCGCGGCGACGTGGTGGCCGACGCGCCGGCGCTGCCGGCCCAGCAGGTCTTCCCGCGGCCGCCCACCATGTGCGTGGCCTGCCCGCACCTGGGCATCTATTACACCCTGTCCCAGCTGCGCAACATCATCATCTCGGGCGACATCGGCTGCTACACCCTCGGCGCCGGCCACCCCTGGAACGCCCTCGACACCTGCATCTCGATGGGCGCCTCGATGGGCATGGCGCTGGGCATGGACAAGGGCCGCGGCGAGGCCGACAAGAACAAGAAGATCGTCGCCGTCATTGGCGACTCGACCTTCATGCACATGGGCATGCAGGGCCTGCTCGACATCACCTACAACAAGGGCAACGTCACCATCCTGCTCCTCGACAACCGCGCGGTGGGCATGACCGGCGGCCAGGACAACCCCGCCACCGGCCGCGACATCCACGGTGTGGAGGCGCCGCGGGTGGATTTCCCGCGCATCTGCGAGGCCCTCGGCGTCAAGAAGGAGCGCATCCGCGTCGTCGACCCCTACCAGCTGCCGGTGCTGTTCAAGGCCCTGCGCGAGGAGACCAAGATCGAGGAGCCGTCGGTGATCATCACCGACCGTCCCTGCGTGCTGATCGACGACTATAAAAAGACCCCGCCCTACGCGGTGACCGAAGACAAATGCACCGGTTGCGGCAACTGCCTCGACGTGGGCTGCCCGGCGATCCACGTGACCCGCCGCGGCAAGGAGGTCAAGGCCTCGGGCAAGGAGGTCGACCTCGCCTTCGTGCGCATCGAGACCAGTGCGTGCACCGGCTGCGGCCTGTGCGTGCAGCCCTGTGCGCCGGAGGCCATCGCCCATTCGGTGCCGGTGGTGCCGGTGCGTTTCATGCAACGTAGCGGAGGACACGCCTGATGAGCCGCAACACCAACATCCTCGTCTGCGGGATCGGCGGGCAGGGCGTCATGACCGCCACCGAGATCCTCGCCGAAGCCGCGCTGGCCCTCGGCTTCGATGCCAAGAAGACCGAAGTGGCGGGCATGAGCCAGCGGGGCGGCGTGGTGGTGTCCCACCTGCGCTTCGGCGACAAGGTGCTGTCGCCGCAGATCGCTCCGGGCGAGGCCGACCTGCTGGTCGGCTTCGAGGCCGCCGAAACCCTGCGCTGGGTGCACATGCTGCGCCCGGGCGCGCCGGTGCTCACCAACACCTCGCGGCTGTCGCCGCCGGTGGTCGAGTGCGGCGTGTTCGACTACCCCGCCGACCCGGTCGGCCAGCTGCGCGCCCTCGGCGTGCCGCTGCAGGCCTTCGACGCCGCCGAGATCGCCCTGGAGTTCGGCGACATCCGCCTCGGCAACACCGTGATGCTGGGCGCCATGTCCGACCACCTGCCGTTTCCGGCCTCGGTGCTGCGGGACGCCGTGGCGGCACGCTTCACCCACAAGAAGCCCGGCCTGCTCGAGATGAACCTGCGGGCCTTCGACGCCGGCCGCGAGCGTGCCGCCGCGCTCATCGGGAAGCGTCCCGTCGCCGCCTGAGCCGCTTTCCGCCGATGGCGCGCCGCCGCAGCGGACGCGCCTGAGTCGTCGCATCTAAGTCGTGGTAGACTCTCAGGTTTTTCTGAGACGGCGGTGTGGCATGACGGCTCGTATTATTGACGGTAACGCACTTTCCGCGAAGCTTCGCGGTGAACTCGCCGGGAAGGCCGCGGCCCTCACGGCCCAGGGCACCCAGCCCTGTCTTGCGGTGATCCTGGTGGGCGGCGACCCCGCCTCGGCGGTGTACGTGCGCAACAAGGTGGCCGGCTGCGAGAAGGCCGGCATCAAGTCCCTCAAGTTCGAATACCCGCAGGACGTCTCGCCCGCCGACGTGCTGGGCAAGATCGCCGAGCTCAACGCCGACCCGTCGGTGCATGGCATCCTGGTGCAGCTGCCACTGCCCAAGCACTTCGACGAGAAGGCCGTGCTCGAAGCCATCAAGGTCGAGAAGGACGTGGACGGCTTCCACGCCGAGAACGTCGGCCGCCTCTCCCAGGGCCAGGAAGCCTTCATCCCGTGCACGCCCAACGGCGTGATGGAGATGCTGAAGAGCATCGACGCTCCGCTGCGTGGCGCCGAGGCCGTGGTCATCGGCCGCTCCAACATCGTCGGCAAGCCGATGGCGATGCTCCTCACCGCCGCCGGCGCCACCGTCACCGTGTGCCACTCGGGTACCCGCGACCTCAACTTCCACACCCGCCGCGCCGACATCCTGGTGGCCGCCATCGGCAAGCCCAAGTTCGTCACCGGCGACATGGTCAAGCCCGGCGCCATCGTCATCGACGTGGGCATCAACCGCCTGCAGGACGGCCCCGACGCGGGCAAGCTGTGCGGCGACGTGGATTTCGACTCCGCCAGGGAAGTCGCCGGCGCCATCACCCCGGTGCCCGGCGGTGTCGGCCCGATGACGATCACCATGCTGCTCGTCAACACCGTGGTGTCCGCCGAGCGGGCGCTGGCCAGGCGCCAGGGCTGAGCGCCGCAGGGGCCGCTCGCCGGCCTCGCGCAGCCCGTCCGGCGTTCCTCAACATCCGAACACGAACACACCAATGAACAGCTCCTCCCCCGTCATCGGCATCGTCATGGGCTCCAATTCCGACTGGCCGACGATGCAGGCCGCGGCCAAGATCCTCAAGGATTTCGGCGTCCCCTTCGAAGCCCGGGTTGTCTCGGCCCACCGTACGCCCGACCTGATGTTCGAGTACGCCGAACAGGCCCGCGAGCGCGGCCTCAAGGCGATCATCGCCGGGGCTGGCGGCGCCGCCCACCTGCCGGGCATGATCGCCGCCAAGACCACGCTGCCGGTGCTCGGCGTGCCGGTGCAGTCCAAGGCCCTGTCGGGCAAGGATTCCCTGCTCTCCATCGTGCAGATGCCCAAGGGCATCCCGGTTGCCACCTTCGCGATCGGCGATGCCGGCGCCGCCAACGCGGGCCTGTTTGCCGTCGCGCTGCTGGCCGCCACCGACGCCGCCCTGGCCGACAGGCTCGAAGCCTTCCGCGCCGAGCAGACCGCCAGCGTGCTGGCCATGAACCTCGACCCGATCTGATCCAGGACGTGACGCGATGATCCTCCCGCCCGCCACCCTCGGCATGCTCGGCGGCGGCCAGCTCGGCCGCTTCTTCGTCACCGCCGCCCACGAAATGGGCTACAAGGTGTGGGTCCTCGACCCCGACCCCAACAGCCCGGCCGGCCTCATCGCCGACCGTCACCTGCAGGCGGCCTACGACGACTACGCCGCCCTCGACGCGCTGGCCGAAGGCTGCGCGGCGGTGACCACCGAGTTCGAGAACGTCCCGGCGGACACCCTGGATTACCTCGCCAAGTTCATCCCCGTGCGGCCGGGCGCCTCCGCGGTCGCGGTGTGCCAGAACCGCATCGCCGAGAAGAGCTTCCTGCGCGACAACGGCCTGCCCCACGGCCCCTTCGCCGTCATCCACACCGACGCCGACATCGCCGCCGCGCCTGCCAGCCTCTACCCGGCCATCCTCAAGGTGGCCCGCTTCGGCTACGACGGCAAGGGCCAGGCCCGCGTCGCCAACGCCGCCGAGGCCCTGCACGCCTTCCACGCCTTCAAGGGCGAGCCCTGCGTGCTTGAGCAGATGCTGACCCTCGACTACGAGGTGTCGGTGGTGCTGGCCCGTGACGGGAATGGCCGCGTCAAGTGCTTCCCCACCGTCGAGAACCGCCACACCAACGGCATCCTCGACGTCTCCATCGCGCCGGCGCGGGCCTCCGCCTGCCAGCGCGATGCCGCCCAGGAGTACGCCGAGCGCATCGCCGAGCGGCTCGGCTTCATCGGCACGCTGGCCGTCGAGTTCTTCGTGAGCCGTGGCGAGCTGGTGGTCAACGAGATGGCCCCGCGCCCCCACAACAGCGGCCACCACACCATCGACGCCTGCGTCACCAGCCAGTACGAGCAGCAGGTGCGCGCCCTGTGCGGCCTGCCGCTGGGCGAATCGCGCCAGCACAGCGCCTCGGTGATGGTCAATCTGCTCGGTGAGCTGTGGTACGAAGGCGGCGAGCCCCACGGCCATTACCGCGAGCCCGACTGGTCGGTGCTCCACGCCGTGCCTGGCCTGCGCCTGCACCTCTACGGCAAGCACCACGCCCGCCATGGCCGCAAGATGGGCCATTTCACTGTGATCGGCAGCGATGCGGCCGACGTGCTCGCCAAGGCCCTGGCCGCCCGCCAGGCCATCGGCATCCGCGACTGAGCGCCGATGAGCGACATCCCGCGCGCCGTCCAGCTGCTGCGCCAGGGCGAGCTCGTCGCCCTGCCCACCGAAACGGTGTACGGCCTCGGCGCCGACGCCCTCAATCCGGACGCCGTCGCCAAAATCTTCGCCGCCAAGGGCCGCCCGTCCGACCACCCGCTGATTGTTCATCTGGCCGATGCCGGGCAGATCATGACCTGGGCGCGGGAAGTCCCCAAGGACGCCATCGCCCTCGCGCGGGCCTTCTGGCCCGGTCCGCTCACGCTGATCCTCAAGAAGGAGGAGGGCGTGCCGGATCTCGTCACCGGCGGGCAGGACACCGTCGGCCTGCGCGTGCCCAATCATCCGGTGGCTCTCGAGTTGCTGCGTGCCTTCGGCTCCGGTGTCGCCGCGCCGTCGGCCAACCGCTTCGGCCGCATCAGCCCGACCACTGCCGAGCACGTGCGTCAGGAACTCGGCCAGCGGGTCGCGCTGATCCTCGACGGCGGCGCCTGCGCGGTCGGGCTCGAATCCACCATCGTCGACCTCTCCCGCGGCGTGCCCGTCATCCTGCGGCCCGGTGCGATCGGCGCCGACGACATCGCCCGCGTCCTCGGCCGCCGCCCGCGCCTGCGTGGCGAAGTCGACGCCGGGAATGCTGCGGAGGAGGGCGCCACCCCGCGGGTGTCCGGCGCGCTCGCCGCCCACTACGCCCCGCGCACCCCGCTCGAACTCGTCGCCACCGATGCCCTCGCTGTCCAGGCTCGCGTTGGCGACGCGGTGCTGGCCCGCGGCCCCGTACCGGCCGGCCTCGCCGACGGCATCACCTGGGTCCAGGCCCCCGCCGATCCGGCCGGCTACGGCCATGATCTCTACGCCCGCCTGCGCAGCCTCGACGCATCCGGCGCCGCGCGCATCCTCGTCGAAGCCCCGCCCGCCGCCCCCGAATGGGCCGCCGTCGCCGACCGCCTCGGTCGCGCCGCCGTCGGCTCGGGCGAAGACGACGAAACCTGAGCTTCAGGCTGCAAGAAGGGCTTTGCAGCGGCGAAAAGCATCGTTATAATGCGCGCTTCGCGTGGGCCGATAGCTCAGCTGGGAGAGCGCCGCGTTCGCAATGCGGAGGTCGTGAGTTCGATCCTCATTCGGTCCACCACAAAACACAAAAAAGATCAGTGAGTTACTCTAAGTGACCACTGGTCTTTTTTCTTTTCCTGCCCCTGTCAGCCATCCCTTCTCAAGCTGGAGGTTCAGGAGCAAGCCGCCCAGAAAACGTAGCTGCCGACATCGTGGGCCATGAGAAGCCCCGGATTACTACGGACTGTGCTCAGGAGGATCGATGCGGGAGGCGGTGGAGAAGGTTAGGTATGCTGGGCTGGGTGCTACTGAAAAACTTCCTGACCAATAACTACAGGTAGGGCGGTGCCCTCACGCAGGGGCGCAGGAAATTAAGCAGCGTCAGCGGCTCAAGACTGTTCCTAGCGCAGTACTGTCTTGAACTCAACCTCCCAACATAGCCAAACAAGAGCATCAGGCGCAGCAAAACAATCGGGGCGATAGCCCTGAACATCCTGAATTCGCCCCTAGGCAAGTAGCTAGGCCAGTACAGGTAATACCTGGCGATCTGATCAAAAAGACCGGCGGGAGCGAAGTTCCGCTCCTGGGCTTCGAGGAACTTGGTTTCCCAGAACAGGCGCTTCTCTTCTGACTCCATAGCGGCGAGCGCCCGAGCCACTCTCATCCTAACGTCACAGATCGTCTGCTCATCGCCCATCGCGTACTTATCAAGCAAGACCTCGCCACAGATTAGTAGCTTTCCAGTAGCGTCAGATGCAGTGAGTTCGGGATCGGTCACGTTGGCTATTCGAGGGGTTGGATAGTCAATTCACGCACTTCCTTCTTCGCAAGCTGCTTGCTGCTCAGAAGTACTCAGGAGGCCATCGCCTCCAGAAAACACAGGTGACTACAGGGTGGAGGACTCGGAAATCATGCCGAGGAATATCTCCCAAAAGGTTGTGTGTCGTGGAGTTGGGTACGAGATCAGGTGATCACATTTTTTCACCCCTATGCTTGTCTTCGCGTTTAAACAATCTGCGGCTGACGGGGCCGCAGGACAGTCGTCGGAGCTTTGCTGATAGGACTCTCGTTAGTTCAGTTCCTGCTTCTTTCAGCCTCGTTCGCTGGCACCACAGATCCCGACAGCACATTCCCGCCTTGAGGGCTTCGAGTGCTGCCATCAGATGGTCGCCAGCCAAGTAGGCCGCGTATAGATTGAGAAGACACCTCACGAGCTTGACAACACTCACGAGGCACCCAAGAACTACCGGTACTGCTTTCAATCGCTCTCCTTCGAATGAAGGAGGCGACTGCCTTCAACCTGCGTTCACTGCTCCCGGCGTGAAAAGGAGCAAACTTGAATATAGGGTGTGCTTACGAAATTTCAAGACGACGGACTGAAGGTCGCATCGCAAGTGGGAGCAAAAACTCTCACCACAAATTTGCGAGAGCCTCCCTGATCAGCGGAAGCGCTAGAATCCCCCGGTGCCCCACTCGCCCCCACCGCCAGCCAGCTCCCCTCCAAGGCGCTCCGGTTTCGCCAGAGGCGGCGATCAGGACCAGCCAGCCACTTCCCTAGTCTGAACCCTGAAGAGGGCAACCATCGATTTCTGGGGCAGCTTTGGCTGGGTGTTGAAGACAGTGGAGGCTGTTAGCTAAAGACTCGCCGGACGAACAGGCTCGCAGCCATAAAAGCTGGCACGTATGGGATGTAAAGGTCGGAGTACGCTTTGTCTCCTACAGCAACCGTGAGCCATGAACGCAAGAAAATCCACTCATACCGCAAGAGAGAAACTCTGTAGTCCTTTTCCTCTATCTTGTAGTTGCCTTTTGGATTCTCCACGGTGATCTTCAGCACTCTGCGAAAAGGCTGGGCTTGTAGCTTTGGCTGGGGAGGGAATGATTGCCATCCCAGAGATGGAGCATCTTTCGACGCCTCTTCAAATCCCTCCACGAAGTCCGCTCCTGAGGCGTCTCTGAAGTCATCCATGAACGGTTGAATAAGGTTTTTGTAGCTTGGGGAGTTCGTGATGCGCTGTTCGATAACGCTTTTAAAGCTTAAGTGGGACTCACGGGCGTATAGCCAGTATCGCCATAGAACATAAGCAAGGGCTACATAGGTGAAGCTGATCAGGTTCTCCGGCCTATCAACGATGATCGAATCACTCAGTAAGCGATTGTTCAGTCTCGCACCAACTAACTCAAACACAGCAAGGGAGGTTGATAGCACGATCAGGTTGCGCCGCTGGTTCTTGATGTCGAGTTCCATGTTGCTCTATCGCGTTGGGGGTCTGAATTGTACGTCAGGACATACGGATTTTTTGTTTGGTCAGGAAAGCGCTGGCAGGGCTGAACACGACATCGGCCTTCACCTTCTCCAGTTCCTTGGCCTGAGCTTCGAGGACACGCTGCTGTTCAGCCTGACGGGAATCTTTGGCTGCCGGGGGTGTTGGGCCACTCATTTTTATAAGTGTCTGTTTTGTAAAATTTTATTTTCTCCTTCGACGTCCCCGACGATTCCGCGCACCCGCGCGATTTTCCCGCCAACCCGCGCAATCTTTCATCCACCTCGCGCAGGCTCCGGGAGACTCTCCGCGAATCTCGGGCGACACTCCTTGAAGTTCGAGGGATCCCTCCTGCATCCTGCGCCAGGTCGTCCAACCTGTGCGACGTTCTCCCCGATGATTGCGCCATGCTCCTTGGCGTTTGCGCGGGTTGGCGGGAAAATTTCTAGGGTTGGCGGGAAAATCGCGCGGGTCTCCGCAGCGATTGCGCGGGACTCCTGGACGATCGCGCCACGCTTCGCGACGTTTGCGCGGGTCTCCCCGGCAACGGCGCGGATCTCCCCGTCGGTTGCGCCACGCGCCGCGATGCTCGTGCGGGGTGGATGGGAGGCTGGCGTGTGCCGAACATGGGCAGGGCAGGTTCTTGGCGCTTGACTAACTCAACGACCCGTATATAATCCGTGCCCTGTATCCCGTGGAGGGATTCCCGAGCGGTCAAAGGGATCAGACTGTAAATCTGACGGCACTGCCTTCGAAGGTTCGAATCCTTCTCCCTCCACCACACAGCACAAGTCAAAAGGTCCGCGCGAAAGCCCGGGCCTTTTTGCTTTCTGGCGCGCGCATCTGTAGGCCGATTCTGGTCTGCCTTGCCCCTCGTTGGGCGCGGGAGCAACTTCCGCCCGCGGAGCCTGAATCAAGCCATCCTCTCCCCACGGGCGTGTCGGGTCACGCTTCGCCGACCCGACCTGCGGAGCCTCCTGCCGCCAGTGCGACGCCGTTCCTGGCGGCGCCTCAGCGCACGCTCAGGCTGATGCGGTCGTAGGCGCCGCTGTCGTCGAGCACGGTGATGTCGTAGCGCCCGGGTTCTACGAGACGTTGCTGGAAGCCCTTGCCGGCCGGCTGGCGGGCGTTGGGGCGCCCGTTCACCAGCCACACCACCTCGCCGTCCGCTTGCCCGCGCACGCCATTGCCGCGCACTTCCAGGCGGAGCAGGGGGGCGTCGCCCCCGGCGGAGCGGCGCAGGATCTCGCCGTTGCTGGCGCCGACGATCTTGAGGCCGCTCTCCGGGCTCGCCTGGCCGGCGCAGGACTGCGCCCAGGCCGGTGGCAGCGCGCGGCGGCGCAGGTTGTCGTCCAGCCAGGGTTCCAGCACCGCCGGCCAGCGCGCCATCGGCCGGGTGACGAGGGGGCCGGGGTGGCAGTCGGGGCGGGCGCGCAGGCGGCCGTCGGGGGTGGTCTGGATCGCGTAGCGGGCCTCGCCGCCGCGCAGGCGGTCGGGGAAGGTGGGCGGGGCGGCTTCGTTGAGGGTCCAGGCGAGGCGGCTCTGGTGGCACAGGGGGTCGTCGTGGCCGTCGGGCCGGGTGCCGAGGGGCCAGCAGATGCGTTCCTGCTTCACGTTGGGCGGCGGCGGGCGCTGCGCCGGCGGGCCGGTGTCGAGGGCGTTGAAGAGGTCCACCAGCAGCGGGGCCGCGATGTTGGCGCCGAAGAAGCCCGGGTTGGGCGTGCCGTCGGGCCGGCCGACCCACACGCCGATGGTGTGGCGGTCGGAGACGCCCACCGACCAGGCGTCCCGGAAGCCGAAGCTGGTGCCGGTCTTCCAGGCGATGCCGCGGCGGATGCCGGCGCCGCTCTCCACCGCCCGGCCCAGCGGACCGCCGGATTCGAGCAGGTCGCGGATGATGAAGGCGGCGCCGGCCGACAGCATGCGCTGCTCCTCGACGGGCGTGTCCGGCGTGTAGCGCGGCTTGCCGGCGAGGCCCTGGCGGGCGAAGGCGGTGTAGGCGCCGACCAGCTGCTCGAGGCTGGTGCTGGCGCCGCCGAGGATGACCGCCAGATTGGGCTCGCCGCCCTTGCCAAACTCCAGCTTCAGCCCGCCCCGCCGCAAGAGCGCGACGAAGCGCACCGGGTCGAGGCGTTCCAGCACCTCGACGGCCGGCACGTTGAGCGACTTGGTGAGGGCCTCGGAGACGCTCACCGGGCCGTGGAAGGATTGCTGGAAGTTGCCCGGCTGGTAGCCGCCGAAGGACTGGGGTACGTCGGCCAGCAGGGATTCGGAGTGGATCAGCCCTTCGTCCAGGGCCAGGCCGTACAGAAAGGGCTTGAGCGTCGAGCCCGGCGAGCGCGGGGCGAGCACCATGTCCACGTGGCTGAAGCGCTCGGCGTCGCTGAAGTCGGCGGAGCCGGCGTAGGCGCGCACCTCCAGGCTGGCGTTGTCCACCACCAGCGCCGCCATCGAGACCCGCGCCGGGAGCATGCCGAGCCGGTCGGCGAGTAGCAGCTCGACGGTCTGCTGGGCCTGCGGGTCGAGGGTGGTGGCGATGCGCGGGCGTCCGGCGGCGCTGGCCCGCAGGCGCTCGGCGAGCAGCGGGGCGAGCAGCGGCTCGCGAGGGGCCTGGGCGTAGGCCGGCTCCTGCAGGGCGTCGGCGATGTCGGCGTCGCGCCATGTGCCGCGCATGCGCTGGATGACCTTGTCGCGGGCGGCCCGGGCGGCGGCGGGGTGGCGGTCGGGGCGCAGCAGGGACGGCGCCTGGGGCAGCACCACCAGCAGCGCAGCCTCGGCGGGGGTCAGGCGGCGGGCGGGCTTGCCGAGGTAGGCGCGGCTGGCGGCCTCGACGCCTTCGAGCACGCCGCCCATCGGGGCGTGGTTGAGGTAGAGGGTGAGGATCTCGTCCTTCGACAGGCGGGCTTCGAGCTGCAGCGCGCGCAGGATCTGGCGCGCCTTGCCGGGCAGGCTGCGCGGCGTGGGCTCGAGGATGCGGGCGACCTGCATGGTGATCGTCGAGCCGCCCGAAACGATGCGCCCGTTGATCGCCCACTGGCCGGCGGCGCGCGCAAGCGCGAAGGGATTGACCCCCGGGTGCCAGCGAAAATAACGGTCTTCATAGCGCAGCAGGGCGTCGCGATAAACCGGCGCGACCTCGTCCAGCGCCACCGGGTAGCGCCACACATGGTTGCGGTCGGGGAAGGCCCGCAGCGGCGTGCCGTCGCGGGCCACGATGAGCAGGGCCTGGCCGGCATCGCGGCCCGGCAGCGGCGGCGGGAAGAGCTGGTCGGCCACCAGCAGCGCGAGTAGTGCCACCATCGGCACCACGGCCAGGCCGTGGCGCAGGGGGCGCCAGCGGAGACGGGTGCCGGCTGCAGCGGAGGGGGTCACGGCGGAGGGCCCATGGGCGGGCCGCTAGACCGGCGCGCGGATGTCGATGACCACCCCGTTGTGGTCGCTCATCCGCAGCCCGTCGTGGTCCCGGCCCTCCCAGGCTCCGAGGTGCGACACCCGGGCGGCGAGGGGCTCGGACAGGCAGATGTGGTCCACCGAGGCGCGGCTGTGCAGGAGGCCGGCGGTGCGCATGTCGGTGTCCGTCACGCAGTGCAGCGCGGACTGCCGGAGGGCGGCGCTGAGCTTGTCGACGGACTCGGCGTCCGCGTACCAGCCGGACCCGTCGCGGCTCTGGTTGAAGTCGCCGGCGACGCAGAAGTGGTGGTCGGGAAAGCGCTGGCGCAGCGCCTGCCAGTCGGCGGCGTGGGCGTCGATGGACTTGCGGTGCTCCTCCCAGCGCCGGGCTGTCTTGAGGGGCCCGGGATCGTTGGCGTAGGTGATGATGGTGCCGAACACGATCAGCGGCCCGGCGGGGGAGGCGATCTCGGCGCACACCGCGAGCGCCGGGTTGAAGGTGGGGAGCGCTTGCAGGATCGGCCAGCGCGACCAGAGGGTGGTGAAGTTCTCGCCGTCCCGGTGGTAGCCCGCGACGCTGGGGCTGGCGAGGGCCGCGTAGCCGTCGAGGGCGATGGCGCGGTTGGTCTCGGTGAGCACCCACAGGTCGGCATCGGTTGCGCGGAGGCGGGCGAGCAGGCGCGGATTGCGGGTGTGGCCGCGCAGGCTGGGCCGTTCGAGGTTCCAGGTGGCGATGCGCAGCGTCGCGCCATCCCGCGCCCGGGGCTGGGGCGTGCTCATGGGGCCGCCTTCTCCTTGCCGTCGATCACCGTCAGGCTGCCGTCGCCCTCGGCCAGCCCGTAGGTGTCGGGCCGGTACATGTCTTCGGCGTAGACGGGCGGGACGACGAACCTGCCCGGCGTCACCACCCGCGCCCGGTAGAACAGGTTGATCTCGCCCTGCAGGCGCACGGCGGCCACGAAACGGTCGTCGCGGAACTCCACGTGCTGGATGCGCCGGTCGGCCATCGCGGCGGCGGGGTCGATGCCGGCGATGGCAACCGAGCCCATCGCCTCGCCCTGCACGAGGTTGAGGTTCTCGATCTCCAGCCCGGCCGGGATGTGGTCCACCACCAGGCCGTTGCCGATGTGTACCTTCGGCTTGACCTGGACGCGCACCAGCACGCTCTCGCCCACCTTCAGCGGCCGCGCGCCGATGGGCGAGCCGTCGCCGGCGTGGAGGGTGCGGACCAGGGCGATGGCGTCGCTGCGGGCGGCGGGCATCTTCGCCGGGTGGCCGCCGATGGTCAGCTCGCCGAACAGCTTGCCGCCGTGGGTGTTGCGGATCGTCAGCCCGCCGGCGAGGGTGGCGGCGGTGATGGGGTGGCTCTGGCTGCCGGGGCCGCTCACGCTGACAGGCTTGCCGCTGCCGACCTCGGCGGTCCAGGTGGCGCCCTGGTCGCGGTTGCCCAGCTCGCGGCCGACGAGGAACAGGGCGAGCTTCTCCTGGGTGCTGGTCCAGGTGTTCTTCTCGAGCTCGGCGGCGGTGAGGGCGATGAGGCTGGCGCTGCCGGCGGCGGTGATCTTGTGGCGCTGCAGCAGGGCGTAGGACAGGGCCGCGTCGCGCAGCGGGCTGCCGTAGTCGCCCCACCAGGGGCCGGCGTCGCGGGGCTTGGCGATGCCTTCGGCGATGGCGGTGTTGCCGCGGGCGTCGCCCCCCGCGTCAGAATAGTTGCCACCTCGATAGAATCCTGAATTCGGGGGCGATGATGAGAGAACGACTTGGCGCGATACGGACAAGACTTCAAAGACAGAGCGGTAGCGCGGTTGTT
>NZ_JAYREK010000029.1:0-44217 GCF_041908905.1 Zoogloea sp.
CACAGGAAGAGGCGGTCGTTGAGGCCGTCGGTCCACAGGTCGGCCAGCGCGGAGCAGCCGTTGGCGAAGGGGCCGCCGCCCCAGTAGTCGTCCTCGTTGAGGAAGACGCTGTCGCCGAAGTCTTTGACGTCGCGCTTGGTCGCCTTGTAGCCCCAGCGGAAGCGGATCACCGGCGACCAGTGGGCCTGAGGCTGGATGAAGTTGTCAGCGGAACGCCGGGGCGCGAGAAAACCTTCCGGGTCCAGCTCCGGCGTATACGCGCAGGGGATCAGCCGCCCGGTGTCGTCCCCCTTGAACGCCAGCTGCGCCTCTTGGCGGGCCAGCCGGGCATTGAGGCCCTCGCACAGGCCCTGCTCGGCGGCGTCGTACCACTCGCCGTCGGAGTTGACGCCATGCACGAAGATGACGACCCCGGGCAGGGGCAGGCGGCAGGGCACGGGCTTCTCCCCATGGCCCGGGAGCAAAGGGATGCTGCAGGAGATGACGGGCGAGGTCATGGCTTGGGCGTGTTCGTTCAGGTTTCCGGGGGCGTGAAGCGGACGTCGAGGCTCTCGAACTGCGCGCTGGTGATGGACTGGGCGCGGCCCTCGGCGTCGGTGACGCCGGCCTCCACCCGGCCGTCGGCACGCGTGATCTCGTAGCGGGCGTCGGCGATCGGCTGGCCGTCGGTCGGCCGCACGAAGACGGGGGTGCGCCCCACGTCGGCGCTCGCAAAATGGGGGAGCTCCGCGGCCTGGGTGGCCGGGCCGCTCCAGTCGTGGCGGGCCGCCTTGAGGGCGATTGCGCCGGAGCAGCCGAGCTCGATCCGGCCGTTACCGAGCTTGAGATAGCAGCCGTCGGCGGTAGCCAGCAGGATCTCCTTGGCCGCCAGTGCCTGGAGCTGGCCGTCGCTGGCGGAGAGCTTGAGATGCCGCGCGGCCTCGATGGTGACGTCGTCGTGGCGGGCCTGGATGCCGACCGGCCCCTGGTGGGCAATGAAGCGGGCGCCGCCGGACTGGGCGAACAGGGAGATGCCCGTGCCGGCGTTGGCGATCAGGCGCTCGGCGGCGCTGACCTGGTAATGCTTGAGGGCGACGGCATCCAGATTGCCGCCGGCGTGGCTGACGATGCTGGCGGGGCTCGACAGGTGCACCCCGGCCGGGGCGGTGATGGCGACCAGGGGGGTGGCGCCGCCACCGCCGCCCGGCGCGGTGCTGGAGCCCTGCTCCCAGTCGCGGAGAGCGGCGTGCAGGCGGACTTGGGGCGCCGGGTCGGCCGCGACGGCGGTGTTGTCGGCGGCGTATTGGCCGAGCTCGCGGAACAGGGTGACGCACTCTTCCATCAGCGACAGCGTCTCCTCCCGCGCGAGCTGGCGGCTGGCCGGGTCGAGGCGGGCGAAGGCGCTGACGAGGAGACCGCGGGCGGCCCGCAGGGCGCCCGCCGCATGGGTGGCGAGTTCGAAGCCTTCTCCACGTGCTTCAGCCTTGCCGCCGTCCCGCGGGGTGCCGAGCCAGCCCTGGTTGAGCTGGGTGGCGGCGTGGCTGGAGAAGAGCTGGCTGCCGACCTGGCCGCCGCTGTCGTCGAAGCGCAGCTGGTTATAACCGTCGCCGTGGAACTCCCGCGAGCGGAGGCCGGAGAGCGCACCATTGGCCGGCAGCCCGCCCTTGCCGGAAAAGCGCACCGGCTCGTGGAGACCGTCGTACAGGCCGCCGAGGGCGATGGGCTTGTCGGGGTGGCCCTGGATGAAGCCGATCAGGATCTCGGAGCCCACCCGCGGCCAGAAGGCGGCCCCGAAGCCGGCGTCGGCCCAGGGCTGCAGGACACGCACCCGGGCGGAATCCCGGGGGGTGCCGCTGGTGCCGTAGCGGGGGTGCTCCTCGTCGCGGGCGAACAGGAAGCGCACGGCGATGCGCCCCTGCTCGTCGACGTCCACCTCGCGTCCGGACTCGCCGACCACGATGGCACTGAGCAGCCCCGGCCGCGGCACCCGGGCCGGGTCGTAGAGGGGAACGATGGGAACATCACTGCGCACGCATTCGAAACGGTTGCGGTAAAAGGGCAGGCCGCCACCCTCGTCCGGGATCTCACGCCAACCCTGGGCCAGGCGGTGCGCGAGGACGGGGTCGAGGCGGATGCCGTTGGCCGCGGTGAGCTCGAGGCGGGTGAGGACGAACTCCCGCTGGGCCGGCGGATGCCGATCTACCCCGGCGTGCCCGACCAGCACAAAACTGCGCCCGTGGGCGAAGCGGCGCACCACGCTCTCCCCCGACCAGCCCTTGGCGGCAAACTCGTGGGCGAGGATGCGGCTGCGCCCGAGCTGTGCGAGGTGGGCAGCCCCGGCGCCGGCGCGGGGCGGGTCGTAGGCGTAGTCGACGAGGCTGTGGGCCAGGGCATCGCCGGCCTCGCCCTGGTCGAGGGCGGAGGGCTCGGAGACATCGCTCCGGCGGACTGTCTTGCAGTCGAAGCTGCCCCGCGCGACGGCACCAGGCGCCAGGGTTCGCCGGGCCTCCCAGGTGTTGACGGTGTCGCTGACCTCGGTGGCATCGGCGCGCTGGAAGCGGACGGGGCCGAGGGAGTCGGCGACATAGAAGCCCGGCGCATCGGCGAGGATGAGCGTGTGAACGGGGTGGCCGTCCTCCCAGCTGCAGCGAAAATGCCAGGCGATGCCCTCCTGGGCCCACAGCCGGGTGAGGAAAGCGGCGTCGCTCTCACCGGCCTGCATCGTGAAGGCACGCGCAGGATATCTGCGCTGGAGGCCGTCGAAGGCAAACCGGAAGGCGGCGGCAAGGATGCGGTTGGTCTGCCGATGCTCGTCGAGGATCTGCTCGGTGATCTGCACGACGGAGAGTTCGCGAAAGACCCGCCAGGTCTTGCGGTGGGCGAGAATGCCCAGGGCGTCCTCGAAGTGCAGTTCGAAGACCGTGGCGGCGCCATCCGACAGGAGCCGCTCGACACCCGTGACGACGCCGCACACCCATCGGTTGCCGCCCTCGTCGTCACCGATGGAAAGCCCCACCGGCAAACCCT
This sequence comes from Zoogloea sp., assembly GCF_041908905.1. GTDB lineage: Bacteria > Pseudomonadota > Gammaproteobacteria > Burkholderiales > Rhodocyclaceae > Zoogloea. Next base: position 3,007 of record NZ_JAYREK010000029.1, read on the forward strand.
GGATATCCTTCAGCGCGAGGCTGTCGTCATCGCCAAGACACTGCACCCGGTAGCGCAGCAGGCCGCAGACAGCCTCCTCGCCCTCCGCGCGGTAGGCGACCAGGCGCCGTACAGCCTGTGGCGCGCTGGGAGGAAAGACAACCTTGAGGAGGCGCACGGCCTGGGAGAGTGCCGCAAATGCGCTGCGCACGGCGGCATGAAGACTGGTTTCGGCGATCATGGCAGCACAGCCTCGCCTGAGCCGGCTTTGCGCCCGGCACGGCAGGCCTCATCTCCTTGCAGAACAATGGCTGTACAAAATTATACATAAAATCTTTATGAATAGCTTATTTGCATTTTAACAAATGCAATTCGCTTTACCGCCGCCAGATACGCGGATAAACCTCGGAATAAAAAAAGCCCGGGGATCACCCGGGCTTCTGGTCTTGCAGGAGATGCAGCTTCGTTCAGCGCGGCAGCAGCGACGACCCCATCAGGAAGGCGTCGACCTCGCGTGCGGCCTGGCGGCCTTCGCGGATCGCCCACACCACCAGTGACTGGCCGCGACGCACGTCACCGGCGGCGAACACCTTGTCGACGTTGGTGCGGTAGCAGCCCTCGCCGTCGGTGGTGGCCTTGGCGTTGTTACGGGCGTCCTTGTCGACACCGAAGGCGTCGAGCAGCGCGCCGACCGGGTTGGTGAAACCCATCGCCAGGAAGGCTGCGTCGCAGGGGATCTCGAACTCGGAGCCGGCGACTTCCTCCATCCTGCCGTCCTTCCAGTCGAGGCGGACGGCCTTGAGGGCTTTGACGTTGCCTTGACCGTCGCCCACGAAGCCTTTGGTGGCCACCGCGAAATCGCGGCTGCAGCCCTCTTCGTGGGACGAGGAGGTGCGCAGCTTGTAAGGCCAGTTGGGCCAGGTGAGGGCCTTGTTCTCCTGCTCCGGCGGCATCGGCATCAGCTCGAACTGGGTGACCGAGGCGGCGCCGTGGCGGTTGGAGGTGCCGACGCAGTCGGAGCCGGTGTCGCCGCCGCCGATCACGACGACGTGCTTGCCCTTGACGTTGATCGGGTTGGCGATGCCCTGCTGGACTTCCTTGTTCTGGGGGATCAGGAACTCCAGCGCGGCATGGATGCCCTTCAGCTCGCGGCCCGGGACCGGCAGGTCACGGGGCACTTCGGAGCCGGCGGCCAGGATCACCGCGTCGAAGTCGGCCTTCAGCTGGTCGGCGGAGACGAACTCGGTGGCATCGTTGTTGATGCCGGCCGGCAGGTTCTTGTCGCCGACGAGGACCTGGGTACGGAAGGTGACGCCCTCGGCCTGCAGCTGCTCGACGCGACGATCGATGACCGACTTGTCGAGCTTGAAGTCGGGGATGCCGAAGCCAAGCAGACCGCCGATGCGGCTGCTCTTCTCGAACACCGTGACGTCGTGGCCGACGCGGGCCAGCTGCTGGGCCGCCGCCAGGCCGGCAGGGCCGGAACCGACGATGGCAACCTTCTTGCCGGTCTTGGTGGCGGACGGCTGCGGGACGACCCAGCCGTTGGCCCAGGCCTTGTCGATGATCGCGTGCTCGATCGACTTGATGCCCACCGCGTCGGTGTTGATGTTCAGCGTGCACGCGGCCTCGCAGGGCGCCGGGCAGATGCGGCCGGTGAAGTCGGGGAAGTTGTTGGTCGAGTGCAGAACCTCGATCGCCTCCTTCCAGTTGCCACGGTAAACCAGGTCATTCCAGTCGGGAATGATGTTGTTCACCGGGCAGCCGTTGTTGCAGAAGGGGATGCCGCAGTCCATGCAGCGCGCCCCTTGCTTGGCGGCTTCTTCGTCGCTCAGGGTGACGACGAACTCCTTGTAGTGCTTGAGACGCTGCTCGACCGGAGCGTAGGCCTCGGAGAGGCGCTCGTACTCGAGGAATCCAGTTGGCTTGCCCATATTACGCGGCCTCCAGTTCTTTCTGTTGTTGCGCGGCCTGCTCGGCCAGCGCGCGACGATATTCGTGCGGCATCACCTTGACGAACTTGCCACGGGCATTGGCCCAGTCGGCGAGGATCGCCTTGGCGCGCTCGCTGCCAGTGTAGGTGGCGTGGCGCTCGACCAGCATCTTGAGCAGGGCTTCGTCGGCCATGCCCAGGTGGCGGACATCGACGCGGCCGTGGGACTCGAGCTCGTCGCCGGATTCGGAGCCCTTGCGGGCTGCGAGCCCCTCCTCGACCGGCTCCAGGGCCACCTGGGCCATGTTGCAGCGGGACTCGAAGGTGCCTTCCTCGTCGAACACGTAGGCCACGCCGCCGGACATGCCCGCGGCGAAGTTGCGGCCGGTCATGCCCAGCACCACCACGGTGCCGCCGGTCATGTATTCGCAGCCGTGATCACCCACGCCTTCGACCACCGCCGTGGCGCCGGAGTTGCGCACCGCGAAGCGCTCGCCACCGACGCCGGCGAAGTAGGCTTCACCTTCGGTCGCGCCGTAGAGCACGGTGTTGCCGATGATGATGTTGGACGGGGTCTCGCCCTTGAAGCCATCCGCCGGGCGCACGACGATGCGGCCGCCGGAGAGGCCCTTGCCCACGTAGTCGTTGCCTTCGCCCACCAGCTCGAGGGTCAGGCCGCGGGACAGGAAAGCCCCGAAGCTCTGGCCGGCGGTGCCGTTGAGGCGGATATGCACGGTGTCGTCCGGCAGGCCGGCGTGGCCGTACTTGGCGGCAAAACGGCCCGACAGCATGGTGCCGACGGTACGGTTGACGTTGCGCACCGGGACTTCGAAGGAGACCTTCTCGCCCCGCTCGAGGGCCGGCTTGGCCAGCTCGATGAGCTGGTGGTCGAGGGCCTTGGACAGGTTGTGGTCCTGGGTCTCGGTGTGGGTGCGCGGCACCTCGGCCGGGACGTTCGGCAGGTGGAAGATGCGGCTGTAGTCGAGACCGCTGGCCTTCCAGTGCTCGATGCCCGCCTTCATGTCGAGCAGGTCGGCACGGCCGACGAGGTCCTCGAACTTGCGGATGCCCAGCTCGGCCATCAGCTCGCGCACTTCCTCGGCAACGAAGAAGAAGTAGTTGACCACGTGCTCCGGCTGGCCGGAGAAGCGCTTGCGCAGGGTCGGGTCCTGCGTGGCCACGCCCACCGGGCAGGTGTTGAGGTGGCACTTGCGCATCATGATGCAGCCTTCGACGACCAGCGGCGCGGTGGCGAAGCCGAATTCGTCGGCACCCAGCAGGGCGCCGATGACGACGTCGCGGCCGGTCTTGATCTGGCCGTCGACCTGCACGCGGATGCGGCTGCGCAGGCGGTTGAGCACCAGGGTCTGCTGGGTTTCGGCGAGGCCGAGCTCCCACGGCGAACCGGCGTGCTTGACCGACGACAGGGGCGACGCACCGGTACCGCCGTCATGGCCGGCGATCACGACGTGGTCGGCCTTGGCCTTGGCGACACCGGCGGCAACCGTACCGACACCCACTTCGGACACCAGCTTGACCGAGATGTCGGCCACCGGGTTGGTGTTCTTGAGATCGTGGATCAGCTGGGCCAGATCCTCGATGGAGTAGATGTCGTGGTGCGGCGGGGGCGAGATCAGGCCGACGCCCGGCACCGAGTGGCGCAGGAAGCCGATGTACTCGGACACCTTGTGGCCGGGCAGCTGGCCGCCCTCACCGGGCTTGGCGCCCTGGGCCATCTTGATCTGGATCTGGTCGGCATTGACCAGGTATTCGGTGGTCACGCCGAAACGGCCGGAGGCGACCTGCTTGATCGAGGAACGCAGGCTGTCGCCGGCCTTCAGCGGGATGTCGCGCTCGACGCGGCTGGCGCCGATGACCTCGGCCAGGGAGGAGTCCTTGGCGATCGGGATGAAACGCTTCGGATCCTCACCGCCTTCGCCGGTATTCGACTTGCCGCCGATGCGGTTCATCGCGATGGCGAGGGTCGAGTGGGCTTCGGTGGAGATGGAGCCGAGGGACATCGCGCCGGTGGCGAAGCGCTTGACGATGTCCTTGGCGGGCTCGACTTCATCCAGCGGCACCGGGGCGCCGACGGGCTTGATGTCGAACAGGCCGCGCAGGGTCATGTGGCGCTTGCTCTGGTCGTTGATGATCTTGGCGTACTCCTTGTACGTGTCGTACTTGCCGGAGCGGGTGGAGTGCTGCAGCTTGGAGATGGCCTCCGGGGTCCACATGTGCTCTTCGCCGCGGATCCGGAAGGCGTACTCGCCGCCGGCATCGAGGGCGTTGGCCAGCACCGGGTCGGCGCTGAAGGCCTGCTGGTGGAGGCGGATCGCCTCTTCCATGACCTCGAAGACGCCGATGCCCTCGACCTGGGAGGAGGTGCCGGTGAAGTACTTGTCCACCAGCTTCTTCTGCAGGCCGATGGCCTCGAAGATCTGGGCGCCGGTGTAGGACATCAGCGTGGAGATGCCCATCTTGGACATGACCTTCATGAGGCCCTTGCCGACGGCCTTGATGAAGTGCTTGACGTACTTGTCGGCGGTGGCTTCGTCGCCCTTGGCGAGCTCGACCAGGGTCTCGAGGGCCAGGTAGGGATGCACGGCCTCGGCGCCGTAGCCGGCCAGCACCGCGAAGTGGTGGACCTCACGGGCGGAGCCGGTCTCGACGACCAGGCCGGTGCGGGTGCGCAGGCCCTGGGTGACCAGATGCTGGTGGATCGCCGAGGTGGCGAGCAGCGCCGGGATGGCCACGTTGTCGGCATCGACCTTGCGGTCGGAGACGATCAGGATGTTGGAGCCGTTGAGCACCGCGTTCTCGGCTTCGGCGCAGAGGGAGGCCAGGCGCGCTTCGACGCCTTCCTTGCCCCAGCCCAGCGGGTAGCAGATGTCGAGTTCGGCGGAGCGGAACTTGTTGCCGGTGAAGCCGGCGATGCCGCGCAGCTTCGCCATGTCGGCGAAGGTGAGGACCGGCTGGGTGACCTCGAGGCGGTACGGCGGGTTGATCTCGTTGATGCCGAGCAGGTTGGGGCGCGGACCGACGAAGGACACCAGCGACATCACCAGCTGCTCGCGGATCGGGTCGATCGGCGGGTTGGTGACCTGGGCGAAGAGCTGGCGGAAGTAGTTGTAGATCGGCTTGTTGCGGGCGGACAGCACGGCCAGCGGGCTGTCGTTGCCCATCGAGCCGGCGGCCTCTTCACCGCTCTTGGCCATCGGCTCGAGGATGAACTTGATGTCTTCCTGGGTGTAGCCGAAGGCCTGCTGGCGATCCAGCAGCGACGCGGCGGACCTGGGCCCGGCCTCGGGCTCGACCTCGGCGCAGTTGTCGAGCTTGATGTTGATGCGCGACAGCCACTCCTGGTAGGGCTTGGCGGCGGCGAGGGACTCCTTGAGTTCCTTGTCGTCGATGATGCGGCCCTGTTCCATGTCGATCAGGAACATCTTGCCCGGCTGGAGGCGCCACTTCTTGACGATCTTCTCGTCGGGGATCGGCAGCACACCCGACTCGGAGGCCATGATGACGTAGTCGTCGTCGGTAACCAGGTAGCGGGCCGGACGCAGGCCGTTACGGTCGAGGGTCGCGCCGATCTGGCGGCCATCGGTGAAGGCCACGGCGGCGGGGCCGTCCCACGGCTCCATCATGGCGGCGTGGTACTCGTAGAAGGCGCGACGCTTCGGGTCCATCTGCGTGTGGGACTCCCAGGCTTCGGGAATCATCATCATCATCGCGTGGGCCAGCGAGTATCCGCTCATCACGAGCAGTTCGAGGGCATTGTCGAAGGAAGCGGAGTCGGACTGACCCGGGTAGATCAGCGGCCACAGCTTCTGCAGGTCTTCGCCGAGCAGCGGGGACTGGGTGCCCTTTTCACGGGCGCGCATCCAATTGTAGTTGCCGCGGACGGTGTTGATCTCGCCGTTGTGGGCGATGTAGCGGAACGGATGGGCCAGGTGCCAGGTCGGGAAGGTGTTGGTGGAGAAGCGCTGGTGCACCAGCGACAGCGCCGACACGCAGCGGGGATCCTGGAGGTCGAGGTAGTACTGGCCGACCTGGTCGGCGAGCAGCAGACCCTTGTAGTTGATCGTCCGCGCCGACATGGACGGCGTGTAGAACTCCTTGGAGTGCTTCAGCTTCAGGCTGCCGATGGCGTTGGCGGCACGGCGGCGGATAACGTAGAGCTTGCGCTCGAGGGCATCGGTGACCATCACGTCGGGGCCGCGGCCGATGAAGACCTGGCGGATCACCGGCTCCTTGGCCTTGACCGTGGGCGACATGGGCATCGCCGGATCGGTCGGCACGTCACGCCAGCCCAGGACGACCTGGCCTTCGGCACGGACGGCACGCTCGATCTCTTCCTGGCAGGCGAGACGGGAAGCGTTTTCCTTGGGCAGGAAGATCATGCCCACGCCGTAATCGCCGGCGGGCGGCAGCGTCACGCCCTGCTTGGCCATCTCTTCGCGGAACAGGGTGTCCGGAATCTGGATCAGGATGCCGGCACCGTCGCCCTGCAACGGGTCGGCACCCACGGCACCCCGGTGGTCCAGATTCTTCAGGATTTCGAGACCTTGCTGAACGATCTCGTGGGTTTTGTTGCCCTTGATATGTGCAATGAAACCGACACCACAGGCGTCATGTTCGTTGGCGGGGTCGTACAGGCCCTGCTCCAGGGGAAGATCCATCTCGTTTTTCCTCGACACAACACACACCGGCACTCACATTCCTGTAGCACCGGACCTTCAAACTGCGGGAAGCCGCCCCGCCCGAACCGTCAAAAAAAGCCGGCACATCGATCGGCCGGCTACTCCGATCCCGACGAGGAGACCGTTCAAACACATTGGGCGAGGTTTGAATATACCGCCGCAGACGCCGGTTTTTCAAGATTTTTTTGCAGCGCGGCAACGGGGGGAGCCGCTTGCGCGGCGCGGGTTGGCGAGCGGACGATCGCCTGCGTGGCGATCAGTAGATCTCGCCGACCGCGAAGAGGCGGCGATGCTCGCGCATTGCGTACCTGTCCGTCATGCCGGCGATGTAGTCGGCGATGGCGCGGGCCTTGTCGGCGCGGGCCATGGCCTGGTACTGGGGCGGCAGCAGGCGCGGGTCGTTCATGAAGGCGCCGAAAAGATCCTGGATGATGCGGCGAGCCTTGTCGGTCATGCGCAACACCTGGAAGTGGTGGTAGAGCTTGTCGCGCAGGAAGGCCTTCAGCACGCGCAGCTCGGGCAGCAGCCCGGCGCTGTAGGCCACCAGCCGCGGCGCGGCGTGCACCTCGTCGAGGCAGGCCACCCCCGCCTGGGCGATGTTGGCGCGGGTCTGCTCGATGAGGTCGACCGCCATCAGGTTGATCATCCGGCGGATCGTCTCGTGGATCAGGCGCCGCCCGGCGAGGCCCGGGTAGCGCGCCTCGACCGACTGCCGGTTGCGGGCGAAGATGGGCACCTCGTCGAGCTGCTCGAGGCTGACGAGGCCCGAGCGCAGGCCGTCGTCGATGTCGTGGTTGTTGTAGGCGATCTCGTCGGCCAGGTTGGCCAGCTGGGCCTCGAGGGAAGGCTGGCGCCCCTCGATGAAGCGCCGGCCGATCTCCCCGAGCTCGGCGGCATGCTTGGGCGAGCAGTGCTTGAGAATGCCCTCCCGCGTCTCGTACATCAGGTTGAGGCCGTTGAAGTCGGCGTAGCTCTCTTCGAGCAGATCGACGGTGCGCAGGGACTGCAGGTTGTGCTCGAAGCCGCCGAAATCCTTCATGCAGGCGTTGAGCGCCTCCTGGCCGGCGTGGCCGAAGGGCGTGTGACCAAGGTCGTGGGACAGCGCGACAGCCTCGGCGAGGTCTTCGTTGAGCTGCAGCGCGCGGGCGATCGAGCGGGTGATCTGAGCGACCTCGATGCTGTGGGTAAGCCGGGTGCGGAACAGGTCGCCCTCGTGGTTCACGAAGACCTGCGTTTTATATTCGAGGCGCCGGAAGGCCGTGCAGTGCACGATGCGGTCACGGTCGCGCTGGAACTCACCCCGCGCCAGTGGCGGCGCCTCCGCCACCTGCCGGCCGCGGGTGTTGGCTTCGCTGACCGCGTAGGGCGCCAGTTCGCTCATCGGCGGCGCGGCTCAGCAGCACGCCTCGATGGTGGCGCGGATCTCGGCGGTGCTGGCCTCGGAGGTGATCACCGCCCTGCCGATCGCCTTGAGCAGCACCAGCCGCAGGGTGCCGTCGCTCACTTTCTTGTCGTGGGCCATCAGCTCGAGATAACGGTCGGCGCCAAGGGCCGCGCCCTTCACCGGCAGGCCGGCCCGCTCGTGGATGCGGCGCACCCGCGCCACGTCGGCCTCGGAGAGCCAGCCCAGGCGGCGCGACAATTCGGCGGCCATCACTGCGCCGGCGGCCACCGCCTCACCATGCAGCCATTCGCCGTAGCCGAGGCCGGTCTCGATGGCGTGGCCAAAGGTGTGGCCGAGGTTGAGGGTGGCGCGCTCGCCCTGCTCCGTCTCGTCGGCGGCGACCACCTCGGCCTTGTTGCGGCAGGAGCGCTCGACGGCCTCGGCGAGGGCGTCGGCGTCGCGGGCCAGCAGGCGGTCGAGATTGGCCTCGATCCATTCGAGGAAGGGCAGGTCGCGGATCAGGCCGTACTTGATGACCTCGGCGAGGCCGGCCTTCAGTTCGCGATCCGGCAGGGTATCGAGGGTGGCGATGTCGGCCAGCACCAGCCGGGGCTGGTAGAAGGCGCCGATCATGTTCTTGCCCAGCGGGTGGTTGATCGCCGTCTTGCCGCCCACCGACGAATCCACCTGGGACAGCAGCGTGGTGGGCACCTGGATGAAGGGCACGCCGCGCTGGTAGCTGGCGGCCGCGAAGCCGACCATGTCACCGATGACGCCGCCGCCGAGGGCGATGAGGGTGGTGCTGCGGTCGCAGCGCTCGCCGAGCAGGCCATCGAAGATCAGGTTGAGGGTCGGCCAATCCTTGTGGGCCTCGCCGTCGGGCAGCACGATCTCGGTGACCCGCAGACCACGCTCACGCAGCCCGGCGACGAAGGGCGCCAGATACAGCGGGCCGACCACGGTGTTGGTGATCACCGCGACCCGCTTGGTCTTGAGGAAGGGCAGGATCAGGCCCGGGTCGGCCAGCAGCCCGGTGCCAATGTGAATGGGGTAGCTGCGCGCATCCAGCGCGACGCTCAGTGTTCGCATAGGGCCTGCAATTCCTTCTCTATCATTCTCACCATCGCGCTCGGCGTTCCGCGCCCGCCCTCGACGATGATGTGGGCAACCTCCCGGTAAAAGGGGCCGCGGGCTTTCAGCAGCTCCTCGAGGCGCCCCTTGGGGTCGGCCACCTGGAGCAGCGGGCGGCTGCGGTCGTGGCGGGTGCGCTCCCACAGGATCTGCGGCGGCACGCTGAGGAACACCACCACCGCACGCTCCCGCAGCAACGCGCGGTTCTCGGGCCGGATCACCGCGCCACCGCCGGTGGCGAGGACCATGTTGGATTCGCGGGTGAGCGCGTCGAGGGTCTGGGTTTCGCGCCTGCGAAACCCGTCCTCGCCCTCGATCTCGAAGATGGTCGGGATCTTGACCCCCGTGCGAGCCTCGATCTCGTGGTCGGAGTCGACGAAGCGCAAACCCAGCCGCTTGGCGAGATCCCGCCCCACGGTAGTCTTGCCCGAGCCGGGCATACCGACGAGGACGATGCAGCGACTGTTGATCATTTATTCCTTTATCCGGGTCACGGCACCCGAAGGCATCCGTGACCCGAGGTCCAGCCTTATGTCATCAGGGGGTGCGACGGACGGTCACCGGGATGTAGTTGAGCCGCCCGCGAGTCGACGGGACCGCCAGCGTGACCGTGCTGTCGATGGAGGGCGTGGTCGTGGCAATGCAGTTCGAGCCCTGGAAGCTGACCCGGTGGGCACGACCGCTGAGGTTGGTCACGAAATCCAGGCTGGCCGGCGCCGAGGCCGTTGCCACCGCGCCCGGCGTGGACGAGGCGACCTGGTAGCTGACCGAGCCGCTCACCACCGCGAACGGACCGGACACAAGCTGGGCGTCCGTCGGGAGGGCTCCGTTAATGTCCGCCAGGTTGAGGTCGAAACTTCCTGCACAGGCGCCCGAGACGACACCGAAATCCGTGTCGCTGACGGTCGCAATGAGGCTTTGACCGCTCAGGCTGACATTGCTCGACCGGGCGGTGAGGGTGAGGGTCCCCGCACTGTTCACCCGCACCGGGATGTAGCTGATCAGACCCTTCGGCGTCGTCGCCTTCAAGGTGAGCGAACCCGCAGGAATGCTGACGCACTTGGTGCCACGCATCGTCACCAAGTGGGTCGTGCCACCGGGGATCGTGGTGTCGAGGATCTTGTTGTTGCCGATCGTCACCGCCACACTCACCGGATCGGTGCCGCCCGACTGCAGGTACTGGACGCTGTTGTCCTCGATATCGAGGGTGGTGCCGGCCGGCAGCACGTTGTTGTTGAGATCCGAGATGCGGACCGTGAAGCTCGCCGAGCAGGAGCCACCCGTGGCACCGCCAAAGGTGTCGCCGACATACACCCGACCGTCGCTTTCCAGGTAGCTGTTCAGCGACAGGGCGTAGATGTTGCTGATGGCGCTGCCGGACAACACGATGACCTGTTCGCGACGCACCTGCGCCTGCCCCCAGGTGGTGTTGCAGGTGTTGGCCTTGGACTTGGCGTCGCTGTAGCGGATGTAATTGGTCGGGCAGTCGGCACCGGTGCTGGCGTTGTCGCCGGTCCCAAGGTAGGGGAAGTACTGCTCCGGCGAGGTCCAGACACCATCCTCGTTGTTGTCGACGTAGGCATCGCCCAGGCGGCGGTGGGTCTCGGTGGCGGACTGGTAGAGATTGTCGCCGTTGGTATCGTCGAAGCTCTCTTCGCCGTTGGCGTAGGCCAGCACGGTGATGCGCCCGGAATACACGCAGGTGTTGTCGATCCTGCCCGCGTCGGTGCTCGGGACCTTGGCGCCCAGGGCGTTCAGGCAGACACCGACGGTTTCGCTCTGGGGACGCCGCTCGCCGCTGACGAACTGGACGGTACAGGTGGCGTTCTGGAGGGAACAGACACCGGGCGACGGCGACACGCCGGCACCCTCGGTGACGAAGTTGACGGTCGTGCCATCGGGGACCGGGTTACCGACCCGGTCGAAGGCCAGCACCGTGAGGGCGCTCTGGACGCCATCGTAGTTCCAGCCCTCGATGTTGTGCGTACCGACCGACAGGGAGAAACGATCCTGGGTCGGCAGGCCGGTGGAGATCACGAGCTTGCTGGACTGGGTCTCGAGGGACGAATCCTTGAGCTTGGCCAGGACCCACACCGAGTTCGGATTGCTGCCCGCCTGCACCGTGACGCTGACCGTGCCGTCGGCGGCGGTCTGCTTGCGCACCTTGCCGAGCACCGACGTGACACCACCGGTGGTGATGGTCAGGGCATCGACCTGGGCCTGGGTCTTGTCATCGAGCTTGAGGCCGCCGGTCCAGTTGGAGAGGTAGAAGTCCACGCTGGCGGACGGCACGGGATTGCCCGTCGCGTCGACCACCTTGAAGGTCACGGTGGAGACGTCCACCAGGCCCGCGGTGCCCTTCAGGGCAATGGTGCCGGGCGTCGCGCTGACGAACTGGATGTTGGCCGGGGCGGGGCCCGCCGAAGTGATCTTGCCGGACAGGGTCTTGTCGAGGACGCTCACCGTGATGGTGTCAGTGCTGTTGCAGCCCTTGTCGGTGTAGGTGGCGGTGGCCACCCCGTTGATCGTCTGCACGGTCGAGGCGAGGGTCGCCTTGCCGCTGGCCGCGCAACCGGATGCGAACGCGACGGTCAGCGGCGCGGTGGACGGCGCGCCGTCGACATTGACGGTGACCGACACGGTGCTGGTGCCGTAGGCGTCGATTTCGGGCTTGCTGATCAGGAAGTTGGCGAGGCTCAGGTTGGCTGCGCCGACCTGGTAGGTCCAGCCGCCCGAAACGGTTGCGGTTCCAACCGTCGCCGTCGCGGTGACCGCTGCGGCGCCTTCGGCGCTAAGCGACGCGGCAGACATCTGGATGGTGGTGACGCCGTTCTTGGTCAGGCCCGTGCCGGAGGCCGGGCTGAAGATCGCCAGCGCAGTATTGGTGGTGAACGTGACCAGGGTGCCGTCATCGACGGTCGCACCCGCGGCGTTCTTGACGGTGGCCTTCACCGTCACCGAGCCGGACGAAGGCAGCGTCCGCGTCTCGACACCCGCGCTGTCGAGCACCGCGACGGTGACCGTGGGCGCGGTGGTCGTAGTGGTGCCACCACCCGTGTTGGTATCGGTGGTGGAACAGGTCGAGAACTGCGTCGGACAGTTCGACGAGGAAGAACCGCCGCCACCTCCGCCGCCGCAACCCGCGACAGCCAGGGCGAGGATCATCAGAAACGCGAGACGGAGCCGCGCGATGAGACCGTGTGCATTGAAATTACGCATGTGAAGTTCCATTCAGACCTGGGTGTTCAACGCAGCCCAAGCTGGTCGTTGATGATGCGGGGCGTGATGAAGACGAGCAGCTCGGTCTTGTTGTCCTTGCGCTCGTTGTTGCGGAAGAGGTACCCGAGCACCGGGATGTCGCCCAGCAGGGGAATCTTGGTGGTGTTGTTGCCGACTTCCTGGATGTAGATGCCGCCGATCACGACGGTACCACCGTTCTCGACGACCACGTCGGTCTTGACGTGTTTGGTGTCGATGGGGACGTTGCCGCCGGCGACCGGCTGGTCGTAGCGGGGCTGGTCCTTGTTGACGTCGAGGGCCATCATGACCTTGCCGTCCGGGGTGATCTGGGGCTTCACCTTGAGGGACAGGTTGGCCTTCTTGAAGCTGACGGTGGCCACCGCGGTGGTGCTGGTCTGGGTCTGGTAGGGGATTTCGGAACCCTGCTCGATGATCGCTTCGGCCTTGTCGGCGGTCATCACGCGGGGACGCGAGACGACCTTGCCGCGACCGTCGGCCTCGAGGGCCGACACTTCGAGGTCGATGTAGCGCGTGGCGGCACTGTTCCACAGCGCGAAGGACAGCGCGCCGACCTGCTTGGTGTTGATGTTGGAGGCCGGCAGATTGACGCCGAGGGCGTTGTCGAGGGTCGGCACCGTGGTGATCTGGCCAGCCTGGTAGGCGGTGGACGAGAGGTTGCCGCTGCCGAAGGTGTTGCGATACACCGGCACGCCGCCGGTGGTGGTGCCGAGCAGGCCGCCGGTCTTGGCGCCAAAGCCGAGGCGCACGCCCAGGTTGCGGGCGAAGGTGTCGGTGGCCTCGACGATCTGGGCCTCGATGAGCACCTGGCGCACCTCGACGTCGATCTCGGCGATGAGGCGGCGGACATCCTCGAGGCGGGAAGGCACGTCATTGACGAACAGCTTGTTGCTGCGCTCGTCGGCGCTCACGTTGCCGCGCTTGGACAGCACGGTCTGCTCCTTGCCCTTGATGAACTCGGCGACGCTCTTGGCCTTGTGGTAGTTGATCTGGAAGGTCTCGGTGCGCAGCGGCTCGAGCTCGCCGATCTGGGCCTTGGCCTCGAGGTCGAGCTTCTCGCGGGCAGCCAGCTCGTCACGCGGGGCGATCCAGATGACGTTGCCGTTCTTGCGCATGTCGAGGCCGCGGGCCTGCAGGATGATGTCGAGGGCCTGATCCCACGGGACGTCCTTGAGGCGCAGGGTGAGGTTGCCCTGCACGGAGTCGCTGGTGATGATGTTGAAGTTGGTGAAGTCGGCGATGACCTGCAGCACCGAGCGCACGTCGATGTTCTGGAAGTTGAGCGACAGCTTCTCGCCGCCGAAGCGGCCCTTGCCCGCGCCCCGGACCAGCTTGTTGGGATCTTCCTTGACCGGCTTCACCTCGAGGACGAACTGGTTGTCGCTCTGGTAGGCGTTGTGCTCCCACTGGCCGCGCGGGGTGATCGTCATGCGGGTGTTGCCGCCCTGGCTCTGGGTCAGCACCGTGGACACCGGGGTGCCGAAATCGATCACGTCGAGCCGGCGGCGGAGCTGCTCCGGCACTTCGGTCTTGAGGAAGTCGACGATCAGGCTGGTGCCCTGCTGGCGGATGTCGATGCCGGCACCGGCGTCGGACAGATCGACGACCAGCCGGCCCTCACCGTCCTTGCCACGACGGAAATTGATGTCGCGGATGGCGTGCCGCTCGCCCTGGGCCATCGGCGCCGGGGCGGCGAACTGGGTGGACTGGGACAGCTGGGTGCCGGCCTCGCGCAATTCGCCCGACGACAGGGTGATCAGGACGTCGCGATCCTCCATGCGGACATCGTAGGGAGACAGGCGGGACAGGTTGAGCACCAGCCGGGTGCGGTCGCCCACCTGGACGATGTTCACACTGCGCAGGTCGCCGGCGTTGAGCTGCTGGCTGTTGCGCCCGAGGCCGTTGCCGGTGTCAGGGAAGTCGAAGGCGACCCGCGCCGGGCTGGCCACGCTGAAGCTGCCCGGCGCCGCGGCGAGCGGCTTGGCCATCGTCAGCTTGAGAACGACGTTGCCCCCCTGCTCGGCGGCGACGATCTTCTCGATACGATTGCCGGCCTGCACGACCTCGGCCGCGGAAGCCTGCGCCAAAACCGGCGCGGACGGCAGCAAGGCGCCGCAAACCGCTGCCAATACCCATGCGCCCCGTACGACGCCACGTCTCATCTTCATTTCTTCGCCTCCTGGGGCGCCTGCTCCTGCAGCTGCAGCGTGCTGATGCGCTCTGCCCACTCGCCGGATTGATCTTCAACGAGTTCCTTGAGGGTGATCTCGGTTTCCGAGATCGCCGTGATCTGCCCGTAGTTCTGGCCGAGATAATTACCCACCCGGACCTGGTGCAATGTCTTGTCCGCCGCGATGATGGCGTGGGACTGGCCCTGCTTGATGAGGACCCCCACCATCTTGAGGGACTCCAGCGGATAGGCCTCCAGCGGTTCGCGGCGCCGGTTGGCGTCGGGCACGAACATCCCGGATTTCTTGTCGGGCTCCAGCTTGGCCGCCTTGAAGGGGTCGGTCGTCCCGACCCCCTGGTAGCTCACCGGCACCATCTGCTGGATCGGCGGCAGCGGCTTGAGGTTGGGTTTGAGATCCTTGGACGCCTCGGTCATCCAGGCGCGCAGGTCGTCTTCCTGGTCGCTGCACCCGGACACGATGAGCGCCGCGGCCAGGGGCAGCAACAGGGTCAGTCGCATGATGGTCACTTGCCCGCCTTTTCTTTGGCCTTTTCCTTGCGCAGACGCGCCACTTCCTCGTCGTCGAGGTAGCGGTAGGTCATGGCTGTCGCGTCGAACTTGAGGACACCTTCCTTCTGGGTCTCGATGGCGATGTCGTTGAGGGTGACGATCCGCGGCATCTGGGCCACATCGCCGACGAACTCGCCGAGATCATGATAGCTGCCGGTGACACGCACGGCGATCGGCAGCTCGGCGTAGAAATCCTTCATGACCTCGGTGCCGGGCTTGAAGAGCTCGAACTGCAGGCCGCGCCCGAGGCCCGCCTGGTTGATGTCGGCCAGCAGCGACTCCATCTCGGAACGGTTCGGCAGCTGCTTGAGCAGCGCGCCGAACTGGCGGTCGATCTCGCTCAGCTGACGGCGGTACTCGGGGAGATTGACGGCCTGCCGCTTCTTGTTGACCCAGTCTTCCTTGAGCGTCGCCTCTTCGCGCTCCTTGGCTTCCAGGGTCGCCAGCTGGTCGCTCCAGTCGAACCACCAGCCACCGACGACCAGGACGAAGAAGATCGCCAGCAGGGTGGCGACCCGCGGCGCGAGCGGCCATTGCCCCGGATCGTTGGGGTCAAGCCCCTTGAAGTCGCGCAGCAGATCCTGGACATCCAGGGAGCGGAGGTTTTCCAGCGAATCCTTGAGACCCATTACGGCTTACCTCCGGCGGCGGGAGGGGTTCCCTTGGGCTTTTCGGCACTTTCGACCGGCTGGCGCTCCAGGGTGACGTTGAGGTTGAATTCACTCACGCGGCGGGTGTTGAGCACGGAGGCCTTCACTTCGATCAGCTCCGCATTCTGGAGGTAGGGCGAGGCATCGAGGTTGCGCATCAGATTGGAGACCCGCGCGTTGGACTGGGCGTAGCCGGTGATGTTGATGCGCGAACCGGTCTGCTTGAGGCTCTTGAGGTAGAGCCCCTCGGGGATCTGGCGGGCGAGCTCGTTGAAGATGTGCACCGGCTCGGTGCGGTTGGTCTGCAGCGACTCGATGACCTGCTTGCGCGACAGCAGGGCCTCGGCCTGTTCGCGCAGGCCCTTGATCTCGGAGATCTCCTTGTCGAGCAGGGCGATCTCTTCCTTGAGCATGGCGTTCTTCTGGTCCTGGCCGTCGACGTAGCCGACGATCACGGAGTGCCCGATGAACCACACAAGCAGCCCGCCCAGCGCGGCGATGGCCGAGAACAGGATGAACTGCTGGCGACGCGCCTTGCGCTTTTCTTCCCGGTGCGGGAGAAGGTTGATGCGAATCACGAATCGAACCTCCGCAGAGCCAGCCCGCAGGCAACCAGCAGCGCCGGGGCGTCAGCCGTCAGGTTTTTCGGGCGAATCTTGGAGCTGAGGCTCATGTTCGCGAAGGGATTGGCGATCAGGGTGTCCACCTGGGTGCGCCCGGCGACCGTCTCGGCCAGCCCGGGGATGACCGCGCAGCCGCCCGCCAGCACGATGTGGTCGACCTGGTTGAACTGGGTGGAGGTGAAGAAGAACTGCAGCGCCCGCGACACCTCGAGGGCCAGGGCGTCCATGAAGGGGCGCAGCAGGTCGGATTCGTAGTTTTCGGGCAGCGAACTGCTGCGCTTGGCGCCCTCGGCCTCCTCGAGGGACATGCCGAAGTGGCGCATGATGTCCTGGGTCAGCAGGAAGCCGCCGAAGGCCTGCTCGCGGGAGTACACCTGCACGCCGTTGCGCAGCACCGAGACGTTCATCACGTTGGCCCCGGCATCGACGAGGGCGATGATCTTGTCATCCCCCTTGTCGGGCAGCTGGGCCTGGACGAGTTCGAAGGCCGACAGGGCGGCATAGGACTCGACGTCCATCACCAGCGCCTTCAGCCCCGCGGCCTCGGCGGCGGCGACGCGGTCCTCGACCTTCTCCTTGCGGGAGGCGGCGATCAGCACTTCGTCCTCCTCGGCGCCGGAGGCGGCCGGGCCGATCACCTGGAAGTCGAGGTTGACCTCGTCGAGGGCGAAGGGAATGTACTGGTTGGCTTCGGATTCAACCTGAACCTCGAGCTCCTGGTCGCGCAGGCCGGCCGGCAGGATGATCCGCTTGGTGATCACGGCCGAGGCGGGCAGGGCCAGCGCGACGAACTTGGTGCTGGTGCCGAGGCGGCGCCAGCCGCGGCGGATGGCTTCGGAGACGGCTTCGAGATTGGCGATGTTGCCGTCGGCCACCGCTTCACGGGGCAGGGCCTCGATCGAGTAGCGCTCGACCCGGTACCCCCCTCCGGAAACGGCGGACAACTCAACCATCTTGACTGACGACGACGAGATGTCGACGCCGATCAAGGGCCGTGCCCTGGGGTTCAGAAAGGATAGGTCGATCACAAAAAATCCTGAAAATTCTTTACGTTAGACGCACTTACAACAATCTACATGAAATCCTAACAACAACAATGACAGGTGTAAAGCAAGGCTCTGCAAATCGGCGCGGCGGCATTACGGGCGGCAAACCGGGGCTGCTCGTATAATGCACTGACTTTTTTGCCCCCTGCCCTCCCTTCATGCGCTGGCTCCTTTACCCGTTCGCCGCCCTGCTCGGCCTCATCACGATCGGCGTTGCGATCATCGCCATTGCCGTCGCCTCCGCCTGGCCGACCCTGCCCTCGCTCGAGGCCCTGACCGACTACCACCCCAAGATCCCGCTGCGCGTCTACACGGCCGACGGGGCCCTGATCGGGGAGTACGGCGAGGAGCGGCGCGCCTTCATCCGCATCCAGGACGTGCCCCCGGTGCTCAAGCAGGCGATCCTCGCCGCCGAGGACGACCGCTTCTACCAGCACTCCGGCGTGGACTTCCTGGGCATCCTGCGGGCCGCCGGCGCCAACCTCGCCACCGGCGGCAAACGCCAGGGAGCATCCACGATCACTATGCAGGTTGCACGGAACTTCTTCCTCACCCGAGAGAAAACCATCTCTCGCAAGCTTTACGAAATACTCCTCGCCTTCAAGATCGAGCAAAATCTCACGAAAGACCAGATTCTCGAGGTCTATATCAACCAGATATTCCTCGGGCGGCGCGCCTACGGCTTCGCGGTGGCCTCCCACACCTACTTCGGGAAACCCATCCGCGAGCTGAGCGTGGCCGAGGCGGCGATGCTCGCCGGCCTGCCCAAGGCGCCCTCCGCCTACAACCCGGTGGTCAACCCGAAACGCGCCGCGCAGCGCCAGCAATACGTGCTGCGGCGGATGCTGGAGCTCGGCTTCATCAACGAGGCCGAGCAGCGCGAGGCCATCGAGACGCCGCTCAAGGTGGTCACCAGCACCAGCGACTTCGGCGGCAGCGCCGACTACGTGGCCGAGATGGCCCGCCAGATCGCCTACGAGCAGTTCCAGGAAGAGGCCTATACCCGCGGCATCAAGGTCATCACCACCATCAACAAGGCCGAGCAGGACGCCGCCTACCGGGCCCTGCGCCGTGGCATCCTGGATTACGACCGCCGCCACGGCTACCGCGGCGCCGAGGCCTACGTCGACCCGGCCCGCATGAAGGGTGAGCAGGGCGAGGCGCTGGACGAGATCCTCGCCGAGACCCCCGACTACGACGACATGCTGGCGGCCATCGTCACCGAGGCCCGCAGCGGCGCCGTCACCGTCTATCGCTACGGCGAGACGATCCGCATCAGCGGCGACGGCCTGCGCTTCGCCGAACGCATGGTGGGCGAGAAGGGCCCGCCCAACAAACGCATCCGCGCCGGCGCCATCGTGCGCATCACCCGCAACGACAACGGCCGCTGGGAGATCACCCAGCTGCCGGAGGTCGAGGGCGCCCTCGCCTCCGCCGACCCGCGCACCGGCGCCATCCGCGCGCTGGCCGGCGGCTTCGACTTCACGCGCAACAAGTTCAACCACGTCACCCAGGCGTGGCGCCAGCCGGGCTCCAGCTTCAAGCCCTTCATCTACTCGGCGGCCTTCGAGAAGGGCTACGGCCCCAACAGCGTGGTGGACGACTCGCCGATGTCCTTCTCGTCGGGCGAGACCGGCAGCCAGGCCTGGGAGCCCAAGAACTACGACGGCCGCTACGACGGCCCGATCTCCATCCGCACCGCGCTGGCCCGCTCCAAGAACATGGTATCGATCCGCCTGCTCAAGTCGATCGGCCCGCGCTACGCCCAGGACTACATCACCAAGTTCGGCTTCGACGCCGAGCGCCACCCGGCCTATCTCACGATGGCCCTCGGCGCCGGCTCGGTCACCCCCTGGCAGATGCTGCGCGGCTACTCGGTGTTCGCCAACGGCGGCTACCGCATCGAGCCCTATCTGGTGCAGGAAATCCGCGACGACGCCGGCAACGTGCTGGCCCGCGTCGACCCGCCGGTGGCCGGCGAGACCGCCGAGCGGGCGATCGACGAGCGCAACGCCTACCTGATGGACTCGATCATGAAGGACGTGGTCCGCCGCGGCACCGCCACCAAGGCCATGGTGCTCAAGCGCAACGACCTGGCGGGCAAGACCGGCACCACCAACGACTACCTCGACGCCTGGTTCTGCGGCTACCAGCCGACCCTCGTCACGGTGGCCTGGATCGGCTTCGACAAGCCGCGCAACCTGGGCAGCGGCGAGACCGGCGGCCACGCCGCCCTGCCGATGTGGATCAACTACATGCGCAAGGCCCTCGAGGGCGTGCCCGAGAGCTTCCCGAAGGCGCCGGAAGGCCTGATCCGCATCCAGCCGGCCGGCAGCGCCACCGAGGAGATGATCTACAAGGAGAACCTCCCCGACGTGCCGGCGGAAGCGCCTGCCGAAGCGAAGCCCAGCACGCCGGCGGACGAAGCCCCGCCCCCGGCGCCTGCCCCCGCGGCCGCGCCGGCACCGGTCGCCCCCGGCCTGCCCCCCTCCACCGGCTGAGGGCTGGGCGGGCCGGACGCTGGCCTCAGCCCTTCAGGCTGACCGGCTCGCCGGCCTGCTCCGACATGCAGCGGGACAGCACCACGTAAAAATCCTCGCCGTCCCGCGTGCCCACCCAGCGGCCATCGGCGGGGCGAAAATGAAAGCCCCCCGACTTCGCCGCCAGCCAGATCTCCCGGGCCGCCGTGTGGCGATTCACGATGATCTTGCTACCGTTGTCGAACTCCAGCTCCAGCACGCCGCCGGGCTTCACCTCGTAGTCAAAGTCGGCCCCGCAGGCATCGAGCAAGCCCTCCAGGCGCCCGAGTTCGGCATCCGCCAGCGCGTTGAACCCTGCTTCATCCATCGCCCATTCCCTTCCTTCTGTTAACATTCACGTTTTTGCGTGGAAATCATGCGAACCATCGCCACTGCCGCCGCAGCCTGCGGCCTGATCGTGCTGGGCGGCTGCGGCATCAAGGGGCCGCTGCAGCTCCCCCAGGTTCCCAAGCCCATCGCCCGCCCGGCCGCCAAGCCGGCCACCGGCGCGGCCGACAGTGCGCCGGCGCCCGCACAGGCCCCGGCCGTCGATCATAACAAACCCGCCCCCCAGGACTCCGCCCAATGACCACCGCCCTGCCCGTGCCGACCCTTGCCGCCGGCCCCGCCGGCCTGACCCTCGAAGGGGTCGCCCTCGCCGACATCGCCGCGCGCTTCGGCACCCCCACCTACGTGTACTCCCGCGCCGCCCTCACCGGCGCCTACGAGGCCTACCAAAAGGCCCTCGGGATGCGCAAGGCGCTGGTCTGCTACGCGGTCAAGGCCAACTCCAGCCTGGGCATCCTGTCGGTGTTCGCCAAGCTCGGTGCCGGCTTCGACATCGTCTCCGGCGGCGAGCTGGCCCGCGTGCTGGCAGCCGGCGGCGACCCGGGCAAGGTGATCTTCTCCGGCGTCGGAAAGAGCATCGACGAGATGCGCTTCGCCCTCGAAACCGGCATCGGCTGCTTCAACGTCGAGTCCGCCGCCGAGCTCGACCGCCTGAACGACGTGGCCACCCAGCTCGGCAAGCGCGCGCCGATCGCCTTCCGGGTGAATCCCGACGTCAACCCCAACACCCACCCCTACATCTCCACCGGCCTGCGTGGCAACAAGTTCGGCGTGGCCTTCACCGAGGCCCTTGACCTCTACCGCAAGGCCGCGCGGATGCCCGCCATCGAGATCTCGGGCATCGACTGCCACATCGGCTCCCAGCTCCTCGACCCGGCCCCGATGGCCGAAGCTGCCGGCAAGATCCTCGGCCTGGTCGACCAGCTCGCCCGCGAAGGCATCCACCTCGACCACATCGACCTCGGCGGCGGCCTCGGCATCCGCTACCGTGACGAGGAGCCGCCCACCCCCACCGACTACCTCAAGCCCCTGCTCGAGTGCTTTGAAGGCCGCTCCGAAGCCCTGTGCTTCGAGCCGGGCCGCTCGCTGGTGGGCAACGCCGGCCTGCTGCTGACCCGCATCGAATACCTCAAGCCCGGCGTCGAGAAGAACTTCGCGATCATCGACGCGGCCATGAACGACCTGGCCCGCCCGGCCCTCTACGACGCCTGGCACGAGATCGTCGCCGTCGCCCCGCGCAGCCTGCCGGCGACCCGCTACGAGGTGGTCGGCCCGATCTGTGAGAGCGGCGACTTCCTCGGCCACGACCGCGACCTCTCCGTCGAGACGGGCGACCTGCTGGCGATCCTGTCGGCCGGCGCCTACGGCATGACCATGAGCTCCAACTACAACACCCGCCCCCGCGCCGCCGAGGTGCTGGTGGATGGCGACACGGTGCACGTGATCCGCGAGCGCGAGACCCTCGAGCACCTCCTGAAGGGCGAACGCCCGCTTCCCTGAGCCCACATCAGCCCCGCCCGAAGGCCCCGATCATGCGTTTCGCCCCCTGCGTCACCCTGTTCCTCGCCATCGGGCTCGGCGCCTGCGGCGGCAAGCCCGAACCGGCCGCCGGCAAGCCGGCCGGACCACCCGCCACGCTGATCACCACCACTACGGCGGAGAGCATCACCCTCGACGTCACCGAGGACAGCCTCGGCACCCTCGAGGCCCTCATCGACCCGAAGATCGGCGCCGAAGTGGCCGGGCGCGTGATCGCCGTGCATGCCAAGGCCGGCGACCGGGTCCGCCAGGGCCAGCCGCTGGCCGAGATCGACCCCACCGACTTCCACATCCAGGGCCAGGCCGACGCCGCCGAGATCGCCCGCCTGGACGCCCTCGTGGCCCAGGCCGAGCGCTTCGCCGAACGCCAGCAGCGGCTCGTCGCCCAGGGCTTCATCTCCAAGAACGGCGCCGACGATGCCCTGGCCCAGCGCGACGCAGCCCGCGCCCAGCTCGCCACGGCCCGCGCCCGCAGTGGCGCCAGCCGCTACAACCTGGAGCGCAGCAAGGTCGTGGCGCCCGTCGAGGGCGTCATCGAGACCCAGATCGTCGCCGCGGGCGACTACGTGAAGGTCGGCGACCCGCTCTACCGGCTGGTCTCCAACCGCATCCTGAAGGCCCACCTGCCCTACCCCGAGAGCGCCGCCGCGCGCATCCGCCCGGGCCAGCCGGTGCGCCTCACCAGCCCCCAGCAGCCCGACCGGGTGATCGAGGGCAGCGTCGAGCAGGTCAAGCCCACGGTCAGCGAGGGCAGCCGTGCCCTCGACGTGCAGGTGCGCCTCGACAACGACGGCGGCCTGCGTGCCGGCGGCACCGTCAATGGCGCCATCGTCACCGGCCGCAAGCCCGCCGCGGTGGTGGTGCCCGAGCAGAGCGTGGTGCTGCGCCCGGCCGGCAAGGTGGTGTATGTGGTCGCCGAAGGCAAGGCCCGCCAGCGCATCGTCGAGCCCGGCGTCAAGCGGGACGGCCGGATCGAGATCGTCAAGGGGCTCGCCCCGGGTGAAGTCGTCGCCGAGGACGGCGCCGGCTTCCTCAGCGACGGCGCCGCCGTCACCGTCAAGGCCGCTCCCGAAACCCGCCCGGCCACGGCCGCCGCCAGGCCATGACCCTGCCCGAGCTTTCCATCAAGCGCCACGTGCTGGCGTGGATGATGAGCGCCGTGCTGGTGCTGGTGGGCGTCATCGGCTACCAGCGGGTCGGCGTCGACCGCTACCCGTTCATCGAATTCCCGGTGATCTCGATCACCACGACACTGAAGGGCGCCAACCCCGACATCGTCGATTCCAGCATCACCAACGTCATCGAGTCGGCGGTGAACAGCGTGCCGGGCATCGAGCACGTGCAGTCCACCTCGTCGCCGGGGGTGTCGACGGTCAACATCACCTTCGCCCTCGAGAAGAAGGTGGACGTGGCCTTCAACGAGGTCCAGTCCAAGGTCAACCAGGTGCTGCGGCGGCTGCCCAAGGACGTGGACCCGCCGGTGGTGGCCAAGGTCGAGACCAACGCCCAACCGGTGATGTGGCTGGCGCTGCAGGGCGACCGCACCCAGCAGCAGCTCAACCAGTACGCCCTCAACGTCCTCAAGAAGCGCCTCGAGACCATCGACGGCGTCGGCGAGGTGCGCCTCGGTGGCCGGCGCGACCGCACCATCCGCGTCGACCTGCTGCCCGACCGGATGGCCGCCCACAAGATCACCGCTCAGGACATCAGCGAGGCCTTCGCCCGCGAGCACGTGCAGCTGGCTGGCGGCTTCGTGGTGGGCCGCAGCACCGAGAGCCTGGTCAAGCTCGACCTGGAGTTCCACGAGGTCGAGCAGCTGCGCGAGCTGATCGTCGCCTGGCGCGACAAGGCGCCGGTGCGCCTGGGCGACGTGGCGAACATCGAGGACGGCCTCGCCGACAAACGCCAGCTGGCCCGCTTCAACGGCCAGACCACCGTCGGCCTGGGCATGGTCAAGATCGCCAACGCCAACACGGTGGCCATCACCGAGCGCATCCAGGAGCGCCTCGACACCGAGCTCCGCCCGGCCCTGCCGCCGGGCATGAGCCTGTCGGTGGTCTCCAACGACGCGGTGTTCATCATCGAGATCGTCGACTCCCTCAAGGAGCACCTCATCGAGGGCACCCTGCTGGCGGCGCTGGTGGTGTGGGTCTTCCTGCGCTCGGTGCGCTCCACGCTGATCATCTCGCTGGCGATCCCCGTGTCGCTCGCGGGGGCCATCGCGGTGATCTACTTCGCCGGCTTCACCCTCAACTCGCTCACCATGCTGGGCCTGCTGCTGCTGATCGGGGTGGTGGTGGACGACGCCATCGTGGTGCTCGAGAACATCTTCCGCCACCGCGAGACCCTCGATCCCGACCCGGTCTCGGCGGCGATCAACGGCAGCAACGAGGTGGTCTTCGCGGTGATGGCGGCCACCCTGTCGCTGGTCTGCATCTTCGCGCCGGTGGCCTTCATCTCGGGGATCATCGGGCAGTTCTTCCGCAGCTTCGCGCTGGTGGTCACCTTCGGGGTGCTGGTGTCGCTGTTCGTCTCGCTCACCCTCACCCCCATGCTGTGCTCCCGCTACCTCAAGGTCGAGAAGCAGCACGGCCCGATCTACCGCGCCTTCGACCGGGCCTTCGCGGCCCTCGACGGCCTCTACGTGCGCCTGCTGGAGGGCGCCCTCGCCCACCGCCTGTGGGTGGTGCTGGCCACCGTGGCGGTGGTGGCGTCGAGCGGCTTCTTCTTCGCCAACATCGGCAAGGCCTTCGCCCCCGACGCCGACGAGGGGCGCTTCCTGGTGTCGCTGCGCACGCCGCTGGGCTCCAGCATCGACTACACCGACGCCAAGCTGCGCGAGGTCGAGGCGGTCCTCGACAAGCACCCGGAGGTGCGTTCCGAGTTCTCGCTGATCGGCCTCGGCGCCGCCGGGCAAGTCAACCAGGGCACGGTGGTGGTACGCATGGTGCCGCGCAGCGAGCGCACGCTCAAGCAGCAGGAGGTGATCCCCATGTTGCGCGAGGAGTTCGCCCGGATTGCCGGCGCCCGGGTGTTCGCCGCGCCCTACCCGATGGTGCAGGGCGCCCGCGGCGAGCCGCTGCAGTTCGTGCTCACCGGCACCAACCTGCAGGAACTCGGCAACCACGCCCAGGCCCTGCAGCGCAAGCTGGCCACCCAGCCCGGCCTCGGCCGCATCGACACCGACCTGCAGCTCGACCTGCCCCAGCTCATCTTCGCCCCCGACCGGCTGCGCATCGCTGACGCCGGCCTCAGCACCCAGGACGTAGCCCTGGCCATCAACATGCTCACCGGCGGCGTCGACATCGCCAAGTTCAACGACGAGCCCGGCGACGGCCAGCGCTACGACATCCGCGTGAAGGCCGTCGAGGGCAGCTTCACCCAGCCGGCGGATCTTTCCAAGATCTACCTGCGCAACAAGGCCGGCGAGATGGTGCGCCTCGACAGCGTGGCCAGCTTCCGCGAGGCCCTCGGCCCGGCGGTGGTCGGCCGCTTCGACCTGCAGTACGCCGCCACCTTCTTCGCCACACCGACCCTGCCGCTGGCCGAGGCCGTCGGGCAGGTCAAGCAGATCGCCGCCGAAATGCTGCCCACCGGCTATCAGGTGCGCATGATCGGCCAGGCCGAGGAATTCGGCAAAACCCAGAAGTACATGAGCTTCACCTTCCTGCTGGCCCTGACGCTGCTCTACATGGTGCTGGCCAGCCAGTTCAACAGCTTCCTGCAGCCCGCCATCGTGATGCTGGCCCAGCCGCTGGCCATCGTCGGGGGGGTGGCGGCCCTGTGGGCCAGCGGCCAGACCCTCAACATCTACTCGATGATCGGCCTGGTGCTGCTGATCGGCCTGGTGGCCAAGAACTCGATCCTGCTGGTGGACCTCACCAACCAGCGCCGCGGCGAGGGCCTGAAGGTGGACGCTGCCCTGCGCGACGCCTGCCCGACCCGCATGCGACCGGTGCTGATGACCTCGATGACGGTGATCCTGGCCCTCGCCCCGGCGGCGCTGGGCTTCGGCGCCGGCAGCGAGACCAACCAGCCGCTGGCCGTGGCGGTGATCGGCGGCATGGTCAGCTCCACGCTGCTGACCCTGGTGGTGGTGCCGGCGGTGTATTCGCTGCTGGAAGGCTGGCGCGAGCGGCGGCGCGGCTAAGGCGCCACCGCGCGGGGCCGCCGCCCGCTACTTGCCGCCGAGCAGGTTGTGCTGCGCGAGGTAGCGGTGGATGATCTCCAGCCGCGACAGGGTGTCGTCGAGCTCCAGCAGGCGCTGGCGGGCGAGGCTGGGGATGGGCAGGACCTCGGCCAGCCGGTAGCCGACCCAGGTAGCGTCGTCGAGGCGGTGGGGCTCGGCAAAGGCCTCGCTGCCGGTGTCCTCGATGATCGCCTTCAGCAGCGGCAGCGCGCCCTGCAGCGCCTCCGGCACCGGCTGCGGCGCGGGCTCGGGCAGCGGCACGACGCGGGCGGTCTGCAGTCGGTCGGGCTGCAGCCGGCGCTCGACGATGCGGAAACGCTCGCCGCCCACCGTCTTGATGAACAGCAGGCCCGCCTGGGGCATGTCCCAGTCGACGATGCGGGCGATGGTGCCCAGCCCGTGGGGCACCGCCGGCTCGCCGACCTCGCCGCCCTCGCTGATCAGGCATACCCCGAAGGGCGAGTTGGTGCGCATGCAGCGGGCCGCCATGTCGAGATAGCGCGCCTCGAAGAGCTTGAGGGGCAGCACCCCGCCGGGGAACAGCACGGTGCTGAGGGGGAAGATGGGGATCTCGACGGCGTCGATGGGGGTGCTCATCGCCTTGCTCCTTTCACGGCCCGGCGGCCGCGCTCATTCGTCCCGCTCTTCGCCCCAGCGGGGCATCAGGCGGTGGGCCACGCCCAGCTGGTCCATGATGCGGGCGACCACGAAATCGACGAGATCGCCCACGCTCTGCGGGTGGTGGTAGAAACCCGGGTTGGCCGGCAGGATCACCACGCCCATCCGCGCCAGACGCAGCATATTCTCCAGATGCAGCACCGAGAAGGGGGTCTCCCTCGGCACGATGACGAGCTTGCGGCCTTCCTTGATCGCCACGTCGGCGGCCCGCTCGATGAGGGTGCTGGCGAGCCCGGCGGCGATCGCCGCGAGGGAGCCCATCGAGCACGGGCAGACCACCATCGCGTCGGGCGGATTGGAGCCGGAAGCCGGCGGGGCGAACCACTCCTCCCGCCCGAACACCCGCAACTGGCCCGGCGCCGCGCCAAAGCGGGCCGACAGCTCGGCCTCGACCTCCGCCGGGCGGGCCGGCAGGGAAAGCTCCATCTCCTGGCGCGCGACGATCTGCGCCACCTGGGAATACAGCAGCCACACCCGGCAGCCGGCGGCCAGCAGGCACTCGACGAGACGCAGCCCGTAGGGCATGCCCGACGCCCCGGTGAGGGCGACGGCGATGGTTTTGGTGTCGGAAGAAGCAGTCAAAATAACGAAACCCTGGTTGTTAACAACTCGGCCGCCGGGGCGGCGCCCCCTTCGGCGCCCTGAGCGACCACGCCAGCCCGTGGCGGAAGCCCCGCGGGCGGCCGCAGCCGCCTCCGCGAGCCCCCCTCAGTGCCGGTGGATCGCCCTGATCCCCTCGTGGGCGACGCCGTGGCTGTCAGCGGCATGGTGGCCGTGGCGCAGGCGATCGTGCACATGGATGTCGTGGGGCACGAACTGCTTGATCAGCGAGCCCACCACCATGCCCACCGCGCTGGCGATGAGGCCGGCGAGGGGGGCCGGCACGAAGGGGGCGTCGCCCCCCGCCAGATGCACGGCCAGCCACACGGAAATGCCGCAGAAGATCGACAGCAGCGCGCCCTGGTTGGTTGCACGGCGCCAGTAGAGGCCGCACACCAGGGGCACGAAGGCCGCGACGAGGGTGGTCTGGTAGGCGTTCTCGACCATCTTGAAGATGCTGGCCGTGGAATACATGGCGTAGAGGGTCACCAGCAGGGTGAACACCAGCGTCACCGCCCGCATCCAGAACAGCAGCCGGCGGTCGGTGAGATGGGGCATCGCCGGGCGCAGGATGTTCTCGGTGAAGGTGACGGAGGGCGCCAGCAGGGTCGCCGAGGCGCAGCTCTTGATGGCCGACAGCAGCGCACCGAAGAACAGCACCTGGGCCACCAGCGGCGCCCTGGTAAGCACCAGCTCGGGGAGGATCATCTGGGAATCCGAATTGATCAGCCGGGCCACCATGTCCGGATCGATGAGGGTCGCCGAATAGGCCAGGAACATCGGCACGAAGGCGAACACGAAATACAGCCCGCCGCCGAGCACCGAACCCCACACGGCGATCTTCTCGGACCTGGCCGACTGCACCCGCTGGAAGACGTCCTGCTGGGGGATGGAGCCGAGCGTCATGGTGACCGCCGCGGCGATGAAGGCGATCACCTCCCGGGGCTCGGCGGGCGGCAGGAAGCTGAACTTGCCCGCGTTCATGGCGTGCTCGACCACCACCCCGACGCCACCGGCCATGCTGCTCACCTCGCCGCCGATCCACAGCATGCCGATCACGATGATGATCATCTGCAGGAAGTCGGTGACCGCCACCGCCCACATGCCGCCGTAGAGCGTGTAGACGAGGATGGTCAGGGAACCGATCCACATGCCGGCCAGCTTGCTGATCTCGCCGCCCGACACCACGTTGAAGACCAGCCCGAGGGCCGAGATCTGCGCGCCGACCCAGCCCAGGTAGGAGACCACGATGGCCAGCGTGGTGAGCACCTCCACGCCCCGCCCGTAGCGCTTCTTGTAGAAGTCGCCAATGGTCAGCAGGTTCATGCGATAGAGGGGCGCGGCGAAGAACAGGCCGACCAGGATCAGGCACAGGGACGAGCCGAAGGGGTCGGCCACCACGCCATGGAGGCCTTCGTTGAGGAAGGTCGCCGGAATGCCCAGCACCGCCTCCGAGCCGAACCAGGTGGCGAACACCGTGGCGGTGACCATGTAGAACGGCAGATGCCGCCCGGCCACCGCGAAATCCTTGGTGTTATGTACCCGCGTGGCGGCAAACAGGCCGATGCCCACCGAGATCAGCCAATAAACGATGACGAACCAGAACAGCATGCGCGGATAGGGGAAAAAGCGTTGAAGAATCCGCGGATTATCCTGGAAATGGCGACCGGACGCACTCGCCGGCGCGAGGGGGCCGGAAACGGGCCGGCGGGGCACTTTCCGGCCCGTTTCCGGCATGCGCCAACGACGTCCCGCCCACGCGGCGCCGGGCCTAGGCGGCCGCGGCGAGGCGGGTCGCGAACACGTCCGCCGGCTCGGCCTTGCCGTAGCACCAGCCCTGCAGCGCGTCGCAGCCGAGCTGGCACAGGGTGCTGGCCATCGCCTCGGTCTCGACGCCCTCGGCCACCAGCTCGAGCCCCAGGTTGTGGCCGAGGCCGACAATGGAGGCGACGATGGCCCGGTCCGCCGGGCCGGCGTTGATCTCCCGCACGAAGGACTGGTCGATCTTGAGCTTGTCGAGGGGAAACCGCTTGAGGTAGGCCAGGCTGGAATAGCCGGTGCCGAAGTCGTCGATGGCGATCGAGACGCCCAGCGCCTTCAGCTCGGCCAGCTGCCGGGCCACCAGCTCGACGTCACGCATCACCATGCTCTCGGTGAGCTCGAGGGTCAGCAGCCCGGCGGGGATGCCGTACCGGCGCAGCGCGTCGGCGACGCTGTCGACAAAATCGGCGCGGCGGAACTGCAGGGCCGAGATGTTGACCGCCGTCGGCACCAGCCGCAGGCCGGCGTCGCGCCAGGCGGCAAGCTGGGCACACACGGCGTGCAGCACCCGGCTGCCGACGGGCAGGATCAGGCCGCTCTCCTCGGCCAGCGGGATGAAGCGCCCGGGCAGCAGCAGCCCCAGCTCCGGGTGGCGCCAGCGCACCAGCGCCTCGGTGCCCACCAGATGCCCGTCGGTCGCCACCAGCGGCTGGTAATACACCACCAGCTCGTCGCGCTCCAGGGCACCGCGCAGCGCGTATTCGAGGGACAGGCGCTCGTCGCCCAGCGAGTCCATGCCCGGCGTGAAGAACTCGATGCCGTTGCGGCCGGCCTCCTTGGCCCGGTACATGGCCATGTCGGCCCGGTCGAGCAGGATCTCGGCGTCCAGCCCGTCGTCGGGGTAGACCGCCACGCCGATGCTGGTGGACAGGCTGAACTCGCGGCCGGCGAGGCGGAAGGGCTCGTCGAGGGCCGCCAGCAGCCGGTTGGCCCCGGCGCCCAGCCCCGCGCCGTCCTCCCCCTCGGGGAGCAGCACGACGAACTCGTCGCCGCCGTGGCGCAGCACCCGCTCGCCGGGGCGCAGCACCGACTCGAGCCGCCGCGCCACCTCGACCAGCAGCTGGTCGCCCACGTGGTGGCCGAGGGTGTCGTTGACGTTCTTGAAGCGGTCGAGATCCAGGAAACACAGGGCCAGCCGGCCCCCGCCCTGGTCGGCCAGCGCGGTGGCCTCGGCGGTGATCGTCGCCAGCTCGGCGCGGGAGGGCAGGCCGGTGAGGAAGTCGTGGCTGGCCAGAAAGCGGATGTGGGCCTCGTCGGCCTTGCGCTGGCTGACGTCGGAGAACACCGCCACGTAGTGGCTGACCAGGCCGTCGTCGCTGCGCACGACGCTGAGGGACAGCGCCGCCGGGAAGCTCTCGCCGTCGGCCCGGCGCAGCCACACCTCGCCCTGCCAGGCCCCGCCCGCCGCCGCCTGGGCGCGGACCTCGGCCGCGAAGCCCTCCGCGTGGAGGCGGGGGTCGAAGAGCTCCAGCACCTCGCCGCAGGTGCTCGCCTCGTCGTAGCCGGTGAGGGTGGAGAAGGCCCGGTTGGTCATCACCACGCGCCGCTCGCAGTCGGTGATGACGATGCCCTCGGAGTTGTTCTCGAAGACCTTGGCGGCCAGGCGCAACAGGTCCTCGCGACGATAGCTGCGCAGCGCGAAGGCCACGTCGGCGGTGAGCTCCTCGATCAGGCGGACGGTGTGCTCGTCGAAAAAGCCGCTCTCGTCCTTGCGCAGGGCCAGCACGCCGTCGGCGTTGACACCGCCGTCGGCGACGCGGAGCGGGAAAAAGGCAAACGAGCTGTCGGGCCCACTGCCGCCGGCCTGCGGCCCATTGACGATGAGCCGCCGGGCCAGCCCCGTCTGCAGGCAGGCCGGGCAGCGCAGCTCGTCCGGCTGGGCCGCGCGGCGCCCGACGCGCTGATAGAGCGCCTCCACCACCAGCTCGCGCCCGCGGGGAAAGCCGATCCAGGCCAGGTCGAGCTCGCCGAACTCCACCGCGATGCGGCACACCTGGGGTAGCAAGGCCGCCGCATCGCGGGTGTGCACGATCGCCTTGTTGGTGTCGGAGAGGGCGTGATAGAGGCGCGTCATGCGCTTGATGTCGCGGGCGTTGTCGCGGGCCGGCTGGAGGTCGTAGGCCGACCCCACGTAGCCGGTGAACTGCCCGTCGGCGTCGTGGAGCGGCACGCCGTGGTCGGCGATCCAGTGGTAGCTGCCGTCGGCCGCGCGCAGGCGGTATTCGAAGACGAAGGGCGCGCGGGCCTCGAAGGCGCGCTGGTACGTGGCGAGGCAGGACTCCCGGTCATCCGGATGCACCGCCTCGGCCCAGCCTCCGTTGGCCTCCTGCTCCGGCGAGCGGCCGGTGAAGGCCAGCCAGGCGCGGTTGAACCAGTCGCACTGGCCGGTGGCGTTGGCGCGCCAGGCCAGGTGCGGAAAACCTTCCAGCATCGCCAGGTGCTGGTCGCGGGCCCGCGCCAGCTGCAGGTTGCGGGTGCGCAGGGTGTCCAGCATGTCGTTGAGGGCGGCGGCGAGTTCGCCCAGCTCATCCCGCCGGCCGACCGGCACCGGGACGTCGGCGCCGCCGGCCTGACGCCGGTAGAGGGCCGCGCGGATCGCCTCGGCCGGGCGCAGCACGTGGCGCGAGACCATCAGCAGGATCAGCCCGGCCACCGCGCTGAGGATGCCCCCGAGCCACAGGCAGAGGGACAGCACGGTGTCCCGGGCCGCCCACCACAGGGCCGAGGCGTCGAGGCGCAGCAGCAGCACGCCCTCGGCGAGGCGCCCGTGCTCGTGGCCGTCGTCGACCAGCAGCACGGGCTCGAGCACCTCCAGCACCTGGTGGGTCGCGTCGACCCGGCGTTCGGCCTGGCGGGCGGCGCCAACGCGCCCGATGGCCACGGCGAGGGCCGGGTCGGACAGCGCCGCGAGGGGCTGGCCATGCCAGCTGTGCTCGCTGGAGGCCACCACCCGCAGGGGCTGGCCCGCCACCAGCGCGACCCTCAGGACGTCCCGCGCGGCGCCCAGGGACGACAGGAAGCGCCGCAGGTCGGTCGGGTCGCGGGCCGTCTCGGCCACCGAGCAGACCGCCGCGACGATGCCGTCGGCGCGCTCCTCGACGAGGGTCTGGAAGCGTTCGACGATGCTGGCGTACACCACGCTGACCAGCAGCACCATGCCGACGGCCCACAGGGCCAGCAGCGGCGCCACCAGCCGCCAGCGCAGGGAAACGAAGACGCCGCCCCAGCGGGCCGCGTCCTGGCCCCCGGAGGCGCCGCGGGAGAAGGGATCAGGCGAGGGCCCCGGCATCTGCCACGAACTCCCGGGCGATCAGGAAGTCCTTGAGGTTGCGGGCCTGGCGCAGCTGGGCCAGGGCCATCATGGCGCCCTGGAGCTCGTTGAGGGAGCGCTCCACCGGACCGCCGGGCGCCAGCAGGGCCGGCTGTTCGGCGCGAGACACGAAATGCATGCCGGAAAGGGTATCGCGCAGCTCCTGGACGCCCATGTTCTCGCGGCGGGCCATGATCGCGTGGGCCTCGTCCGGCTGGCTGGCCATCAGCGCGACGGCCTTGTAGTAGGCCGTCATGAAGGCCGGCACGTCGGGGCCGCGGCGCGCCACGAAGCTGCCGTCGAAGACCAGGGTGTCGATCACCTGGCCGGGCACCTGGCCGCTATGGAACAGCACCTTGCCGCCAGCCTCGAGGATGCGGTTCGACTCGGGCGGAAAACACACGGCGGCGCTCACCAGCCCGTCGGCAAAGGCGGCGGGCATCGCGTTCTGCGGCATCGGCACCAGGATCACGTCGCGGATCGACATCCGGACGGAGGCCAGCGCCAGCGCCAGCAGCTGGATGTGCAGGGTGCCCGGCTCGATGGCCACCCGGCGCTCGCGCAGCGCGGCCAGCCCCGCCAGGCCGGCGGCGCCCACCACCACGTCGGCGCCGTTGGAGTAGTCCACCACCGCCGCGATCTGCGGGCGGGTGCCGGACTGGTCGGCCGCCAGCAGGATCTCCACCAGCGTCGCCCCGCAGCCATCCACCTGGCCACGCTCGAAGGCCCGCCGCGACGCGCCGAGCGAGGTGAGATCGACCAGCGTGACGTCCAGCCCGACCTCTTCGAAGTAGCCCTTGTCCCGGGCAATGTACAGCGGGTCGTAACCGGGCCAGGGGTTGGTGGCGAACTTGATCGGTTCGCGGCTGGCACGGCCGCAACCACTGGCGATCAGCAGCAGGCCCCCCCCAACCCCGAGGGAAAGGGCGCGACGACGCAAGGATGGCATGAGAAATCAGAATCGATATGACACAAGCGCCGCAGTATGCACCGGGCGCCGCCGAATTCCCACGGTGTGAACAGGGGCAGACATGCCTTGCCGCAGGGGCTTTGACCAGGGTCAAGGCCCCCGGGGGGCACTGCGCCTAGAGTCATCCGGCGTTTTTTCAGGCCCTTATCTCCCATGCCCCCCGCCCGCCCCATCGAACTTGTCTGCCCCGCCGGCAGCCTGCCCGCCCTCAAGACCGCCATCGACCACGGCGCCGACTGCGTCTACCTGGGTTTCAAGGACGACACCAACGCCCGCAACTTCAGCGGCCTCAACTTCGACGACAAGGCCATTGCCGAGGGCGTGCGCTACGCCCACCAGCGCCGCCGCAAGGTGCTGGTGGCCCTCAACACCTACCCCCAGGCGGGCAACTGGCAGCGCTGGACCGCCGCCGTCGACCGGGCCGCGGAGGCCGGCGTCGATGCGATCATCCTCGCCGACCCGGGCCTGATGGCCTACGCCCGCCAGACCCACCCCGCGCTGCGCCTGCATCTGTCGGTGCAGGGCTCGGCCACCAGCTACGACGCGATCAACTTCTACCACCGCCACTTCGGCGTCTCGCGGGCGGTGCTGCCGCGGGTGCTGTCGCTGGCCCAGGTCGAGCAGCTGGCCGCCAACACCCCGGTCGAGATCGAGGTGTTCGGCTTCGGCGGCCTGTGCGTGATGGTCGAGGGCCGCTGCGCGCTGTCGGCCTACGCCACCGGCGAGTCGCCCAACTGCCAGGGCGCCTGCTCGCCGGGCAAGCACGTGCGCTGGGAGCAGACCCCGAAGGGCATGGAGACCCGCCTCAACGGCATCCTCATCGACCGCTTCGCCGACGGCGAGCGGGCCGGCTACCCCACCCTGTGCAAGGGCCGCTTCGACGTGAACGGCGAAACCTATTACGCCATCGAGGAGCCCACCAGCCTCAACACCCTCGAACTGCTGCCCGAGCTGGCGCGCATCGGCGTCTCGGCGATCAAGATCGAAGGCCGCCAGCGCAGCCCCGCCTACGTGGCCCAGGTCACCCGGGTGTGGCGCGCCGCCATCGACCGGCTGCAGCAGGGCGACGCCCCGTTCCGCATCGAACCGGCCTGGATGGCCGAACTCAACAAGGTCTCCGAAGGCCAGAGCCACACCCTCGGGGCCTACTACCGCCCCTGGAAATAGCCATGAAACTCGCCCTCGGCCCCCTGCTCTACTACTGGCCCCGCCAGGCCACCCTCGCCTTCTACGCCGACATGGCCGAAGCGCCGGTGGACACCGTCTACCTCGGCGAGACCGTCTGCTCGCGCCGCCACGAGCTGCGCCTCGCCGACTGGCTGGAGGTGGCCGAGATGCTCGCCGCCGCCGGCAAGGAGGTCGTGCTCTCCAGCCAGGTGCTGGTGGAATCCGAATCCGACCTCAAGACCCTGCGCCGCATCGTCGACAACGGGCGCTTCCGCGTCGAGGCCAACGACATGGGCGCGGTGCACCTCCTCACCGGCGGCGACCGCCCCGCCCGCGACTGGATCGCCGGCCCGACCCTCAACATCTTCAACCCGGCCACCCTCGGCCTCTTCGCCGGGCTGGGCGCCACCCGCTGGGTCGCCCCACCCGAGCTGTCGCGCCCGCAGATCGCCGAGCTGCGCGCCGGCCTCGGCTGCGCCATCGAGGTCGAGCTGTTCGCCCACGGCCGCCTGCCGCTGGCCTACTCGGCGCGCTGCTTCACCGCCCGCCACTACAACCTGCAGAAGGACAGCTGCGCCTTCCGCTGCCTGGAGTTCGCCGACGGCATCCCGCTGAAGACCCGCGAGGGCGCGCCCTTTCTCACCCTCAACGGGATCCAGACCCAGTCGGCCCACGTGCACACCCTCCTCGCCGACCTGCCGGCGGTGGTCGCCGACGGCCTCGACCTGCTGCGCATCAGCCCCCAGGGCGAGCATACCGGCGAGATCATCCGGCTGTTCCGCAGCGCCATCGACGGCCTCATCCCGCCCCTCGACGCCCTGCAGGACGCCATCCCCCTGCTCCCCGCGGCACCGTGCAACGGCTTCTGGCACGGCCGGCCCGGGGTCGAGCAACTGGTCATCCACTAGGAGCGCCCCATGCCCCTCCCCGCCTTCACGCTGCCCGGCCCCGTCGCCCGCCTCGGCGCCCGCCTGCCCCAGCTGCCGCCCACCCTCGCCCTCGTCGGCGGGCTCAACCTGGCCCTCGGCCGCATCCTGCCCCGCGACACCCTCGAGCCCCTCACCGGCAAGCGCCTGCTGCTCCGGGTGACGGACGCCGGCCTGGCGCTGCGCTTCACCCTCACCCCGCGCGGCTTCCGCCCGCTGTTCGACGCGCGCACGCCCGACCTGACGATCTCCGCCACCACCCGCGACTACCTCGCCCTGGCCCTCCGCGAGGAAGACCCGGACACCCTCTTCTTCAGCCGCCGCCTGCTGATGGAGGGCGAGACCGACCTCGGGCTGCTGGTCAAGAACACCCTCGACGCGGTGGACTGGGACGCCCTCACCGCGCGCCTGCCGGCGGCGCTCCGCCACGGCTGACGGCGCCCACCCTGCGCGTGGCCGGCGCCAACCCGGCGGGCCACGCGGCGGGCCGGCGGGGACGCCCCACCCGGCACCGGGCCCCGCCCAGCGGCTAGAATGGCGCCACCGCCCCATTCCCCACGCGCATGCCCCCGCCCCACCGCAGCTCGCCCCTCGCCGCCTATGTCGCTGCCTCCATCGGGCTGCTGATCGTCTACGCCTGCCTGCACCCCTTCTCCGGCTGGCGCGACCCGGGGCTGCCGGTGTTCGAGTTCCTCACCCTGCCGTGGCCGCGCTACTACACCTGGGTGGACCTCACCGCCAACGTGATCGGCATCGTGCCCTTCAGCTTCGCGCTGACCGCCGCGCTGATGGGGCGCCTGCCGCGGTTGTGGGCGGTGCCGGCGGCGATCCTGGGCTGCTTCCTGCTCAGCCTGTCGGTGGAGACCCTGCAGAACTTCCTGCCCAGCCGGGTCCCCTCCAACGTGGACGTGGGCTGCAACACCCTCGGCGGGGTGCTCGGCGCGCTGGCCGGCGGACGCTGGGGCGGGCGCCTGTTCGACCCGCGCAGCGGCCTCACCCGCTGGCGCCAGCGGCGCATCGTGCCCGGCCACGCGGGCGAACTCGGGCTGGTGATCCTCGGCCTGTGGCTGCTCACCCTGCTGACCCCCGAGAGCC
This sequence comes from Zoogloea sp., assembly GCF_041908905.1. Taxonomy (GTDB): domain Bacteria; phylum Pseudomonadota; class Gammaproteobacteria; order Burkholderiales; family Rhodocyclaceae; genus Zoogloea. Next base: position 39,613 of record NZ_JAYREK010000029.1, read on the forward strand.
TGCTGTTCGCCAGCGGCGACCTGCGCCGCCTGCTCGACCTGCCCACCCCGCTGCAGTTCAACCCGACCCGCTTCATGAAGGTGGAAGCCGCCATCGCCGCCAGCCAGCTGGTGGCGGTAGGACTCACCGCGCGCAGCATGATGCGCGAGTGGAGCCCGTGGCCGGTGGTGCTGCTGGTACTCCTCGGGCTGGGCGCCAAGACCCTCGCCGCAGCGGCGTTCTTCTCGCCGGGCGACCCGCTGCACTGGGCCACTCCGGGCGGGCAGATCGGCCTCGCCGCAGGGGCCGCCATCCTCACCGTGTGCCTGCTGCTGCCCGCCGGCGCCGACGGCATGCTGGCCGGGATGGCCCTTCTGGTGGGCACCGCGCTGGTCAACCTGGCCCCGGAGAACCCCTTCCTGCCCAGCGACGCGGCGCTGATCCAGCGGGGCCAGCTCCTCAACTTCCACGGGCTCACCCAGCTCACCGCCAGCCTGTGGCCCTTCATCACCTTCGCCTACCTGGGCCTGCTCGGCGCCGCGCGCGACCCGATGCGCCGACGCGGCGATTGACTGATAATCCCCCCATCACCACCACACCGAGGCACCCGATGAGCTACTTCAAGCACCACGTCTTCTTCTGCTGCAACCAGCGCGCCGAGGGCGAGACCTGCTGCGCCAACCACGACGCCGTGGCCCTGCAGACCTACGCCAAGGACCGCATCGGGGCCCTCGGCCTCAACGGCCAGGGGCAGATCCGCATCAACAAGGCCGGCTGCCTGGGCCGCTGCGACAACGGCCCGGTGCTGGTCGTCTACCCCGAGGAAACCTGGTACACCTTCATCGACAAGGACGACATCGACGAGATCATCGCCGAGCACCTGCAGAACGGCCGCGTCGTCGAACGCCTGAAGATCTGACCATGGCCACCACCGAAACCGCCCTCATCAACGGCCCCGCCGGCAAGATCGAGCTGATCATCGACGCCCCCGAGCGGGTGCGCGGCATCGCGCTGGTGTGCCACCCCCACCCGCTCTTCCACGGCAGCAACACCAACAAGGTGGCCCACACCCTGGCCCGGGTCTTCCGCGACCTCGGCTACGCGGCGCTGCGGCCCAACTTCCGCGGCGTGGGCAAGAGCGAAGGCAGCCACGACCACGGCGTCGCCGAAACCGACGACATGCTGGCGGTGATCAGCTGGGCCCAGAGCCGCTGGGGCGGCATGCCGCTGGCGCTGGGCGGCTTCTCCTTCGGCGGCTACGTGCAGACCCGCGTCGCCGCGCGGCTCGCCGACGGCATCACCCCGGCCGAGCGCATCGTGCTGGTCGGCACCGCCGCCGGCGAGGTGAGCGGCGCGCGCAGCTACCCGACCCTGCCGGTGCCCGACCACAGCCTGGTGATCCACGGCGAGAAGGACGAAACCGTGCCCCTCGCCAACGTGCTCGCCTGGGCCGAACCCCAGGAGCTGCCGGTGATCGTCGTGCCCGGCGCCGACCATTTCTTCCACGGCCGCCTGCACGTGATCCGCAAGATCATCGAGCGCCGCTGGGATCCCCTGCCCTAGCCCCCCCACCGCCCACCGGAGCCCCCATGAAACTCGTCGTCTCCCTCACCAGCCCCTACGCCCGCAAGATCCGCGTCGTCCTCGCCGAAAAGGGCCTCCCCTTCGAGCTCGAGGTGGACATCCCCTGGCTGGCCGACACCCGGGTGCCGGGCTACAACCCCCTCGGCAAGGTGCCGGCGCTGGTGGCCGACGACGGCGAGGTGTGGTTCGACTCGCCGGTGATCGCCGAATACCTCGACACCCTCGCCGGCCCGGCCCTGCTGCCCGCCGACCGCCTCGCCGCGCTGCCGGTGCGCCAGGCCGAGGCCCTCGCCGACGGCATCACCGACGCGGCGGTGGCGGCCTTCCTCGAAGGCATGCGCCCGGCCGAGCGCCAGGACCCGGCCAGCATCGAGCGCCAGCTCGGCAAGATACACCGCGGCCTGGCCGCCCTCGAGCAGCGCCTCGCCCAGCGCAAGGGCCTCGGCGGCGAGGCGCTCACGATCGCCGACATCGCCGCCGGCTGCACCCTCGGCTACCTCGACTTCCGCTTCGCCCACCTGGGCTGGCGGGCCGCCCACCCGCAGCTCGCCGCCTGGGCCGACGGCCTGCTGGCGCGGCCGTCCTTCACCGCCAGCGCGCCCCCGGCCGCATGAGCCCCCTCGAGATCGCCGGCCTCGTCAAGCGCTTCGGCGACGGCGCGAACGCCCGCGAGGTCGTACGCGGCCTCGACCTCCGGCTGGAACCCGGCGAATGCTTCGCCCTGCTCGGCCCCAACGGCGCCGGCAAGACCACCACCCTGCGCTGCGCCCTCGGCCTCACCGCCGCGACGGCCGGCAGCATCCGCCTGTGCGGCCTGCCGGTGCCCGAACGGGCCCGCGACGCCCGCGCCCGGGTCGGCGTGGTGCCCCAGCTCGACAGCCTCGACCCCGACTTCACCTGCGCCGAGAACCTGCTGGTGTTCGCCGGCTATTTCGGCCTGCATGAGCGCGACGTGCGCCCGCGCATCCCCGAGCTGCTCGCCTTCGCCGGCCTCGAGGGCAAGGAAAACGCCCGCATCCAGTCGCTCTCCGGCGGCATGAAGCGCCGCCTCACCCTGGCCCGGGCGCTGGTCAACCAGCCCGAGCTGCTGATCCTCGACGAGCCCACCACCGGCCTCGACCCCCAGGCCCGCCACCTCATCTGGGAACGCCTGCGCCGGCTCACCGCCGAGGGCACCACCATCCTGCTCACCACCCACTTCATGGACGAGGCCGAGCGCCTCGCCAACCGGCTGGCCATCATGGACGGCGGCCGCATCCTCGCCCAGGGCAGCCCGCGGGAGGTCATCGCCGCCCACATCGAGCCCCAGGTGGTCGAGATCTTCGGCGACTGGGACGGCCAGGGCGCCGCCGCCTGGGCCGCCGCCCACGCCCAGGCCCTGTGCCGGCGCTGCGAGGTGAGCGGCGAGACCGCCTTCTGCTACACCGACGACGCCGCCCCGCTGCTCGCCCACCTGGCCCGCCAGCCCGGCCTGCGCAGCCTGCACCGACCGGCCAACCTCGAAGACGTCTTCCTCAAGCTCACCGGACGCGACCTCCGTGACTAGCCCCTTCGCCCCGCCCCGCCTGTCGCCGCGCCTGCTGGCCGTGTGGCGGCGCAACTTCCTGGTGTGGAAGAAGCTCGCCCTGCCCTCCATCGTCGGCAACCTGGCCGACCCGGTGATCTACATGCTCGGCCTCGGCTACGGCCTCGGCCTGCTGGTGCCCGAGGTCGAGGGCGTCTCCTACATCGCCTTCCTGGCCGGCGGCACCCTGGCCTACTCCACCATGAACGCCGCCACCTTCGAGGCGCTGTACTCGGGCTTCTCGCGGATGCACACCCAGAAAACCTGGGAAGCCATCATGAACGCCCCGGTCAGCCTCGACGACATCGTTGCCGCCGAGCTGCTGTGGGCCGCCAGCAAGGCCTGCCTGGCCGGCGTGGCGATCCTCGCGGTGGTCGCCCTGTTCGGCTTCGCCGCCTCGCCGCTGGCCCTCGCCGCGATCCCGGTGATCTTCCTCACCGGCCTGTGCTTCGCCGCCCTCGGCCTGATCATGACCGCGCTGGCGCCGAGCTACGACTTCTTCATGTACTACTTCACCCTCGTCATCACCCCGATGACCCTGCTCTCCGGCGTGTTCTTCCCCCAGGGTCAGCTCCCCGACGCGGTGCGCGCGGTGGCCGAGTGGCTGCCCCTGTCCCACGCCGTCGCCCTGATCCGCCCGCTGCTCCTCGGCCAGCCGCCCACTCAGATCGGCCTGCACCTCGCCGTGCTGACCGGCATCGCCGTGGCGGCCTTCTGGCTGGCGCTGGGGCTGACGCGGCGGCGGCTGCTGAACTGAGGCAGCGTCGTCCCGACGGAGCTTACAAACCAGTCTTAATTGGGGATACGCCGCATTGGAACAATTTGAAAGGGCTAAGAGATACCTCAAAAGAATCGAAGGCATTTATGCAGGAATTTTTTCTTCCTCAGGCCATGACAAGGAAGCCTACGACGATGATGTAATCTCCTTCTTCATTCACTGCTACCACGTCAGAGATTGGATCATTCATCTCAACAAATTAGGAATTACGTCGCGAGAGGTAGACTCTTACATTGACAATCATAAAGCGTTGAAAATATGCGCCGATTTGGCAAACGGCTCTAAACACTGCACGTTGACTCGTTCTTTGCGCACTGAGCACCAACCTCATATCGCGGGAAAGGAGCGGCAAACATCTACTTGGCTTGCTGGAAGAACAGGCGGGGAAGTGATGCAGTGCAAGTACACAATTTTTAGCAATACAGAATTTGTCGATGCCCTGGAACTGGCGAGAGAGTGTGTCCAGCTATGGGAGTCATACATGAACGAACTAGAAAAACGTTACAGGCAGAATAACAAGGACGCTTTGCGCTAACGCGCTCTTGCCTGCCCCACGCCGGTCGCTCCCCAAGGGCAGGGCAATCGCACCGTCACGTCATGAATCCGAGCACTTCCGCCCGAAACTCGTCAGACGCCGAAGCCATCAGTCTTTTGTTCTTTATTCCCACCTTGCTGGTGGTGTTGAGGCGCAACAGATTCA
>NZ_JAYREK010000030.1:0-43877 GCF_041908905.1 Zoogloea sp.
CGAGGAACAACAACGCGAGCGCAGCATCGCCGCGCTAAAACGCCGAGCAGCCACGCTCGGATTCCAGATCAACCCCATCGGGACCGCTGCATGAAAACCGCCCTGGCTATTTTTGTTTCTTGAGAGCGCCGGGGCGGGTAAAATCGGGTCTGCCGCCGCCGGCCGTCCGGCCGGGGCGCCCGACCCGGGATTTACCGATGCCGTCCGTCTCTCCCGAATTCGATTACGAAGCCGCCCTGGCGGCCTGCGCTGCCGGCGAGCAGGCCGCCATGCAGCGCCTCTACGCCCAGGAGGGCGGGCGCCTGCTCGGGGTGGTGCAGCGCATCGTGCGCGACCGTGCCCTCGCCGAGGACATCGTCCATGACGCCTGCGTGAACATCTGGACCCGCGCCGCCAGCTTCGACTCCGCGCGGGGGTCGGCCCGCGGCTGGATCTACAGCATCGCCCGCAACCTGGCCCTCAACGCGGTGCGCGACGGCGCGCGGGAGGTGGAGATGGACGACGACACCGCTGCCGCCCTCGATGCCCGGGCCTCCCTCGAGGCCTGGCACGACACGGCGGACGCCTTTGCCTGGCGGGACAGCGCCGGGCGCATCGGGCCCTGCCTCGAACAACTGGAGCCGGTGCGGCGCAACTGCATCCTCCACGCCTACGTGGACGGTCTGTCCCACGGCGAGATCGCCCGGCGCCTGGAGGCGCCGCTGGGCACCGTCAAGGCCTGGATCCGGCGCAGTCTGGCCGCCCTGCGGGAGTGCATCGGATGAACACGAACCAGCCCGGCGGCATGCCCCCCGACATCCACCAGCTGGCCGGCGAATACGTGCTGGGCACGCTCCCGGCCGCCCGCCGGCGGGAGGTCCAGGCCCGCCTGAAGCACGACCCGCAGCTGCAGGCCGCCGTGCTGGCCTGGGAGGAGCGCCTGCTGCCGCTCACCGGACTGGTCGAGCCGGTGGCGCCGTCGCCCCGGCTGTGGGCCCGCATCGAGCGCAGCCTCGATGCGCTGGCCACGCCGGCACCCCAACCCGTCCGTCGGCCGGCACCGCGCCGGCTCGGGTGGCGCTGGGACAGCCTGGCCCTGTGGCGTGGCCTCACCGCCGGCGGCTTCGCGCTGGCCACGGTGCTGGCGGCGGTGCTGGTCGGGCGCCTCGCCGAGCCGGCGCCCGAGACCCGCTTCATGGTGGTGCTGGTGGCCCCCGACGACAAGGCGCCGGGCTGGGTGGTGCAGGCCGGCGCGTCGGGTGCCCGCCAGGTGGAGCTGATTCCCCTCGGCGCCGTCGAGGTGCCGCCCGACAAGGCCCTGCAGTTCTGGACCAAGGCCGACGGCTGGGGCGCGCCGGTGTCCCTGGGCCTCGTCACGCCGGGCAAGACCCTGCGGGTGCCGGCGGGCAGGCTGCCGGCGGTGCAGCCCGACCAGCTCTTCGAGCTGACCCTGGAGCCGCGCAGCGGCTCGCCCACCGGCCGCCCCACCGGCCCGGTCCGCTACATCGGGCGCGCGGTCAAGGTGATGTAGCCGGCGGCCCTGGGGAAGGCCCCGATCGAAGCGGGGCCCGCCCTCTGGCACACTCGGGGCTTCCTCATCGCCCGCCGCCGCCATGCAGAGTTTCCTGCTCCTCCTGCCGGATTTCGCGCTGATCGCCCTCGGCGCGCTGCTGCGCCGTTTCTTTGCGCTGGGGGAGGGCTTCTGGCCCGGGGTCGAGCGGTTGGTGTATTTCGTGTTCTTTCCGGCGCTGCTCTTCAACGCCCTGGCGCGGGCCCGCATCGACCTCGTTGCGATGGGGCCGCTGCTGGCGGTGGGCCTGCTGTGCATGGCCGGCGGGCTGCTGCTGGCGCTGGCCGGGCGGCCGCTGCTGGGGCTCGACGCGATGGGCTTCGCCTCGCGGGCCCAGTGCGCCTACCGCTTCAACACCTACATCGGCATCGCGGTGGCCGGCAAGTTTGCCGGGGCGCCGGGCCTGGCGATGATGGGCGCCCTGTGCGGCGCGATGGTGCCCTTCGCCAACATGGCGGCGGTGGGCATGCTGGCGCGCCATGGGCAGGGCCGCCTGCTGCGCGAACTGGTGCGCAACCCGCTGATCATCGCCACCCTGGCGGGGCTGGCCTTCAACCTGCTCGGGGCGCGGCTGCCGGAACCGCTGGTGCCCTTTCTGCAGCGCCTCGCCGACGCCGCGGTGACCCTCGGCCTGCTGGCGGTGGGGGCCGCGCTGCGCGGCGGGGCCCAGGCCGGCCGGCGGATCGGCGCGGTGTACCTGTGCGCGGTCAAGCTGCTGGTGCTGCCGCTGGCGGCGTGGGCGCTGGCGACGCTGTTCGGGCTCGGCGGGGTGGCCTTCGCGACGGCGGTGATCTTCGCGGCGCTGCCGACGGCTTCGTCGGCCTACATCCTGGCGATGCGGATGGGCGGCGACGGCCCGGGCGTGGCCTGGCTGATCTCGGCGACCACGGTGGCCGCGGCGCTGACCCTGACCGGCTGGCTGGCGGCGCTGACCCGCTGGGGGCCGGCCTAAGTCCCGCCGGCGCGCCCGCCGGTCTGCCTGTCCGCCGGGCGTTCGATGGCCATCCCCGCCTGCCTCTTTTGCGGGGCTCCCTCGCGCCCCTGACGCCCGGCCGCGGTCACCCCGACCTCCCCGGGTGATGCCCTGCCGGCGCGCTCCCCGCCCGCGCCACATCGGCGGGTGTTCGTGCCGCGCCTGCGCCCGTCCCGCCCGCCGATCCGCACCCGCAGGCGGGCCTGGCCTGCCGGCGAGGTATCCCGCCCCCGCCGGGCCAGGCTGCGGGGGTGATCTATTTTTCTCATCATCAATCGAAATATGTCGTCTTTGCTCATACCTCCAAAGAACTAGACTGGGCTTGTAGTTCTTCTAACAGGCTAATCCTCGGGAGATGGCAATGACTGCAACGGCAACAGGGCGGCCCACCCCATATCAGGGCAACGACAAACTCCTGTTCGGCATCATCATGGGTGTGATCGCCTTCTGGTTGTTTGCGCAGACGACGCTCAACGTGGCGCCCGACATGCAGAAGGATCTCGGGCTCGATGCGAGCATGATGAACATCGCGGTGGCGATCACGGCGCTGTTCTCGGGCATCTTCATCGTGGTGATCGGCGGCCTCGCCGACCGTGTCGGCCGCCTCAAGGTGGTACAGGCCGGCTTCTTCCTCAACATGCTGGGCTCGCTGCTGATCGGCCTGGCGCCCACCGGCGATCTGGCCACCGCCTTCCTGCTCACCGGGCGTGCCCTGCAGGGCCTGTCGGCGGCCTGCATCATGCCGGCCAGCCTGGCGCTGGTGAAGACCTACTGGGACGGCCCGGCCCGCCAGCGCGCGGTCAGCCTCTGGTCCATCGGCTCCTGGGGCGGTTCCGGCGTGTGCTCGCTGTTCGGCGGCTTCATGGCCCAGAACTTCGGATGGCGCTATATCTTCTTCTCGTCGATCATCGTCTCGGTCATCGGCCTGCTGATGATCAAGGGCACGCCCGAGAGCAAGGCCGAAACCAAGGGTGACTACAAGTTCGACTTCGCCGGCGTGCTGACCTTCATGATCGCAATGGTTGCGCTGCAGATCCTCGTGACCCAGGGTAACAAGCTGGGCTGGACCAGCCCGCTGATCCTGAGCCTCGCCGGTGTCGCGGCCTTCTTCGGCATCCTGTTCTTCCGGATCGAGTCGAGCGCGGCCCAGGGTTTCGTCGATTTCAAGCTGTTCCGCAACCCCACCTACACCGGCGCCACGATCTCCAACTTCCTGCTCAACGGCGTCGCCGGCACCCTGCTGGTCTCCCTGCAGCTGGTGCAGCGTGGCGGCAACATGACTGCCCAGCAGGCCGGTACCCTGACCCTCGGCTATGCGATCGCAATCATCGCCTTCATCCGGGTCGGCGAGAAGCTGCTGCAGCGCTTCGGTGCCCGCAAGCCGATGATCTGGGGCTGCCTCATCACCGGGCTGTCCATCGTCCTGCTGTCCCCGGCCAACCTGATGCTGGCCGACTACAAGGTGCTGGCCATGATCGGCTACACCCTGTTCGGTGTCGGCCTGGCCTTCTACGCCACCCCCTCCACCGACGCGGCCCTCTCCAGCCTGCCCGCGGCCCAGGCCGGTTCCGGCGCCGGCATCTACAAGATGGCCTCGTCCCTCGGCGCCGCCTTCGGCGTGGCGATCTCCGCGGCGATCTTCACCGCCCTGAGCGCCAACCCGGAGAGCGTCTCCTGGATGGAAGGCGTGATCACCTTCGTCGGCCGCCAGGACAACCTGGCCGTGCGTGAGGCGGCCGTGATCGCCCTGATGTTCAACGTCTTCATGGTCCTCGTCGCGATCCTGTCGATCATGCTGACGGTGCCGAAGGCGGGCCCCCGGAAAAACTGAGTCACCTCCCTTGCGGTCCGGGCTGCCACCCCCCGGCGTCCCCGCCCGGACCGCTTTTTTCCGAGATCGATTCGAAAAACTGTGGATTGGATACCATCATGAACGAGCTGTTGAATGCCTTGAGCGCCGACCAGGAGCAAATGCAGAGCTGGCGGCATCACATGCACCGTCATCCGGAAGTCGCCTTCGACGAACACAACACTGCCCGCTACATCGCCGACCTGCTGCGTGGCTGGGGTTATACGGTGACCGAAGGCGTCGGCAAGACCGGCGTGGTTGCCTCGCTGACGGTGGGCGACGGCAAGAAGGCGATCGGCCTGCGCGCCGACACCGACGCCCTGGCCGTGCAGGAGATGACGGACAGCGATCACAAGAGCACCATCCCCGGCAAGTCGCACACCTGCGGCCATGACGGGCACAGCGCGATGCTCCTCGGCGCCGCCCGCTACCTGGCCGAGAAGAAGCCCTTCAACGGCACCGTGCATCTGATCTTCCAGCCGGCCGAGGAGGTCATGGGCGGCGCCCCGGCGATGATCGCCGACGGCCTCTTCGAGCGTTTCCCGATGGATGCCGTGTTCGGCATGCACAACATGCCCTCCCTGGAGCGCGGCAAGCTGTATTTCACCGCGGGCCCGGTGATGGCGGCGGTGGATAACTGGGAGATCGTGCTGACCGGGGTCGGCAGCCACGGCTCGATGCCGGAGCGCAGCGTCGACCCGGTGGTGGCCGGCGCCTCGCTGGTGATGGCGCTGCAGACCATCGTGTCGCGCAACGTCGCGCCGCTGGATTCGGCGGTGGTCAGCGTCGGGGCCTTCCTGGCGGGTGATGCCGGCAACGTCATCCCGCAGACGGCCACCCTGCGCCTGAGCATCCGCAGCAGCAAGCCCGAGACCCGCAAGCTGGTGCTCGACAAGGTCCGCGCCATCACCGCGGCCCAGGCCGCCGCCTTTGGCGTAAGCTTCGAGATCCGCGAAGGCGCACCGGGCGCCGTGCTGGTGAACAACCCGGCGCAGACCGAGGCCTGCGCGGCGATCGCCCGCGAGCTGCTCGGCGAGGACCAGGTCGTGATGCCCGGCCCGACCTTCATGGGCAGCGAGGACTTCGCCTACTATGCCCAGCACAAGCCGGGCACCTACTGCTTCATCGGCAACGGCAATACGGCCATGGTGCACCACCCCATGTACGACTTCGACGATCGCAACCTGCCCGTCGGTGCCGCCTACTGGGTTGCGCTGGTCCGCCGTTTCCTGGCATAAGGAGCCCCCTCCCGGCAGGCCACCCCTGCCGGCCCCCAGGACATCAGGCCGGCTCCGGCCTGATGTCGCTTCAACTGCCCGTATCCACCGTCTCCATGCAACTGACCACCCTGCTCACCACCATCGAGATCGCCGCCACCATCGCCTTCGCCATGTCGGGCCTGATTGAGGCGACCCGCAAGAAGATGGACATCGTCGGGGTCTTCTCGGTGACCTTCGTCAGCGCCTTTGCCGGGGGCACCGCGCGGGACGTCCTGCTCGACCGGCGCCCCTTCTTCTGGGTGGAGAACACCGAGTACATCTGGCTGGTGATCGCCATGGTCCTCGCCGCGCCGCTGATGCTGCGCAGCCGCAAGCTCGGGCTGACGGACAAGGTGATGGAGGTGGCCGACGCCCTCGGGCTGGGCCTGTTCACGATCTCGGGGGTGTCGGTGGCGCTGGTCGCCGGCATGCCGCTGGTGGTGGCGCTGATGCTGGGCTCGATCACCGCGGTGTTCGGGGGCGTGACCCGGGACGTGCTGTGCAACGAGATCCCCAAGGTTTACCGCGACCACCAGCCTTACACCCTGTGCACCCTGATCGGCGGCCTGCTGTTCATCGGGCTCAACCACTTCGGCGTCTCGCCGCACCTGTCGTCGCTGGCGGGCATCTGCTGCATCTCGGGGCTGCGCCTGCTGGCCGTCGCCTATGGCTGGCAGATCCCCTCCTGGCCCCGCGACGCGTAGCTTGTTGCGCCGGCCGTCAGGTCATCGGCGGGCTGTTCCGGATGTGGCGGGTGATCATGCTTGCCAGCTGGCGGGCGGCCCGTGACAGGGGGATGCCGCGCAGGGTGATCAGCCCCAGCTCCATGGGCGGCGGCAGCGGGGAGACGTCGATCCGCTGGATCCCCTGGCCGATCATCGGGTCGGAGAAGAGCAGGGCCGGCCCGATGCTGAGCCGGTCGGTGCGCTGCATCAGCTCGAGCATCAGCAGGGGGGAGTCGCAGCGTATGGTGTTGTCCGGCTCGCCTATCCCCTGCTGGTCGAGCCATTTGAGCAGGCTGCTGCCCTGGCTGCCCGCCGAAAGGTTGAGCACCCACTTGGCCGAGTGCAGCGCCTCCCAGGTTCGCGCGCCGGCCAGGGGATGGTTGCGGCGGCCGGCCACCGCGGACGCCACCGGGCCGATGGGCTCGAAGGCGATCTCGTAGGGCAGGTTGGCCGGGTCGGCCAGCGCGACGGCAAAATCCAGCCGGCCGTCGATGAGCTGGGGGATCAGGGTGCTGAGAAGGCCCTCGCTGAGGTTGATCCGGGCCGCGGGCTGGTTGCGCTCGAATTCGACCAGCACCTGGGGCAGCACCCGGATACCGACGAGGGGCGTCACCGCAATGCTGACGCGCACCCCCGCGCCGCCCCGTTGCAGGGCGATCTCGTCCTGGGCCTTGTCGAGGAGTGCCAGCGCCAGCCGGGCTCGCGTGAGCAGGGTTTGGCCGGCGTCGGTGAATTCGATCCCCTTGTAGCTGCGCGTCATCAGCTCGACCCCGAGCTCCTCCTCCAGCTCGCGCAGGGACTTGGTCAGGGCGCTCTGGCACAGGTTCATGGTGCGCGCGGCGGCCCGGATGGAGCCGCTCTCGGCAACCTGGACCAGGGCTTTCAGCTGGTGGTTTTTCACGGCGTTCCCGACGACCGGAAGAGGGTGCCCCGCTGTGCCCGCCGCTCCGCACAGGCCCTTCGGGCGGCCGGGCGGAGGGACATGCAACCGGCTCCGCCGTCGGCGGTGCGCGGGCGGACGCCCGGGGCGGCGCCCACGGGGGGGGCTTACTTGCTTTCCTTGGGCTTGCCCTTGGCCGGCGCGGCGGGAGCGGTCGGCGCCGGAGTGGCGGCTGCCTTGGCCTCGGTGGCCTGCTGCATGAGGTTCCAGGGCCACATGCCGCTCGCGAAGGGGTTGGGCTGGGCGGCCTGGCCTTCGGCGGGGGTGCCGCCTTCGGAGGCGATCTTGCTCATGGCCTGCATGGTGGCGATCGTGGCGCGCTGCATCTCGAGCCCCTGGGTGGCCATCTGCAGGGAGTTGAGGTTCATCTTGAGCCAGTTCTCGACGGCTTTCATGTCGGCGATGCGCTTGTCGAGTTCGTCCACGTCGAGGGTGGGGGTGACCATGCCCGGCAGGCTGAACCCCATCTTGCTCCACATGCTGCGCATGAATTCGAGTGGGTCCTGCGCCTTGTTTTCGGTGCTCATCGCTGTCTCCCGCATGTTCTGTTCATCGAAAAACCATATTAACCGATGCGCCGCCGCCCTGCATCAGACTTGGGTTTTGCGCTGCAACAGGGCACGCAGCTTGGCGGGCCGGACGGGCTTGTGGAGGAGGGGAATGCCGGCCTGCTGGATCGCGGCGGTGGTGGCCGGCGAGGTGTCGCCGCTGAGGATCACCGCCGGGATGGGCTTGCCGAACTGCGCGCGCAGGCGTTCGATGAGCTGCAGCCCGTTGCCGTGGCCGGAGATCTGGTAGTCGCAGACGATGATGTCCGGCGCGTCGCCGTCGGGGGGCAGGGCGGCCAGCAGGGTGGCCTCGTTGTCGGCGGCGCCGACCTGGCAGCCCCAGGATTCGAGCAGGCCGATGGTGCTGGCGAGGGCCAGCTCGTCGTCGTCCACCAGCGCCACATGGACCCGGGCGAGGGCCTGCACGGGCACCGGCTGGCTGTGCTCGGGCAGGGTGCCGGGGGCGGCGGCGGGCAGTTCGACGGCGAACAGGGCGCCCAGGCCGGGGCTTGACTTGAGGTAGAGGGGGTGCTCCAGCAGGTCGGTGAGGCGGCGCACGATGGCGAGGCCGAGCCCGAGGCCCTTGGCCCGGTTGCGCTCGGGGTTGTCCAGCTGGACGAACTCCTGAAAGATGGCCTGCTGGGCCTCGGCGGCGATGCCGGGGCCGTTGTCGCGGACTTCGATGCGCACCTGGCGGCCGCGTTTGCGGCAGGCCAGCAGGATGGTGCCGCCGGGGGCGTAGCGCAGCGCGTTGCTGATGAGGTTGTGCAGGATGCGTTCGAGCAGCAGCGGGTCGCTGCTGACCCACAGGGAGGTGGGGCGCAGGCGCAGGCGCTGGCCCCGCAGGCCGGCCTCGCGGCGGTAGTCCACTTCGATCCGCTCGAGCAGGGGCTGCAGCGGGAAGGGCTTGATCTGCCGGTCGAGGGCGCCCGCGTCGAGACGCGAGATGTCGAGCAGGCTGTCGAGCAGGTTCTCCATGGTTTCGGCGGAGACGGCGATCTGCTCGACCAGCCGGCGGGTGTCGGGGGCGTGGGGTTTCTGGCCGAGCTCGGCGACGAACAGCCCGAGGGCGTGCATCGGCTGGCGCAGGTCGTGGCTGGCGGCGGCCAGGAAGCGGGTCTTGGCGCGGTTGGCGCGCTCGGCTTCGTCCTTTTTCTCGAGGAGCTCGCGGGTGGCCTCGTCGATCTGGCGCTGCAGGTTGCTCTGGGCGGCCTCCATCTTGTCGGCCATGTCGTTGACGCCCTCGGCGAGGGTGCGCAGGGTCTTGCCGCCCTCGATGGGCACCCGGGCGGCGAAGTTGCCCTGGCCGAAGCTGTGCACGATGTCGGCGATCCGCAGGATGGGCTCGGAGATGCCGCCGCTCATCCGCAGCGCCAGGCCGACGCTGCCGATCAGCACCGCGCCGACCATCAGGAAGGCGTTCTGCAGCAGGCGCTGCTCTTCGAGGCGCAGGGAGTCGCGGCTCATCTCGACCAGGACTTCGCCGCGGGCGCTGGTCATGTCGGGGGGCAGCTCGCCGGCGCCGCCGAGGAAGGTGTCCTCGATATTCACGCCGGCGCCCTGGATCGGTTCGCGGAAGCGCAGCGGCGCCGCGGCGCCGGGGCGCCGCGGGTAGTCGGGCGAGCTGCTGTCGGCGAGGATCTCCTGGAGCGGGCTGGTGATGGAGACGCGGATGATGTCCTTCTCGAGCAGCATCGCGTTGCTGAGCTTGCGCAGGCTCTCCCGGTTGCCCGAGAACACGCCATATTCGCTGGCGGCGGCGAGCTGGCGGGCGAGGGCCTTGCCGCGCTGGGTGTGGGCGCTCTCGATGTCGGCGAGGCGGCTGGAGGTGAAGTAGGCGATCAGCACCAGGGCCAGCACGAGGCTGGGCAGCACGGCGATCAGCGCGATCCGGGCGTGTATGTCGAGGCGGGGGAGGCGGGTCATTGAAGGCCTTCGCTGCGCTCCAGGCGCTCCTGCAGCGTGGCTGCGTCGTCGAGGTTGATGCCCATCGAGCGGGCCACGTAGCGGTTGATGCCGACCCGGAAGTGGCGCGGCGCCGCGGGCGGCGGCAGGCTGCCGCTGGCCAGCCCCGCGCGGGCGGTCTCGCCGGCCTGCTGGCCGATCTGCGCCGGAGTGCTGTAGAGGGCGAACAGGGCCCCGGCCTTGACGTAGGCCGGCGAGAAGCCGATCACCGGCGAGCGCAGGTGGTAGGCGGTGAGCAGGATGTTCGAGATGGTGCGGTTGTTGAACAGGGTGGCGTCGGGGACGGCGACCAGCACCGCCGGCTCGGCGAGCACCCGCTGCAGGGTCGGGTAGAGCTCGCTCTCCTCGTTGAGCTGTTCCAGCACCGGGCGCAGGCGCCGGTCGCGGGCGCTCGCCACCAGGCGGTGGCCGAGGTCGGCGCTCTCGCGGCTGGTGATGAAGGCCACCCGCGTCCACTCGGGCAGGGCGATGCGGAGCAGCTCGATCTGCCGCCCGGCGGGCTGGTCGATGAAGACCGCCGACACGCGGCGCCCCTCGTCGCCGCGGCTGGGCAGCTTGTCGAACGCGCTGCGGGGCAGCAGGGTGTGCAGCACCAGGCTGCGGGGGGCGTGGGCGGCCACGGTCTGGGCGGCCCGGGTGCCGAGGGTGACGATCAGCGCGTGGCCGGCGAGCTGGGCGCCGTCCTCGCGGAGGGGCAGGCTGAGGGTGTGCACCCGGTGGCCGGCGCCGCGCAGTTCGGCGCCGATGGCTTCGGCGGCCTCGCTGAAGGCGCTGCTCTCCTCGGAGAGGAGCAGCAGGACCTGCGCCGCGAAGGCGGCCTCGGTCCACCCGCCGGCGAGGGCGAGGAGCAGGCACAGGAGGAGTCGGCGCAGCTGCGGCATCCGTGCTCAGAGCTCCAGGGACAGCGAGCCGAAGATGCGGCTGCCCCAGGCCGAGGTGCCGGGCGCGAAGGTCTCCTCCGGGCCGTCGATGTTGCGGGCGGTGATCGCCAGCTCGCCCCGGGCCAGGCTGGGTGGCAGGCGGTGGGCGAGGCGCAGGTCGAGCTGGCGGTACATCTTCACCCGGTGGTCGGCGTCCTGGTACCAGCTCATCGACCCGATCCAGTGCTTGGCGACGCTGAGCTGCCAGCGCGGGTGCATCTGCCAGGCCCCGAACAGGGTGGTGCTGTGCTGCGGCGCGCTGTGTTCGACCCACCCGCTGGGGCGGCGCAGGGCGTCGGCGGCGTTGAGCGTGGGGCCGTCGATGCGCAGCTCGGCGTGGTTGAGCTGCAGCCAGGTGTCGGTGCCGGGGCGCCACAGGGCTGAGATTTCGAGGCCGCGGATGTCGGCCTCGCCGCTGTTGGCGAAGTAGCGGTTGTTGCTGCGCCTGAAGAGGCCGATGGTGGAGGGTTCGAGGTTCATCTCGATGAGGTCCCGGGCCTGCTCGAGGAACACCCGCGCGTCGAGGCTGGCGTTCAGCGGTCGCAGCTCGGCCCGGTAGCCCAGCTCCCAGGTGGTGATCCGCTCGGCCTGCAGGTGGGGTGAGGGGCGGAAGGTCTGCGAGATGGGGGTGCCGGCCGGGAAGGTGCCCACGGGCGTGGTGACGGGGGCCGAGGTGGCGAAGATCATGCTGGACTTCTGCTCGAAGGCCACCGGGTGGCGCAGGGAGCGGTTGATCGAGATGCGCCAGGTCTGGCTGTCGGTCAGGTGGTAGTTGGCCGACACCCGCGGCGCCAGGGTGCGCCCGGTGAGGGAGTTGTCCTCGAGCATCGCCCCGGCGTTGAAGAGCCAGCGCGGGCTGGCATGCCATTCGAGGGTGCCGAAGGCGTGATTGACGGCGTTGCGCACGCTGTCGGCCCGGTTGAAGCGCAGGGGCGAGGCGATGCGGTCCACCCGCATTCCACCGCCGACCACTGCCCGCAGGCCCGGGGCGAGGGCGCTGATGCGCTGGATCTGCAGATCGTCGCGGACCGCGTGGAAGTCGTAGTCGAAGCCGATCGGCAGCTGCAGCGGGAAGGGCAGCCCCGACTGGCGGGGCGTGACGGGGACCAGCAGGGTGTAGTTGTCGCGGCCGGTCTCTTCCTGGTGGTAATAGCTGACGCTCAGCTCTTCGCCCGCGGCCGGGGCGTGCTGCCAGCGGAGCAGGCCGAAGTTGGTGGATAGCCGGCTGCCGCGCTCCGGGTCGGTGGGGTTGTCCTCCTTGCCGGTGCCCAGGGTGGAGCCCGTCCAGCCGGCCTGGAGCTGGAGGCTGTTGTTGCCGTCCACCGTCCAGTGGGTGTTGAGGGTGGCGAGCTCCGTCTTCCGCCAGTCGTTGAGGCCGGCAAAGCCGTTGTCGTGGTCGCGCGCCACGGTGAGGCGCATGGCCACGTCGCCGAGTTGCCGGCCCGCGCTGAGGCCGATGTCGTTGACGCCCCCGTCGCCGGCCCGGTAGCGCACGCGGGTGCCCAGGGTTTCGGCGGGCGCCCGGGTGACGATGTTGGCGACGCCGAGGAAGGCGTTGCTGCCGTAGGTGGCGGAGTTGGAGCCACGGAAGACCTCGATCCGCTCGATGTCGTCGATGTCCACGCCGATCTGGTTCCACTCGACGCCGGCGATGAAGTAGGGCGAATACACCGAGCGGCCGTCCACCTGCACCAGCATGCGCCGCGGCGCCTCGTCGGCCAGCCCGTGATAGGTGACGAGGGGCGTGTTGCCGGTGTGCATGCCCATCTGGAAGCCCGGCACCAGGCGGAACAGCTCATGGATGTTGCGCGCCCCCGAGGCCCGGATCATGGCCCGGTCGATGATGCTGACCGCGCCCGGCGCATCGGATTGCACCTGGGCGAGCCGGGTGGCCGACAGCACCACCGGCAGGTCGCCGAGGTGGTCGGCTTCGGTGGGCGGGGAGGCCCGGGTCGGCAGCGGCAGGGTGGCGCAGGCTACGGCGGGAGGAGCGGAGGGGCGTCGTTGCAGAATCGGCATGGCGGGTGCCGTGGCAGCCTGTGAGCCGCGATTTTCGCTGTTTTGCAAGGGGTTGAATAGGCTATGGTGGTATTCTCGGATGGATACAGCGTATCCATATCAATTTGGCGAGATGCAGACCCGGATTCTGATTATCGAAGACCACGTGTTGGTGCGGGAGGCCATGGCCCTCACCCTGGCCCAGGTGGGCGAAGGGGTTTCCTGCCAGCAGGCGAGCAACGCCACCGAGGCGATCGCCATGCTGGAGGCCGATCCGGATTGCGACCTGCTGGTGGTCGATCTCATGCTTCCCGAGATCAACGGCTTCTCGCTGCTCGGGATCATCGCCAAGCGCTTCCCCGACGTGCCGGCGCTGGTCGTGTCGGCTCTCGACGACCGCGAGTCCGTCCAGCGGGCCATGAAGGCCGGCGCCTCGGGCTTCGTCTCGAAGGCGAGCCCCAGCAACACCCTCATCGAGGCCGTGCGCACCGTGCTCGCCGGTGGGGTGTTCACCCCCGACGCCACCTCCGGCCCCGACCACGGCACCCGCAATCGCCGCGCCAGCCAGGCCTTCGTCGAGCGCTTCCAGCTCACCGCCGCCCAGGGGCGCGTGCTCGAACTGCTGGCCCAGGGCAAGTCCAACCGGGACATCGCCGAACTCCTTGGCCTGTCGGAGGGCACCATCAAGGTCCATGTGTCGGCGATCCTGAGGGCGCTGGGGGTGACCAGCCGGGCCCAGGCCCTGCTGATGATGACCCGCGCGGGCCTCCGGGTCTGAGCCGGCGCCGGCAGGCCAGAAGACGTTTTTTCGGTTTGTCTTGCGAATGGTTCTCATTATTGTAGAATCGATGGCACAGAAACGATCTGCGGTACTTTCAATGATGCGTAGTGCTGAGCGCAGGATTGCCCGGGGCGCCGTCGCCCGTGGAGCGGGCCGTCCGGGGGCGTGTCGCCCATGACCGCCGCGGTGGTGACCCACATCCCGGTGCCCCGCCGGCTGCTCCGAGGCGAGCGCCGCCCGCAGATCGCCCTGGTCGGCCTGCCCCGGGCCGGCAAGAGCACCATCTTCCAGGCCGCCTCGAGCACCGCGGTCGACTCCGGCGGCCTTGCCGGCAGCACCCTTGCCTATTCGACCTGCCGGATCAACATCGGCCTCGAGCAGGCCGACCTGGTCGACCTGCCCTCGGTGCGCACCTTCCACGATCTGGCCGACGCCGACCGGCTGGTGCTGATGGCGCTGTTCGGCGGCCAGCCCGGCAAGGGCGGCTTCCGGGCGCCCGACCTGCTGATCCAGGTGGTTGACGCCACCCTGCTTGAGCCCAGCCTGGCCCTCAGCCAGGAGCTCTGCGAGCTCGGCAAGCCGCTGGTGATCGCCCTCAACCGCCTCGACGAGGCCCGCGAGAAGGGCATCTACATCAACATCCCGGCGCTGTCCGAGGCCCTCGGCGTGCCGGTGGTGCCCACCGTCGCCCACATGGGCAAGGGCATCGCCGGGCTCTTCGAGACCGCGCTCGACACCCTGCGGGCGGCGACCTGCCCCTTGCCCCAGTCGCCCAGCGCCCACCTGCGCCAGGCGCTGGCGCCCCTCGACGCGATCCTCGACCTGCCGGCCCTGGAGGCCGCCTTCCAGGTGCCCCGCACCCTGCTGCTGACCCAGCTGGCCAAGGGCGACACCTGGTTCGGCGCCGAGATGGTCCGCTGCTTCCCGGCGCTCGTGCCGGCCATCGAGGAGGCCCGCGCCGAGGCCGCCCGTCAGCTGCCGCGCCCCCTCGCCGAAGAACTCTTCGCCGACCGCCACTACCGCGCCGCGGTGCTCCACGAGCGGGTCACCCAGCTCGGCCATGCCGCCGAGCGGGGCGGCTGGAAGCGCGCCCTCGACCGGATCTTCCTGCACCCCCGCTGGGGCCTGATCGGCACGCTGGCGGTGTTCGCGCTGGTGCTGTTCATGGTGTTCGAGGTCAGCACCACCCTCGACTCGCTCACCTCGGCGCCGCTGGCCGCCTGGGTCGGCCAGTGGGAGCCGACCACCACCGCCGGCGTCGTCGGGCGCGCGGTGGCCGACGGCCTGGTGGGGCTGGTGGGCATCGTGGTGCCCTACATGCTGCCGCTGGTGCTGCTGCTGGTGAGCCTCGAGGAGTCCGGCGTCATGCACCGGGTCGCCTTCGTGGTGGACCGCGGCTTCCACCGCATCGGCCTGCACGGCGGCGTGGCGGTGCCCTTCCTGCTCGGCCTGGGCTGCAACGTGCCGGCGCTGTCGGCGGTGGCGGCCAGCTCGGCCGGGCGCGAGCGCATCGTGGCGTCGCTGCTGATCACCTTCGTGCCCTGTTCGGCCCGCTCGGCGATCGTGCTGGCCATCGGCGGCAAGTACCTGGGCTGGGAGGGGGTGCTGGGCATCTTCTTGCTCACCATGCTGATCATCGCGGTGGCCGGCCGGCTGCTCACCCGCCGCTACGTGAAGGCCAGCCCCGGCCTGATCCAGGCCATCCCGCCCTACGCGCTGCCGCGCTTCCGCCGCCTGCTGGCGATCACCTGGGAGCGCACCAGCGACATCCTGACCATCGTCACGCCGCTGCTGGTGCTGGGCAGCGTGGCGCTGGCGCTGCTCGCCCACTTCGGCGCCGACGAGGTCATCAACACCCTGCTGCTGCCCGTCACCCACTGGTGGCTGGGGCTGCCGGTGGCCCTCGGCGTGCCGATCCTGTTTGGAGTGCTGCGCAAGGAGCTGTCGCTGCTGATGGTGTACCAGGCCCTCGGCACCCAGGATATCGCACCGCTCCTCGACGGGGTGCAGATCGCCACCTTCCTGGTCTTCCTGACCTTCTACGTGCCCTGCGTGTCCACCTTCGCGGTGATGCTGAAGACCATCGGCCGGCGCGACGCGCTGTTCTCGATCGGCCTGTCGGTGGCTGTGGCGCTGGGTATCGCGCTGCTGTGCCGGGTGCTGCTGGGCCTGCTGAGCGTGGTGGTCTGAAGGTGGCTCAGGCGCCCGGGCCGGGTTTGTCCGGTGCCGGGTTGCGGGCCTCGAACTCCTGGCGGTGGTGGGCCATGTAGGCACGTTGTTCGGGGCGCAGCCGGATGCGCATGTGGGCGCGCAGCCCCAGCGCGGTGAGGTCGAACTCCGACAGGCTATTGGCGAGGAGCAGCCGGCCTTCGTCGTCGAAGCTGATCAGGTGGCGGTCGAACAGCGCGTCGGCGTGGGCCGCGAGGAGCAGGCCGTTGTTCGGGTCCAGCCGGCTCTCGTCGTCCGCGTCCCGCCAGGGGCGGATGTGCGAGGCGCGCAGGACCGGCTCGATGGCGCAGCCCGTCAGCGCGCAGCGGCCCTGGCCGAGGCGCAGCAGCTCGGCGCGGAAGCGCTCCTGCCCCAGGCGGGCGTCGATGAGGGCCTGCTGGGTCGTCTCGTCGGGGGGCGGCGTGGGGCGGACGTCCTGCCTGCCTGCCGTGTCGGACTCCCCCGCCAGCGATTCGCGCAGGGTGTGCCAGGCGGCGTTGCGCTGCCCGGGCGGGATGGTATCCAGCAGATGGGCCGCGCGGTCGGCCGGGATCGTGGTGAAGCCGCCGAACCGGCGCTGGAGGCAGCGCTTGCCGGTGACGGCCTGCGGGTCGATGTCCACCGGCTCGTCGAGCCACAGAAAGGCGCTCTCGGGGCAGATCCAGTTGGCGTCGAGCCCGCCGCTGTCCTCCCAGTGTTTGCGGAAGGCGGCCTCGCTGGAGTGGCATTTCCTGACCAGCGGCTGCGCCCAGGCTTCGCGCCACAGCGCCCGGGCGGCGACCATCCGCCTGATCGCGTCGATCAACCCGCCGTCGTCCGGGCCCAGCTGGCGGGCGCCGCCGGCGATGCCGACCATCTGCTGGCGCCGGTCGTGGGAGGCGTACATGATCAGCAGGGTGTTCTCCGGCACCACTTTGCCCGCCATCGGCGCGTGCAGCAGGCGATGGCCGCGCCCGTCGATCTCGAAGCGCAGGTGCGGCGAGTTGTTCCATTCCTCGTGACCGTAGCCGTAGTCGTGGGGATAGCCGCTGGCGCAGGGATGGCCGGCGGGGGCGGTGTAGCCGGCCGGGTTCCAGTGAATGGGCTTGAGGAGGCAGCGCATGGTGAAGACCCAGGTTGTGTTCGGGTGCGTCGTGGCCGCGGGTGGGCAGCCCGCAGGCACACGACGCTCGCCATCCTGCGGTTTCGCGGCCGTTTTGCGAAGCCCGGAAATACCTGTATTGAGTAAGCCCGGAGTGGGCGCCGCGGCGGCCCGCCGACGGGCTTTCACGAACCCTTAACCCGGGGCCTCCAGACTGCCGGCCATCCAAACTACCCGGCAACCGCGATGCGCCCCTTCAAGACCCGATCGACCATGCCCGCCCTGGCCGTCTCCCTGTGTGCCCTCAGCCTCGCCGCCTGCGGCGGCAGCGACGGCGGCAAGCCGCTGGACCTCACGATCCTGCACATCAACGACCACCACTCCCACCTCGACGCGGAGACCACCACCCTCACCCTGAAGGACGCCGCTGGCGCCAGCAAGGCGGTGAGCGTCGAGCTGGGCGGCTTCGCGCGGGTCACCGCGGCCATCGAGGCGCTGGCGGCGGGCAAGCCCAATGTGCTCAAGCTCCACGCGGGCGATGCCATTACCGGCGACCTGTACTTCACCCAGAGCGAGGGCCAGGCCGACGCGGTGATGATGAACACCGTCTGCTTCGACGCCTTCACCCTGGGCAACCATGAGTTCGACGGGGCTGACGCGGGCCTCGTCAAGTTCATCGACTACCTGCACGCCGGCGCCTGCAAGACGCCGGTGCTGTCGGCCAACGTCAGGCCGGCCGCCGGCACGCCGCTGGCGGCGCGGATCGCCGACTACGCGATCATCGAGCGCGGCGGCCAGCAGGTCGGCGTGGTCGGGCTGACCGTCAAGGACAAGACCCGCTTCGCCTCCCGACCCGACGCCAGCACCCGCTTCCTCGACGAGGCCACCGCCGCCCAGGCCGCCATCGACGCCCTGCGCGCCCGCGGCGTGAACAAGATCGTGCTGATGTCGCACCTGGGCTACGCCGCCGACCAGGCCCTCGCGCCGCAGCTCGACGGCGTCGACGTGATCATCGGCGGCGACTCCCATACCCTGCTCGGCCCCGACAGCATGAAGGGCTTCGGCCTCACCCCGGCCGGCGCCTACCCGACCGCCGCCACCGACAAGGCCGGCCGCCCCGTCTGCATCGCCCAGGCCTGGCAGTACGCCTACGCCGTTGGCGCGCTGGATGTGAGCTTCGACGCCGCCGGCCAGGTGGCCCGCTGCAGTGGCACGCCCCAGGTGCTGGTGGGCGAGGCCTTCAAGGTGGGCAACGTGGTGGCCGCGGCGGCGGATGCCGACGCCTTCCGCAGCCAGCTCGCGGCCTCCGGCGTGTTCCGCATCACCACCCCGTCGACCACGGCAACCGCGGCGCTGGCACCCTTCAAGGCCGCCAAGGACGCGCTGTCGACCCAGGTGGCCGGGGGTGCCACCGACAACCTGTGCGTGCGCCGGGTGCCCGGCACCAAGCGCGACGTCACCCGCTCCAGCCTCGGCGACGTCTGCAACAAGGACGCCACGGTGATCGCCCAGGGCGGCGACATCCAGCAGCTGGTGGCCGACGCCTTCCTCGAGCAGGGCCAGCGTTTCGGCGGTGCCGACATCAGCCTGCAGAACGCCGGCGGCGTGCGCATCGACATCCCGGCCGGCGACATCACGGTGGGCAAGGTGTACACCCTGCTGCCCTTCAAGAACACCCTCTACCGGCTGCAGCTCACCGGCGCCCAGGTGCGGGCCGCGCTGGAGGACGGCATCGACTCGGTGCTGAACGGCACCGGCTCCGGCGCCTACCCCTACACCGGCGGTCTGCGCTTCAGCGTCGACATGAACCAGCCCCGCGGCAACCGTATCGGCAACCCCGAGGTGCGCGACGCCGGCGGCAACTGGAAGCCCCTCGACCCGGCGGCCAGCTACCGGCTGATCACCAACAATTTCACCGCCGAGGGCGGCGACAAGTACGACACCCTCAAGGCCATCCCGGCGGCCCAGCGCGAGGACACCTTCCTCGATTATGCGGATTCCTTCCTGCAGTACGTGCGCAGCCGCTCGCCGCTGGCCAAGCCGGCGGTGGCCGGGCGCAGCACCCAGAGCTACGTCGAGACGCCTTGAGCGTCCCCGGGGCCGGGCTCTGCTTCCGGTGGGGGGCAAGGAAACCTGGGGTGTCCCTGCGTTGCCTTGAGAGGGCCCGGCCGGTGACCCGGGCACCGCCCCCGGCAGCGGCCGGCCCGGGAGGCTCCCGGTGTGCGTCGTGGCGTGTCGCCGGGGCCTAGCGCAGGCTGCCGGCCACGGCGCGCCAGTCGATGGCGATGGGTTCGAGTGGGCCCCCGCCGGCCGTGGCGGTGGCCTCGCGCAGCCAGGCGATGCGCTCTTTGGTTGCCGGGTGGGTGGACAGCACCGCCGGCACTTTGGCGGCCGGGGCGCCGGCTTCGGTCTTTTCGAGGGTCTCGAAGAAGCGCAGCATGCCGGCCGGGTCGATGCGGGCCTCGGCCAGGCGTTCCAGGCCGCGCCGGTCGGCCTCGCGCTCGGCGTCGCGGGAGAACTTGAGCTCGCCCAGCTGGGCGGCCCAGCCGCCGAGGGCGTCGTAGTCGCCGGCCAGGGCGCCGAAGATCACCCGCAGCCCGGCCGAGCGGACGATCTGGCGCAGGCTGTGGCGGAGCTCCACGTGGGCGATCTCGTGGGCCAGCACGCCGGCCACCTCCTCTGCCGAGGCGGCCTGCGCGAGCAGCCCGCTGTTCACCACCACCACGCCGCCCGGCGCGGCGAAGGCGTTGATCTCGGGCCGCTCGGCGAGGTGGAATTCGAGGGGCTCGCCGGGGCGGGCGAGGCGCCGGCCGATGGCCTGCACGGCCTCGAAGGCCGGCCCCTGGTCGATCAGCCGGCTCTCCAGCCGCGTGCGCGCCAGCACGGCGGCGCCGATCTGCTTCTCGACGCCGGGCGGGATGCGCTCCACGACCCGGTCGGTGAGGTGGTCGAGGGAGGACAGCAGCGCCACTGCCACCAGCAGCGGCACCAGCGCCAGCAGCGCGATGCCGACCACGAAGCGCCGGCTGCCGCGGCGCCGGGCGTCCTCGCCGCCGGCAAACAGTGCCGGGGCCAGCGCCCGCAGCGGGCTGACGGCCGCCTCGTCGACGATCAGCATGTGCTCGCCGCCCTCGGCGGCCCAGGCGATGGCCCACTGGCTGTGGTTGAAGCCGCGGGTCGCCGCCCGCAGGCCGGCCAGCGGCACCTGGCGGGCCGGGCCGTCTTCGAGCAGCACCTGCAGCACGCCGCCGGCCAGTTCCAGGCGGGCGGGGTGGCCGTGGGCGTCGCCGCCGGCCGGGAAGACGCGGGCCGGGATGGGCGGGGTGGCGGGGGGCTGGCTCACTCGTCGTCGCCGAGCAGGGAGCCCAGGCCGAAGCCGGCCAGCGCCGAGCCGCCCTCCTTGCCGCCACCGCCGGCGGCGCGGGAGGCCATCACGATGCGGTCGGCCATCCGCGACAGGGGCAGCGACTGCAGCCAAACCTTGCCCGGGCCGCTGAGGGTCGCGAAGAACAGGCCCTCGCCGCCGAACAGGGCGGTCTTGATCTTGCCGGCGTACTGGATGTCGAAATCGACGCTGGGCTGGAAGGCCACCACGCAGCCGGTATCCACGCGCAGGGTCTCGCCGGGGGCGAGGGTTTTCTCGAGCAGGGTGCCGCCGGCGTGGATGAAGGCCATCCCGTCGCCGTCGAGCTTCTGCATGATGAAGCCTTCGCCGCCGAACAGGCCGACGCCGATCTTCTTCTGGAAGGCGATGCCCAGCGAGACGCCCTTGGCGGCGGCGAGGAAGGAGTCCTTCTGGCAGATCAGGGTGCCGCCGACCGACGACAGGTCCACCGGCACGATCTTGCCCGGGTAGGGCGCCGCGAAGGCGACCCGGCGCTTGCCGCTGCCTTCGTTGTGATAGACGGTGGTGAACAGGCTCTCGCCGGTGAGCAGGCGCTTGCCGGCGCCCATCAGCTTGCCGAAGAAGCCGCTCTGCTGGGCCGAGCCGTCGCCGAAGATGGTGTCCATCTGGATGCCGTCCTGCATGTACATCATCACGCCGGCTTCGCCGATGGCGGCCTCGCCGGGGTCGAGCTCGACCTCCACGTACTGCATTTCAGAACCGAAGATCTCGTAGTCGACGACGTCCATGGCCATGGCGGGTGCTCCTGGAAAGTGGGGAAACGGGTAGCGGGGGATGAACACCCGCGCCGCCCTCAGATGGGGGCGCGGGGTGAGGGTTCAAGGTACGCGTTCGCCCGCGGCGGACGGGAGAGGGGGCTGGTCGGGTTGCCCGGCGGACGTGGCCCGGGGGCTCCGGGGGGCGGCGGGCACGGCGCAGCCGGCGGCCTGCCCGAGGCCCTTGAGGTAGGCGCGGCGGACGGCGCCCGCGGCAATCGAGGCGGACACCTTGCGGGCGTAGCGTTCGGCGCCGCTGAGCTTGCGCACCCAGCCGCGGAAGGGCACGACGCCTTCCGTCGTGTCGCGCACCGCGCCGACCACGGCGTTGCTGGCGGCGTCGCCGCCGCGTTCGAGGAGGCTGGGGTTGTCACGGGTTTCGGCGCTGTCCAGATCGGCGCCAAGCACGGCGTCAAGGGCCCGGATCTCGGTCGCGAGGGCTGCGCACGACAGGTCGGCCGGCGGCGCATAGGGGGTGGCCCTGGCGGCCTGCAGCACCTTCGGGATCTCGGCGCGGACGATGTTCAGGTCGGTGAGGGGTGCCACCGTGGCTTCGGCGAGCTGGGTGTCGAGGCCCCGCGGCGCGCTTCCGGCCTCCGGCAGGGCGGGCGGGGTGGTGGAGCAGGCCGCCAGCGTGACGGCGCACAGGGAAGGCAGCAGCAGTTTCATCGGGGGCCTCAGCGCTGGCGGTCGCCGGGGGTGAGGAACAGCGCGATGCCGAGGGCGATCGGCAGGACTGGCCACCAGGTGCGGGCGAGGCGGGCGAGGTCGATCTCGACGAGCTCGAGATTGACGGCCAGCGCGAGGCCGCCGAAGAGGATCAGCGCGATGGCGGCGAAGTGGCCTTTCATGGGGGCTCCATTGGGGGCGATGGCGGCGATCATAACCCGGATGCCGGCCTCATAAGCAGGCCCCCTTGGCCGGGGCCGCCGGGTGGTTCCGCCGCGCCTGGCATGAGGGCTGGCCTCAGCCGCCGCCCGGCAGCGTGACCCGCAGCAGCGCACCGCGCCCACCCGGCGGGTCGAGGACCTCGACTTCGCCCTGGAAGCCGTGGGCGATCTCGCGGACGATGGCGAGGCCGAGGCCGCTGCCGGGCTGGCCGGCGTCGGGGAGGCGGAAGAAGCGCTCGAAGACCTGCTGGCGGGCCGCGGGCGGGATGCCGGGGCCGTTGTCCTCGACCTCGATCAGGCTGCAGCCCTCGGCGCTGCGGCAGCGCACCGTGACTTCGCCGGGGGCCGGCGTGTAGTTGAGGGCGTTGACCACCAGGTTGGCGATCATCTCGCCGAGCAGCAGGCGGTCGCCGGTGACCCGGGCGGCGTCCAGCTCGAAGCCCAGGTCGAGGCCGCGGCTCTCGGCGAGGCGGATCCAGTCGGGGCTGCACTCGCGGATGACGTCGCGGACGTCGATGGGTTCGGCGAGGCCGGCGTGGCGGCCGCCGGGTTCGGCCGACAGCAGCACCAGCATCTGGTTGATCAGGTGGCCGAGGCGTTCGAGGGCGCCGACGCAGTGGCGGGTGCGGGCCTCCCGGTCGGCGGCGTCGGGGCTGCGCAGCAGCAGCTCGAGCTGGGTGCGGATCCCGGCCAGCGGCGTGCGCAGCTGGTGGGCGGCGTTGGCGACGAAGCGCTGCTGGGCTTCGGCGGCCTGTTCGAGGCGGTCGAGCACGGCGTTGAACTCGCTCACCAGCGGGCGGATCTCGAGCGGTGCCGACAGGGTGTCGAGGGGCTGCATGGCGAGGTGTTCCATGCCGTGCAGCGCGCGGCGGATGCCCTCGACGGGCTGCAGCGCGTGGCGGATGCCGTGCCAGATGGTGAAGCCGGTGGCGCCGGCGAAGAAGATCAGCGGCAGGATCAGCGCCACGGCCAGGTCGACGGCCAGCTGGTTGCGCTTGCGGGTGGTCTCGGCGGTGACGAAGACGAAGGGCGAGTTGGAGATGTCCCGATGGATGGCCACCACCCGCACCCGCTGGTTGCGGAAGTGGGCGTCGAAGCTGACCCGGTCGCCGTGCATCTCCTGCTCGGCGGGGGGCTCGTGGGGCAGCCCGATGTCACCGGCGATGAAGCGTCCGGCGGGGCCGAGGACGAGGTAGTAGATGGCGTCCACCCGGTCGGTGCGCAGCACCTGCTCGGCGGCGGCCGGGAAGACGAAGCGCGGCTCGCCGAGTTCGTCCACCTCGAGGTGGGGGATGAGGGCCAGGCTGGCGTCGGCCAGGGCCTGGTCGAGGGCCTCCATCGCGGGCCGGTGCACCAGGTGGTAGGCCAGCGGCAGGAAGGTGATCAGGGCCAGCGCGGTGGGCAGCAGCAGCCAGAGGAGGAGGGACTTACGCAGGCTTCGCGTCATGGGGCAGGTCTTCGAGCATGTAGCCGAGACCGCGTATGGTACGGATGCGGATGCCCGCCGGCTCGAGCTTGGTGCGCAGGCGCGACACATACACCTCGACGGCGTTCACGCTCATGTCCTGGTCCCAGCTGCACACGGCGGCGACGATGCGCTCCTTGCTGAGCACCTTCTCGGGGTTGTCGAGGAGGAAGCCGAGGATCGCCCATTCCCGCTGGGGCAGGTCGAGGGGCTGGCCGTGCAGCCAGGCCCGGTGGGCCTCGTCGTCGATGGAGAGGGGGCCGAATTCGCGGCGCAGGCTGCTCTGGCCGCGGCTGCGGCGGGCCAGGGCGCCCACCCGGGCGAGCAGTTCGACGGCGGCGAAGGGCTTGGTGAGGTAGTCGTCGGCGCCCAGGTTGAGGCCGCGCACCCGCTCGTTGAGGGCGTCGCGGGCGGTGAGCATCAGCACGCCGATGGGGTTGTGGCGGGCCCGCAGGCGCGACAGCAGCTCCAGCCCGTCCATGCCCGGCAGCCCGATGTCGAGCACCAGCAGGTCGAACTTCTCGGCGGCGAGGGCGCTCTCGGCCTGCTCGGCGCTGCCGACGTAGTCGGCGGTGTAGCCGGCGCCGCGCAGCAGCTGGGCGACGCCGTCGGCGAGGAGCGGGTCGTCTTCGACGATGAGGATGCGCATGGGTGTGGGCCGTGGGACGTCAGGGGGCTTCGCCCTTTTGGGGCTCTTTGGCGCCGCCGTAGGATAGCAGCACGGGCAGCAGCAGCAGGGTGAACAGGGTGGCGCTGACGATGCCGCCGACGATCACGACCGCGAAGGGGCGCTGGGTTTCCGAGCCGATGCCGTGGGACAGGGCCGCCGGCAGCAGGCCGAGGCCGGCCATCAGGGCGGTCATCACGATCGGGCGCAGGCGCAGCATCGCGCCATCGAGGATGGCCTCGGAGCGGGTGGCGCCGCGGCGGGCAATCTCGATGACCTGCTCGACCATGATCACCCCGTTCTGCACCGAGATGCCGGCCACCGCGATGAAGCCCACCGCCGCCGACACCGACAGGTGCAGGCCGGCGAAGGCCAGCCCGGCAAAGCCGCCGATTAGCGTGAAGGGCACCATCGAGAGCACCAGCACGGCCGGGCGGATGTCGCGGAAGGCCCAGAACAGCAGCGAGAAGATCAGCGCGGCGGTGATCGGGACGATCAGCTTGAGGCGGGACATGGCCCGCTGCTGGTTCTCGAACTGGCCGCCCCAGGTGATGCTGTAGCCCGCCGGCAGGCTGACCTCGGCGGCCACCTTCTGCTGGGCCTCGGCGACGAAGCTGCCCTGGTCGCGGCCGCGCAGGTTGGCCTTGACGATCACGTTGCGGCTGCCGGCCTCGCGCTGGATGCGCGAGGCGCCCTGGCGCAGCTCCACGTCGGCCAGGTCGCCCAGCGGGATGGTGTTGCGGCCGTCGGGCAGGGCCACCGGCAGGTGGGCGATGTCGTCCACCTGGTCGCGGAAGCGGGCGTCGAAGCGCAGCGTCACGTCGTAGCGGCGGTCGGCGTCGTAGTACACATTGACCGCGCTGCCGCCGAGGGCGGTCTGGATCATCGCGTTCACGTCGGTCACGTTGATGTCGTAGCGGGCCAGCACGTCGCGGCGCAGGCGGATGTCCACCTCGCTCTGCCCGCCCACCGGCAGCGCGGCCACGTCGGCGGCGCCCTGGATGCGGTTGAGCACGGTGGCGATCTGGCGGCCCTTGGCCTCGAGCACGTCGAGGCTCGGCCCGAAGACCTTCACGGCGATCTCGCCCTTGGCGCCGGAGAGGGATTCCTCGACGCTGTCCTGGATCACCTGCGAGAAATTGGTGGGCAGGCCGGGGATGGCCGCCAGCTTGCCCGACATGCTGTCCACCAGGGCGTCCTTGCTGGCGAAGCGCCATTCGTCATGGGGCTTGAGGTCCACCAGGATCTCGATGTTGTTGGGGCCCTTTGGGTCGGTGCCGTCGTCGGGGCGGCCGACGTGGGTGATCACGGCCTTCACCTCGGGGTATTCGAGCAGGGTGGCGCGCACTTTCTGCTCGATGCTCTTGGTGTTGCCGAGGCCCGACGACTGGGGCAGGCTGATGGTGAGCCAGATGTTGCCCTCATCGAGCTTGGGCAGGAACTCCGAGCCGAGCAGCGGGGCCAGCGCCAGGGCCACCGCCAGGCAGGCGCCGGAGGCCATCACGGTGAGGCGCCGGCGGGCCTGCAGCGTGATCAGCAGGTCCCGGTAGCGTAGCTGCAGGCGGTGCAGCCAGGGGCTCTCCTTCTCGGCCATGTCCTGCTTGTTGAGGGCGTAGGAGAGCAGGGTGGGCACCAGGGTGAGGGTGAGGATCAGGCCGCCCAGCAGCGCGAAGGAGAGGGTCAGCGCCACCGGCGTGAAGATCCGCCCCTCGACTCGCTGGAAGGTGAAGATCGGCAGGAAGGCGACGATGATGATGGCCTTCGAGAACATGATCGGAGAGCCCAGCTCGACACAGGTCTGCTTGAGGGCGTGCAGGCGGCGGCCCACCGGCGAGGCGATGCCGTGGTGCTCGGCGTGGGCGTCGCCGGCCAGGCGCACCATCAGCGCCTCCACCATCACCACCGCGCTGTCGATGATCACCCCGAAGTCCACCGCGCCCAGCGAGATCAGGTTGGCCGACACCCCCATCGCGTGCATCAGGATGAAGGCGAACAGCAGCGACAGCGGGATGATCGCCGCCACGATGATGGCCGCCCGCAGGTTGCGCAGGAAGACCAGCAGGATCGCGGTGACCAGCACGGCGCCCACCAGCAGGTTCTCGCCGACGGTGGCCACGGTGTGGCCGATGAGTTCGGTGCGCTGGTAGATCGGGCGGATGCGGTAGCCCTCGGGGAGGTGGGCGTTCACGTCGTCCACCTTGAGCTTGAGGGCCTCGACGATCTTGGCGGCGTTGCCGCCCTTGGTCATCTGCACGATGCCCTCGACCACGTCGTCGTGCCTGTCGAAGCCGACGATGCCGCTGCGGGGGCGGAAGCCGTTGTCCACCTCTGCCACGTCGGAGACGCGCACCGGCTTGCCGTCGCGGGCCACCACCACCACGTCGCGCACGTCGTCGAGGCTCTGGAAGAGGCCCAGGGTGCGCACCACCAGGGCCTCGTCGCCCCGGCGCATCAGCCCGCCGCTGCCGTTGCCGCTGGCGGCGGCGAGGGCCTGGCTCACGTCGCTGAGGCTGACCGCGTAACGGCGCAGCCGGTCGGGGTCGATGCGCACCTGCACCTCGCGGATCGCGCCGCCGAAGCTGACCACCTCGGCGATGCCCGGCACCATGCGCAGGGCCGGGCGGATGGTCCAGTCCTGCACCGCGCGGATGTCCTCCCGGCTGGCGGTGGGCGGGGCTTCGAGCACGTAGCGGTAGATCTCGCCGACGGCGGTGGTGAGGGGCGCCAGGGTCGGCTGGGAGCCGGGGGGCAGGCTGACCTGCTGGAGACGTTCGAGCACCTGCTGGCGGGCGAAGTAGTCGGCCGTCTTCTCGTTGAAGGTGAGAGTCACCACCGACAGGCCGGTGATCGACACCGAGCGCAGCTGGGTCATGCCCGGCACGCCGCTCATCTCGCGCTCGATGGGCAGCGAGATGATGCGCTCGACCTCCTCGGGCGCCTGGCCCGGGGCCTGGGTGACTACCTGGACCTGCACGTCCTGGACGTCGGGGAAGGCCTCGATGGAGATCTGGTTGACCGCATAGACGCCGTAGCCCAGCACCAGCAGCGCGGCGAGGATGACGAAGACCCGCTGGCGCAGGGCGAGGGTGATCAGGGTGTCGAACATGGTGGCCGGCCCTTCAGCGCGAGCTGCTCGCCAGCTCGGCGGACAGCAGCAGGGCGCCGACGCTGACGACCTTCTCGCCGGCCTTGAGCCCGGTCCACACGTAGGCGTGGTTGCGGGTCTGGGAGGCGAGGGTGACCTCGCGCTTCTCGAACACGCCGGTGTCGCGCTCGACGAAGATGTAGTTCTTCACGCCTTCCACCAGTAGCGCGCCGATCGGCACGCGGGGCACCTCTTCCTTGGCGTCGGCGAGGATCGCGACGCGGGCGTACATCTCGGGCTTGAGCAGGTTGTCGTGGTTGTCCACCGTCACGCGGGCCTGCACACGGCGGGTCTGCGGGTCGAGGGTCGGGGCGACGCGGATCACCTTGCCCTCGAAGCTGCGCTCGGGATAGGCCGAGACCTCGACCCGGGCGGTCTTGCCGACGGTGACCACCGACAGGTCGCGCTCGGGCACGTCCACCAGTACCGACAGGCGGCTCATGTCGGTGACCACGAACAGCGGCTCGCTGGCGTCGGGGCGGACTTCCATCGCCGGGTTGATGTTGCGGGCGGCGACCACGCCCGCCAGGGGTGCGCGCAGCACGTAGCGCTGGCTGCCCGGGTCGGCGCCGCCACCGGGGGCGAGGTTGGCGAGGCGCAGGCGGGCGCGCTCGGCTTCGGCCTGGGCCTGCTGCCAGTCGGCCTGGGCGGCCTCGAACTCGCGGCGGGGCACCACCTCCGCGGCGAACAGGCTCTTCACGCGGTCGAGGGCGGCCTTCTTGAACTGGGCGTCGGCGCGGGCCTTGGCCAGGTCGGCGGCGGCGGTGCCGAGCTCGGGGGCGTCGAGCACCGCCAGCACGGCGCCGGCCTTGACGCTGTCGCCCACGTTGGCGCGGATGTCCACCGCGCGGCCGGCGACCGGCGCGAACAGCCGGGCGGTGGCGTTCTCGTCGTAGCTCACCCGGGCGGCGAGGGGCTCGTCCATCGGCACGGGGGCCAGCTCGGCGCGCTCCACCTTGAGCTGGGAGAGCTGCGGCGCGGCGGTGGGGAAGCGCAGCACGCCAGGTTCGGCGGAGGGTTTCTGGACGACGGCTTCGCTGGCGGCCTCGGGGGCGGGACGCTGCAGCAGGTACCAGGCGCCGCCGGCGAGGGCGGCGACGATCAGGGCAACGGCGATGGGGGTGCGCTTCATGGTTGAGTGTCT
Source organism: Zoogloea sp. (assembly GCF_041908905.1). Taxonomy (GTDB): domain Bacteria; phylum Pseudomonadota; class Gammaproteobacteria; order Burkholderiales; family Rhodocyclaceae; genus Zoogloea. The sequence goes on from NZ_JAYREK010000030.1 coordinate 28,269, forward strand.
CCTGCCAGGCGCAGCAGCAGACCAGCGCGGGCGAGGTCGGCGCGGGCCTGGATGGTTTCGATGCGGGCGGCGCGCAGGCTGCGCTGGGTGTCGAGGTAGTCGGTGAGGCTCATGCCGCCCTTCTGGATCGCCACGTCGGCGCCGCGGGCGGCCTTTTCGGCGGCCGGCAACACCACGTCGCGCAGGCGGGTATAGCGGGACTGGCTGGCGTCGAGCTCGGCCCGCAGCCGGGACTGCTCGCTGTCGATCGCGCTGCGGGTGGCGACGAGCTGCTGCTCGGCGGCGGTGTAGTCGGCCTCGCTGCGGGCGATGTCGCCGCGGTAGTCGTAGCCGAGGAAGAGCGGCACCGAGACGCTGAGACCATAGGAGGCGGTCGAGTAGGCGTTGTTGGCGTTCGCTGCCGCATGCTCGTACTGGACACCCACCGAGACGTCGCGGGTGCGCTGGGCACGAGCCAGGTTGCGCAGGGCATCCGCCTGCTCGACGCGCTTGCGGGCGGCGAGCAGGTCGGCGCGCTCGGCGCCTTCGGCGGCGGGGGGCGGCGGGGACTCGGCGGCGGGCCAGTCGTCGGTGGTGTCGAGCCGGGCGGCCGGTACCCGGTTGCCCAGCAGCTGGGCCAGGGCGATGCGGGCGCGGGACAGGGCCAGCTCGGCCTGCAGGGCGTCGTTGGCCACCCGGGCGGCGTCGGCGGCGAAGCGGGCCACGTCCACGCCGGCCAGGTCGCCGGCCTTGCCGCGCAGCTCGGCGGCGTCGGCGGCGCGGCGGGCGAGGGCGGCGTTCTCGTCGGCGATGCGGCGGATCTCGCGGGCGGCGCGCAGGTCGAGCCAGGCGTTGGCGAGGTCGATGCGGGCCAGGCGGATCGTGTTGGCGAGGTCGGCGCTGCTGGCCGACAGGTTGCGGTCGGCGGCGGCGAGGCGCAGGTCGCGCTTGTCGCCGCGCTCGACCAGCTGGTCGATGCGCACGACATTGTCGGTCCAGCTGTTCCAGAAGCCCCGCGAGCCGGGGCGGCCGGGGTCGGTGCTGGTCGAGCCCAGGGTGAGCTGCGGGTTGGGGCGGGCCCCGGCGATGTCGATCCCGGCCCGGGCGGCGGCCTGGCCGGCACGCGCCTGCAGGATGGCCGGGTTGGCGTCCAGGAGGATGCGCTCGGCGGCGGGGAGGTCGAGGGCTTCGGGGGCGCTGCTCTGGGCGAGACTGCCAAGGGGTAGCAGGGCTGTGAGCAGAAGGGCGGGCAGGGTACGGAGGCGGGGCGGCATGCCGGAGGCTCGGAGGATGAGGCCGGGCCAGTCTAGGCTCGCTGCCTTGCAAGTCTCTGTCGGATTCCTTGCATGAAGCTTGCAGGTTTGCGAGGTGTCGTCAGCGCCCCGGGGAGGCTCCGAGGCGGCGGCGCGAGGCGGCAGGAGGGCGGGGCTCAGGCCCGCGCGACGGGGTCGATGACGCTGAGGACCGCCTCGATGAGCAGGCACACGTCCCGCCGGTTGCGGGCGTCCACCTCGAAGACCGGCACGCCGGGCTGGCCGGCCCGGTCGAGTTCGGCCTGGTAGTCGGCGAGGCGGGGGCCGCCCGGGACGTCCATGTGGGTGACGCCCACCGCGACGGCGGTCTTGCGGATGAAGCCGCTGAAGGCGCCGAGGTAGAAGCGCAGCTGCTTGAGCGGCTCGCCCCGGGAGTTGTCGATCAGCAGCAGCAGCGCGATGCCGCCCTCGGTGAGGATCTCCCACATGAAGTCGAAGCGCTCCTGGCCGGGGGTGCCGTACAGGTGGATGGTGCTGCCGTCGCCGAGCTTCATCGCGCCGTAGTCGAGGGCGACGGTGGTCCGGGGCTTGATGTCGCGCACCTCGTCGGAGGCGGCGGTGTCGGTGCGCACCGGTGGGATGTCGCTGGCGGCGGCCACGGCGGTGGTCTTGCCGGCACCGACCGGGCCGGCAAAAATGATCTTGTAGTGGCTCATCCCGGGGTGGCAGCCTCGCCGACGCGGGCCCCCAGCAGCTTGCCGAGGATGCGCTTGAAGAGGCCCCGCAGCGGGGGCGCCTCGGCTTCGGCCGTGGCCGCTACCGCGACCGCGGCGGCGCCGTGGCGGGCCACCGCCACCGCCCCGGGCGTCCGGAGCTGTTCCACATGCCCCAGGGCCAGGCAGGCGCTGTAGAAGGCGAACACGTAACGCTGGGGGACCCCCAGCAGGCGCACGGTGTCGCGCAGGCTGATGCCGCCCTTCGACCACAGGCCGGCGATGCGCATCGCCTCGGGGGGCACGGCCAGGCGGGTCAGGTTGGGCCAGGCGAGCAGGCGCACCGGGTGGTCGAGGTGGGTGCCGACGGGAATCCGGCCGCGGGAGGCCCACAGGGCGACGTCCCAGGTGAGGGCCTCGAGGGGGCGCCCGTCGAGGGTCGCGAGGGCCCCGGTGTCACGGACTTCGACCCGGCTGAGGCTGACCATGCCGCGGGTGGGGAGCTGGGCCAGGGCGCGCAGGGCGTTGGCGCTGCGCACCGGGTAGGCGCGGCCGCCCTGGGGGTCGAGGTAGAGCGCGGTGCCGTTGGCGTCGTCGACGCGCACCGGGCGCTGGATCTCGCGGGCGTGGGCGATGGCCCGGGCGATGACGCCCTGCAGGAAGTGCTCCGGGGTGTAGTAGATCGCGCTGCGGGCGGCGAGGTCGTCGAGGTCCACGTCGGGCATCGAACCCACATAAAAGGTGGACATCCGCTCCTCGATCTGCCGCATCAGGCTGACCGGGTCGGCGCTGGGCTGGCGGCTGCCGAGGGCGGGCGGGGGCGCGCTGCCGGCCGCTTCGGCCCGCGGGCTGGCCGGCGTGGCGGCGGGGGCGCCGGCGCGGGAGAGCAGCAGGCGAACCTGTTCGAGGGCGGACGAGAAGGCCGACAGCCCGATCGGCTTGGCCACTTCGATGGTCAGCGGGTCGTTGCCCAGCGGCGGCCGGTGGGCGCTGACGATCAGCGGGCGCGACGGGTAGAGCAGGCGGTGGCCTTCGAACAGGTAGGGGCCGAGGTCGCTGTCCAGGTCGATGAAGGCGACGTCGGCGGCTTCTTCGCTGCTGAGCTGGCAGCTGCCCGGGCCAACGCGCGCGAGGAACAGCTCGAAGGCGTGCAGCGCGCGCCTGTCCAGGCCCGAGTGGCAGAGACGAAGGGAAGGCTGGGCGGTCATCAGGGACTTTCTCCCGAAAGCTCGGGGCTGGGCTTGCCTATCGGGCCGTCGGTCGGGGCCGCGCGGCAAGAGCACGGCTCGGGGCACAAGCCGGCACGACGCGTCGGGTGCCGTGGTTCGGTGCCGTGCGCCCTGCGTGGCGACGGCGGTGCCTGCATGCCCGGATCTCACCGGATTCGAGCCGTCCATGCGCCGACTGTGCCGCAAATTATTCAGGCGTGATTCTAGAGGGCTACGCGCCGTTGGCAGCGGAAACTTTGATGATTTATGTGAATTTAGACATTTTTTGACAAATGCTGATGGTATTTGCCGGGCTTCTGGAGCGGCCCCGTCGGGCGCTGCAGGAAAGTGCTGTCGCGCAGCCTGCCGCCGATGGGGGGCGGGCAGGGGCGAGGGGCATCCGCCGGGGCGCGTCGACGTGGGCGCCCAGAGGCGGTCGGCGGCGGTTTTCTGGATAATGAAAGCCCTGCCCCCGCGAGGATGCGTCATGAACAAGGCCTTGAGGCTGTCCGAGAAGTGGTTCCGCTCCGGCCTGTGGCTGGTGGCGGTGGCGTTTGCCGGTTTCCTGATCGGGCTGGGCGGCACCGTCGTGCGCAACCTGCCCCAGGTGGAGCAGCGCCTCGGCCTCGAGGACTTCATCGACCAACCGGCGGCCCGGCAGGCCCGCGCGGCCATCGAGCAGGCCCGCCAGGCCCGGCAGGCGGCCGACGAGGCGCTGGACCAGGCCCGCCTCAAGCTCAACGCCCAGCGTGCCGACGCCGCCAGCGCCCGCGAGACCTATGCCAACTGGCTGGCCGCCCGGCAGGCGACCCGGCAGCCGGAGCAGGACGCCGAGCTGATCCGCCGCAGCGCGGCGCTGGATGCCCTCAAGGCCGCCGAGCGCCGGGCGCTGGCCGCGGTGGAAGCCCAGCAGCAGGCCGCCCTCGATGCACGGCAGGCCGAGGAGCGCGCCCGCCGCACGCTGCAGACGCTCGAAGCCGAGGCGGCCGGCAGGCTGGACGAAGGCCTGCGCCGGCAGGAGCTGCGGGTGTTCCTGTACCGGCTGGCCCTGACCCTGCCGCTGCTCGCCGCGGCGGGCTGGCTGTTCGCCCGGCAGCGCAGGAGCACCTGGTGGCCCTTCGTGTGGGGCTTCGTGTTCTTCGCGCTGTTCACCTTCTTCGTCGAACTCGTGCCTTACCTGCCCGATTACGGTGGCTACGTGCGCCATGTGGTGGGGATCGTCGTGACCGTGGTGGTTGGCCGGCAGGCTATCCTGGCCCTCAACCGCTACCTCGAAAGGCAGAAACTCGCCGAGGCTCGCCCCGACGCCGAGCGCCGCCAGGAGCTGGCCTACGACGTGGCGCTGGCGCGGCTTGCGAAGGGCGTCTGCCCGGGCTGCGAGCGGGCGGTGGAGCTCGGCAACACGGCCATCGACTACTGCCCTCACTGCGGCATCTGCCTGTTCGACCACTGTCGCCAGTGCACGGCGCGCAAGAGCGCCTTCTCGCGCTTCTGCCACGCCTGCGGCACGTCGGCGGCCACGTCGGGCCCTGGCGCCTCCCCTCATCCTCCAGGTGCGTGAATCATGGCAATCAGCGTCTTCGATCTGTTCAAGATCGGCATCGGCCCCTCGTCGTCCCACACCGTCGGGCCGATGCGGGCGGCCCTGCTCTTCGTGTCCGGCCTCCGTGACGAGGGGCTGCTCGGCCGCGTGACCGGGGTGAAGGCCGAGCTGTTCGGCTCCCTCGGCGCCACCGGCAAGGGCCACGGCAGCGACAAGGCGGTGCTGCTCGGCCTCGAAGGCGAGGCGCCGGACCGGGTCGACCCTGAGCGGATCGACGCCCAGCTCGCGCGCATCCGCAGCGAGCATCGCATCCGCCTCGCCGGCGAGCACCCGGTGCCCTTCGTCGAGCGCGAGCATCTGGTGATGCACCGTCGCCAGTCGTTGCCCTACCACCCCAACGGGATGCGTTTCAGCGCCTTCGACGCGGCCGGCGCGCCGCTGTGCGCCCGGGTGTATTACTCGGTTGGCGGTGGCTTCGTCGTCGACGAGGAGACGGCTGGCGCCGACCGCCTGGTCGCCGACACCACGCCGCTGGCCCACCCCTTCCACAGCGCGGCGGAGCTCCTCGCCCGCTGCCGGGAAGGGGGGCTTTCGATCAGCCGTCTGATGCTCGAGAACGAGCGCGCCTGGCGCAGCGACGCCGAGACCCGGGCCGGCCTGCTCGAGATCTGGACGGTCATGCAGGCCTGCGTGCGTCGCGGCTGCGGGCACGAGGGCGTGATGCCCGGCGGCCTGCACGTGCGGCGCCGGGCCGCCGAGCTGTACCGCACCCTCGCCGGCACGCCGGAGGCCGCGCTGCGCGACCCGCTCACCGTGCTCGACTGGGTGAACCTCTACGCGCTGGCGGTCAACGAAGAGAACGCCAGCGGGGGGCGCGTCGTCACCGCGCCGACCAACGGCGCCGCCGGCATCGTCCCGGCGGTGCTGCATTACTACGCCCGCTTCTGCGCCGGGGCGAACGAGGAGGGCGTGGTGCGCTTCCTGCTCACCGCCGGCGCGATCGGCATCCTCTACAAGGAGAACGCCTCGATCTCCGGGGCCGAGGTCGGCTGCCAGGGCGAGGTCGGTGTCGCCTGCTCGATGGCGGCCGGGGCGCTGGCCGAGGTGCTCGGCGGCACCCCCGAGCAGGTCGAGAACGCTGCCGAGATCGGCATGGAGCACAACCTCGGCCTCACCTGCGACCCGGTCGGCGGGCTGGTGCAGGTGCCGTGCATCGAGCGCAACGCGATGGGTTCGATCAAGGCCATCAACGCCGCGCGGATGGCCCTGCGCGGCGACGGCCGGCATTTCGTGTCCCTCGACAAGGTCATCAAGACGATGCGCGACACCGGCGCCGACATGAAGCTCAAGTACAAGGAGACCGCCCGCGGCGGGCTGGCGGTGAACGTCACCGAGTGCTGACATCGCCGGGGCGGGTGGGCCACCCCAAAAAAATCCGCCGTGCCTCTCTTGAAATGCACTGGGCCCGCCCCTATTATTAGCACTCGACGCAGGTGAGTGCTAACAAGCTCGCCGTGCAAGTCGCCAAACACTTGTTGGCTAAATGTTTTTACCGTGGGCCTGTGGCCCGGAACGAAACCAGTAGGAGATTGCTACATGAAAATCCGTCCCTTGCATGATCGCGTGATCGTCAAGCGCGTTGAAGCCGAGCGCACCACCTCCAGCGGTATCGTCATCCCCGACTCTGCCGGCGAGAAGCCCGATCAGGGCGAAGTGCTGGCTGTCGGCAACGGCAAGGTGCTCGACAACGGCGACGTCCGCAAGATGGATGTGAAGGTCGGCGATCGTGTTCTGTTCGGCAAGTACGCCGGCCAGACCGTCAAGGTCGATGGCCAGGAAGTCCTGGTCATGCGTGAAGAAGACATCATGGGCGTGCTCGAGGCCTGAGCCCCGCACCCCGGCTGCAGCGTGGCCCCGGCCCCTGCAGCGCCCGTCGGGCTCAGGCCCGAAGCACGTAAAAGACACTACTGAGGATTGATAAATGGCAGCTAAAGAAGTCAAGTTCGGTGATTCCGCCCGTTCCCGCATGGTCGAAGGCATCAACATCCTGGCCGACGCGGTCAAGGTGACCCTGGGCCCGAAGGGCCGCAACGTGGTGCTCGAGCGCTCCTTCGGCGCCCCGACCGTGACAAAGGACGGCGTGTCCGTGGCCAAGGAAATCGAGCTGAAGGACAAGTTCGCCAACATGGGCGCCCAGATGGTCAAGGAAGTTGCCTCCAAGACCTCCGACATCGCCGGTGACGGCACCACCACCGCCACCGTGCTGGCCCAGTCCATCGTCCGCGAAGGCATGAAGTTCGTCGCCGCCGGCATGAACCCGATGGACCTGAAGCGCGGCATCGACAAGGCCGTCGTCGCCACCATCGAAGAGCTGAAGAAGCTCTCCAAGCCCTGCTCCACCAACAAGGAAATCGCCCAGGTCGGCTCCATCTCCGCCAACAGCGATGCCTCCATCGGTGAAATCATCGCCAACGCGATGGAAAAGGTCGGCAAGGAAGGCGTCATCACCGTTGAAGACGGCAAGTCCCTCAACAACGAGCTCGACGTCGTCGAAGGCATGCAGTTCGACCGCGGCTACCTGTCCCCGTACTTCATCAACAACCCGGACAAGCAGGTTGCCATCCTCGACAACCCGTTCGTGCTGCTCTTCGACAAGAAGATCTCCAACATCCGTGACCTCCTGCCGGTCCTCGAGCAGGTCGCCAAGGCCGGCCGTCCGCTGCTGATCATCGCCGAAGACGTCGATGGCGAAGCCCTGGCCACCCTGGTCGTCAACAACATCCGTGGCATCCTCAAGACCTGCGCCGTCAAGGCCCCGGGCTTCGGCGACCGTCGCAAGGCCATGCTGGAAGACATCGCCGTGCTGACCGGCGGCCAGGTGATCGCTGAAGAAGTCGGCCTGACCCTCGAGAAGGCCACCCTGGACGACCTCGGCCAGGCCAAGCGCATCGAAGTGGGCAAGGAAAACACCACCATCATCGACGGCGCCGGCGTTGCCGAGCGCATCGAAGCCCGCGTCAAGCAGATCCGCGTCCAGATCGAGGAAGCCACCTCCGACTACGACCGCGAGAAGCTGCAGGAGCGCGTTGCCAAGCTGGCTGGCGGCGTTGCCGTCATCAAGGTTGGCGCCGCCACCGAAGTCGAGATGAAGGAAAAGAAGGCCCGCGTCGAAGACGCCCTGCACGCCACCCGCGCTGCCGTTGAAGAAGGCATCGTCCCGGGCGGCGGCGTGGCCCTGCTGCGTGCCCGCGCCAACCTGACCGGCCTGAAGGGTGACAACCACGACCAGGACGCCGGCATCAAGATCGTGCTGCGCGCCATGGAGCAGCCCCTGCGCGAGATCGTCGCCAACGCCGGCGCCGAAGCCTCCGTGGTGGTGAACAAGGTCGTCGAAGGCTCCGGCAACTTCGGCTACAACGCCGCTTCCGATGTCTACGGCGACATGGTCGAAATGGGCGTTCTCGACCCGACCAAGGTCACCCGCACCGCGCTGCAGAACGCCGCCTCCGTGGCCGGCCTGATGCTGACCACCGACTGCATGGTTGCCGAAGTCGTCGAAGAAAAGGCTGCCGGCGGCATGCCCGACATGGGCGGCATGGGCGGCATGGGTGGCATGGGCGGCATGGGCATGGGCATGTAATTCCCTGCCTGAGGCCTCTTCCGGGAGGCTTCCTGCCAACAAAAAACCCCGCTTTGTGCGGGGTTTTTTGTTTTGGGCGCCGCTTGTGTGGTGGTTTGTTTCGCCGTCGTGGAGGCGCGGCCGTGGCCGTGATTCAAACGTAAGTTCACCGTAAGACTGCCCCGGTAACTTGCACTCACCCTTAAAGGAGCCTGCCGGTTCCTTGTTAGGTTCATTCGAAGAGGAGGAGACATATATGAGAGACGACCTCGGCGACCGCATCCGGGCAAATCCGAAATACCAGGAGCTGGTCTCAAAGCGCAATTCGTACAGCTGGATGATGACCATCATCATGCTGGCCGTTTACTACGGCTACATCGTGCTGATCGCCTTCAACAAGGAGTTCCTCGCCCAGAAGACCGGCGCGGGTGTCACATCCTACGGGATCCCCATCGGCCTCGGCGTGATCATCTTCACCGTCGTGATCACCGGCATCTACATCCGTCGCGCCAACACCGAGTTCGACGCGCTGAAGGAACAAGTCATCAAGGAGGCCACCAAGTGATGCGCACTTCCAAGCTCTTCCTCGGCCTCCTGGCCGTGCTGGCCTCCGGCGTGGCGCTGGCCGCCGGCGCCGACCTCGGCCAGGCCGAGAAGCAGGCCACCAACTGGACTGCGATCATCATGTTCGGCATCTTCGTTGCCGGCACGATGTTCATCACCAAGTGGGCCGCCTCCAAGACCAAGTCGGCCGCCGACTTCTACACCGCCGGCGGTGGCATCACCGGCTTCCAGAACGGCCTGGCGATCGCCGGCGACTACATGTCCGCCGCGTCCTTCCTCGGTATCTCGGCCGCGGTGATGGCCAACGGTTACGACGGCCTGATCTATGCGATCGGCTTCCTCGTCGGCTGGCCGATCATCACCTTCCTGATGGCCGAGCGCCTCCGCAACCTCGGCAAGTTCACCTTTGCCGACGTGGCCGGCTACCGCTTCCAGCAGACCCCGATCCGCGCCTTCGCGGCCTCGGGTACCCTGGTCGTCGTGGCCTTCTACCTCATCGCCCAGATGGTCGGCGCCGGTCAGCTCATCAAGCTGCTGTTCGGCCTCGAGTACTGGATGGCGGTGGTGATCGTCGGCGCGCTGATGATGGTCTACGTGCTCTTCGGTGGCATGACCGCCACCACCTGGGTGCAGATCATCAAGGCCGTACTGCTGCTGTGTGGCGCCTCCTTCATGGCCTTCATGGTGCTGATCAAGTTCGGCTTCAGCCCCGAGGCGATGTTCGCCAAGGCTGTCGAGATCAAGACCGCCCTCGCCGCCAAGGACGCCAAGCTGATCGAAGCCGCCGCCGCCAAGGGCGTCGAAGTGGCCGTCGAAGCCGCCAAGAAGGGTGACTCCATCATGGCGCCGGGCTCCTTCGTGAAGGATCCGATCTCCGCGATCTCCTTCGGCATGGCGCTGATGTTCGGCACCGCCGGCCTCCCGCACATCCTGATGCGCTTCTTCACCGTGCCGGATGCCAAGGAAGCGCGCAAGTCCGTGGGCTGGGCCACCGTCTGGATCGGCTACTTCTACATCCTGACCTTCATCATCGGCTTTGGCGCCATCACCTTCGTGCTGACCAACCCCGAGTTCCTGGATGCCAAGGGCGCCCTGAAGGGTGGCGGCAACATGGCGGCCATCCACCTGGCCAACGCCGTCGGCGGCAACGTCTTCCTCGGCTTCATCTCCGCGGTTGCCTTCGCCACCATCCTGGCCGTGGTTGCGGGTCTGACCCTGTCCGGTGCGTCGGCCGTGTCCCACGACCTCTACGCCACGGTGTTCAAGAAGGGCAATGCCGACTCCGCCGCCGAGCTGCGCGTGTCCCGCATCACCACCATCGTGCTGGGTATCATCGCGGTTGTTCTGGGTATCGCCTTCGAAAAGCAGAACATCGCCTTCATGGTGTCCCTGGCCTTCGCCATCGCCGCCTCCGCCAACTTCCCGGTGCTCTTCATGAGCGTGCTGTGGAAGGACTGCACCACCAAGGGCGCGGTCATCGGCGGCTTCCTCGGCCTGCTCAGCGCCGTCGTCATGACCGTGCTGTCCAAGTCGGTGTGGGTCGACGTGCTCGGCAACAAGGACGCGATCTTCCCCTATACCTCGCCGGCCCTGTTCTCCATGACCATCGGTTTCGTGGGGATCTGGATCTTCTCGCTGCTCGACCGCAGCGCGAACGCCCAGCAGGAACGTGCCGACTTCGCCGCCCAGCTGATCCGGTCCGAAACCGGCATCGGTGCCGCCGGCGCCTCCGGCCACTAAGCCTCTTCCGGCCGCCGGGTCCCACGACCCGGCCCAGGCAAAACCCCGGCAGCCTCTGGCTGACCGGGGTTTTGTGCGTAAACGGGTGTCGCGGCGTGGGGCGTGCGGGGCTGTGCTAGACTCGAACGCATTTGACGGCGAGCGTTCACGGCCCGCGCCCGACTCTTGTGGCCGGGTTTTTTGGTTGTTGCCGGGGCGTAACGCAGGCGTAACGGGGATTGGTTGGCAGCGGGTGATTCCGGGCTGGCCCGGCAATGTGTTGCCGGTCGCCCGCCGCGCCAAAAAAACGGCGGGGGAGAGGCCCGTCGGGCGGCCCAATCCCCCGAGGCGCGAGCGCCTCCAAGACCGAGTAAAGGAGAACAGCGATTCCAGTGTGCTGGCCTCCGCTTACTCAAAACTTACGCTGCTGCTTCGGGTGAATAAACCATGCGGATACTGCTGGCCGAGGACGATCTGATCATCGCCGACGGGCTGTGCCGGGCGCTCAAGAAGGCCGGCTATGCCGTCGACCACGTCCCCAACGGCGCCGACGCCGACGCCGCGCTGCTCGGCCAGAGCTTCGACCTGCTGATCCTTGACCTCGGCCTGCCCAAGCTGTCGGGCATCGAGGTGCTGCGCCGCCTGCGGGCCCGCAAGTGCGCGCTGCCGGTGCTGATCCTCACCGCCCAGGACGGCATCGAGGATCGCGTCCGCGGCCTCGACGCCGGCGCCGACGACTACCTCACCAAGCCCTTCGCGCTGCCCGAGCTCGAAGCCCGCGTGCGGGCGCTCACCCGCCGCGGCACCGGCCAGGCCCGCTGCATCGAGTTCGCCAGGCTCTCCTACGACCAGGCCGACCGCGTGGTCAAGATCGACGGCCAGGTGGTCGAGCTGTCGGCCCGCGAGATCGGCCTGCTGGAAGTCCTGCTGCTGCGTGCCGGGCGGCTGGTGAGCAAGGAGCAGCTGGTGGACCACCTGTGCGGCTGGGGCGAGGAAGTGTCCAACAACGCCATCGAGGTGTACGTGCACCGCCTGCGCAAGAAGCTCGAACGCAGCGGCGTGCAGATCGTCACCGTGCGGGGCCTGGGCTACTGCCTGGAAAAGCCGGATGTGGCCGCGTAGGCGAGGCGGCGCGCCGGACGCGCCCGGCGCCGACGGCAAGGCCTTCAACTCGCTCTTCGGCGAGATCCTCGACTGGATGCTCGCGCCGCTGCTGTTCCTGTGGCCGATCTCCATCATCGTCACCCACAACGTCGCCAACAGCATCGCCAACCAGCCCTACGACCAGGCCCTGGCGGTGAACGTGCGGGCCATCGCCCGGCTGGTGCAGCTCGACGCCGACAAGGCCCGGCTCAACTTTCCGGCGCCGGCCCGCCTGATCCTGCGCGCCGACGAGGACGACACCGTGTATTACCAGGTGATCGGCCTGAAGGGCGAGCTTCTCGCCGGCGACAAGGACATCCCGCCGATCACCGCCCCCGACAGCGTCGAGCCCGACCTCGTGATGTTCCGCGACGAGCAGATCGCCGGCGAGGACGTCCGCGTCGCCTATCAGTTTCTCCTGCCGCCGGGCGGCGCCCACGGCCGCTTCGTGCTGCTGCAGGTGGCCGAGACCCGCAACAAGCGCAGCACTCTGGCCTCGCGGGTCGTTACCGGCGTGCTGCTGCCCCAGTTCGCGATCATCCCGATCGCGGTGATCCTGGTGTGGCTCGGCCTGTCCCGCGGCATCGCGCCCCTCAACCACCTGCAGAGCTACATCCGCCGCCGCCGGCCGTCCGACCTGTCGCCCATCTCGGTCTCGGGCGTGCCCGAGGAGGTGCGGCCGCTCATCATCGCCTTCAACGACATGATGGCCCGCCTCGAAGAAAACCTGCAGGCCCAGCAGCGCTTCATCGCCGACGCCGCCCACCAGATGCGCACCCCGCTCACCGGCCTGCGCATGCAGACCGACCTCGCGCTGATGGAAACCGACCCGGAGCAGGTGCACCGCTCCCTCCGGCAGATCTCCGAGAGCGCCGAGCGCGCCAGCCACCTCATCAACCAGCTGCTGTCCCTGGCCCGCGCCGAGGCCAGCTACGAAAAGATCTACGCCGTCGAGCGGGTCGACCTCGAAAGCCTGCTGCGCACCATGCTCAGCGACTTCGTGCCCCGCGCCCGCCAGAAGAACATCGACTTCGGCCTCGAAACCACCGACGAGCCGCTGATCATCGACGGCAACCCGGTGCTCCTCGCCGAGCTCCTCAAGAACCTCATCGACAACGCCATCAAGTACACCCCGGAGGGCGGTTGCGTCACCGTGCGCACCATCGCCACCGACCATGCCATCGTCGAGGTCGAGGATACCGGTATCGGCGTACCCGAAGCCGACCGGGAGCGCGTCTTCGAGCGCTTCTACCGCGTCCTGGGCAGCACCGAGAGCGGCTCCGGCCTCGGCCTGCCCATCGTGCGCGAGATCGCCGAACTCCACCGCGCCAAGGTCAGCCTCAACCCCAACCCCAGCGGCAAGGGCACCATCGCCCAGGTCGTCTTCCCCCGCACCCGCGCCGTCCAGGAACCCGAAGCCTCCCGCCTGGAGATCGCCCTCTCCCGTCCCTCGTCCCGGCAGTTTCCGCCCACCTGAACCCCGCCGGGCAGGGGAGCGCAAAAAAGATTACGATTCTTGTTGACACGCTTTAAGGGGTAGCCTATTATGCGTGCTCTCGAAGGCCAGTTAGCTCAGTTGGTAGAGCAGCGGATTGAAAATCCGCGTGTCCGTGGTTCGATTCCGCGACTGGCCACCAGATTTTAAGCCGCTTCACGCATGTTTGCGTGAAGCGGCTTTTCTACATTTTCAAGCTGTTTTCTACAAAATGTGCGGGATAATGATGCGGGAATAAAGTGCAGTTTCCGCTAGAATCCGTAATCAGGCCTTTTGTATGGCTACCGATTCTACGATCCGCGCTTGTTGCTTCTCGCCAACGTTCCTTGCTCGTAGCAGTAGCTGAGTGGTGTTTTCTGTGGGGCAGGTCGATGTTATTCCAATATCGATGTATTGCTTCACTACGAAAGGTGCGATGATCCCATGATGCAGTGAAACGGAGTGGAAATGACGTGCATGATCGAAGAGTACGTTGCAGTGCGTGGCATCACTCTTTTGACGCACTTTACCCAGGTAAGCAATCTAGACTCCATTCTCCGGCGAGGGCTTTTGCCGCGCGATATGTTGATTGGTGACGATAATGTCCGCTTCAACGACCAATATCGCCTAGATGGAACGCGTGCTGTCTGTCTGTCTGTCGAGCATCCGAATTACAAAATGTTCTACAGGCTTCGTCAGGAAACCCCGGATGTAGAGTGGGTTGTTCTTGCTGTTAGTCGTAAGGTGCTGTGGTCGCTGCCTTGTGCATTCTGTGCAACGAACGCAGCTTCCGCTACTGTTACGGCGATACCATTAGAGCAGCGCCAAACGTTGGCGGCGCTAAAAAATTTGTTTGCTGACTGGGGTGTCCTAACTAGAGCAGTCCTTGGTATCCAGGATAGCTACCCAACGAACCCGCAGGCAGAGGTGCTCATGCTCGAAGGGGTTCCTAGAGAGTATATTTTGGGAGTAATCGTTTCGACGATAGCCCTCAAGAATGAGTTGCTAGAGCGTTACCCGAGCGTGGCTGTGAAGTATATCCCACGCTTTTTTAGCTATCGGCATGACTACATCCATTGGAGGTAATCATAACCAAATGGCCTCAAGACCAATTTTTACGCCTTCGCTTAGTGGCAAGTTGCTTGTGTGGACTCACCATGTAGATTTTCAGTGGTTCCCAGGGATGGCCAAGAGTCAGTCTCAAAAATCCATTGCATCTCTACATGCAGCCGCCCGAGTCCAACTCGGCGTCGATAAAGTGCTCGAAATCTCCAGCAAATCGCCTTCTGATTTAGGTGTAAGCCTTAGTGCATTTAATTTGATGATTAAGACGCTCAAGCATGAGCGAGAGTTCAGTCTTGAGTGCGCCTACCAGGCAAGCAAAGTCTTTGAGCATGGTGGTCCTTTTACGGATTTGCTAGAGGCGCGGTCAATCGATGCTAAACGAGATGCGCGCCTTCTTCAGCACGGGCGCTTAGTTAAGTTCCGTTTTTACGGGATGGATTGGGATTTGGAGCCAAAAACCGCATTTTACGACTGGCTGTACATTAATGCTCTTCACAAACGCCCAGAGCTTGCTGAGCAGGTTTTGACGTATAGCGCATTTTCGGATATCGCGTTTAATCCCGATCGGTCAATTAACTGTCAAGCGTATGCTGCTGCGCTTTATGTGTCGCTACATGAGCGGGGTTTGCTGACGGATAAGGTCCTAAAGGATCAGAAGAAGTATCTTTCAGTTATTGCCACGGGAGAGGTCAGCAATGCTCATGAGGATACTGTGACGCAGCGTAGATTGCTTTAAAAGAGGCTTCGGGCCCAATAGATGGCATGGACGAGCCGTTTCGTACACTATGGAGGGCGCTATCTAAGCGGCCTTACCCGCTCGCCCTTTCTGCTGCGCGTATAGTGCTCGGTCATGTCCCGTTTTGCGTGTCCTAGCAGTTTTTGAGCATGTCCTAGATCACCAGTATCGGTTGCAGCCTTAGCGCGGATGTCCCGAAACTGAAAAGTCGCGCCAGCGGCTTCCCTGGCCTCGTCAAACCGATTCCGCAGCATCCAGTAGGTGAGAGGTTGGCCGCTCTCGTCCTGAATCAGCCAGGCGCCCTTGATCTTCGCCGGCCGGCTGGTGATCCGGTCTATCACTTGGGCAAGCTCCCCGGTGATCTCGATGGCGAGCTTTTTTCCTGTCTTGTTCTGCTTGAGGTGCAGCGCGCCGTCCCGGATGTCGGCGCGGGTCAGCTTGAGCACGTCAGCGGGCCGCTGGCCGGCCCCCCGCGTCAGAATAGTTGCCACCTCGATAGAATCCTGAATTCGGGGGCGATGATGAGAGAACGACTTGGCGCGATACGGACAAGACTTCAAAGACAGAGCGGTAGCGCGGTTGTTGCCGCCGGA
>NZ_JAYREK010000031.1:0-43628 GCF_041908905.1 Zoogloea sp.
ATCCAGCAGCGATTGGGGATCGAGTGTTTGAGTTCATAGTCTCTATTTATCAATGACTTAATGACATTGATTTTACCGGGGACGGCGCAGGTTCACAAGGGGGTTGGCGTTAAGTTGGGAGCATTGCTTCAGGGGGGGCGTCTGTCTGCATACGGGTCATGGCCAATCTTCCGGCTTGTTATCGGAATGCTGGAATCGTACGTCAAGTAATTGTCTTGCGCACCGCCTACCTCAAGCAGACCTCGGGCTTATCATTACTGCAGTCATCCGAACTCCTGCGACAACCATGACAGAGCAAATGCCGCGCGTGCTGATCAGTTACGCCCAAGGTGATCCTGCCCATTCGAAGTGGGTGGCGAACCTGGCCGCTCGGCTTGGCGCCGACGGACTTGAGGTGATCATCGATCAGTACGAACCGCGCCCCTCGAAACCCTGGCAGGACTGGATCAACGACGAATTCAGGCGAGCAACCTGGATACTGCTTGCCTGCACTCCGTTCTATTTCAAGTACTTCGAGGGCGACGGGGATGGCGATGTGGGCCGCGGAGTGCGCTGGGAGGCCAATCTCATCCAGCAGGAGCTCAGTGCCAGCAAGCTGGAGAATCGCCGCTTCATTCCGATACTGCCCACCGGCAGTGGTGAGGCGGACATCCCCCTGCCCCTGCGCGGTTTCCTGCACTTTGATCCAGACGAACAGTACGCTGCGCTGCTGGCGATTCTGCGACGGCCCCCGGCGACGGGCGATCGTGGCGAGC
This sequence comes from Zoogloea sp., assembly GCF_041908905.1. Classification (GTDB taxonomy): domain Bacteria; phylum Pseudomonadota; class Gammaproteobacteria; order Burkholderiales; family Rhodocyclaceae; genus Zoogloea. Next base: position 756 of record NZ_JAYREK010000031.1, read on the forward strand.
CCTCTCCAAAGCCAGCAAAGCATATCCCCAACCCCTATCCCGGCCTATCGGCTTTCACGGAGCGACAGGCGGATGCTTTTTTTGGCCGGGACGAGGACATCCGTCGGGTGGCAGACAGGCTCATCGAACGGCGCTACGTGTGCGTGGTCGGGCGCTCCGGCACCGGCAAGTCGTCCCTGGTGGCGGCGGGCGCGCTGCCGGCGCTACGCAAGGCTCTGCCTGGTTTGAGCTACTTGCGTTTCACCCCCCAGAACGATCCCTTCGCCCGACTCGCCGACGCCCTCGACCGCCTCATGCCCGAGGAGCGGTTGCGCAGCCGTGAGGCGCCGCGGGTGGAGCGTCTTGCCGATGAACTGCGCGCCGACCCAGGCAAGGCACTTGGCCTCCACCTGCCGGCGCTTGCGCCGCTGCTGGTCTTTGCCGACCAGTTCGAAGAGCTGTTCACCCAGACGCCAGAAGGCAGCCGGCCGGCCTTCCGGGCGGTCTGAGATGCGCTGCTTGGCGCCGAGGGCGTTTATCTGGCGCTCACGCTGCGAAGTGAGTTTTTTGCGCCCCTGGCCGATTGGCTCGGCGCTGCCGCGCTCGGCGAAAGCCTGGTGCCCCTGGATCCGATCACTGACGACGCACGCTACCGGCAACTCATCGCCCGCCCGGCCACGGATTGTGGCGTTCCAATCGACGACGACCTGGTCAGCGAGCTGGCCACCACCGCCCGGGGCATGGCTGGTGCGCTGCCCTTGCTGGCACTGACGCTGCAACGCCTGTTCGAGAGTCGCGATTCGGTAGTTGGCATCACCCGCGCCGCCTGGCAAGCCATCGGCGGCCTGGCGGAGAGCGTGAAGTGCGCCACCACGCCAGTGGACGAGGTGATCGACGCAGATCCGGAGCTCTTTGCGGCCTGCAACACCCTGTTCTCGGCCCTGGCAAGCTCGGTGGACGGCATCCCTACGCGCCGTAGTGTTCGGGTGGCCGGGCTGCGGGGGTAGCAACATCGCCTATCTGATCGACGCACTGCGTACCCAGGGCGTGCTCACCGACACCGATGATGGGCATGTGCAGATCGCCCACGAAACCCTGTTTCAGCATTGGCCACGGCTGGCCGGCTGGTGTGCGCGTCACGCCATCTTCCTCGCTCGGCGGCGCGAGGTCGAGCAGGCGGCCAGCGACTGGCAGTCGAGCGGCAACGGGCTCCTGATGTGGGGCTGGGAGCGCCAGAAACCGGCCATCGAAGCCCTGTGCGCCCTCGGCGGAATCGATCCGCTGCCGGATCCGAAGTACACCGACCCGGGCATCCATGCCTGGCTGGCGCTTCAAAACACGCTCGACGAATCTTTGCGCGGCTTTCTGCGCCCCGAACCCCTGGCGCTGCTGGACGAGCTGACGCGGGACGAAATCTCACCTATGCGCCGGGAGGACATCGGCCGTCGCCTCAACACCCTGCCCGACCCCCGCAAGGGCGTGGGGCTGGATGCGCGCGGGCTGCCCGAAATCGCCTGGGAGGCAGTGGCGGTTCCCGAGGAGGGCGCTGTTGTGATGCTGGAGACCAGTCCCCCGCAACAGTTCAGGATAAGTGAGCCCTTCCGGATCGCCCGCTACCCGGTGACCTGGCAACAGTTCAAGGCCTTTGTGGCGGCGGACGACGGCTATCACAATCCGGTGTGGTGGTGGGAGCTGCAGCATGAGGAGCAGCCCGGTCGAGCGCGATGGGATTTTGCCAATCACCCGGTCATCAACGTGTCGTGGCATGACGCGATGGCGTTTTGCCGCTGGCTGACCGCCCGCTTGGGTTTAGAGGGTGAAGTGGTGCGCCTGCCTACAGAATGGGAGTGGCAATGGGTGGCTCAGGCGGGCGCGGCAGGTTTGCGTTTTCCTTGGGGGTCTGACTGGCTTGAGTGCGGAGGAAACTCGGGCGAATCCGGCATCGGACGCACGACTGCTGTGGGGCTCTTTCCGGCTGGCCGGGTGCAGGAGAAGGAGGTCTTCGACCTGGCAGGCAATGCCTGGGAATGGTGCCTGAAACAAACAGGTGATCCCTCCCGACGTGAAAACGGCGAGTCCAGTGTGCTGCGCGGCGGGGCCTGGGGCAGCCTTCCGGACCGCTGCCGCGCTGCCCTCCGGGACGTCAGCTCGCCCGGCAACCGTAGCTACTTCATCGGCTTTCGGGTGTGTCGTGGTTCCCCCATCGATCCGCGGGACGCTGCTTCGCTGGGCGCTGAATCGCTGAGCCGCTGACCACTGGGCCGCGCGCAGCGCCGCCCGCCGTTTTTTTGCCGAGCCCTGTCGCAACCCGGGCATTCGGCAGGCCTTGGCAGACAGGCCACAAGGGGTGGGTACAGCCCTCCCGGGCCGCACTCCGAGCAGAACACGACGAGTGATTTGCGTTAACCCGACGGTCAAGGTATAGTCGCGCCCTCTGCAGTTGGTTGAAACGACGGTTGTGACAATTTTTGCGAATGCTGCTCCCGAAATCGGGGAAAGCTGTCACAAAAGCGGTGTTAAAAGATTTCTTATAAATCAACAGATTGCGATCTGATTGACGTTTAAGACCAGTCTTGTGACACTTGGCTACGATTAACATTGATGTTAATCATCAGCCTCATAACCCGAAGGTCGCAGGTTCAAATCCTGCCCCCGCAACCAATCTCCGGATGCGTCCTTAGCTCAGCTGGTTAGAGCGCCACGTTGACATCGTGGAGGTCGGCGGTTCGATTCCGTCAGGACGCACCAACAGATTTTCCGCACGGCCCGCCGGCCGCTGCCACAGCAACCCGCCTCGAACCCCGGTTCCGGCGGGTTTTTGTTTTGTGGCGCCGGGGTCGCGCCGCTCAGAACGCCGCGCTCCCCGCCGGCGCAGCGCCGCCGGCCACGATCCCGCCATTCTGCAGCCGCACCGCATCGCCCCGCCGCCAGGCCGGCGCCTCCTGCTGTTCGACGACCCGGTAGCTGCCATCGTCCATGCGCACGCCGATCCGGTAATGGCTGACCGCCCGGTAGCGCTTCTCGGCCTCGTTGCCGGCCAGGCCGCCGAGCACGGCGCCACCGATCCGGGCGATCTGCTTGCCGGAGCCTTCGCCGATCTGGTGGCCGAGCACCCCGCCCAGGATCGCCCCGCCCACGGCGCCGAGGCCCGAGCCTTCGCCCTTCTGCTGAACAGCCTCGACGCTGTCGATCACCCCGCATTCGCGGCAGACGGCGGGGGGCGCATCGGCAACCCGGCGGGAGGCGCCGCTCGCATGGGGCTGCGCCTCCGGCACCGCCGCGGCGACGGGCGGCGGATTGTCGGCCATCCGGGGCGCCGGCCGGGCGGTTTCGGTGGCGGGTCGATGGAGGCGTGCCGCGTGGGCCGGCGCGGCCTCGGCCCGGGGCGGCGCCACCGGGCGGGCCACCGGCGCGGCGACCGACGCACTGGCCGGAGCGGCCGCCGGGGCCGCGGCGGCGACCGGCGACGGCGCCTCGGCGGAGCCGGGCATGAAGCCGACGAGCTTGGCGACGCCGGCGAGGCTGACCGCGGTCACCGAAGCGGCCGCCAGCCACAGCATGGGATGGAGGGTGGAGTTGGTCTGGGTGCCCATGGCTTGATCTCCTTGTTGGGTACGGAGATCAACGCCGGGGCCGCGCCGCCGGCCGACGACGGCAACGCACGCTTACAAAACGGTCCGCTACTCCTCTCCGCCGGCGCCGGGGCGCGGGGGCTTCAGCAGGTAACGGGCCGGGTCCATGGCATCCACCAGATCCCGCTCCAGGGGCAGCGGCTCGCCGCTCAGCCGGCTGGCCAGCAGCTCGCCGGCCAGGCTGGCCCACACCAGGCCCCGGGCACCGAAGCCCGACACCGCGTAGAGCCCCGGCTGACGCGGGATGTCGGCGAGGGGCGTGTCGCGCCCCGCCTGGGCCACCGCCGGCACGGCGCCGATCATCGGCAGGCGGTCGGGCGAGGCCGGACGGAAGCCGACCCGCCCCGCCAGGCCCGCCGGGTCGAAGGGGGCCGCAAAGCCGGGCAGGATGAAATCCAGCTTGTCGAGGTTCTCGCGGTGCTCGGCTTCGCGCAGCTCGGTCGCCTCGTCGTCGGCGACGAAGGTGGCGCCGGCGCAGCGCAGCCCGTCCACCTCGGGGCTCACGTAGCCCAGCCGGCACACCACCACCCGGGGCGCGCTGGCCGGCTCGGCCGGCAGATGGGACACCTGGCCCCGGGCCGGCCGCACCGGCAGCGTCGCCGCCTGCGGCAGCGCGCGGATGCCGACCCCATTGGCGAGGATCGCCACCGGCGCCCGGGCGATCTCGGCACCGGCCGCATCGAAGGCGACCCACTCGCCGTCGACCCGCTCGAGCCGCGCCAGCCGCTGCCCGAAGCGGGTGCGGATCGCCTCGCCCCCCGCCGCCAGGTTGGCCGCGCACAGGGTGGGCGGCTGGATCCAGCCACCGCCGGGAAACCACCAGCCGCCGGCCGCCACCGGCCAGCCGGCGAGCTGCCCGGCCTCCTCCTGGCCGACGAAGCGCAGGTAGTCGGCGGGAGGCTGGTGGGCGTCGACCACCGCCCGCATCTTGCCCTCCTGCTTGGCGTCGCGCCCCAGGTGCAGCACGCCGCAGGGCGACCAGCGCACCGGATGGCCGACCCGGGCGAGGTGCTCCAGGTGACGCAGCCCATACAGGAAGCCGGCCCGGGTGATGCGGGCGAGGCGGTTGTCGTCGAGGCTGGGCAGGGGGCGGAACACCCCGGCCTTGTTGCCCGAGGCGCCCTGGCCGGGGCCGTCGGCTTCGTCGACGACTACCACCTGCCAGCCGCGGGCGGCGAGGCGCTCAGCCACCGAGCTGCCGGCCACCCCCGCCCCGATCACCAGCGCGCGGCGTTCGGCGGGCGCCTCGGGTGACGGAGCGGCCCCCTCGAAGCGGCCCGCAAGCATCTGCCGCTTGCCGCCGAAGCCCGGCCGCCGCTCCACCGCAAAGCCCACCGCCTGCAGCCCCCGACGCACCTCGCCGGCCACCGACCAGGTCGCCAGGCTGGCCCCCGGGGCGGCCAGACGGGCCAGCTGGGCGAACACCGCCGGCGACCACATGTCCGGATTGCAGGCCGGCGAGAAGCCGTCCAGATAGAAGGCGTCGGCCCGGGCCTCGACCAGCGGCAGGGCCTGCACCGCATCGCCGAAGACGAGGTCCAGGGTAACCCGCCCATCGTCGAAACCCAGGCGGTGGACGCCCGGCAGCAGGGCCGGCCACTGGCGGCGCAGGCCGGCGGAGAGCTCGGCGAGCTCGGGCCAGGCGGCCTGAAGCCGGGCCAGATCATCGACCCGGAAGGGGTGCTTTTCGATCGAGATGAAGTGCAGGCGCCGGCTGCGCGCCGGGTCGGCCCGCCAGGCCGCCCAGGTGGCAAGAAAGTTGAGGCCAAGCCCGAAGCCCGTCTCGACGATGGTGAAGGCCGCCCGGCCCGCCCAGCGCGACGGCAGCCCGTTGCAGGCCAGAAACACCTGCTGCGCCTGTCCGAGGCCACCGGAGGTGGTGTGGTAGACGTCGTCGAAGAAGGGCGAATAGGGGTGGCCGTCGGCGTCGAAGGCCAGGGTGGCGGGGGTGATCGTGGCGTGCATGGACTCGGGGGGCGGTGAACGGCCAGGCCGGAGTTTAGCCCAGCCGGAGCGCCTCTGCCCCGCCGGGCGGGTGGCAGGGCCACAACGCCGGGACCGCCCGGATGCGTGAAAAAGGCGGCCCACAAAAGAAAAGCCCGAGCACATGTGGGCTCGGGCTAAATCCACACCAAAGGAGGAGGGTGGAGGAGACGGGGAGAATATTATTGCGCCCCCTACCGCATCGCAACATGATAATTTTTATTTATAAATAAGATGTCTCTATGAATTTTTGCGGACGCTCCGCAGGGGCACCAGCAGCCCCGTCAGGCCGTTGTGGTCGAGCTCGTGCATCAGCGCCAGCAGCTGGCCGAGCTCGCCCCGCGGGAAGCCCTGCCGGGCAAACCAGGTCAGGTAATGGCCGGGCAGGTCGGCGATGAGCCGGCCCTTGTACTTGCCGAAGGGCATCTCGCGGCTGACCAGGGCCTGCAGCAGCTCGGGGTTCACGCGGGGCGCCCGTGCCGGTCAGTGGCCGAAGCTGTCGGCGTCGAACATCTCGGGGTCGGGCCGGTCGAGGGTGCCCAGCAGGGCCATCTCGTCGGCGGACAGCGTGAAGTCGAAGATGTCGAGGTTCTGCGCCATGCGGGTCGGGTTGGACGACTTGGGCGTGGCGACGAAGCCCTGCTGGGTCAGCCAGCGCAGGATCACCTGGGCGGTGGTGCGGCCGTGGCGCTGGGCCACCGAGCTGATCACCGGGTCGGTGAGCATCGCGTTGCCGCAGCCCAGCGGGCGCCACGCGCCGGTGACGATGCCCTTCTCGCGGTGGATCGCCACCAGGTCGTCGCGCAGGTGGTAGGGGTCGAGCTGGATCTGGTTGAGGTGCGGCACGAGGCCCAGGTCGAACAGCTTCTGCAGGTGGGCCGGCTTGAAGTTGGAGGTGCCGATGGACTTCACCAGCCCGGCCTCGAGCAGGCGCACCAGGCCCTGGTAGGCCTCCACGTAGCGGCCCTGGTCGGGGTTCGGCCAGTGCACCAGCAGCAGGTCGATGCAGTCGAGGCCGAGGCGCTCGAGGCTGGCCTCGCAGGCGGCGCGGGCGCCGTCGATGCTGTGCCACTTGCGGTTGAACTTGGTGGTGACGAAGATCTCCGAGCGGACCACGCCGCTGTTGCGGATGCCCTCGCCCACGCCGCGCTCGTTCTCGTAGTTCTCGGCGGTGTCGATCAGCCGGTAGCCCATCCGGAGGGCCGCCTCGACGGTGACGGCGGCTTCGGCGTCGTTCATCGGCCAGGTGCCGAGGCCGAGCTGCGGCATCGGGAGGCCGTTGGCGAGGGTGAGGGTCGGAGCGGGTTTGATGATCTGGGTCATGGTCTGGATTCCGAGGGGGGGGAAGGAACCCGTATGGTAGCCGGCCAGGGCCGCCAGTTCATCGTCTGCGGCACCGCCCGGAGCCGATCGGGACGCCACAAAAAAAGAAACCCGGGCGCTTGCGGGCCCGGGTTAAATCCACACCAAAGGAGGAGGGTGGAGGAGACAACTGCATCGTAGAACATTGATTGTTGCGGCGCAACATCGGCAGCCCTGAATGTTTCTATCCACCCATAAGAAGCGTCTATTCCGCCGCAGCGGCGGCCCGGTAGAGCAACACCTTCAGCGAACGCGCCTCCGACACGTCGGCGAAGGCCGGCGGATTGGGCACGCGCCCACAGAAGACCAGCCCCGGCGCCAGGGCCTGGACCTGCTCCTGCAGGAAGGCCGGCCCCAGCTTGGGGGAGTTCAGGCACAGCAGCGCGTGGCCGCCCGGGGCGAGGAGGTCCGGCAGCCGGCGGATCAGCCGGGCGTAGTCCTTCTCGGCGACGAAGCTGCCCTTCTGGTAGCTCGGCGGGTCGAGCACCACCAGGTCGTAGGGCCCGCCGCGGGTGATCTTGCCCCAGGAGCTGAAGATGTCGTGGGGCAGGAAGCTCGCCCCTGCGGTGAGGCCGTTCTGGAGGTGGTTGCGCTTGCCGATGGCGAGGGCGCCGTCGCTCATGTCCACGTTGGTGACCTGGCGCGCGCCCGCCCGCAGCGCCACCACCGAGAACGAGCAGGTGTAGGCGAACAGGTTGAGCACCTTGCCGCCCGGCCGGGCCGCCATCAGCTCGCGCACCCGCCGGCGCCCCTCGGCCATGTCGAGGAAGAAGCCGTGGTTGAGGCCGCGTAGCAGATGCACCCGGAAGCCGGCGCCGTCCTCGCGGACCACATGGGGCTCGGGCACGCTGCCGGCCATCAGGCGGGTCTCGGCGCGGGCCTCGTGGCGGTACTGGAAGACCCAGTTGAGGGGCTCGCCGGGCTTGAGCTCGGCCCAGCGCGCCGCCAGCGCGGCGTGGACTGTCGCCAGCTCGGCCTCCTCCACCGGCAGGAAGCTGGTCACCAGCCACACCGGCGGAAAGGCGTCCAGCGTCCAGTGTTCGCAGCCCGGGTGGAGGCCGCCGCGGCCGTGGAAGATCCGGCAGGCGTCGGTGGACAAGGGCATGCGGGCAATCGCGTCGAGGAGGGCTTGCATGGAAAACGGGCTTTCGGATCGGGAAGGCGGAGTGTTCCGCAAGGCCCGGCCGACCGCAACCCGCGCCTGCGCCGGGCCGGCGAAAACGGTGGCCGCCGGGATTTGTTGGGCGCCGCGGCCGGGCGCTATCAAGTCTGGCCGGCGCGAACCGTAATCCGACTGGGAAAACCATAAATACCTGCCCCGGACAGGTCCGGCAGACGGAGAACGACATGGCAACCAGCCCGGACAACCCGGCGAGCAGCGGCACCGCGATGGCCACCATCCTGGCGGTGGACGACTCACGCATCAACCTCAAGGGCGTCAGCCGGATGCTGGAGGGGCACTTCCGGGTGCTCACCGCGGAGTCCGGCCCCGCGGCGCTGCAGATCGCCGCCGCCGAACCCCGCCCCGACCTCATCCTGCTCGACGTGATGATGCCGGACATGGACGGCTACGAGGTCATCCAGCGCCTGCAGGCCGACGAGGCCACCCGCGACATCCCGGTGATCTTCGTCACCGCGCGGGTCAACGACGAAGACGAGCAGCGCGGGCTGTCGCTGGGTGCCGCCGACTACATCACCAAGCCCCTGCGACCGGCCATCCTGCTCGCCCGCATCCGCAACCACCTCAAGCTCAAGCAGGCCCAGGACGCCCTGCGCGACTACAACACGGCCCTCGAGTCGAGCGTCGCCGAGCGCACCGCCACCCTCAGCGCGGTGCTCGACAGCGCCGACCAGGTGATCGCGATGATCACCGAGGAGGGCGCCATCATGGCGATCAACCGCATCGGCGCCGAGCAGTTCGACGCCACCCCGGCCCAGCTGGCCGGGCGCAACTTCTTCGACCTGCTGCCGCCGGAGTTCGGCATCCCGATCGCCGACCAGATCGCCGAGGTGATGCTCACCGGCCACAGCTCGGAGGTGGACGCCGCCCGCAACAGGCGCATCTTCCACGTCACCGTCTACCCGGTGCCCGGCGCGCCGCCGCGGGTGGTGGTGTATGCCAGCGACGTCACCGACAAGGTGGCCGCCGACGCCCTGCTGCACAAGGAGCGCGAGCAGCTCGCCGCCGCCCTCGCCCACCAGCGCGAGCTCAACCGCAAGCTCGAGGACGCCCAGAACCAGCTCCTCCAGTCCGAAAAGATGGCCTCCCTCGGCCAGCTCGCCGCCGGCGTCGCCCATGAGCTCAACAACCCCATCGGCTTCGTGCGTTCCAACGTCACGACCCTGAAGGGCTACCTCGACAGCCTGTTCGCCATCATCGCGGCCTACGACGGCCAGGCCGCCCAGAGCGCGACACCGGAGACGCTGGCGGCCCTCGCCGCGATCAAGCAACGCGAGGACTACGACTTCCTCCACGAGGACATCTTCCAGCTCCTCGCCGAATCCCAGGACGGCCTCACCCGCGTCCAGGACATCGTGCAGAACCTCAAGGACTTCTCCCGGGTCGGTGAATCCGGCTTCGGCTGGGCCGACCTGCACGCCTGCCTCGACTCCACCCTCAACATCATCTGGAACGAGCTCAAGTACAAGTGCACCGTGGTCAAGCACTACGACCCGACCCTGCCCCAGGTGTACTGCATCGCCTCCCAGCTCAACCAGGTGTTCATGAACCTGCTGGTCAACGCCGGCCACGCCATCGCCGAGCGCGGCGAGATCACCATCACCACCAGCCACGGCCCCGACGGCATGGCCCACGTGGCGATCAGCGACACCGGCTGCGGCATTGCCGCCGAGCACCTGCCCCACCTCTTCGAGCCCTTCTTCACCACCAAGCCCATCGGCAAGGGCACCGGCCTGGGCCTGTCGATCACCTACGGCATCATCGGCAAGCACAAGGGCAGCATCGACGTGAGCAGTGAAGTCGGCAAGGGCACCACCTTCACCGTCAATCTCCCCATCGACAACGGCGACGAGGCCGAAGGCGGCGCCGAGCTCGCAGCCTGAGCCCCGCCGCACGCCCTACCCGGGCCGCCCCTCGCCCAGGGCGGGCAGCAGCTCGTCCATGAAGGCCCGGGCCGGCAGCGACAGGATCTTCTGGCGCAGATGGACCACCGACCAGGGCTGCTGCAGCGGGAAACCATCCACCTCCAGGATGCGGATGCCGTCCTGCTCCGGGTGCTCGCCCAGCACGTGGCGGGACAGGATAGCCAGCCCCATGCCGGTGGCCACCAGGTCGCGGATCGCCTCGTTGCTGCCCAGGGACAGCTTGACGTTGAGCGTCAGCCCGCAGCGCGCCAGGTGCCGGTCGATGGCCCGGCGGGTGCCGGAGCCCGCCTCCCGCAGCAGGAAGGGGTGCGGCGCCAGCTCGGCCAGGGTGAGCGGGCCCGCCGGCAGCGGGTAGCCCAGCGGCGCGATCGCCACCAGCGGGTTGTCGAGGAAGGGCCGCGCCACCACGTCGAGCTCCTCCGGCGGAAACGACATGATGTAGAGGTCGTCCTCGTTGGCGCGCAGGCGCTCGACGATGCGGGCCCGGTTGGCCACCTCCAGCTCCAGGTCGATGTCCGGGTAGCGCTGGCAGAAGGCCCCCAGCATGCGCGGCAGGAAGTACTTGGCAGTGGTCACCAGGGCCACCCGCAGGCGGCCCTTCCTGAGGCCCTTCAGGGCATCCACCGCCGACTCGAAGCGGTTCCAGCTGTCGTCCAGCTCGCGAGCGGTCTGCAGCAGCTCCTGGCCGGCGGCGGTGAGGCGGATCTCGCGGCCGGTCTGCTCGAACAGCGGCAGGCCCACGCTCTCGGTGATCTGCCGGATCTGGATCGACACCGCCGGCTGGGTCAGGTGCAGCGCCTCGGCGGCCCGCGAGAAGCTGCCCAGGCGGGCCACGGTGACGAAGGTCTCGAGCTGGCGGAAGGTCAGGTGACGGCGCGGCATATAAGTTTTTATAAATACAAACCAGCCTAAAGTTTAATTGGATTTAATCATCCCGGACTGGGATAGTGCGCCGCATCAAGACTTTAGCGGAGCCAGAATCATGCCCCTCGAACCCGTCATCCTGTTTTTCATGCTCGGCCTGCTGGCCGGGCTGCTGCGGTCGGACCTGAAGATCCCGCCGGTGCTGTACGAGTCCCTCAGCATCTTCCTGCTGCTCGCCATCGGCCTGAAGGGCGGCGTCGAGCTGGCGCGCCAGCCGGTCGGCGACCTGCTGCTGCCGGCGCTGGTCATCGTCGCCATCGGCGCCTCGCTACCCCTGCTGGCCTTCCCCATCCTGCAGCGCCTGGGCAAGCTGTCCCGGGCCGACGCGGCCTCGGTGGCGGCCCACTACGGCTCGGTCAGCGTGGTCACCTTCGCGGTCGGCGCCGCCTACCTGAGCCAGCTCGGCCAGGAATACGAAGGCTACATGGCGGTGTTCCTGGTGCTGCTGGAGTTCCCGGCGCTGATGGTCGGGGTCTGGCTGGCGCGGCGCGGCGACCCCCAGTCGGGCCTCGGCAAGGTGCTGCACGAGGTGTTCGCCGGCAAGAGCATCGTGCTGCTGGTCGGCGGCCTGGCGATCGGCTGGGCGGCCGGCGCCGACGGCATCAAGCCGCTGGACAAGGTGTTCTTCGACCTCTTCAAGGGCGCGCTGGCGATCTTCCTGCTCGAGATGGGGCTGGTCGCGGCCAGCCGGCTGGGCGACCTGCGGCGGGCCGGCGGCTTCCTCATCGGCTTCGCGGTGGGCATGCCCCTGTTCGCCGGCGCCCTCGGCGTGCTCACCGCCAGCCTGCTCGGGATGAGCGTGGGCGGCGCCGCGCTGCTGGCCACCCTCTACGCCAGCGCCTCCTACATCGCCGCGCCGGCCGCCATGCGGATCGCCGTGCCCGAGGCCAACCCGGCCCTGTCGATCGGCGCCGCCCTGGGCATCACCTTCCCCTTCAACGTGATGGTCGGCATCCCCACCTACCACTGGCTGGCCAGCCGGGTCGGCGGCATGGTCTGACCCCCGCGCGGCCCCGCCCCCCGGCGGGGCCACGCAAAAATTGCCCGCCGGACGGCCGGTCCGGCGCGACAATAGCCACCCCACCCTCACCCTCCGGCCCACCCCATGTCCGCCCTGCTCCGCCCCAGCGTCTGCCCCCACGACTGCCCCAGCGTGTGCGCCCTCCAGGTGGAGGTGCGCGCCGACGGCCGCATCGGCCGCGTGCGGGGCGGCGACCAGCCCTACACCGACGGGGTGATCTGTGCCAAGGTGGCCCGCTACGCCGAGCGGGCCAACCACCCGGACCGCCTGACCCGGCCGCTGCTGCGGGTGGGCGCCAAGGGCGAGGGCCGCTTCGCGCCCATCGGCTGGGACGAAGCCCTCGACCTGCTCGCCGAGCGCCTGCGCGAGGCGACGGCACGCCACGGTCCAGAGACCGTCTGGCCCTACCACTACGCCGGCACCATGGGCCTGGTGCAGCGCGGTGCCATCCGCCGCCTCGGCCACCTGGCCGGCTGGTCGCGCCAGCGCGAGACCTTCTGCGTCGCCCTCTCGGACGCCGGCTGGCTGGCCGGGGTCGGCACCAAGCGCGGCGTCGACCCGCGGGAAATGGAAGACGCCGAGCTGATCGTGGTGTGGGGCGGCAACCCGGTGCACACCCAGGTGAACTTCATGCACTGGGTGCAGCGGGCCCGCCGCGGCCGCGACGTGCCGCTGGTGGTGATCGACCCCTACCGCACTGCCACCGCCACCAAGGCCGACCTGCACCTGGCGCCGCGGCCCGGCACCGACGGCGCGCTAGCCTCTGCGGTGATGCACGTGCTGCTCGCCGAGGGCCTCGCCGACCGCGCCTACCTGGCCCGGCTGACCGACTTCTCCCCCGCCGTCGAGGCCCACCTGGCCCGTCGCACCCCGGCCTGGGCGGCGGAGATCACCGGCATCCCGACCGCCGACATCGTGCGCTTTGCCCGCCTCTACGGCGCCACTCCGCGCAGCTACCTGCGCCTCGGCTACGGCTTCACGCGGCAGCGCAACGGCGCGGCGGCAATGCACGCGGTGAGCTGCCTGCCGGCCATCACCGGCGCCTGGCAGCACCGGGGCGGCGGCGCGCTGTACAGCAACGGCGGCCTGTACGGCCTCGACCTGGGCTTCCTGCACGGCCTCGACGCCGCGCCGCCGCCGGCCCGCCAGCTCGACATGGGGCGCCTCGGCGCGGTGCTGGCCGGCGAGCGGCGCGACCTGGGCGACGGCCCGCCGGTGAGCGCGCTGCTGGTCCAGAGCACCAACCCGGCGGTGGTCGCCCCCGACAGCCGCCGGGTGCACGCAGGGCTGCTGCGCGACGACCTCTTCGTGTGCGTGCACGAGCAGTTCATGACCGACACCGCCCGGCTCGCCGACCTCGTGCTGCCGGCCACCACCTTCACCGAACACGACGACCTCTACCAGGCCTCCGGCCACACCTTCCTGCAGGCGGCGCGGGCGCTGGTGCCGGCGCCGGGCGAATGCCGCGCCAACCACGACTTCATCGGGCAGCTGGCGCGGCGCCTCGGCATCCGCCACCCGGCCTTCGAGCTTGGCGCCTGGCAGCTCGCCGACGCGGTGCTGCGGGCCTCCGGCAAGCCCGGCGCCGACGACCTGCTGGCCGCCGGCTGGCTCGACTGCGCCCCGCCCTTCGAGACGGCCCACTTCCTCGACGGCTTCGGCCACCCGGACGGGCGTTTCCGCTTCATGCCGGACTGGGCCGCCCGCGGCGAGGGCCACGCCGCGATGCCCGCCTTCCCCGACCACCAGCCGGTGATCGACCACGCCACGCCCGAGCGCCCCTTCCGGCTGGTCGCCGCGCCGGCCCGGCACTTCCTCAACACCACCTTCACCGAGACAGCCAGCTCGCAGCGTGGCGAGGGCCGGCCGACCGCCCTCATCCACCGGGCCACCTGCGCCCGGCTGGGCATCGCCGACGGCGACGTGGTGCGCCTCGGCAACGCGCTGGGCAGCGTCGCCCTGCACGCCCGCCCGGCGGACGGCCTGCAGCCGGACACCGTGGTCGTCGAGAGCCAGTGGCCCAGCGCCGCCTTCATCGAGGGCATCGGCATCAACGCGCTGGTCAGCGCCGAGCCGGGCTGGCCGGCAGCCGGCGTGGCCTACCACGACACCGCGGTGTGGCTGGAGCGGGCAGAGCCGCACGGCAGCGCCCCGTCGGACGCGGGCTGAAACGACACCCGCTGCCGCCGGCCTCGCCGGACATGAAGGCGATGGCGGCCGGCCTCGACTGGATGAAACCCGAGATCAAATCCAGGAACAACATGCCGGGACGCGGTGTGGTCAAGATCGACCCGCAGCGCCAGGCCAACCCGGGAAGGTCGGCCTCTTTTCGTGGGCGGCAGGATGCGACGCTTACTGCCCGCCCAGGCGCAGCCCGAAGGAGATGGCGTAGGCAGGCGAGCGCATGCGCAGGATCGGATCGGCGCCCGCGCTGAAACCCGCGCTCAGCACGTTGGGGTCGAAGTTGATGGGGGTGCAGGCCTCGCCGCCCGAGCGCTGGACGCTCAGGGTGCCGGCCTTGAACACCGGCCGGCCTGCCGGCCACGGGCGGGACGGGTCGTCATCCGTGTCCCCGGGCTCGCCGAGCACCATGATCCAGTCGAAGCGCACCGGCCCCTGGCGCAGCCGCTCCGCCAGGCGCTGGGTTAGGAAGTCCGCCGGCGCACCGGCGAGCTCGGCGTCGTCGAGGCCCCTTTCGCCGTCCTGGGGCTGCAGGTACCAGCGGACCTTGAGCGCGCCGCCCTGGCGGGTCTGCACGTAGAAGGTGTGGAGGCCATGGTAGGCGGCGTTGGCGTAGCTCCAGGGGGGCGGGTTGCGGGCCAGCCACTCGGCCTGGGGCCGGGTGTCCGGATGGGCCTCCCGATAGGCGGCGATCCGCCCGGCGTCGGGCTTGCCGTCCGGCCCCGGCCGCTGGGCACGCAGCAGGCCCAGGAAGCTGTCCGGGTCCTTGGCGCCGAAGACCGGCGTGCTCAGCATGGCGAGGTGGTGCAGCGTGCCGTCGGGCAGCTGGAACTCGGCGGCCAGGCCCCGCGGCGAGCGCGCGTTGTCCGGGACCCGGGGGTTGCCGCCCGCCATCGAGAAGCGCAGCTGGGCCGGCAGGCCCGGGCCCGCGAACAACGGGCTGGCGAGGCGCGTGCGCGCCTCGTCGCTCGGCACGAACTCGCCCTCGGCGCAGACCCCCTTGGCGTGGCCCTTGCGGATGCCCTTGTGCTCGCCACTCAAGGCGCGGAAGGCGTCGATGAAATCGTGGGGGCCGGCCGCCGGCGGCTGGGCGGCCAGCGGCAGGGCAAGGGTGGCCAGGGCGATGGCAAGCGGGGTACGGAGCATGTCGGGTTCCTTGGAAGGTCGGGGGATCAGCGACGGGCCATCATTGTGCGGCCACCCGCCGCGCAATGATGGCCGTCGCCACGTACTCGGCCGCCTCCACCGCCCCGGCCAGATAGCCCGCGTCCCGGCGCGCGGCTTCGCTGCCGGCCAGCCACAGGCGCTGCTGCCACGCGCCCGGCGCCGCGGCGAGGGCGCCGGATTCCGGGTGCTCGCCCGCCTGGGCGTCGTCGGGGGTGGCGGTGAGCGGGTCGGCGGCCCAGTCCTTGAACAAGGTGGCGCGCGGCGTGGCGGCCTCGGGCCCGAACAGGCGGGCCAGCTGCCGGACGGCGGCATCGACGATGGCTGCCTCGCCGTACTGCGCGCGCTGCGGCGCCGGCACGCCGACGAAGCCGAACAGTGCAGCCTGGCCCGACGCGCCCGTCGCGTCGTGGATTTCGACCAGCGGCCCCAGGCTGCTCTGGGCCGTGCCCGAGAGCCCCGCCTCGCGCCAGAAGGGCCGCTCGTAGAGCGCGAAGAACTTGGCGTGGGGCGCCATCCAGGTGGGCGTATCGCGCCAGCTGCGGGCCGTGGCGGGGTCGAGGGGCGGCGAGAACCCGACCGTTGCCGCCAGGAGCCGCGGCGGCGCAGCCAGGACGACATCGCCGGCGACGAGGCTCGCCGCTTGCCCGTCCGCCTCGACGAAGCGGGCCTCCACCTCGGCGCCGCGCAGCGTGACCCCCGTCACCCGCACTCCGAGCCGGATGCACGGCGCCGGCAGCCCGGCCGCGAGAGCTGCGACAAGGGCTCCGCTGCCGCCGGCGATCCGCATCGACGGCGGCGCCTGGTACATCCCCTGCAGACGCCGCGGCGGCTCGCCGCGGACCCGCTCGAAGAGCATGTCGCCGTCGCCGTGCTGGGCGAAGGCGGGCAGCCCGAGCCGACGCACCAGCGCCGCCATGGCCGGCTGGATGTCCGGCCAGAACCACGACGGGCCGAGATCGCAACCCTCGGCGGAGCCCGCGCTCCCCGCCGCCACCGTCAGCACCCGCCCGCCGAGCCGGTCCCGGGCCTCGAGCAGCACGAAACCGATACCGGCCTGATGGAGCTGGTGGGCAACGACCAGGCCGGCCAGGCCACCACCGACGATGAGGACAGGAGGGTTCATGGGCGTGATTGGGGTACCGGACGCAGGGCCCGGGATCTTCGCACCCCCCGTCGCGGGGCGGCAAGCACGGCGGCCGCCCGCGGCGCACAAAAACGAAGCCCCCGACGGGCGGGGGCTTGGGCCTTGCGGGCCACCCGGGCCCGGCGAGGGACCGGGCGCGGGGGTGCGACGACTGCGGGTGGATCAGGCGGCGCGGCGCTGGGTCTCGCCTCCGCCGACGAAGAAGCTGGTGATGTAGATCAGCAGGCCGACGAGGAACATCACGCCGGAGCCTTCACGCAGCCAGTAGAAGATGGTCAGCTGCTCCTGGGCCGCCATGAAGGGGATCGGCGTGGCGCTGTAGCGCTGCAGCCAGACCTGCAGGATGCCGGCGGCGGTGAGGAACAGGGTGATGAAGACCATCGCCACGGTCATCAGCCAGAACGACCACATCTCCAGCACCTGGGCCTTCTCGCTGTTGGCGGCACGGCCGCGCAGGATCGGCATGGCGTAGCTGATGATGCACAGCACGACCATCGCATAGGCGCCGTAGAAGGACATGTGGCCGTGGGCAGCGGTGATCTGCGTGCCGTGGGTGTAGTAGTTGACCGGCGCCAGGGTGTGCAGGAAGCCCCACACGCCAGCTCCCAGGAAGGCCATCACGCCGGTACCCAGGGCCCACAGGGTGGCGGCCTTGTTGGGATGCTCGCGACGGCGGCGGTTAACCATGTTGAAGGCAAACACGGTCATCGCGAAGAACGGGATCGGTTCGAGGGCGGAGAACACCGAACCCCACCACTGCCAGTACTCCGGCGTGCCGATCCAGAAGTAATGGTGGCCGGTACCGATGATGCCGGTGACCAGGGTGAGGGTGATGATGACGTACAGCCACTTCTCGATCACTTCGCGGTCAACACCCGTCACCTTGATCAGCACGAAGGCCAGCAGCGAGCCGAGGATGAGTTCCCAGACGCCTTCGACCCACAGATGCACGACCCACCACCAGAAGTACTTGTCGAGCACCGGGTTGTGCGGGTTGTAGAAGGAGAACAGGAAGAACACCGCCAGACCCCACAGGCCCATCATCAGCACGATGCCGATGGAGGTCTTGCGGCCCTTGAGCATGGTCATGGTGAGGTTGAACAGGAAGGCCAGCGCGACGATCACGATGCCGATCTTGGTCAGCAGCGGCTGCTCGAGAAACTCCCGACCCATGGTCTCGAGGATGTCGTTGCCGGTCATCTGCGCCAGGGTGGCGTAGGGCACCAGCAGGTAGCCCAGGATGGTGGCGGCACCGGCGACCAGGAAGATCCAGAACATCAACAACGCCAGTTTTGGCGAGTAGAGCTCTGTCTCCGTCTCTTCGGGGATCATGTAGTAGGCGGCGCCCATGAAGCCGAACAGCAGCCAGACGATCAGGAGGTTGGTGTGGACCATCCGCGCGACGTTGAACGGGATGGCGGGGAACAGGAAATCGCCGATGATGTACTGCAGGCCCATGATGAGCCCGAACAGCACCTGCCCGGTGAAGAGTCCGATGGCCGCGATGAAGTATGGCTTCGCGACCGCCTGCGACGAATATTGCATGGTTTGGCTCCCTTTCTGGTCGGCGATCAGCCTTCGATATTGGGCGGCCAGTTGGCCGTGTTGATTTCCGACATGTACTTCAGGAACTCGACGAGATCGTTCAGCTGCTGTTCCGTCAGGTGGAAATTGGGCATCTGGCGACGGCCCGGGGCCCCCGTCGGCTGCGACTGGATCCAGGCCTTGATGAACTCGGGCCCGCGGCGCTTGTAGACGTTGCCCAGCTCCGGCGCGAAGTAGGCGCCCTCGCCAAGCAGGGTGTGGCAGCCGATGCAGTTATTGACTTCCCATACCTTCTTGCCGGCGGCGACCGCCGGCGTGAGATTGGCCCGGTTGTCCCGCTTGGGAAGCGTCTGCATCGAATCGAAGGTCAGCGCGAGGAACAGGAGCGCAAAGAATACGGTGCCCCCGAAGAAGATATTTCGCGCCATGGATTTGGTGAATGTCCCGCTCATGGAACCTCCCTGGATGGCTTCGCTGCACGGCGCAGCTTGGGGCAGATGTTCCGGATCGCCGGGGCCGGCGTCCTTGACTCGGGTCAAGCGCGCCGGGCGGCGTGGGCTACCGGCGCGCCGCGACGCCAGCGGGATATGCCGCCACGGGCGGCAAAAAAATGCCGTTTGAAAATCCTGACCCTTGAGCGACCCGGTCGCCAGCCCGGGCGGGAGACCGGATAATCCTAGAAACGGTAGTTGGACGCGCCTGTTGGTGCGTCTGGGCGGGTGTCTGGCGCGAAGCGACTACGCCGCAGGCTCGTGCCTGCAAGGCGGAGCGACAAAGCCAGGCGCACGTCCAGGCATGCCAGCGGGCGTGTAGCGCGCTCACCCTCCGGGTGGGCGTCGGCGAAGGCACTATCGCAAGTGGTCATGCGGTTTTCGAGGCTGCGGAAAGCGGTCAACTGCCGTTTCCAGGATAATCCCGGCTTCGCCAGCCGCCCCCCCTGCCATGACGCTCAACCCCGAACACGATTTCATCGGCCTCGCGCCCTTCCTGCGCCTCAGCATCGCCGGCGACGACCTGCGCCCGGTGGCCCAGGCGCTGCTGGAGCGGGCCCGGCAGGCCCCGGACACCCCCGGCCTGTGGATGAACCTGGCCACCGCCTTCCTCACCCTCGGCGAGCGGGCCCTCGGCCTGGACATCCAGGCCCAGGCCCTGCAGCAGCAGCACCGCTTCACCCTGCCCGCCCGCCGGCAGCCGGCCCGCTGCCGCCTGCTGGTGCTGCTGGCGGCCGGCGACCTGGCCGAGAACACGCCGATCGACTGCCTGCTCGAGGACAGCCAGGTGGAGCTGATCTACCAGTACGTGAGCGCCGCCGACCCGCTGCCCGCCGACCTGCCCGCGCACGACGCGCTGCTGGTCGGCCTGTCGGCCACCGCTGCCAGCCGGCCAATCCTCGACGCCCTCGTGGCGCGGCTGGCCCACTGGCCGAAGCCGGTGATCAACGCCCCGCAGTACATTCCCAACGTCGAACGGGAAACCGCCAGCGCGCTGCTGCAGGGCGTCCCGGGCCTGCAGATCCCCGCCACCTGGCCGGTGGACCGGGCCACCCTGGCCGCCATCGCCGGCGGCGCGCAGCCCATCGGCGATGCCTTCCCGGGCTGCCGTTTCCCGGTGATCCTGCGCCCCCTCGGCGCCCACGGCGGGCATGGGCTGGCGCGCCTCGACAGCCCAGCGGAGATGGTCGCCTACCTGGCCGCCGAGCCCGACCCTCACTTCTACCTGTCCAACTTCATCGACTACAGCGGCCCCGACGGGCAGTTCCGCAAGCTGCGGGTGGCGCTGATCGACGGCCGGCCCTTCGCCTGCCACATGGGCGTGTCGTCCCACTGGATGATCCACTACGTCAACGCCGGCATGTACGAAGACGCCGCCAAGCGGGCCGAGGAGCTGGCCTTCATGGAAGGCTTCGCCGCCTTCGCGGCGCGCCACGCCGGCGCGCTGGCCGCCATCCACCAACGCTCGCAGCTCGACTACGTCTGCATCGACTGCGCCGAGACCCGCGACGGCGAGCTGCTGATCTTCGAGATCGACCACGCGATGGTGGTCCACGCCATGGACCCGGAAGACCTCTTCCCCTACAAGCAGGTGCACATGCAGAAGGTGAAGCAGGCCTTCGAGGACTACCTCGACCGTTTGCAGGCGCCCCGCCCCACCCCCGTCTGAGCCCTCGACCATGACCCCATCCAACCCGCTGAACGCCCTCAACTTCTCCGGCGGCCCCGGCGCGCTGCCGGACAGCGTGCTGCAACAGGTGCAGGAGGCGATCCGCGCCGTGCCGGAGGTCGGCCTGTCGATCCTCGGCATCAGCCACCGCTCCGACTGGTTCGCTGCGGTGGTGGCCGAGCTGGAAGACAACATCCGCCGGCTGATGGGCCTGCCGGCGGACTACCGGGTGCTGTTCCTGCAGGGGGGCGCGACCCAGCAGTTCACCATGCTGCCGATGAGCCTGCTGGCAGGCCGCAGCGAGCCCGCCGACTACCTGCACACCGGCTACTGGAGCGGCAAGGCGCTGCCCGAGGCGCGCAAGGTGGGGCCGGTGCGGGTGGTGTGGAGCGGCGAGGCCGGCGGCTTCGGCCGGCTGCCGGCCGACGGCGAGCTCGACTTCAACCCCCGGGCGCCCTACCTGCATTACGTCTCCAATGAGACCGTCGAGGGCCTGCAGTTCCACCGGCTGATCGGGCGCGACGACGTGCCGCGCATCTGCGACATGTCCTCCGACTTCCTGTCGGCGCCGGGTGACTACACCCGCTTCGCGATGATCTACGCCCACGCCCAGAAGAACATCGGTCCGGCGGGGGTGACGGTGGTGATCCTGCGCGACACGCTGCTCGCCGACGCACCCGCCGACCTGCCCGCCTTCCTCGACTACCGGGCCCAGATCGCCGCCCACTCCATCCTCAATACCCCGCCGGTTTTCGCGATCTACGTGGTGCTGCTGGTCACCCGCTGGCTGCTCGGCGAGATCGGCGGCCTCGCGGCGATGGAGCGCGTGAACACCGCCAAGGCCGCCCTGCTCTACCGGGCCCTCGACGACAGCGATGGTTTCTACGCCGGCCACGCGGCGCCCGCCGACCGCTCGAAGATGAACGTGGCCTTCAAGCTGCCGACACCGGAACTCGAGGCCACCTTCATCGCCGCGGCCCGGGCGGCCGGCTTCTCGGGCCTGGGTGGCCACCGCAGCATCGGCGGCATCCGCGCCTCGATCTACAACGGCCTGACCTTTGGTGCCGTCGAGAAGCTGGTGGATTTCATGGACGGGTTCCGGCGGCAGGCGCCCCGCCCGTAACCCCGATCACCCGGCCCGCACCCGGGGCGGGACGGCCGCCCCGGGCCATGGCGACGGGAACACCCGTCCGGCACCTGCGGCCCCCTCGGGCCGGCGCAACGGCAGAGGTCAGGTCAGGCGCACCGGGCGGGCGGCCAGCGCCTCCTCGAGGGTGGCAAAGCGGCGGGTGGGCTCGGCGGTGAGCCGGTAATAGCGGCAGTCGTCCTCGTGGCGCCCGCAATAGCTGCGGACGGTGACACGCAGGATGCCCGGGAAACCCGGGTTCGCCTCGATGGTCTCGAGGGCGCCGTTGCCGGTGTCGTAGACGCCGGGGCGCTCCCGGAGCACGTCGGAAATCAGCGGGGATCTACGCTCCATGTCGGCCTCGCGAATCTGCCATAGGTTTTTCGAGCATAGCACCGGCACGGCCCGAGCGCGCTGCGCCCCCGCAGCAAGCTTGGCGACAGGGAAACGAAAGTCTGGCTTCAGCTTCCCCCGGTAGCCTCTCACGGCGTCATGCGCCCCGGGCCCCACGCCCGGCGACGCGGTGCATTTCCCGACACTCCGTGAGTTTTCCCGTGCAAGCCCGAATCGAGACGCCCTTCCCAGCCCCCCACCCGACGCCGCCCCCCATGACCTGGCCGGCCCCGTTCGACGTTCTGGGGGCGGGCCGCATGAAGCGGCCGTATCACCGCTACCGATATGCGCTGCTGATGGCGATCACGCGCCAGCGGCGGGCCCGCCTGCTGGCACACATCGACGCCATCCCGGAATGGCGGCAGCTCTTCAGCAAGGACGGCAGCCTGTTGTTCGTGCTGTTCCGCCGCTACCTGGACCGCCGCTGGTCGATGGGGCGGCGTTTCGACATGCTGGAGGCCGACCTCGGCGCAGCCGCCCGGCACTTCCGCGCGGACGCGATGCGCATCCTCGCGAACCGCCAGAACATGCACATCTGCGCGGGCCCCGGCTATTCGATCGATCTGGGCATCAACCGCCCAACCCGCATCGAGGGCATGTGGGCCTTCTCGCTGAACGACGCCGAGAACCGGCCGCTCTTCAATCTCAGCTTCGGCTTTACCGGGCCGGACTCGGTGCTGATCGCCTCGATGCAGGGGGTCAAGCGCAGCGATGGCGACACGATGGGGCTGATCCGCCAACTGACCAAGGGCTGCCACGGACTGCGCCCCCACTCGCTGTTGCTCGAGGTGTTCCGGATGGCCTGCGCCTGCTGGGGCATCCGCCGGATCGAGGGCATCGACAGCCGGCATCAGGTCACGCGCTACAAAAAGAAGGAAGACGAGTTCAAGTTCGACTACCGGGCCTACTGGATCGAACATGGCGCCCACCAGGGGCTGGACGGGAACTGGCTGCGGCCCGTCGAGGCGCGGTGCCGCACTCCCGACGAGATGCCCGGCCACAAGCGCGCGATGTACCGCAAGCGCTACGCCCTCCTCGACGGCATCGCCGCCCAGACGGCCGAGGCCCTGCAGGCGGCGACCCTCGCGCCCGACCACGTGCTGCGGGGCATCAGACTGTAGCGCCCAGCGGGCGGGCGCTTCGACAGATGAAGAGGCCGGGTGCTGAACCTTGCCCAGCGCCCGGCCTGCAGTTCAACCCTTGGCCGGTGCGGCGGCCTCCGGCTCGGACTTGGGCTTGGGCGTGTCCGGGTGGAACTCTTCCGGGGTGGCGCCGTCCTTGGGCGCGCCGATGGACTGCTCGACCTCGGGCAGGGTGTGCGCGATACCCTTGTGGCAGTCGATGCAGGTCTTGCCCTCGTTGAGGCCGGTCTGGTGCATGCGGGAGGAGCGGCGGTTCTGCTCGGCGTAGTCGAAGCTGCCGAAGTTGTGGCAGTTGCGGCACTCGCGGGAGTCGGTCTTCTTCATCCGTTCCCACTCGTGTTTGGCCAGCTCGAGACGCTTGGCGTTGAATTTTTCGGGCGTGTCGATGGAGCCGAGGACCTTGTGCAGGACTTCGTTGGAAGCCTGGATCTTGCGGATCATCTTGGGGCCCCACTCCTTGGGCACGTGGCAGTCCGGGCAGGTGGCCCGCACGCCGGAGCGGTTGGAGGCGTGGATGGTGTTGCGGTATTCCTGATAGACGTTGTCCTTCATCTCGTGGCACGAGATGCAGAACTCTTCGCGGTTGGTCCATTCCATCGCGGTGTTGAAGCCGCCCCAGAACAGCACGCCGGCGATGAACAGCAGCGCGGCGAAGCCCCAGCCCAATGATCGGATGCGGCCGATCAAGCCCTTGTTGTTGGAAGTCATTTGTCCGAACTCCGTGGTTGTGCGCTCAGCGCATGCCGACGCCCGGCTTGAAGGTGTTGCCGACCAGCGGCTTGGCGTCGCTCTGGGGCACGTGGCACTGGTTGCAGAAGTAGCGGCGCGGCGACACGCTCGACAGCTCCTCGCCCTCGCGGGTCTTGAAGTGGGTCACCGAGATCTTGGTGGCGCCGGTCTCCTTGGCCCGCGACCAGGCGTGGCAGTCGAGGCACTTGTTGAAGTTCTTGGTGACCGTGTAGCCCTTGATGGTGTGGGGGATCAGCGGCGGCTGCTGCACGAAGTCGCGGGGCAGCGGCGGCTGGTCGCGGCTGTAGCGGGTGCCCTCGCCCTCGGGGTCGCTGGCCTGGATGTCGGCGCCACGCAGGGTCATGAGCTTGATGGCGGGTTCCGCGGCCACGGCGGCGGCCGGTGCGAGGAAGGTCTGGGCAAGGGCCGCGGACAAGGTCAGCGCCAGCGCGGCGGCGCGCAGACGGGGGGATTTGAAGGTCGGCTTGTTCATCACGCGCTCCTTTGGTCGAACCTGTGGGTCATCTTGAAAACTTTTTTGTCGCACACATCGATGCAGCGGCCGCAGGTGGTGCAGTCCGAGGCCAGAATGAGGGGGCTCTCCTGCCCGACCTTCTTGAGGGCCGGGCGGATCACCTGGGGTTCGGGGCAGACCGCGAAGCAGTCCATGCAGTCGTCGCAGGCCTTGCGGTTGACGGCCGAGATGCGCACCAGCGACTTCTTGCCGAGCAGGCCGTAGAAGGCGCCCATCGGGCACAGGTGGCCGCACCAGCCGCGGCTCGCCATCAGCAGGTCGTAGATGAAGATGCCGGCGATCACGAACAGCCCGCCGCCCATCCCGAAGATGATGCCCCGGTGCAGCAGGGACACCGGGTTCACCCACTCCCACACCAGGGTGCCGGTGACGGCGGCCGCCACCAGGATGCCGCCGAGCAGCCAGTAGCGTGTGTCGGCATCGGGCACGCGGCCGGTCTTGATGCCGAGGCGGCGGCGCGACCAGGCGGCGGCGTCGGTGACCACATTGACCGGGCACACCCAGCTGCAGAACAGCCGCCCACCGAAGAGCACGTAGAACACCAGCACGATCGCCGCGCCGATCAGCGCCGACGCATAGGGCAGATGGCCGGTGACGAGGGTCTGCAGCACCAGCAGCGGATCGGTGAGGGGCAGCACGCCGAGGGTGAGGGACGAGGACAGGTTGCCCTTGGCGATCCACACCCCGAACCACGGGCCGGTGAGGAAGGCCAGCAGGATGAGCAGCTGGCTCGCCCGGCGCAGCAGCAGCCAGCGGTTGCGGGCCAGCAAGCCGCGCCGCGCGCCCTGGGGCGTTTCAACGGGGATCGTCGAGGTGGCCATGGCTCAGGGCTTCCAGTTCGAGTTGATGCCCGGCGGCGCCTTGCGGGGCGCGGCGGGCTGCGCGTCGGGCACCACGGGGGCGGCCGGCGTGGTCGGCGCCACCACCGTTTCGGTGGCCGAGCGGCCGGCGGTGGGGCCTTCGAAGCCGCGCACCGGCAGCTCGACCTGCTCGCCGATCAGCGAGCCGCCGTGGCGGGCCTTTTCTTCCCAGCCCTTGCGGTAGTGGGCCGGCAGCGCGCCCTGGGCCAGCTTGCGCGGGAAGACCTTGATGGCGGCCTCGGGCAGCACGCAGGATTTCTCGCACTTGCCGCAGCCGGTGCAGGCGTCGGAATGCACCGTCGGCAGCAGCATGGCGTGCCGGTCGGAGCGCGGGTTGTGCTGGGTTTCGAGGGTGATCGCCTTGTCGATCACCGGGCACACGCGGTAACACACGTCACAGCGCAGGCCGAGGAAGTTGAGGCAGGTCTCGTGGTCGACGAGCGCCGCGAGGCCCATCTGGGCCTTGTTGATGTCGGTGAGTTCCCGGTCCAGCGCGCCGGTGGGGCAGGCCTTGACGCAGGGGATGTCCTCGCACATCTCGCAGGGGATCTTGCGGGCGTTGAAATACGGCGTGCCCGCCACCACCGGGTCGCCCAGGTCGGCGAGCCGCAGGGTGTCGTAGGGGCAATCACGGACGCACAGGCCGCAGCGCACGCAGGCGGCCAGGAAGTCGGCCTCGGGCAGCGCGCCCGGCGGGCGCAGGGCCTGGGCCGGCAGCGCCGAGGCGCTCTTGGAGTAAAGCCCCGCCCCCAGCGCGAGCAGGCAGCCGCCACCGGCAGCGGCAGCGACGCTGTTGATGAACTTGCGCCGGGCGGCCGAGGCCGGAGATTCGGCGGTGGCCGGGCGGGCGGGCTTCTTGCCAGGGTCCATGATGGGGATGTGTGGGTTGGTGCGCCGGCGGCGGATCGGGCCTGGGCCCGCCCCGCCGTGCCGGCGCGGAGCCTCAGGCGCGAACCACCTTGACGGCGCACTTCTTGTAGTCGGTTTCCTTGGAAATCGGACAGGTGGCGTCGAGGGTGAGCTTGTTCACCAGCTTCGATTCATCGAAGAAGGGCACGAAGATCAGGCCCACCGGCGGCTTGTTGCGGCCCTTGGTCTCGAGGCGGGCGGTCATCTCGCCACGGCGGGACTGGACCTTAACCACCATGCCGCGCTGCAGGTTGCGCTTCTTGGCGTCCTCGGGGTGCATGAAGACCTGGGCCTCGGGCACCGCCTTGTGCAGCTCGGGCACCCGGCGGGTCATCGAGCCGGTGTGCCAGTGCTCCAGCACGCGGCCGGTGCACAGCCACATGTCGAACTCGGCATCGGGCTTCTCGGGGGGATCCTGGTAGGGCAGCGCGAAGATCACCGCCTTGCCGTCCTTGTGGCCGTAGAACTTCACGCCCTCGCCCTTCTTGACGTACGGGTCGTAGCCCTCGCGGAAGCGCCACAGGGTTTCCTTGCCATCGACCACCGGCCAGCGCAGGCCGCGGGCCTTGTGATAGACGTCGAAGGGGGCGAGGTCGTGGCCGTGGCCGCGGCCGAAGATCGCGTATTCCTCGAACAGGCCCTTCTGCACGTAGAAGCCGAAGGCCTCGGACTCGTCGTTGGTGTAGTTCTTGATGGCGTGCTCGTTGACCCGCACCAGCTCGCTCTTCGGGAACTTGTTCACCACCTTGTTGGCGTAGAGCACGTCGTAGAGGGTCTTGCCCTTGTACTCGGGCTTCTTGGCGATCAGCTCGGCCGGCCACACGTCCTCGACCTTGAAGCGCTTGGAGAACTCCATGTACTGCCACAGGTCGGACTTGGCCTCGCCCGGCGCCTTGACCTGCTGGCGCCACACCTGGGTGCGCCGCTCGGCGTTGCCGAAGGCGCCTTCCTTCTCGGTCCACATGGCCGAGGGCAGGATCAGGTCGGCAGCGAGGGCCGAGACGGTGGGGTACACGTCCGACACCACCACGAAGGCCGCCGGGTTGCGCCAGCCCGGGTAGATCTCCTGGTTGATGTTGGGGCCGGCCTGCATGTTGTTGGTGGTGCTGGTCCAGTAGCACTTGAGCTTGCCGTCCTTCAGGGCGCGGCTCTGGGCCACGGCGTGGAGGCCGATCTTGTCGTTGATGGTGCCTTCGGGCAGCTGCCAGATCTCTTCGGCGTGGTGGCGGTGCTCGGGGTTGGTGACGACCATGTCGGCCGGCAGGCGGTGGGCAAAGGTGCCCACTTCACGGGCGGTGCCGCAGGCGGAGGGCTGGCCAGTGAGGGAGAACGGCCCGGAGCCCGGGGTGGAGATCTTGCCCACCAGCAGGTGGACGTTGTAGATCATGTTGTTCACCCAGGTGCCGCGGGTGTGCTGGTTGAAGCCCATGGTCCAGAAGCTGACGACCTTCTTCTTGGGATCGGCGTACAGCTCGGCGAGCTTCTGCAGGCGCTCCTTGGGCACGCCGGAGAGCTTGGCGGTGTAGTCCAGCGTGTAGGTCGAGACGAACTTCTTGAACTCTTCGAAGGTGGACGGCCGGGCGTCGCTGGGGTTGTTCTTGGGCTTGCCGTCGGCGCCGGGGTAGCCGTTGAACTTGGCATCCTTCTCGAGGGCGTGGTTGGGGCGCAGGCCGAAGCCGATGTCGGTCTCGCCGGCCTTGAAGTTGACGTGGGCCTTGACGAACTCCTGGTTGACCTTGCCCGACTGGATGATGTGGTTGCAGATGTAGTTGAGGATCGCCAGGTCGGTCTGCGGCACGAAGATCATGCCGTTGTCGGCGAGCTCGAAGCTGCGATGCTCGAAGGTGGACAGCACGTGCACCTGCACGTCGGTCTTGGTGAGGCGGCGGTCGGTGATGCGGGTCCACAGGATGGGGTGCATCTCGGCCATGTTGGAGCCCCACAGCACGAAGGCGTCGGCCTGCTCGATGTCGTCGTAGCAGCCCATCGGCTCGTCGATGCCGAAGGTGCGCATGAAGCCGGTGACGGCCGAGGCCATGCAGTGGCGGGCGTTGGGGTCGAGGTTGTTGGAGCGGAAGCCGGCCTTCATCAGCTTGCTGGCGGCGTAGCCTTCCCAGATCGTCCACTGGCCGGAGCCGAACATGGCGATCGAACCCGGCCCCTCGGCCTTCAGCGCGGCCTTCCACTTCTCGGCCATGATGTCGAAGGCCTGGTTCCAGGTGATCGGGGTGAACTCGCCGTCCTTGCTGTACTTGCCGTCCTTCATGCGCAGCAGCGGCTTGGTGAGGCGGTCCTCGCCGTACATGATCTTGGACAGGAAGTAGCCCTTGATGCAGTTGAGGCCCCGGTTGACCGGCGCGTCCGGGTCGCCCTGGGTGGCGACCACGCGGCCGTTCTGGACGCCCACCAGCACCGAGCAGCCGGTGCCGCAGAAGCGGCAGGCGGCCTTGTCCCAGCGCACCGCGGTGGTGTTTTCGGCCGCGGCCGGGGCGGCTTCCTTCTTTGCCGCCAGCGCCGGTACGGAGATGCCGGCCGTGGCGGCCGCGGTGGCGATCGCCTGGGTCTTGATGAAGTCGCGTCGGTTGATGGTCATGGTGGAGCCTCCTCGCAGGGGGTATTCGGTGATGGCGTGAATCAGGTGGCCTGGCTCGCGGATGCCTCCGGGAGCATCGCATCGGAGTGTTCGTAGGCCAGGGTTGCGGCGAGCACCTGGGGCACCCGGTGCAGGGCAATCAGGGTGTCGGACATGGCGGCGCCGTCGGCATCCTCCACGGTGACGACGAGCTTGCCGTCGTCGGACATGCCGTGGCACTCGACGCCGGGAAAGGCCAGGAGCGCGGCTTCGGCCTCGGCGCGGGTCTCGGGGTGGATGCGCAGGACGAGACTGACGATGTTCATGGAAGCTCCGGAAGTTGGGCCGGGGTGCCGGCGACGCGCTGCACGGCGCTCACCGGGCATGGCGCGATGCAGGCACCGCAGCCGTTGCAGGCGGCGGCGTCCACCTCGGGCAGCGGCACGCCGCCGATACGGGGACGGAAACGGATCGCCGAGGTGTCGCAGGCCTCGCCGCACACCCGGCACTCGACCTTGCGGACGGCCAGGCAGCTGTCGGCGATGGCGATACTGAAGGACCAGGCCGTGGCGGCGGTGTCACGGCCGATGGCGCCGGTGGCGCAGGCCCGGGCACAGTCGCCGCAGAAGGTGCACGCGGCGGTGGCGAAGTCGGCCACCGGCAGGCCACCGTCACCCCGCGCCAGCAGGCCGGTCGGGCAGGCCTTCAGGCAGTCGCCACAGGCCGTACACGCCTCGACGAAGCGGGCCTCGGGCACACTCCAGGGCGGGCGGAACGGCGCCGGGCCGGCTTTGCGCCCCCCCAGAAAATGGCGACGGGAAACATCCATGGGTTTGGCTTGGACTGATCGAACAAACTCATTCTAGGCAGTGGACGACGGAAAAACCTTGATCTGAGCAAAGGAATTCTCGATTGAGCCACTGGCCTGGGTTCGACCGGCCCACCCCCGGCGCGACCGACCGGGCGACCGGAGTTGCGCGGCAACCACCGCCCCGCAGGCGGATGTCCGGCGTCCACGGCCCACGCCGGCGCGGGCGGGATGCGCCCGGGAGGACACGGCGCGGGCGCCGAACGCCACGCCAAAGCCGGGACCGACGCCTGCCACGGCCCGGCCGGCCGTCACGCCCGGGGGGCGCCTCCCAGGGACTTGAGATGGGCCTCCACCTCGTCGCGGAGGGGCGCGAACTCGCGGATCAGGGCCGGCAGCATGGCCCGCACCGCGTCCCAGGCGTCGGCACGGGCGGCCCGCTCGGCCTCCTTGCAGCGCGCCGCGAAGGCCTCGGCCCCGATCGAGGCGCTTGCGCTCTTGAGGTTGTGCAGGCGGCGGAGCGCCCGCTGGGGGTCGAAATCGTCGTCCAGCACGGCCAGCGCCTCGATGTCCCGCGTGGCCGTCGTCAGATAGGAGCCGAGCACCGCCGGGATGATCTTGGCCGCCCCTCCGCCGAGGGTGCGGGACAGATAGCCCGGATCGAAGCGCGCCACCGGCGCGAGCCCCGGCCCGGGCGGGGCGCCGGGCCCGGCGGGCGCGCCCCCGACGGCCGGCAGCCAGCGCTGGAAGGTGGCGCTCAGGCTCTCGAAGGTGACCGGCTTGGCGAGGTAGTCGTCCATCCCGGCGGCGAGGCACATCTCCCGGTCGCCGGCCAGCGCGTTGGCGGTGAGGGCGACCACCAGCTGGCGCGGCTGGCCGGCGGCGAGCTCGCGCTCCCGCAGGCGGCGGGTGGCGGTGAGGCCGTCCATCACCGGCATCTGGACATCCATCAGCACGATGTCGAAGCGCGCCTCGGCGAGGCGCTCGAGGGCCTCCACGCCGTTGTCGGCGACGGTGCAGGTGCAGCCCAGGCCGTCGAGCATCTCGCCGAGCACCAGCTGATTGACGGCGTTGTCCTCGACCATCAGCACATGCAGCGGGCGGGCCTGCTCCCGGGAAGGAGCGTGGTGCGGGCGGGCGTCCGGATCGAGCCCCCACAGGCCCGCCACCGCCCGCCACAGGCCGATGTCGGAGAAGGGCTCGTGGATCTCGCCCCCGACCCAGGCGGGCAGCGCGAGGTCCTCGTCCGGTGCGCGCAGGCAGTGGCGCACGAAGAGCACCGGCACGCCCGGGCCGGCGAAGTCGGGGTGCTCGGCGGCCATCCGCAGGCAGGCCTCCTCCTCGACGAGTATCGCGTCCGGCAGGTCGGCCACGATGCTCTCCAGCGCACCACCGCAGGCAGCGTGGGACGTGGCCCTCATGCCGCCGGCGGCCAGCATCGCGCACCAGCGCGCGGCCTGCCCGGTGCTGCCGCAGACCACCGCGATGCGCCGGCCCCGCAAGCCCTCGGCCCAGGCCGGCAGGCAGCGCCCGGCCTCGGCCGCCGGCAGGGGCAGGCGCAGCGTGAACGCCGAGCCGGCGCCGAGCTCGCTCACCGCCGTCACCTGGCCCCCCATCAGGCCGACCAGGTCGCGCACGATGGTGAGCCCCAGCCCCGAGCCCCCGTAGCGCCGGCTGGTGCTGTTGTCGGCCTGGCGGAAGGGGTCGAAGATCTTCCCGAGGGCCGCCGGCTCGATGCCGATGCCGGTGTCGCGCACCTCCAGCAGCACCGGCGCGCCGTCGGTCCTGTCGCGGCGGCAGATGATGGTCACCCCGCCCTGCTGGGTGAACTTGATCGCATTGCTGAGCAGGTTGTTGAGCACCTGACGTATCCGGTGGGCGTCGCCGCGGAACAGGTCGGGCATCTCGGTGTCGATCTCGAAGTGCAGCGCCAGCCCCTTCTTGCGCGCCATCGGCGCGAACACCGCGGCGGTCTGGACGATGATCTCCCGCAGGCTGAAGACCAGCGATTCGAGCTGCAGGCTGCCGGCCTCCAGGCGCGAGAAGTCGAGGATGTCGTTGAGCAGGTGGAGCAGCGTCGTCGCCGACGAGCGCTGGTTGCGGAGCAGCTCGCGCTGGCGTGGGTCGAGGGCGCCGGCCTCGAGCAGCTCGGCGATCCCGA
Source organism: Zoogloea sp. (assembly GCF_041908905.1). GTDB lineage: Bacteria > Pseudomonadota > Gammaproteobacteria > Burkholderiales > Rhodocyclaceae > Zoogloea. The sequence goes on from NZ_JAYREK010000031.1 coordinate 32,194, forward strand.
TGATGCCGTTCATCGGGGTGCGGATCTCGTGGCTCATGTTGGCGAGGAACTGGCTCTTGGCCCGGTTGGCGCTCTCGGCGGCCTCCTTGGCCTGGATCAGCTCCCGGGTCCGCACCTGGACGGTCTCCTCCAGCGAGGCCCGATGGGCGGCGAGATCCTGGTCGCGGGCGGCGAGTTCGGCCAGCATGGCGTTGAAGGCATCGGCGAGCTGGCCGATCTCGTCTTCGCTGGTCTTCTCGGCGCGCAGCGAGAAATCCCGCCGCGCCGACACCTGCTGGGCGGTGGCGGTGAGGGCCTCGATGGCGTGGGTCATGCCGCCCTGCAGCCAGCGCGCGATGGCAGTAGCCAGCCAGAAGGCCAGCCCGAGGGCCAGGGAGAACAGGCCGAACTGCAGCACCAGCGCGCCCCACACGCCATCGATGCGGCTGACGAGGGCCAGCGAGCCGATCAGTTCGCCGCCCCGGCGCATCGGCACCACCACGGAGAGGGTCGCCGGGTCGAGGTAGCCGGCCAGCTCCTGGTGCGGCGCCAGCACCCTGGCGGGGAGCGCCGCCGTCCAGCCCTTGGCCCGATAGGTGTGGCGGAAGGTGCTGTCGCGGGCTACCAGGTGGGCCGCCACGATGCCCGGGTCGCCCTCCAGGGCCCGGAACAGATTCTCGGCACCGACGGGATCCTGGAACTCCAGCACCGCCGAGGCGTTGAAGGCCACCACCTCGGCCACCGCCCGCAGCTTGGCGACCCGCGCGGCGTACTGCTCCTGCAGTTGCACGAAGCTGACCAGCACGAACACGAAGACCAGGCTGGTCGCCACCGCGATGGCGACGATCACCGACAGCTTGCGGTGGATGGGCAGGCGCCGGATCAGGGCCCTCAGCCGCTGGGGCAGGAAGCGCCGGCTCATCGCGCGCCGCCCTCGACGGCGAGCCGCAACATCTGCGGGCTGACGCGCAGGCCGGCGCGGCCGATGGCCGCCGCATCCACAGCAAAGACCATCCGGTTGTCCTGGCGCAGCAGGGCGATCGCGCCCCCGCACCGGACGAAGGCGGGCGTCTCGGCGACAGTGAGCACCGGCAGCCGCGCCACGGCCTCGAGCAGCGCCGCCTGGCGCTGCGGGTCGGCGTCCGTCACGTAGAGCACCTGACACCCGGCCAGCGGGTCGAACCGGCGCACCCGGCGGATGTGGAGCACGCGTCCGTGCACGCGGCTCCCCTCGTGGCGGGCGAGGTGGGGGCCGAGCCGGTCGGGACCGTAGAGGCAGATCGTCGCCGTCATCGCTTCGCCGGGCCAGTCCACATACTTGATGAAATTGATCAGATAGGCCGCCCGCAATGGGGCGTCCGTCCCTCCGTGCGGCCCCGCGGCCAGGGGCTGCGACGCCGCCAGCACCAGCCCGCACCCCCACAGCAGGGTGACGACGCGGCGCAGGCGGGCGGCACACCCGCCGTGGCGGCCCCCCTGGCGGGAAAAGACGCATGGGCAGCCCATGGGCTCAGCAGAGCGGAAGAAATGTCATTTATCGTATATCGGAAGTCATAGGCGCATCTTTAGGCGGAGTGGGTTTGACGGCGGATTCCCCTGCCATCAGGCGGATTTTCATTCTGATTACACCGAGGGCATCCCCGCCGATGGCCGGCCTCGCCGCGCTCGACATCCTGCCGGCCCTGCCGCCGCGTCATCCCGTCTTCGCCGGGGGTGACGCAGCGCGACGAAAGCACCGCCGGCCTGCCCCAGCCCGGGGCCAGACCGCTCTTCGCCACCTGCCCGGGCACGCCCGGCGGGCTCCCGGCCGTCCGGAGCCCCCTGTCGGGCGGCTGGCCGCGGCGCCTACAGCGAGACGCAGGTGCCCGCGCGGGGCACGGTCACGCCGCTCCAGCCCAGGTCTTCGTGGATCCGCCGGGCGAGGGCCGCCGAGGCCTCGGCTTCGCCGTGCATCACGAAGGTGTGCCGGGGCGGGGTGTGGAAGCCCTGCAGCCAGTGCAGCAGCTCGGCCTGGTCGGCATGGGCCGACAGGCCACCGACGGTGTAGATGCGCGCCCGCACCGGCACCGGAGCACCGAAGACATGCACCAGCCGGGCGCCATCCACCAGGCGCCGGCCGAGGGTGCCCGCCGCCTGGAAGCCGGCGATCAGCACGCTGCATTCGCTGCGCGGCAGGTTCTCGCGCAGGTGGTACTTGATACGGCCGGCCTCGCACATGCCGCTGGCGGAGATGATCACCGCGCCGCTCTTCACGGTGTTGAGGGCCTTCGAGGCCTCGACGTCGGCGACGAACTCGATCCTCATCTGGTCCGGGTGGGCCTCCACCCACTCCAGCAGCTCGCGGGTCTCGCTGTCGAGCAGGGCCGGGTGGGCCAGGGTGATCCGCGTCGCGGCGTTGGCCATCGGCGAATCGACGTACACCTTGAGGGGCGCGAGGCGCCCGCGGCGCACCAGGTCGGCCAGGATGTAGATGATCTCCTGGGTGCGGCCCACCGCGAAGGACGGGATGATCAGGTTGCCCCCGGCCGCCCGGGTGCGCTCGAAGGCCGCGACGATCTCCGCCTCGGTCTCGGCCAGCGGCCGGTGCAGGCGGTCGCCGTAGGTGGATTCGATAAGCAGGAGGTCGGCCTCGGGCACCGGCCGCTCGGGGTCGCGCAGCACCGGGCGGTCGCGCATGCCCAGATCGCCCGAGAAGACCAGCTTGCGGGTGTGCCCCTCGCCGCCCAGCGTCACCTCGAGCCAGGACGAGCCGAGGATGTGGCCGGCGTCGTGGAAGCGCACCTTCACATTTTCGGCCACCCGCAGCTCATCGCCGTAATCCACCGGCCTCAGCAGGCCCAGGCAGTACTGGGCCTCGATCACCGTGTACAGCGGCGGGACGACGCCGCTGCGGCCGCCGCCCTTGCCGCGCCGGTGCTGCTGCCGCAGCTGCCATTCGGACTCCTTCTCCTGGATGTGGGCGCTGTCGGGCAGCAACACCTCGAGGAGGTCGATGGTGGCCGGCGTCGCGTAGATCGGGCCGCGGAAGCCCAGCACCGCCAGCCGCGGCAGCAGGCCGGAGTGGTCGATGTGGGCGTGGGTCAGCAGCACGAAGTCGATGCCCCGCACGTCGAAGCCGAAGTCGAGGGCCCGCAGGTTCTTGGTGCGCGCCTCCGGCCCGCCCTGGAACATGCCGCAATCCACCAGGAAGCGGACGCCCCCCGCCTCCACCAGCGTGCACGAGCCGGTCACCTCGCCGGCCGCGCCGTAAAAAGAGATCCGCATCGCCTGCTCCTCCCTGACATCTGTCCGGATCAGCATGAACCTCGCCCCCCGCGAATGCAACGCTGCGGCGCACTACACGCGCACCGCGCCGGGACGTCGGCGGGGAGGGCCCCGGACGGCCATATCGGGGTTCACCCGATTGTACGCAACGCAAATCTCGAGAAAACTGCAATTTATCGTTTTTATTGAGCCGCTGACGGGCCTCCTGCCGGAGGTCCGCCTTCCCCCCGCCTTCGGAGTACCCCGCATGATCCGTCGCCTCCTTGTTGCCAACCGCTCCGAAATCGCCATCCGCGTATTCCGGGCCGCAACCGAACTCGGCATCAACACGATCGCAATCTACGCCGAGGAAGACAAGCTCTCCCTGCACCGCTTCAAGGCCGACGAGGCCTACCAGGTCGGCCGCGGCGAAGGCCGCCAGCTCGGCCCGCTGGAGAGCTACCTGTCCATCGACGAGGTGATCCGCGTCGCCAAGGAGGCGGGCGCCGACGCGATCCACCCGGGCTACGGCCTGCTCTCCGAGAGCCCCGAGTTCGCCGAGGCCTGCGCCGCCGCCGGCATCATCTTCATCGGCCCGCGCCCCGACACCATGCGCACCCTGGGCAACAAGGTCTCGGCGCGCAACCTGGCCGTCTCCTGCGGCGCGCCGGTGATGCCGGCCACCCCGCCGCTGCCGGACGACCCGGAGGAGATCAAGCGCCTCGCCCGCGAGATCGGCTACCCGGTGATGCTGAAGGCCTCGTGGGGCGGCGGCGGCCGCGGCATGCGCCCGATCGAGAGCGAGGAGACCCTGCTCGACTCCGTCGCCGCGGCCCGCCGCGAGGCCAAGAGCGCCTTCGGCAAGGACGAGGTGTACCTCGAGAAGCTGGTGCGCCGCGCCCGCCACGTGGAGGTGCAGATCCTCGGCGACGGCCACGGCAACCTGGTGCACCTGTTCGAGCGCGACTGCTCGATCCAGCGCCGCAACCAGAAGGTGGTCGAGCGCGCCCCGGCGCCCTACCTCGACGACGCCACCCGCGAGCGCCTGTGCGAGGCGGCGCTGGCCATCGGCCGCGCGACGAACTACGTGGGCGCCGGCACCGTCGAGTTCCTGATGGACGCCGACACCAGCGAGTTCTACTTCATCGAGGTGAACCCGCGCATCCAGGTGGAGCACACCGTCACCGAGATGGTCACCGGCCTCGACATCGTGAAGGCCCAGATCCGCATCGCCGAGGGTGGCCACATCGGCAACACCGGCGAGACCGGCATCCCGGCCCAGCCGGAGATCCGCCTGTCCGGCCACGCGCTGCAGTGCCGCATCACCACCGAGAACCCCGAGAACAACTTCATCCCCGACTACGGCCGCATCAGCGCCTACCGCGGCGCGATGGGCTTCGGCATCCGCGTCGATGGCGGCACGGCCTACTCCGGCGCGGTGGTCACGCGCTTCTACGACTCGCTGCTCGAGAAGGTCACCGCCTGGGCGCCGACCCCCGGGGAGGCGATCCGCCGCATGGACCGCGCGCTGATGGAGTTCCGCATCCGCGGCGTGGCCACCAACCTGGCCTTCCTGCACAACCTGGTGAGCCACCCGCGCTTCATCGCCAACGACTACACCACCCGCTTCATCGACGAAACGCCGGCGCTGTTCGACTTCCGCAAGCGCAAGGACCGCGCCACCAAGCTGCTCGGCTGGATCGCCGACGTCACCGTCAACGGCCACCCGGAGACCCGCGACCGCGCGCTGCCGCCGGCCCACGCCCGCAAGCCCGAGGCGCCGCGCTTCGCCGCCGACGCCCAGCCCGGCACCCGCCAGCGCCTCGAGGAACTCGGCCCCACCAAGTTCGCCGAGTGGATGCGCAACGAGCAGCGCGTGCTCATCACCGACACCACCATGCGCGACGCCCACCAGTCGCTGCTGGCCACCCGCATGCGCACCCGCGACATCGTCGGCGTCGCCGAGGCCTACGCCCGCGGCCTGCCCCAGCTGCTGTCGCTGGAGTGCTGGGGCGGCGCCACCTTCGACGTGGCGATGCGCTTCCTCAACGAAGACCCGTGGGAGCGCCTGGCGCAGATCCGCGCCCAGGCCCCCAACGTGCTCACCCAGATGCTGCTGCGCGGCGCCAACGGCGTGGGCTACACCAACTACCCGGACAACGTGGTGCGCCACTTCGTGCAGCGCGCCGCCGAGGGCGGGATGGACCTGTTCCGCATCTTCGACTGCCTCAACTGGGTCGACAACATGCGCGTCGCCATCGACGCCGTGCTCGACACCGGCAAGCTCGCCGAAGGCGCCCTGTGCTATACCGGCGACATCCTGGACCCGAACCGCGCCAAGTATTCGCTGGATTACTACGTGAAGATGGCGAAGGAACTCGAGAAGGCCGGCTGCCACATCCTCGCCATCAAGGACATGGCCGGCCTGCTCAAGCCCGCCGCCGCCCGCGTGCTGGTGAAGGCCCTGCGCGAGGAGGTCGGGATGCCGGTGCACCTGCACACCCACGACACCTCGGGCATCAGCGCCGCCACCGTGCTGGCCGCCATCGACGCCGGCGTGGATGCGGTGGATGCGGCGATGGACGCCATGTCGGGCATGACCGCGCAGCCCTGCCTCGGCTCCATCGTCGAAGCCCTGCGCCACGGCGAGCGCGACCCCGGCCTCGATCCCGAGGCGATCCGCCGGATCAGCTTCTACTGGGAAGCCGTGCGCCAGCAGTACGCCGCCTTCGAGAGCGACCTCAAGTCCGGCGCCTCCGAGGTGTATCTGCACGAGATGCCCGGCGGCCAGTTCACCAACCTCAAGGAGCAGGCCCGCTCGCTCGGCCTCGACACCCGCTGGCACGAGGTGGCGCGCGCCTACCGCGACGCCAACGACCTGTTCGGCGACATCGTCAAGGTCACCCCGTCGTCCAAGGTGGTCGGCGACATGGCCCTGATGATGGTGGCCCAGGACCTCACCCCCGCCGCCGTGCTCGACCCGGCCCGCGAGATCGCCTTCCCGGCCTCGGTGGTCGAAATGATGCACGGCGACCTCGGCCAGCCCCCGGGCGGCTGGCCCAAGGCCCTGCAGAAGAAGGTGCTGAAGAACGTGGAGCCGATCACCGAGCGCCCGGGCGCCCTGCTCGCCGAGGCCGACCTCGGCGCGCTGCGCGCCGAGGCCGAGAAGAAGTGCGGCCGCCAGCTCTCGGAGGCCGAGTTCGCCTCCTACCTGATGTACCCGAAGGTGTTCACCGAGTTCAACACCCTGGCCCGCCGCTACGGCCCGGTGTCGGTGCTGCCCACCCCGACCTTCTTCTACGGCATGGAACCGGGCGAGGAGATCACCGTCGAGATCGAGCGCGGCAAGACCCTCGTGGTGCGCCTGCTGACCCTCGGCGAGGCCGACGAGGAAGGCCAGGTGAAGGTCTTCTTCGAGCTCAACGGCCAGCAGCGGATCATCAAGGTGCCCAACCGCAAGCTCGCCGCCAAGGTGGTCAGCCGCCGCAAGGCCGACGAGGGCAACGACGCCCACGTGGCCGCGCCGATGCCCGGCCTGGTGGTCACCATCGCGGTGAAGCCGGGCCAGGCGATCAAGGCCGGCGACGTGATCGCCACCCTCGAGGCGATGAAGATGGAGATGGCCCTCCACGCCCCCCGCGACGGTGTGGTCAAGGAGGTGCTGGTGAACGCCGGCCAGTCGGTGGACGCCAAGGACCTGATGGTCGTCCTCGAGTAAGCCCGGCCCGCCGCCCGCCACCACCGGCGGGCGGCAACGCAAATTGTTGACGTCCCGCAATGGCCGTGACGCAGACGGCCGGTATGGTGTTTTCTCCCGTGCATCCCAGCTATCAGGAAAAACCGATGTTCTCCCTGCACAACGATCTCACCGCGCTCTACGAAAACGCCCTCGTCTGCGCCCACCGGGTGATCGACCTCAACCTCAAGGCCACCCAGTCGCTGATGGAAGGCAACCTCTCCGAGGTAAAGACCCTCCTCACCGCCCGGGACCCGGCCAGCCTCTGCCAGGCCCAGTCCGAGATGGCCCAGCGGCTCATCGAGCAGGCCGTCGGCTACGCCCTGAGCTTCCAGGAGGTGGTGGCCGAGAACCAGCGCAAGCTCTCGAATCTCGCCGAGGCCGCCGGCCCCGACGGCCAGCCCCTGGTGCCCGGCGCCACCGCGGCCCCGCTGATGATCGACGTGGTCACCGGGTTGCTCGACACCGCCACCCGCTCCCGCGACATGATGATGGACATGGCCCGCAAGGTGGACGAGGGCCTGCACCCGCCCGCCGGGGGCTGAGCCCGGCACCGAGTAGGCCGGCACACGCGCCGGCCGGCGGGCCCGCGGCGGCGTGCGCCCCCCTCGGGCCCGGCCATCAATCACGCCGCGGCGGGCGATACGGGCGGATAATGAGCGGCTGGCTCCGCTCACCCCGACACCCATGCCCGCCCCCACCGCACGCCCACAGCCGCCCACCGCGCCCGGTACGACGGCCCTGCTGCAACCTCCCGCGCAGCCCGCCGAACCATGACCCGCCCCACCCTCCCGGCAGCCCCCGAAGGCACTGCCGTCGACCGCCCCTGGCTGCGCTTCGTCCTGCCCCTGCTGGCCCTGTCGATCCTGATCGCCGGGCTGGGCAGCGTCGGCTACCGCTATCTCAGCGACGAGATCCGCCGGGAAACCCATCGCACCCTGGCGGTCATCGTCGAACAGAAGCGCCAGCAGATCGAAGGCTGGCTCGCCGACGCGCGGGTCGACACCGACCTGAGCTTCTACGGCCACTCCCAGCTCGAGCTGCTGTTCGGCAAGTGGGCGGGCAGCGGACGGAAGGACACCGCCAGCCTCAAGCAGATCCAGACCCTCATGATGCAGATGGCCGAGGCCCGCGGCTGGGCCGGGCTGGCCCTCGTCGGCGCCGACGCCGGGTCCGCCTTCGTGGTCGGCGACGCCGACGTGCGCGGCCACGAGGCGCTGATCGAGGACATCCTGCGCCGCCCGCGGGTCGAGCTGGTCGACCTCCACCGGAACGCCGACGGCCAGGTGCGCTACGGCGTGCTGGCGCCCATCGGCTCCCCCGACATGGAGCCCCTCGGCGTGGCCTACGTCACCTGGCGCGCCGACCGTGCCCTCAACCCGCTGGTCGGCGCGTGGCCGGTGCCGACCCAGTCCGCCGAAACCTACCTGGTGCGCCGCGACGGCGACCAGGTCCGTTTCCTCACCCCCCTGCGCTTCAACCGCGACGCCGCGCTGGCGCTGAGCCTGCCGCTGACCACCCCGGACATGCCCGCCGCCCGCGCCGCCCGCGGCGAGCGGGGGATCATCGCCGGCGGGCGCGACTACCGGCGCGCGCCGGTGCTGGCCTACGCCGCGGCGGTGGCCGGCACGCCCTGGCTGATGATCGCCGAGATCGACGAGGCCGAAGCCTACGCCGGCGTCCGCACCATCGCCTGGGCCACCACCCTCCTCGCCGGCCTGGGCATCGCGTTCGTCTATTCCGGCGGCTACCTGCTGTGGCGGCGCGGCCGGCAGCGCCACGAGATGGCCGCCCTGCAGGCCGAGCGCGACGCCGAGGCGCGCTTCCGGGTGGTCTTCGAGCAGGCCCCCCTCGGCGTCGCCCTGCTCGACCCCCGCCAGGGCCGCATCACCGACGCCAACCCGCGCCTGTGCGAGATCCTCGGCCGCAGCGCCGCCGAGCTCACCGGCCTCTCGCCCCAGCAGATCACCCACCCGGACGACATCGCCGAAGGCATGGACCTGCTGCGGCGCCTCAACAGCGGCCAGATCCCCGGCTACCGCCTCACCAAGCGCTACCTGCGTCCGGACGGCACCCTGGTGTGGGCCAGCCTGACCTGCGCGCCGGTGCGCCTCGAGACCGACGACGCGCCCCGCTACCTCTACATCGTCGAGGACATCACCACCCGCCGGCAGATGGAGGAACAGCTGCGCATCAGCGAGGCCCGCCACCGCCTGATCGCCGACAACGCCATCGACGTGATCGCCACCCTGGACCTCGCCGGCCGCTACACCTACGTCAGCCCCTCCGTCGAGAAGCTGCGCGGCTTCACCCCCGAAGAAACCCTGCGCCAGCGCCAGGAGGACGTCTTCGCCGGCGCCTCGCTGACCACCATCCAGGCCTACTTCAACCGCCTGCGGGCCGACCTGGAGGCCGGGCGGCCGATCCAGAACTTCCGCGGCGAACTCGAACAGCGCTGCAAGGACGGCACCACCGTGTGGACCGACGTGTCGGCCAACCCGCTGTTGAGCCCCGACGGCAGCTTCGTCGAAGTCCTCGGCGTGTCCCGCGACATCAGCGAGCACAAGCGCTACGAGAGCCGGCTGCGCGAGGCCCACGCCGCCGCCGAGGCCGCCAACGCGGCGAAGAGCGAGTTCCTCGCCCACATGAGCCACGAGATCCGCACCCCCATGAACGCCGTACTCGGCCTGGCCCAGGTGCTGGAGCGGGAACCCCTGCCGGGCAACCAGCGGGAGATGGTGCAGCGCATCCGCAGCGCCGGCCAGTCGCTGCTGGCGATCCTCAACGACGTGCTCGACCTCTCCAAGATCGAGGCCGGCCAGCTGCGCCTGGAGCCCCGTCCCTTCGAGCTTGGCGCGCTGCTTGCCAACCTCGACAGCCTGATGGGCGAGGCCGCCCGCAGCAAGGGCCTGGCCCTGCGCATCACCCCGCCGCCCCTGCCCCCCGGCCCGCTGGTCGGCGACGGGCTGCGGCTGGAGCAGATCCTGCTCAACCTCACCGGCAACGCCATCAAGTTCACCGAGCACGGCGAGGTCGCGGTGAGCGTTCACGCCCTCGACGGCGGCGCCGACGGCGTGCGCCTGCGCTTCGAAGTCATCGATACCGGCATCGGCATCGCCCCCGACGCCCTGACCCGGCTGTTCACCCCCTTCACCCAGGCCGACGCCGGCATCGGCCGGCGCTTCGGCGGCACGGGGCTGGGCCTGTCGATCTGCAAGCGGCTGGTCGAACTGATGGGCGGCAGCATCGGCGCCGACAGCCAGCCCGGCGCGGGCAGCACCTTCCACTTCGAGCTGCCCTTCCAGCGCGGCCAGGCCGAGCCGGGCAGCCCCGCAACGGCGCCCGCCCCGGCAGCCCCGCGCGGCCCGCGCCTCACCGGCGCCCACCTGCTGGTGGTGGACGACAGCGCGATGAACCGTGACCTGGTCGAGCGGGCCCTGGCCCTGGAGGGCGCCACCGCCACCCTGGCCGCCGACGGCCAGCAGGCCCTCGAATGCCTGCGCAACAAGCCGGACGGTTTCGACGCAGTGCTGATGGACGTGCAGATGCCGGTGATGGACGGGCTCACCACCACCCGCAAGGTTCGCACCGAGCTGGGCCTCGCCGGGCTGCCGATCATCGCCTTCACCGCCGGCGTGCGCGACGACCAGCAGGCAGAAGCCCGCCAGGCCGGCGCCAACGACGTGCTGCCCAAGCCGATGGACCTCGACCAGATGGCGGCCCTGCTGGCCCGCTGGGTCAAGCCCCGGCCGCAGCCGGCGGCCGAGCCGGCCCCGGCCGAAAGCAACGCCTTCCCGGAGATCGACGGCATCGACGCCACCCGGGCCGCCCGCCGGCTGGGCGGCGACCGGGCGATGTTCATCGGCCTGCTGCAGCACTTCGTCGCCGACAACCGCGACGCCGCCACAGAAACCCGCGCGCGGCTGGCCGCCGGCGACCTGGAGGCAGCCGCCCGACGTATGCACACCCTGCGCGGCAACGCCGGCTTCATCTGCGCCCTCGACCTGATGGACTCGGCCGGCGAACTCGAGAAAGCCATCGAAGCCGGCGCCGACGCCACCGACCTCGACGCGCGCCTCGACGCCATCGGCGCCGAGATCGACGCCCTCGTCGCCGCCTGCGCGCCCTGGCTATGAACGCTCAGGCAAAAATCATGCGCCCCCGGGCGCCCTGCCGGCCCTCCGGGGCGCAGTGACGGCGCAGGGCACCGGCACCGGGGGCCGTCGTCCGGCAGGAAAGCGCCGGGCCGCCCCAAGCTTTACTGCCAGCCCCTGCGGGGGGCGGTGACGACGCGGAGCGCCGGCACCGGGGGTCGTCCTCCGGCAGGAAAGCACCGGGCCGCCCCAAGCTTTACTGCCAGCCCCCGCGGGGGGCGGTGACGGCGCGGAGCGCCGGCACCGGGGGTCGTCCTCCGGCAGGAAAGCGCCGGGCCGCCCCAAGCCGGGTCAGCCGCGCACGCGGGGGTCGTGGAGGGCCG
>NZ_JAYREK010000032.1:0-40623 GCF_041908905.1 Zoogloea sp.
TGGTGGTCGCCACCGGGTTGCCCATCGCATCCTTCAGCACGATGGTCACGCCGGCGATCGGGGTGTCGCCCGTGTTGTTGTTGTCCAGGTCCTCACGGACGCTGCCGCTGATGATGCCCGGCAGGCGTTCGTCGATGAACACGTTGCCGCTGTTGGTCTGGCCCGGCTGCACGGTGACGCTGATCACGTTCGGGTTGCCGCCGTCGCTGTCGCCCACGTCGGTGTAGCCCGGCTTGTTGGTCTGCTCGACGGTGTAGCTGCCGGCCGGCACGTTCGGGAAGCTGTAGTTGCCGTTGGCGTCGGTGGTGGTGGTCGCCACCACGTTGCCCAGCGGGTCCTTCAGCACCACGGTGACGCCCGGGATCGGGGTGTCACCCGTGCCGTTGTGGTCCACGTCCTCCAGCACCTTGCCGGTGACCGTGCCGGGGTTGGCCACGATGCCGGCGTCCCAGCTGCGGTCGGTTTCGCCCGAGTCGAGCACGGTCTGGGCGGTCTTGCCGTCCATCGGGTTGGCGTCGCTGTCGCTCGCGTCACTGCCCACGTTGGCCGTGGTGAAGCTGTAGCCCGCCGGCAGCGTGGTCTTGTCGAACTGCACGCTGTAGGTGCCCGGACGCAGGTTGGTGAACAGGTACTCGCCGTTGGCGTCGGTGGTGACGGGGCCATCCACGAGTTCACCGGCGGCGTTGTAGAGACGCACGAGCACGCCCGGCACGCCGGCTTCGCCGCTGTCCTGCTGGCCGTTGCCGTTGGTGTCGAGCCAAACGCGGTCGCCCAGGGCGGCGGCGCGGTAGAGGCCCGCATCGACGGTAGTGTTGATCTCGCCCGCCACGACGGTCACGGGGCCGCTGTTGCCGGCGGGGTTCACGTCGCTGTCGGTGGTGTCGCTGCCCTGGTTCGGGGTGGTGACGGAGTAACCGGTGGGCGTGGCCACGGAAACGACGTAGGTGCCCGGGTCAACGGTGAAGCTGTAGTTGCCGCTGCCGTCGGTGGTGGTGGTCGCCACCGGGTTGCCCTGGGCGTCCTTCAGCACCACGGTGACGCCAGCGATGCCGGCTTCGCCCGCGTCCTGCTGGCCGTTGCCGTTGGTGTCTTCCCACACGCGGTCGCCGATCACGGCCTTGGCCGCGAAGGGGACTGTGAAAGTGAAGGTGTTGGGGGTGAGATCCAGGTCGGTGCCACCGCAGCCGTCGGTGCCACCGTCGTCGCGCACCTGGAAGTCGAAGGCGAAGGAGCCGCCAGCGTTGGCCGGGGCGGTATAGACCAGCCGTCCGGCGGCGATGTCGGAGGCCAGGATTTCCTGGCCTGCCACGACCGCGACGCCGCCCAGGGTCAGGCTGCCGCCGGTGGGCACGCTGTTCACCACCACGGACAGGAAGTTGTTGCCTTCCACCGGATCGCTGAAGCCGAAGTCACCCAGGCCAATCACGTAGCTGTCGCCATTGGCCACGGCGACCGTGTCGTCGGAGCCGGACGGAGCATCATTGACCGGCGTGACGTTGATCTGCAGGTCCAGCACGAAGGTGTTGCTGGAGCTGTCGGTGCCGAGCACGCGGACCTTCTGGATGCCGTTGAAGTTCGGCAGCAGGGACATGTCCACTGCCAGGGTGTCCAGGTCCACCGAGGAGAAAAAGCCGCTGGTGACCTCGACGTACTTGTTGGTGGCCGGGTCGAGCACGTAGAGCTTGATCCGCGCCGGGGCCGTCTCGACGTAGTTCGGATCCGCCTGCCGGAGCAGGTCGTAGAGCTCGTAGTTGCTGCTGGTGTCTTCGCAAAGGGTGACGCTGGTTGAATACCGTGTGGTAGCCATGAACGACCTCCGTTCTTCGTTTTTAGGTTCCGCCTGGGGGACTGAGCCCAGGTCAGATCGACAAAATCGAAGAATCAACTGCAATTTGCGGGCCAGGACACACTCTCAAATCGATAAAAACATCAAATACATCTCAGCTCAATGACTTACCCCTCCCTTTACCTGTTGACCGGTCTGTGAAAAATTACAAACCATTATCATGTGTAAAAAAAACCGACACCTCTAATTGAAAATCGGTTTCCGGGAAAAGTTAAACCGTGCGGGACACACCGTTTAAAACCCTGCCCACACAAAAATCAAGCATATGATTTGTATGGATTTCATTTCCTGAAAAGGCCCCCATAAAATCATATGACATCAAATTGCCAGCCGGCTGAACGGCGTTTCCAGGTAGCAAAAATATCCGACAACAACTAATCCACACCTCGACACGGTTTTGCATCGGGATTTCAGCCCCTGCGGAGAGGCGCTGCAGAAAGCCCGAAAATGCCAATCAACCCAATGTTAAATACATTTAATTTGTTAATTTTTGTTCAAAAACACATCGGAAAATGAACTCATCATTCGTGACAAAATTCACTTTTGATGATTTTTGAGTTAATAAAAAATAAGCGCGTGACTTTTTAACATTTGTCATTTAGAACCTTGTGGCACCATCGGCCTTCAGAGCTTCCGGAAGGGACGCCACGCGGGCCCAATGCCCCGCCTCCGGCCCACAGAATGGCGCCCCGGCAGCTCGCACCTTGTAGAATCAACAGCCCCCGAGCCCCCAGCCCATGCGCGACACAGCCCCCCCTACTCCCGCTGATGCATCGGTCGATGCGGTGATCGACCAGCTGATGTTCCTGGCGCATTTCTTCGGAAAGCGTGCCGACCCCATCCAGCTGCTGGCCGACACCCCGGTCACCGACGGGCACATCAGCGAAGCCCAGATCCTCGAATGCGCCCGGCGGGGCGGCCTGAACCTGAGCCGCGCCCGCAAGCCCGTCGAAGCCTTCAAGGCATCCGAGCTGCCGGCGCTGGTCCTGGACGGTGGCGGCGAGCCGCTGGTGCTGCTGCGGCGGGACGGTGACGCCTTCGAGTGCGTGCAGCCCGGCATCCAGGGCAGCGTGACGATGAGCGCCGCGCAGGTGACGGCGGAATATCCGGGGGCAGCCTGGTTCGTGCGGCCGATGGTGTTCTTCGACACCCGCAGCCTGCTCTACCACCTGCCCCGGCCGCGGCGCTGGTTCTGGGACACCCTGGGGGCCAACAAATCGATTTATGGCTGGGCGCTGCTGGCCACCGTGCTGACCAACGTGTTCGCCGCGGTGATCCCGTTCTACACGATGTCGGTGTACGACCGCGTGGTGCCCAACAACGCCCTCGACAGCCTGTGGGTGCTCACCGGCGCGGTGGTCGTGGTGGCCCTGTTCGACCTGGTCATCAAGATGCTGCGCAGCTACCTGCTGGAGGCGGCCGCCCGCAAGGCCGACGTGGCCATGTCGTCCCACGTGTTCGCCCAGGCCCTGCGCCTGCGGGCAGCCTCGCGACCGGCTTCGGGCGGGGTGCTGGCCAACATCGTGCGGGACTTCGAGTCGGTGCGCGAGTTCGTCACCTCGTCCACCCTCACCGTGCTGGGTGACGTGCCCTTCATGCTGTTCTTCCTGGTGCTGATCGCGATCATCGGGCACTGGCTGGTGTTCGTGCCCCTGCTGCTGATCCCGCTCACCGTAGTGGCCTCGATGCTGATCCGCCGTCCGCTCACCCGCATCCTCGGCGCCAACATGCAGGAGTCGGCCCAGCGCACGGCCCATCTGTTCGAGACCATGAACGGGGTGGACACGCTCAAGTGCCTCGGGGCCGAGGCCTGGGCGCGCCGCCAGTGGGAGATGCTGACGGTCAAGATCTCCGAGAACTCGGTGCAGATGCGCGAGTGGACCTCCTTCGGCACCTATCTCTCGCTACTGGTCACCAACCTGAGCTCGATCCTGATCGTGATGTTCGGCGCCCTCCTGATCGGCGCCGGCGACCTGACCATGGGCCAGCTGATCGCCGTGTCGATGCTGGCCGCCCGCGCCATCACCCCGGCCACACAGATCGCCGCCCTCATCGTGCGCTACGAGCAGACCCGCCAGGCCCTCCAGGCCCTCGACAAGATCATGGAGAGCCCCACCGACGACAGCACCGACAGCCTGCACCTGCCGCAGATGGCGGGCCGCATCGACTTCCGCGACACCCACTTCGCCTACCCCGACTCGCCGCCCCTGGTGAAGGGGCTCAACCTGACGATCCGCCCCGGTGAGCGGGTCGGCTTCATCGGGCGCATCGGCTCGGGCAAGAGCACCCTGTTCAAGCTGCTGCTCAACCTCTACAGCCCCGACCAGGGCGCGGTGCTGGTCGACGGCATGGCCGTGGGCCAGCTCGAACCCCAGAGCCTGCGCCGCCAGATCGGCTACGTGCCCCAGGAGGTGGTGCTCTTCCACGGCGACATCCGCGAGAACATCCTGCTGGGCAGCAGCCAGCCGAGCGACGCGCAGCTGCTCGAGGCCCTGCGCCTGTCCTGCCTCGACGAGACCCTCTCGCAGATGCCCAACGGCCTCGGCACCCAGGTTGGCGAGCGGGGCGACCGCCTCTCCGGCGGCCAGCGCCAGGCCGTCTCCATCGCCCGCGCGCTGGTCCGCAAGCCGCGCATGCTGCTGCTCGACGAGCCGTCCAGCATGATGGACCCGGCCACCGAAGCCCGCCTGATCGACAACCTGCGCAGCATCAAGGACGTCACGATGCTGCTGGTCACCCACCGGATGGCCATGCTGCCGCTGGTGGACCGCCTCGTCGTGCTCGACAACGGCCGCGTCGTGATGGACGGCCCGCGCAACGAAGTCCTCCGTAAACTCCAGGGCCCGCCCGGCCCCAGCGGCGTGAGCGCCGCCCCCCGGGAGGCCGCGGCATGAAACTCGCCATGAAACCCACTCCGCCCCGCGTCCAGGCCGAGGCCCTCAGCCGCCACCCGGACTTCGATCGCGGCCCCCGCAAGGCCGTACACATCCTGCTCGCCACCACCGCGCTGTTCTTCGTGCTGCTCTTTGCGTGGATGAGCTTCGCGGCCCTCGACATCTCGGTCAATGCCCAGGGCGCGGTGATCCCGTCGAGCCGGGTGCAGCAGATCCAGAGCATGGAGGGCGGCATCCTGCAGGCCCTGCAGGCCCGGGACGGCGCCCAGGTGAAGAAGGGCGACGTGCTCGCGATCGTCCAGAACCTGCAGTTCAACGCCGAGCAAGGCGAAGCCCAGCAGGGCCTGTGGGGCGCCCAGGCGGCCCTGGTGCGCCTCGATGCCGAGGCCCGCAACGTGGCCCCGGCCTTCCCCGCCGAGCTCGAGAAGAACGCCCCGGACATCGTCCGCGAGCAGCGCAACCTGTGGCAGACCCGCCGCCAGGAGCGCGAGAACACCCTCGAAACCCTCGCCCGCCAGCTCGCCCAGCGCCAGCAGGAGCTGGCCGAAGCCCGCGCCCGCCACCAGGCCGCCAACGAAGCCATCGGCCCGGCGCGGGAAGCCCTCGCCATCGAGGAGAAGCTGGCCGCCGCCAACGCCGGCGCCCGCGCCGACCTGCTCGCCGCCCAGCAACGCTACACCGGCCAGAAGGGCGAACTGGAGACCACCCGCATCGCCATCGGGCGGATCCAGGCCGCGGTGGCCGAAGCCCAGGCCCGCCTCTCCGAAACCCGCGCCCGCTTCCTCACCGAGACCAGCAAGGAAAAGAGCGAGGCCGAACTGCGCGCCGCCCAGCTCGCCGAGCAGCTCACCGGCCGCAACGACAAGGTCGCCCGCCGCGAGCTGCGCGCGCCGATGGACGGGGTCGTCAACCGCCTGCTGATCAACACCGTGGGCGGCGTGGTGAAGGCCGGCGAAACCATCATGGAGATCGTCCCTGCCGAAGACCGCCTGCTCATCAACGCCCGCGTGAAGCCCGCCGACATCGCCTTCCTGAAGCCCGGCCAGGACGCCCGCATCCGCATCAGCGCCTACGACTCGTCGATCTTCGGCACCCTGCCCGGCAAGGTGCTGCGCGTCGGCGCCGACGCCATCACCGACCCGGAGCGCAAGGAGAGCTTCTTCGAGGTGCTCATCGAGTCCCGCCAGAACTTCCTCGGCGACCCCTCCGAGCACCTCACGATTTCCGCGGGCATGGCCGCCGACGCCAGCATCCAGACCGGCAAGCGTACGATGATGGAGTACATGCTCAAGCCCATCGTCAAGACCCTCGACAAATCCCTCCGCGAACGCTGATGAGATCTCCCCTCCGCCCCACGCGGCTCGCCGCCCTGCTGCTCGCCCTCGGTTTCGCCGCGGGCGTGCAGGCCGAGGCGCTGCCGGCCGTCGTCGACAAGGTGCTGCTGCAGCAACCCAGCGTGCGCTCGGCCCAGGCCCTGCTGCGCGCCGCCGATGCCCAGATCACCCAGGCCCGCTCCGACTTCCTGCCCAGCGTCGGGCTGAGCTACCGCAACGCCGACTCCCGCGACGAAACCCAGGGTCGGCCGATCGACCGCAACATCCGCCGCAGCGACGCCAGCCTGCGCTGGAACCTCTTCAACGGCGGCGCCGACACCGCCCGCGTGCAGGCCGGCGGCCTCTACCGGGACGCCGCCGAGGCCGACCTCGACAACGTGCTCGAGCAGGTCAGCTACGAGATCACCGAGGCCTACTCCGACATCGTTCGCCTGCGCCAGACCGTCGACAGCCTCGGCGCCACCCTGGCCCGCCAGGAGCGGGTCGAGGCCGGCGTGGCCCGCCGCGTGGACGCCGGCCGCATCGCGCCGGCCGAACTCGACCTGATGCGCGTGCGCCTGATCCAGAACCGCGCCCTCCTCGGCCAGCTGCGGGCCCAGCTCGGCACCGCCGAGTACCGCTACCGCCTGCTCACCGGCCAGGCGCCGGAGCAGCTCGAGACGCCCGCCATCCGGCCCGCCGACGGCGATGGCGACATCGACGCCCTGGTCGAGCGCATCCACGAACGCAACCCGCGCCTGCGCGCCGCCCTCCAGCGCGCCGCCGCCCGCAAGGCCGAGATCGGCGTGGCCCGCGGCAGCTTCTTCCCGGCGGTGGACCTCAGCTACAGCAAGCGCCTCGACAACACCACCATCCCGGTGCCGGTCTCCGACACCGACCGCAGCGGCCAGATGCAGGTGAGCCTCGACATCCCGCTGGGCGGCAAGAACCTCGGCCGCCACACCGAGGCCGTCGAGCGCCACCAGGCCGCCCAGGCCGACGCCGACGACCTGATGATGAAGGTCTCGAAGGACATCACCGACCTCCAGCGCCAGTACAACGAAGCGCGCCAGATCGCCCCCCAGCTCGAACAGCGGGTGATCGCCGCCCAGCGCGTGTCGGCGACCTACGAGCTGCACTTCGAGGCCGGCCGGCGCAGCCTCAACGACCTCTCGATCACCCAGGACGACCTCTTCAACGCCCAGCGCGCGCTGATCGAGAACCGCGCCCAGCAGACCACCCTGCAAGCCCAGCTGCTCGGCCTGGCCGGCGAGCTGCGCAGCGCCCTGCGCACCCGCTACCGCCCGGCCCCGATCGCCCCCGAACTGCTCGGCACCGCCTACGTGCCGGCGCCCCTGGTGGCCGCACCGGTGCCCACCGTCGAGGCGGCCCCGGCGCCGCAGGTGGAGGTCCTGACGCCAGCAAACCCAGGCTCGCCGGCGGCCGCCGAAGCCGCCGAGCCCACGCTGCGCGCCCGCCTCGACGCGTGGCAGGCCGCCTGGGTCGCCCGCGACTACGACGCCTACCGCGCCTTCTACGTGGCCGACTTCAAGCCCGGCAAGGGCCGCAGCACCGCCGAGTGGGAGGCCGAGCGCCGCCAGCGCCTGGCCGGCGCCGTCGCCCCCGCCGTACGCATCGAGGCCCTCCGCCTCAAGGCCCGCGGCGGCGAGCGCTTCAGCACGGTCTTCGTCCAGCACTACCGCGCCGGCAACTACCGCGACACGGTGAGAAAACAGCTCGACTGGGTGAAGGCGGACGGCCAGTGGAAGATCGCCGCCGAGACGGTGCTGGCCCCGCCCAAGCCGGCCCCGGCCGCGGACACCCCGCCGTCCCCGCAGGGCGAATGAAGCTCCGCCAACCATAAAAAACGGCAGCCCACGGGCTGCCGTTTTGTCTGGATCCGGCGGCGGGCTACAGCCCCAGTTCTCCCCACATCGCATCGACGCGCTGCTTCACCGCCTCGTCCATCACGATGGGGGAGCCCCACTCCCGGTTGGTCTCGCCGGGCCACTTGTTGGTGGCATCCAGCCCCATCTTGGAGCCGAGGCCGGCCACCGGGCTGGCGAAGTCGAGGTAATCGATGGGGGTGTTGTCCACCAGCGTGGTGTCGCGGGTGGCGTCCATGCGGGTGGTGAGGGCCCAGATGACCTCCTTCCAGTCTCGGATGTTCACGTCGTCGTCCACCACGATGATGAACTTGGTGTACATGAACTGGCGCAGGAAGCTCCAGATCCCGAACATCACCCGCTTGGCGTGGCCGGGATACTGCTTCTTGATGCTGACCACCGCCAGCCGGTAGGAGCAGCCCTCGGGCGGCAGGTAGAAGTCGACGATCTCGGTGAACTGCTTCTGCAAGAGCGGTACGAAGACTTCGTTGAGAGCCACGCCGAGCATTGCCGGCTCGTCGGGCGGCTTGCCGGTGTAGGTGCTGTGGTAGATCGGGTCGCGGCGGCTGGTGATGCGCTCGATGGTGAACACCGGAAACTCGGACTGCTCGTTGTAGTAGCCGGTGTGGTCGCCGTAGGGGCCTTCGAGGGCGGTCTCGCCCGGGTGGATCACGCCCTCCAGCACGATCTCGGCCGACGCGGGCACCTGCAGGTCGGAGCCGAGGCACTTCACCAGCTCGGTCTTGGAGCCGCGCAGCAGGCCCGCAAACTGGTATTCGGACAACGAGTCGGGCACCGGCGTCACCGCGCCGAGGATGGTCGCCGGATCGCAGCCCAGCACCACCGCCACCGGGAAGGGCTTGCCCGGGTGGGCCTTCTGGTGCTCCAGAAAGTCCAGCGCCCCGCCCCGGTGGGCCAGCCAGCGCATGATGACCTTGTTGGGGCCCAGCACCTGCTGGCGGTAGATGCCCAGGTTCTGACGGTTCTTGTGGGGGCCGCGGGTGACGACCAGGCCCCAGGTGATCAGCGGCGCCACGTCGCCGGGCCAGCAGTGCTGGATCGGCAGGCCGCCGAGGTCCACATCGCGGCCCTCCTTGACCACCTGCTGGCAGGGCGCCGACGACACCGTCTTCGGCGACATGTTGAGCACCTGCTTGAAGATCGGCAGCTTCTCCCAGGCGTCCTTGAGGCCCTTGGGCGGCTCGGGCTCCTTGAGGAAGGCCAGCAGCTTGCCCACCTCGCGCAGCGCGCCCTGCCAGTCGTCGCCGCTCTCGCCCATGCCCAGCGCGACGCGCTCGGGCGTGCCGAAGAGGTTGGCGAGCACCGGCACCGAGTGGCCCTTGGGGTTCTCGAACAGGATCGCCGGGCCGCCGGCCCGGAGCACACGGTCGCAGATCTCGGTCATCTCGAGGTGAGGGTCGACCTCGGCCTTGATCCGCTTGAGTTGGCCAAGGCGTTCCAGCTGGGCGATGAAGTCACGCAGGTCGGTGTAGCGCATGGTGATGGAAGCCGGGAAGTGGGGGAATGAGAACTGGAGTGTCGTAAATGAAAACGGCCGCTCACGCGGCCGTCAAGACGTCGGCGGGGCCGGCCGCTAGTCTAGCAAAGCATTGATCGCCTTGATGTCCTCGTCGCCGAGGGTGCCGGCGGCGGCCTTCAGCTTGAGCTGGGCCATCAGCGTGTCGTAGCGGGCCTTGGCGAGCTTCTGCTGGGTGTCGAAGAGCTGGCTCTGGGCGTTGAGCACGTCGATGTTGATGCGCACCCCCACCTCATAGCCGAGCTTGTTGGCGTCAAGGGCCGAGCGGGACGACACCTGGGCCGCCTCGAAGGCCTTCACCTGGGCGAGGCCGCTGGTGACGCCCAAATAGGCCTGGCGGGCATTCTGGGCCGCGGTGCGGCGGGCGTTGTCCACATCGGCGAGGGCCTTCTCGCGCAGCGCCGCGGCCTCGCGGACGCGGGAGCTGGTGGCCCCGCCCTGGAACAGCGGCATCGCCAGTTGCAGCCCGACCACGGTGGCGTCAGTGTTGTAGGCCGAGAAGGCGGTCAACGGATTGCTGGTGGCCGTGTTGCCGCGGGAGGCCACCACATCGACGGTCGGCAGGTGGCCGGCGCGGTTGCGCTCGACCTCGCGGGTGGCGACCTCGCTGGCGAGCTGGTTGGCCTGCACCGCCAGGTTGCCGCCTTCGGCCGCGGTCACCCACGACTGGATGTCGGACGGCTCGGGGCGGCTCAGCGCCACGCCCTTGCGCAGCCCCTTGAGGCTGTCGGGCTCCTTGCCGGTGAGCACCAGCAGCGCATGGCGCTTGACGGCCAGGTCGCTCTCGGCGGCGATCGTCTGGGCCGACGAGAGGTCGGCGCGGGACTGGGCCTCATGGACGTCGGTGATGGTGACGGTGCCGACCTCGAAGCTCTTTTTGGCGAGGGCCAGTTGCTGGGTGTTGGCCTCGTTGAGGGCCTGGGCGGCGGCGAGCACGTCCTGGGCGGCGAGCACATCGAAGTAGGCCTGGGCGGCGCGCAGCGTGAGATCCTGGCGGGCCAGCTCGAACTGGGCATCCGCCAGGGCCGCCTGGATCTCGCCCTGCTTGTACTGGACCCAGTTCTGCCAGCGGAACAGGGGCTGGGTGAGCTGCACCTGCCAGCCGTTGCTGTTGTAACGGCCCGAGCGGTCGAGCGTCGGGCTGTGCAGGGCGGTGTCGTTCCAGTTGGTGTTGCCGGTGAGGTTGACCGAGGGCAGCAGGCCGGCGCGCCCCTGGGGCAGCTTCTCGCGCCCGGCGTCCGCCGCAGCCCGGGCCGCGGCCAGCGCCGCGTCGTAGGCGAGCGCGTCACGGTAGACCTGCTCCAGATCGGCCGCCACGGCCTGGGCCGCCATCAGCGCCGCCGCCATCGTCACCACCACACGTCCAGCCAGCCGTTTCATTCCTGTCTCCATCCAGAGTATTGCCTCCCGAGGCCTGGCCGGCCCGGGGGGCCGGCGGCCGCTGCCGCTCAGTACTGGGGCATCGACGGGTCGACCTGCTGGGCCCACTGGGCCACGCCGCCGGCAAGGTTGATCAGCTTCGAGAAGCCCTGCCGCTCGAGGAACATCGCCACCTGCATGCTGCGGCCGCCGTGATGGCAGATCACCACGATCTCGGCGTCGGGGTCGAGCTCCTGCATGCGCGCCGGCACGCTGGCCATGGGCATCGGCAACGAGCCGGGGATGGCACAGTAGGCGAACTCGGAGGGTTCGCGCACGTCGAGGAGCACCGGCGCCGGACGCGCGGCGTCCTGCAGCCAGTCGGCGAGTTGCGGCGGGGTGATCTGCTTCATCGGGGGGACGGCCTCAAAATTTGAACTGGCTCTTCTGGGGCGCGTTGCGCATCATCGGAACCGCGTTCTCGAACAGGGATTCGGTGCGGAAGTCGCCTTCGGCCACCTGGGTGACCAGCTTGGCGGTCATGAGGTGCGGCTCGCCGACGAAGGCGAACAGGCGGCCACCGACCTTGAGCTGCTGCAGCAGGGTCTCGGGGATGTAGGGCACGCCGCCGGAGACGACGATGAGGTCGTAGGGGGCGTTGCCCGGCCAGCCGCGGATGGCGTCGCCTTCCTCTACGATGACGTTCTCGACACCGTAGCGCTTGAGGTTGTCATGGGCCATCTTGACGAGCTCGGGCTCGATCTCGACGGTGCGCACCCAGTCGGCGCGGGCGGCGAGCAGGGCCGCGAAGTAGCCGGAACCGGCACCGACCTCGAGCACCTTGTCGGAGCGCTTGACCTGGATGGCCTGCAGGATCTTGCCTTCGATCACCGGCACCAGCATGCTCGCGCCGTGGCCCAGCGGGATCTCGGCCTCGGAGAGGGCCAGCGCCTTGTAGGCTTCCGGCACGAACTCCTCGCGGCGGACGCTCATCAGCAGGTCGAGCACGTCGAAATCCAGCACCTCCCAGGGGCGGATCTGCTGCTCGACCATGTTGAACCGTGCTTTTTCGAAATTCATTGTGTGACTCCCGGATGAATATTAGCACGAGCTAATATTAAAGATCTGCATGCCTGTATTGTCTGCAAAAACTTTCCGATTCTAACCCACTCGGAGCCCGACAGAAAATTCCGGCAAGCAGCGCCCCCTCACGCCCGGCGCACCCGGTACCAGGCGGCGTAGAGGGCCGGCACGAACAGCAGGGTCAGCAGCGTGGCGACGATCAGGCCGCCCATGATGGCCACCGCCATCGGCCCGAAGAAGGTGCTGCGGGTGAGCGGGATCATCGCCAGCACGGCCGCCGCCGCGGTGAGGGCGATCGGCCGCAGCCGCCGCACCGCCGACTCGACGATGGCGTCCCACACCGACAGGCCGCGCGCCACGTCCTGCTCGATCTGATCGACCAGGATCACCGAGTTGCGCATGATCATCCCGAACAGGGCGATCGTGCCGAGCATCGCCACGAAACCGAAGGGCTGGTTGAAGAGCAGCAGGAACAGCACCACGCCGATCAGCCCGAGGGGCGCGGTGAGCACCACCATGGTGGTGCGCGAGAAGCTGCCGAGCTGCACCATCAGCACCGTGAACACCACTGCCAGGAACAGCGGGAAGCCGGCATTCACCGAGCCCTGCCCCTTGGCGCTCTCCTCCACCGCGCCGCCGGCCTCGATGCGGTAGCCGACCGGCAGGCGGGCCCGCAGCTCGGCCAGTTGCGGCTCGACCTGCGCGGTGACGGTGGGCGCCTGGATGCGGGAGTCGTAAATCTGGCCGCGCACGGTGATCGCCGGCTCACGATTGCGCCGCCACACCAGGCCCTGCTCGAAACCGTAGCGGATGTGCGCCACCTGCTCCAGCGGCACCGACCGGCCGGCGCGGGTCGGGATCGACAGCTCGGAGAGCATCGACAGCGCCTCGCGCTCGCGGGCGTCGGCGCGCAGCACCACGTCGATGGCCTCGATGCCCTCCCGGTAGCGGGTGGCGGTGAGGCCGCGCAGGGCCGTGTCGAGGAAGCCAGCCACGTCCTGGGTGGTCAGCCCCAGCTGGCGCGCCTTGTGCTGGTCCACCTCGACCCGCAGCACCTTGGACTGCTCGTCCCAGTCCGGGTGGACGTCGACCAGATGGGGGTTGGCGCGCATCACCGTGGCCACCTCGCCGGCCAGCCTGCGCACCGTCGGGATGTCCGGCCCGATCACCCGGAACTGCACCGGGTAGCCCACCGGCGGCCCGTTTTCCAGGCGGATCACGTTGGTGAGGACGTTCGGGAAGTCTGTCTTGAGGCGCGCGATGAGCCGGCTCCGCAGGGCTTCGCGGGCCTCGATGTCGTCGGTCAGCACCACGAACTGGGCGAAGTTGGCCGCCGGCAGCTGCTGGTCGAGGGGCAGGTAGAAGCGCGGACTGCCGCTCCCCACGTAGGCCACGTAGTTGGTGATGCCCTGCTCGCCGGCGAGGATCGCCTCGAGCTTCTCGACCTCGGCCTGGGTGGCGCGCAGGCTGGCGCCTTCGGGCAGGCGCAGGTCCACCAGCAGCTCGAGCCGCGTCGAGTTGGGGAAGAACTGCTGCTGCACCAGGCCGAAGCCCGCCAGCGCCGCGACGAAGATCGCCAGCGTGGCGCCGATCACCCACCCGCGCCGGGCCACGCAGGCATCCACCAGCGCGCGGAAGCGGTTGTAGAAGGGGGTGCGGAAGACCGCGTCCTCGTCGCCCTCGTAGTGCGGCTCGCCGAGGCCGATGCGCTCCTGCAGGCGCTCGAGGCGCGGAAAGCGCTTCGCCAGCCAGCTCGAATGGCGCGGCGCGCGCGGGTCGGGCAGCAGCAGGTAGCCCAGATAGGGCACCACCACCACCGCCGCCAGCCACGAGGCCAGCAGCGCGATGGCGTTCACCTGGAAGATCGAGCGGGTGTATTCGCCCACCGACGACTGGGCGGTGGCGATCGGCAGGAAGCCCGCCACCGTCACCAGGGTGCCCGACAGCATCGGGCCCGCGGTGCTGGTGTAGGCGAAGGCGGCCGCCTTCGAGCGCTCCCAGCCCTGCTCCATCTTCACCAGCATCATCTCGACGGCGATGATCGCGTCGTCCACCAGCAGGCCGAGGGCCAGGATCAGCGCCCCCAGCGAGATCTTGTGCAGGCCCACGTCGAACAGACGCATCCCGAAGAAGGTCACCGCCAGCACCAGCGGGATCGACAGCGCCACCACCAGCCCGGTGCGCAGGCCCAGCGAGAAGAAGCACACCACCAGCACGATGATCACCGCCTCGGCCAGCGAGCGCACGAACTCGGCGATCGACCGATGCACCGCCTCCGGCTGGCTGGCCACCTGGCCGAGTTCCATGCCCACCGGCAGCTGGGCCTGGATGCGCGCCGTCGCCGCCTTGAGGTCGCGCCCGAGGGCGATGATGTCGCCGCCCTTGGCCATCGCCACGCCGAGCCCGAGGGCGTCCTGACCGCCGAAGCGGAAACGCGGCGCCGAGGGCTCGACGAAGCCCCGCGACACCTGGGCGATGTCGCCGATGCGCAGCTCGCGCCCGCCGGCCCGGATGCGCGTCTCGCGGATCGCCTCGACGGTATCGTAGGCCCCCGAGGGGCGCAGGTAGATGCGCTCGTCGCGGGTCTCGAAGTAACCGCCCGGCGCCACCGCGTTCTGGCGCGCCAGGGCCTCGGTGACCGTCTGCACGTCGAGCCCGAGGGTGGCCAGCCGGCTGTTGGAGAGATCCACGTAGATGCGCTGCTCCTGCTCGCCGATCAGCTCAACCTTGGCCACGTTGGGCACCCGCAGCAGCTCGGCGCGCACCTTCTCGGCGGCGGCCTTGAGCTGGGCCTGGTCGAAGCCGTCGCCGGTGAGGGCGTAGATGTTGCCGAACACGTCGCCGAACTCGTCGTTGAAGAACGGCCCGCGCAGGCCCGCCGGCAGCTGGCCCTTGATGTCGCCGATCTTCTTGCGCACCTGGTAGAACATCTCGGGCACCTCGCCCGGCGGCGTCGAGTCCCTGGCGATGAAGAGCACCACCGCCTCGCCGGGCCGCGAATAGCTGCGCAGGATGTCCACGTGGGGCACCTCCTGCAGCTTCTTCTCGATGCGGTCGGTGACCTGCTCCTCCATCTCCCGGGCCGAGGCGCCGGGCCAATCGGCGCGCACCACCATCACCTTGAAGGTGAAGGGCGGGTCTTCCGACTGGCCGAGCTTCTGGTAGGACATCACCCCGACGATCGCCAGCAGGACGATCAGGTAGCGGATCAGCGGCTGGTGGGCCAGCGCCCACTCGGACAGGTTGAAGCGCTTCACGAGCCGGCTCCCGACCTTGCCGCCGCCTGGGCCGCCACCGGGCGCAGGGCCTGGCCGGCGACGATCTTGTGCACACCGGCGGCGGCGATGGTCTCGCCCGCCTTGAGGCCGGCCGACACCAGCACCCCGTCCTCCCGGAACTGGCGCACCGTCACCGGGCGCAGCACCGGCCGCACCAGCTCGCCCTCGGGCTGCAGCACCCACACCGAACTGGCGCCGCCCTGCTCGAACACCGCGGTGGACGGCACCAGCAGGCCGCCGGGCGCAGCGTCGGCGAGGCTCACGTTGGCAGTCATGCCCAGCTGCAGCGCCGGCGCGGGGTCGACGATGCTGACCCGCACCGCGTAGGTGCGCGAGGCGGCATCGGCGCTCGGCGCAATCTCGCGCACCCGGCCGGCCAGCGCCACGTCGGGCTGGGTCCACAGGCGCACCTCGACGCGGCCGGCCTTCTTGAGCTCGGCGATGCGCGTCTCGGGCACCGCGATCAGCACCTCCCGCTCGCCCTCCCGGGCCAGCTTCATGACCACCGTGGCGTCCTTCACCACCTGGCCCACCTCGGCAAACACCGCGGTGACGACCCCCGGCTGGTCGGCGACCAGGCGCGTGTAGCCCGCCTGACGCCCCGCCACGCCGGCCTGGGCCCGGGCCTGCTCGACCCGCGCGGAGGCCGACCGGAAGGCCGTCTCCTTGGCGTCCAGCACGCTGCGGCTGACGAAGTTCCTGGCCACCAGGTCGCGGTAGCGCAGCAGCTCGGCGCGGGCATAAGCCAGCTCGTTGTCGGCCGCCGCCAGCTGGGCCTGGGCCGCCTCGGCGTTGAGCCCGGCGTCGGCCGGGTCGAGCCGCGCGAGCACGTCGCCCGGCTTCACCACCGCGCCCACATCCACCCGGCGCTCGACGACCTTGCCGCCGATGCGGAAGGCCAGATCGGACTCGTAACGGGCACGGACCTCGCCGGTGTAGAACGCGACGGGCGCCACCTGCGCCGGCGCCAGGGTGTGGGCCATCACCGGTCGCGGCACCTCGGCGACGGGCTCGGGCTTGGAGCAGGCGGCCAGCAGGCCGGAAGCAAGAACGGCGGCAAGAACGGTATGTGTGCTCATGAGGGGTCGGGAACGGCGGCGCCCAGGCCGCGCAGGATGAAGTCGAAATAGGTGTCGAAATACGGCTCCGGCAGCGGCCGGCCCGCCGGCCCGGCGAGCATCGAGTGCTGGAGGATGGATTGCATCAGCAGGGGGTGGAAGACCATCTGGCGCAGCAGCTCCGGGCTGCCGGAGCGGAACACCCCGCGGACGATGCCGGCCTCGATGACCCGGCGGAGCAGCGCCCCCCAGCGCCCGATCACCGCCTCGTTGAAATACGCCGCCACGTCGGGGAAGTTGCCGGCCTCGGCAACCATCAGCTTGCAGGTGCCGCCCAGCGGCGTGGCGCCGAAGCGCACCCACCAGGTCGTGAGCAGCTCGCGCAACAGCCGCACCGGCTGGTCCTGCAGCGCCTCGACCCGGGCCTCGCACTCGTCGATGAGGGGCAGCACCGACTCCTCGATGACCGCCCGGAACAGGGCCTCCTTGCTGTCGAAATACAGATACAGCGTGCCCTTCGAGACGCCCGCCCGCGCCGCCACATCGTCGAGGCGGGTGGCCGCGAAGCCCCTCTCGACGAACAGGGCGAGGGCCGCCGCGGCCAGCTCGGCGGGACGGGCCTCCTTGCGGCGCTGGCGGGATGAAGTTTCGGTGAAATCCATCTGAGCTTTACTGACTGACTGGTCAGTCGGAAATTTTATCACCACACCCCATCGCGGCGGTGGCCATCCGTGGCGGCCCGGACAACAAAAACCAACCGCGAACAATGTCACACCTTGAAAAAACTACAACTTGACATGGAAAATTTACGCCATTGCGTTAATCTCGCAGAATCACTCGAATCCCGCAGGAATCCAGCCATGCACGCCTTCAAGCAGGACGACACCCCCCAACCCGCGCCGGGCCGGCGTAATTTTCTCCTCGGCGCCCCGGCCCTCGTGCTGGCCCTGGGCAGCCTGTCCACCAGCACCCGCGCCACGGCGGCGCCCTACGGCCTGCCGCCCCTGCCCTACGCCCTCGACGCCCTCGCCCCGGTGCTGTCGGCCGACACCCTCGCCTACCACCACGGCAAGCACCACAAGGCCTACGTGGACAACCTCAACCGCCTGACCACCGGCACCGACTTCGCCGGCCTGCCCCTCGACGAGATCGTGCTGCGCAGCGCCCGGCACGCGACCCATGCCGCGGTCTTCAACAACGCGGCCCAGGTGTGGAACCACAACTTCTACTGGCAGAGCCTGCGCCCACAGGGCGGCGGCGAGCCGCCCGCCGAACTGAAGCGCCGCCTGGAGGAAGCCTTCGGCAGCGTGGCCGCCTGCAAGAAGGAGCTGGCCACCGCCTCCGCCAGCCAGTTCGGCAGCGGCTGGGCCTGGCTGGTGGCCGACGGCGAGCGCCTGCGCGTCGTCAAGACCAGCAACGCCGATCTGCCGCTGACTCAGGGCCTGCGCCCCCTGCTCGCCATCGACGTGTGGGAACACGCCTATTACATCGACTACCAGAACCGCCGCGTCGACTACGCCAACGCCCTCCTCGACCGGCTGATCAACTGGGAGTTCGCCCTCGAGAACCTGCACCGCCGCGCCTGAGCCCGGCCGGGGCGTAGAATCGAGGCAGCGCCCCGGCGCCCGCCGGGCCTGCGATTCCAGGAGCCCGGCCATGGCACGGCAAGCCTACCCCCTGTCCGACGTGCACGCCCTGCTCGAACCGGGGCCAGTCGTCCTGCTGAGCAGCGCCGCGGCAGGCCGGCCCAACGTCATGACCCAGTCGTGGCACACCCTCATCGAGTTCGAGCCGCCCCTCGTGGGCTGCGTCATCAGCGCCCGCAACCACAGCTTCGCCGCCATCGACGGCGCCGGCGAATGCGTCATCAACGTCCCCGCCGCGGGGCTGGCCCCAGCCGTGGTCGGCTGCGGCAACTGTTCCGGCGCCGACATCGACAAGTTCGCCGCCTTCGGCCTCACCCCGGAGTCCGCCCACGGCGTCGCCGCGCCGTTGATCCGCGAATGCTTCGCCAACCTCGAATGCCGGCTCGCCGACCGCAGCCTGGTGGCCCGCTACGGCCTCTTCATCTTCGAGGTCATCCACGCCTGGCACGACCCCGACCTGCCCCACGAACCCACGCTGCACCACCGCAGCTACGGCGACTTTGTGCTCTCGGGCCGCCCGATCGCGCTGCCCTCGAAGGCGCGATGACCACCCCGACGATCCTGCTGGGCGCCTTCGACCGCCACAACTTCGGCGACCTGCTGCTGCCCCACGTCGTTGCCAGCCTGTTGCCGGGCCGCCGCCTGATCTTCGCCGGCCTCGCCGGGCGCGACCTGCGCCCCTTCGGCGGCCACCGCACCCACGCCCTCGCCCGCGTCGCCGCCGAGTTCGGCGACACACCGCTCACGCTGATCCACGTGGGCGGCGAGATCCTCACCTGCGAAGCCTGGCACGCCGCGCTGATGCTGCAGCCAGCCACCGACGTGGCGGCCCTCGTCGCCCGTCTCGACACCCGGCCGGCCGAACGCCTGGCCTGGGCCCGCGCGACCCTGGGCCTCCGCGGCCTCGCCCCCTACGTGGCCGGGCGGCAACTGTTCCGCCGGGCACGCCTGATCCACGCCGGCGTCGGCGGCGCCGGCCTGGCACACAGCCCGCCAGCCCTGCGGCACGAGGTGACCGAAGCGCTGCGCGAGGCCGACGCGGTCGGCGTGCGCGATCGCCAGACCCTCGCCTGCCTCGCCGCGGTGGACATCCCGGCCCGGCTGCTGCCCGACCCGGCGGCGCTGGTGGCCGACCACTTCGGCCCCGTCATCGCCGCCCACGCCGCCCGTGGCGAGGTCGCCGCCATCGGCCGGGCCTTTCCCCAGGGTTACCTCGCCGTACAGTTCAATGCCGGCTTCGGCGACGACGCGACCCTCGACACCCTCGCCGCCCAGCTCGCCCGGGCCGGCCACGGGCTGGGCATCGTGCTGTTCCAGGCCGGCAGCGCGCCCTGGCACGACGACCCTGACTGCCTCGCGCGCCTCGCCCGGCGCCTGTCGGCGGCCCGGGTGCGGGTCTTCCGCTCGCTGCAGCTGTGGGACATCTGCGCCCTGATCGCCGGCAGCCGCGGCTTCTGCGGCAGCAGCCTGCACGGGCGCATCGTCGCGACGGCCTTCGCCCGCCCGCGCCTCAACGTGCTGGCACCCCAGGCCAGCGAACCGGGCAAGGTCGAGGCCTACACGGGTAGCTGGGAAGCCCCCGGGCTGCCCGGCGCGGTACCCATCGACGGCCTCGCCGCGGCGCTGGAAAACGCCCTGGCCGCCCCGCCCGAAGGCCTGCAGGCCACCGCGCGGGCACTCGCCGGGCAGGCCCGGCGCGGACTTTCCGCCCTCCTGCCGGCCACCCGCGACCGCTAAAGATCCACCAGCCCCGACCGTTGAAGACTTGCAGTATATTCAATGACCTGCATGCCGACCCGGCGGCACCCCGCGGCGTCGGGCGGCCGAAGCAGGCAAAGCCATTACAATAAGCGCCATGAAAGCCCTCAAAGACACATCCCTCTCCATGCTCGACCTCGTGGCGATCCGCGAAGGCCGCAGCGTCGCCGATTCCCTCCACGTCGCCCTGCGCACCGCCCAGCACGCAGAAGCCCTGGGCTTCACCCGCTACTGGGTGGCCGAGCACCACAACATGCCGGGCATCGCCAGCTCCGCCACCGCGGTGCTGGTCGGCCACCTGGCCGGCGGCACCCGCAAGATCCGCGTCGGCTCGGGCGGCATCATGCTGCCCAACCACGCGCCGCTGGTGGTCGCCGAGGCCTTCGGCACCCTCGCCGAGCTCTACCCGGGCCGCATCGACCTCGGCCTCGGCCGGGCCCCCGGCACCGACGGCATCACGATGCGCGCCCTGCGCCGCGACCGCGTCGAGACCGAAGACGACTTCCCCCGCGAAGTGGCCGAGGTCCAGAAGCTCCTCGGCCCGGTGCAACCGGGCCAGCGCGTGGTCGCCATGCCCGGCGCCGACACCAACGTGCCGGTCTGGATCCTCGGCTCCAGCCTGTTCTCGGCCCGCCTGGCCGCCGAACGGGGCCTGCCCTACGCCTTCGCATCGCACTTCGCGCCGCGGCAGGTGCTGCAGGCCATCGACCTCTACCGCAGCCAGTTCCAGCCCTCCGGGCAGCTGGCCGAGCCCTACGTGGTCATCGGCGTCCCGCTGATCGCCGCCCCCACCGACGAGGAAGCCGAATACCTGGCCAGCAGCAACTACCAGCGCGTGCTCGGCATCCTCACCGGCAACCGGCGCCGGCTGCAGCCGCCGGTGGACAACTTCATGGCCGGCCTGCGCCCCGAGGAGCGCGCCGCCATCGCCGACTTCCTGGCGGCGGCGGTCATCGGCGGCCCCGCGCGGGTCCACGACGGCCTGGCCCGCCTCGTCGAGCTCACCCAGGCCGACGAGCTGATGCTGGTCTGCGACATCTACGACCCGGAGCTGCGCCTGCGCGCCCTCGACATCGCCGCCGCCGCGATGCGCGCCTGAGCGTCCCCGCGGCCCGGCCCCACCACCGGCGGGGGCCAGGCCCGGGCCGTCTACGGCCCGCTCACCCTGCGCCGCCCACCACTGCACGAGACTTCACCATGAACTCCCCGCTCTCCCGCCTGATCTGCCGCGCCACCCTGCTGGCCGCCGGCTTCATGCTGTGCCTGCAGGCCGCCTTCGCTCAGGACCTCGACGAGGTCCGCAAGCGCGGCGTGCTGCGCCACCTGGGCGTGCCCTACGCCAACTTCGTCACCGGCAGCGGCGACGGCTTCGACGTCGAGCTGATGCAGGGCTTCGCCCGCGAGCTGGGCGTGCGCTACGAGTTCGTGCAGAGCAACTGGAACGACGTCATCGGCGACCTCACCGGCAAGGAGATCCGCTACAAGCCGAGCGTCCAGGAGATCGGCTCGCGGCCGGTGCGCGGCGACGTGATCGCCAACGGCATGACCATCCTCCCGCCGCGCCTCAAGCTGCTCGACTTCTCCGAGCCCACCTTCCCGTCGGCGGTCTGGCTGCTCGCCCGCCCCGACGTGGCCGTCACCCCGATCAAGCCCAGCGGCAACCGGGAGCAGGACATCAAGGCCACCAAGGCCCGCATGGGCGTCGGCACCACCTTCGTGATGGACAACTCCTGCCTCGACCCGACCCTCTACGATCTCGAGGGCAAGGGCCTCAAGCTCAAGCGCTTCACGGGCAGCACCAACATCAACGACGTGGTGCCGGCGATGCTCAAGGGCGAGAGCGACATGACCCTGCTCGACGTCCCCGACGTGCTCGTGGCCCTCGAACTGTGGCCGGGCAAGATCAAGGTGGTCGGCCCGATCTCCGAGGAGCAGCGCATGGCGGCCGGCTTCCGCAAGGAGTCGCCCGAGCTGCGCAAGGCCTTCAACGCCTACCTGGCGCGCCTCAAGGCCGACGGCACCTACATGCGCCTGGTGAAGAAATACTTCCGCGTCGCCCCACGCTACCTGCCGGAGTTCTTCCGCGACCTGCCGCCGGCCCGCTGAGATCGGGTCGCCGATGCCCGCCGACCTGCCTCGACAGAGACTGTCCCGCAAGTACCTCGTCGCGCTGCTGCTGTTCGTCGCCTACGCCGTTGCGCTCTTCGTCCACAACCTGAGCGTGCAGCAGCGCCTCGAGCAGAACGTGCTCGATGGCGCCAGCCTCGAGCTGGCCCGTCAGGCCGAGACCCTCTCGGCCTACTTCTCCGAGCGCCACAACTCCCTGGCCAACCTGGCCGCCTCCGACGCCCTCGCCAACTACTTCGCCGGCCGCGACCTGGGGATGAGCATCGAGTACGGCCTGGGCCTGCACATCCAGAACATCGAAGACCGCTTCAACCAGCTGATCGAGCAGGAGCGCCTGGGCGAGCGGCACATCTACCGCCACCTCGTCCTCCTCGACGCCCAGGGCGAGACGATCGCCGAGGCCGGAGACGCCCCCGACACCCAGGAGGACCACGTCGCCCTCGCCCGGCTGCTGCCCCAGGCGCGCAGCGTGACCCTGCTCGACCCGCAGCATCTGCTGCGCTTCAGCCAGCCGGTGCTCATCAAGGGCCGCCTGCGCGGGCATCTGGTGGCCTACAGCCCGCCGGAAAGCGTCGAACGCCTGCTGCGCAGCACCAACGCCCAACGCCCCGAAGCCATCGTCCTCGCCAGCTCCGGCCAGCCGATCTCGCCCGTCGCGCCGCCGGCCTTCCAGCAGACCGCCCTGGCCCGCCTCCTCGCCCGCGCGGCGGACGGCGCCAGCCTGCGCGTGGACGGCCTGCCCCAGTTCGCCGACGACCCGGTGATCGCCGTGCTCAAGCAGCGGATCGAAGCCTCGCCCTTCGCCCTCGCCGCCCTCATCACCCAGCGCGAGCTCGATGCCCACGCGATCCCCACCGGCTTCCTGGCCGCGGCGGCGGCGGTCCCCTTCCTGCTGCTCTACATCGTGATGCTGGCGACGCGGGAGCGACGGCGCATCGAGCAGGCCCAGGAGGCCGCCTACGTCGCCGCGCGGACCGCCGCCCGCGCCGAAGCCGACAAGCTCGCCCAGGCCCGCAGCGAGTTCGTCGCCAACATGAGCCACGAGATCCGCACCCCGCTCCACGCCATCCTCGGCCTCGCCCAGGTGGGGCAGCGGGACTGCGTGGGGCACCAGACCCGCCAGCAGTTCATGCGCATCGTCGAATCGGGCCAGCACCTGCTGGGCATCATCAACGACGTGCTCGACTCGGCCAAGATCGAAGCCGGCAAGCTCTCCGTCGAGCAGATCCCGATCGATCCGGGGCAGGTCATCGACAGCGCCATCACCCTCTGCGCCGAGCGCGCCTTCGAGCGCGGGCTCGACCTGCGGGTCCGCGAGAGCGGGCTCCCGTCGCGCTGCCTGGGCGACCCGCTGCGGCTGTCCCAGGTGCTGGTCAACCTGCTCGGCAACGCCATCAAGTTCACCGAGCACGGCGCCATCACCCTCGACGCCCGCGCCGATCACGACAGCCTCCGGTTGAGCGTCAGCGACACCGGGATCGGCATGAGCACCGAGCAGATCGACCGCATCTTCAAGCCCTTCGAGCAGGCCGACAGCTCCACCACCCGGCGCTTCGGCGGCACCGGCCTGGGCCTCTCGATCAGCGCCCACCTGGTCCGCGCCATGGGCGGCCGCATCGACGTCTCCAGCCAGGCCGGCGTCGGCACCACCTTCGTCGTTCAGCTGCCCCTCCTCGAGGCTGCCTACGACGCGCCGCCCCCCGGCGGCCGCCTCGTGCTGGCCGGTTTCCCGCCCGACGAGACGGCCCCGCTGCGTCCCGAGCTCGAAGCCCGCGGGATCGCCGTCACCCTCCTCGAGGCCCCCGCCAGCCCGCCCCCGGCGGCCGAGCTCATCGTCATCGACGCCCGCCTCGCCGGCGACCCCGCCGCCTGGCAAGCCTGGCTCACCCGGCTGCATGCCGAGCGGCGCAGCCTCGCCATCGCCGGGCACCTCGACGAGATCGAAGCCGCCGAGCGGAGCGGCCTGCAGCTGCCCATCATCGAGCGCCCGCTGCGCAGCCGCCACCTCTGCGAGGCCCTCGCCCGCCGCGCCCAGCCGCTGCCCGCCCAGCCCCTCGTCAAGACGCGCCTCGCCGGCCTGCGGGTGCTGGCGGTGGACGACAACGAGATCAACCGCCTCGTCCTCGCCGACATGCTGACCCAGGAAGGGGCCCAGGTCACCTGCCTCTCCGGCGGCCAGGAGGCCCTCGCCCACCTGGCCGCCACCGGGGCCGATGCCTGGGAGATCATCCTCACCGACATCCAGATGCCGGGGATGGACGGCTACGCCCTCACCCGCACGCTGGCCGCCACCTGCCCGCGCCTGCCGGTCCTCGGCCTCACCGCCCACGCCGGGCCCGAAGCCCGGGAGGCCTGCCTCGCCGCGGGCATGCGCGCCCATCTGCCCAAGCCCCTCGAGCTCGACGCCCTGGTGCAGGCGATCCTCCAGCACACCACCGACGCGCCGCGCCCGCAAGAGACGCCCGCCCGCAACGGCGCGGACGGCCCCACCACCGCCAGCCTGGTGGACTGGCCGGCCCTGGAAGCCCTCTTCAAGGGCCGGCCGCAGTTCGTCGAGCGGGTCGCCCGGAAGGCGCTGACCACCTACCGCAACGAACTGGTCCAGCTCCGCGGGCTCGCCGCGGGCGAGGGCGACCTGGCCGCCCTCGCCTTCATGGCCCACGGCATCAAGGGCTCGGCGGGGGCGCTGCAGGCGCGCAGCATCCACCGCCAGGCGGCCGAAGTCGATGCCGCGGCGCGGGCCGGGCACCGCGACGCCCGCGCCCTGGCCGGCGGGCTGGCCGACCAGCTCGAGGCCCTGGTCGGCGAACTGGAGGCGCACCTCGCGACCGACGCCCCCCGGATGCCGGACTGACCCCGCCCCCCAAAAAGCAGAAGGGCGCCCACGGCGCCCTTCACGACTCAGTCTCGCGGAGTCAGCCCTCAGCTCAGCGCGACTCCTTGATCATCCGCCCGCGCACCGACTGGATCGGCCGGGCGTTCATCGGGTACAGCCGGGCAAAGATCCCGATCTGGTCCGCCGACAGCTGGGCGGGCTGCTTCATCACCATCCACAGCACCCCCTCGCTGCACGGCGGCGTGGTGAGGGAGCCCATGTAGGTGTAGTAGCTGCGGTCGCCCGGCAACAGCTGGTCGAGGTCGATGGAGACGCCGTCCGGCGCGTAATCCACGTTCTTCTCGAGGGGCAGGTTGTTCCACAGGGTCTGCACCACCGGGTTCATCTTGCCCCGCTCGATCAGCACCGCCACCACCGCCAGGCGGCCGTCGAGATCCTTGTGCACCAGATGCACCACCATCTCGAAGCCCTTGCCGTTGATGCGCTCCTCGGACGGGCGGTGGAAGTGGAACTGGACGAGGTCGAAGTAGCGCCCCATCACCGCCAGGCTGCTGCCCGGTCCCACATTCACCTGCACGGTGTGGCCGTTGTCCACGATGCGGAAGTTGGACAGCTTGTAGTCGAAGCGGATCGGTTCGAGGTCCACCCTGACCCCGTCGCGAATGTCGATCGGCGACTGGCGCTGGCCGGTGCCGCAAAGCTGCCAGTCGGGTTTCAGGAAGCCCCAGTTGGCCGGGCCGTTCTCGCCGTCGTAGCTCCAGTGGATCTCATGGTGGGCCAGCGGCGTGCCGGCGGCGGCCGGGCCGTGGGCCGCCTGGGCCTCGACATTCACCGGCGCCGCGCGAACCACCCGCGGGGCCACCCGGGGGCGCGGACGCGGCACGTAGGCCGGCACGCGCTGCACCTCGGGCGGCGGCAGCGCCTGGGCGCGGCTCTCGGCGATACGTACCGGCGGTGCCGGCGGCTCCGGCGCCCGGGCCACGGGCTCGGGTGCCCTCGGGGCCGGCGCGGGCTCGGCCTTGGGCGGCGGCGCGGGCTTGTCGATGAAGTTCTTCTTGATCGGCTGGGGCGCCTCGGCGCCGTGCTCGGCCTTGGCCTCCGTGACCTGGGTCACCGCGGCCTTCTCAACGGGCCGGGCCGGGCGGTAGTCGGCGGTGCGCACCTCGGTCCTGGGCGGCTGGACGGCCTGGGCCGCCTGGGACGCATTCTTGGCCAGCTGGGAGATGTCGGCGGGCTTGCACACGTCGCGCCACAGCTTTTCGTCGACGCTGCCGGGAGCCACCGGCATGTCCTTCTCGACCTTGACCCGCTCGTCCTTGACCACGCTGGACTCGGCGTCCAGATACACCCGCTTGATCGTCGAGTAGGTCTGGTTGCGGCAGTCGTAGCGGTTGAGCGCCTTCACCGTGGTGTAGCCGGCGGCGGCGGCCTCGCTCTCGGAGAGCACGATGCGGCCCCAGGCCACCTTGGTGCCCGGGTCGGACTGCAGGACGCTGGCCCGGTCGAGTTCGATGGTGCGCTTCTTGTCGGACGCGACGGTCTGCCAGTCGGCGGAGAGGGCGGCGGTCGAGCCGACGCACACCAGCAGGGCGACGAGGGGGCGCAGGGGCTTGCGCATGAGACTTCTCCGGGGGAAAGAGGCAGGCCGACAGGCGGCCGGATGCCTTCTATTTCGGCCCATGGCGGGCAAAGCTTTAGCCTCCCCGCCGCCAGGCGCGACATTCCTGGCGAATCTTGCGTTTATCGACGGCTTCCAGTACTTTTGCGCACGAACGTTAGGGGTGCCAGTGCGCTTGGCGCACGGCTGAGACTTACCCTCCGAACCTGATCCGGGTCGTGCCGGCGTAGGGAAACGTGGCTCCTGCCGCCTCCCCGCCCGCCGCGGCCCACCCAAGGAGCCTTCATGAACGCCAACGAAAAATTCCTCGCCTCGTCCGCCCAGGTCGACGAGGCCGCCGTCGCCCCGCTGCCCAACTCCCGCAAGATCTACGTCGAAGGCTCCCGCCCGGACATCCGCGTGCCGATGCGCGAGATCAGCCAGGCCGACACCCCCACCGGCTTCGGTGGCGAGAAGAACCCGCCGATCTTCGTTTACGACTGCTCCGGCCCCTACACCGACCCGCAGGCGAAGATCGACATCCGCTCCGGCCTGCCGGCCCTGCGCCAGCGCTGGATCGAAGAGCGCGGCGACACCGAGGTGCTGGCCGACCTCACCTCCGAATACGGCCGCCAGCGCGCCGCCGACCCGTCGCTGAACGACCTGCGCTTCCCCGGCCTGCACCGCAAGCCGCGCCGCGCGCTGCCCGGCAGGAACGTCTCGCAGATGCACTACGCCCGCCAGGGGATCATCACCCCCGAGATGGAATACGTGGCGATCCGCGAAAACGTGAACCGCCAGCAATACCTCGAGAACCTCCGCAACACCGGCCCGCAGGGCGAGAAGATGGCCAAGCTGCTGACCCGCCAGCACAAGGGCCAGGACTTCGGCGCCAGCATCCCGGCCGAGATCACCCCCGAATTCGTGCGTTCCGAGGTCGCCCGCGGCCGCGCCATCATCCCCAACAACATCAACCACCCCGAGTCCGAGCCGATGATCATCGGCCGCAACTTCCTGGTCAAGATCAACGCCAACATCGGCAACTCGGCGCTGGGCTCCTCGATCAACGAGGAAGTCGACAAGATGACCTGGGCCACCCGCTGGGGCGGCGACACGGTGATGGACCTGTCCACCGGCAAGAACATCCACGAGACCCGCGAGTGGATCATCCGCAACTCGCCCGTGCCGATCGGCACCGTGCCCATTTACCAGGCCCTCGAGAAGGTCAACGGCAAGGCCGAGGAGCTCACCTGGGAGATCTTCCGCGACACCCTCATCGAGCAGGCCGAGCAGGGCGTGGACTACTTCACCATCCACGCCGGCGTGCTGCTGCGCTACGTGCCCCTCACCGCCAACCGGATGACCGGCATCGTCTCCCGCGGCGGCTCGATCATGGCCAAGTGGTGCCTGGCCCATCACAAGGAGAGCTTCCTCTACACCCACTTCGAGGAAATCTGCGAAATCATGAAGGCCTACGACGTGGCCTTCAGCCTCGGCGACGGCCTGCGCCCCGGCTCGATCTACGACGCCAACGACGAAGCCCAGCTGGGCGAGCTCGAGACCCTGGGCGAGCTCACCGACATCGCCTGGAAGCACGACGTGCAGACCATCATCGAAGGCCCGGGCCATGTGCCGATGCACATGATCAAGGAGAACATGGACCTGCAGCTCAAGCACTGCAAGGAAGCCCCGTTCTACACCCTCGGCCCGCTGACCACCGACATCGCCCCGG
Organism: Zoogloea sp.; assembly: GCF_041908905.1. Classification (GTDB taxonomy): domain Bacteria; phylum Pseudomonadota; class Gammaproteobacteria; order Burkholderiales; family Rhodocyclaceae; genus Zoogloea. The sequence goes on from NZ_JAYREK010000032.1 coordinate 27,951, forward strand.
GCTACGACCACATCACCAGCGGCATCGGCGCCGCCATGATCGGCTGGTACGGCACCGCCATGCTGTGCTACGTGACCCCCAAGGAGCACCTGGGCCTGCCCGACAAGAATGATGTGAAGGAAGGCATCATCACCTACAAGCTCGCCGCCCACGCCGCCGACCTGGCCAAGGGCCACCCGGGCGCCCAGATCCGCGACAACGCCCTCTCCAAGGCCCGCTACGAGTTCCGCTGGGACGACCAGTTCAACCTCGGCCTCGACCCGGACAAGGCGAAGAGCTTCCACGACGAGACCCTGCCCAAGGAGTCCGCCAAGGTCGCCCACTTCTGCTCCATGTGCGGCCCGCACTTCTGCTCGATGAAGATCACCCAGGACGTCCGCGACTACGCCGCCGCCCAGGGCATCGGCGAAACCGAGGCCCTCGAGAAGGGCATGGAGACCAAGGCCATCGAGTTCGTCAAGACCGGCGCCGAGATCTACCACAAGGTGTAAGGGCCGCGGCCGGTCGGGGCCACGCCCGACCTTCGCCCCCACGCCATACGGGCCGCGCAAGCGGCCCGTTTCCTTTGCTGCCGCCGGATAGCGGCCCCTGCCCGCGCCCCGCGCCGGTGCAGCCCGGAGGCGCCGCTCAGGCCCCGGCCGCCGCCGGAAGGGCCTCGGCGGCCCCCCGCTCGAACATCTCGCGGTACAGCCGGGCCAGCCGCGCCGCCATTTCGGCGTCCGACCACTCGGCCGCATAGACGGGCGCCTCCGCCGCCAGGCGCCGCAGTGCCACCCCATCGTCGAGCAGGCCGGCCAGCGCGTCGGCAAAGGCCGCCGGCTCCGGCGGCGGGGCCAGCGACGCGCGGCCCGGGCCGAGAATGTCCACCGTGCCCATCTCCGCCAGCGCCACCACCGGCAGGCCGGCCGCCATCGCCTCCAGCAGCACCAGGCCCTGGGTCTCGGTGCGCGAGGCGAACACGAACACGTCGGCCGCCGCGTAGCAGGCCGGCAGCGCCTCGGCCCGGTCGAGATAGCCGATGAAGCGCACCGCCTCGGCTAGCCCCTCGCGCCGCACCCGCGCCTCCAGCTCGGCCCGCGCCGGCCCCTCGCCGGCGATGAGCAGCAGCAGCGCCGGATGCCGCGCCAGGGCATGGCGCAGCGCGTCGAGCAGGAAGCCGATGTTCTTCTCGTGGGCCACCCGGCCGACGAACAGCGCCACCGGGCGTTCCGGCGCGATGCCGTGTTGGCGGCGGAACGCCGCTCCGTCGCGGCCCCGGAAGCGCTCGACGGGGATGCCCGTCGGCAGCACGTGCAGCGGCGCGTCGACGCCGTAGCCGAGCAGGCGCTCGCGCATCGCGGTGGACGGCACGATCACCCCGTCCAGCGCGTTGCACTGGCGACGTGACAGCCCCCGCGCGCGGCGCTTCAGCCAGCCCGCCGGCAGCAGCGGCGCATAGTGCTGCAGGTATTCCTCGAACAGGGTGTGATAGGTGGTGATCACCGGCAGCCCCAGCCGCCGCGCCGCCGCGAGGCCGGCGTAGTGGGCGACGAAGGGTGTCTGGATGTGCACCAGGTCGCAGCCCCCGGCGGCGGCGAGGGTGGCGCGGTGCATCGCCCGCCAGCCCACCAGGCGATCCTCCCGGTCGCCGGGCACCGGCCAGCCGGCAACCCGCACCACACCCGCCTCGTCGGGCTCGCCGCCGTAGCGGGGCGCTACCAGGCGCAGCTCGACGCCCTGGGCGGCCAGCGTGCGGCGGAAGGTTTCGATGGACGTGGACACCCCATTCACCCGGGGAAAATACACATCGGACACCATCAGGACACGCATGATCAATCCTCCCGCGGGGTGCGCCCGCCTGCTCCGGCGCGGCCGGGCTTCGTGTGTGGATGAGGCCGCCGGCCGGCGGCTCAGACCCGGGCCGTCTCGGGCTGCCCGGCCGGGTGCGTTTCGGGGTAAGGCTCGGCCTCCGGGGCGCTCGCCTGGCGGTCGCCCCAGTGGATCAGCTCGAGCCGGCCGTCGAAATGCTCGACGATGGCGGTACACGAATCCACCCAGTCGCCGCAATTGACGTACTGCAGGCCATCGATGTCGCGGATCGTGGCCCAGTGGATGTGCCCGCAGATCACCCCGTCGAGGCCGCGCTCGCGGGCCTGGTGCACCGCCGACGCCTCGAAGTCGAAGATGAAGTTGAGGGCCGTCTTGACCTTGCGCTTGGCGTAACCCGCCAGCGACCAGTAGCCCGAGATGCCCAGCTTGCGGCGCCCCCACGACAGCCAGGTGTTGAGCCGCACGAGCCAGTCGTAGGCCCGGTCGCCGAGCACCGCCACCCAGCGGTGGTGGCGCGTCACCTGGTCGAACTGGTCGCCGTGGATCAGCAGGAAGCGGCGCCCGTCGGCGGTCTGGTGAACCCGCTCGTTCGCCACCTCGATGTCGCCGAAGACCGCGCCGCAGTAGTCGCGCAGGGCCTCGTCGTGGTTGCCGGGGATCAGCACCACCTTCTCGCCGCGGCGGGCCCGGCGGAGCAGCTTCTGGACCACCGTGTTGTGGGACGGCTTCCAGCAGATGCTGCGGCTCATCGCCCAGAAATCCACGATGTCGCCGATCAGGAAGATGTGCTCCGCCGCGTGGTCGCGCAGGAACTCCACCAGGCTGTCCGCCTGGCAGGCCCGCGTCCCGAGGTGGATGTCGGAGAGGAAGATTGATCTGACCCTTGGCATGGCGACACGATCGCCAAGGGCCGTGACTCCCCCGTGACGTCCGGATTAAACCGCCATGACAGCCCGGCCGGCGGAAAGCCGGTTTTTTCTGCGCCAGCGCAACAACGACGCGCGCGGGCCGGTGCTAGGATTGACGAATCGAACCCCCTTCAGGGCCCTGTGATGAACCTCGAAAAAGTCATCTTCGGTTTCTTCATCGTCTTCGCCGCCACGCTCAACTTCGGCTTCTTCATCGGCGAGATCGACAACCCGACCCACCACGAGATCTACGAGCTGTTCGCCGCGGTGGTGGTCAACCTGATCGCCACCGTGCTCAAGTTCGGCGACCGCACCCAGATCGGCGCGATCCACCTGGCCACCAGCCTGGTGGCCGACCTGCAGCTGATCGCCGCGGCGATGGTGTGGGGCTACGCCGAGCACGTGGGCGGCGCCGGCCTCACCGGCTCCACCATGTCGAGCATCGTGTCGCTGTCAGGGGGCGCGCTGTTCGCCAACGTGGTGTCGGTGATCATCCTGATCGCCGAGACCATCATGCAGCGGCGCTGACCGCCCCTTCGCCGTGACCCACACCAGCACGATCTTCCTGGTCCTGCGGCGGCTGCGTACGCCGCTGATCGTGCTGATCACCCTCTTCGCGGTGTCGGTGCTCGGCCTCACCCTGATGCCCGGGCCGCCCGACCCCAACGGCGGCCAGATGCCGCGCATCAGCTTCTTCCACGCGGTGTATTTCATCAGCTACACCGCCACCACCATCGGCTTCGGCGAGATCCCCTACGCCTTCTCCGAGCAGCAGCGCCTGTGGACGGTGGTGTGCATCTACATGTCGGTGGTCGGCTGGGCCTACACCCTGGGCACCGTGTTCGCGATGCTGCAGGACAAGAACTTCCTCAGCGCGCTGGCGGTGCAGCGCTTCGCCCGGCAGGTCCGGCGGCTGCGGGAGCCCTTCTTCCTGGTGTGCGGCTACGGCGAGGCCGGCCACCTGATCTGCCAGGGCCTCGACGAGCTCGGCTACCGGGCGGTGGTCATCGAGAAGGACGAAGGCAGGCTCGGCGACCTGGAGCTGCAGAGCTACCAGGCCGACATGCCGGCCCTTTGCGCCGACGCCAGCCAGCCCGACACCCTGCTCCTCGCCGGCCTCACCAACCGCCACTGCCGCGGCGTGATGGCCCTCACCAACGACGACAACACCAACCTCGCCATCGCCATCGCCGCGCGCCTGCTGGCCCCCAGGCTGCCGGCCCTGTGCCGCGCCGAACACACCGACACGGTGGCCAACATGGCCTCCTTCGGTACCCGCCACATCATCAACCCCTTCGAGAAGTTCGCCGAATACATGGCCCTGGCGCTGCACGCGCCGGCGGCCTACAACCTGCTGCTGTGGCTCACCGGCCTGCCCGGCACCACCGTCGACCGTCACCGCGAACCGCCCCGGGGCAAATGGGTGCTGTGCGGCTACGGCGCCTTCGGCAAGGTGATGACCCGCGCCCTCGAGAACGCCGGCCTGCCGGTGACCATCATCGACCGGGCCGCCCCCCTCGCCCCCGACCACACCTGGTACAGGGGCGACGGCACCGGCGCCGACGCCCTCCGCGCGGCGGGCATCGACGACGCCGTCGGCATCGTCGCGGCCACCGCCAACGACGTGAACAACCTTTCAACGGTGGTCACCGCCAAGCAGCTCAACCCGGCGCTGTTCACGGTGCTGCGCCAGAACCAGGTGGCCAACCGCACCCTCTTCGAGGCCTTCGAATCCGACTTCACGATGGTGCCGGCCGAGATCGTCGCCCACGAGTGCTTGGCCATCCTCACCACCCCGCTGCTGGCGCCCTTCCTTGACCGGGTCCGCGCAGCGGACGACGCCTGGGCCGGCGAACTCCTCGAGCGCCTCACCAGCCGCTTCGGCTGGGACGTGCCATGCGTGTGGAGCGCATCGGTCAACCTGCTGCAGAGCCCCGCCGTATATCGCGTGCTGATGCGCAACGGAGCCCGGCTGCCCCTGTCTGCGCTGCTGCGCGCCCCGGTCAGCGAACGCCCGCCACTCGACTGCGCGCCGCTCCTGCTGCTGCGCGAAGGCGAGCCGCCGTGCTACCTGCCCGACGGCGAACTCGAGCTCCGGCTGGGTGACCAACTGCTCTTCGTCGGCACCGAGGAAGCCCGCCGCAACCTGAACCTGACCCTCTTCAACGGCCACACCCTGCAGTTCGTGATGACCGGCCGCGACCTGCCCGGCGGGCTGATCTGGGAATGGCTGGCGCAGCGGCGGGAAGCGCGGGGGTGAGGCGGGTTACGGCCCGCGGCCGGGTGGGCGTGGTGGTTTATTTGTCCGCCGACGGAGGACCAAGCGCTTTCCGTTGTTTGGCGTGACCTCGGCCGGGTCGTTTGCGGTTCGCTGATAGGGGACCAACGGCTTGCCGGTGTGTAGCGTTCCGTTGGCCGGGTCCCCGCCCGGCGGCCGGCGCAGAACTCGCCCGCTGCTGCGCTGCTCGGCGGTTCAGAAGGGGCTTTCAACAGACACCGAGCCTTTACTGAAACGGCTCGTGTGAGCAACGCATAAAACCGGAGCCTACTGCCGACTTTGCATTGCCCACTTCCTGCCTTTCGCTTTTGCGACGATCACACATGGCCGTGCTGCAACGCTCGGTGATTCCGGAAAGCCCCTTCCGAGCCGCCGAGCAGCGGAACAACAGGCGGGGAAGTCCGGCGCAGCTGTCTGAGCGGGCGCAGCCCGCGAGTTCTGCGCCGGCCGCCTGTTGTGAGCAGCACAGGGAAGTCGTCTGATCAAGCACAGCTTGAGCAGACGACCGGCTCGGCGGGGTCGCCTTTCTTGGTTACTTCTTTGGCGACGCAAAGAAGTAACCCGCCCGCCGGGGCGGGACCCGGCCAATGCAAGGTCAAACAACGGAAAGCCTCTGGTCTCCATCAACGAACAAAAAGCCCCCCCCACTCCAGGCACCCCACCTTGCGGCGCCAACCCCCACGGCGGCTACAATGCGACGCCGCAACATCGCCAGAACGCCCCCATGCTCCCCCTCCTCCGCCACCTTCCCCAACCCCTGCTGAAAAGCGCCTTCATCGCCGCGGTGCTCGTCGTCTTCGCGCTGACGATGATGCCGCTGCCCGAGATGACCCAGGTCGTGTCGTCCCAGGACAAGTTCGAGCACGCCATCGCGTTCTTCGTGCTGATGCTGCTGGGCGCCGGCGGCTGGCCGGGCCGGCTCGGGCGGGTCGCCGTGGGGCTCAGCGCCTACGGCCTCCTGATCGAGATCTGCCAGCACACCCTCACCACCAACCGCTTCGGCGACCCCTGGGACTGGGTGGCCGATTCGGTGGGGGTGCTGCTCGGCGGGCTGCTGGCGCGCCGAGCCGCGCGGGGAGGCGTGGCCTCCGCCTGAGGGCCTCGCCGGCCTCCGTGGAACCATGGACCGACGCGCAGGAAGCGCCCCCGCCTTGAACACAAAATTCCTGACACTCCCTGGCATTCCGCGCCGGGAGATGTCCAAACAAAGGGCCACCCGAAGGCGGCCCTCGTTGATTGCCCTGCGACCGGACTCAGGCCGCGAAGACGTGCTTCACCCGCAGCGTCTCGCCGCGCTCGACCAGCCCGATCAGGCGGTCGATGTTGGGGTGCTTGCCCGGGTTCAGGCGGGCGTCCTCGCTGTGCTCGGCGTAGATCTCGATGCCCTGGGCGGCGGCCTCGGGGGTGATCGCGCCGTGGAGCTGGCCGAGGTGGTTGTAGACCGCCAGCGAACCGGCCTGGCCGGGCTTGTTCTCGATGGTGGCGACCACCTCTCCGGCGGCGTCGAGGAGCTGCAGGGCGGCCAGGTGGGAGACGCCCGGCAGCGTTTTGAGTTTGTCGGCGAAAGCCATGAAAGATCTCCGGAGTAAAACCTGGGGGCGACAGAGGCGACCGAGGCGGCCCCTGCCACCACCGCGCTTAGATCAGATACATCAGATGCGCTTGGCCAGCTCGGCGGCCTTGCCGATGTAGCTGGCCGGGGTCATCTGCAGCAGGCGGGCCTTTTCGGCCTCGGGGATCGCCAGGGTGGCGATGAACTGCTGCAGCGCCTCCTTGGTGATGCCCTTGCCGCGGGTGAGCTCCTTGAGCTGCTCGTAGGGGTTGGGCACGGCGTAGCGGCGCATGACGGTCTGGATCGGCTCGGCGAGCACTTCCCAGCAGGCGTCGAGGTCGGCGGCGAGGCGGGCCGGGTCGGCCTCCAGCTTGCCCAGGCCGCGCAGGCAGGAGTCGTAGGCCAGCACCGCGTAGCCGAAGGCGACGCCCATGTTGCGCAGCACGGTGGAGTCGGTGAGGTCGCGCTGCATGCGGGACACCGGCAGCTTGTCGGCCAGGTGGCGCAGCACGCCGTTGGCGAGGCCCAGGTTGCCCTCGGCGTTCTCGAAGTCGATCGGGTTGACCTTGTGCGGCATGGTGGACGAGCCGATCTCGCCGGCCTTCAGCTTCTGCTTGAAGTAGCCCAGGGAGATGTACATCCAGATGTCGCGGCAGATATCCAGCACGATGGTGTTGGCGCGGGCGGTGGCGTCGAACAGCTCGGCCATCGCGTCGTGGGGTTCGATCTGGATGGTGTAGGGGTTGAAGCTGAGGCCCAGGGACTCGATGAAGCGGCCGTTGAAGCCCTCCCAGTCGAACTCGGGGTAGGCCGACAGGTGGGCGTTGTAGTTGCCCACCGCGCCGTTGAACTTGGCGGTCAGCTCGACCGCGGCGATGGCCTTGCGCACGCGGCGCAGGCGGTGCACCACGTTGGCCATCTCCTTGCCCAGGGTGGTGGGGCTGGCGGGCTGGCCGTGGGTGCGCGACAGCATCGGCAGCTCGGCGTGCAGGTGGGCCAGCTCGACGAGGCGGTTGATGATCTTGTCGAGGGCCGGCAGCAGCACGCCGTCGCGGCCGTCGCGCAGCATCAGCGCGTGGGAGACGTTGTTGATGTCTTCCGAGGTGCAGCCGAAGTGGATGAACTCGGTGACGCGGGTGACCTCGGGGTTGTGGCCGAGGCGCTCCTTGAGCCAGTACTCCATGGCCTTCACGTCGTGGTTGGTGGTGGCCTCGATGGCCTTCACCGCCTCGCCGTCGGCAACCGAGAAGTTGGCGATCACGGCGTCGAGCTCGGCGACGGTGGCGGCGGAGAACGGGGCGATCTCGGCCAGCTCGGGGGCGGCGGCCAGGGCCTTCAGCCATTCGACCTCGACCTTGACCCGGTTGCGGATCAGGCCGAATTCGGAGAAGTGCTCGCGCAGCGCGGAGACCTTGGATTCGTAACGGCCATCGAGGGGCGACAGCGCGGTGATGGGTTGCAGGTTCATGGAGAAAGCCCTTGAGGCGAAAAAACAAAGGCGCACATTTTAGCGCCTTGGCCCCCGCTTCGCCGATGATAAAATCCGGCCTCCCCCAACTGCAGTCCAACAACATGAGCAAAGGTCCGCAACAACTCGAACGCTTCATCTTCTGGAGCCGCTGGCTCCAGGCCCCGCTCTACCTCGGCCTGATCGTCGCCCAGGGTATCTACGTGTGGCTGTTCATGGCCGAGCTCGGCCATCTGCTGATGTCGGTCTTCGAATCCGGCGGCCACATCAGCGAGACCGAAACCATGCTGGTGGTGCTCGGCCTGATCGACGTGGTGATGATCGCCAACCTGCTGATCATGGTGATCATCGGCGGCTACGAGACCTTCGTCTCGCGCCTCGACCTCGAGGGCCACCCCGACCAGCCCGAGTGGCTGTCCCACGTCAATGCGGGCGTACTCAAGATCAAGCTGTCGACGGCGATCATCGGCATCTCGTCGATCCACCTGCTGAAAACCTTCATCAACGCCGCCAACATCGCCGAGCACACGATCATGTGGCAGGTGATCATCCATGTCGTGTTCCTCATCTCGGCCCTCGCCATGGCGCTGGTCGACAAGATGATGAACCAGACCGTTCTGCTGTCAAAACACTAAAGAGAGGGAGCTTCACCCATGACCGCCATCAAGCAGGAAGACCTGATCCAGTCCATCGCGGACGCCTTCCAGTACATCAGCTACTACCACCCGCTGGACTACATCAAGGCCCTGGGTGAAGCCTACGAGCGCGAGGAATCCCCCGCCGCCAAGGACGCCATCGCGCAGATCCTCACCAACTCCCGGATGGCCGCCGAGGGCCACCGCCCGATCTGCCAGGACACCGGCATCGGCATGGTGTTCATCAAGGTCGGCATGCAGGTCACCTGGCCGGACGCCACCATGAGCATCCAGAAGATGATCGACGAGGGCGTCCGCCGCGCCTACGCCAACCCCGACAACCCGCTGCGCGCCTCGGTGCTGGCCGACCCGGCCGGCGCCCGCAAGAACACCAAGGACAACACCCCGGCCGTGGTGCACTTCGAGATCGTCGAGGGCGACCACGTCGAGGTGATCTGCGCAGCCAAGGGCGGCGGCTCCGAGGCCAAGTCCAAGTTCGCGATGCTCAACCCCTCCGACGACCTGGTGGACTGGGTCCTCAAGAAGATCCCCGAGATGGGCGCCGGCTGGTGCCCGCCGGGCATCATCGGGATCGGCATCGGCGGCACCCCCGAGAAGGCGATGCTGCTGGCCAAGGAATCCATCATGGCCCCGGTGGACATCCACGAACTGAAGGCCAAGGCCGCTGACGCCGCCGCCAAGGGTGAAAAGCTGACCCGCGCCGAGGAGCTGCGCCTCGAGCTCTTCGAGAAGGTCAACGCGCTGGGCGTCGGCGCCCAGGGCCTCGGCGGCCTCACCACCGTGCTCGACGTGAAGGTGCTCGACTACCCCTGCCACGCCGCCAACCTGCCGGTGGCGCTGGTGCCCAACTGCGCCGCCACCCGCCACTGCCACTTCCACCTGGATGGCTCCGGCCCCGCCAAGATCGAGCCGCCCAAGCTGGAAGACTGGCCCGCCGTCACCTGGACGCCGGACCTCAAGTCGGCCACCCGCGTGAACCTCGACACCCTCACCAAGGAAGAGGTCGCCGCCTGGAAGCCGGGCCAGAAGCTGCTGCTCAACGGCAAGATGCTCACCGGCCGCGACGCCGCCCACAAGCGCATCGCCGACATGCTGGCCAAGGGCGAGAAGCTGCCGGTGGACTTCACCAACCGCGTGATCTACTACGTCGGCCCCGTCGACCCGGTGCGCGACGAGGTCGTCGGCCCCGCCGGCCCGACCACCGCCACCCGCATGGACAAGTTCACCCGTATGATGCTGGAGCAGACCGGGCTGATCTCGATGGTCGGCAAGTCGGAGCGTGGCCCCACCGCCATCGAGGCGATCAAGGACAACCAGTCCGCCTACCTGATGGCCGTCGGCGGCGCCGCCTACCTGGTGGCCAAGGCCATCAAGTCGGCCAAGGTCGTCGGCTTTGCCGACCTGGGCATGGAGGCCATCTACGAGTTCGACGTGCAGGACATGCCCGTCACCGTGGCGGTCGACTCCTCCGGCACCTCGGTGCACAACACCGGCCCGAAGGAATGGCAGGCCAAGATCGGCAAGATCCCGGTCAAGGTCGCCTGATCGGCAACACCACGCAGCCCGGCCCCGTGCCGGGCTTTTTTTCGTCTGGAGCAGCCCATGACTCTGCAAGAAATGCTGGGGACCGCGCTCCCCCTCCTGCAGGCCCCGATGGCCGGCGTGCAGGGCAGCGCCCTCGCGGTGGCCGTCTGCGAGGCCGGCGGGCTCGGCGCCCTGCCCTGCGCGATGCTGGCCCCGGAGGCCATCCGCAGCGAGGTGGCGGCAATCCGCGCCGGCACCCGGCGGCCCTTCAACCTCAACTTCTTCTGCCACCAGCCGCCCACCCCGGACGACGCCCGGGAGGCCGCCTGGCGCGCCACCCTCGCCCCCTATTACCGCGAGTTCGGCCTCGACCCGGCGGCCATCCCCGCCGGGCCCGGCCGCGCGCCCTTCAGCGCCGCGCTGGCCGAGCTGGTCGAGGCCCTCCGCCCGCCGGTGGTGAGTTTCCACTTCGGCCTGCCCGAGCCCACCCTGCTGGCCCGAGTGAAGGCTGCCGGCGCGCGGGTGCTGAGCTCCGCCACCACCGTGGACGAAGCCCGCTGGCTGGAGTCCCGCGGCGTGGACGCGGTGATCGCCCAGGGCCTCGAAGCCGGTGGCCACCGGGGGATGTTCCTCAGCGCTGACGTGACGACCCAGCTCGGCACCCTGGCGCTGGTGCCGCAGCTCGTGGCGGCGCTGCGGGTGCCGGTGATCGCCGCCGGCGGCATCGCCGATGCCCGCGGCGTGGCCGCCGCGCGGGCCCTCGGCGCCGCCGGGGTGCAGATCGGCAGCGCCTATCTGCTGTGCCCGGAGGCCACCACCAGCGCCGTGCACCGGGCCGCCCTCGTCGGCGACGGCGCCCGCCACACGGCCCTGACCCACCTGTTCACCGGCCGCCCGGCCCGCGCCATCGTCAACCGGCTGATGCGCGAGCGGGGCCCGCTGGGAGGCGAGCCGCCGGCCTTCCCCCTCGCCACTAGCGCCATCGCCCCCCTGCGCGCCGCCGCCGAGGCCGCCGGCAGCGGCGATTTCTCGCCCCTGTGGTGCGGCCAGAACGCCAGCGGCTGCCGCGCCGTACCGGCCGCCGAGATCACCCGGGCGCTGGCCGCGGGCCTCGCCGGTTGAGGGCGCGGCGCGTGTTCCGCACCCTGCGCATCGCGGTGCTGCTCGTCATCCTCGCCACCGTCGCCGTCGGCGCCTGGCGCAGCGGAGCGCGGGCGACCGAGTGGAAGCACACCCTGCACGCCACGGTGTATCCGATCGCCGCCGACGATTCGCCCATTACCCGGGCCGGCGTCGCCCGCCTCACGGCCGACGACTTCGCGCCGGTGGCCGAGTGGCTGCAGGACGAAGTGCATCGCTACGGGCGGAGCGTGCTGCGCCCGCTGGCGATCACCGTGGCACCGCCCGTCGCCGCGCTGCCGCCCCCCTTCCCCGCCGACGGCGGCCCGGTGGCGGTGGGGCTGTGGAGCCTGCGGCTGCGCTTCTGGGCCTGGCGCCACGACGCCGCGCCGGGGCCACGGCCCGACGTACGGCTGTTCGTGCTCTACCACGACCCGGCGCGCAGCGGGCAGCTCGACCATTCGGTTGGGCTGCGCAAGGGGCAGATCGGCATCGTGAAGGCCTTTGCCAGCCGCGACGAGGCCCCGCGCAACGCGGTGGTGATCGCCCACGAGCTGCTCCACACCCTCGGCGCCAGCGACAAGTACGACCCGCACAGCCTGGCGCCGCGCTTTCCCGAGGGCTACGCGGAGCCGAAGCGGGAACCGCGCCACCCCCAGCGCCTGGCCGAGATCATGGCCGGTCGCCTCGCGCTGGCCGATGGCCGCCTGGCGATCCCCGAGCGGCTGGCGCAGACGCGCATCGGCCCGCTCACGGCGACCGAGATCGGCCTGCTGCGGACGGAGCGGGACTGAGGGCAAGGGAGGAAAAACGAAACGGGCCGGCGCCCGGGCAGCAGCACCCGGCGCCAGGACACGCCGGCGCGGGCTTACTTGATGACTTCGATGATCTCGACGCCCATGGCGTAGAGGCCCGGCTGGGGCAGGCCATGGCAGCGGCGCACCCGCACGCGGGCATGGAGGGGCTGGTAGGCGCCGCCCGGCTCGGGGGGCAGCACGGCGAGCTCGAAGACCTCGTCCATGCGCGGGACGTGATTGGAATGGATGGTCATGCCGCCCACGCTCAGCTCGACGCAGGTCCCGATCACCAGGGCGGACTGGCCCTCGAAGCGGATCCCCACCTTGCAGCCCAGTGGGATCCGGCGATCCCGTCGTCTTTCCGTCATGCGGTCCATGCGCGTCAGCCTGTCTTGCCAATAGCGCACATTACGAAAGTCGGCCCGCCCCCGCAAGGCTCTCAAGAAACAAAAATAGCCAGGGCGGTTTTCATGCAGCGGTCCCGATGGGGTTGATCTGGAATCCGAGCGTGGCTGCTCGGCGTTTTAGCGCGGCGATGCTGCGCTCGCGTTGTTGTTCCTCG
>NZ_JAYREK010000033.1:0-40405 GCF_041908905.1 Zoogloea sp.
CACCTGAACAAGCCGGTCGCGCTGCCAATGCGACAGATGCACCAGCGATTGCAGGATATGTTTGAAATCAAGCGGTTTCATCGCCACCCTCCTGATTGCAGCAAAACTGTATATTCAGACAGATTGCTGGGGGTACGGTTCCACAGGCAACGGTGACATAGCCTTATTTTAAGCCGGCAGGCTCTCGATTGTAGCGGCAAATTTCGGGCATGCTTGCGTCCGTTTGAATCCTGCCGTTTCCGTCTGCCACCATGTCTTCTGCCCTCGTCTGGTTCCGTCGCGATCTGCGCGACTTCGATCATGCGGCGCTCTACCACGCGCTGAAATCCCACCGGCGCGTGTTCTGCGTCTTTGTCTTCGATTCCGAGATCCTCGATGCGCTGCCGGGCCGCGCCGACCGGCGGGTGGAGTTCATCCACGCCAGCGTGGTCGAGCTCGACGCCGCGCTGCGGGCCCGCGGCGGTGGCCTGATCGTGCGCCACGGCCCGGCGCGGGAGGAGATCCCGGCCCTCGCCGCCGCGCTGCAGGTGGATGAGGTGTTCGCCAACCGCGACTACGAGCCCCAGGCCATCGCCCGCGACGCCGACGTGGCCGAGCGCCTGCGGGTGCTGGGCATCGCCTTCAACGACAGCAAGGATCAGGTGGTCTTCGAGAAGAGCGAGGTGCTCACCAAGAGCGCCACGCCGTTCTCGGTGTTCACGCCCTACAAGCGGGCCTGGCTGGCGGCGCTGACGCCCTTCCACCTGAAGCCCTATCCGGTCGACAAATACGCCGCCTCCCTCGCCACACCGGGGCCGGACGAGCGGGTGCCCAGCCTCGCCGACATCGGCTTCGCGCCGACCAACCTGGGCGAGCTGGGCATCGCCTGCGGGATGAGCGGCGGGCGCCGGCTGGTGGATGATTTCATGAAGCGCATCGACCGCTACAAGCGCGGGCGGGATTTCCCGGCCCGCAAGGGCGTCTCCTACCTGTCGGTGCATCTGCGCTTCGGCACCGTGTCGATCCGAGAGCTGGCCGCGGCGGCCCATGCCCGCGGCGGCGAGGGCGCCGAGACCTGGCTCTCCGAGCTGATCTGGCGGGACTTTTACTTCCAGATCCTGTGGCACAACCCGCGGGTGGTGGGCGGCAGCTTCCGCCCGGAGTTCGACCGCATCGCCTGGGACGACGCGCCGGAGCTGTTTGCCGCGTGGTGCGAGGGCCGCACCGGCTACCCCATCGTGGATGCGGCGATGCGCCAGATCAACCACAGCGGCTACATGCACAACCGCCTGCGGATGATCGTCGCGTCTTTTCTGACCAAGGACCTGGGCATCGACTGGCGGTGGGGCGAAAAATACTTCGCCGACCACCTCAACGACTTCGACCTGGCCGCCAACAACGGTGGCTGGCAGTGGGCCGCGTCGACGGGTTGCGACGCCCAGCCATGGTTCCGCATCTTCAACCCGGTGACCCAGTCCGAGAAGTTCGACCCGGAGGGTGCCTTCATCCGCCGCTACCTGCCCGAGCTGGCCAGGGTGCCCGACAAGTACATCCACGCGCCGTGGACCCTGCCGCCCATCGACCAGAAGCTGGCCGGCTGCGTGATCGGCGTGGATTACCCGGTGCCGGTGGTGGACCACGCCAAGGCGCGGGAGCGCACGCTGGCGCGCTTCGGCGTGCTGAAGGGGGAGGCCGCGGGCGACGCCGCGGAGGAGTGAGCGGTGGATGTCCGGAGCCTCGTGATCGAGGCTCGAAAGGTCGAGCTTGACCCTCGGAGGCTCGAACTCGACCGTCGGAAGGTCGAGAGCGATGTGCGGAGCCTCGAGGGTCACGCTCGCAAGGTCGAACTCGACCTGCGGCGTGTCGAAGCCCGCGCGCCGCCTGCCGGGCCGGGCTCAGCGTTGGGCGCTGGCGATCAGCACGGTGCTCTCGAAGCAGAAGCCCTGGTCGTCGCGGTGGGCCTCGATGTCGTCGGCGACGGCGGCACGCAGCTGGGCCTGGGTGGTTTCCGGAAGCCGCGCGAGGGCTTCGGCCGCGCCGCCGGCGAGGTCGAGGAAGGCCTGCCAGTAGGCGTCGGCGCTGTCGAAGCGGCAGCTGAAGACATGGGGCGTGATCTCCACCGCGCCGAAGCCGGCGGCGTGGAGCAGCGCCGTGAGCGCCTCCGCCTCGCCCAGCCGGAACACCGACGGGCGCGGCACCTTGGGGGCCGGCAGCAGGCGGGCGATGCAGTCCTGGGCGCGGGAGATCAGCGGAACCCGCTCCCGTTGCCCCCACACCGACAGGGCGACCCGACCGCCCGGGCGCAGCACCCGCCGGACCTCGGCGAGGGCCCGCGCCGGCTGCGGGAAGATGAACAGCCCGAGGCCGATCAGTGCGGCGTCGAAGCAGCCGTCGCCAAACGCCAGGTGCTCGGCGTCGCAGGCGGCGGCCAGCAGATCGGGCAGCCCCTCGGTCGCTGCCCGGCGCTGGCCCTCGGCGAGCATGCCCTCGGCGATGTCGCTGGCGAGCACCCAGCCGCCGGGCAGCACCTGGCGGGCGGCGTCCCGCGCCAGCAGGCCGGGGCCGGCGGCCAGGTCGAGCACGTGCTCGCCGGGGGCGAGGGCAGCGGCGTCCAGCAGCGCGGCCTGCAGGCTGGCGCGTAGCCAGGCGCCGTCGGCGTAGCGGGCGGCGATGCGGTTGAAGCCGTTGCGTTCGAGGGCCTTGAAGCGGCCTTCGTCGAAACCGGGGGGAGGCGTTGTCGTCATCGGGGCAGCAATCCGGCAAATTGGAGGATCGGGTCGAGGTAGTCGCCCCAGCGGGTGAAGCTGTGGTCGCCGCCTTCGAGCACGGTCTGCCGCGCGCCGGGGTAGTGGGCGACGGCGGCGCGGTAGTCGAGCACCTCGTCGCCGGTCTCGACCAGCAGCCAGTAGCGCTCGGGGCGGGTAATGGCGGGCACGTCGAGGGCGCGGAGGGCTTCGATGTGGGCGGTGGTGAATTCGAAGGGCTCGCCGGTGTACATGTGGGTCTGGGGGCCCAGGTAGTCGGACAGGGTGAGCGGGGCGAGCACGCCGGGGTTCACCAGCACCGCCTGGAGGCCGTGGCGTTCGGCGAGCCAGGTGGCGTAGTAGCCGCCCAGGGAGCTGCCGACCAGGGTGGGCGGCGTGGCGCAGCGGGCGATCTGCGCCTCGATGAGGGCGATGGCCTCGGCGGCCGGCACGGGCAGCTGCTCGCACCAGAACGCATCGCCGATGCCGAGGGCGTCCATGCGCGCCTTGAGCGCCCGGGATTTCCAGGATTGGGGGCCGGAGCGGAAGCCGTGGAGGTAGATGATCATTTGAACTCGAAGCGGTCGGTCGGCCGCAGGCGGCCGGGGAGGTCGGTGGCGAGCCAGCGGCGGGCCCGCCCGTCGAGGCCCAGGTGGGCCTGCCAGAAGGCGGTGCTGGCGGCGAGCAGATTGTCGCGGAAAACCGCCGGCTCGCGGCGTATGGCGAACAGGCTCCCCTCGGCGTCGCTGGCCTGGCCGGCAAAGTCGAGGTGGTTGCCGCCGGCGAAGACGAGCAGGTATTTGTCGGGCCCGTCGATGCCGGCCGGGGCGTGGCGGTAGGGCAGCTCGCGGTTGGCGGCGCTGATGTCGGAGAGGCCCATGCCGTCGTCCCGGCTGCCGGTGAGGCCCATGAAGGGCAGCCGCAGGTGGGCGAAGCGCTGGGCGAGGCCCGGCGGGGCGTCGGGCTGACGGGCCGATGGGCTCAGGGCCAGCGTGGCGCGCAGGCGTGGGTCGGGGGGCGTGGCCGGATGGCCGGCGCGGCGTTCGCCGGCCAGCAGCTGCACCGTGACCGCGCCGAAGGAGTGGCCGGCCAGGCCGATCGGGAGGCCGGCGTGGGGCAACTGCGGGTCGTGGCCCAGGCGGCCCAGCACGTAGCGGATGTCGTCGGCGCGGCGGGCCAGCTCGGCGGGGTTCATGGCCGCCTTGAGGGCGCGGCGCAGGCCGAGGGGCGAGCCGGCGCCGAGCACACTCGCGTCGGAGCCCGGGTGCTGCACGGCCAGTGCCGCGAAGCCATGGCTGGCCCAGTGCCGCAGCCACAGGGCGCCGCCCTCGCGGGTGCCGCCGAGGCCGTGGGAGAAGAGGATCAGGCCACCCGGCCGGGGCGCGTCGGGGAGATACAGCTTGAAGGGCAGGGTGCGCGCCCGGTCGGGGTCGCTCAGCTCGCCGTGGCGGGTGCTCACCCGCCACGGGCCGGCGGCGCCCGGGTCGGGCAGGCCGCCATCGGGGATGAGGCTCAGTGGGCCGTCCATTCGACGAGGCCGAAGTGCCAGGTGGCGAGCACGACGATGCCGAAGGCGATGCGATACCAGGCGAAGGGCACGAAGTCGTGGCTGGAGATGTAGCGCAGCAGCCAGCGCACGCACAGGAAGGCGGAGACGAAGGCCGAGATGAAGCCGACGATCCACATGCCCAGGTCGTCGGCGCTGAGGAGGGCGCGTTCCTTGTAGACCTGATACACGGTGGCGACGCCGAGGGTGGGGATCGCCAGGAAGAACGAGAATTCGGTGGCGGCCTGGCGGGACAGGCCGAAGAGCATGCCGCCGATGATCGTCGAGCCCGAGCGGGAGGTGCCGGGGATCAGCGCGAAGGCCTGGGCGATGCCCATCTTCACGGCGTCGAGGGGGCGCATCTCGTCGACGCTGTGGATGCGCACCCGGTGGTTCTTGCGTTCGGCCCACAGGATCACGAAGGCCCCGAGGATGAAGGCGGTGGCCACCGGGATCGGCGCGAACAGGTGGGCCTTGATGGCCTTGCCGAAGGCGAGGCCGAGCACCGCCAGCGGCAGGAAGGCGATGAACAGGTTGAGGACCAGCCGGTTGGCCTCGCGGTCGCGGCCGAGGCCGGCAAAGGTGCGGGCGAGGCGCGCGCGGTATTCCCACACCACGGCGAGGATCGCGCCGGACTGGATGACGATCTCGAACAGCTTGCCGCGGTCGTCATTGAAGTTCAGCAGGTCGCCGGCGAGGATCAGGTGGCCGGTGCTGGAGATCGGCAGGAACTCGGTGAGGCCTTCGACCACGCCCAGGATCAGCGCCTTGAGAAGCAGGATGATGTCCATGAATGATTGATTATGCATTGCAAAAGAAGCCCACATTATAGCGCCCGTATATTTACAGGCTCGTTCGAGGCGCGTCCCCCGGGGCGTGAATCCTTCACATTCCGGTGGTCACGCGGGATATCAAGTCGGGTACGCGGCTGCCGTTATGTAAATCGACAATTCGAAACGTCCGTGCAGGCCCCCCAAGATGCTCAAGAAGATCCCCGTGTCCCGGCTTCGGCCGGGTATGTTCATCAATGAATTCTGTGGTGACTGGATGTCCCACCCGTTCTGGAGGGCCCGGTTCAAGCTGAACGGCGAGGCCGATCTGCGCCGCATCGTCGAATCCGGCATCCAGCATGTGTACATCGACACCGATCGCGGGCTGGACGACGTGGACGCGGTGGCGGCCGAGGAGGTCCAGGCCCAGGTCGAGCGGGAGATCGTCGCCGCGATGGGCCAGCCGGAAGAGCCGGTGGTGCGTGTGTCGGTGCGCGAGGAGATGGACCGCGCCAGGAAGATCCACGAGCAGGCCCACAAGGTTGTGCGTTCGATGATGGGGGATGTGCGCCTCGGCAAGGCGGTGTCCCTCGAGGACGCCGAGCCGGTGGTGGAGGCGATCACCGGCTCGGTGCTGCGCAACAGCGGCGCGCTGCTGGGCCTCGTCGGCATCAAGAACAAGGACGACTACACCTTCCTGCACTCGGTGAGCGTGTGCACCCTGATGATCGCCTTCGGGCGCTCACTCGGGCTGGCCGGCGAAGACCTGCGCCAGGGTGGCATCGGCGGCCTGCTCCACGACCTCGGCAAGATGAAGGTGCCCGATGAGGTGCTCAACAAGCCCGGCCGCCTGACCGACGCGGAGTTCGAGCTCATCAAGCGCCATCCGGGCGACGGCCATGCGGTGCTGCTCGAGACGCCGGGGATCGGGCCGGTGCCGCTGGACATCACCCGCCATCACCACGAGCGCCTCGATGGCAGCGGCTATCCGGACCGCCTGGCGGGTGACGCGATCTCGCCGATGGCGCGCATGGCGGCCATCGTCGACGTGTACGACGCCATCACCGCCGACCGCTGCTACCACAAGGGCATGCCCGCCGCCGAGGCCCTGCGCAAGATGTGGGAGTGGAGCAGCGCCCACTTCGACCAGAAGCTGCTCCAGGCCTTCATGCGCTGCGTGGGCATCTACCCGGTGGGGAGCCTGGTGCGCCTCGAATCCGGCCGCCTGGGTGTGGTGACGGAGCAGAACGAAGCCAACCTGCTCACCCCGCGGCTGCGGGTCTTCTTCAGCACCAAGGCCAACGGCTACATCAAGCCCGAGCTCGTCGACCTGAGCCGCAAGCTCGGCCACGGCGGCGGCGACCGCATCGTGTCGGCGGAGGTGCCCGAGAAGTGGGGAGTGAACCCCCAGCGCTTCCTGCTGGCGGAGTAGGCCCGTCAGCGCCGGCGGCGCAGCTGCAGGTTGAGGCTGTCCACCACCGCACTCCAGTCGGCGTCCTCGGCGATCTCGGCCCTCAGGAAGGCCGCCTGGGCCGGCGTCCAGAACGCGGCGTCGGCCAGCGGCACCGCGTCGGGCAGCGGCGCGTGGGTGCTGATGAAGGCGTCGATGGCTGCGGGTTCGTTGGGCAGGCCGAGCTGCGCGAACAGGTTGGCGAGGGTGTGGATCTGGGATTCCATGGCATTCTCCTGCGGGTTGTCGGCCGAAGTTTGGCTGCCCGGGGACGGGATCGGTTCCATCGTCATTGGCCAGTCTGGCTTGCTGATGTATATTAGACCAACCTTATTTACCCTAAAGGAAGGTCTGCCATGTTCCGCATCGCCCTGATCACCGCCGCCCTCGTCGCCGGTGCCGCCCACGCCCAGGATCTCGACGCCCTCAAGGCCGATACCCGCAAGAACGCCCTGCCGGTGCTGCCCAAGGTGGTCGGCATGATGCAGGAGACCGTCGCCGCCAAGGGCCCGGTCGAGGCGATCCCGGTGTGCAAGGAGAAGGCCCCCGAGCTCCTCAGGGAGCAGGCCGCCAAGACCGGCTGGGAGATGCGCCGGGTCAGCCTCAAGACCCGCAACCCCGAGCGCGGCACGCCGGACGTGTGGGAGGCGCGGCAGTTGGCCGACTTCAACATCCGCGCCGCCAACGGCGAGAAGATCGAGACGCTGGAGACTGGGGAGGTCGTCACCGAGAACGGCAAGCAGGTGTATCGCTACATCCGCGCCATCCCGGTGGGCGACGTGTGCCTCAAGTGCCACGGCCCGGCCGACAAACTCGACGCCGGCCTCAAGGCCCAGCTCGCCAAGAGCTATCCCCACGACAGCGCCTTCGGCTACGAGAAGGGGCAGATCCGCGGCGCGCTCACGGTGAAGCGGCCGCTGTGATCTGCCGCGCCTCGCCGCGCAGAGGCGCCCGCGGGGCTCAGAAGGTCCAGCCGTAGCCCAGGTAGGCGAGCGGCTGGAGGCGCGTCTCGACGATCGGGCTGCCGGCCTGGGCGTCGCCGAGGCGGGTCGCCATCAGCCCGAACAGCACCGAGCCGCGCTGGCCGGCAGGCCAGGCGCCGTTGATGCCGGCCTGCCACTGGGTGCCGGAGCCGGCCCGGTAGGCCGGGCGCCCCGGGGCGACCTCGGTGGGCGAGACGCCGAAGTAGTAGTCGTTCATCCGGCGGTCGTTCCAGGTGAGGCCGACGAGGCCGTTCAGGCGCAGCCCGGGCCCGCGGATCAGCGCACGCACGAACTGCACCTGCACGCTCTGGCCCTTGGAGGCACCGCCCGAGTCGAAGCCCCACTGGGCGTTCAGGGTGCCGTAGTCGGTCTGCCAGCGCAGGACCGGGCCCACGTCCACCGAGAAATCCCGGTCGTGCATGCCCTTCGTGCGCGTGCTGTCGTCGGCGTCCCAGCCGAAGCGGGCGTCCGCGGCGAGGCCGAAGCGCAGCCGGCGGTCGTCGGAATCCACCAGCCAGACGCCGGCCCGCAGCGCGTTGATGTAGAAGCGCTCGCCGAAGCTGGCCTGGATGACGGGCTGCACCATCGTGCGGAGCTCGTTCGAGCCGGAGGTGGCCGGCAGCACGCCGATGCCGAGGCCGTAGAGGTTGCCGGTGCGGGAGATGGCGGTCTCGGTCTGTTTGTCGATGGCCGCGGCGCCGACGGGTGCTGTGCCGAGGAGCGACAGGCTGGCTGCGAGGGTGAGGGCGGAAGGCCGGAGCAGGTGTGTGGTCATGGATAATCCTGATTGAGTCGGGGTGAGTGAGAGGCGTGGAGCGGGCGGTTTGTTCCCGGCGGAGCGCCGGCGAATCAGTCACCGTTCGGGTGTCGGGGGTTCGGTTGCTTGTGGAATAATCCCCGATGCCGTGTCGTATCCGGCCGCGGGCAGTCGTCGGTGTCCGGTTGTTTCGTGTCAATCAAAAAGGAGTGCTTCAATGCAGATCAAGAAACTGATGTTTGCCGCCGTCGCCCTCAGCATCGCCGCGGGCGCCAGCGCCCAGGTGAAGCCGGAAGACCAGATCAAGTACCGCAAGGCCGGCTACAGCTTCATGTCCTGGAACATGGGCAAGATCAAGGCCCAGGTCATCGACAACCCGGGCAGCTTCAACAAGGACCAGGTGGCCGCGGCCGCCAACTCGATCGCGGCGACCGCCAACTCCGGCATGGGCGCCCTGTATGGCCCGGGTACCGACAAGGACGTGGGCAACCAGAAGACCCGCGTCAAGCCGGAGTTCTTCAAGGAGCAGGACGAGGTGCGCAAGGTTGCGATGGCTTTCGCCAAGGAAGCCAACGAGCTGCAGAAGGTGGCCGCAACGGGCGACATCGCCGCCATCAAGGCCCAGTTCGGCAAGACCGGCGAGACCTGCAAGGCCTGCCACGACAAGTTCCGCAAGGACGACTGAGCGTTTCCGGCCCCAGGCGACGAAGGCTGCCGATGGGCAGCCTTCGGGGCTTACCAGGCCGGTGCGGCGGCCGGCTCGGGCGGCGGCGGAGGCGGCACCCAGGCGCCGCTGGCGCCCCAGGCGCTGGCGATGCCCACCCCGAGCGCGAGGATCAGCGCCAGCGCGCCACCACCAGTCGGGGCGCTGGCCGCCTGATCGGCACCGACTTCCCTGGTGCCGCTCAGCATCGGCCCCACCAGCCGTTCGCCCTTCACCCGGGTGTAGAAGACGATCGCCGCGATGTGCAGCGCGACCAGCGTCAGCACCAGCCAGAAGCCCTTCCGGTGCAGGCCGGTGAGCCAGTCGCTGGTATCCTTGCCGATGAGCCCGTAGAGGGGCCCCTGGAAGGCAATGTCATCGTTGGCGAAGAGCCCGCCGGCGGTCTGCAGCCCGATCACCGCAAGCAGGCCGAGCACCGACAGCGCACCCAGCGGATTGTGGCCCACGCCATGCCACTGGCCGCGCAGGTAGGCTGCGATGGCGGACGGGCCGCGCACGAAGCTGGCAAAGCGGGAGTGGGTCGAGCCGACCAGCCCCCAGGCCAGCCGGAAGCCGATGAGCCCGGCGATCAGCACCCCCAGCCGTCCGTGCCAGATCATCAGGTTGCCGCCGATCTGCCCGGTGATGACCGCGGCCGCCACGGCGGCGGCGAGCAGCCAGTGGAACAGCCGCAGGGGCAGATCCCAGACGCGAATGGTTTGCATGAATACACCCGTGGAGCATTGGCCAGCCCTGATTCTGGCATGCCTCCCGATCAAATCAACCTACCCCGACCACCCATGACAGCAATTTCGAAGCAACTCCTGATCCTGACCCTGCTTGCCGGTACCGCCGGCGCCACCTCTGCCTGCGAGCGCGGCCGTGACGACTGGCTGGGACGTGACAAGGCGGCGCATTTTGGTGCCTCCTTCGCCTTCGGCGTGGCCGGCTCGCGCCTGACCACCAGCCCCTGGGAGGCCGTCGGGCTGGCATTGATTCCCGGCGTGGCGAAGGAGCTCTACGATGCCGGGCAGGACTGCAACCGGTTCTCGTGGCGGGACATGGGCTGGAACGTGGCCGGCGCCGTGGCCGGCGTCGGAGGCGGTTACTGGATGTTCGGGCCGTCGGGAGTGAGCTGGCGCGTCCAGTTCTGACGGGTTAGACGCCCGCCTGCTTGGCCGACGGCGCGGGCTGCTCCGCTGCAGGCACCGGCCGGCCACGCGCTGCGGCGGGCGCCGGCGGGCGTGGCGTGCCGGCAGCGGGGGCCGACCGTGCCGGTTCTGGGGGCTTCAGGTGCTCATGCCGCCGGCGATGTAGCCGGACAGCTGGTCGATGGTGGCCTGCTGCTGTTCGATGACCGACTTCACCGCGTCGCCGATGCTGACGATCCCGACGATCGTGCCGCTGCTCACCACCGGGAGGTGGCGGACGTGGTTGTTGGTCATGATGTTCATGCAATCGTCCACGCTGTGGCTCGGGGAGATCGTGAGGATGTTCTGGGTCATCAGGTCGCCGACCCGGGTGTCCTTGGACGCGAGGCCGCGCAGCACGACCTTACGGGCGTAGTCGCGTTCGGTGAAGATGCCCACCAGGCGCGGCCCCTCCATCACCAGCACCGCGCTGATGTTGTGCTGTGCCATGAGCTCGAGGGCTTGCAGCACGGTGGTGTCAGGGCTCACCGAGTGGGTGGAGCCGCTCTTGCCTTCAAGAATTTGCTGGACCGTTACAGCCATTGTCTTTGTCCCTCCTTATTGTTTGTCGTGACCGGCAGGGCGACGCTCATGTCGCCCGCAAGACGCAGTGTATCGCTTCGAGGCCGGATGGCAAGAGCACGGGCCCCGGCGCGTAACCGGCCGTCCCGGCGGGCCCCCGCCGGCAGCACCGGAGCGCGTCGCGGCGTCTCGGGCGTTTATCTTCTTCTCATATCTTTCGCCCCCGCAAAACAATTGGCGTGCCCAGCACAAGCCTGATTGGTGCGCCGCAGGATAATGAGACTGATTCCGGTCATTGATCTGTCCTGACAGCGCGGGTGTCGCCCCGCGATGGGTAACCGGCGAATTCAGCGATTTTGCTTTGAAGAGGCCCGCTGCCATGCACGACATTCTGATGGGATTTTCTGCTCTCCCCGAGCCCGAGGACGGCCGCCCGGACTTCCTGCCGGGGGCTTCGTCGATGCGCATGGCCGTCCTCGGTGAGCAGGGCGGCGGGGCGGACCGGCAGGCCGAGGCACTGGAGGCCCGCGGGCATGTCGTGTGCCGTTATCGCCAGGAGCGCGAGTTGCTGCGCGATGTGGTGCGGGAGAGCTTCGACGTGCTGCTGGTCGACGATACGCTGTTCGGCCTGCGGGGCCGGAGCCTCGTGCTGCGGCTCAAGGGTTTTCCGCGCTTCGATGGGGCGGTCGTGTTCGTCAATTGCGGTCGTGACGAGCTACGTCTGGCCGAAGCTTTGGCGGCGGGGGCGGATGATTTCGTCGCCAGCGACGTCGGCGTCCGGGAGCTCGAGGCCCGCGCGAGGGCGATCCTGCGGCGGCGCTTCTCGCGGCTGTACACGATGGCTGCAGGCCTGACGTTCGGCCCCTATCGTTTCGATCCCTACGGACGCCTGGTCCACTTTAATGGGCTGACGGTGGGCCTGACCCGCAAGGAGCATGGGCTGGCGCTGTTCCTGTTCAGCAACGCCGGGCGCCTGATCTCCCGCGGGCACCTGCTCGACATGGTCTGGCGCCGCCGGACCGTGTCGCCGTCGCGGACCCTCGATTCCCACATCAGCCGGATCCGTCGCAACCTTCAGCTCGATTGCAGCAACGGTTTCGAGCTGGTGGCGGTGTATGGCAGCGGTTACCGGCTCGACCGGTGCCCCGGGGCTGCGCTGGAGGCGCTGCCGGCGCGGCCTGGCGGGCGCAGTCCGGTGCTGCCGTGTGACCGCGTGACGGCCTGAGGGGGCGGAGTGCCTATCCTGGGTACGAGCGTGATCCGCTTGGCACCGGCCGCCTGATTTGAGCGCCGGCGGGCGCGATCCGCCGCGGGGCGTGATCCAGTCGGCGGTCGAGGGCCGATCCAGCTCCTAAGCTGCAAAGATGAAAAGCAGTTCAGGAGTCAAATCATGGAAGCTCTGATGATGAGCGTTATCGGCGTGTTCGCCCTCGGCGTCGTCGGCTGGGAGCTGTGGAGCGCGCGGGCCAGGGCCCAGGACCGGATTCCCGCCGACTGGCAGCTCATGCTGGCGCGGATCGCCAATGAACAGGAGCTCGGCCATCATCGGCACGCGCGGCAGGCCATCCTGCAGGCCTGCCGGCGTATCCACACCGATCAGGACGGCGTCCGCATCGCCCGGCACCTGCATGGGCGCCTCACCCGTCTGCTGTCGCGGGACCCGGTGTATGGCGAGGTGGTGCGGGCGATCCGCTCGGCCTGCGTCGATGAGCCGGCGGTGAGCGAGGTGGCGCTGTGCCTTGCGCTGGGGAATTACCTCATCGAGGATATCCGCCAGTGCATGGCGATCGCCGAGGGGCTGGGCCAGATCCGGCGGCGTGACGACGGCGGCGATGCGCTGGTGATTCCTCGCCCGACGCCAACCGCCTGACCGCCCGGCGATCTCCGCCAAAGCAGAACGCCCGCTTGTCAGCGGGCGTTCTGCTTGTGGGGGCGTCAGATCTCGAGGTTGTCGATGAGGCGGGTGGTGCCGAGCCTGGCGGCTGCCAGCACGACCAGCGCCGCGTCGTCGCCCGCCGGGGGCTGCAGGTCGCTGCGGCGGCGCACGGTGACGTAGTCCGGATGCCAGCCGTGGGCGGCCAGTTCGGCCATCGCCTCGGTTTCGAGGCGCAGGAAGTTGCGTTCGCCGGCCCGCACGCGCTCGCGGATCGACACCAGCTGGCGGTTGAGGCGGGGCGCCTCGGCGCGCTCGGCGGCACTCAGGTAGCCGTTGCGCGACGACAGGGCGAGGCCGTCGTCGGCGCGGATGGTCTCGCCGGGGATGATCTCGATGGGCAGCGCCAGTTCGCGCACCATGTTGGAGAGCACCATCAGCTGCTGATAGTCCTTCTTGCCGAACAGCGCCACCTGGGGCCGGACGATGTTGAACAGCTTCAGCACCACCGTGGCCACGCCGCCGAAATGGCCCGGGCGCACCGCGCCTTCGAGGATGTCGGTGTGGGCCGCATCCGGGACCACGTGGTAGCGCTGGGGCGTGGGGTACATCTCCTGCTCGTCGGGGGCGAAGAGGTGGTCGACGCCGGCTTCGGTGAGCTTGGCGCAGTCCTGCTCGAAGGTGCGCGGGTATTTGTCGAAGTCTTCGCGGGGGCCGAACTGCAGACGGTTCACGAAGATGCTGGCCACCACCACGTCGGCGTGCTGGCGGGCCTGGCGCATCAGGTCGAGGTGACCGTCGTGGAGGTTGCCCATGGTGGGGACGAAGGCGACGCGCCCGGCGCCGGCGAGGGCGGCGCGCAGGCCGGCGATGGTCGGATGGATCTGCATGGCGGTGTTCAGTAGCTGTGTTCGGGGCCGGGGAAGCGGCTTTCGCGCACGTCGGTGACGTAGCGGGTGACGGCGTCGTCGATGCTCGACGCGCCTTCCATGAAGTTCTTGGCGAAGCGCGGCCGCTTGCCGGGGAAGACGCCGATGAGGTCGTGGAGCACCAGCACCTGGCCGTGGCAGTCGACGCCGGCGCCGATGCCGATGGTGGCCATCGTGGTGAGGCTGGCGCTGACTTCGGCGGCGAGGGGCGCGGGCACCATCTCCATCACCATCAGGGAGGCGCCGGCCTGTTCGAGGGCGAGGGCGTCGGCCTTGAGGATGGCGGCGCCCTCGTCGCTGCGGCCCTGCACGCGGTAGCCGCCGAGCTGGTGGACGGCCTGCGGGGTGAGGCCGATGTGGGCACACACCGGCACACCCCGCTCGACCAGGAAGCGCACCGTCTCGGCCATGAAGGCGCCGCCTTCGAGCTTGACCATGTGGGCGCCGGCGGCCATCAGGCGGGCGGCGTTGCGCATGGCCTGGGACGGGCTCTCGGCGTAGCTGCCGAAGGGCATGTCGGTGACGATGAGCGGGCGCGAGCTGCCGCGGGCCACGCACTCGGTGTGGTAGGCCATCTGCTCCATGGTGACCGGCAGGGTCGTCTTCTGGCCCTGCAGCACGTTGCCGAGGGAGTCGCCGACCAGGATCACGTCGACGCCGCAGCGCTCGAGCAGGGCGGCAAAGCTGGCGTCGTAGCCGGTGAGCATGACGATCTTGCGGCCCTCGGCGCGCATCTTGCCGAGTTCGAAAAGGGTGACGGGTTTGCTGTTTTCCTGCAGATAGCTCATTGCGGTTTCCTCCTCGCGGCGCGAGTTAAACGCAATCCTGTGCGGGGCACAAGAGGGCGACGGGGCAAAGACAAGCTGAGGGGCGACGGGCGCCGGGCAGTGTTGCACCGGGGCGACAGCGCGGGAGGGGCGAAGCGGCCCTCCCCGCTGGCCGGCGCGCGCCGGGGTGGGAGTTCAGGCCGAGTAGCCGAAGAACTCGCGGTAGCTGCGCATGGCGTGCAGCCGGGAGTAGAGCAGCTCGAAGTCCTCGTCCTTGTCGACGGGGTTGAGGGTTTCGGCATTCACGATGAAGAGCGGGGCCGCATCGTAGTGGTGGAAGAAGTTGGCATAGTGTTCGGCGACCCGCTGCAGGTAGGCCTCGCTCATCCGGCGCTCGGCCTCGACGCCGCGGTGGCGCACGCGCTCGATCAGGATGTCGGGCTGGGCCTGCAGGTAGATGACGAGGTCGGGCTTGCGGATGCTGGGCTTGAGGCGCTCGTAGAGCTTGCGGTAGAGCTGCAGCTCGTCTTCGGCGAGGTTGAGCTCGGCGAACAGCGGGTCCTTGGCGAGGAGGAAATCCGACACCACCCGGCGGGCCGGGTCGTGGTGCAGGGAGAAGTCCACCAGCTGCTCGCTGCGCTGGAACAGGAAGGCGATCTGGGTCGGCAGTCCCCAGCGCTCCGCGTTCTGGTAGAAGCGCCCGAGGAAGGGATTGGCGGCCGGGTTTTCGAGCAGCACGTCGGCATTCAGGCGTTCGGCCAGGCGCTTGGCGAGGGTCGTCTTGCCGGCGCCGATGGGGCCCTCGACGACGATGTAACGCGCTTTTTCGAGCATGGGGTCTGACCGCCTTTCAGGCGCGGAAGATGAAGTAAACGGCGCCTAGGATACACAGGCCAGCCCACAGATAGTCAAGCTTGAGCGGCTGCTGCATGTAGAAAATGGCAAAGGGCACGAACACCGTCAGGGTGATCGCCTCCTGCATGATCTTGAGCTGGGCGAGGTTGAGTTCGGTGGCGCCGATGCGGTTGGCCGGCACCTGCAGCAGGTACTCGAAGAGGGCGATGCCCCAGCTCACCAGGGCCGCCACGTACCACGGCGCGGTGGCGAGGTTCTTGAGGTGCCCGTACCAGGCGAAGGTCATGAAGACGTTGGAGGCGGCCAGCAGCAGGGCCGTCTGGAACCACACCGGCATTACATCGGCTCGCTGCGTTCGATGGCCTGGCCGGCCACCGCCGGCAGGAAGGCGCGGGCCGCGCCGAGGCCCGGCAAGTCGACATGGGGGGCGATCTCGAGGAGCGGCAGCAGCACGAAGGCCCGCTCGTGCATGCGCGGGTGGGGCAGGGTCAGCTCGGCGCCCCCGACAACGGCCTCGCCGTGCAGCAGCAGGTCGAGGTCGAGGGTGCGCGGGGCGTTGGGCACGCTGCGCACGCGGCCGTGGCGGGCCTCGATGGCGAGCAGGGTGCGCAGCAGCGGCAGGGCTTCGAGGGCGGTGTCGACGGCCACCACCGCGTTGATGAAGTCGGGCTGGTCGACAAGGCCCACCGGAGCGCTGCGGTACAGCGACGAGCGGGCGACGACCCGGGTGCCGGGCAGCGCGTCGAGGTCGGCCACCGCGGCGCGCAGGTGGGCGACGGGCTCGCCGAGGTTGGCGCCCAGCGCCACGTAGGCGCGGGTGGTGCTCATTCGGCGGCCGGTGCCGTGCTGCCGGCGGGCTTCCTGCGGCGGCGGCGTTTCTTGGCGGGGCCGGCCTGGTCGGGCACCAGCATGTCGGCGCGGGCGTCGGGGTTGGCGTCGGCGAAGGCGTCCCACCAGTCGGGCAGCTCCATCGGGAGCTCGCCGGATTCGGCGCGCAGGCGCAGGAAATCCCACCCGGCGCGATAGCGCGGCTGCTCGAGCAGGCGGTAGGGCGTCTTGCCGGCGCGCTTCTCGAAGCGCGGTTGCAGGGCCCAGATCTCCTTGATGTCGCCGGCGATGCGGCGGGTGATCGCCAGCTTGCCCGACTGCTTGTCGAGGACCGCGTCCATCGCCTCGAAGAGGGCGGGCTGGGCGTGCTCGCCGGCGGCCTTGCGGGCCTCCCAGTCGGCCAGCACCTCGTGCCACAGCAGCGTGGCGAACAGGAAGCCCGGCGACACCGGCTTGCCCTGGCGCACGCGCTCGTCGGTGTTCTCGAGGGACAGCCACACGAAGCGCTCGCCCAGCGGCTGTTCGAGGATCACGTCGAGCAGCGGCAGCAGGCCGTGGTGCAGGCCCTCCTCGCGGAGCTGGCGCAGGCACTTGACCGCGTGGCCCGACATCAGGAGCTTGAGCATCTCGTCGAAGAGCCGTGCCGGCGGCACGTTCTCGAGGAGCTCGGCCATCTCGCGGATCGGCGCGCGGGCGGCCGGGTCGATGGAGAGGCCCAGCTTGGCGCCGAGGCGCGCGGCGCGCAGCATGCGCACCGGATCTTCGCGGTAGCGCACGCGGGGGTCGCCGATCATGCGCAGCGTCTTTTGCTGCAGGTCGGCCACGCCGTGGTGGTAGTCGATGACCGTCTCGGTGGAGGGGTCGTAGTACAGCGCGTTGACGGTGAAGTCGCGGCGGGTGGCGTCCTCGGCCATCGAGCCGAACACGTTGTCGCGCAGCACGCGGCCGTGCTCGTCGGTCTCGGTGGATTCGGCGTCCTGCATGGCGCGGAAGGTGGAGACCTCGATGGTCTCGGGGCCGCTCATCACATGCACGATCTTGAAGCGCCGGCCGATGATCCGCGAGCGGCGGAAGAGGGCGCGGACTTCTTCGGGGGTGGCGCTGGTGGCCACGTCGAAATCCTTGGGCACCTGGCCGACGATGATGTCGCGGACGGCGCCGCCGACCACGTAGGCCTTGTGCCCGGCTTCCTGCAGCACGACGCACACCTTGTTGGCGGCGGGGGAGATCGATTCGCGGCGAACACCGTGGCGCTCCACGGGGATCACGGCGGGTTCGGGGAGGGTGTTGGCGGGTGCGGCGCGGCGGAAGACTCGGCGCAGCAGTTTGCGGATCATCAGTGGGGCTTGGTCATTCGTTGTCAAGTCGCGCATGATAACCCATCGACAGGCCCGGATTGACCCGCCCGCGCGGGTTTTGTGATGTGTTTGCCCAGGGGCCTGTCTTCGGCTTGCAACTTTTCTGGTGGGTTCATCGATGCTGCGCTTTTCTGCCAACCTGTCCTTCCTGTTCCTCGACCGTCCCTTCCTCGAACGCTTCGCGGCCGCCGCCGCCTGCGGCTTCAAGGGCGTGGAGTTTCACTTTCCGTACGACTTTCCCGCCGACGAGGTGCGCGACGCGGCGCGCCGGGCCGGGGTCGAGGTGGTGCTGTTCAACTTTCCGCCGGGCGACTGGGCGGGCGGCGAGCGGGGCGTCGCCTGCCTGCCCGACCGGATCGCCGAGTTCCGCGACGGGGTCGAACTGGCGGCGCGCTACGCCGAGGCGCTGGATTGCCCGCGCCTCAACTGCCTCGCCGGCCGACGCCCGGCGGCGTGTAGCGAAACCCTGATCGCGACGACCCTGGTGGACAACCTGCGCCATGCCGCCGACGCCCTTGCGCCGGCCGGCCGCGAGGTGCTCACCGAGCCCCTCAACAGCCGGGACACCCCTGGTTTCTATCTCGACCGCACGGCGCCGGCGCTGGCGCTGCTCGCCGCCGCGGGCCGGCCCAACCTGCGCCTGCAGTACGACCTCTACCACGCCCAGGTGATGGAGGGCGACCTGGCGCGGACCCTGGAGCGTCATCTGCCGGTGATCGGCCACATCCAGCTGGCCGACAACCCGGGGCGCCACGAACCGGGCACCGGCGAGATCAACTTTCCCTTCCTGTTCCGCCATCTGGAGGCCATCGGCTACGACGGCTGGATCGGCGCCGAGTATGTGCCGAGCGCGGCGAGCGCGGCGAGCGAGGCGTCGTTCGGCTGGCTGCGGGGCGTTGAGGCGGACCACGCCGGGCGGGGCTTTACCCCTCTGCCTGCCGGCGTCTAGACTCCGGACACCCATTCCCCAACCCATGCAGGAGGACGGTCGATGCGCGCCATTGCCCCCGACGCAGGTAGTCCCGGCCAGGCCGAGCGTGATTTTTCCCAGGTAGACAAGCATCGCCTGCTCGCCGCGCTGGCCCGGGTGCTGCCGCCCGCCTGCTTGCTCCACGACCCGGAAGACCTGCGCCCCTACGAATGCGACGGCATGGCCGCGCTGCGCCAGCTGCCGCTGCTGGTGGCGCTGCCCGAGACCGAGGCCCAGGTGGTCGAGATCCTCAGGATCTGCTTTGCGCAGGGAGTGCCGGTGGTGGCGCGAGGCGCTGGCACCGGGCTCTCCGGCGGCGCCCAGCCACACCGCTTCGGGCTGGTGCTGTCGCTGGCGCGCCTCAAGAAGATCCTGCACATCGACGCCCACGCCCGCCGGGCGGTGGTGCAGCCCGGCGTGCGCAACCTCGCCATCTCCGAGGCCGCGGCGCCCCACGGGCTGTATTACGCGCCCGACCCGTCTTCGCAGATCGCGTGCACGATAGGGGGCAACGTGGCCGAGAACTCCGGCGGCGTGCATTGCCTCAAGTACGGCCTCACGCTGCACAACCTGCTCAAGGTGCGCGGGGTGACGATGGCCGGCGAGATCGTGGAGTTCGGCAGCCTGGCGCTGGACGCGCCGGGCTACGACCTGCTGCCGCTGGTCACCGGCTCGGAGGGCATGCTGGCGGTGGTCACCGAGGTCACCGTGCGGCTCACCCCCAGGCCCCAGCTCGCCCAGTGCGTGCTGGCGGCCTTCGACGACGTGGTGAAGGCCGGTGACGCGGTGGCGGCGATCATCGCCGCCGGCATCATCCCGGCAGGCCTCGAGATGATGGACCAGCCGGCCACCGCGGCGGTCGAGGAGTTCGTGCGCGCCGGCTACCCCCTCGACGCCCAGGCGATCCTGCTGTGCGAGGCCGACGGCACGCCCGAGGAGGTCGCCGAGGAGATCGCCCGGGTGCGGGCGCTGCTCGAAGCCGGCGGCGCCACCGAGGTCCGCGTGTCCCGCGACGAGGCCGAGCGCCTGCGCTTCTGGGCCGGGCGCAAGGCGGCCTTTCCGGCGGCCGGGCGGATCTCGCCCGATTACTACTGCATGGACGGCACCATCCCCCGCAAGCGCCTCGGCGAGATGCTGCAGGCCATCCAGGCGATGGAGCGCAGACACGGCCTGCGCTGCATCAACGTCTTCCACGCGGGCGACGGCAACCTGCACCCGCTGATCCTCTTCGACGCCAACCAGCCCGGCGAGCAGCACCGGGCCGAGGCCTTCGGTGCCGAGATCCTCGAGCTGTCGGTAACCCTGGGGGGCACCATCACCGGCGAACACGGCGTGGGCATCGAGAAGATCAACCAGATGTGCAGCCAGTTTGCGACGCCCGAGATCCTGGCCTTCCACCGGGTCAAGGCGGCCTTCGACCCAGCCGGCCTGCTCAACCCGGGCAAGGCCATCCCGACCCTCAACCGCTGCGCCGAATACGGCCGCGAGCGGATGGGCGGCGCCCATCCGGCAGCCCATCCCGAGCTGCCCCGCTTCTGATGGAAACGATGTCCGAGGGCTGGCTGCAGTTCCTGTTCATTGCGGTGCCGGTGTTGTCCCTGATCGGCTCGTGGATGGCCTTGCGCACCGCGGGGCGGCTCGCCGAGCGCCGGCGCGAGGGCGCCAACAAAGTGGAGGGAGATCCCCGTGAATGATCAGATCGACGCCTGGCGCGAGCAGGTGCGGGCCGCCGCGGCGGCCGGCGGCCACCTCGCCATCCGGGGCGGCGGCACCAAGGCCTTTTACGGCCGCGCCGAGGCGGGCGTGCCCCTCGACACTCGCGCCTGGCGCGGCATCGTCAATTACGAACCCTCCGAGCTGGTGGTGACGGTGCGCGCCGGCACGCCGCTGGCCGAGCTCGAAGCCCTGCTGGCGGCGCACGGGCAGATGCTCGCCTTCGAGCCGCCGCGCTTCGCGCCCGGCGGCACGGTGGGCGGTTGCGTGGCGGCGGGCCTCGCGGGGCCGAGGCGGGCGGCGGTGGGGGGCGTGCGCGACTTCGTGCTCGGCGCCCGCCTCATCGACGGTCGCGGCGAGCTGCTGCGTTTCGGTGGCGAGGTCATGAAGAACGTGGCTGGCTACGACGTCTCCCGGGCCCTGGCCGGCAGCCTCGGCACCCTGGGGCTGATCGTCGAGGTGTCGCTCAAGGTGCTGCCGCGTCCCCCCGCCGAGGCCAGCCTGCGCTTCGCGCTCGACGAAGCGGCGGCCCTGCACCGGCTCAATGCCTGGGCGGGCCAGCCGCTGCCGATCTCGGCCAGTGTCTGGGCGGGCGGCGTGCTCACGCTGCGGCTCTCCGGCGCGGCGGCGGCGGTGGAGGCGGCCCTCGGCCGGCTCGGCGGCGAGCACCTGCCGGACGCGGAGGCCGACGCCCTGTGGGCCGGCCTGCGGGACCACGGCGACCCCTTCTTCGCCGGCGAGGCGCCCCTGTGGCGGCTGTCGGTGCCCAGCGACGCGCTGGCGGTGGCGCTGCCCGGCACCCAGCTGGTGGAGTGGGGCGGTGCCCAGCGCTGGCTGCGCGCCGACGCGTCGGCGGAGGCGATCCGCGCCCGCGCCGCGGCCCTCGGCGGCCACGCCACCCTGTTCCGCCACGGCGAGCGCAGCGGCGAGGTCTTCCATCCGCTCCCGGCGCCCCTGTGGGCGCTGCAGCGCACTCTCAAGCAGGCGTTCGACCCGGCCGGCGTGTTCAACCCCGGCCGTCTTTACGGAGGGCTGTGAGCCATGCAGACGCATCTCGCCGATTTCATCCGCGACACGCCCGATGGCCGCGAGGCCGAGACGATCCTGCGCAAATGCGTCCATTGCGGCTTCTGCACCGCCACCTGCCCGACCTACCAGCTGCTCGGCGACGAGCTGGACGGCCCGCGGGGGCGCATCTACCTCATCAAGCAGGTGCTCGAGGGCCAGCCCGCCACCGGCAAGACCCGGCTCCATCTCGACCGCTGCCTGAGCTGCCGCGCCTGCGAGACCACCTGTCCGTCGGGCGTCGAGTACGGCCACCTGCTAGACATCGGGCGGCGGGTCGTCGACGCCCAGGTGCCGCGCAGCGGGGCCGACGCCCTCAAGCGGGCCGCCCTGCGCGAGGTGCTGCCGCGGAGCACGCTGTTCGGCGCGGCGCTGGGGCTGGGGCGGCGCTTCAGGCCCCTGTTGCCCAAGCCTCTCGCCGACAAGGTGTCGCCCGCCGAGCCGGCCGGCCCGTGGCCGGCGCCGTGCCACGCCCGCCGGATGATCGCGCTGGCGGGCTGCGTCCAGCCGTCGCTGCGGCCGTCCATCAACGCCGCCACGGCGCGGCTGCTCGACACCCTGGGCATCTCGCTGGTCGAGATGGCCACTGCCGGGTGCTGCGGCGCGCTGCGTTTCCACCTCGACGATCAGGACGGCGGCCGCGACGACGCGCGGCGCAACATCGACGCCTGGTGGCCGGAGATCGAGGCGGGGAGGGTGGAGGCCATCGTGGTCACCGCCTCGGGCTGTGGCGTGCAGGTCCGCGACTACGGGCACCTGCTGAAGGACGACTCCCGCTATGCCGCCCGGGCCGCCCGCGTCTCGGCGCTGGCCCGCGATGTGGCCGAGGTGCTGGGCGCCGAGGCGGCGCGCCTGAAGCCCCTGCTGGCGTCCCGTGCCACCGGTCGGCCCCGGCGGCGCATCGCCTTCCATGCCCCCTGCAGTCTGCAGCATGGCCTGAAGATCCGCGGGGTCGCCGAGGATCTGCTGGTGGCCGCCGGCTTCGAGCTGGTGCCGGTGCGCGACGGCCATCTGTGCTGCGGTTCGGCGGGCACCTATTCGTTATTGCAGCCCGAAATTTCCGCCCGCCTGCGGGACGCCAAGCTGGACGCACTGCAGGCCGGCGGGGCTGAATGCATCGCTTCCGCGAACATCGGCTGCATCGCCCATCTGGCCGGTGGCGCCGATGTTCCTTTAAGGCATTGGGTGGAGCTGCTGTGGGCCGATGAAAATGTCACATGAACCCCCGGAAAGCCCAATCGGGCCTTTAGTTTAGGCGAGATAAACAGTTAAACTTCGTAAATCGAATATGACGTGTCTGCGTCACGGAGCACCCCCATGAACGAGCAGTTCCCTTGTTGTTGCCGGTCGTCCGGGTCGCGCAGCGCGGGGGCCTGTCCAGTTGCCGAAGCCTGCCGGCGCCGCCGTGCGGGCGAGGGTTTGGTGTCCGGAGCGCAGTTTTCGTGTTAACGTCCTGAGTGTCATGCTGAATCCGCCCCTCTCGTCCCTTTCCGCGCCCGATTCGGTTAGCGCAAAAAAGCGTTACCAGGCCGAGGCCTGCGTCGCCAAACACACGGGTGACCGTACCGAGCAGCAGGATCGCGCCGCGGTCTTTGCGCACCCCACCCGCAAAGGCACCCTGATGGCCGTGCTCGCCGACGGCATGGGGGGGCATTCGGGGGGCGCGATGGCGGCCGAACAGGTGATCCTCAAGGCCAAGCAGAACTTCGAAGCCTTCGCGCCGGCCTCGGAAAGCCCCGAGGAGCTCCTGCGCAGCATCATCGACGAGGCGCACATCGTCATCAAGCTGACCCGCTTCACCAGCGAGCAGGACCCGCACAGCACCGCGGTGGTCTTCATGATGCAGCCCGACCGTGCCGACTGGGCCCACTGCGGCGATTCCCGTTTCTACCATTTCCGGCGCGGTCAGCTGGTCACCCGCAGCCTCGATCATTCGCTCGTCGAGGAGCTCGTCCGCAAGGGCCGCCTCGACGCCGAAGGCGCCCTGCGCCACCCCAACCGCAACGTGCTGCTGTCCTGCCTCGGCTCCGAGCGCGAGCCGCGCGTCGATCTGGGGCATGCCTCGCCCCTCGCCGGCGGCGACGCCTTCCTGCTCTGTTCCGACGGCCTGTGGGCCTACATCCCCGAGCAGGAGATGGGGCAGATCCTCGACACCCATTCGCCCCGCGAGGCCGCGTCCATGCTCATCGAGCTGGCCCGCCAGCGCGCCCGGGGCGGCGGCGACAACATCTCCCTGGCGGTGGTCAAGCTGGTCGAGATGGACCCCAAGCCGCGCATCGAAGTGGCCCGCTACGGCGCCTGAGCCGGCCCCCGGGCGGGCCGCCGGTCAACGGGTCTTCAGCCAGTTGCGGCGCCAGAAGGCCGCGGCCATCACCGCGGCGGCGCTGCCCATCACCCCCAGCGCGATCCAGAACCCGTCCCGCTCGTCGAGGAGCGGCATGTGCTGGAAATTCATCCCGAACACCCCGGCGATCAGCGTCGCCGGCATGAACAGCGTCGTCAGCACGGTGAGGATGCGTACCTCGGTGTTCAGCCGGTTGCTGACGCTCGACAGGTAGATGTCGAGCAGGTCGGCCAGCAGGTCGCGCACGGACTCCAGCGATTCGAGCACGTGCACCGTGTGATCATAGACATCCCGTAGGTAGAGCCGCGTGTCGGCGCAGAAAAAGCCGTTGTCGGCCCGTGACAGGGTGTTGAGGATCTCCCGCAGCGGCCAGATCGCCCGGCGCAGCACCAGCGCCTCGTGCTTGACCCGGTTGATCTCGGCCAGCAGGGCCGGGTTGGGGCGGCTGAGGGCCTGGTCCTCGAGTTCCTCGGCCATGTCCGAGAGGTGGTCCAGCATCACGAAATAGCGGTCCACCAGGGTGTCCAGCAGGGCGTAGGCCAGGTAGTCGGGGCCGTGGGCGCGCATCGCGCCGTGCTCCGCGCGCAGGCGTTCGCGCACCGCCTCGAAGGCGCCGGTGGCGCGTTCCTGGAAGGTGAGCAAGAAATTGCGGCCCAGCACGATGCTGACCTGGTCCGAGGTGAGGCTGCGGGTCTCGGGGTCGAAGTCGAAGCAGCGGGCGACGATGTACTGGTAGTCGGCAAACTCGTCGCACTTCGGGCGCTGGTGGGTGTTCAGGATGTCTTCCTGCACCAGGGGGTGCAGCCTGAAACGCCGGCCGATCTCGGCCATCACCGCCGGGTCGTGCAGCCCATACACGTTGAGCCAGCGTTTCTCGCGGGTGGCATGGTGGTCGCGGGAGGCCTCGATGGACTCGAATCGGGTTTCGGTGACGCCATGGGCATCGAACTCGATCAGCGTGATGCTGGGCTTTTCAGTCTTGATCTCGCCGATATGTATCAGTGAACCTGGGGGTAACCCTAGCTTTCGGGTTGGGCGGGTTTGTTTCTTGCTAGACTTTGCCATCGCTACCCAGCTATTTGAATGAAATGATCGATTTCTCCCGCCACGGGCAGGCTGACTGCCACGTATGCTGGCCGGAGAACGTACCAGATAAACGTCCGGGCGCGCAGCCTGCGCGCGACGGCAGCCGAATTCCAACTACCTACTGAGGAGCTTCCATGCCTCTGGTCATCGGTGTGACCAAAGAGTTTACGCCGGGTGAGCGCCGCGTTGCGCTCGTTCCGGACGTAGCCAAGAAATATCAAGGGCTTGGCGCAGCTTTGCTGCTCCAGGCGGGGGCCGGCGCGTCGGCTTACTACCGCGACGAGGACTTCGGCGCCGCCGAGCTGCTGGCCGACGCCGGCGCGGTGCTGGCCAAGGCCGACGTCGTGCTGCAGGTCCAGCCGCTGAGCCTCGAAGACATCGCGATACTCAAGCCGGGCTGTGTGCTGGTCGGCCTGCAGCAGCCGTGGTCGAGCGCCGAACGTGTGAAGCTTTTGATCGAAAAGAAGATCACCTGCTTCGCCCTGGAGCTGCTGCCGCGCATCTCCCGTGCCCAGAGCATGGACGTGCTGTCCAGCCAGGCGGCGGTGTCGGGCTACGAGTGCGCGCTGATCGCCGCCGACCACTCCCCGAAGTTCTTCCCGATGCTCACCTACGCCGCCGGCACGATCCGTCCGGCCAAGGTGCTGGTGATCGGTGCCGGCGTGGCCGGCCTGCAGGCCATCGCCACCGCCAAGCGCCTCGGCGCGATGGTGTCGGGTTATGACGTGCGCCCCGAGACCAAGGAGCAGATCGAGTCCCTCGGCGCCAAGTTCGTCGATACCGGCGTCTCGGCGGCGGGTACGGGCGGCTATGCCCGTGAGCTGACCGACGAGGAGAAGCGCATCCAGGCCGACAAGCTCGGCAAGGCCATCGCCGAGTGCGACGCGCTGATCACCACCGCGGCGATCCCCGGCAAGAAGGCGCCGCTGATCGTCACCGCCGACATGGTGGCGCGCATGAAGCCGGGCTCGGTGGTGGTCGACATGGCCGCCGAGAGCGGCGGCAACGTGGCGGGCACCCAGGCCGGTGAGAAGACCCTGGTCGGCGAGACCCTGGTGATCGGCCCGGTCCAGATCCCCAGCC
Organism: Zoogloea sp.; assembly: GCF_041908905.1. Taxonomy (GTDB): domain Bacteria; phylum Pseudomonadota; class Gammaproteobacteria; order Burkholderiales; family Rhodocyclaceae; genus Zoogloea. The sequence continues at coordinate 25,516 of NZ_JAYREK010000033.1, forward strand.
GCATGCCGGTGCATGCCTCCGAGATGTACGCCAAGAACCTCTACAACTTCATCTCGCCCTTCATCAAGGATGGCGTGCTCAGCCTCGACTGGGAAGACGAGGTGCTCGCCGGTGCCTGCCTGACCCACGCCGGCGAGCTCCGCCACGCGGGCGTCAAGGCCGCGCTGGGCCTGTAAGGAGAATCCCCATGGATGGAATGCTTGCTCTCTATATCTTCATGCTCGCGGCCTTCACCGGCTACGAGGTGATCTCCCGTGTGCCGGTGATCCTGCACACCCCGCTGATGTCCGGCTCCAACTTCGTCCACGGCGTGGTGCTGGTGGGCGGCATGATCGCCCTCGGCCAGGCCGAGACGCCCCTCGAGCAGGTCATCGGCTTCGTTGCGGTGCTGCTCGGCGCGGCCAACGCGGCCGGCGGTTACGTGGTGACCGAGCGGATGCTCGCCATGTTCAAGGCTAAGGAGAAGAACTGATGGCTATCAAGTGGCTGATCGACGCGAGCTACTTCGTCGCCGCGATCCTCTTCATTCTGGGCCTCAAGGGCATGAGCTCGCCGGTCTCGGCGCGCAAGGGCATCGTGTGGGCCGGTGTCGGCATGGTGCTCGCCACGGTGGTCACCTTCCTGACCCCCGGCATGGGCAACATGCTGCTGATGATCATCGCCATCGCCCTCGGCGGCGCGCTGGCCTGGGTCTCCGGCAAGCGGGTCGCGATGACCGACATGCCCCAGATGGTCGCCATCTACAATGGCATGGGCGGCGGCGCGGCGGCGGCGATCGCGGCGGTCGAGTTTGCCCGCGGCGAGATGCACGGCACCGTGGTGACCCTGCTGGCCACCCTCGGCGCGCTGATCGGCGCGGTGTCCTTCTCGGGTTCGGTGGTGGCCTGGGCCAAGCTCCAGGGCGTGATGAACAAGGCCTTCCGCTTGCCGGCGCAGAACGCCGTCAACGTGGTGCTGGCCCTGATCACCCTCGGCCTCGGCGTCGCCATCGTGATCGCCCCGGCGATCGACCCGATGCTGGTGGGCGCCTTCTTCGTACTCGCGCTGGTGCTCGGCGCCGTCATCACGCTGCCGATCGGCGGCGCGGACATGCCGGTGGTGATCTCGCTGTTCAACGCCTTCACCGGCCTCGCGGTGGGTTTTGAAGGCTTCGTGATGGGCATTCCGGCGCTGATCATCGCCGGTATCGTGGTCGGTGCGGCCGGCACCCTGCTCACCCAGCTGATGGCCAAGGCGATGAACCGCCCGATCAGCAACATCCTCTTCGTGCCGATGGCTGCGGCCGGCGGCGGCGAGGCGGTCGAGGGCGAGCAGAAGGAAGTCGGCGCGATGGACGCGGCGGCGATGATGCGTTACGCCAGCAAGGTCATCATCGTGCCGGGTTACGGCATGGCGGTGGCCGGCGCCCAGCACAAGGTGTGGGAGATGACCGAGCTGCTCGAGGAAGCCGGCGTCGAGGTGGTCTTCGCGATCCACCCGGTGGCGGGCCGCATGCCGGGCCACATGAACGTGCTGCTGGCCGAGGCCGGCGTGCCCTACGACAAGATCTTCGACCTCGAGGAAATCAACGCCGACTTCGCCCAGGCGGACGTGGCGCTGGTGATCGGTGCCAACGACGTGGTGAACCCGTCGGCGCGCACCGACAAGTCGAGCCCGATCTACGGCATGCCGATCCTCAACGCCGACATGGCGCAGAACGTGATCGTCGTGAAGCGTGGCAAGGGCACCGGCTACTCGGGCATCGAGAACGCCCTGTTCTACAAGGACAACACCCGGCTGCTGTACGGCTCCGCCCAGCAGGCGATCGCCGAGGTGATCCAGCACGTCAAGGCGATGTCGGTTTAAGTCGCCACCGTTCCCCGCTGCGGCGGGGACGGCGCAGCCACGCACGAGCCGCCTTCGGGCGGCTCGTTTATTTTGGCCGGGTCAAGGTGGAGGCCAGGCCAGTCCCCATTCGGAAAGGGAGCCGCGCCTGCGGCCGGAGCGGTGACGGGAGACGCACCGGGCAGGGCGTTGCGCGGGGTCGTGTTATCCGGGAGGCGCCGCTGTTCAGCGGCGGCGGAGGGGGTTCAGACCAGGTCGGCCGGCACCACCGCGCGCAGTACGGTCTGGGTCTCGTCGTCGCGGACGCGGTTGGTGAACCACCACAGGGCGCCTTTCTTGATTGTCCAGTCGGCTTCCTGGCCGGACAGCAGCAAGGAAGCGAGGCGTCCGAGCTCGGGCTGATGGCCGACCACCAGCACCGAGCCGCCGGCGTCGGGCCAGCCGCAGGCGGCCAGTATGGTGGTGATGTCGTTACCCGGTGCGAGGCCAGGGACGACCTCGAAGTTCTGGGTGAAGGCGCTGGCCGTCTGGCGGGTGCGGGTGGTGGGGCTGACCAGCACGCGCAGCTTCTTGGGGCGGCGCTTCTCCAGCCACTCGGCCACCTTGTGGGCTTGCTTGATGCCCCGCTCGGTGAGTTCGCGGGTGTTGTCGGGCACGCCGTCCACGGCCTCGGCATGGCGCCACAGCAGCAGGTCCATGGTCTCCTCCTCTTTTATCGAAGGCCGGGAGTCTAGGGGCCGCAGGTTACCGCCTGATGACCCGCTCATCGCCGCCACGGGGCCTTGCCCCACAGGATGGGTTCGAGGGCGGGGAGGACGCTGCGGCGCAGGCGGGCGATCTTGGGGGCGTGCCAGCCGGCGACGAAGGCGGCGCCGCTGCGCAGCTCCGGGTCCTTGCCGGCCCAGGCCTTCAGGCGGCCGCGGGCGACGGCCTCGTCGTTGATGTAGCCGAGGGTGTCCTGGATCTCGGCCAGCTCGTTGGCGAAGCGGACGGTGGCCTTCTCGGGGAGCAGCGGCAGCAGGAACTCGATGGCGTAGCGCAGCCGCTTGAGGGAGACGCGCAGCTCGTGGAGCTGCTCGGCGTGCAGTTCGGCGGCGGCCGCGTAGCGCTTGCGGGCGCGCTTCCGGAGCTGGGTGAGCTGCAGCCGGGCGAAGGTGGTGAGGTTGGCCGACTTGACCAGCGCGTCGCTCTGCAGGCCGTAGAGATCGGCGGCGAGGGCCAGCATCTGGCGGCCGTGGCTGGCGGCGAGGAGTTGTTCGCGGGCGGCGGTCTTCTCGCGGTCGCGGCGGTCGACGGCCATCGCGATGAGGCGCTGGGTGGCCTCGTCGGCGAGGCCGGATTCGGCCACCGGGCTGAGCACCTCGGCGAGCATCACGTCGAGGTCGCGGGCGGCGCCGAGGCCGTCGGCAGCGTCCTTGAGGCCGTCGGACCAGCGGCTCACGAAGTCGGCCGGCAGGGCCGGGCTGAACAGGCGCAGGGCCGAACGCAGGCGGCGCAGGGCGACGCGGAGCTGGTGGATGAACTCGGGGTCGTCGCTCTCCCGGGCGCCGGATTCGTTGGCCTGCCACAGGGCCAGGCAGTCGAAGGCGATGATCCGGAAGGCGTCCACCGGCGACTGCTCGGCGGATAGCCGCGACGGCCGGGCCTTGGCGGGGCGCAGGGCGTGGTTGGAGAACAGGCGGTAGCCGCGCTCGGCCTTGCTGACGTTCTCGGGGGTGAGGGGCAGGGTCTCGGCGAGCTGCAGGGCGAGGGTGTACAGCTCGGTCGGGTCGCCTTCGACGAGCTCGAGCTCGAGCTCGCACAGGGGCAGGTTGCGCCCGGCGGCCTCGATGTGGCCGTTGTCGATCATCGCCAGCACCTTCACGCCCTCCCGCGGGGTCAGTACGACCGTTTCGCGGCGGAAGTGGGTGGTGAACACCGGCACCAGCTGCGGCTGCAGCGCCTCGAGGCGCCGGCGCAGGTCGTCACGGTCGATGGCCGAGAAGTCGAAGCAGGCGTTGGCGTAGGGCTGCTCCCATTCGGGCCGGGCCGACAGGCCGCCGACGGATTCCGCGGCGCACTTGACCGTCTGCAGCCAGCGGTTGCCGGCCTTGCGGGTGCGCACGGCCATGCGGCGCTCGCGCAGTTCGAGATCGACGGTGTCGAAGTAGGTGTTCTCGAGAGTGCAGGCGCGGCCGTCGCGGGGGGCATCGGCAATCAGCGGGTGGCGGCGCAGCGCGGGCAGGGCCTTCTGGGGGAGGGTCAGCTTGAGTTCGATCTCGTGGCTCATGGCAGTGCCATCGGGTGGGCAGGGTTTCCGCGGGATGCGAAAAGTGCGGGCAATTCTAGTCCCGATGGCGGCGCGCTGTCTTGCGCGCCCGTGTGACAGTGGCGGGCCGCTCAGCCGGCGGCGAAAACCGCCTCGGCGCTGCCGCGCTGCCCCTTGTTGTCGAGCCAGGCGACGGCCAGCTTGTCGCCGGCCTTGACGCCCGCAAACTGGAAGCCGAACAAGGGGTTGGCCGACACCGCGGTGCCGAGCGCGCCTTCGATCACCGGGCGGCCGTTGATGCTGAGGGTGACGGAGGTGATGAAGTGGGCCGGCAGCGGCTGCCCGGAGGCGTCGCGGCGCTGACCGGACTCCATGGGGTGGGGCAGCAGCACGCGCACTTCGCCGTCGCTGCCCTTGACGGTGGCGCGGATCTTGATGGGGTCGGACATGGGGCTCTCCTGGTGTGGTCAGCCGCAGCCGCCGGCGGTGACCTTGACCTCGCGGAACACCGTGTAATGCCTGCCGCCGGCGGTGGCCACGACGCGCAGGCGGGAGCTTTCGCCCATCTTGAGCTTGGCCTGGAAGCGCGCGACGGCCGGCGGGGCGAAGTTGAACTGCAGCGCGAGGGGGAAGGGGTTCTTGTCCACCAGCACCGACAGGCGCGTGGTGCCCGGGATGTTGCTGATCACCTCGATCGGCACGGCGGCACCGTTCTCGGCGATCTCGGGGGTCTTGAGGACGATGTCGGCGCTGGCCTCGGCACCGGCGGCGCCAATGAGCCGCAGGGCGTCGGTGGCCGACCTGGCCTCGAAGGGCGCGCGGTTGAAATCCACCGCGAGGGCCCGGGCCGGGCGCAGCAGCCCGCTCCCGACGAGGCCGGCGAGCAGGGAGGCGCTACCGAAGGCTTGCATGAAATTGCGACGGGGCTGATCCATGGTCCGTGTCCGAGTGCTGACCCGCGGATTGTCCCATACCTCTTCCCTCCGCTGCCGTTCAGAGGAATGCGGAGCCACGTTTCCTTGCGGAAAATTTATCCCGTGAGTCTTTCTCTCCCCTACAATTCGGGCGGCTCACGTTGAGTTTGATACACATGTCCTGCCTCTACCCATGAAGACGGAAGCGCTCGTCCTTTTGCTTGGCTCCTTACTGCTGGCTTCCCTGTTTGTCTTCCGTTTGCAGGATGTGACCCGTCTGGGTCGGTGCGTGGCGGCTTTCGTGGCGGGCCTGGTCATCGTCCAGGTCGTGTTGGGAGTGGTCCTGTCCGTTTTCCATCTGGAGCGCCAGAGTTACTTCCTGATGGTCGCCAACGCGGTGAAGGCGAGGCTCGAAAAAACCTCGGCCCAGCCGGTCTTCCTCGTAGGGGCCAGCCGTACCGCCCGGGATGTGGACGGCTCCCTGCTGGAGCGGCGGATGATGGAAGCCGGTATCCACCACCCGCTGGTGCAGTTGAGCTATCCCGGGCGCTACGCCTTTGAACAGGAGTTCTATCTGGAGCGCCTGCTCAAGGAGTCGGGGGTCAAGCCCAAGCTGATGCTGATCGAGCTGGGCTCCGACCTGCGCGCGGCGCTGGCAAACGTCAACAGGTTCAAGAACGAACCGATCGCCTTTCATGATGCGCCCCGTGTCTACGAGATGCTGCGCATCCAGCTCGGGCTGGGGGATTACGAGGGGGCCCTGGTCAGCCTGCGCCACATGGCGGCCCATTATCTGAACATGGGTATCGCGCGCAACCTGGCCCGCGAGGGGAGCCAGGTGAGGCTGGGTTTCATGCCTGAAGAGGCCACCCCTTCGGCGCCGTCCGCCGAGCGCCTCGCCGCGGAACTAGCGCAGGAGGGGGATACGCAGCGGGTGGAGATTGCCGAGGTCCTGCTCGATTTCCGTCGGAGGCAAAGGGCCCGGCTGGAGCGCCTCGGGGTCGAGCAGGTGATCTATGTGCATTACCCGAGTGCGGCCTCCAATACGCGGGCGCGGCTCGATGTGCTCTGCCAGCGCCTCCAGCCTTGCATCTCCCTCAACGATCCGGGGCTCAGGCGGCAACTCAACGGGCCCTTCTGGACCGACATGGGCCACCTGACCGCAGGTGGCGCGCGCATCCTGACCGAGGCCTACGCAAAGATTCTGGTTCCCGAGATTGGCAGGCATGACGCCCGGTGATTTTTCCTTCCTCGTGTTCTTCGCGGCCGTCTTCCTGTGTTTCGGGCGGCTGCCGAGCGTGGCGCTGCGCCAGCATCTGCTGGCCTGGAGCAGCGTGGCGCTGTATGCCCTGTGGGACTGGCGGTTCGTGCCGGTGTTGCTGGGCGTCACCGCGACCGCCTGGCTGGGCGGCATGGCGATCGGGGGCGCCCGGACCCGCGTGCGCCTGGTGACCACCTGCGCGGTGGGGGCGGTGCTGCTGATCCTGTCCGGCTTCAAGTATCTCGGCTTCCTCGCCGGCGTGCTCGCGTCCCTGGGCCTCTCGGCGGACAGCGAGTTCCGTTTGACGCTGATCTTCCCGCTCGGGATCAGCTACTACAGCTTCCGGGCCATCAGCTACCTGGTCGACGTGCGCCGCGGCAACGCCGAGGTCGAACGTCGTTTCCACCTGATGCTGTTGTACATCGGTTTCTTTCCGATCATCGCCGCGGGCCCGATCACCCGCGCCTCGGCCTTCCTGTCCCAGGCCGATACGCTAGACCGGGCCTCGCCGCAGGCGCTCTCGCAGGCGGCCTACAAGTTTGCGGTGGGTTTCGTGATGAAGGCGGTGATCGCCGATGCCCTGGTCGGGATCGCGGCCCCGGTCCTGACCAACCCCGGCGAGTGGAGCCAGAGCGCGGTGTGGGTCGCCAGCTTTGCCTGCTACGCGCAGCTGTATTTCGACTTTGCCGGCTATTCCCTCATGGCGATCGGCTGCGCGGCGTGGCTGGGGTTCAAGGTGCCGCCCAACTTCAACTGGCCGACCCTCGCCGTATCGATCGGGGACTACTGGCGCCGCTGGCACATGTCCCTCTCCAGCTGGCTGCGCGACTATCTGTACATTCCCCTGGGCGGCAGCCAGAAAGGGGCGCTGCGGGCCTATGGAAACCTGTTTCTGGTGATGCTGCTCAGCGGCATCTGGCACGGCCCGTCATGGAACTTCGTGGCCTGGGGCGGCATGCACGGACTGGCGCTGGTGGTGTTCAAGTTCTGGCGCCAGCAGCTGCCCGGCCATTTGCTGAAGATGCTCGACGCCTCCATGATCTGGACAGTGGGTTGTTTCCTGCTTACCCAGTTCTGGATCTTCCTGTCCCGCATCGTGTTCGGCACCGCCTCGATCGACAAGGCGGGGGCTGTCGTGACGGCGCTGTTCGAGGCCAACCCGGGCGCGTCCAACGACTATCCCCTGTGGCTGGCCCTGGCGATCGCAACGCCCCTGGTGCTGGACGGCGTCATCGGCCCGCGGACCCTGGGCATGAACCGGGCGAAGGCGATCTCCCCCGTGGCCGGGGCCCTGGCGCTGGGCGCGATGATGGGCGTCGCGCTGTGGCTGCTGCCCTTGACGCGGGCCCCGTTCATCTACGTCCAGTACTGAGCTTGCCGGCGGGGCCGGGCGCCGCTCAGCCGGCGGCCTTCCAGTGCCCCGACTTGCCGCCTTCCTTCTCCAGCAGGCGGATGCCTTCCATGGTCATGCCCTTGTCGATGGCCTTGCACATGTCGTAGATGGTGAGTAGCCCGACCTGCACCGCGGTCAGGGCTTCCATCTCCACGCCGGTGCGGCCGACGGTTTCGGCGGTGACGGTGCAGCGGATGGTGGTGTCGCCCTCGATGCTGAAATCGGCGGCGACGCGGGTCAGGAAGATCGGGTGGCACAGGGGAATCAGGTCGGCGGTGCGCTTGGCGCCCTGGATGGCGGCGAGGCGGGCAATGCCGATCACGTCGCCCTTCTTGTTGTCGCCGGCGAGGATGCGGGCCAGGGTGGCGGGCTGCATCACGATGCGCCCCTCGGCGCGGGCGACGCGGCGGGTTTCCGATTTGGCGGAGACGTCCACCATGTGGGCCTGGCCCTGGGCGTCGAAGTGGGTGAGCGTGTCGGTCATGGTGCTTGCGGAGGTGGGTCGGGGAACGTTCCGGGGTGGTCGCGTATCATAGACGCTATCGTGAAAAATCGCCTTCTTGCCGCACTGCTGTGCGCGTCCATCTCCGCCAACAGCCTCGCCCAGACCTTGCCGGATCTGGGCGACAGCGCCTCGGTGGATCTCTCGCCGCTGGCCGAGCAGCGCCTCGGTGCCCAGATCATGCGCGAGATCCGCTGGCGCGATCCGGCCTACCTGCGCGACCTGGAGATCGAGGATTACCTCAACGCCCTGGGCGGACGCCTGGTGGCGGTGAGCGACGGGGCGGGGCTGCCCTTTTCGTTCTTCGCGGTCGACGACCGTTCCCTCAACGCCTTCGCGATGCCGGGCGGCAACATCGGAGTGCACACCGGGCTGATCCTCGCCGCCCAGAGCGAGTCCGAACTGGCCGGGGTGATGGCCCACGAAGTGGCCCACGTCACCCAGCGCCACATCGCGCGGATGGTGGGGCGCCAGAGCGAGACCGGGCTGCTGATGCTGGCCTCGCTGCTGGTGGCGGTGCTGGCGGCCAAGTCCAGCCCGCAGATGAGCCAGGCGGCGGTGATGGGCGGCCAGGCCGCGGGCATGAGTTCCCAGCTGGCCTATTCGCGGAGCTTCGAGAACGAGGCGGACCGCATCGGTCTGCAGAACCTCACCGCGGCGGGCTTCGACGTGCGGGGGATGTCGTCCTTCTTCGAGCGGCTGCAGAAGAACAGCCGGCTCTACGAGAACAACGCGCCGGCCTACCTGCGCACCCACCCGCTCACCGGCGAGCGGATCTCCGAAATGGAGAGCCGGGTGATGCAGCTGCCCTACCGGCAGGTGCCGGATTCCCTCGATTTCCAGCTGGTGCGTGCCAAGCTCAAGGTGGGCGTGGTGGCCTCGCGGGAAGTGGTGGAGGCCTTCGAGCGCGCCACGGCGGTGGCGGCACCACCGGTGCCGGCCCAGTACGGCCTGGTCCGCGCCTATCTGAGCACCCGCCGCCTCGACGAGGCCGACCGGGCGATGGTGGCCTTGCGCCAGTCCCACGCCGTCTCGCCGCTGATCGCCGGCCTGGAGGCCGAGCTGCGCCTGGCCCATGGCGACCCGCTGGGGGCTGCGAAGATCTTCCGGGAGGCCCGCGGGCGTTTCCCCCAGTCCCGCCGCCTGCTGCATGGCGAGCTGGAGGCGCTGCTGGACGCCCGCCGGCCAGCCGAGGCGCTGGCCCTCGCCAAGGCGGAGACCCTCGCCACGCCGGGCAGTGCGGGCCTGTGGGAGCTGCGGGCGAGGGCGGAGGCGGCCCTCGGCAAGCGCCTCGCCCAGCACCGTTCGCTGGCGGAGGTGTATGTGATCCAGGGCAATTACGCGGAGTCGGCCAACCAGCTCACGCTGGCGCGGGCCGCCGGGGATGGGGATTTCTTCGAGCAGTCGGCGGTGGATTCCCGCCTGCGGGAGGTGCGCGTGTTGCTGGAGGAGCAGCTGCGCGAGTCGCGCCAGCAGCGCTGAGCCGGCGGCCGGGCACGGCCACCGGGGGGGTTACAGCCGGCCGTAGCGCACGCACAGGGCCCACACCAGGTCGGCGAAGGCTTGCTGGTTGAAGCGCGGGCGCCCGCTCACGGTCAGCGCGAGGCGGGTGCGGCCGACGTGCATCGGCCAGAAGCTGAGGCCGCTGATGCCGGCGGCGTCCACGTTGCCCCAGCCGTCGAGCAGGTGGTCGCCCAGCTTGGCCAGTGCCGCCGACTGGCGTTCGGCTACCGACAGCATGTCGGCGCCGAGAGCGGCCAGGGCTTCGCCGGTTTCCTGGGGGTAGCCGGTCATCGCCAGGCAGAAGCCCATGCTGTCGGCCAGCACGGCCTGCCCGCTGTCGCTCAGCTGGGCCAGGAACTCGGGCAGGGTGGTCTCGAGGGTCCCCAGCGGCGCCGAGCGGGCGTTGCTCCAGGCTTCCAGGCTGGCGTCGTTCTGCAGGCCGAGCAGCGGCGTGAGGGCGGCCTCGGCGGTGCGCTCGCCGGTCCAGGCGCAGGCCGCCTCGAGGGTGAGCTGGGGGCTCGTGGCTTCCCTCAGGATGGCCAGCAGGATGCGCCGCTCGGGGCTGTCCTCGGCGCGGGAAACCGCCCGCCAGGCGCCGTAGGGCGTTACCGTGAGGTAATTGCCGGGAATAATCTCAAGCATCGATCAGTCCGGGGTTGAGGGTATAGAGGAGCGCCTTTACCAGCATCGCCACGTCGTCCCGGCTGCGGGCGTCCACCCGGAACACGGCCGGCGGGGCCTGGTGGCCGAGGCTGGCGAGGCAGGCACGGTAGGCATCGAGCCCCGGCGCCTCGGCCCGGTCCATGTGGGTCACGCCGACGGCGACCGCGGTCTTGGAGATGAAGTCCTTGAAGGCGGTCAGGTAGCCCTGCAGGTCGGCCAGCGGGTCGGGGTTGGCGTTGTTGATCAGCAGCACGAGGCCGATGCCGCCCTCCGAGAGGATCTCCCACATGAAGTTGAAGCGTTCCTGCCCCGGGGTGCCGTAGAGCATCACCTTCTCGCCGTCGGGCAGGTTGAGGACACCGTAGTCCATGGCGACGGTGGTGGTTTTCTTCAGCTGGGAGGTCTCGTCGGTGGCGACCGCCTCTGTGGCAACCGGGGGGATGTCGCTGAGGGCTGCGATGGCGGTGCTCTTACCGGCACCCACCGTCCCGGAGAAAATGATCTTGTTGTGTCGGGCGCGTTCAGACCGCATTGAGGAGCTTCCTGAGAATTCTGGACAAAATCGACGGACGTTGTTGGGTTGGTTTGACTTCCTCCGCAGCGGGTTCGGGCTTGCTGGCGGCCGGGACGTTCGGGAGTGCCTGGAGCGTGGGGTCGTCGGGGGCGCTGATCGGGCGCGCCGGCCTGGCGGGTGGAGCCGGCCGGCGGGGGAGGTTGAAATCGATCAGGCCGGCAAAGCGCGCCGACGAATACACCGAGAAGACGTAGCGCTGGGCGATGCCCAGGCGGGTGGCGACCTCGATGGGGCTGGCCCAGCTGCGCGTCCAGAAGGCGGCGATGCGCATCGCGTGGGGCGACATGAAGACCTTGGTGAAGTTGGGCCAGGCGCGCAGCCGGACCGGCCGGTAGGGGTCGGTGCCGGCCGGCAGGCGGCCGCGGGCGGCCCAGGCGGCGACGTTCCAGAGCAGGTCTTCGGAGCTGTGCACCATCTCGTTGCCCGACGATTGCAGCAGGGTCGAGGCGCTGACGATACGGGCCGTGGTGTGGGGCAGCTGGGTCATCGACAGGGGGCGCAGCTGGTTGTCGCGGAAATCGGTGATGCAGGCCGGCACCGGGCTCTGGCGCACGCCGATCAGGCGCGGCAGGCCGGCCACCAGGTGCGGGCGGCCGGTGCTGGCGGCCTGTTCGACGGCCCGGTGGATGTGACCGATGATGTAGTCGTCGGGGTTGAAGAAGAGCTTGTCGGGCAGCGCCTGGCCGGGCGTGGTCGGGATGTCTTCCATGGCGCCGCAGAGGTCGCGCTCGTCTTCGGTCTGCACGCTGCTGCCGAGGGAGGGGGCCGCCTTTTCTTCGGCGACCGGAGGGGGCGGCGGCGGCACGAAGCGGGGCGGCGGCGCGGCGATCACGCGGGAGGCTTCGGTGGCGATGCGACCGAGCATGGCCGGCAGCGCTTCGAGGTTGAGCGGCTTGCCGAGGATGGTGCGGTTGGGAAAGCGCTGGGCGTGGTCCTTGGGGTGAAAGGCGTAGAACACGACACCGGTCCGGGGGTGCGCGGAGAGTTGTTCGATGGCGCTCTCGATGCCCGGGCGGTCGCAGTCGATGAGCACCACCTCCGCTTCATTCAGGGCGCTGGCCAGCCTGACCTGATGCTTCCAGTGGCGCTCGATGGAAAGCCCGATCAGGCGCGCGTCCATGCTGCCCACGTGGAGCAGGTAGAGGGCCGTCTGGGCCTGGCCCGGAGGATTGGAGTGGCGGATCATGAAAGAGTCGGGGAGCGAAGGGCTGCGCGGGAAAGTACCAAATCGGCGGGGGACGCGGAGCTTTGTGGCATGGCTGGCTGTGCCGCGCGTCACGCACTGCGGGCCGAGGCGCCGGGCAGGGTTGTGTTCCGCAGGAAGATACGGGCGCCGGCCACGGGCCGGGCCAGCACGCTGCCGGGCAGGGCGATGCGTGGGTCGTGGCGGTCCACGCCCTGTTGCAGACTCTCGTTGAGATAGATGCCCAGGTCGTGCGTTTCGAGGGCCGCGTAATGGGTGAGCAGCATGCGCGTGCGCAGCTGCTGCCCCAGCGCGCCGAGGACGATCCACAGGTCGATCACCGCGGCGGCGGTGGCCGTCTCGTCGCCGAGGGTGCGCCAGAGCGAGATGCGCTGGAGGTGCAGGTGCAGGTTGGCAGGCTTGCGGCCGATCTCACCGGCCAGCAACGCACCGGTCGCGGGCGAATGCCAGTGCGAGGCGATGCTGAGCGTGCGTACCGGCAGGCCGAACACGGCCGGCGGCGTGGCGGGCCGGATGCGTTCGGGGTGCGTCGTGTCGGTGAGAAAGGGGGTCACTGGGTCAGGGTCGAGATGATGTCGATCATGAATTCGACGTCTTCGTGCTGCACGGGTTGCCAGCTCCGCGCGCCGAGGGCCTCGAGGATGTTGCGGCCCTTGTCGCTTTCATGCATCGATACGAGCAGCGCGGTGAGCTCGTCGGCGCGTTCGGCGAGGGCCGGCCCGGCGAGGAAGACATGCCGGATCACGTAGACTTCGCTCTGGACCAGGGCCCGCAGGTCGCGGCGGATCAGCGGGGACAGGCCTTCGAAGGCTTCCAGCGGCATGAATCCGACATCGGCCTCGTCACGCAGCAGCGCCCGTGCGACCTGGATGTAGGTTTCCCGCCGCTGTTCGACGATGGTGCTGTCGTTGAGGTTGGCGGGCTCGAGCAGGATGCGCCCGACGGTGTTCACGCAGGGATCGTCGCTGCAGGCGAGCCGGGTACCGGGCTGGAGGTCGCGGATCTCCAGGATCGGGCTGTCGGCGCGGGTCAGGACGACCATCTCGTCGGGCGGACCCTCGGGCCGGGCGATGGCGCGGAAACCCTTCTCGCGCACCAGCAGCGAGGCGTCGAAGGGGTTGGCGTAGATGAGGTCGACCTTGCCCTCCTCGATGGCCACGCGCTGGGCGCCGAAGCTGCCGTAGAGCTCGAGGTGGATCGGCAGGGACAGGGCGCGCTGCAGCCAGGTGTTGAAGATGTACCAGTCGGAAATCCGCTCGTTGGGGAAGCTGGGGCTTACCGTGAAATTGAAGGTCATGGTCGGCACATCTCCCGGTATTGGGCTTCGGCGGCGGCGATCTTTTCGGTGGAGGCTTCGCGCCGGACCGAGGTGAAGCCGACGATCCGGCCGTCGCGGATGTTGGGGACGACCGTGGCGTAGACCCAGTAGTGGCCGCCGTCCTTGCGCAGGTTCTTGACGTAGCCGTGCCACTGGCGGCCGGCCTGGACGGTTTCCCAGAGATCGCGGAAAGCCGCGGCGGGCATGTCGGGGTGACGCAGGATGCAGTGGGGCTGGCCGATCAGTTCGACTTCGCTGTAACCCGACATCTCGATGAACGGCGGGTTGCACTGGGTGATGATGCCCTGGGTGTCGGTGCGCGAGACGATCAGCTTGCCGTGGGGGTAGGGCGTTTCAATTTGCGTCACATACACCCGGCGGGTGGTGCCGCCGGTGTAGGTCAGGACATGTTCGACAGCTTCGCCGCGTATGTCGGCGAGGTTCATGTCGTTCAAGGTAGGGCCTCCTTTCAGCCGAGAATCCTGCCGATGGCGTCGGCGGCGCGACGGACGTCGAGGAAGACCAGGCCCAGCTTGGCGTTGGGCTTGGCCATCACCGTCAGGACAGCGTCGGCGCCGGCCTGGACCATCAGAACATAACCTTTCTCACCCTTGATCAGGACCTGATCCAGGCTGCCACGGGCGAGTTCGCGGGCGGTACGGTCGCCCAGGGACAGCATGGCTGCACTCATCGCGCCGACGCGGTCTTCGTCGACGGTGTTGGGCAGCAGGGCGGCCATCATCAGACCGTCCGACGAAATGATGGCCGAGGCCTCGATGTCTGCGGAGGTCCCGTTCAGGTCGTTGAGAACCGTTTGGAGCATGTTTGAGCGCATCGTGCAGTACCTTGAAAGTGTTGGTCAGGGTTATGTGGGAGTCGGCCTCTGGCTGTACCTTGGCTGAAAAATGCCGCTGCAGCAAAGAGTGTCGAGCCGTTTATGTTATGACATAATTTTCGAGTTGTCATTATTTCACAAAGCCCGAAGCATTTTCCCGGAACCGCGACGCTCTTCGTGATGTATGTCGGGTTTTCAGGCTTGGCGGGGTAAAATCGGGTCTTGAAAAATTCAATCGCAACCTGGAGCAAACTAATGGAATTCGACAAGGAAGTGGATGCCCGTGGGCTCAATTGCCCGCTGCCCATTCTACGTGCGAAGAAGGCGCTGGCCGAGATGCAGGCCGGCCAGGTCCTGCGGGTGCTGGCAACCGATCCCGGCTCGGTCAAGGATTTCGCGGCTTTCGCCAGGCAGACCGGCAACGAGCTGGCCGAGCAGAACGCCTTGCCGGATCAATCCCACGAGTTCTTCCTGCGCCGCAAATAAGCGCGGCAGGTACAAAAAAAGAGGCCACGCATCGCGTGGCCTCAGGCTGCTGACGAACCCCCGGTTTTTCCGGGGGTTCGTGCTTTTTGAAGCCCTCTCAGACGACGAGAAACGCTCGGTAGCGGCCAAAGGGTGTGGGGCGCGTTGGGATCGAAATGATGTGTT
>NZ_JAYREK010000034.1:0-37905 GCF_041908905.1 Zoogloea sp.
ATCCAGCAGCGATTGGGGATCGAGTGTTTGAGTTCATAGTCTCTATTTATCAATGACTTAATGACATTGATTTTACCGGGGACGGCGCAGGTTCACAAGGGGGTTGGCGTTAAG
This sequence comes from Zoogloea sp., assembly GCF_041908905.1. Taxonomy (GTDB): domain Bacteria; phylum Pseudomonadota; class Gammaproteobacteria; order Burkholderiales; family Rhodocyclaceae; genus Zoogloea. Next base: position 115 of record NZ_JAYREK010000034.1, read on the forward strand.
TTGGGAGCATTGCAGCCGGGCGGCTAGGGCCCGCGCGATGTCGGCGTCGATGCCCTTGCCGCCAGCCATCGAGTACGGCGGGAAGTCGTTGTAAACGGCAAAGCGCAGGCGGCCCCGCTGGCGGATCGCCTCCAGCCCGTCGGCGCGGGCCGGCAGCGCCGCGGCGAGGGGCATGGCGGCGAGCGCCTTCAGCCACAGGCGGCGGTCAGTCTTCATGGACGGTCTCCAGCCAGGCGCGGATCGCCCACATGGCCTCCTGGCTCAGGGTGCCCTCGAAGGGCGGCATGTACACGCGGCCGTCGCGCACCGCGCCCTTGCGGATACGCTGCATGAAGACCTCGTCGCCCTCGTCGCCGAGGGGCAGGTAGCGCAGGTCCGGCGCGATGCCGCCGGAGATGGCGCCGAGGCCGTGGCAGCGGGCGCAGTTCTGGTTGAAGGCCGAGTCGCCGATGCGGATCGCGGTCTTGTCCTTGCGGTAGGGGTTGGACGGGAGGAAATCGGCGCCAAGGGCCTTGAGCCCGGTGGTATCGACGGCCTGGGGCACCACGTCACCATGGGCAAAGACCTGGGAGGCGGCTCCGGCGATGCAGAGGACGGCGGCGAGGGCGCCGAGGCGGCGGAAGGGATGTTTCACGTTGTCTCCTTTGTCGTTTATGGGTCTCGGGGCGTGATGGTCCGATGGGCCGATCACTGCAAGCCTTGTGCCAGAAAGGCTGGCGCCGGCCGCGAAGGCGGCGAAGCCCCGCGCGGCGGCGATTTCGCCCCCCGCACACGGCAATGCCTGGCACGCCCATTGCTTGTCGAGACGGCGCCACACCCTGTTCTTTGCTAATAAAAGACACAGGTGTTACGTTATGAAGCACAACAAAAAAGAAATAAGTTCAATGACATACGGAGGAGACCATGGGACAGCTACAAGTGCGGGCGGAAGCCCAGGGGGAACGGCTGCAGGAGGCGCGCGAGCGCTTCTTCAGGCAGGGCGACCACCCCAGCGGCCTGGTTGACCCGCTGATCCTGCGCTCCTGGGAGCGCTGCCGCCGCTTCGGCGTCGGCGACCCGCATCTTTCCGACTTCACCTCGACGATGGACCGGGTGGCCCTCAAGATCGAGCAGGAGCGCAACCGCTTCCTGCTCATGCAGAGCCGGCCGATCATGGAGCACGTCTTCGAGCAGATCCGCGAGACGGGTAGCATGGTGATCCTGGCCGACCCCAACGGGCTGATCCTCGAAACCGTGGGCGACCCGGATTTCGTGAGCCGCGCCGACCGCGTCGCGCTGATGGCCGGCGCCTCGTGGGACGAGAACCTGCGGGGCACCAACGCGATCGGCACCGCGCTGGCCGAGGAGTCGCCGGTGACGGTGCTGGGCGCCGAGCATTTTCTGGAGCACAACGGCTTCCTCACCTGCTGCGCCAGCCCGATCCACGGGCCCGACGGGCGCCTGGTGGGCGTGCTCGACATCTCGGGCAGCTACCAGCACCTGCAGCGGCACACCCTGGGCCTGGTACGGCTTTCGTCGGCGATCGTCGAGAAGCGCCTGTTCGAGGCCTTCCACGCCCGCGACATCCTGGTGTGCTTCCACACCCGGCCGGACTACCTGGGCAGCCCCAAGGAGGGCATCGCCGCGGTGACGCCCGACGGGCGGGTGCTGGCGATCAACAGCAACGCCACCGAGATCCTCGGCATTCGCGCGGTGGATGCGGTGCGGCGGGATTTCTCCATCGTCTTCGAGAGCAACCTGTCGTCGCTCATCGACCGCCTGCGCGGCCACAACGAGGGCAGCCAGACCCTGTGCGTGAACGGCAAGCTGATCCACGTGCAGCTGCGCGGCCAGGTGCCGACACCGATCGTCCACGCCAGCCGCGCCCCCGACGAACGCGCCCTGCCCGTCCGCCCGGCCCGCCGGAGCGAAGGCGGCAGCGCCGGCTGCGTGACCCTCGACACCCTCAACACCGGCGACGCGCGCCTGCAGGCGGCCATCGACCGGGCGCGGCGGATGCTCGGCAGCGACATCCCGATCCTGATCCAGGGCGAATCGGGCGCCGGCAAGGAGATCTTCGCCAAGGCCTTCCACAACAGCGGCCCGCGCCGGGAGCGCCCCTTCGTGGCCCTCAACTGCGCGTCGATCCCCGAGACGCTGATCGAGTCGGAGCTGTTCGGCTACCAGGGCGGCGCCTTCACCGGCGCCCGCAAGGAGGGCGCGCCGGGCAAGATCCAGCAGGCCGACGGCGGCACCCTGTTCCTCGACGAGATCGGCGACATGCCCCTCAACCTGCAGGCGCGCCTGCTGCGGGTGCTGCAGGAGCGTTGCGTGACGCCGCTGGGCAGCACCAAGACGATCCAGGTGGACATCGCGCTGGTCTGCGCGACCCACCGCAAACTGCGTGAAGAAGTGGCCCGCGGCAGCTTCCGCGAAGACCTCTACTACCGCCTCAACGGCCTGAGCGTGACCCTGCCCCCCCCTGCGCGAACGCAGCGACATCCGCGCGCTGGTGACCCGGCTGGCCGCCATCGAGATGCCGGCCGCGCCGGTGCGTTTCTCGGAGGGCGCGCTGCGGGCCATCGAGGGGTACGCGTGGCCGGGCAACATCCGCCAGCTCCACAACGCGATCCGCGTGGCGATCGCGCTGCTCGACGACGGCGAGGCGGAGATCACCGAGCAGCATCTGCCGGAAGAACTCTTCGAGGCGCCCCTCTCCGCCCCCGCTGGCGCCGACCGCCGCGACGCCGGCTGGGCCAGCGAGCTGCCGGCAGGTGGCACCAGCCTCGACGAGATCGGGCGCCAGGCGGCCCTGCGCGCCCTCGACGCGGCCGGCGGCAACATCTCGCTGGCGGCCCGCCAGCTGGGCATCAGCCGCAATACGCTGTACCGCAAACTGGGCAAGATGTGAGGGAGGTGGCCGGCGACGCCGGCCAATGCTCACCCGGTCGACGCGATGGGGGCGCCGGGCCAGCCGACGCCCACGCCGCCGAGGGGCCCGGAGGCTCGACCGGGAGCTTGGGCGGGAGATTGCCTGGGAAGGCAGGCAGAAGATGCAGCGCAGGCGGTGCGCGATGTGGCCCGGGCGAACCACCGCCTGATGGCGGCGCTTACAGCAGGGCTTCGATGTGCCGCGCCAGCGCGGCGGGCGGCGTGGTCGGCGCGTGGCGGCTGACCGGGCGGCCGGCGCGATCCACCAGAAACTTGGTGAAGTTCCACTTGACGGCTTCGGTGCCGAGCACGCCGGGGACGGCCGAGGTGAGGTAGCGGAACAGCGGATGGGCGCCGGCGCCGTTGACCTCGACCTTGTCGGCCATGATGAAGCCGACACCGTAGTTGCGCTGGCAGAAACCGGCGATCTCGTCGGCACCGCCGGGCTCCTGGGCGCCAAACTGGTTGCACGGGAAGCCGATCACCACCAGCCCGCGGGGGCCGTAGGTGTCGTGCAGCGTCTGCAGGCCGGCGTACTGGGGCGTGAAGCCGCAGCGGCTGGCGGTATTGACGATCAGGAGCACCTTGCCGGCAAAGTCGGCAAGGCGCAGCGGCGCACCTGCGAGGGTGCTGGCCTCGAAGGCATGGACGCCCTGCTCCGCTGCGCTGCTCATGGTTTTACTCGGTCTCGTCGATCCAGGCCTGCTGGATGGCCTCGAGGATGCGCTCGCCGCAGTGCTTGGGGTCGTCGTCGAACTCGGGCAGCGCGATGACCCAGTTCATCAGGTCGACGAAGTTGACCCGGGTCGGGTCCACGTCCGGGTGGGCATCAGCCAGCTGGATGGCGATTTCCTGAACTTCTACCCATTTCATCAGTGCTTGCCCTCCCGGGCCATGTTGATGGTGTATCGGGGGATCTCGACGGTGAGCGGGGTGTCGGCCACCACCGCCTGGCAGGACAGGCGGGAGTTGGACTCCAGCCCCCAGGCCTTGTCGAGCAGGTCTTCCTCGAGTTCCTCGGCGGGCTCGAGGCTGTTGAAGCCGTCGCGGACGATCACGTGGCAGGTGGTGCAGGCACAGGACTTCTCGCAGGCGTGTTCGATCTCGATGCCGTTGGCGAGCAGGGTGTCGCAGATGGTCTGGCCGGGTTCGGCCTCGAGCACGGCCCCTTCGGGGCACAGCTCGACGTGGGGAAGGACGATCAGGGTAGTCATGGTGGGGTCCGTCCGGGGTCAGATCCGGAGTTCGTCGATCTTGTGGCCGGCCAGCGCGCTGCGGATGCTCTTGTCCATGCGCCGGGAGGCAAACTCGTTGGAGGCGCGGTTGAAGGCTTCGAGCTGGAGCTTGATGGCCCGCACGTCGTCGCCGGCGGCGGCGTCGCGGAGGGCGGCCAGGGCGGCGTCGAGGGCGGCGCGCTCGGCTTCGTCGAGCAGGTCGCCGTCGGTGACCAGGGCTTTTTCGGTGGCCTCGATGACACGGGCGGCCTCGACCTTCTGCTCGGCCAGACCGCGCCGCTCCATGTCGGCCTGGGCGTGCTCGAAGCCGGACTTGAGCATGGTGGCCACTTCGTCGTCGGCGAGGCCGTAGGAGGGCTTGACCTCGATGCGGGCTTCGACGCCGGTGGTGATCTCACGGGCCGACACCGACAGCAGGCCGTCGGCGTCGACCTGGAAGGTCACGCGGATGCGCGCGGCGCCCGCCACCATCGGCGGAATGCCGCGCAGCTCGAAGCGGGCCAGCGAGCGGCAGTCGGCCACCAGCTCGCGCTCGCCCTGGACCACGTGGAAGGACATGGCGGTCTGGCCGTCCTTGAAGGTGGTGAAGTCCTGGGCGCGGGCGGTGGGGATGGTGGAGTTGCGCGGGATGATCTTCTCGGCGAGGCCGCCCATCGTCTCGATGCCGAGGGACAGGGGGATCACGTCGAGGAGCAGCCACTCTTCGTCGGCGGCACGGTTGCCGGCCAGCACATTGGCCTGCATGGCGGCGCCGATGGCGACGACGGTGTCGGGGTCGAGGTTGGTGAGGGGCGTCTGGCCGAAATACTCGCCGACCGCCTTCTGCACATGGGGCATGCGCGTGGCGCCGCCGACCATCACCACGCCCTTGACGTCTTCGGGCGCGAGGCCGGCGTCACGCAGGGCCTTCTTGACCGGGCGCAGGGTCTTGTCCACCAGCGGACGGGTGATCTCGACGAAGACCTCGCGGGTGACGACGAGGTCGACCTCGTCGCCGCTGTCGAGGGTCAGGCGGACCGGCACCGACTCGTCGTCACTCAGGCGTTCCTTGACCTCGCGGGACTTCATCAGCAGCCGGCGCGCGTCACGGTCGGAGGGCAGCGAGATGCCGGCGTTGTCGAGGATCCAGCAGAACAGGCGGTGGTCGAAGTCGTCGCCGCCGAGGGCCGCGTCGCCGCTGGTCGCGACGACCTCGAAGACACCGCGGGAGAGGCGCAGCACCGAGATGTCGAAGGTGCCGCCGCCCAGGTCATAAACCGCGTAGATGCCTTCGGAGGCGTTCTCGAGGCCGTAGGCGATCGCCGCGGCGGTGGGTTCGTTGAGCAGGCGCAGCACGTTGAGGCCGGCGACGCGGGCGGCGTCCTTGGTGGCCTGGCGCTGGGCGTCGTCGAAATAGGCCGGCACCGTGATGACGGCGCCAGTGAGCTCGCCACCCAGGCTGCGCTCGGCGCGCAGGCGCAGGTCGCGGAGGATCTCGGCGGAGACCTCGACGGGGCTCTTCACGCCCTGCACGGTGCGCAGCCGCACCATGCCGGCAGCGTCGACGAAGTCGTAGGGCATGGTCTCGACGTGGGCCACATCCTTGAGGCCGCGACCCATGAAACGCTTGACCGAAACGATGGTGTTGCGCGGGTCGGTGGCCTGAGCCACCTGGGCCTTGCGGCCGACGGCGATCTGACCGTCCGGCAGGTAATGCACGACGGAGGGCAGCAGCAGCCGGCCCTCCTCGTCCTGCAGGCACTGGGGCACGCCGTTGCGGACGGTGGCCACCAGGGAATTGGTGGTGCCCAGGTCGATGCCCACCGCCAGACGATGCTGGTGCGGTGCGGTGGACATGCCCGGTTCGGAAATTTGCAGCAGAGCCATCAGGATTCCAGCGCCGTCAAGGCGTCATTGATTTCGTGTTGCAGCTTCTCGAGAAACTTCATGCGGCGCACGCTGTCGGCAGCGGCTTCGAGGTCGCCGGTCTCGTCGAGCTGGCGGGCCAGCTCGGCCTCGAGGGCCCGCGCGTTGTGGCGGAGGCGCCGGGAGAGGTCGTCGAGGGCGTCCTCGTCGGCGGCCTCGGTGGCTTCGCCCAGGGCTTCACGCCACTCCATCTGCTCCATCAGGAAGTCGGGCGCCATCGCCGTGTTGGTGTCGAAGGCCGGGTCGACGCCCCGCATCTCGAGCAGGTAATGGCCCCGGGCGAGCGGGCTCTTGAGGGTGCGAAAGGCCTCGTTGGCGTGGGTCGCCCACTGCATCGACAGCCGCTTCTCGGCATCGGACAGGTGGGCGAAGCGGTCGGGGTGAACCCTGGCCTGCATGTCGATGTAGGCCTGCTCCAGCTTCTCGATGTCGATCGAGAAGGCCGGAGCGAGGCCGAACAGCGCGAAGTAGTCCTGCTTGAGGTCGATCATGTCAGACCGTGAAGCTCTCGCCGCAGCCGCACTCGCCCTTCACGTTCGGGTTGTTGAACTTGAAGCCCTCGTTGAGGCCTTCGCGCACGAAGTCGAGCTCGGTGCCGTCCATGTAGGGCAGGCTCTTCGGGTCGATCAGGACCTTCAGGCCGTGGGATTCGAAGACCACGTCGTCGGCCAGCACCTCGTCGGCGAACTCCAGCTTGTAGGCCATCCCGGAACAGCCCGACGTGCGCACGCCGAGGCGAATGCCGACGCCCTTGCCGCGCTTGGCGATGAAGTTACCGATGTGGGTTGCAGCCTTGTCGGACAGGGTTACTGCCATGATCGTGTTCCTTTCAGCCGTTGTGCTTCTTCTTGTAGTCCTCGACCGCTGCCTTGATGGCGTCTTCGGCGAGGATAGAGCAGTGGATCTTGACCGGCGGGAGGGCCAGCTCTTCGGCGATCGCGGTGTTCTTGATGTCGAGGGCCTGGTCGAGGGTCTTGCCCTTGACCCACTCGGTGACCAGCGAGCTGGAGGCGATCGCCGAACCGCAGCCGTAGGTCTTGAACTTGGCGTCCTCGATGATGCCGTCCTTGCCGACCTTGATCTGCAGCTTCATCACGTCGCCGCAGGCCGGCGCGCCGACCATGCCGGTGCCGACACCGTCGTCGTCCTTGGCAAAGGCGCCGACGTTGCGGGGGTTTTCGTAGTGGTCGAGGACCTTTTCGCTGTATGCCATGTTTGCTCTCCTGTCAGTGGGCTGCCCACTGCACGGTGTTCAGATCGATGCCTTCCTTGTACATGTCCCAGAGGGGCGACAGTTCGCGGAGCTTGCCGATCTTGTTCTGCAGCAGGTCGATTGTATAGTCGATCTCCTCGACCGTCGTGAAACGGCCCAGGGTGAAGCGGATGGAGCTGTGGGCCAGCTCGTCGTTGCGGCCGAGGGCGCGCAGCACGTAGGACGGCTCGAGGCTGGCCGAGGTGCAGGCAGAGCCGCTCGACACCGCCACGTCCTTGATCGCCATGATCAGGGACTCGCCTTCGACGTAGGCGAAGCTGATGTTGAGGTTGTGCGGCACACGGTGCTCCATGTCGCCGTTCACGAACACCTCTTCCATCTGCGACAGGCCGGCCAGCAGGCGGTCGCGCAGCACACGGACGCGCTCGTTCTCCTCGGCCATCTCGAGGCGGGCCAGGCGGAAGGCTTCGCCCATGCCGACGATCTGGTGGGTCGCCAGGGTGCCGGAACGCAGGCCGCGCTCATGGCCGCCGCCGTGCATCTGGGCTTCGAGGCGGACACGGGGCTTGCGCCGCACGTAGAGGGCGCCGATGCCCTTCGGGCCGTAGGTTTTATGGGCGCAGAAGGACATCAGGTCGACCTTCAGCCTGGAGAGGTCGATGTCGACCTTGCCGGTGGCCTGGGCCGCATCCACGTGGAAGATGATGCCCTTCTCGCGGCAGATCTCGCCGATCTCGGCGATCGGCTGGATCACGCCGATCTCGTTGTTCACGAACATCACCGAGACGACCACGGTGTCGGGGCGGATCGCCGCCTTCAGCACCTCAAGGTCGATCAGGCCGTTCTCCTGGACGTCGAGGTAGGTGGCCTCGAAGCCTTCCCGCTCGAGTTCGCGCACGGTGTCGAGGACGGCCTTGTGCTCGGTCTTGACGGTGATGACGTGTTTGCCCTTGCCGGAGTAGAAATGCGCCGCGCCCTTGATGGCCAGGTTGTTGGACTCGGTGGCGCCGGAGGTCCAGATGATCTCCTTGGGGTCGGCGTTGACGAGCCTGGCCACCTCTTCACGGGCCTCCTCGACGGCCTTCTCGGCGGTCCAGCCGAAGGCGTGGCTGCGGGATGCCGGGTTGCCGAACAGCTCCGAGAGGTAGGGGATCATCTTCTCGGCCACGCGCGGATCAACGGGCGTCGTCGCGGAGTAATCCAGGTAGATCGGAAACTTGAGCATCTTAGTCTTCTCCGTGCTGCAAAAAATGTTTGCCTGATGATTCAGACCGCCACCGCGGCCAGGGTTCGCAGGCTGGCGAGATTCTCGCCGAGGGTTTTCAAAAATCCGTCGATGTCCTGCTCGCTGCTGCCGGCGCCGAGGCTGACCCGGATCGCCGCACGGGCGAGGCCCGCCTCGACGCCCATCGCCATCAGCGTGTGGGACGGCTCGGGATTGGCGCTCGAACAGGCGGAGCCGCTCGCCACCGCAAACCCGGCCCGGTCGAGCTTGCCGACCAGGGTTTCGCCGTCGATGCCGGCCAGCGCGAAGAAGCTGGTGTTGGGCAGCCGCGGTGCGGCGGCCGAGAAGATCCGCGCACCCAGCTGCGCCAGCCCGGCCTCGAGGCGCTCGCGCAGCACGGCGAGGCGCTGCGCCCGTTCGTCCATCGCCGCCACCGCCAGCTCGCAAGCCTTGCCGAAACCGACGATGGCCATCACGTTCTCGGTGCCGGAGCGCAGGTTGCGCTCTTGCCCGCCGCCGGCGATGAGGGGCGCGAGCTCGACCCGCTTGTCGACGACGAGCGCGCCGGCGCCGAGCGGGCCTTGAATCTTGTGGGCCGACACGGTGAGGCCATGCACGCCCAGCGCGCGGAAATCCACCTTGACCTTGCCCAGCGCCTGCACCGCGTCGCAGTGCATCCAGCCGCCGCGGGCCTTGACCTGGGCCGCCAGGGCTGCGACATCCTGCAGCACGCCGGTCTCGTTGTTGGCGAGCATCACCGACGCCAGCCGGGGCTTGTCGGCCAGCAGCCGCTCGAAATCCCGGGCGTCGACCCGCCCTTCGCCATCGACGGCGATCTCGGCAAAGCGCCAGCCGCTCTTGGCCAGCTGCCGCGCCGGCTCGCGGACGCAGGGGTGCTCGATGGCGCTCACCGCAACCAGGCCGGGCTTCTGGGTTGCCGCGGCACCCTTGATGAACAGGTTGTTCGCTTCCGAGCCGCCGCTGGTGAAGATCACCTCGGTCGGATGGGCACCCACCGCCGCGGCGACCTGGGCGCGGGCCTCGTCGATGGCCTTGCGGGCCGCCCGGCCGTATTCGTGGCGGCTCGAGGCGTTGCCGAAGCGCTCGCCCAGCCACGGCAGCATCGCCTCGCGCACCGCCTCGTGGAGGGGTGTGGTGGCGTTGTGGTCGAGGTAGACGGGGGCGAACATCGCGGCGGCTCCGGCGTGGGTCAGGCGGTCAGGGCCTGGGTATCACCATTACGGGTGGCGCAGTTGGCGCGCTCGTCGCGGAGCACGCTTTGCTGGGCCGCCTTCATGCGCTGCTGCTCCACCAGCCCGGCGAGGGTCACCGAGTGCAGGTATTCGTACATGCGGCGATTGAGATTGGTCCACAGGTCGTGCGTCATGCAGACGTGGGCATCGTGGCAGTTCTGCTTGCCGCCGCAGGAGGTGGCGTCGAGGGGCTCGTCCACCGCCGCGATGATGTCGGCCACGGTGATCTGGGCCATGTCGCGGGCCAGGGCGTAGCCGCCGCCGGGGCCGCGCACGCTGCTGACGAGCTCGAAGCGGCGCAGCTTGCCGAACAGCTGTTCGAGATAGGAAAGGGAGATCTTCTGCCGATCGGCGATGCCCGCCAGCGTGACCGGGCCGTCGGCACAGCGCAGCGCCAGATCAATCATTGCCGTGACGGCAAAACGACCTTTGGTTGTGAGTCTCATGTCGGCTCCGGGGAGGCGGCTTGGTTGCCTGAAGTCTCGCCTGAATAATAGTTGAACGTTTCAGTCAAGAATACCAAACCCGACCAATTCGATCAACTATTTTGCGACTCAGTCGACCATCTTCCCCAGCCCCTTCGGATCGAAGGCGTCCTCGGCGCGCACCGCGCCATCCACCGCGATGCCGGCCTCGGCGAGCCTGGCGAGGAGCACGCCGATGCGCCGGTCGGTCTCGACCGCATGATCGAGCAGACCGTGCAGGGCCTTGGAGACCGGATCGTCGAGGTCGCGGGTCACGCCGTAGGCGGTAAAGCCCATCTGCTCGGCCTTGGCTTCCCGGGCACGGACCGCATCGCCGCCGCCGGCCTCGATGATGCGCGCCGGGTTGCCCACCGCCGTGGCGCCCGCCGGCACCGGCTTGACCACCACCGCGTTGGAGCCGACCTTGGCCCCGTCGCCGACCTCGAAGCCGCCCAGCACCTTGGCGCCGGCGCCGATCACCACGCCGCGGCCGAGGGTCGGGTGGCGCTTGGTGCCCCGGTAGAGCGAGGTGCCACCCAGCGTGACGCCCTGGTAGATCGTGCAGTCGTCGCCGATCTCGGCCGTCTCGCCGATGACCACGCCCATGCCGTGGTCGATGAAGACCCGCCGGCCGATGGTGGCGCCCGGATGGATCTCGACGCCGGTCAGCATCCGCCCCACGTGGCTGGTGAAACGCCCCAGCCAGCGGAAGCCCCGCCGCCAGGCAGCGTGGGCAAAACGGTGCAGCCACAGGGCGTGCATGCCCGGATAGCAGGTGAGCACTTCCCACCTAGAGCGTGCCGCCGGGTCGTGCTGGAGCACGTTGGCCACGTCTTCACGCAGACGACTGAACATGAGAGGGAGCTCCCGAAACTGGATTGCTGATGTCCGCCCGGCGGCCGGAGACGCCCAGCGCCGGGCCGCCGTTTGATTTCCGAGTATTTTAGTCTACTTCTTCTCGAAGGCGCTCAACATCCCGCGCAGGATGTTGACCTCGTCCTTCTCGAGGCGGATGCGGCCGAACAGGCGTCGCAGGCGCGGCCACAACCGCTTGGAGTTGGCGGGGTTGAAGAAGCCGCTGGCGGTGATCGCCCGGTCGAGGTGGGCGTAAAAGCCCTCGATCTGCTCGTGGGTGGCGGGCTCGAACTCGATGCCGGGCGCCGCACCCGGGTCAAGGGCCGCCATGCGCAGCTCGTAGCACAGCACCTGCACCGCCGCCCCGAGGTTGAGGGACGAATACACCTCGCTCACCGGAATCTTGACGGGCATGTGGCAGAGGGCCACGTCTTCGTTGGAGAGGCCCTTGGTCTCGTTGCCGAAGACCAGCGCCACGTCACCGAAGGCGGCCCGGCCGACGATCTCGCCAGCCGCCTCGCGCGCCCACATCATGGGCACCGCCATTTCGCGCTTGCGGGCTGTCAGGGCGGCGGCGAACACCGTGCCTTCGAGCGCCTCGGCGAGGGTCGCGACGACCCGCGCGCTGGCGAGGATGTCGTCGGCCCCCGCAGCGCGGGCCGTGGCCACCGGATCGGGGAAGGACTGCGGGTCGACCAGCACCAGCTGCGACAGACCCATGGTTTTCATGGCCCGGGCCGCCGCACCGATGTTGCCGGGGTGACTGGTTCGGGAGAGGACGACACGCACGCGCCCAAGCGCGCCATCGAGGTTCATATTAAAATGTATGGTTTTCCGAATTAGTGGTCGACCGACGGGCCGTTTGTGCCCGGGCCGGCAAGCCGCCAGACACCATGCACCCCACTCTGAACATCGCTATCAAGGCCGCACGCCGTGCCGCCACCGTCATCAACCGGGCCGCCCTCGATGTGGATCTGCTCCGCGTCGAAGCCAAGCAACCCAATGATTTCGTGACGGAAGTCGACCGGGCCGCAGAAGAGGCCATCATCCAGGTGCTGCGCGAGGCCTACCCGAGCCACAGCATTTTAGCAGAAGAGTCCGGCGAGACCGGGCCGGAGGCCGACACCGAGTACCAGTGGATCATCGACCCGCTCGACGGCACCACCAACTTCATCCACGGCTTCCCCCAGTACGCGATCTCCATCGCCCTGGCCCGCCGCGGCGTGGTCGAACAGGCCGTCGTATTCGATCCCAACCGCAACGAGCTGTTCACCGCCTCCAAGGGCGCCGGCGCCTTCCTCAACGACCGCCGCATCCGCGTCTCCAAGCGCCTGCGCCTGTCCGAGGCACTGATCGGCACCGGTTTCCCCTACCGTCAGTTCGGCAACGTGGACACCTACCTGTCGATCTTCAAGGAGCTCACCCAAAAAACGGCCGGCCTGCGCCGCCCGGGTGCCGCCGCCCTCGACCTGGCCTACGTGGCCGCCGGCCGCCTCGACGGCTTCTGGGAGTTCGGCCTGTCGCCGTGGGACATGGCCGCCGGCAGCCTGCTGATCAGCGAAGCGGGCGGCCTGGTGAGCGACCTGGCCGGCGAATCCGACTACCTCACCACCGGCAACGTCGTCGCCGGCACGCCGAAGGTCTTCCCGCCGCTGCTGCAGATCATCCAGGGCCATTGCGGCGACAAGCTGCCGGCCTGATCCGCCGATGCTGGGCGCCCTCCTCCGCACCGCGCTCGCCTGCCTGCTGCTCGCCAGCGGCAACGCCTGGGCCGGCACGGTGCTGGTGTGGGGCGACAGCCTGTCGGCCGGCTACGGCCTGCGCCCCCAGCAAAGCTGGCCTGCGCTGCTCGCCGAGCGGATCTCCGCCGCCCGGCTGCCCCACAAGGTGGTGAACGCCAGCATCAGCGGCGAGACTACTGCCGGCGGCCTGGCCCGCCTGCCGGCCGCCCTCGAGACCCACAAGCCCAGCGTGGTGGTCATCGAGCTCGGCGCCAACGACGGGCTGCGCGGCCTGCCGGTCAAGGCCATGGCCACCAACCTGCAGGCAATGGTCGACGCCAGCCGCAAGGCGGGTGCCCAGGTTCTGCTGGTCGGCATGCGCATGCCACCCAACTACGGCCCCGAATACACCAGCCGCTTCGAGGCCGCCTATCGCGACATCGCCAGGGCCAACCGCCTGCGGCTCGTGCCCTTCATGATGGAAGGCTTCGCTGACCAGCCGGGCTACTTCCAGGCCGACGGCCTCCACCCGGTGGCCGCCGCCCAGCCACTCATCCTCGACACCATCTGGCGCGAGCTGAAACCCCTGCTCCGCTGAAATCCCCCAGGCTCAGGGCAGGCGCAGCGACGGGTTGTGCCCCTTCACCGCGCAGACGCGCTGGATCACCGCCGGCTTCGGGTCGGCCACCTCTCCCTGTTCATAGGCCAGCACCGTACAGGCGTCGGCCACCGTTTCGAGCAGCTCATGGGAGCGCAGCAAAAAATCCGGATTGCTCGGTTTGCCGAAGCGCTCGTTGCCGACCATGAAGGTCTCGTAGATCAGCACCCCACCGGGGTTGAGCGCCGTGAGCAGCAGCGGCAGGCGCGGCCGGAACAGGTAATTGGTCACCACGATGCCGTCGAAATGCTGCCGGGCGTAGGGCCACGGCCCATTCTCCAGGTCCGCCTCGCGCGCCTTGATATGGGGCACACCGGCCAGCAGCTCGAGCGCCACCGCGTCCCGATCCACCGCCTCGACCCGAAAACCCCGCGCCGCCAGCCAGCGGGCGTGGCGCCCGCTCCCGCAGGCGAAATCGAGGACTTCTCCACCCGCAGCGATCAGCGGCGCGAAACGCGTCACCCATGCCGAAGGGGTCATTGAAGCTGCATGGCACAAAGGCATTCCGGCCTCCCTGTGTGATTGATATTCATCGCCGTGGCATCCTGTTGTGTGAGGCTCATTACCCGGCGGGGTTCCGGAAACTTTCCGGCCAGCCAAAAAAAACGGGCGCCGAAGCGCCCGCTTGCTGCGAAGCCCGAGGGATTACTCGGCCTTTTCGTTCAGCAGCGCCTTCATCGACAGACGCACACGGCCCTTCTCGTCGGTCTCGAGCACCTTGACGCGGACGACCTGGCCTTCCTTGAGGTAGTCGGACACGGCATTGACGCGCTCGTTGGCGATCTGGGACACGTGCAGCAGACCGTCGCGGCCCGGCATGATGTTGATGATCGCACCGAAATCGAGGATGCGCACGACCGGGCCTTCATAGACCTTGCCCACTTCCACTTCCGCGGTGATCGCCTCGATGCGACGCTTGGCCTCCTGGGCGCCTTCGGAGCTCACGGAGGAAATGGTCACGTTGCCGTCGTCGGTGATCTCGATGACGGTGCCGGTCTCTTCCTGCAGGCCGCGGATCACCGCGCCGCCCTTGCCGATCACGTCGCGGATCTTCTCGGGGTTGATCTTCAGGGTGATCATGCGCGGCGCGAAGTCGGACACCTCGCCGCGGGCTTCGCCGAGGGCGCTCTTCATGAGGCCCAGGATGTGCATGCGGCCTTCCTTGGCCTGGGCCAGGGCGACCTGCATGATCTCCTTGGTGATGCCGAGAATCTTGATGTCCATCTGCAGGGCGGTGACGCCCTTCTCGGTGCCGGCGACCTTGAAGTCCATGTCGCCGAGGTGATCTTCGTCACCCAGGATGTCGGTCAGCACGGCGAAACGGCCGCCGTCCTTGATCAGGCCCATGGCGATGCCGGCCACCGGAGCGGACAGCGGCACGCCGGCGTCCATCATCGACAGGGAGCCGCCGCAGACGGAGGCCATCGAGCTGGAACCGTTGGACTCGGTGATCTCGGAGACCACGCGCACGGTGTAGCTGAAGTCTTCCTTGCCCGGCAGCACCGCGGCCAGCGCGCGCTTGGCGAGGCGGCCGTGGCCGATCTCGCGACGCTTGGGCGAGCCGAAGCGGCCGCATTCGCCGGTGGAGAACGGGGGGAAGTTGTAGTGCAGCATGAAGCGCTCGCGGTACTCGCCGGCGACCGCGTCGATGATCTGCTCGTCACGGCCGGTGCCGAGGGTGGTCACCACCAGGGCCTGGGTCTCGCCACGGGTGAACAGCGCGGAGCCGTGGGTGCGCGGCAGCACGCCGACCCGGATGTCGATCGGGCGCACGGTGCGGGTGTCACGGCCGTCGATGCGCGGCTCACCGCTCAGGATGCGGCCACGCACCACCTTCGACTCGAGGTCGAAGATGATGTTGTTGACGGTGTTGTTGTCGTACTCGCGGCCTTCGGCGGTCAGCGTGGCGTGCACTTCGTCGGCGATGGCCGACAGCTGCTGCGAACGCGCCTGCTTGGCGGTGATGCGGAAGGCTTCCTCGATCTTGGCGCCGGCGATCTCGGTGACGCGGGCGATCAGGGCCTCGTCCTTGGCCGGAGCCTGCCAGTCCCACTCGGGCTTGCCGGCCACGTCGACCAGTTCGTTGATGGCGGTGATCGCAGCCTGCATCTGGGTGTGGCCGAAGACCACGCCGCCCAGCATCACGTCTTCCGGCAGCTCGCGGGCTTCGGACTCGACCATCAGCACGGCGCTCTCGGTGCCGGCGACGACCAGGTTCATCTGGCTGGTCTGCAGCTGGGTGGCGGTCGGATTGAGGATGTACTGGCCGTCGGCATAACCGACGCGGCAGGCGCCGATCGGACCGGCAAACGGGATGCCGGCGATAGCGAGGGCCGCGGAGGCGGCAATCATCGCCGGGATGTCGGCGTCGACTTCCGGGTTGAGGGACACCACCTGGGCGATGACCTGCACCTCGTTGTAGAAGCCGTCCGGGAAGAGCGGGCGGATCGGACGGTCGATCAGGCGGGAGGTCAGCGTCTCCTTCTCGGTCGGACGGCCTTCACGCTTGAAGAAGCCGCCGGGGATGCGGCCCGCGGAGTAGAACTTTTCGACGTAATCGACGGTGAGCGGGAAGAAATCCTGGCCCGGCTTGGCGTTCTTGGCGGCCACCACGGTGGCCAGCACCACGGTGTCGTCCATATTGACGAGCACGGCACCATGAGCCTGGCGGGCAACTTCGCCGGTCTCCATGGTCACGGTGTGGGAACCGTAGGTGAAACTCTTCTTGATTGCGGTAGGCAAAGGATGTCCTTTCATTCAATCGGCTGACGGCAAACAACAACCGCTGGTGTAGCCGAGGTAAAGCGCCTCTTCGTGGCGCACAGATGTGACAAAGCCGGCGAAGCCACGCGGACTTACACCGGCTGTGCCCATGATCAAGCCTGCGCGAAATGCGGCAGGGTTGTCACGTTCGGTAAAGCTTGGACTGCCAGATTACTTGCGCAGGCCGAGGCGAGCGATCAGCTCACGGTAGCTGTCGACGTTCTTGCGCTTCAGGTAGTCGAGCAGCTTGCGGCGCTGGCTCACCATCATCAGGAGGCCACGGCGGGAGTGGTGGTCCTTGACGTTGGCCTTGAAGTGGCCGGTCAGATCGTTGATGCGGGCGGTAAGCAGAGCGACTTGCACTTCCGGAGAACCGGTGTCGCCCTTGGCGCGCTGGTAGTCGCCAACGATTTGCGCTTTTTGTTCAGTGGAGATTGCCATTGTTTAACTCGGTTAGGATTTAGCCTTGCGAAGCGCGCGATTATATCGAACGCAAGGCAGGTTGCTCAAGACATTTCATCGATTTCCGGTCGCAACCAGGCGTGTCGGGACCAATTCTCCCGCCTCGCCGAAGGTCGCGACCCCGAGGAAATGTTCCCCTTCATAGGCCCGGACCATGCGGCCGGGCTCACCGTCACAGCCCTGCGCCGGCTGCCCGTGGGTCAGGCTGCGGACCTGGGCTGCATCGAGCTGCAGCACGGGCAGATGCACCAGCAGCGCATCCACCGACGCCAGCCGCCCTTCCCGCGCCTCGGCCGGGACGGCCTCGAAGTCTGCCAGCGGCAGCGCCACGTCCAGCCCGAACGGGCCGATTTTGGTACGGCGCAGCGCCGTCAGGTGGGCGCCGCAGCCCAGCAGTGCGCCGAGATCCGAAGCCAGCGTGCGCACATAGGTGCCCTTGCTGCATTCGACACGGATTTTGAGACTGTCGCCGTCGCGCCCGAGCAGCTCGAAACGGTAAATAGTAACCCGACGCGGTTCCCGCGGGATCTCGACCCCTTCCCGAGCGTACTCGTAAAGCGCCTTGCCGTGGTGCTTGAGAGCCGAATACATCGGCGGCACCTGCTCGATCTCGCCGCGCAGGCTGGCAATCGCAGCTTCGATGGCCGCATCGCTCACCTCCACCGGGCAACGGGCGAGCACCTCGCCCTCCGCATCGGCGGTGGTGGTGGTGACACCCAGCAGCACCGTGGCGTCGTAGGCCTTGTCGGCGTCGAGGAGCGTCTGGGAAAACTTGGTGGCCTCGCCAAAGGTGAGCGGCAGCAGCCCGCTCGCCATGGGATCGAGGGTGCCTGTGTGCCCGCCCTTGGCCGCGCTCAGCAGCCAGCGGGCCTTCTGCAGCGCGTTGTTGGAGCTGATGCCGACCGGCTTGTCGAGAAACAGCACGCCGTCGACGACGCGGCGCGGCGTACGGCGCTGAGGGGTACGGGACAAACGGAAAATTCCTGAAAGGGCGGCGCGCAGGCGCCGCCGCAGGGATCAAACGAAGATCAACGGGACGGATCGGGATCCGGCTTGCCGTCTTCAGCACCTTCCGGCTCGGCCTCGGCGGACTCGTCGGCATTGTGCCGGTCCGCCTCGATGGCCTTGTCGATGAGGGCCGAGATGCGGTTGCCGTTCTCGACCGACGGATCGTAATGGAAGTGCAGCTCGGGCAGCGTGTGGATACGGATCCGGCGGCCCAGCTCACGCCGCAGGAAACTGCTGGCGCGACGCAGGCCGCGCTGGATCTCGTCCAGCCCTTCCTGGCCCGTCATCGAGGTGAAATACACCTTGGCGTGGGCGTAGTCGGGCGTGATCTCCACGTCAGTCAGGGTAATGAAACCGACGCGGGGATCCTTGAGCTCCAGGCGGATCAGCTCGGCCAGTTCGCGACGGATCTGCTCCGCCACGCGCTGGCCACGGGAAAACTCCTTGGGCATGGCTTACAGGGTCCGCGCGATTTCCTGGATTTCGAACACTTCGAGCTGGTCGCCTTCCTGGAGATCGTTGAAATTGCGAACCTGCAGACCGCACTCGTAGCCGAACTTGACTTCCTTGACGTCGTCCTTGAAACGCTTGAGCGATTCGAGTTCGCCGCTGTGGATGACCACGTGGTTGCGCAGGACACGGACCAGCGCGTTGCGCTTGACCACGCCTTCGAGCACGTAGCAACCGGCGATGGTGCCAACCTTGGAGATGGTGAAGACCTGACGGACCTCGACCATACCCAGGATCTGTTCGCGCTTCTCGGGCGCCAGCATGCCGGACAGGGCGCTCTTCACCTCATCGACGGCGTCGTAGATGATGTTGTAGTAGCGCAGATCCACGCCGAAGTTCTCGGCCAGCTTGCGGGCGTTGGCATCGGCACGGATGTTGAAGCCGATGATGACCGCCCCGGAAGCCTGAGCCAGGTTGACGTCGGATTCGCTGATCGCGCCGACGCCGCCGTGGATGACCTGCACGCGGACTTCGTCGGTGGACAGCTTGACCAGCGAGTGGGCCAGCGCTTCCTGGGAACCCTGTACGTCGGCCTTGATGATCAGCGGCAGGGTCTTCACCTCGCCCTCGCCCATCTGCTCGAACATGCTCTCGAGCTTGGCCGCCTGCTGCTTGGCAAGCTTGACGTCGCGGAACTTGCCTTGACGGAACAGGGCGATCTCGCGCGCCTTGCGCTCGTCGGCCAGGGCCACCACCTCGTCACCGGCGCCCGGCACATCGGACAGACCGAGGATCTCGACGGGGATCGACGGGCCGGCTTCCTCGATGGGCTTGCCGTTCTCGTCGAGCATGGCGCGGACACGACCGAAGGTCGCACCGACCAGCAGCACGTCGCCACGGCGCAGGGTGCCGGACTGGACCAGCAGCGTCGCCACCGGACCACGGCCCTTGTCGAGGCGGGCTTCGATGATGAGGCCCTTCGCCATGGACTCCTTCGGCGTCGTTAGCTCCAGCACTTCGGCCTGCAGCAGGATGGCTTCGAGCAGGTCGTCGATGCCCTGGCCCGTCTTGGCCGAGACTTCGACGAACATGGTGTCGCCACCGTAAGCTTCCGGCACCACGCCTTCGGCGATCAGCTCCTGGCGGACGCGCTCGGGGTTGGCACCCGGCTTGTCGATCTTGTTGACCGCCACGATCAGGGGCACTTCGGCCGCCTTGGCGTGGTGGATGGCTTCCTTGGTCTGGGGCATCACGCCGTCATCAGCCGCCACCACCAGCACGACCAGGTCGGTCGCCTTGGCGCCACGGGCACGCATCGCCGTGAAGGCCTCGTGACCCGGGGTATCGAGGAAGGTGACCATGCCACGCTCGGTTTCGACGTGATAGGCACCGATGTGCTGGGTGATGCCGCCAGCTTCGCCCGCCGCAACCTTGGCACGGCGGATGTAGTCGAGCAGCGAGGTCTTGCCGTGGTCGACGTGGCCCATGACCGTGACGACCGGAGCACGCGGCTCCAGCGCAACATCCTTGTGCTCGACGTGTTCCTCGAGGAAGGCGTCCGGATCATCCAGCTTGGCGGCAAGCGCCTTGTGGCCCATTTCCTCGACGATGATCATCGCCGTGTCCTGGTCCAGAACCTGGTTGATGGTGACCATGGTGCCCATCTTCATGAGGGCCTTGATGACCTCGGTGGCCTTGACCGCCATCTTGTGGGCGAGATCGGCGACCGAGATGGTCTCGGGCACATGCACCTCACGGACGATGGGCTCGGTCGGCGCGACGAAGGCCGGGCTCTCCTGGTGACGACCACCACGGCCGCCGGAACGGCCACCGCCACGCCAGCCACCGGCGCCGCCGGTGGTGTCGCCGCGGGTCTTGATGCCGCTGCCGCGACGCTTGGAATCGCCAGCGGCTTCCTTGCCGACGACCTTCTTGGTGTCCTTGCGGGCACCCTTGTCTTCGGTCTTGGCGGGCTTGTGGAGTGTGCCGGTCTTGGGCGCGGCCTCGCCTTCGGCCTTGGCCTTCTCGGCGGCGGCGGCGCGCATCTTCTCTTCTTCGGCGCGGGCCAGCATGGCAGCGCGGGCACGGGCCTCACGCTCCTGCTTTTCCTTGAGATCGGCGGCCTGGCGGGCCTGCAGTTCGGCGTGACGCTGGGCCTCGCGCTCCCGGGCGGCCTTTTCTTCGGCGCTCAGGATGGAACCGGAAACCACCACACGGCGGACGGTGGCGGGACGCTGCTGTTCAGGCTTCTGGCCAGCGGCCTTGGGCTGCTGGGCCTTCGGCGCAGCGGCTTTGGGTGCCTCGGGCTTGGGTGCCTCGGACTTGGGCGCTTCGGCCTTGACCGGCTCCGGCTTGGCCGGTTCGGGCTTGGGCTCGACGACCGGCGCGGCGGGGGCGGGGGCGGCCTCGACCACCGGCGCCGGCTCGGCGACCGGAGCAGGCTCGGGCTGCGGCGCCGGCTCGACCACCGGCGCGGCCTCGACGACGGGCGCCGGGGCGACCACCTCGGGCGCCACGGCCTCGACGACGGGCTCCGGCGCGGGCACAGCCGCCGGTTCGGCGGGAGCGGCCGGCGCGGCTGCGGCAGCGGCTTCCGGCACCAGCGCCTCGTCGCGCTTCACGAAGACGCGCTTCTTGCGCACTTCAACCTGCACCGTGCGCGCCCGACCGGTGGAGTCGGTGGCACGGATCTCGCTCGTCTGCTTGCGCGTCAGGGTGATCTTCGACTTGGCAGCCGTATCACCGTGGGCACGACGCAGGAAGTCCAGCAGCCGGGTCTTGTCCTGCTCCGACAGCAGATCGGTTTCGCGGGTCTTCTCTACGCCAGCCTTCTGCAACTGCTCGAGCAATACGGAGGCCGGCATTTTGAGTTCGCCGGCAAATTGTGTAACTGTTGTCTGTCCCATCTTGAGCCTCCGGGTATTACTCGAACCAGTGCGCGCGCGCCTTGGTGATCAGATTCTTGGCCCGCTCTTCGTCCAGCCCCGACAGTTCCATCAGTTCGTCCACCGCAAGATCGGCCAGTTCGTCGCGGCTATGCACGCCACCCTGGGCCAGCTTGGCGGCCAGGGGCTTGTCCATGCCTTCGAGGCCAAGCATGT
Source organism: Zoogloea sp. (assembly GCF_041908905.1). Classification (GTDB taxonomy): domain Bacteria; phylum Pseudomonadota; class Gammaproteobacteria; order Burkholderiales; family Rhodocyclaceae; genus Zoogloea. Next base: position 21,338 of record NZ_JAYREK010000034.1, read on the forward strand.
CCTCGTTGACGGTTTCCAGTTGTTCTTCGGTGACGATGGCTTCGGTAAGGAGCACGTTGCGGGCGCGGTTGCGCAGCTCGTTCACCGTTTCTTCGTCGAAGGATTCGATTTCCAGCATCTCGGCCAGCGGCACGTAGGCGATCTCCTCGAGCGACGAGAAACCCTCGTCGATCAGGATGTCGGCCACTTCCTCGTCCACGTCCAGCTTGGAGATGAACAGCTGGCGCACGCTGTTGTGCTCGGCCTCGGACTTGCGCTCCGATTCCGCTTCGGTCATCAGGTTGATGGTCCAGCCGGTCAGTTCGGACGCCAGCTTGACGTTCTGGCCGTTGCGGCCGATGGCGATGGCGAGGTTGTTCTCGTCCACCACCACGTCCATCGCGTGGGCTTCCTCGTCGACGACGATGGAAGACACCTCGGCCGGCTGCAGCGCGCCGATGACGAACTGCGCCGCCTCGGGCGACCACAGCACGATGTCGATGTTCTCGCCGCCGATCTCGTTGCGCACGGCGGTGACGCGGGAGCCGCGCAGGCCGACGCAGGTGCCGATCGGATCGATGCGCGGGTCGTTGGACTTGACGCCGATCTTGGCGCGCAGGCCGGGATCACGGGCGCAGGCCTTGATCTCGAGGAGGCCGTCGCCGATCTCGGGGACTTCCAGCTCGAACAGGCGCATCACGAACTCGGGCGCGGTGCGGGAGAGGATCAGCTGCGGACCGCGGGCGCCGCGGTCGATGCGCAGCAGGTAGGCCTTGACCCGGTCGCCGACGCGCAGGTTTTCCTTGGGGATCATCTGGTCGCGGGGCAGCACAGCCTCCAGACGACCCACTTCGATGATCGCGTTGCCACGCTCCATGCGCTTGATGGCGCCGGAGATGATGTATTCCTTGCGCTCCAGGAAGTCGGCGAGGATCTGCTCGCGCTCGGCGTCGCGCACCTTCTGCAGGATCACCTGCTTGGCGGCCTGGGCACCGATGCGGCCGAAGTCGATGGGCTCGAGGCCTTCCTCGACATAGTCGCCGACCTGGATCTCCGGGTATTCCTCCCGGGCGTCGATCAGGCCCATCTGGGCCTCGTCGTTCTCGACCTCCTCGTCGGGCAGCACCTGCCAGCGGCGGAAGGATTCATAATCGCCGGTTTCCCGGTCGATGGCGACGCGCACGTCGGCGTCGTCGTTGATGCGCTTCTTGGTCGCCTGAGCGAGCGCCGACTCGAGCGCGGAGAAGACGATTTCCTTCGAAACGTTCTTCTCTCGGGCCAGAGCGTCAACCAACAGCAAAATTTCGCGGCTCATACCTGCAAACCTCCAAACTTCTTAGAACCTGGGCACCAGGCGGGCCTTTTCGATTTCTTCAAACGGGACCTCCATCGGCCCCTTTTCCGTTTCCAGGGTCACCACGCCGTCTTTCAGGCCTTGCAGCACCCCGGCGAAATTCCGCTGATTGGCGATCGGCATGCGCAGGCGAAGCTGCACATCCTGCCCGGCGAAGCGCTCGAAATCCGCCGCCTTCTTGAGCGGGCGATCGAGACCGGGGGAAGAGACCTCGAGGCGGTCGTAATCGACGTTCTCGACCTCGAAGATCCGCGTCAGCTGGTTGCTCACGGTGGCACAATCATCCACGGTGATGCCGTTCGGCGAATCAATGAACACCCGCATGAGACGTCCTCGGGGGGAAGACTCGAAGTCGACCAGTTCGTAGTCGAGCCCTTGCACGGTCTGTTCAATCAAATTCAGCAACTCCATTTACCAGCCAACTCCCCATGGCGCCCGCGGCGCGATTTCTAGCCCACAAAAGAAAAATGGGCGAAACGCCCATCCCTGTTTAATGATTCCGACCGGATGTCGGCCCTTTCGAACCGATACAACAATAAAAGTATAACAGCCCGCCGAAGCGGGCGCAATTTTACGCTGAGGCAGAAGCCCGGCTCAGCCCGGGCGACGCCCCTGCCGCGGACCCCCGCGACCCTTGCCACCGGCATTGACAGGCTTCGGCAGGCCCGCCAGGGCGCACACATCCTCGACGGCCATGTCCTCCCACATGCCGCGCTTGAGGCGCGACGGGAGCGCCACCGGGCCGTAGCGCACGCGCATCAGGCGGCTGACGGTGAGACCCAGCGCCTCGAACATCCGGCGCACCTCGCGGTTGCGCCCTTCCGACAGGGTGACCCGGTACCAGTGGTTGGCCCCTTCACCGCCGGCGTCGAGCAGGGTGTTGAACTTGGCCGGGCCGTCCTCGAGCTCGATGCCGGCCAGCAGCGCCTGCTTCTGGGCATCATCGAGCTCGCCGAGGATGCGCACCGCGTACTCCCGGTCGAGCTCGTAGCGCGGGTGCATGAGCTTGTTGGCGAGGTCGCCGTCGTTCACGAACAGCAGCAGGCCCGAGGTGTTGAAATCGAGCCGCCCCACCGCGATCCAGCGCCCCTTGCGCAGGGTCGGCAGGCGGTCGAAGACCGTCGGCCGGCCTTCCGGATCGTCGCGGGAGACGATCTCGCCTTCGGGCTTGTGGTAGAGCACGACCCGCGGAATCCGCGGCGCGAAGCGCAGGGGCATCAGCTTGCCATTGACCCGCACCCGATCGCCGGGGCCGACCTTCTGGCCGACGTCGGCGGGCTCGCCATTCACCGAGATCCGGCCGGCGATGATCCACTCCTCGATCTCCCGGCGGGAGCCGATGCCCGCCGCCGCCAGCACCTTGTGCAGGCGCTGGGGCTCGGTATAGGTGGTGTCCTGCGGGCGCTTGGGACGGCGCGCCTCCGCACCGCCTTCCTGCAGGGGAAGCTCGCTGCTCGCCAGTGGGTACGGCGCCTCCGGCGAGGTATAGCTGCCCGCCGGGCCCTGGCGCCGGGCGCGCCAGTTGCCACGACCGCCCTCCAGGTTGGAGAGGCCGATGGCAGAGGCATTGCTGCGCGGCTGGCGGCCGCCGTCGGCGTCGCGCTCCGGACGGCCGGGGCGCTTGCCCTCGCGGCGGACTTCAAGGGCATCGCCTGCGGGCGGCTTGCCGCGGCCACGACGCCCGCCCTGGGGGCCATCGGCACGCGGGGCAGCGGCGCCCGGCTTGCCAGCCTTAGGCCTGAACGGCCGGTTCTTCGGTTTTTGGGAGGTCGACAAGATCCATGATCCTTTCGATTTCAGTCAGGGGAGGCAACTCGGTCAGGCTGCGCAGGCCGAGGTCCTCCAGGAATTTTCGGGTCGTGGCGTACAAGCCCGGGCGGCCGGGGGTGTCCCGGTAGCCCACCACATCCACCCACCCCCGGGACTCGAGGGTCTTGAGGACGTTCGTCGAGACGACGACACCGCGGATGTCCTCGATGTCGCCGCGCGTCACCGGCTGGCGGTAGGCGATGATGGCGAGGGTTTCGAGCACCGCGCGGGAATACTTCGGCGGGCGCTCCTGCTTCAGGCGATCGAGATAGACCTGGTATTCGAGGCGGGTCTGGAAGCGCCAGCCGCCGGCGGTCTGCACCAGCTCGACCCCCCTGCCCTGCCAGTCGCCAACCAGTTCGGCGAGGGCTACGCGCACCGCTTCGGGGCCGGGATCTTCCTCGAAGAGGCGGCGCAGCTCGCTCACCGCCAGCGGCGCCGAGGCGGCGAGCAGGGCCGTCTCGACCACCCGCTTGAACTCTTCAGTCGACTCCGGCTGCAGCATCGGCACGCTTTACATAAATGGGCGCGAAGGCCTCGTTCTGGGTTACGACCACCAGGCGCTCCTTGACGAGCTCCAGGGTGGCAAGAAAGCTCACCACCAGGCCCGCGGGCCCGAGGGTGTGATCGAACAGCGTCTCGAAGACCACAAAGGCATCGTCGCTCAGCTTGCGCAGGATCAGGGTCATGTGCTCGCGCACCGACAGCTCCTCGCGCTGGATGGTGTGGTTCCGCTTGAGACGGCTCTGCCGGGCGATCTTCAGCCAGGCCATCTGCAGGTCGTGCAGCGTTACCGTGGGCTGGCGCTCGACCACCTTCTCGGCGACGAACACCCCGACCCACTCGAAATCCCGCTCGACCCGCGGCAGCTCGTCGAGCCGTGCGGCGCCCCGCTTGATCTGCTCGTACTCCAGCAGGCGACGGACCAGCTCGGCCCGGGGATCGAGCTCTTCGACCTCGCCCTCCTTGGGCGGCCGGGGCAGCAGCATGCGCGACTTGATCTCGAGCAGGGTGGCCGCCATCAGCAGATAATCGGCGGCGAGCTCCAGATTGTGGGAGCGCATCGCCTCCACGTACTCGAGATACTGGGCCGTCAGCGGCACCATCGGGATGTCGAGGACGTTGATGTTGGCCTTGCGGATCAGGTAGAGCAGCAGGTCCAGCGGGCCTTCGAAGGCCTCGAGGATCACCTCCAGCGCATCGGGCGGGATGTACAGATCCTTGGGCAGGTCGAAGATCGGCTCGCCATACATGCGGCCGACGACGGACTCGGCCAGACTTGCGGGCGCCGCCACGTCGGCGACGGCGCTCACCCGGCAACTCCGGCGAAGACTAGCACGCGATCGGCGCACCTCCAAGGACGGAAGGCGCACCGGGGCAAGGCAGCACCCATCAGCTGTAGCTCAGCCCCATCGCGTCGCGGACTTCGCGCATGGTTTCCTGGGCCAGCTTGCGGGCCTTGTCGCAGCCGTCGGCGACGATGCTCTTCACGAGGCTCGGGTCGTCGAGGTAGGGCTGGGCGCGCTCGCGCATGGCGTCCTGCTCCTTGAGCACGGCGTCGATGACCGGCTGCTTGCACTCGATGCAGCCGATGCCGGCGCTCTTGCAGCCCTGGGTCACCCAGTTGCGGGTCGGCTCGTCGGAGTAGATCACGTGGAACTGCCACACCGGGCACTTCTCCGGGTCGCCCGGATCGGTGCGGCGGACCCGCGCCGGGTCGGTCTGCATGGTGCGGATCTTCTTGGTGAGCGAGTCGGCCTCCTCGCGCAGGAAGATCGTGTTGCCGTAGGACTTGGACATCTTCTGGCCATCGAGGCCGGGCATGCGCGAGGCTTCGGTGAGCAGCGCGCCGGGCTCGACGAGGATCATCTTGCCGCTGCCTTCAAGGTAGCCGTAGAGCCGCTCGCGGTCGCCCATGGAAAGATTCTGGGTCTCCTCGAGGAGCGCCTTGCCGAGGGCCAGGCCTTCTTCGTCGCCGTTCTGCTGGAAGCGGGTGCGGAACTCTTCGTAGAGCTTGGCGCGCTTGGAGCCGAGCTTCTTGATGGCCTCCTTCGCCTTCTCCTCGAAGCCGGGCTCGCGGCCGTACATGTGGTTGAAGCGCCGCGCGAGTTCGCGGGTGAACTCCACGTGGGGGAGCTGGTCTTCGCCCACCGGCACCTTGTCGGCGCGGTAGATCAGGATGTCGGCGCTCATCAGCAGCGGGTAGCCCAGGAAACCGTAGGTGGACAGGTCCTTGTGGGAAAGCTTCTCCTGCTGATCCTTGTAGGTGGGGACGCGCTCGAGCCAGCCCTGGGGCGTCATCATCGACATCAGCAGGTGCAGCTCGGCGTGCTCCGGGACGCGGGACTGGATGAAGATGGTGGCCTGGGCCGGGTCGACGCCGGCCGCCAGCCAGTCGACGATCATCTCCCAGACGCTGGCCTCGATGCCCTTCGGGTTGTCGTAGTCGGTCGTCAGCGCATGCCAGTCGGCCGCGAAGAACAGGCAGGGGTACTCGGCCTGCAGCTTGACCCAGTTTTTCAGGACGCCGTGGTAGTGGCCGAGGTGGAGCCGCCCGGTGGGGCGCATGCCGGAGAGGACGCGTTCAGCGAACATGATCGATTGTCAAAGTCCAAAAACGATTGCGAGAACAAAACGGAAGATGGCCACCAGCGGGCCGAGGATGTCGCCAAGGATACCCGTGAACAGCAGGAGCAGCAGGATCGGGAAGCCATAGGGCTCGAGCCGGGCAAACTTGTAGGCCGGGCCGGCGGGCAGCAGGCTCACCGCGATGCGCCCGCCGTCGAGGGGCGGCAGCGGCAGCAGGTTGAGCATCATCAGCACCGCGTTGATCTGCATGCCGGCATCGGCCATCCGGGCCATCGGGATCGCGTAGTCGCTCTCGGGCATCATCACCGCCAGCCGGAACAGCAGGGCCCAGCCGATCGCCATCGCCAGGTTGGCCAGCGGGCCGGCGGCGGCCACCCACAGCATGTCGGCCTTGGGGTTGCGGAGGCGGCCGAAATTGACCGGCACCGGCTTGGCCCAGCCGAAGAGCATCGCCGAACCCGCCGCCAGGCTGCTGGTGACGAGGATCAGGGCCGGCACCACGATGGTCCCCATCGGGTCGATGTGGCGCAGCGGGTTGAGGCTGATGCGCCCCGCCAGCTCCGCCGTGCGGTCGCCGAAGTGCCGGGCCGCATAGCCGTGGGCCGCCTCGTGCAGCGTGATGGCGAACAGGACGGGCAGCGCCCAGATGGTCAGCGTCGAAATGAAGTCTTGCATGGAGTCGGTCCGAGCGGGGCCGCGATTCTAACAGAGCCGGCGCAAAGCCCCGTCCCGGCGTGCACTCACAGCCCGAAGGGCGCAAGGCTGCCCCGCCCTTCGCGGACGAGCTCGGGCGTGCCGCTGGTGAGGTCGATGACGGTGGTGGCCTCGCCGCGGCAGGGGCCGGCCTCGATGATCAGGTCGACCTCCTTCTCGAGGCGCTCGCGGATGTCCTCGGCGTCGGTGAGCGGCGCCTCCTCGTCGGGCAGCAGCAGGGTGGAGCTGAGCATGGGCTCGCCCAGCTCGGCGAGCAGGGCCGCCACCACCGGATGGTCGGGCACCCGCAGGCCGATGGTCTTGCGCTTGAGGTGCAGCACCCGGCGCGGCAGCTCCTTGGTGCCTTCGAGGATGAAGGTGTAGGGCCCCGGGGTGGTCGCCTTGAGCAGCCGGTACTGGCTGTTATCCACCCGCGCGTAGGTGGCCAGGTCGGAGAGGTCGCGGCAGATCAGGGTGAAGTGATGCCGCTCGTCCACGCCGCGGATGCGCCGGATGCGCGCCAGCAGGGCGTTGTCGCCGGTGAGGCCGCCGAGGGCGTAGGCGGAGTCGGTGGGAAAGGCGACGAGGCCGCCCTTGCGCATGATCTCGGCTGCCTGCTTGATCAGGCGCAGCTGCGGTTGTTCGGGATGTACGGAGAAAAATTGGGCCATGATTCAACGGGAAACGGAGTGACTACACCAGCCGGGTCCACACCGGCGTGAGATCGGGCGGCAGCGGCGAGGCGCGCCCCAGGTCGATGAGGCTGTCCTCGGGGCCATGGAAATCGGACGCCCGCGAGGCCAGCAGGCCGTATTTGCGGGCCAGCCGGGCGAAGGCCAGGACCTGGCCTCCGTCGTGGGCGCCACAGGAGACCTCGACGGCGTCGCCGCCCAGGTCGCAGAACTTTTCAAAGAGGATGTTCATCTCGGCGCAGCTGAGGCGGTAGCGCCCCGGGTGGGCGATCACCGCCAGCCCGCCGGCCCCCTTGATCCAGCCCAGCGCATCCTCGAGGGTGGCCCACACGTGTTCGACGTAGCCCGGCTTGCCGCGGGCCAGGTAGTGCAGGAAAACGTCATGGACGTTCTTCGCGACGCCGACCTCGACAAGGTAGCGGGCGAAATGGGCACGGCTCAGCAGGGCCGGGTTGCCGGCGTAGCGCAGCGCGCCCTCGAAGGCCCCCGCGATGCCGATCCGCGCCAGCTCGTCGCCGATGCGCATCGCACGCCCGTCGCGGCCGCCGCGCACCTGGGCCAGGCCGGCCACGAGGGCCTCGTTGGCCGGATCAACCCCCAGGCCGACGATGTGCAGGGTCTGGTCCAGCCACGACACCGAGATCTCGACCCCCGGCACGAAGCGCAGGCCGATGTCGGCCGCCTCGGCCGCCGCCTCGGCGAGGCCGAGCAGCTCGTCGTGGTCGGTGAGGGCCAGCAGATCAACCCCGTTGGCCTGGGCGCGTCGCACCACCGCGGCGGGCGGGAGAGTGCCGTCGGAGGCGGTCGAGTGGCAATGCAGGTCGGCGTTGAAGGCGTTCATGATCCCTTTGACAACAAGAATGGCTCGATGATCCGGGCAACGACGTCCGGTTGGTCATGATGCAGGTTGTGACCGCATTCGGCCACCTGCACCTCGCGAAAATCAGCAAAACAGGCGCGCGCCTCGGCGTGGGCCGCGTCGCTCACACCGAGCTTGCGGCGCAGCTCGGGCTCGGCCGGCTCCACCCACAGCACCGGTGCCACCACTCGACGCCATACCGCCATCGCCTCGGCACGCCGGTAGAGCACCGGATTCACCCGCCGATGGGCCGGATCGCCAGCAAGACGAACCCCGCCCTCCTCCGACGCGACACCGAGGTGCCCGGCAAGAAAGGCCGCCCGGGCCGCGGTGAGCCGCGGGTTGTCGGCCATCAGCCGTGCGGCAAGGGCCTGCCGGTCGGGATAGGCCCGAAAGCTAACCGGCCGCTCGAGTTCGTGCAGCCATTTCTCGAGCCGGCCCGGCGACTGCCCGGGCTGCGTGTCGGCGAGGCCGAAGGCATCCAGCGCCACCACGTGGGACACCCGCGCCGGCCTGACCCCCGCATACAGCGACGCCACGTTGCCGCCCAGGCTGTGGCCCACCAGGCGCAGCGGCTCGTCCGGCGCCAGGCTGCGGGCGATCGCGTCGAAGTCACCGAGGTAGTCGGGAAACCAGTACGAATCCCCGCACCATTCGGTGAGCCCGAAGCCGCGCCAGTCGGGCGCGATCACGTGCCAGTCGGCCTCCAGGGCATCGACGATGAACTGGAAGGACGCCGAGACATCCATCCAGCCGTGCAGCATGAAGAGCTTCGGCGCCCCCTCGGGGCCCCACTCGCGCAGATGGTAGCGCAGGCCCCGGACGCTCAGGTAGCGGCTCCGGGCAGGTTTCAGGGAGATCTCCATCTGCACGAGTGTATCAGACCCTTGCCGCCGCCCGCCGGCCGGTGGTAAGGTGCGCGCGTCGTGTGGGAGAGAGCCCGCCTGCGTAAAGCCGGTGGGCCGCCGAAGGCGCAACCCCCGGAACCGCTCAGGCAAAAGGACCGCCGACGAATCAAGAATCTGGAGAGTGATGCACCGCGCTGGCGCAGCCGGCTGCATCCACCGAAGGGGCACGCAGCGCGCGTCGCGATGGATCGCGGCGGCTGCAATCTCTCAGGTATAAAGGACAGATGGGGCCACCGCGATCATAGGTCGCGGTGGCCCTTTTGTTTTTCTACACTGAGTCGATAGCTGCCGGAGACCGCCATGCCCCACCCCCACCACACCCCCCTTCACGCCACCCACGTCGCCGCCGGCGCCCGCATGGTCGATTTTGCCGGCTGGGACATGCCTGTCAATTACGGCTCCCAGATCGAGGAACACCATGCCGTCCGCCGCGACGCCGGGATGTTCGACGTCTCCCACATGCTGGCCCTCGACCTGGCCGGCGCCGGCGCCCGTGATTTCCTGCGCAGCCTCATCGCCAACGACGTGGCCAAGCTCACCGAGGCGGGCAAGGCGCTGTACTCGTGCATGCTGAACCCCGAAGGGGGCGTGATCGACGACCTCATCGTCTATTACCTGTCCGCCACCCGCTGGCGCATCGTCGTCAACGCGGGCACCGCCGACAAGGACGTGGCCTGGATGCAGGCCCACCTGGCCGCGGGCGGGTTCGATGCGACCCTCACCGTCCGCCGCGACCTGGCGATGATCGCCGTGCAGGGCCCCAACGCCCGCGCCAGGACCTGGGCCGCGCTCCCCGGCAGCGAGGCGGCCAGCAGCGGCCTCAAGCCCTTCCAGGCCGCCGCCTGGGGTGACTTCTTCATTGCCCGCACCGGCTACACCGGCGAGGACGGCTTCGAGCTGACCCTGCCCGCCGATCAGGCCGCCGCCACCTGGGACGCCCTCGTGGCCGCCGGCGTCAAGCCCTGCGGCCTCGGCGCCCGCGACACCCTGCGCCTCGAGGCCGGCATGGCCCTCTACGGCAACGACATGGACGAGAGCATCTCGCCCCTCGACGCCGGCCTCGCCTGGACGGTCGATTTCTCCGACGCTGCCCGCGACTTCGTCGGCAAGGCCGCCCTCCTCGCCAAGCCCGCCAGCCGCCAGGTGCTCGGCCTGGTACTCGAGGACAAGGGCGTGCTGCGGTCCCATCAAACCGTGTTCACCGCCCACGGCGAGGGCGAAACCACCAGCGGCACCTTCTCGCCGACCCTCGAAAAGGCCATCGCGATGGCCCGCCTGCCCCTCGGCGTCGCCGTCGGCGACCAGGTCGAGGTGGACATCCGCGGCAAGCGGCTCAAGGCCCGGGTCGTCAAGGCATCCTTCGTCCGCAAGGGCCAGGCCCTGGTCTGAACCCACCCGATTTCTTTTCAAACCCCATTCTTCTTGATTTTTAAGGACACCCCATGAGCATCCCCGCCAACCTGCGTTACACCGCCTCCCACGAGTGGATCCGCGTCGAGGCTGACGGCAGCCTGACCATCGGCGTCACCGACCACGCCCAGGAAGCCCTCGGCGACGTAGTCTTCCTCGAGCTGCCGGACGCCGGCCGTGTCGTCGCGGCCGAAGAGGCCATCGCCGTGATCGAATCGGTCAAGGCCGCCTCCGACATCTACGCCCCGGTCGCCGGCGAGATCATCGCCTCCAACCAGGAAGCCGTCGACGCCCCCGAATCCGTCAATGCCGACGCCTACGGCACCTGGCTGTTCAAGATCAAGCCCGCCAACGCCGCCGACGTGGACGGCCTGCTCGACGCCGCCGGCTACGAAGCCGCCATCGGCTGAGCCCGCCGCCAGCCCGGCATCGCGTCACCGGCCGCCGACGCGGCCTTGAAAGCAAAAGCCTTTCAGGCCCGGGGCCGGGCCTGAAAGCACCCCATGCCGATCCTGGCCCCGCCCTCCGGGCGCTGCAGGCCGGGCGCCATCACCCGACAACAGAGCTCCCCCATGTCGAAGACCCTTCTCTCCGCCCCGCTCGCCACCCTTGAACAGGGCGACGACTTCATCCGCCGTCACCTCGGCCCCTGCGCCAGCGAGCTGCCCGCCATGCTCGCCGCCCTCGGCGTGGACAGCCTGGACACCCTGATCGGCCAGACCGTGCCCGCCGACATCCGCCTGCCGGCGCCGCTGGCCCTGGGCGAACCGACGGCCGAGCACGTGGCCCTGGCGCGCCTCAAGGCCATCGCCGGCAAGAACGTGGTCAAGAAGTCCCTCATCGGCATGGGCTACTACGACACCCTCACGCCCAAGGTCATCCTGCGCAACGTGATGGAAAACCCGGGCTGGTACACCGCCTACACGCCCTACCAGGCCGAGATCTCCCAGGGCCGCCTGGAAGCCCTGCTGAACTACCAGCAGATGGTCATCGATCTCACCGGCCTCGAGCTCGCCAACGCCTCGCTGCTCGACGAGGCCACCGCCGCCGCCGAGGCGATGGCCATGGCCCGCCGCATCTCCAAGGCCAAGGGCCAGGCCTTCTACGTCGACGACGGCGTCTTCCCGCAGACCCTCGACGTGCTGCGCACCCGCGCCGGCTACTTCGGCTTCGAGCTGATCATCGGCCCGGCCGCCGACGCGGCCCACCACGACGTGTTCGGCGCGCTGCTGCAATACCCCGACCAGCGCGGCGCCGTCACCGACCTGTCCGCCCCGATCGCCCAGCTCAAGGCCAAGGGCGCCGTGGTCGCCGTGGCCACCGACCTGCTGGCCCTGGTGCTGCTCAAGTCGCCCGGCCAGATGGGCGCCGACATCGCCCTCGGCTCGGCCCAGCGCTTCGGCGTGCCGCTGGGCTTCGGCGGCCCCCACGCGGCCTTCTTCGCCACCCGCGAAGCCTACGTCCGCTCGATGCCGGGCCGCATCATCGGCGTCTCCAAGGACGCCCGCGGCAAGACCGCCCTGCGCATGACCCTGCAGACCCGCGAGCAGCACATCCGCCGCGAGAAGGCCAACTCCAACATCTGCACCTCGCAGGTGCTGCTGGCCAACATGGCCGGCATGTACGCCGTCTATCACGGCCCCGAGGGCCTGCGCAGCATCGCCGCGCGCGTCCACCGCCTGGCCGCGATGCTGGCCGAGGGCCTCGGCCGGGCCGGCTTCGCGCTCGCCTCCGACACCTTCTTCGACACCCTGCAGGTCGACACCGGCGAGCGCACCGCCGCCCTCTACGCCGCCGCCCAGGCCGCCGGCTACAACCTGCGCCTCGTCGACGGCGAGGCCCTCGGCGTGTCCATCGACGAAAAGACCACCCGTGACGACATCGCCGCCCTGCTCCAGGCCTTCGGCGCGGCCGCCGACGTGGCCAGCCTAGACGCCGCCGTCGCCGCCCGCGGCGGCAACCTGCCCGAGAGCCTGCTGCGCGGCGACGCCATCCTGGCCCACCCGGTGTTCAACACCCACCATACCGAGCACGAGATGCTGCGCTACCTCAAGCGCCTGCAGAACCGCGACCTGGCCCTCGACCACTCGATGATCTCCCTGGGCTCGTGCACCATGAAGCTCAACGCCACCAGCGAGATGATCCCCGTCACCTGGCCCGAGTTCGCCGACATCCACCCCTTCGCGCCCGCCGACCAGACCGCCGGCTACCTCGAGATGATCGAAGGCCTCGCCGCGCAGCTGCGGGTGATCACCGGCTTCGACGCGATCTGCATGCAGCCCAACTCCGGCGCCCAGGGCGAGTACGCCGGCCTGGTGGCGATCCGCCGCTACCACGCCGCCCGCGGCGACGCCCACCGCAGCGTGTGCCTGATCCCCAAGTCCGCCCACGGCACCAACCCCGCCACCGCCCAGATGTGCGGCATGGAGGTGGTCGTGGTCAACTGCGACGACAACGGCAACGTGGACCTCGCCGACCTCAAGGCGAAGGCCGCCCAGCACGCCGACAAGCTCGCCGCGCTGATGATCACCTACCCGTCCACCCACGGCGTGTTCGAGGAAGCCATCCGCGAGATCTGCGCCACCGTGCATCAACATGGCGGCCAGGTGTACATGGACGGCGCCAACCTCAACGCCCAGGTCGGCCTCACCTCGCCCGCCGCCATCGGCGCCGACGTGAGCCACATGAACCTCCACAAGACCTTCTGCATCCCCCACGGCGGCGGCGGGCCGGGCATGGGCCCGATCGGCCTCAAGGCCCACCTGGCGCCCTTCATGGCCGACCACGTGGTGGCCGCCACCGGCGCCGAAGATCGCCCCAACGCCGGCCAGGGCGCGGTGTCCGCCGCCCAGTTCGGCTCGGCGAGCATCCTGCCGATCTCGTGGATGTACATCACGATGATGGGCGGCCGCGGCCTCAAGCGCGCCACCGAAGTCGCGATCCTCAACGCCAACTACATCGCCAGCCAGCTGCAGGCCCACTACCCGGTGCTATACACCGGCAGCCAGGGCCGGGTCGCCCACGAGTGCATCCTGGACATCCGCCCGATCAAGGCAGCCACCGGGATCAGCGAGGTCGACATCGCCAAGCGCCTGATGGACTACGGCTTCCATGCCCCGACCATGTCCTTCCCGGTGGCCGGCACGATCATGGTCGAGCCCACCGAATCCGAGGACAAGGGCGAGCTCGACCGCTTCGTGGCCGCGATGGTGGCGATCCGCAACGAGATCCGCGCCATCGAGGAAGGCCGCCTGCCCGCCGACGACAACCCGCTGAAGAACGCCCCCCACACCCAGGCCGACTTCATCGGCGAGTGGAACCGCCCCTACTCCCGCGAAGAAGCGGTGTTCCCCCTCGCCTGGGTGCGCGACAACAAGTTCTGGCCGAGCGTGAACCGGATCGACGACGTGTACGGCGACCGTAACCTCTTCTGCGCCTGCGTGCCGATGGACGAGCTGGCCTGAGTCGGGAACCCGCGGGATGCACGACGCATCCCGTCATCCGCCCATGCCCCCCGACCCCGCCCGGGCTCAGGGGGCCAGCAAGGGTTTCAGGAAATTGACCGGGATGGCGTAGGAAATCCCCGACGGGTTGGTCAGCGCCGTTTCCTTGGTGCCCTTGATGAAGACCATGTTGAGGATGCCCAGCACCTCGCCGCTGTCCGGGTCATAGAGCGGGCTGCCGCTGTTGCCCGGATAGGACACGATGTCGAGCTGCAGCACCTGATAGTTGCCGACCGACAGGCGGCGGACCGTCTTGCTGTCCAGCTGTCGCGCCGTCGCCAGGGGCTGGCCGACCGGCGTGAGCGCCGAAACGATGCCCTTGTGGGTGACCGGCACGATGCCGATGCTGCCCCCCAGCGGAAAGCCGGTCATCGCCACATCCTGACCGTCACGCACGGCGTTCGAGTCACCCAGGGTCAGCGCCGGCATCGGCGGGCCATCGAAGCCCAGCAGGGCCAGGTCGTGGTCCGGATCTGACGCCACCTGCCGCACCGGCCGCGCCACCACCCGCCCGCTGCCCGGCAGCGCAATCACCAGCCGCTCCTCGCTCCCCTCGGGCACCGCCGCCAGCACATGGGCGTTGGTCACCACCCGGTTGCCGTCGCCGACGACAAAGCCCGTACCGAGAAAACGAAAGCCGGGGCTGCCGGCGGGAATGTAGGTGCCCACCGCCACGACCGACCGCTTGACCCGGGCAACGGTGCCCGGAAAATCCGCCAGGGAAGGCAACGGAAGCAGCGCGCACAGCACCAGAAAAGCCCCCATCCGCCTCGCTGCCGCGCCCATCCGGGTACGGTGCGCGGGGCTCGCCGGAGCTTCAGCGCCCCAGGGCCTGCAGCGCGGGCGAGGCGGCAGCGATGCCGGCATCGAAGGGGTGCTCGGTGCGTGGGAAGAAAGCCAGGATGCGCCGCACGTAGTTCTGGGTTTCCTTGTAGGGCGGCACGCCCTTGTAGCGGTCCACCGCCCCTTCGCCGGCGTTGTAGCCGGCCACCGCCAAGGCCACGTTGCCCCGATAGTAGGCCAGCAGCCAGCGCAGGTAGGCGAGTCCGCCCTTGATGTTCTCGACCGGGTCGAAGCTGTCCTTGACGTTGAAACGGCTCGCCGTCTCGGGGATCAGCTGCATCACGCCCATCGCGCTCTTGGGCGAGACGGCGCTGGAGTCGAAGTTGGATTCCGTGGTCGCGATGGCCAGCGCCAGCCGCGGCTCGATGGAGAAACGCGGTGCCAGCGTGGTGATGAGCTCGACGACACGCTTCTTGCGCTCGGGCAGGGAGGCCAGATATTTCTGGGTATCCCAGTTCTCGCGGGTGGACGAGAAGGCGAAGGCGGTGCGCGCCGTGGCAGGCTTCAGGCACTCGGGCACGGCCCCGGTGTATTCCCCCGCCAGCCGACGCCCCTTCTCCGCCCCCGGGTGGCCCTTCACGATCGCCATCTCGAAGAGGGTCGCCGCGTAGGCATCGTCCCGCGTCACCCCGCGGCCGTTGGCGTACATCCAGCCGAGGTTGTACATGGCCTCGGCGCTGCCGAGCCGCACCGCGTCGCAATACAGCTCGGCGGCGTGCTCCGGGTCGCGGGGGACGCCCTCGCCGTGTTCGAAGGCCAGCGCCTGCTCGACGAGCAGGCGTGGGTCCGCGGCCGGCTCGGTCACCTCCGCCCCCCAGGCTCCGCCAGCCAGACCGCCGGCGAGGAGCAGGGACGAAGCCAGCCGCCGGGCCGCGGCGCGGGCCTGGATCAAAGCCGCCACACCTTGGCCCCGGCCGCTTCGAGCGCCGCCGGATCGTAGAAGCTCTTCACGTCGGCGAACACGCCGTTCGGGACGAGCTTCTCGCACAGCTGGCCGACACCCATCTGGCTGTACTGCTTGTGGGCCACCGCGCCGACGATCGCCGCTGCGCGCGGCAGCTTGTCCCAGGCGGTGAGGCTGACGCCGTATTCGTGCTCGGCCTCGGCGGACTCGGCCACCGGGTCGTGCACGTGCACGTTGCAGCCGTAGGTCTTCAGCTCGTTGATCACGTCGATCACCTTGCTGTTGCGCAGGTCCGGGCAGTCTTCCTTGAAGGTCAGGCCCAGCACGATCACGTCGGCGCCCTTGATGTTATGGCCGTTCTGGATCATCTGCTTGACGGTCTGCTCGGCCACGTACTTGCCCATGCTGTCGTTGATGCGACGGCCGGCCAGGATGACCTGCGGGTGGTAGCCCAGCATGTCGGCCTTGTGGGTGAGGTAGTACGGGTCGACGCCGATGCAGTGGCCGCCCACCAGGCCCGGACGGAAGGGCAGGAAGTTCCACTTGGTGCCGGCGGCCTTGAGCACTTCGAGGGTGTCGATGCCGATCTTGTGGAAGATCACCGCGAGCTCGTTCATCAGCGCGATGTTGAGGTCACGCTGGGTGTTCTCGATGACCTTGGCGGCTTCGGCAACCTTGATGGAACTGGCCGGATACACGCCAGCGGTGATCACCGAGGCGTAGGTGTCGGCGACGATCTTGAGGGTCTCGGGGGTGTCGCCGGAGACGACCTTCATGATCTTGGTGACGGTGCGTTCCTTGTCGCCCGGGTTGATGCGCTCGGGGGAGTAGCCGACGTTGAAGTCCTGCTTCCACTTCATGCCCGAGAACTTCTCGAGGATGGGGATGCACACTTCTTCGGTGGCGCCGGGGTACACCGTGGATTCGTACACCACGATGGCGCCCTTCTTCATGTACTTGCCGACGCTCTCGCTCGACTTGACCAGCGGGGTGAAGTCGGGCTGGTGGGCCTCGTCCACCGGGGT
>NZ_JAYREK010000035.1:0-36680 GCF_041908905.1 Zoogloea sp.
CGAGGAACAACAACGCGAGCGCAGCATCGCCGCGCTAAAACGCCGAGCAGCCACGCTCGGATTCCAGATCAACCCCATCGGGACCGCTGCATGAAAACCGCCCTGGCTATTTTTGTTTCTTGAGAGCTGCCTGTCCGGCAGTGACGTCAAAAGCCCTGTGTCGCAGAGGTGGGTCGTATTTTCTGAGCTGCCTGTCCGGCAGTGACGGCGCTGACCTCGGCCTGGCAACTGGCCACATCTTTCTGAGCTGCCTGTCCGGCAGTGACGCTGCGCCACCTCGTCGATCACGCAGCCGTCCATTTCTGAGCTGCCTGTCCGGCAGTGACGGACACGAGGCGGGCGCGATTGAGCGCCAGAGTTTTCTGAGCTGCCTGTCCGGCAGTGACGCCCACGCAGCAACCCAAACCGCGCACGCCGATTTTCTGAGCTGCCTGTCCGGCAGTGACGAGGACGCGGGCTTGCCTCTCGGTTATGGTGAGTTTCTGAGCTGCCTGTCCGGCAGTGACGAGGACGCGGGCTTGCCTCTCGGTTATGGTGAGTTTCTGAGCTGCCTGTCCGGCAGTGACGAAACCCTGATAGGCCAGCGGGCGCGGCTTCTCTTTCTGAGCTGCCTGTCCGGCAGTGACGGCGAGTTCGACAACGTCTATGTAGCCTTCTCATTTCTGAGCTGCCTGTCCGGCAGTGACGCGACAGCGCGGTGCAGTTGCCCATCGGCAAGATTTCTGAGCTGCCTGTCCGGCAGTGACGGTGCGGTCGTCTTGCGACACGGAGAAGCCCACTTTCTGAGCTGCCTGTCCGGCAGTGACGCGCATCGCCGAGGCCGGCGGCGGCTACATCCATTTCTGAGCTGCCTGTCCGGCAGTGACGAGACCCGCCGGTGGGTATGCTTTTGGATAAGATTTCTGAGCTGCCTGTCCGGCAGTGACGGTACGGCGGCAGCCCCACGAAATCACCGGTCGTTTCTGAGCTGCCTGTCCGGCAGTGACGATGCCGCCCACGGCAGCTTGCGATACGTGGAGTTTCTGAGCTGCCTGTCCGGCAGTGACGCCGGCGCGGATGATGACGCCGAAAATGCGGCCTTTCTGAGCTGCCTGTCCGGCAGTGACGATGTGGCGGGCCTGGCCGACCGAGGTCTCCCATTTCTGAGCTGCCTGTCCGGCAGTGACGGAAACCGAGTCGATGGTCAAGTCCACGTTCACTTTCTGAGCTGCCTGTCCGGCAGTGACGTGCCGCAGCGTGGCCACCATGAAGGCGTCGAATTTCTGAGCTGCCTGTCCGGCAGTGACGCCCTGGCGCTGCCCCTGTGGCTGCCCGAGCCCTTTCTGAGCTGCCTGTCCGGCAGTGACGCCGTCTCCCCGAATGTGGCACTCGGGCCAAACTTTCTGAGCTGCCTGTCCGGCAGTGACGCGCTGCGGGTCAAGTAGCAAGTTCAGGGTGGATTTCTGAGCTGCCTGTCCGGCAGTGACGGGGGCACACCCTCCCCGGAGTTGGACGACGACTTTCTGAGCTGCCTGTCCGGCAGTGACGGAAGTCGGAACTGCATAACGTGGTGCAGCTGATTTCTGAGCTGCCTGTCCGGCAGTGACGTAGGGGCTCGCGGGGCAGCATGGCCACGAGGCTTTCTGAGCTGCCTGTCCGGCAGTGACGCTACGGGGGAAACACGATCTCGCAGAGCTATCTTTCTGAGCTGCCTGTCCGGCAGTGACGTCGCCTGACTGGGTCACCTGCCCCTCGATCGGTTTCTGAGCTGCCTGTCCGGCAGTGACGAGCCTCACGGCCAGCGCCACGCTCTACCTCGATTTCTGAGCTGCCTGTCCGGCAGTGACGCTGGAGGCGCTGACCTATGCCCGCGAGGGTGATTTCTGAGCTGCCTGTCCGGCAGTGACGGCCTACTCTCAGGGCTGGATCGACGCCTACAATTTCTGAGCTGCCTGTCCGGCAGTGACGGAGCATCAGAGGCGCCATACATAACATGCCAGTTTTCTGAGCTGCCTGTCCGGCAGTGACGGTCGTAGAACGCCCGGTAGGCGCCCGTTCCTCTTTCTGAGCTGCCTGTCCGGCAGTGACGGAAATCTGGACGGTTTTGGCGCTGGGATCGACTTTCTGAGCTGCCTGTCCGGCAGTGACGTTCAAGTCATTTCCCTACTGGGAGAATGTATCTTTCTGAGCTGCCTGTCCGGCAGTGACGGGCTCCGGAAATGACAAAGCCCGCCGGGTGATTTTCTGAGCTGCCTGTCCGGCAGTGACGGGATTTACTGTAAGCACGACCACGCAGCCACTTTTCTGAGCTGCCTGTCCGGCAGTGACGAAGCTGTAACGGCGGGTGCCGCTGATGCGCGGTTTCTGAGCTGCCTGTCCGGCAGTGACGTCGGCACCGGCGCGGCCCTGTCGCAAGACTCGTTTCTGAGCTGCCTGTCCGGCAGTGACGGCCATTGGCGATGTCGGCCAGCGCGACGCCAATTTCTGAGCTGCCTGTCCGGCAGTGACGCGTTACCGTCGAGGAAATCGACTTCGATCACCTTTCTGAGCTGCCTGTCCGGCAGTGACGTCCACGTCGAAGCCGGTCTTCTGCTCCAGGAATTTCTGAGCTGCCTGTCCGGCAGTGACGCCGCCGCGCGACCTGGCCATGTTTTTTGCTCATTTCTGAGCTGCCTGTCCGGCAGTGACGTAGAGACTACCAGTCTTGAGTGCCTGATTGTTAAAGAGAAATCCAGCTTTTCAGCGTAATCACCCAAAAAATGGCGCTCCTGCCAAAGCCCGGAAAATCAAGGCTTTTGCAGGGCGGCAAAAAAAGGGTCAGAACCAGGGGATGGTTGCTGTCGGGCTAAGGCCGTAGCTTCCAAAGGTGCCCGGCCGGGGTTCGTCCACAACGGGCAGATGCTCGATGAAGAGGCGGAACTGCTGTCCTGTGCTTCGGCTGCTCAGCAGGATGAAAGGCAGATCGAGCTGCTCGGCACGGCTGTCTGGGATGGCAGCCAGCGCTTCTTCGGGAGCGATGCCTTTCCGCGCGATGAGGCGGCGGCGCTCCCGCTCCGGATTGCTGTGGGCCTGCACGCGGCGGACAACCCGGTGACGCGCTCCCGCCGGTACCGGAGCGGGGCCGTCGATGGCAACGTGATCACGCATCCCCGTCAGCCAGTCGGCCCCCATGAAGTCACGCAGGTCGGCAGCGCTGCCATGCAGGCGCAGCCGGCTCCCCAGGCCCCGGTGAGCGTCCTCGACGTCCGGAAAACTCACCCCGATGGTGCCCTCGCCGTGGCCAACGAGGCCGCGGTGGAGCTTGCTGAACAGGGCGTTCATCAGGGTCGTGGCGGGGAATTCCGGGTCGGGCAACAGTGTGAGATCGACGAAAGCGTCCATGGCGGCCCCCGTCATTCCTTGTCGCCGTCACCAAACACGCCGCCGCGGATCAGTGTTGCCATCACGAAGTGTTGGTCTCCTGCCGTGGTGGGCTTCTTGTCTTTCAGCACCCAGCCGTCGAGCAGGGAGTAGAAGTCGGCCTTGGCCTTCGGCTGGCGGTAGGCCTTGCCCTGGTTGGTGACCGAGCCGTAGGGTTCGACGGCGATCGGGCCGAGGTCGTCGCCTTCTTCGTTCGGGTACCAGGTGTCGATGGTGCGGAGCGCGTTGCCGATCTTCTGGCTGTGCATCGCGGCGATCTGGCGATTGCCTTCCGTGACGGCGTAGAGGGTCTTGCTCTTCTGCCCGCGCTTGTCCCCCTTGTCGAGGATCAGCTCCTGGGAGGGATAAACCTCCTGGCCGTCGCCGACACGGGCATAGGCGATCACTTCCAGCAGGGTGTGGCGCTCGCCGGCCAGCCCTTCTGCAATCGCAGCCGCAAGCCCGGCGATCGCGCTCTCCGCGTCTGCCGGCCCATCAAAGCCCCGCAGGCTGAACCGCAGTGCGTCAAACGACCAGCTTTGCCGCGGTTCGCCGTTCTCGAGCTGGCGGACTTCGACGCGGATCTGCTCGGCGCCCACGCGGTTGCGCCACAGGAAGCGGCCGTTGGCGAGGTTGATGGCGTAGCGGCGGGCCAGTTCGCCAAAGCCGTGCTCATCCTTGTAGGCCTGCACGGTGTGCAGCAGCTTGGCTTGATAGTCGGCGTTGTTGCAGGCGGCGGGTGTTCCGGCGCCGCCGAGCACCCGCAGGGTGAAGCGCAGGCGCAGGGTGTCTGCGTTGTTGGGCAGCGTCGCGACATCCACCCTTTGCAGGTTGGGTGACTGGATGGAGGCGTCGAGTTTGGCGGGGTCCTGGTCCTTGGTCTTGAGGCGGTTCGAGATCGTGCCACGCACGGATTTTTCGTGGATGGCGATGGCCGGCCAGCTTGCGCCGTTGGCCGCATCGTTCCAGCGGCCGGCGCTGAAGAGGCCATCGGAGGGGTCGAGCTTGCGTTCGAAGGCGAGCACGGAGGCGGTGGAAAGTTCGGTCTTGGCCATGATCAAGCTCCTTGATGGGGGTTCGGTTCGGTTTCGATGAGGTCGGCGTAGCGGTTTTCGCAGCGGTAAAGACCTGTTGCGGGCTCGGCGGAGCGATGCCACAGCAATTGGTCGAGCTGCCCCAGGCGGTGTGGGCCGATCCACTGGCCGAGGGAATACAGGCTCTCGACAAAGCGGAAGGGGGTGGTGGCGTCGCGGGCGCCCGCCACCTCGCCGGCGGCGTGCAAGGGTGAGATGCCGGCATAGCCGATGGGCAGCGGGACCAGCCAGCCGGGGCGTTTGTCGAGTTGCCATTCGACTGTGCCGGTGCCCGGGTTGGTGCCGTCCCGGGGCGGCACCGGGCGGTGGTTGAGGCGGGTGAGGTCGAGCAGGGCATCGAGCGCGCTGGTGTCGGGCTTGCCGGCCTGCAATTCGGCCAGGCGTTCACGCAGCAGGTCCGGCCGGTGGATCAGCGCGAAGCCGGGCAGCAGGCGGCGACGCAGCCGGGCAAAGGCCTTGCGGCGTTCCGCCTGCACGGCGGGCCAGGGCACCCACTCCGGTTGCGGTGCGCGGTGGGTGGTGGGGGGTAGCACGCTGCCGCCGGCGATCCGCATGCCGAGGGCAAGGTTGTAGGCGGCCTGGGCGAAGGCTTCCTCGTGCCGTGCTTCTTCGAAATAGCCGTTGGCGGCTACCACCAGGCTCACTTCGAGGTGGGCCCGCCCCTCTTCGACGATCGCCGCAGGCGTGCCCTCGGCGATGAACTTGGCAATGTCGCGCTTCAGGTAAACCGGGTTGCGGGATTGGGTGAACACCAGATGCTGGCGCCGATTGGGCCGGAAGGTCTGCGCCTCGAAGGCATGGCAGACGATGCCCACGCCGCCGAAGGTGACGCCGGAGCGGCTACCCAGTTGCCGCTCCAGGGCATGGACGAAGCCCAGGAAGGCGGTGGGGGACGGAAAGCCCCAGGTCAGCGGGCTGGAAACCGCGTTGGCGTTCTGCACCCGCAGCCGGGGCAGCACGAGCAGGCCGTCGGGTGGGGAGAAAGTGTCATTCATCGTCGAGTTCCTCGCGCAGCAGCTTGAGTTCGCCGCCCAGCGCTGTCTGCCAGGCCTGGGATTCGGCCTCGCCGAAGTGGGTCTGGTCGGTTTGCAGGCGGGCGTTGAGCCAGTTGCCGAAGCGCAGGCACACCTCGTCCTTCCAGTCGCCGCGCCGGAGCTGGGTGGCAAACGTGTCGTCGAGCTGGCTGCGTGCCGGGTCGAGCCAGCATTGTTCGGCCAGGTTGAGCTGGCATTCGGGGCCGGCCGTCCACCCCGGGGTGAGGTAAGTCCGCAGTTCGGCGGCCATGTGCAGGACTTCGCCGCACAGGTCGGTTACCAGATCGGCCCGGGTCTCGCGGATGCGGATGTTGTTGCGGGCATCCGCCACCCGGCGCAGATAGTCCCGGAGGGCCTCGCTCAGCCGGCGCACTTCCCGGCGGCGCTCGAAATAGCGGCTAAAGACGGTCTCGGTCTTGAGCGGCGGGCGGATCGCGGGCGATTGCCAGATGGGCGGGACGGAGGCCAGCAGGAAGTTCTCGCCCCGGCGCTCGCTATTCAATTGACTGATGTTTTGCGGCTTGGAGCCGCCGAAGCTCTGGATGACCAGGTTGGGGTAATCCCGGTAGCCGCCGGGATGTGCCTTGCCGGCCCGCCGGGCCTCCCGGGCGGCCTTGGCATCGTCGGAAAAACGGTCTTCGCCGATGCGCCGGTGTACCGCGTGGGCGAGCGGCGAGGAGAGCAGGGGGGCGAGCAGGTGGTAGCGGCCGTCGCCCAGCTGCCAGTAAATCTGTTTGGCCAGCTTGTGGGAAGCCGGGCGGCCCTTGGGCTCCGGCAGGCCGGCAAAGGCCGCCATCCATTCGGCCGCTTGGTCGGGGTCTTCCGACAGGGCTTCGGCGAGGGCCGGATCACGGCCGATGGCCCGGTCGAGCAGGCTGCGGCCATCGACGCTGAGGCGGAGAAACTTGTAGATTGGTAGATATTTTGCATCTGGAGTTGCGAGATCCAGTTGCCGTTTATCGCCCAGTGTGTGAGTTCCCACTTCAGCTGAAGATGCCTCTGTATTCCCTCCTGTATTAATACTGGTCCCTTGGGCTTGAGGATGCCCAAATTTCACCGGATGAGTCACTTCTTGCAACCGGACGACTTCTTTCGCGGCGTACGATAACCAAACGCCTTGCGAATAATCGATTTCATGTTTTTGGCGTATAACCGAGTACTCATCTATCGAAATCTCACCAACAGATCTCTGTTTCTCAAGCTTGTCGAGCTTGGGCTGCAGGCGGTCCTCGCGCAGGAAGCGTGCGATCGCAGCCTTGAGACGTTGGCTTTCACCGGGCGGTGACGGCGATTGCGGTGTGTCATCCATGTGGTTTCTCCTTCAAATGAACGTCGATGCTCAGGCCCGGCTGAATCCCAGTGCCGGGTGGTAGCGCCAGCGCACGGCGTCGCGGCCGGGGAGGTCGACCGTGCCGAACTTGCGGGCGCAGTCGACCGGGTCGAGCCCCTGGGCCTCGGCCAGGGTTTGCAGGGCGGTGAGGTAGTCGGGGGTCGCCCAGGCGTCGATGCGGGGGCCGGCGGCGAGGTCGTTTTCGTTCAGGCGCTGCAGCAGGTTGGATTCCACCGGGATCTCCCGGCCGCTTTCTTCGAGCCAGGTGAACTCGGTGGTGGTGGCGTCTTCGTCAGGCTGCAGGTAATAGGTCTGATGGCCCTGCGGATCTGCCCGGAAGCGGGTGCGTGCCTGCAGGATGCCCGAGAGGTGGGCGGCGGTTGTCCACCACCAGTTGGCGGGGATCTGGCGTTGGTCGCCGTCCGTGGCGCCCAGCATGAGGTCGGCCAGCCGGGCGTGCTCCAGGTCGACGAGGCTCCGGCGGGCGTCCAGTGTGCTGCGGGGGTGGATGCGGGGGCGGGCGTCGATGGTTTGCCACTGCTCCGGGGTCAGCAGGTCGCGAAGGGAATGGCTGGCGAGGGGAAACTCCTCGCTCTCGAAGCCCGGCCGGCAGAAAGCGGCGCCGCGTCCGGGCCGTTTGAGGTGTTTGACGTTGGTGTCGAGCAGCAGGATGTTGGGCTTCCCGGGCGGGCAATCGAAGTGGCGGTGCCGCTTGACCCGCCCGCCCAGCTGGATGATCGAGCGCATGGACGAGGGTTCGACGATGGCCCAGTCGTAGCAGTGGTCTCGCCCCACTTCGGCGACGGCCGTCGCGAGGACGATGAAGAGGTGGTCGCTTTCCGTGCCGTGTTCCAGCTTGTCGCGGATGCCCGGCAGCGAGAACACGGCCTCGGGCTGGTGGCGCTTGAGCGTGGCGTCCAGCGCCCGCTCGATCTCGGCCCGGATCAGCATGGGGTGGCGGGCGTGGTAGGCGCATAGGTGAATCCGACAGCCTTCGGGGGCGCCCAGGCGGTAAAGGCTGCGGGCGACGTCGAAGAGCGGGTCGATGTTGGCCATCCGCATGAGGCCGAAGCTGACCCGTTTGCCGGTGACGGAATCAACGCTGTGATGGTGACGGTGCAGCGCAAGCGCCTGGTCGCGCAGCAGCGCGGCCAGCTGCCGGCAGATGTCGGCCTGGCGGCTGGCCGGGTCTGCGCCGCCGATGGGGGTGATTGGCACGTCGACGATGGCGGCGCGCCGCCGGATTTCCGGGGCGGCCGTCAGCCTGGCGATGCGGCGTTCGACGAAGGTGCTGTGGCTGGCGAGAAAGCCCGTGCCGTCAGGGTCTTCGCCATGGTGGCGGGTGGTGGCGCCGAATTCGTCGAACCAGGCGCAGCGCACGTCCAGCGCCGTGCCGGGGCGCCCGCGGTGGCGCTGGAATTCGGCCCGGCCGGCGGCGTAGGCGAGGTACAGGCCCTGCACCAGTGCCGGTGGCAGGGTCGCCGAGGACAGCAGCACCCGGCTGCCGAGCAGGCCGGCCCAATGTACGAGGCGGGTGAGGGCCGGGAGGTCGGCGATGTCGAAGTCGTCGGGCTCGTCCAGCACCAGGTCGGACGACATGAGCCGTAGCATTGGCAGGATCTGGTGGCCGCCCCGGGTGCTTTCGCAGGCGGGCATCAGGTGGTCGACGGTGCATACGAGCACCGGGGCGTCGAGCAGGCTGGCGGGTTGGGCGTGCCGGCCCTGCGTGCTGTGCTGCAGCCAGCGCTTGAGGGGGCCGTCCTCGAGGCTGCCCTCGTAGCGGACGTGGTTGTATTCGGGGAGGAGCTCACCTGCCGATTCGCTCCCCTGGCTGGCCAGGTCACGGGCGCGGGCCTGGTAGTACGCATGCAGTGCCCGGGTGGCGGAGCCGCCCACCAGCACGGCGAGATCTTCGGCGCCGAGCCTGAGGCGTTCGCGGTAGGCGTCGCCGGTCTGCAGGGTGAGGGTGCGCAGCCCCAGGGCCACCGTGAAGCGCGCCCCCAGCCGCGGGTCGGCGAGGCCGTAGAGGATGCGGGCGTTGGCGAAGGTCTTGCCGCAGCCGGTCGAGGCCAGGTTGACGCCGAAGAAGCCGTGGTCGACGGTTTGTTCGCGCAGGCTCTCGGCCAGGTCGAAGGCCGTGTTCTGCCAGCGGAAGGCGCCCGTGCTGCGTTCGCGGAAGCCCTTGTGGCGGGCGATCCGCGGCAGGCTGAGGTCGAGGCGCGGGAGCGTCTGCACGAGACGGCTGGCATTCACGCCGACGCCGATCAGATGCTCGTCGAGACGCTGGTTGAGCTGCGGTGTGCCGTCCGGGGTGCGGGTCGAGTTGGCGTAGGGCGCCTTGCTGCCGCGTTTGACGGGGTCGCCGTAACGGCTGTGGCTGGGTTGGGACGAGTAGTAGTGGTCGGCCAGCATCAACGCGAGCCGGGCGAGATGGACTACGTAGGGGCTGGAGAGGACCGCTCCGGCGTGGGTATCGACCAGACACGGGCGTTTCAGGATGGCGCCGGCGGTCTTGCCCACATGCTGGCGCCAGTGGCGGCTGTCGAAGGGCAGGCCCTTGAAGCGCCAGCAACTGGCCTGGTGCCTGGCATCGGTGTCGTCGAGCCGGCTGCCGCACCACGCATGGACGACGCCCCTCGGTAGCGTGCCCAGGGCTGGCGCTTTCAGTGCTCGGGCGAAGTCGTTGTCGGTGGTGGGGGTGGGTAGCCGGTGATGGCTGACGATCAGCCAGCCGACCACCCGCGCCAGCGGCGTTTGCAGCGTGCTGAAGGGGCCTTCGGGGCCGCCCGGGCCGTCCTTGCGCAGCGTCTCGAGGATGCTTGCCGACTCACTGCCGTCGAGCTTGACGAGTCGTTCCAGCCAGTCCCGGTCATGGGCGCCGCCCTTGCCGACGAAGGCTTCGAACAGGCGCAGGGAGATCCATTCGTGGCGGAAAGGGTCGGCCACGGCCTGGGCCTTCTTGAGTTTGTCCTGGAACGCTTCGTTGGCCTTGCCCAGGTCGTGGAAGAGTGCGGCCAACTGGGCGAGCAGGCGGATGTCTTCGCCGGCGTGCCAGTCGTTTTCGTCGTGAGCCCGGAGGATGTCGCGCCGTGTGGTGTTGGTGGGGGTGGCCCCCCGGGCATTGAACTGCCGCGCATCCCCCACAACCCACAGCAGCTCGCTGTGGTCCTTGCCACGAATCCAGTGGCAGGCCACGGCGGTGTTCTTGCGGGCGGTCTTGCGCAGCAGGCGGTAGAGGGTGTCGAGGCCCTGCTGGGTGATGGCGGTCTGCCAGCTGCGGTCGCCGCGGCGTTCGGCGAACTGGTCGAGGATGCGCCGGGTTTCGGTGAGGGCGTTCCTGGAGCACTGGGAGATCAGCAGGATGTTCATTGTGCTTGCCCGCCGATGTCGAGGGCGATGGACTTGACGGTGTCGATCATGAAGTCGAGGGCTTCGGCCTGCACGAGGCTCTCGATGCACGCCTCGCGAAAGCCCTGCTCGTCGTCGCCGCGCATCGCCGAGATGAAGGCCTGGGGGAGGATCACCGCGTCCTTGACGAGGTCGGCGATGTCGAAGACCAGCCCGCCGCGGCGGGTCTTGCCGTGCAGCACGGCGAGGCCGTGGGGCAGGCCGAGCACCCAGGCGGCGGTGGCGCCGAGGCCGTAGGCCAGGTAGTTGCCGTGGTCGAGGAAGCGGTTGGCCGGGTCGCTGCCGCTGCCGTTCTTGGCACGCACGAAGTCGCCGTAGCCGGTGGCGTCGCAGGCGAGCTTGAAGAGCTTTTTGGTGAGGCGGGCTTCTTCGGTGAGCAGGGCGGTGTTGTCGGGGGCGAGGTCGATCTGCTGGCGCGACTGGGCGAGCGCGACGTTCAGCCTTTCGCTGGCGATGCTGAAGCCGCCTTCGTGGAGGCGCCGGTTGCCGGCCCAATGCAGCGCGATGCGTTCGAGCCGGGCGCGCTGGACGGCCTTGGCGGCGGCCAGCCGGAGGCCCTCGTCGAACCAGAAGCGCACCCAGTGCTGGAGGTATTCCGTCGGGCGGTATTCGCTCTGCGGCGAGAACCAGGCCACTTCGATGTCCATCTCGTTGGCGCTGTAGAGCGGCGTGCCGCCCCCGCCCGAGAAGCCCACCATCACCCCGGCCTTGGCGAGCTCGCGCATCGCGGCCTGGGTGATCGAGGTGCCGGTGCCGAGCAGGATGACCGTGGTGTTGGCGATGGGAATGTTCCAGTACAGCGACTGCTTGCCCTCGTCGGTGACGTATTCGACGCGGCCGCCATTCACCAGCACCCGGCAGTGCTGCAGGTAGTAGAGGTTGGCGCGCTTGGAGTGGAGAATGGTCTTGAGGTCCGACGGTGTGAATTGATCCATGGCCGCGCTCTGTCAGGTGTCATTGGGTGAGGCGATTGTGCCGGGGGCGGTGGATCACCAGATGAGCTTGCTCACAGCTCTTTTGCGTATTTCTGGTGCATGGCGGCGAGCTCCTCGGCCAGAAGTCTGCGCAGACTCCCGGGTGCCAGCACCTCGCAGTGGGCGCCGTGCTTGAGGATGTCCATCAGCAGCTCGCGGTGATCCGCGTAGGGGACTTCGAGCACGTAGTGGCCGTCCGCCGCGAGATGGCCTTTCTGCGCCGGGTGCCAGAACTCGGTCGACACCCAGCGGCTGCGCTCGGGCGAGAAGCGCAGGGTGGCCCACTGGAGCCGATCGCCGGCGAATATCCCGTAGCCGGGGCCGAGGACGGCGTCGAGGGTTGCGTTGGGGATATCGCGGGCGGGGGTGTCGAGCAGCTCGACGTCGCGGATCGCGTCCACGGCAAAGTTCCGCAGGCCGCAGCGCAGGTGGCACCAGGCGTCGAGGTACCAGTTCTCGCGGTAATGGACGAGGCGCTGGGGCGAGATCTGGCGCTGGCGCTCTTCACCCTTGCCGCGGGCAAAGTAGCGGATCGACAGCCGTTTGCGCCGGAGCAGCGCCGAACCGACTTTCTCGAAGTGTTTCAGCGTGATGCGGCGCTTGCCGATGCCGACGATCAGCACCCGGCGGCGGACCTCTTCGGCGGCGTCGTCGGCGGCGCCGAGCAAGCTGTCGAGCCGCTTGGCGAGGGCTCGACGTGGGGCGCCAGCAGCCCGCCCGGGTCGAGGTTGGCGAGGAGGTGCTGCATCGTGAGGAGAGCGTGGATTTCCTTGTCGGAGAACCACATGCCGGGGAGTTCGGATTGGGCCGCTTCCGCGCGTGACCTGTCCAGGGTGTAGCCGCCCAGCTCGGCATTCCACTCGATGGGCACCTGAAAACGGTCGCGCAGATACTGGATGTCCCGTTTCAAGGTGGCCGGCGACACCTCGAGTTCATCGAGGAGTTGCCGGGTGCTCACGCTGCGCTGACAGCCCAGGCGCTGGCGGATGAGGTAGAAGCGTTCGGAGCGGTCCATGGGCAGAGAGGCGGTCGAGGGATACGCCATGAGGGTCAAAAGAGTTCATCAGCATACCCTGCCGGTGCCGCCGCAGAGTGCGTCTTGAGCAATCCCGTCAGCCGTGACGCGCCGTTTCCCCCTATCCTTCCACCCCCACCCACCTTCACTTGCCGCGACGTTCCATGCGCCTCCTCCACACCTCCGACTGGCACCTCGGCCAGAGCTTTCACCAGTTCGACCGGCGGGCCGAGCATCAGGCGTTTCTCGACTGGCTGCTGGGCGTGCTCGAGGCGGAGGCGGTGGATGCGCTGCTGATCGCCGGCGACGTGTTCGACAACAGCAACCCGTCGGCCCAGGCCCAGGCGCAGCTGTACGGTTTTCTGGCCGAGGCGCGGCGGCGGGTGCCGCATCTGGGCATCGTGATGACCGCCGGCAACCACGACTCGCCGGGCCGGCTGGAGGCGCCGGCGCCGCTGCTGTCGGGGTTCGACGCCTGCGTGGTCGGGCACGTGGGGCGGCAGGCGGACCTGGACGCCGCCCTCGGCCGGCTGCTGGTGCCGCTGAAGGACGCCGCCGGCCGGGAGGCGGCCTGGTGCATCGCGATGCCCTTCCTGCGGCCCGACGACCTGCCCCGCGTCGAGGGCGCCGACGACCCCTACGCGGCCGGCGTCGTGGCGCTTTACCGCCGTGCGTTCGAATTGGCCGCCGAACGGTGCCAGCCCGGGCAGGCGATCGTGGCGATCGGCCACTGCCACCTGGCCGGCGGCCAGGTGTCGGAGGATTCCGAGCGGCGCATCGTGATCGGCGGCGCCGAGGCGCTGCCGGCGGGCATCTTCGACCCGCGCATCGCCTACGTGGCGCTGGGCCACCTGCACCGCGCCCAGAAGATCGGCGGCGACCCGACCCGGCGCTACTGCGGCAGCCCGCTGCCGATGTCGTTCTCCGAGGTCGGTTACTGCCACCAGGTGGTGCTGGTGGACCTCGATGGCGAGGGCGTCGCGGCGACCCGCGAACTCCCGGTGCCGCGCAGCGTGCAGCTGCTCCAGGTGCCGGCCAAACCCGCGCCGGTGGACGACGCCCTGGCCGCCCTCGCGGCCCTCGACCTGCCCGACCGCCCCGAACCCCTGTGGCCCTACCTGCACGTGCGGGTGCAGCTCTCCGGGCCCGAGCCCGGGCTGCGCGCCCGCATCGAGGAGGCCATCGCCGGCAAGCCGCTGCGCCTCGCCCGCATCGAGACGGCCACCCTGCGCGGCGCGCTGCCCGATGCGGCGCCGGCCCTGTCGGTGGACGAGCTCAACGCCCTCAAGCCCGAAGCCTTCTTCGAGCGCCTCTACCGGCACCGCTACGGCAGCGACGCGCCGCCCGAGCTGATGGCCGCCTTCGGCGAGCTGCTGGCGACGCCGGCCGAGGAGGGCGCGGCATGAAGATCCTGGCGATCCGTGGCAGGAACCTGGCCTCGCTGGCCGGCGAGTTCGAGGTCGACTTCCAGGCCGAGCCCCTCGCCTCGGCCGGCCTCTTCGCGATCACCGGCCCCACCGGCGCCGGCAAGAGCACCCTGCTCGACGCCCTGTGCCTGGCCCTCTTCGAGCGCACCCCGCGCCTCACCCGCGCCAGCGCGCGGAGCGAGATCCCCGACGTGGGCGAGCACGCCACCACCGCCGCCGACCCGCGCACCCTGCTGCGCCGGGGCGCCGCCGAGGGTTTTGCCGAGGTGGACTACGTCGGCCGCGAGGGCATCGCCTGGCGCGCCCGCTGGACGGTGAAGCGAGCCTACAGAAGGCAGGACGGCAAGCTGCAGAACACCGAGATCAGCCTCGTCCGCATCGCCGACGGGCAGCCCGTCGGCGGTCACACCAAAAAGGAGATCCAGCAGGCCATCGAAGAGAGCATCGGCCTCAGCTTCGAGCAGTTCACCCGCGCCGTGCTGCTCGCCCAGAACGACTTCGCGACCTTCCTGAAGGCCTCCGACGACGAGCGCGCCGAGCTGCTGCAGACCCTCACCGGCACCCAGACCTACACCCAGCTCTCGAAGCTCGCCTATCAGCGCATGAAGGCCGAGCAGGAGGCCCTCGACCGGCTCCAGGGGCAACTGGCCGACCAGGCCCCGTTGCCCCCCGAAGCGCGCGAGGCCCGCCAGGCCGAAGCTGCCGGCCTCATCGCCGCCCAGTCCGCCCTCGCCGGGCGGAAGGTCGGGCTCGACGCCCGCCGGGCGTGGTTCGGCCAGCAGGCCACCCTGCAGCAGGCCGTTGCCGAGGCCGAACGCAAGGCCCGCGAGGCCCAGGCCGTCCACGACGCCGCCGCCCCGCGCCGGGCCCGGCTCGCCCGCATCGAGGCCGTGCAGCCGGCCCGGCCGCTGCTCGCCCGGCTGGAGGCGCTCGCCGCTGAACTGCCCCGTGCCGAGGAGCGCTGCCGCGCCAGCGCCGCCGCCCTGGCCGCCAATGCCGACACCCTCGCCCAGCGCGCCGCCCAATCCGACGCCGCCGCCCGCGCGCTGGAGGCCGCCGAAGCCCGCCGCCGCGAGGCCCAGCCCCGGCTCGACCAGGCCAAGGCCCTCGACGCGCGCATCGCCACCCTGGCGCCCCGCCACGCCTCCGCCCGCCAGGCCGTGCAGGCCGCCGAAGCCCGGCAGGCCGAGGCCGACACCCACCACCGCCAGACCCGCAGCGAGGCGGAGCGCCTGCAGCGCGACCTCGCCGAGGCCCGCGACTGGCTTGGCGCCCACCCGCAACTGCAGCCGCTCGCCGAAGCCTGGCCCCGCTGGGAGGCCGCCTTCGCCCAGGCCGCGCAGCTCGCCGGGCAGCTCGACGCAAGCACCGCCCAGCGCGGCCGGCAGGCGGCGACCCTGGCCGGCCTCGAGGCCCAGCGGGACGCCGCCGCCCAGGCCCGCCTGCAGCGGGAGGCCGCCGAGCAGCAGGCCCGCGCCGCGCTGGCGGCCTTGAACGACGCCGCCCGGGCCATCGACCCGGACGACCTGGCCCGCCGCAAGGCCGCCCTCGAAGCCCGCCGCGAGGCCCTTGCCGCCGCGCAGCGCCTGGTCGCCCGGCGCGACGAACTCGATGCCATCGCCCGCGGCCTCGACGCCCGGCGCAGCGCGCAGCAGGCCCGCCTCGCCGACAGCGTCGCGCGCCTCGGCCGGGCCGCCAGCGCCTGCCCGGCGCTCGACCAGGAGTTCGCCGCCGCCAGTCGCGCCTTCGAGATGGCCCGCCTGGTCGCCAGTGACACCGCCGAGCGCCTGCGCGCCCAGCTCCAGCCCGACGCGCCCTGCCCGGTGTGCGGCGCCGTGGATCACCCCTACGCGGCCCACTCGCCCCAGGTCGATGCCCTGCTGGAGGGCCTCCGCCAGGGCGTCGAGGCGGCTCAGGCGGCCCTCCAGCAGCTGGCCCGGGAGCAGGGCGAAGCCGAGGCGGCCCGGGGCGACGCCACCGCGCAGCTCGCCCAGCTGGAGGCCGACAGCGCCGCCCAGGCCGCAGCCGTCGCCCGGTTCGACGCCGACTGGCAAGCCCACCCGCTGCGGGCCGAGCTGCAGGGCCAGCCCGCCGCCGCGCTGCCCGCCTGGCTCGCCGCCCGCATGGAAGAAACCGCCGCCGAGCTCGACGCCCTGCTGCGCAGCGAAGCCGGCTGGCGCGACAGCCTGCGCCGCCGCGACGCCGCCCAGCAGGCCCTCGACGCCGCCACCCGCCAGTTCGCCGAGGCCGATGCCCGGCTCACCCAGCTCCAACTGGCCCGGCAGGCCGCCCGCCAGTCCCTCGCGGAGGCGGACGCCCGCCTCGCCGGCTTGGGGCAGCAACTGGACGAACAGCTGGGCGCCCTCGACGCAGCCCTGGCCGAACCCGATTGGCGCGGGGTCTGGCGCGCCGACCCGGCCGCCTTCGCCCGCGATTGCGAAGCCCGGGCCACAGCCTGGCTGGCCCATCGGCAGCGCGTCACCGACGGCGAGGCCCGCGCCGTGGCCCTCGCCACCGCCGTCGCTGCGGCCGAAGAGGCCGCGGCCCGGGCCCGCCAGCACACCGCCACGGCGGTCGAGGCGGCCCGCGAGCTGGCCACCGGGCTGGATGCCGACCGTCAGGCCCGCGCCGGGCTGTTCGACGGCGCCCCGACCGCCGCCGCCGAGCAGGCCCTCGAGCAGGCCATCGCCGATTGCCGCACGCGCCTCGACCGTGCCCGCGTCGCCCGCCAGCAGGCCGAGGCCGATGCCGCCCGCCTCGCCGAGGCCCAGCGCCAGCAGGGCCTGCAGCGGGACGCGCTGCAGGCCGACCACGCCGCCGCTGGGCAGGCCGTCGAGGCGTGGCTGGCGGCCTTCAACGCCGCCGGGCCGGGCGAGGTGCCCCTCGACGGCGAGGCGCTGGCCGCGCTGCTCTGCTTCGACGCCGCCTGGATCAAGGCCGAGGCCGATACCCTGCAGGCCCTCGACCGGGGCGTCGCCAGCGCCGACGCGGTCTGCCAGGAAGCCCGCCGTGCCCTCGACGCCCACGCTGCCCTGCGGCCCGCGGAGGCGCCGGAGGGCGACACGCCGGAGGCGGTCAACCAAGCCCGCGCCGAGCTTGACGCCGAGGCCGCGCGCCTCGCCGAGGCCCTCGCCGACGTCCGCCTCGCCCTGGCCCGGGACGATGACAGGCTCGCCCGCTCGGCGGCCCTGCGCGCCGACATCGACGCCCAGGCAGGCCGGAGCCGCGTGTGGGCCCAGCTCGGCGAGCTGATCGGGTCGGCCGACGGCAAGAAGTTCCGCAACTTCGCCCAGCAGCTCACCCTCGACGTGCTCCTCGGCTACGCCAACCGCCACCTCGACAGCCTCGCCCGCCGCTACCGGCTGGAGCGCCTCAAGGACAGCCTCGGCCTGCTGGTGGTGGATCAGGACATGGGCAACGAGGTGCGCTCGGTGCATTCCCTGTCGGGAGGCGAGTCCTTCCTGGTGTCGCTGGCCCTCGCGCTGGCGCTGGCCTCGCTGTCGTCGCACCGGGTGCGGGTCGAGTCGCTGTTCATCGACGAGGGCTTCGGCAGCCTCGACGCGGACTCGCTGCTGGTGGCGATGGAGGCCCTCGACAAGCTGCAGGCCCAGGGCCGCAAGGTGGGCGTGATCTCCCACGTGCAGGAGATGACCGAGCGCATCGGTACCCGCATCGCCGTGCGGCGCGGCGGCGGTGGGGTCAGCCGGGTGGTGGTGGAGTAGGGCGGCCCGGCCTCAGCCGAGCCAGCGCAGCAGGGTCGAGTAGAGCAGGGTGGGCTCGACGGGCTTGGTCAGGAAGTCGTCCATGCCCGCCTCGAGGCAGATGGCCCGGTCGGCGTTGAACACGTTGGCCGTCATCGCGATGATGGGCACCGGCCCGCAGTCCGGCAGCTGGCGGATCTGCCGGGTGGCGGTGGGGCCGTCCATCTCGGGCATCTGCATGTCCATCAGGATCAGGTCGTAGCGCCGCTGCCCGGCCATCGCGACGGCCTGGGCGCCGTTGTCCGCCTTGTCGACCGCCAGCCCCACGCTGGTGAGCAGCTCCTCGGCCACGATCTGGCTGATCGGCTCGTCTTCGACGAGCAGCACGTGCTTGCCCCGGGCGGCCTCGGCCAGCAGGGCCTCGGTGGTGGCCCGGTCGAGGGGTGCCGGCTGGCTGCCCGGGGTGCAGTCCCTGGCCAGCCGGGCGGTGAACCAGAAGGTGCTGCCCTCGCCGGGGCGGCTCTCCACGCCCACCGCGCCGCCCATCAGCTCCGCCAGCCGCTTGGTGATCGCCAGCCCCAGGCCGGTGCCGCCGAAGGCGCGGGTGGTCGAGCTGTCGGCCTGCTCGAAGGCCTGGAAGATCTTGTCCAGCGCGTCGGGGGCGATGCCGATCCCGCTGTCCCGCACCTCGAAGCGCAGCCGCAGGTGTTCGCCCTCGTCGGCGTCGACCCGCACCGCCAGCGTGACCGAACCCTCCCGCGTGAACTTGATCGCGTTGCCCACGTAGTTGATCAGGGCCTGCTGCAGCCGGGTGGTGTCGCCGAGCACGGGGGGCAGGCCGGGCGCGATCTCGGTGTCGAGTTGCAGGCCCTTCTCGGCGGCCCGGTCGCTCATCATCGCGGCGACGTTGCCGATGAGCTGCGGGATCTCGCAGGGGGTGACGTGCAGGCTCAGCTTGCCGGCCTCGATCTTGGAGAGGTGAAGGATCGAGTCGATGATCTCCAGCAGGTGCTTGCTGGCGGCCTCGATCTTGGCGAGGCGGCAGGCCTGCTCCGGGGTGGCGCCGCTGCGCCGCATCAGATAGGCCATGCCGCTGATCGCGTTGAGCGGGGTGCGGATCTCGTGGCTCATGTTGGCCAGGAAGTTGCTCTTGGCCTCGTTGGCCGCTTCGGCGGCGTTGCGGGCTTCCTCGAGCTGCAGGGTCCGCTCGCGGACCAGTTGTTCCAGGTGCAGGCGGTGGGTCTCGAGCTCCTGCTCCAGGGCCTTGGTGGCGGTCACGTCGGTCACCACGCCGTTCCAGACGATGCCGTGGGCTTCGTCCGGCTCGGGCTCGGCGTCCACACGCAGCCATTTGATCTGCCCGTCGGCGCTGCGGATGCGGTAATCCACCTGCAGCCGCCCCATCGTCTCGGCCGAGCGGGTCAGGGCGTCGAAGAAGGCCGGCTGGTCCGCCGGCAGCTGCAGCGCGCGGATGCTGCCGGAGTCGGACTCCAGCGCCTCGGGGCTGACCCCATAGATGTCCCGCACCGCGGCACTGGCGAAGGGGAAGGCGCCGAAGCCGTTTTCGTGGCGGTGGTACTGGAAGACCATGCCCGGCACGTGGGCCAGGATCTTGCGCACCCGCTCGGTGGCGGCCACCTGGGCCTGCAGCGCCTCCTGATGGACTTGAGCAGGCCGTTGAAGGCGTTGGCGAGCTTGCCGATCTCGTCGTCCCGCTCGACGGGCAGGGCCTGCCGCGGGAGCAGGCCCTGGCGC
This sequence comes from Zoogloea sp., assembly GCF_041908905.1. Lineage (GTDB taxonomy): Bacteria > Pseudomonadota > Gammaproteobacteria > Burkholderiales > Rhodocyclaceae > Zoogloea. The sequence goes on from NZ_JAYREK010000035.1 coordinate 19,117, forward strand.
ATCTCGTCGAGCTGCTGGGCCGAGCGCTCCAGCGGCTGCAGCTGCCGGCGCACCCACCACCAGGCGACGAGGCCCGCGAACAGCGTCAGCACCACCGCCGAGACCAGCAGGCGTCGCTGCATCTGGCGGACCACCAGGAAGGCTTCGCTGGTCGGCAGTACCGACTGCATCAGCCAGCCCGTGTCGCCGATCTTGACTGACGACGACAGCTCCTCGACTCCCATCGAGTTGACGGCCACGCCCGACCCTTCGTGGCCGGCGATATAGCGGTCGTAGACCGGATTCACCCCGGCCACCGGCCCGGGCTGGAGCGCCCGGCGCTGATTGGAGGAGGCGATGAAGAGCCGCGCGCGGGCATCGGTGACCATGAAGTCGCCGGTGCGGCCGAAGCGGGCGCTGCTGACCTGATCGAGAAAGTTGGGCTGGTTGAGGTTGGTGACGCCCAGCACCGCGCCCATGAAGCGCCCGTCGGGGCCGCGGATCGGCTGCCCGATGCTGACGATCGCCGCGCCGGTGCGCCGGCCCTGCATCGGCCGGGAGATGATCGGCTGCCGGGCTTCCTTGAGCTCGTTGAAGAAGGGCAGGTCGCCGTAGTGGATGCCGATCCGGTCGTGGAGGCGCGGTGCGCTGGCGATGGCCACGCCGTTCGCGTCGAGCACGATCACCCCCCAGTTGAACAGGGCGTCCAGGCCGGCCTGGGCGTCGAGCAGGTTCTGGCCCGCAAGGCCGTCGGGGGCCCCGTCATCACCCAGGCGCTTGGCCAGCCGGCCGAGGATCGCCTCGCGTTCGTTCACCGAGCGGTGGATTTCGGAGGCGATCAGCGCAACCGTGGAGTGCTGCTGGGCCGAGATGCTCGTCTCCATGTCGGAGCGCAGGGCTTCCCCGAAGAACAGCGTCACGAGCCAGATCGACACGACCGACGCAAACAGGGCGCCGGCGACGAGTCGCGTCCGCAACGATTGCCAGGAAAGGCCTGTCATGGCCGGAGTCTCCTCTTGTAATGGCCGGACGGAGCCTGCCGCCCGTCCGGTCACCCGCACGCCCTGCTCGTGTTACGCAAAAGCCATAGGGCATGCAAGGTTATAGCAAGTGTGCATGGAAAACGAAAATTTCTGCGGAGTGGGCCGGGGCGGTCAGCGGCGGGCCGGAATCCGCCCCACCACCACCGCGCCGATCACGCCGAGCACCACCAGCGCGGCCTGCAGCCCGGGCCGGCCGGCGAAGTGCCAGACGGACAGCCCGACCATCAGCGTCATGCTGCCGATGGCGATCAGCTTGATCTTGACGGGGAGCGAGCGGTGGGCCTCCCAGTCGCGCACCATCGGGCCGAGCAGCGGGTTGCCGACGATGCGCCGGTGCAGGCGCGGCGAGGCCTTGGCGAAGCAGGCGGCGGCGAGCAGCACGAAGGGGGTCGTCGGCAGCCCCGGCAGCACCACCCCGAGCAGGCCGAGGCCGAGGGCCAGCCCCCCGACGCCGATCAGCAGGGCCTTGCGCAGCGCGAGGCTGCGGGAGGTCCGCGGGATGCGCCGCATCACAGCAGCAGGAAGGCCAGCACGGCCACGCCGGTGGGCCCGAGGGCGGCCAGGAAGAGCTTGAGGGGGCTGACGGCCTGCTCCTCGAAGCCTCCCTTGAGGATCGCGATGCCAGCAGGGTTGGGGGCGTTGGCGATGATCGACAGCCCGCCGCCGGTGACCGCGCCGGCCACGATGGCGTATTTGAATTCGTCCGAGACGCCCTGCACCAGCGAGGCCAGGTAGGTGAGGGCGGCGTTGTCGGTGATCGCGGTGAGGCCCGTGGCGATGAAGAACAGCGCGGTGGGCTCGATGCCGGTGAGCAAGGGCTGCAGCCACCACTGCTGCAGTCCGCCGAGCACCACCAGCCCGGCCAGGAAGAAGGCCACCAGCAGGCCCTCGCGCAGGATCAGCGGGTTCTGGTGGCGGCTGTAGGCGGCGGTGTAGCCGAGGAAGAACAGGAACAGGCCCATGAACACCACCGGGTGGTGGGCGAACACTACCACGCCGACCAGGAAGGCCAGGTGGATCGCCGCCACCGCGACGGGCATGGGTTCGCCGCCGGTCTCGCTGCCGCGGCCCTTGCTGGTGAGTTCGCGCCGGAACACCACCGACAGCACGCTGGCGTTGACCAGCACCGCGAGGGCTGCCTTCCAGCCGAAGGTGGCGAACATGAAGGGTGTGTCCCATTGCCAGGGGCCGGCCACCATCAGCACCGGCGGTGCGGCGAAATGGCTGAGGGTGCCGCCGATGGAGATGTTCACGAAGAGGGTGCCCAGGGTGGCGTAGCGCAGCCGGGCGGTCAGGCGCTGGCTGAAGTAGCGGTCACGCAGCATCAGCGCCGAGAGGGTCATGGCGGCCGGTTCGGTGATCACCGAGCCGAGCAGGGGCACCAGCCCGAGGCACAGGAAGAACACCGCCACCGGCCGGGCGTTGGGGAGCAGGCCGGCGAGGCCGTCCACCAGCCGGGTGACGCTGGCGAGGATGGGGCGGCTGGCGGCGATCACCATGATCACGAAGACGAACAGCGGCTCGGTGAAGTTGCGCCCTTCCACGTAGGCCACCGCGGCGTCCTGCCCCGACAGCCAGAACAGCGCGGCGAACAGCACGAAGGCCCAGAAGCCGAAGACCACCTCGACCTCGCCGAGCAGGTGCCACAGGCCGGCGTGGCGTGGCTGCCGGTGGGCCAGGTGATTGAACAGGCCGGTGGAGAAGGTGTGCAGCACGGCGAGGCCGAAGCAGACGGCGGCGATGAGTTCGGGGGGGGTGACGACGGACGACATGGCTGGACTGGATCGGTTCGATGGGTGGGGCCCCGCGTTCGGGCAGGCGCGATTGTGCCAGCCCCGGGGTGCTGGTTCACCCGGGCTGGTCTGTTTCGGACCCCGGGCGGGCGGTGGCGTTCAGGCGCCGGCCGTTTCCCGGTGGGCGGCGAGGCAGCGTTCGAGCTGGGTCTTGGGGGCGGCCTGGATCTTGCGGAGCAGGGCGTGGGAGACCTCGCCCACCCCGTGGCGGGTGCGCAGCTCGCCCTCGAGCCGCAGCAGCAGGCTGGCGGCCATCTCGGCGTCGGCCAGCGCCCGGTGGGAGCGACCGGCCACCGGCAGCCCGGCGAACGCCACCAGTGCGCCGAGCTTGTGGCTGGGGGCGTCGGGCAGCAGCCGCCGGGCCAGCAGCAGCGAGCAGGCGAACTCCTGGCGCCGCTGGCGCGCGACGCGGGCAAGCTCGGCGTCCCAGAAGCGCGTGTCGAAGGCGGCGTTGTGGGCCGCCAGCGGGCAGTCGCCGACGAAGTCGGCCACCGCGCCCATCACCTCGGCGGCCGGCGGGGCCTGCCGGATCATCGCGTTGCTGATGCCGGTGAGGGCTTCGATGTGGGTGGGGATGCGCACCCCGGCGTTCATCAGGCTCTGGTAGCGGTCCACCACCCGGCCGCCCTCCAGGATCACCGCGGCGATCTCGGTTGCCCGGTCGCCCTGGGCCGGCGACAGGCCGGTTGTTTCAAAGTCGATGACGGCGATGCGTTCCACGCTGGTGTTCCCTGCAAGGTTTTCCGGACAGCCCGCCCTTATGCCACAGGAGGCGGCCCTGTGCCAGCCTCGGCTGTGCCCGCGGGGCAGGGGGAAGGCTCGGCGCTGAGGCAAGTGCCCGTGGCGGGATGACCGGGGGAACAGGCTGGCGTGGTGTGGATGGTCTGCCAGGCTCGCGGCACCGGTGCCGACACCGGGCACGGCATGACGCCGCGGAAGGCGCAGACTGCCCGCGCACCGGCATCAACGGGGCGGGAGCGCCGCGGGGGCAGCGAGGCGCCGGCGCGGCACTCGACCGCGGGGCTCAGCGGCGGGCCCTGCACTGCAGCCCGAAGACGCTCAGCAGCGCTGCGCCCAGCAGGGTGAGCGTGCCGGGCTCGGGCACCTTGCCCTGGATGCTGTCCAGCCGGTCGTCGCCGGGGGTGGCGTAGTCGACCAGGGTGTACAGGCGGTCGGTGAGGGCCGTGGCGGGTGTGGCGTTGCCGAGGCCGCCGCGGAACTCGAGCCCCCAGTCGGTGGGCTGGGATTCGAAGAACAGGATGTCGATGGCGTAGAGGCCGGGGGTGGTGAACGCGACGGTGGTGCTCGGGCCGCCGAAGCCGTGGATGCCGTCGTTGTTCAGCACCCGGGTGCCCTGGATGTCCACCGCGCTGCCGTCGTCGGACGGGATGTGGAAGGTCCACACTTCGCCGGCATTCTGCACGCCGAAGAAGCCGGCGAAGCGCATCACGGTGTCGAGTACGTCGTCGGTCAGCACGCTCGGGTTGTCGAGGGTGGCCTGGGCCGTGCTGTCGAGGACCGCGCCGTAGGTCTGATAGACCGAGGTCGAGCCGGTGGCGCCGACCGGATAGTCGATGGTCGTGGCGCGGAAGTTGGCCGTCGCGTAGCCCCCGGCGATGATGGCCTGGGCTTGGGCCAGGGTGTCGGTGCCGGGCGCCACGTTGGCCCACAACTGCCCGGTCAGGCCGTTGCCGGGGGTGGCCGGCAGGGGCTGGTTCGGCGTGCCGAAGGTGTAGGCGGCGGCGAGGGCGTCCACGTTGATCAGCAGGGCGGAAGTCGCGGCCAGGAGGCGCTTTGCTACGGGTTTCATGGGGAGCCTCTCGATCCAGTGCGCTCAGCGGAGGGCCCGGAGGCTCTGCAGCGTGCGGCGGCTCCGGCCGGGGTCAGGTGGTATCGGCCGGTGCGCACCGACGCCCGAGTTTGCGGGCAGCCAGACTGTCGGGCCCTTGTGGCGAAGGCGTCTCTCCTGAAGCAGCGGGCTGGAGCAGGGCTTCCATGCCGTGTTCGTCGTGAAGGGCGGCGATAAAGCCAAGCATCATTCGGGCCGGTTGGTATTTGTTTTTAAAAAATCAAAAGCCTGCCGTACAGATCCGGCGACGTCCGGCCGAATGTGTAAATTTTTTCGACACGGCCCGATGCCCGCAGGCTCAGGGCAGCGTCAGGGTGAGGGTGGGCGGCCGGGGGGCCAGCTGCACGATGCCGGTGAAGCTGGCGAGGGTCTCGCGGACCTGGCTGCGGGCGTGCCACTCGAGCCCCAGGTAAGCGAGCAGGCCGACGAGGGTGAGCACCGCGGCGATGATCCACAGGGGGATCTCGCGCCGGATCGCATTGACGATCTGGTCCGGTGGGGCCCAGTGCGGGGCGAAGCCGGCGGGCTTGCCCTTGAGGTGGGTGATCTGCTCGCCCAGCTGGGCGACGAGGTATTTGAGCTTTTCGGGGCCTTCGAGGAGGTAGCGGCCCTTGAACCCGGTGAGCAGGCACATGTGGAAGACCTCGAGGGCCTGGAGGCGCCGGGCGCCGTCGTTGCGCGCGGCTTCGAGGCGGTCGAAGAAGTGCTCGCCGGCGAGCTGCTCGCCGAACAGGACGAGCTGCAGCGGCCGCCGCTCCCAGCTGCCGCGGATTGGCGTGGAGGCGCCCAGCACGGCTTCGTCGACGGCGGCGCAGAAGGCGTATTTGGCATCGAAGATGTCCTGGCTGACGAAGCCCGCCCGGAGGGCGGCGCGCTCGAAATCGTCGAGCAGGACCTGGATGGAGGCGGAGAAGGCCTCGGCATCGCTCGGCATGCTGTGCCGGTGCAGCAGCGTGAGGAGGTAGAAGCCGTCGTAGAGCAGGTCGACGAGGCTGCGGGGCGGGGTGGGCAGCGGGGCGGCCAGGGGGGTGGCTTCAGGGGAGCCCGGGGCGGGGCCGGCAAACAGGCTGGGGGCGGTCGTCATGGCGTCACGGCGATGAGGTCGAGTTTGAGGTCGGGATAGCTTTCGGGGGTGTAGATCAGCAGCGACTGGGCCTTGAGCATCCGCTCGTAGAGGGGGCCGTGGGCGTCGAGGGCGAAGTAGCAGGCGCCCGGACGCACCGGGATCGCCGCCGGCACCTGGGCCGCGTGGCGCAGCCGCACACCGGCCATCGCCGACAACACCAGCTTCTCGACGTCGTCGGGGGCGCCCAGCTTGAGGCGCAGGGGCACCGACTCGATGATCTCGGACTGGGGCAGGGCGGCCGACACCGACAGGAAGAAGGCCGTGTTGCCGTCGATCTTGTCGGAGTCGAGCCGCCCGGCGTGGAAGCCGGGCTTGGGCTGGGTGAGGGCGATCGCGAAGTAGCGGGTGGAGATCACGGTGTCGAGCAGCTCGCGGATCAGGCCGTCGAGGCGCGCGAAGCAGGGGCCCGGCTGGGCGTGGTCGTAGGCCGGCAGGTCGTCGAGGCCGTAGCCCTTGGAGAAGGTCAGCAGCCCGCCGGCGAGCCGCAGCAGCTCGTGGAACAGCCGCTCCGGCGAGAGGGCCGGGTTGCGCAGCAGGTGGGTGAGGGCGGCGCAGGCGCTGCTGGCGGTGTGCAGCAACCAGAACGAGGCGATGTCGCCCGAGCGGAACTCGATGATGTTCTTGGAGGGCTCGCGGTGCAGGCCGTAGAGCGCATCCACCTTGGCTCCCAGCGCGTCGATCTGGCGGCGCAGCAGGTGGAACAGGGCCGGTGCGCTGTGGATGCACAGGGACGGCGGCACGAAGGCCGGGTCGGCCTCGAAGCCGTTGCTGGCGGTGCGGCGGATGCGCGCGACGGGGAGGGTCTGGTATTCGCCGAGGGGTTCGTGGGCGAGCTTGAGCCGGGTGAGCTTGCTGAGGGTGATGACCTCGGCTTCGGCGGCGTCGGAGAAGAGGTCGAGGCGCTCGCGGGGCACGCGCAGGTAGCGCGCCTGCACCGGGCCATCGCCGGTGTCGGTGCAGTTGTGGCCGTTGAGGTCGAGGTGGCGCACGGCGATGTGGAGTTCGGCACCGCCGTCTTCCGTGACCGCCTCGTCGAGGCGGAAGGGCGGGGGCAGCTGGTCCACGGCGGGGGCGACGAGGGTGTCGCCGTTGGCGAACACGGCGTCGATCCGGGTGACCCGCAGCAGGCCGCTGTGCAGGGCCTCGGGGTCGAGCTCGAGTTCGCGGATGCCCCACGCGAAGGGGTTGGCGGCCAGCTGGGCGCGGCGGCTGCGGGCCTCGGCCCAGGCGTCCTGCTGCTGAAAATGCTGGGGACGGAGGAAGAGCCCTTCGGCCCACAGGGGTTGTGCCGGATTCATGGTGATAGGCCTATCGGTTGCATTGAACGCCCGCCAGCGAGGCCGTCGCGCCCGCGTCGGTGAGCAGGGTGCCGGCGCCGGCCGTCAGGGCGCAGGCATGGGCGCCGACGACGATGCCGCTGTCGGCCGACCTGCGCGCGTCGAAGGCGAGCTTCCAGCGGTCGGCATGGGGCGCCCGGAACAGCCCGGCAACGCCTATCGTGTCGGCCTCGCCGGCGACCTTGACCGCCAGTTCGTAGGATCTGCCGGGTATCAGCACCAGCTCGCGCACCGAGACCAGATCTTCTCCCAGCGCGTCGCGGTCGCCGTCCGGCGGGATCAGGCGGGTGTAGGCGAGCGATTTCAGGCGCTCCGGAGAGCGCAGCGTGTAGACACGCAGCACCAGCGACAGGGGCTGGCCGTTGCGGCTTGTGTTGAGCCGTTCGCCGGCATGGATCTTCAGCGCCACCTCGACCGGCTTACTGCCTTCACCCGCACGCTCCCGCCGCAGGCCGGACACGTCCATCACCTTGTCGAGCGCGGTGCTGGCCGCGCCGACGGCACCCAGCGCCGCACACCCGGACAGCCACGCTGCCAGCGCGGTAGCGCCCACTGCCCGTGCCAGGAAGAGGGTTCTCCGACGGTTGGGTCTATGTTCATAGGTTATGCTTGTTGACTTTATCATGCCATGCCATGGTATTCTTTTGTGACTGAATATTGATTCAGTTCTAATTTAATTGTGCTATGCGGTTTGCGTCAAGGCGGTCGCTTCAAAATCCAGCGGCGATGGCGCGGGTCGTCCACGTGGGAAGAGACTATGCGTACTGTAAAAAATCTCGTTGTTGCCGTCGTCATGGGGATGTCCGGTACCCTGATGGGGTGTGCCGCCAACAATGCGTCCCTCAAGCCCGAGGAGTTCTCCACGGTCTTCGAGCAGTCGTCCCGGTCGGTGGATGCGCTGCTCCAGCAGGGCAACCAGAAGGATGCCCTCAAGCTCCTCGACGACCTCGCGGCCAGGAATCCCGAGCGCAAGGAGCCCTGGGCGCGCAAGGCCCGGGTCCAGTTCGACGCGGGCAACTACGCTCAGGCGATCACCGCGGCCGAAGAAGTGCTGCAGCGGGATCCGGCCGATCGCACCGCCAAGAGCATCCGTGCCGTGGCCGGCCTGCGTGTGGCGACCCAGTCCCTCAACGAACTGCGCAGCGATGTCGAGCTGAAGGGCAACGCGCGCTCCGACGCGATCGGGCTGGTCAAGGTGATGCGCGACACCCTGGGCGAGAGCGTCCTGGTGCCGCCGGTGGCCGCCAAGGCCGAGAACGCCAGCCCGCGGAGCGCCTCGGCGTCCACGCGGGCGTCCCAGGGGCGCGGTCGGGCCGCCCATCGGAAGTCAGCTCCGGCCGGTGAGCCGGCTGCCACGGGGGGCGATCCGTTTGGCGCACTGAAGTAACGCAGCCTCCCGGGCGAACCGGGTTTGATTGTCGGGCGGTCGTCGGGCCTTCGACCGCCGCGGGGTGTCTCGGCCTGAAAATTCTGGAGAACGGGTGTGGCGAAAAAAGATAGCGTGCAGAAACGGCTCGAGAAAGTCCGTCCGCCGCGGGTTCAACTGACCTACGACGTCGAGGTCGGCGATGCGATCGAGATGAAGGAACTGCCCTTCGTGGTGGGTGTGCTGGGTGATTTCGCCGGCCAGTCGCAGCAACCCCAGGGCAAGGTACGCGACCGCAAGTTCGTCAACGTCGACATGGACAACTTCGACGACGTCATGGGTGCGCTGGCGCCCCGGGCCGCCTTCCGGGTGAAGAACCGCCTGGGAGCCGACGGGGGCGAGCTGGGGGTCGATCTCACCTTCCGGGAGTTCGACGATTTCCGCCCGGAGGCGGTCGTCCGGCAGGTCGAGCCCCTGCGCAAGCTGCAGGAGGCGCGGGCCAAGCTCGCCGACCTGCGCAACAAGCTGGCGGGCAACGAAAAACTCGAAGACCTGCTGGGCGAAGTGCTGGCCAGCACGGAGGCGCTCAGGGCCGAGGCCGCCATCTCGCCGGAAGGGAGCGGGCAATGAGCGTCGAACACGCCACCGCCGTCGCGCCCGCCGCGCAGGCCGTCCTGGGAGGCGGGCTGCTCGACCGGATCGTCGAGGAGAGTCGCGTCGCCCAGTCCGAGCAGGAGAAGTCGCGGGCCCGGGACATCATCGGCGAGCTGGTCAGCCAGGTTCTCGAAGGCGAGGTCGTCGTCTCCGGGAACCTGGCGGCCTCCATCGATGCCCGGGTTGCCGAGCTCGACCGCTTGATCTCCGAACAGCTCAGCGAGATCATCCACGCCCCCGAATTCCAGGCTCTGGAGAGCGCCTGGACGGGCCTGCATTACCTCTGCCGCCAGACCTCGACCGGCGCCCACCTCAAGATCAAGCTGCTCAATGCCGGCAAGCGCGAACTGGTCAAGGACTTCAAGTCGGCCATCGATTTCGACCAGAGCGCCCTGTTCAAGAAAGTCTACGAAGAAGAGTTCGGCACCTTCGGCGGTGCGCCTTTCGGAGCCCTGATCGGCCAGTTCGAGATCAGCCGGCAGCCCGAAGACATGTATTTCATCGACCAGATGTCCCATGTCGCGGCGGCGGCCCACGCGCCCTTCATCACCGCCGCGGCACCGCAGCTCTTCGGCCTGGAGTCCTTCCTCGAACTCGGCAAGCCGCGGGACATGGGCAAGGTCTTCGATACCGTCGAGTACGCCAAGTGGAAGTCCTTCCGGGAGTCCGAGGACGCGCGTTACGTGGGCCTGGCCCTGCCGCGCTTCCTCGGCCGCCTGCCCTACAACCCCCTCGATGGCCTGCCGACCGAAGGTTTCAACTTTGTCGAGGAGGTCGACGGCTCGGACCACGGCCGCTACCTGTGGTGCAACGCAGCCTTCGCACTGGCCGCCCGCCTCACCGACGCCTTCGACAACTACGGCTGGTGTGCGGCGATCCGCGGGGTCGAAGGTGGCGGTCTGGTCGCCGACCTGCCGACCCACACCTTCCGCACCGACGACGGTGAGGTCGCCCTCAAGTGCCCCACCGAAGTCTCGATCACCGACCGGCGCGAGAAGGAACTCAGCGATCTGGGCTTCATCCCGCTGGTGCATTGCAAGAACACCGACTACGCGGCCTTCTTTGGCGCCCAGTCGGCCCAGCGCCCCCGCAAGTACGACAGCGACGCGGCCAACGCCAACGCGGCGCTGTCGGCCCAGCTCCAGTACATGTTTGCCGTGTCGCGGATCGCCCACTACATGAAGGCCATGATGCGCGACAAGATCGGCAGCTTTGCCAGCCCGGCTGGCATCCAGGCCTATCTGCAGCGCTGGATCGACAAGTTCGTCACCACCGACGACTCGGCCTCCCAGGAGACCAAGGCCGAGTTCCCGCTCCGCGAGGCCTCGATCGAGGTCAGCGAAGTCCCGGGGCGGCCCGGCGTGTATCGCGCGGTCTCCTTCATCCGGCCCCATTTCCAGCTCGACGAGTTGTCGGTGTCCCTGCGGCTCGTGGCCGAACTGCCGTCCGGCAAGAACTGAGCACCCCAAGTTAAAGGAGGAATCACCAAATGAAGGACATCTACGTCGAGTTCAAGGGCAGCGACATCAAGGGCGACTCCCGCGATGCCAAGCACAAGGACACCGTCGAGGTGTACAGCTGGAGCCACACGATGCGCCAGCCCAAGTCGGCCACCGCCTCGGCCGCCGGTGGCCACACCGCCGAGCGCGTCGAGCATGGCGAGATGGTGTTCACCAAGGACATCGATGGGGCCAGCCCCAAGCTCTACCAGGCCTGTTCGTCGGGGCTGGTGGTCAATGACGTGATCATTTATTTCTATCGGGCCCTCGGCGGCCGCAACACCACCGGCAATCCCTCGTCCAACCAGACCCGCCACCAGTACCTGAAGATCGAGTTGAAGAACGTCATCATCGCCTCGGTGTCGCCGACGGTTAGCGAAGAGGGGATCCCCAAGGAAACCTTCTCGCTCAAGTACTCGGCGGTCAAGTGGACCTACGACGAACTCAACATCGACGGCAGCAAGTCCGGCAAGGTCAACATCCAGGGTGCCTGGAACCTCGCCAAGAACACGCCCAATCTGACCTGAGCGCCTGTCCGGCCTGAAAAAGCACACGCCGCGCCCACGACATCCTTCCGCTGCCGTCATGATAAAAGGGTTCGAGCCCTCCCTGTTCGACAAGCTTTTCGATGATCCGCCCCTGGCGGCCGTGCGTCGAAGGCTGTCCCTGGAGCAGCTGAAGGATTCCGTGGCGCGGGATCTGGAGGCCCTGCTCAATACCCGTGTCGTCTTCGACCCGGCGTTGGCGCAGGAATACCCCCGGGCCCAGGCGTCGGTCGTCGGTTTCGGCCTTGCCGACTTTGCTGGCCTGAGCCTCGCCAGCGTGCATGATCGCCAGCGCATCTGCACCGGCATCGAGCAGGCCGTCGCGGTCCACGAACCACGCCTGCGCGAGGTGCGGGTCGAACTCGAACTCCACCGCCAGGCCATCAATGCACTCCATTTTTCGATCCGGGCCGTGCTGGTGGTGAACCCGGCCCAGGAGCCGGTGGCCTTCGACGCCTTGCTGCAGCCCACCAGCCTGCAGTACTCGGTCAGCCGTAAGCGGCGTCCGGCGGTGGCCTCATGAAAGATCTGCTGCCCTACTACGAGCGGGAGCTAGCTTTCCTGCGCGCCCACTCCCGGGAGTTTGCCGAGCGCTATCCCAAGCTGGCGGCCCAGTTGCTGCTGTCCGGCGAGGGCTGCGACGACCCCCACGTGGAGCGGATGATCGAGTCCTTCGCGTTGATGACCGCCCGGGTCTCCAAAAAAATCGAGGACTCCTACCCGCAATTCACCGAGGCCTTGCTCAATGTCCTCTATCCCCACTATCTGAGGCCCTTCCCCAGCTGCTCGATCGCCCACTTCGAATCACCCGCCGATGCACCCTCGTCTGCGGTGATGCTGCCGCGTGGCACTGAGCTGCATTCCCGTCCGATCAGGGGCGCGGTCTGCAAGTTCCGGACGGCCTGGGATGTCCGCATCGTGCCGCTTGCCATCGACGGGCTCGTCTTCGATCCTCTCGCAACGGCGCCTTCTGGCGTGCGTCTGCCTGTCGGCTGTCAGGCGCTCCTCAGCCTCTCGCTGGCACTGCGGGATGGCGAAGGGCAGGCTGGCTTGGGCGCCAGCGGCCGCCTCCGCATATATATGGATGCGGAGCCGTCGGTTGCTGCGGCGCTGCGGGATGCGCTCTTCCTCAATTGCCTGAAGATCTTTGCCGAAGGCGGTGATGGCCGTTGGCAGCCGCTCCGCGAAGGTGTGCTCGGCGAGGTGGGCTTTGCGCCCGACGAGGCTCTCATCGAGATGCCGGAGGCCGCTCACGGGGCCTACCGCCATCTGACCGAGTACTTCTGCTTTCCCGAGAAATTCAATTTTTTCGATCTTGACTGCGGTGTGTTGCCGTTGGATCTGCACGGCCAGCGGCGCCTGCGCATCCATTTTGCCCTGGGCAGGCTGCGCGTCGATGGCGACGCCTCGCGCCTGCTGCAGACACTCGGCCCGCAGAATCTGAGGCTGGGCTGTGTGCCGGTGGTCAATCTCTTCCGCCAGCGGGGCGACCCGATCCGCGTCACCCAGCGGGCGGTCGCGTATCCCGTGGTAGCCGATGGCCGGCGGGCCTTTGCCTACGAGGTCTATTCCATCGACAGCGTGAAGCGGGTGCGCCAGAGCGCTCAGGGGGAGACCATCACCGAGTTCCGGCCTTTCTTCTCGCTCCGTCACGGCGAGACGCCGGAGCGCGACGCCTTCTACTGGTTTGCCCAGCGCGATGGGCTGCTGGCTGAGAGCAGCCCGGGCTATGAAACCTCGATCTCCATCGTCGACGCCGGCTTTGAGCCTGCGGCGCCCTCCGCCGATGTGCTCAGCCTGCAGCTCAGCTGCACCAACCGCGCGTTGCCCACCTTGATGGCCGTCGGCGCGCCATCCGGGGATCTCTTCATTGAAGGTGGCTCCACGGTCCGTAGCATCCGCCTGCTGCGCAAGCCGACCCAGCCCTGGCGTTTCGAGCACCAGGGGGACGGTCAGTGGCGGCTCATCTCACATCTTGCCCTCAATCATCTCTCCCTTACGGGCAGCGGCCTCGCCGCCTTTCAGGAGATGCTTGCGCTCTACGACCTGCCGCGCAGCGCGACGACACGTCGGCAGATCGAGGGCCTGAAGGCCATCGAGCGTCGCGAGCAGACCGTCTGGATGCCCGGCAAGCCCTTTGCGTGCTTCGTGCGCGGGCTCGAACTGCGGTTGACGATCGAGGAGTCCGGCTTCGTTGGCAGTGGGCTGCACGCCTTCGTCCGCTGCATCGACCATTTTCTGGGGCTTTACGCCGGCCTCAACAGCTTCACGCAGCTGGTGCTCGTGTCCGGGCGTACCGGGGAGGAACTGATTCGATGCGCGCCCCGCAGCGGCAACTCGACGCTGGCCTGATCGCCGACACCCGGCAGGCTCCCGCGCGTTACGAGTTCTTTCAGCTCGTGCGCCTGTACGAGCTGGCCTTCCGCGGGGCGGGGGAGGATGCGGTGTCCGAGCGAATCCGCTTCCGCAGCACCCTCCGTCTGGGTTTTGCCCCCAGCCAGGTGGATGGGATCACCACCCACCATGGCCCCGATGGTGCCGCGCTCGAACAGGTCGAGATCACGCCCGGTTTCATGGGCATGTTCGGCGTCCATGGCGCCCTGCCCATGCACTACACCGAGCAGGCCATCGTCCGCGAACGCCACCTTCAGGACACCGCCGGGCGGGCGTTTCTCGACCTCTTCACCAACCGCTCGGTGGGCCATTTCTACCGGGCCTGGAAGAAATACCGGCTGCCCGTCCACTATGAGCTCGACCGGCACAATCGCTTCCTGCCCTTGCTGTTGTCCCTCGCCGGGCTGGGGTTTGAAGGCCTGCGCAACCGTCTCAACACCGCGCCCGGGGCGATCGACGACGAATCCATCGCCCATCTGGTCGGGCTGTTGCGTCAGCGGCCCGTCTCGGCCGAGGCCCTGCAGCGGGTGCTGGCCAGTTATTTCCAGGTTCCCGTCGAGGTCGAGCAGTTCGTCGGCCGCTGGTATGCGCTGCCGTCGGCCCAGCGCGCCCGACTCGGCCGTGGTTCGCTGTCCCTCGGCCATGACGCCCTGCTCGGTGAGCGGGTCTGGCAGTGCAACCTGCGCATCCGGATCCGCATCGGGCCACTGTCCCGGGCGCGCTACCTGGCCTTCCTGCCCCGGGGCGAGCTGGCCGCCGCCCTCGGCAAGCTGCTTTTTCTCGCAACGGGCGGGCAGTTGGAGCACGAGATCCGCCCGATGCTGCGGGCGGCCGACGTCGTGCCTTGCGTACTCGGCCGCGCCAGTGGCTGCCGACTCGGCCACGACAGCTTCTTGCTGACACGCCCCTCCGCCGCCGACCGCGGCGACCTCGCCTACCTGGCTTCTATTACCGACTGAACCCCCGCCCCGAGGACGTGACCCGATGAGCAATTCTCTCAAGACCCTGATCAGCAAACTCAACGACACCTGCCGTCGGGCTGCAGAGCGGGCCGCGGGCTTGTGCATGGCCCGGGGCAACTACGAGGTCGATCTCGAGCACCTGCTGCTGGCCCTGCTGGAAAACGAGGGCTGCGACCTGTCGCGCATCCTGCACCGCTGTGCGGTCAGCGCGAGCGGCGTGGAGCGCGAATTGAACACCGAGATCGATCGCTTCAAGACCGGCAACACCCGCACGCCCGTCTTTTCGGCCCACATCCCCAGGCTCTTCGAGCAGGCCTGGCTGATCGCCTCGCTGGATGCCCGGCTGCCCCGCATCCGCTCCGGTCACCTGCTGCTGGCCCTGCTCACGGCGCCGGAGCTCGCCCAGCTTGCCTCCCGTGGGTCCAGGCTGCTTGCCGGGCTCCCCGTTGCCGAACTCCGGCATCGCTTCGACGACCTCACCGCGGGTTCCGCCGAGGCTGTGGAGCCGGTCGGCGCGGTCGCTCCACCCGAGCACAGCGATCCGCTCATTGCCGCCCAGCCCGCCGCTGCGCGTTCGCCGGCCCTCGACCAGTTCACGACCCACCTCACCCAGCGCGCCCGTGACGGCAAGCTGGATCCGGTGATCGGCCGTGACGGCGAGATCCGTCAGCTCATCGACATCCTGCTGCGGCGGCGCCAGAACAATCCGATCCTCACCGGTGAGGCTGGGGTCGGCAAGACGGCCGTGGTCGAGGGCCTCGCGCTGCGCATCGCTGCCGGCGACGTTCCCGAGTCACTGGTGGCGGTCGAACTGCATGTGCTCGACATGGGGCTGTTGCAGGCGGGGGCGAGCGTGAAGGGCGAGTTCGAGAACCGCCTCAAGAACGTCATCGACGAAGTCCGCCAGAGTCCGCGGCCCATCATCCTGTTCATCGACGAGGCCCACACCCTGATCGGTGCCGGGGGCCAGGCGGGCCAGAACGACGCAGCCAACCTGCTCAAGCCGGCGCTGGCCCGGGGTGAGCTGCGCACCATCGCCGCAACCACCTGGGCCGAGTACAAAAAATACTTCGAGAAGGATGCCGCGCTGGCCCGCCGCTTCCAGGTGGTCAAGGTCGATGAGCCCAGCGAACCCCTGGCCGCGGCGATGCTGCGCGGGATGGTGCCATTGATGGAGGCCCACTTCGGCATCCGCATCCTGGACGAAGCCGTCACCGAGGCGGTGCGCCTCTCCAGCCGCTACATCAGTGGTCGTCAGCTGCCCGACAAGGCAGTCGGCGTGCTCGACACCGCCTGTGCCCGGGTGGCTCTCGGTCAGCGCGCGACGCCCGCTTCCATCGACGAGATCGCCAAACGCATCCTCCGCGATCGCGCCGAGCTGGCGGCCCTCGAAAGGGAGGCTGCGAGTGGTCCGTGCCACGACACCCGGATCGCCGAGCTGCGTGCCCGGCTTGTCACGCAGGAGGCGGAGCTGGAGGCACTGCAGGCCCGTTTCGTAGCCGAAAAGGCCCTCGTCAGCCGCATCCTGGCCTTGCGCGGGGCCGTCGCGTCCGAGGTGGCGGAGGTGGCGGATCTGCCAAAGATCAGGGGGCGCGCTCGCAAGCCCCCTGTCGGCGAGGCCGCCAGTGCGCTCGAAAAGGCCCTCGTCAGCCTGCGCGAACTCCAGGGTGAGACGCCCATGGTGCCGCTGCAGGTGGACGCCCACGTGGTTGCCGAGATCGTCGCCGCCTGGACAGGCATTCCCCTGGGCAAGATGGTCAAGGACGAGATCCGCACCGTGCTCGGTCTCAAGCCCCTGCTGCAGGCACGGGTGATTGGCCAGGATCACGCCCTGGAGGCCATCGCCCAGCGGGTGCGCACGTCGCGCGCCAACCTCGAAGACCCCGACAAGCCGAAGGGGGTCTTCCTTTTCGTCGGGCCCTCAGGTGTCGGCAAGACCGAAACCGCGCTGGCCCTCGCCGACATCCTCTACGGCGGGGAGCGCAAGCTGGTCACCATCAACATGAGCGAATATCAGGAGGCGCACAGTGTCTCGGGTCTCAAGGGTTCCCCGCCGGGCTACGTGGGCTACGGGGAGGGCGGCGTGCTGACCGAAGCGGTCCGCCGCAACCCCTACAGCGTGGTGCTCCTCGATGAGGTCGAGAAGGCGCATCCAGATGTGCTCGAGCTGTTCTTCCAGGTTTTCGACAAGGGTGTTCTCGACGACGCCGAAGGGCGTGAGATCGACTTCCGGAACACCCTCATCCTCCTTACCAGCAACGTGGGCTCGAGCCAGATCATGCAGGCCTGCCTCAACCGGCCAAGGGATCAGCTCCCCGCCGCCGATGCCCTCACCGACGCGCTGCGCCCGGTGCTGTATAAGTCCTTCAAGCCGGCCTTCCTCGGTCGAATGCAGGTGGTGCCCTTCTATCCGATCCCGGACGAGGTGCTGGCGCGCATCATCGAACTCAAGCTCGGTCGCATCCGCGAGCGGATTGCTGCCCACCACAAGGCCGACTTCAGCTGGAATGCGGGGCTGGTCGAGGCCGTACTCGCTCGTTGCACCGAAGTCGACTCCGGGGCCCGTAATGTTGACCACATCCTCAACGGCACGCTGCTACCCGAGATCGCCGCCGAAGTGCTCGGCAGGATGGCTGAAGGCGAGGCCGTGCGGCAAGTCAGGGTCACGACTGGCAGGAAAGGCGATTTCAGGTATGCCATCAAGTGAATGCCATCGCCCGGCATGTCACCATGACTCGGCTCCCTCAAGATTCCTTCCACCTGCGGAAGTCGCGAAGGGCCACGAGGGCGCTGATGAGATTTTTTCGTTTAATCCCCTTGACGGGTTCCGATAGTTCTTTATAATGCGCGCTCTCTTGCTGCAGCGCACTGATGTCCGGGGCGTGGTGGCGGGGAGGTA
The DNA here is from genome assembly GCF_041908905.1 of Zoogloea sp. Taxonomy (GTDB): domain Bacteria; phylum Pseudomonadota; class Gammaproteobacteria; order Burkholderiales; family Rhodocyclaceae; genus Zoogloea. The sequence goes on from NZ_JAYREK010000035.1 coordinate 36,563, forward strand.
GCAGCAGGGCCGGTTGGTTGTAGCGTTCTGGCCTCAGGTTTTGCGAGATGCTGAAATAAATTTTCTCGCGATGCTTGACAGGGTTTTTGATCTCTGTATAATGCGCACCTCTTCGCTG
>NZ_JAYREK010000036.1:0-36057 GCF_041908905.1 Zoogloea sp.
TTGCCACGCACTACCTCCCGAACTATCTGGGCTGGCGCCGGGCACTCGACACGCGCCGACTTGATACGCCCGACAAGATGCTCCTCGCCGCTATCGGAGTGTTTCCACAGGCAACGGTGACATAGCCTTTCAATTCAGCTGCCAGGCAGCTGAGCCAGGAGAAAACACCCGACCATGAAATTCACGCAGATTCCCCTCGGCACCCGCTTCGAATTCGAAGGCAAGGTCTTCAGCAAGACAGGCCCGATGACCGCCACGGCCGAAGACGGCAGCGGCCAGCGGCTGATCCCCCGCTACGCCGTGTTGAAGCCGGTGGAAGGCTGGACCCCGCCCGTCGAGACGGCCACCGCCAAACAGCTCGACGAGGCACGCGTCGTCGCGGCCTTCGATGCGTTCTACGGCAACTGCCTGCATCTGGTGGATGATTTCTCGAAACCGGCGCTGCTCGCGGCGCGGCAGACGTTTCTGGAAGCGATCGGGGCGCAGAAATGACAAAAGCCGGCTTGTGCCGGCTTTTTCATCGTAACTCATGAAGTTTAACGAACATGAGCTTTGGTGCCTTGGGCGAGACTCGAACTCGCACGACTTGCGTCACTACCCCCTCAAGATAGCGTGTCTACCAATTTCACCACCAAGGCATTTCCGAAGAGGAGGCAAATTATAATTTGCCTTTTTCACTTCGTCAAGGTTGAAATGAAAATTATTTTCAACCCTGGTGCTACTCACAAAACATTACGGATCAGGCGATCACGAAATCCTTTGCGTCCTGCCCAGGCCGGCTGCCTCGAGGCACGCCAGCCCGACCAGTCAAGATCAGGCAGCCGCAGCAGCGCCCATCGCCTTGATGGCGGAGGACAGACGGCTCTTGTGGCGGGCAGCCTTGTTCTTGTGGATGATCTTCTTGTCAGCGATGCTGTCGATCGTGCGCTGGGAAGCGACGAAGACTTGCTGCGCGACTTGCTTGTCGCCACCGACGACCGCCTTGCGAACAGCCTTGATGGCGGTGCGCAGACGCGAACGCAGGCTCATGTTGAGGGCGCGGGCCTTGACTGCTTGACGGGCGCGCTTACGGGCTTGTGCCGAATTGGCCATCTTGTAATAGTCCTGAAAGAAATGCAGTAAAGTCCAAAATTATAAAGGCTAATCTTTTGGGCGTGCAAGCCCTTTATTACTTTTTTCGTGTTGGCGCGTGCAATTGGAATCGCCTCCGGATGGATGGGGACGCCCCGCCCGGGCCGAATGGCGTTGTATTTCACGCTTTCCGGGCCTAATATCAGCCTCATAGATCCAGCCTGCAGCCGTTCCCTTTCGGAGTCCGATCCGACATGAATGACAGCACCCCGCCCGGGGCCGAATACAGCAGCCTCGCCTCGCGCCTGGCTGTGCTCACCACCGAGCACCGGGATCTCGACGCGATCATCGCCCAGATCACCGCGGCCCCGCCGGACGGTGATGATCTGCTGCTCCGCCGGCTCAAGAAACGCAAGCTGCTGCTCAAGGACCGGATCGCCATCATCCAGCACCTGATGGAACCCGACGAGCCAGCCTGACCCGGGGCCATCCGGCCCATTCCTCCACTTCGCCAGACCCTTCATTCCGCATGCCCATCCAGCGCAACGCCGGGGCCGACACGCTCGCCCTGCACGCCGGCCAGACGCCGGATCCGCTTCACCACTCCCGGGCCACGCCCATCCATTTCACCACCAGCCACGTGTTCGAGAGCTGCGACCACGCCGCGGCGCTGTTCAACCAGGAGCGCGCCGGGCACGTCTATGCCCGCATCTCCAACCCCACCAACGCGGTGCTCGAGGAGCGCATCGCGGCCCTCGACGGTGGCGTCGGCGCGATCGCCTGCGCCAGCGGCCAGGCGGCCCTGATGCTGGCGATCACCACCCTGATGGGCAGCGGCGGGCACATCGTCGCGTCGCGCTCGCTGTATGGCGGCTCCCACAACCTCCTGGCCTACACGCTGCCCCGCTTCGGCATCGAGACCACCTTCGTGGCGCCCCGCGACCTCGACGCCTGGCGTGCCGCGATCCGCCCGGAAACCCGCCTGCTGTTCGGCGAGGCGATCAGCAATCCGGGCCTCGAGGTGCTCGATGTGCCGGCCATCGCCGAGCTCGCCCACGGAGCCCGGGTGCCGCTGCTGGTGGACGCAACCCTGGTCACGCCCGCACTGCAGTGTCCGCTCGACCTGGGGGCCGACCTCGTCATGCACTCGGCCACCAAGTTCCTCGGCGGCCACGGGGTGGCCGTGGGCGGCCTGCTGGTGGACGGCGGCGCCTTCGACTGGGAGGCCGCCGGCGGGCGCTTCCCGACCCTCACCGAGCCCTACGAGGGTTTCCACGGCATGGACTTTGCCGAGGAATCGCCGATCGCCGCCTTCCTGCTGCGCGCGCGCCGGGAGGGCCTGCGGGATTTCGGCGCCTGCCTGTCGCCGATGAACGCCTTCCAGATCCTCCAGGGCATCGAGACCCTCGGCCTGCGCATGGAGCGCCATGTGGCCAACGCCCGGGCGCTGGTTCAGCACCTGGTCGAACACCCCGTCGTCGAGGCGGTGTCGTGGCCGGAGCTCGACGGCCACCCCGACAAGGCGCTGGCGGCCCGCCTGCTGCCCAAAGGCTGCGGCGGGGTCTTCAGCTTCAGCCTGAAGGGCGGCCGCAAGGCCGGCAGCGCCTTCATCGAAGCCCTGCGCCTCGTCTCCCATCTGGCCAACGTGGGCGACGCCAAGTCGCTGGCGATCCATCCGGCCAGCACCACCCATTTCCGCATGTCCCCCGAGGCCCTGAGCGCTGCCGGCATCGGCCCGGGGACGATCCGCCTGTCGGTGGGGCTCGAAAACGCCAAGGATCTGATCGCCGACCTGGACCGTGGCCTGCAGGCCGCCCAGAAGGCCACGGCCTGAGGAACACACGATGAAACTCGATCTCTCCGGCCACCGCAGCTACTGCTACACCGGCGGCCGCCCCCTGGCGCCCGAGCGCCCCACGGTGGTCTTCATCCACGGCGCCGGGCATGACCACAGCGTCTGGAGCCTGCAGACCCGCTATTTCGTCTCCCACGGCTGGAACGTGCTGGCGCCGGATCTTCCCGGCCACGGCAGCTCCGACGGCCCCGCCCTCGCCAGCATCGAAGCCCTCGCCGACTGGGTGCTCGCCCTCGTCGCCGGCGTCGGCTGCCGGCGGGTGATGCTGGCCGGTCACAGCATGGGCTCGCTGATCGCGCTGGAGGCCGCGGCCCGGGCGCCCGACGTGGTGAGCCGGCTGGCCCTGCTGGGCGCGTCCTTTCCGATGCCGGTGGCGGCGCCGCTGCTCGACGCCACCCAGAACGCGCGGGATCGCGCCCACGGGATGATCAACCAGTGGTCCTACGCGCCACGCAGCCAGCTTGGCGCCGGCAGCATCCCGGGCATCAACCTCACCGCCCTCAACGAACGCCTGATGCAACGCCAGGCGCCCGGCGTGCTGCACCGCGACATGAGTGCCTGCAACGCCTACGCGGCGGGCTTCGAGTCGGCCGCCCGGGTGCGTTGCCCGGTCCTGTTCGTCAGCGCCGAGCTCGACCGCATGACGCCGGTGAAGGCGCTGGCGCCCCTCGCACAGGCGCTCGGCAGTGCCGAGTCGGTGCGTCAGGCCGTGCTGCCGGGGGCCGGCCACGCGATGATGGTCGAGGCACCGGGCGCCGTTCTCGACGCCCTGTGGAACTTTGCGCGCGCGGACACCTCTTTATGACAGGCGTGCGATGAAGAACTGACCCCCGTCGCGCCAGCCCCAGGCCACAAAAACAACGGAGACGACCATGGCGCAGCAATACACCCCCTCGGACGACCGCAGCACCGAAGCCGCGCAGCCCTTCCCGGACATCCGCTCGATCGGTGTCGGTGCGCCCTTCCGATGGATACGCCTGGGCCTGGCCGATTTCCGGGCCTGCGCACGGGCAAGCCTGTTCTACGGCTTCTGTTTCACCGCCATGGGGCTGCTGACCACCTTCGTCTTCGCCCACGCCTACGAATACACCGCGGCCGTGACCACCGGCTTCTTCCTGGTCGCGCCCTTCTTTGCAATGGGGCTGTACGAGCTGTCACGCCGCCGGGAGCGCGGGCTGCCCGGGGTGCTCGTGCCAACCCTCACCGTCTGGCGGCGCAACCTGGGCAACATCGCCCTCTTCGCCGGCGTGCTGACGGTGGTGTTCCTGATCTGGGCGCGGGCCTCGATGGTTGTCTTCGCGATGTTCTACACCCAGGAGATGCCCAGCCTGGATGGCTTCCTGTCCCAGGTGATGTCCCTCGAGAACCTGGATTTCGTGCTGGCCTACCTCCTCGTGGGCGCGGGCTTCGCGATGTTCGTCTTCGCGGTGAGCGTGGTCTCCATCCCGCTGATGCTCGACCGCAACCAGGACGCCGTCACCTCGATGCTGGCCAGCCTCAAGGCCCTGATGCTCAACCCGCTGCCGCTGCTGGTGTGGGCGGCGCTGATCGTGACGCTGACCGTCATCGGCTTCCTCAGCTTCCATATCGGCCTGGTGGTGGTGATGCCGGTGCTCGGGCACGCCACCTGGCACGCCTACCGGGAACTGGTCGAACCCTTGGCCTGATCCTGCGTGTCGCCACGGGCGAGCGCGATCACCGCCCCCAGCACGATCGCGCCGCCGGCCGTCTGCAACAGCGTCACCGGCTCATCCAGAAACACCGCCGCCAGCACGAAGGTCACGACCGGCTCGAGGGTCGACAAGGTCGCCGCGTCGGCAGCGCCCAGGCGCTTGATGCCGGCAAAGAAGCCCACCATGGCGATGACCGTGGACACCAGCGCGATCGCCAGCACCGCCGCCCAGCCCGCTGGCGTCACCGGGAAGCGCGGCGCGCCGCCCATCACCAGCAGCCCGAACACAGCGGCGGCCGACAACATCACCACCGTTGCCGCCGCAAACGGGTCTTCCTGCCGCAACACCCGTCCGCCCACGACGATGTACACCGAGTAGATCAGCGCGGCAGCAATGCCCAGGCCGATGCCCAGCGGGCGCCCGGCAAGCCCGGCGCCGATCGTCAGCGCCGTGCCCAGCAGCGCGGCCAGCACGGCACTGACGCGCAGCGGCGTCAGCCGCTCGCCCGCAAACTGCACGCCGAGCAGGGTCACCAGAAAGGGATACAGATACAAGAGCAGCGCCACCAGGCCCGCCGAGGCATGCTTGAGCGCCATAAAGAAACACAGGGCCTGCGCCACGTAGCCGACGCCGCCCATCAGCACCAGGGTCAACGCGTTACGGCCCGTCGGCCACCGGCGCCGCGATACGACCATCGCCACGGCCATCAGGCCGCCGGCGATCAGGAAGCGCAGGAACAGCAAGGCCGTGACGTCGACGCCGCCGGCAAAGGCGAAGCGGGCGAAGATCGCCATCGCCCCGAAGGACAGCGCCGACAACGCCACCAGCCCGGCCCCGATCCAGCGCGGATTGCCCCCCATCGACGTTTCCCCCACGCAGGCGCAAAGCCCGTGATCGTGTCGCGGTGGCGAGGGGCGCGTCAAGCCGGGCAATGCATTTCGGCCACACTCTGGCGCCGTGCGTGGGGCGTCGGTGGCGACGGCCTTTGCAATTCGGCGGGCCCTGTGGCGAAATCCGGTCTATAACCCCGACATCCATAGGATGGAAAGCCCCATGCAAAGACACTTCCTGTTGCCCGTCGCCTGCGCCCTCGGCCTGCTCGCCTCGCCGCTCCACGCAGCCGAAAGCGCAGCTCCGGCCCTCCCGACCGCCGAGATCTCGGTGGAGAGCAGCCGCAGCGCGCCCAACGACCAGTTCCGTGCCCAGGTGTATTACGAAGCGAGCGACGCCAACCCGGCCGAACTCGCCCGCAAGGTGAACGCCGTGGTCGCCCAGGCCGTGCAGGCCGGCCGGGCCTATCCGGCCGTCAAGGTGCGCACCGCCGGCAGCAACACCTATCCCGTGTATGGCAAGAACAGCCGCAGCATCGAGAGCTGGCGCATGCGCTCGATCCTGGCTCTCGAGAGCCGCGACGCCGCGCCGCTGTCGGAACTCATCGGCAAGCTCCAGCAGACCATGGCCGTGGCCGGGCTCAGCGCCGCACCGTCGCCGGAAACCTGGAAGAAGGTCGAAGACGAAGCCATCGCCGACGCGCTGGCGGCCTTCGAGGCCCGCGCCAGGCTGGTGGCCGGCAGCCTGCACAAGAAGTGGAAGATCAAGCGGGTGGCGGTCAACACCGGCAACGCCCAGCCGCCGCGGCCGGTGGTCGCCTACGCCCGCGCGGCGATGGCGGCCGACGCGGCGCCGGCGCCCATCGAGGCCGGCGACAGCCCGGTCACGGTGAATGTGTCGGGCGAGATCGAGCTCCTCGAATGATCAGCGTCATCCAGCGTGTCCTCGAAGCACGGGTCACCGTGGCAGGCAAGACCGTAGGCGAGATCGGCCCGGGCCTGCTCGCCCTGGTGGCAGTGGAGCGTGGCGATCAGCCGGCCAACGCGGCGCGAATGGTGGAGCGGGTGCTCGGCTACCGGGTGTTCTCCGACGCCGACGGAAAGATGAACCGCTCCCTCACCGACACCGGCGGCGGGCTGCTGCTGGTGTCCCAGTTCACCCTCGCTGCCGACACCGCCAAGGGCACCCGCGCCAGCTTCACGCCGGCGGCGCCCCCCGACGAAGCGGAGCATTTGTTCAACGAAGTCGTCGCCCTCGCCCGCAGCCGTCACCCCACGGTGGCGACCGGCGAGTTTGGCGCCGAGATGACGATTTCACTGGTGAATCATGGCCCGGTCACTTTTCGTCTCACGGCCTGAGCGGTGGGCCGCGCTGCTGCTGGTCGCGGCGCTGGTGGCCGGGTGCGGCCAGACGCCGACCCGCCCCGGCGCCTACCCGGGCAAACCCTATTACGGCACACCGGCGGGCCGCCAGTGGTTTGCGCTGCCCAGCGACGACCACGCCCAGGAGGTCGTACTGTATGCCCTGGGCCTGCTCGACACCGGCTATCGCTTCGGCGGCAAGAACCCCGAGGCCGGGCTGGATTGCAGCGGGATGGTGAGCTACATCGTCGAGCAGGTGAGCGGCCGCAAGCTGCCCTACAACGCGGCCGGCATCGCCGAGCGCACCCGCCCCATCTCCACCCACGCCATCCGGCCCGGCGATCTGGTGTTCTTCAACACCCTGGGCCGGTCTTACTCGCACATGGGCATCTACCTGGGCGACGGCAAGTTCATCCACGCCCCCAACAGCCGTGGCAAGGTGCGGGTGGACCGCATGGACAGCCGCTACTACGCCGAGCGATTCGAGGGCGCGCGGACCCTGCTGCCGGAGGGCTGACGCCCTCCCCTCGCCGATCCGGACGCGTCAGCCTTCCTTCAGCCAGCGCGCGGCGTCCAGCGCAAAGTAGGTGAGGATGCCGTCGGCGCCGGCGCGCTTGAAGGCCAGCAGGGCTTCCATTGCACAGGCTTTTTCGTCGAGCCAGCCATTGGCCGCGGCGGCCTTCAGCATCGCGTATTCACCGCTCACCTGGTAGGCGTAGGTCGGCACGCCGAGCTCGGTCTTGACCCGCCGGACGATGTCCAGGTAAGGCATGCCGGGCTTGACCATGAACATGTCGGCGCCCTCCGAGATGTCGAGCGCCACTTCGCGGATCGCCTCGTCGGAATTGGCCGGGTCCATCTGGTAGGTGTATTTGTTGCCTTTGCCCAGGTTGCCGGCCGAGCCCACGGCGTCGCGGAAGGGGCCGTAGAAGCTTGATGCGTACTTGGCCGAATAGGCCAGGATGCGGGTGTGGATCTGTCCGGCCTGGTCGAGCTCGGCGCGGATGCGGGCCACCCGGCCATCCATCATGTCGGAGGGCGCGACCACGTCCGCGCCGGCCTGGGCGTGGCACAGGGCCTGCCTGGCCAGCACCTCGAGGGTCTCGTCGTTGAGGACGTAGGCAGCCTCGTCGATCAGGCCGTCCTGGCCGTGGCTGGTGTAGGGGTCGAGGGCGATGTCGGTGATCACCCCGAGTTCGGGAAAGCGCGCCTTGAGCGCCTGGACGACCCGCGGCACGAGGCCGTCCGGGTTGTAGGCTTCCTCGGCGCCGAGGGATTTCTTGCCGTCCTCGACCACCGGGAACAGCGCCAGCGCCGGCACGCCAAGCGCCACCGCCTCCTCGGCCGTCCGCAACAGGCCGTCGAGGGACGTACGGCTGACGCCGGGCATCGAGGCCACGGGCTGGACGATGTTCTCCCCCTCGAGCACGAACACCGGGTAGATCAGGTCGTCCGCCGAAAGGCGATGCTCGCGCATCAGGCGACGGGAAAAGTCGTCACGGCGCATGCGGCGCATGCGGGTTGCGGGAAAGGCCGACTGGACTGGTTTCATGAATGTCTCACGCACTTACATCTGGAAACGAAATGCCGCGGGAACTTTTTCCCCGGCGCCATGGACTAAACGAGTAGATGGTGACGAGCCGTCTCCCGCGATACCTCCCTGAGCGGGGCCTTGAGCAAGCAAGGCATTTTGGCCCCCGGCTTCCCCTCGCCGGGGGTTTTTTATTTGTGCCGTCGCAGGTCTTGCCCGCTCGGGCAAGGACGCGGCGCTGGACCGCCAGGCGATAAGCGGGACAGGCTTCAACCCGTCGCGTTGTGCAGCGATGGTGGAGATCGGGAGGGCAGGCAGGGCGCGTCACCCGCGGGCGGGATGCCGCCGGAGCGTCGCAGAGGGCCCGGAACGGGCCCGATGGGGGATGTACAGGTGCGTACATGAGGGCTTTTTGCCGATGGTGCGGACGGAGAGACTCGAACTCTCACGCCAAGGGCGCCAGAACCTAAATCTGGTGCGTCTACCAATTCCGCCACGTCCGCACACGAGGCCCGCATTCTAGCGACAGGCCCGCCTTCAAGGCCAGCATTTTCGCGCTGTGCCGGCCGGGGCTGCGGGCTCCACGCCCTCTTCGGGCCCACGGGCATGGGTCGAATCCAGCGCGGCGGCCCATTCCCGGATCCGCTCGGCCACCCACGGGCCGTCGTCCAGCGGCAGGTCGTGGCCGGCGCCGGGGTGGAGATGCACCGGCAGGTCCCACTGCCGCGCCAGGGTCAGGGAGCACTCCGGTGACACCAGGGTATCCCGCCCGCCGCACAACACCAGCATGGGTGGCGCGGGCCGGCCGGCCGGGGCCCGGAAGCGGGCCGCGGCCACCAGCTGGCACAGGGCGTTGCGGGTCGACACCGGGCGCCGCTCGGCCAGCCTCGTCCATTCGTCGAGCACCTCGGGCGGGGCGCGGTGGCTGGTGAGGCGCAGGATCGCGGCTTCCCGCGCCCGGGCCGTCCGCCTGAACGGCATCGACAGCAGTGGCAGCCAGCTGCCCGGCCGCAGGCGCTGGTGGATGGGACTGATGCCCCGCAGGCTGCCGTTGATCAGCACGCAGCCGGCCAGCTCCGCCGGGTGGGCCTGCGCCCAGGCCACGGCGACCATCGCGCCGAGAGACATCGCCACCACATGCACGGGCTCCGTCACACCGCGCCCGGCGAGTTCGGCGCGGCACGCGGCGAGCATTCCGGCGATGCCAGGCGGGCTCGGCTGGCCGTGGAGCACGCCGTTGCCCGGCAGGTCGATGGTCAGGATCTGCGCACCGGGCAAGGCCGCCTGGAGCTGACGCGGGAATTCGCCCCAATGGCCGGCCTCGCGGGTGAGTCCCCGCAACAGGAGCCAGGGGCCTCCAAGGTGGGCTGCGCCCTCCCCTGCCGCCCTCCCGCCGTTTGCCGGGTGGGTCATGCAAAACCTCCGCTGTCGTACCAGCGCCGCAGCGCAAGCTCCCGGTGCCGGGCACGCTCCGGGCCCGTCGGGACCCAGCCGAGGTGCTCGCAGGCCGCACGGCCGATGAATTCCAGCCACTGAATGTGCCTGCGCAGCACGCGGGCGTGGCGGTGGGCGATGAGGGGGTTGAAGAAACCCAGCAGGGACAGCATCTGGCGGGGGTTCTTCTTCACCCACAGCCACGAGCCCATCTCGAGGGTCAGGGGCAGATGGATGCACGCCGGCTCGAGGCAGGCCCGCTGGTACAGATAGTCCCACAGGTCGCCGTGGGTCAGATATTGGCTGCTCTGGGGTTCGAAGACGTAGGGGTGGTGCAGGTGCGTCTGGTCGAGGATCTCGGCCAGGGCGTGCATTTCGGGCAAATGGGCGATCGGCAGGCGCGTGCTGGCGTAGGGAAACCAGATGCGATCGCGGGCGCCGAAGCCCGAATGGCAATCCACCGCGATGCTGAAGGCGTGGGTGAGCAGTTCGCTCTCGACAACCCGGCACAGGGCCCTGCTCTCCGGCTGCATGGCTTCGCCCTTGCTGCCCCGGTACCAGGGCAGCCACGGGCTGAGACGCTGGCCGCCGAGCAGGAACGGCACCGGATCGCGGGCGTCCAGCGGCGCGTTGCGCATGAGGTCGACGCCCACGGGGTTGGCCCGGGTGCCGCGGGCGAGACCGCCGGGGTTCACCACCGGCATGAAGACCATCCGCAGATGTTCGAGCTGGTGCCGGAGGGTCGCGTCCCAGCGCAGCCGCATGATCACGCTGCGCAGGAAGGCCAGCACCACCGCCGAACCGATCCGCTCCACCCCGTGGACACCGCCGAAATAGCCCACCGCCGGCACCGAGGGCGCCGGGTTGCCCAGCGCGATGGCGTAGACCGGAAAGCTGCGGGCGCCGGCGCTCACCTCGCACAGCACCTGCAGCTCCATCGAGTCGCCGAAGGCGCTGATCAGACGTTCCAGTTCAACGAGCTCCGGGGGCTCGTGCTCACCGTGGTGCATGCAGGCGCTCCGACCTCTGGCTTTTGACGCATCAGTCTGGCCCGCCAAGGGCACCGCCCCCATGACCGAAGCGTGACAAATCGATGGCAGCGCCGGGGCACCCGACCTGGGCGAGTGGCGCAGGCACGCGTCATGCTTTTGCAACCTGAGGTCCGCATGCTGACGACCAGCCTTCCACTCAGGAGACGCCCGGATGATGAACAAGATCTATTGCTACCACTGCATGACCTACCACCTTCCGGAAAACATGCGGCAGATCATGACCCGAACGGGCCTGCGCTGGCGCTGCATCCGCTCCATCGAAGCCGCCCGCAACACCGCCGCGGAGCGCGACGCCTTCGGCGCCCGGCAGACCGAGCTGAACCGCTCGCGCAGCCTCGCCGAGCAGGAGCGCTTCCTGCGCGAATCCCGCCGTCCGGACTACCGCTGCTAGGCGGCCGGTTTGCGGAAGTAGGGCAGCAGCGCCTTGGCGGCTTCGATCCGCAGGCGGGTCTCGATCGCGTCGTCGTTCATGATGGCGAGCAGGAAGCCCACGGGCTCGTCGTGACGGCCGCTCACCCGCGCTTCGGAGGGTGCGCTGGCGGCCGGTGAGCCGGCGCTGTCGGCGCCCTGCAGCAGGGCCAGCGCAGCGTCGAAGTCCGCGGGCTTGATGCGCGTCTGCCCCGCCAGCAGCTCGGCCTGCTTTTGTGGGCTCGGCGCCATCTCCAGCCAAGGCTCCGTCACGAACATGCTGCCGAGGCTGGGGTCGATATAGGCCGACCAGCGGTCCGCACCTTGACAGGCCGGCACCAGCGAGAGCGGCGCGGGCGGGTGGAAGCTGAGCCTGGCCGCCGGCACCTCCGCCAGGTAACGGCGCCGGAGGCTTTCGAGGAAGGCGACGGCCCGCGCCCGGGGAACCGCTTCGGCGACGGAAAACCACAGCCCGTAGGCGGAGCCGCCGGACACCGAGACGGCTGGCGCCGGCAGCCCCAGCTCGTCCTGGACCTGCTCGCAAAGGTGCGCGGCCTGCGCCCACAGGCTGCAGTCGAGGCTTATCACCAGGGCGGTCACCCGCCCATCGGCAGCGACCGGGTCCATGGCTGCCTCCCCCTCGGCGGCCAGCGCCGCAGCGAGGGTGGTGGTGGCGCATTGGGGAAAGTAGAGCCGCTGGAGTTCGGCGATGAGTTCGTTCATGGGCGGCGCGCTCGGAGCGGGATCAAACCGGGGCCCTGCCACCCGCCGGCCGTGCAAACGCCGAGCCTTCGCAGCGGGGGCAGATTTCCCAGGGCGGGCAGTCGCAGACCGGCGACTGGGGACGGTACTGGCTGCCGACGATGACCAGGCTCTCCGCCTGCATCTTGCGCCCGGACGAACGGGGCACCGCCGCGGGCGCCGGCGCCGAGGCGTCGTGGGGGCTGGGTGACCAGCGGGCGAAGGCCGAAAGATCGGCCTTGTTTTCCACGTACCAGAGCTTGCGCGCCGCATCCCAGCGGGCACCCAGCTTCTTGGCTTCGTCCTTCTCGGCGAAGGGAACCTTCAGATTCGTTCTCATGCTCTCGACGGGGCTCCCCGCCCTGCTCCGCCCGCAGGCCCGGGGAAAAATGATTGAAGGCCGACCCGCCCGCCGCCGGAGCGGGGGCGAAGTCAGCCCGGCGCAGAAATGTGTGCGCCAATCTACCCAAGTCGCCGGGCCGGCACAAGCCAGGCCGGCCCGGAGGCCCTGTCAGCCCGCCGCGCGGATCCAGTCGGCCACCGACTGGGGTGCGGGAATCCGGCCGGACGAAACCAGCTTCCCGTTGATCACCAGCCCGGGCGTCTTCAGCACGCCGTAGTCGATGATCTGCTGCATGTCGGTGACCTTGTCGATCTCCGCGGCGACGCCCAGGGAAGCCACGGCTTCGCGGGCGATCTCTTCGAGTTTCCGGCAGTTGGCGCAGCCGGGGCCGAGAACCTTGATGTTCAACATGATCAGACTCCTTTTCTTGAAACCGGCCGATGGCGGCCAGCGAGGGACAGCAGCGCCGCCAGCACCGCGATGAAACCCACCAGCCCCAGGGCCAGCGAGAGCAGCGAGCTGCCATCCATCCAGGCCCCGTAGGTGAGCCCGGCGACGGTGCTGAACAGGGCCACCAGGGCCACGTAGGTCCAGGCCTTGCGGCGCCCGATGATGGCCGAGATGATCAGGATGCTCTGCAGCGAGAGCTCCGGGTCGGCCATCAGGTAGGCCAGCAGCGGCCCCCGGTGCATGCCGAGGTCGAGGAACATCCGGGCGATGGGCACCTCGACCAGGGTCGGGAAGTACATGAACACCCCGAAGGCGACGCCGGCCAGGTTGCCCAGCACGGTATTGGCGCCGGCCAGGGATTCGATCCACTCGGGGCGGAGCACCACCCGGATCATCCCGACGACGAACACCCCCATCACGAGGAGCGGGAAGATCTGCTTCACGAAACGCCAGGACTCCCACAGCCAGGCGTCCAGATCGTCGGCCGACATGTGGCGGCGGGCGATCCGCCAAAGCGCAGCCAGCGCCAGCGCGACGCCGACGAACTTGCCGGTAAAGCCGACACGCAGCCCGGCGGGCGTGGCCTGGATCGACAAGGCCGCCAGCAACAGCGTGAGGGCGATCAGCACCAGGCTGACGCCGGTCCAGCGGTTGGCGCCGTTCTGGATGTTCTCGATGCCGCGCCAGGCGCTCACGCCGATCGCCACCAGCAGGCCGATGAGCAGCACGCCCTGCACCGAGACACCCTCCTCGCCCCGCGATGCGTCGAAAGGCACCAGCTGGTCGAGGCTCGCCTGCCAGGCCGGCGCCGCAGCCAGGGGCAGCTCGAACTGGAGCCAGGTGGCGGTGAAGATGCCCAGCTTCAGGGTGCCCGCCAGCAGCAGCGCGATCCATACCAGCAAGAAGGCCAGCGCGGCGCGCCCCATCCCCTCGGCCCCGGCAACACCGAAGGCGCTGTCGGTGGCCTGGTCGTGGGCGGCGTCGTCGGCGCGGAACAGCAGCGCCATGATCAGCCCGATACCGATGCCGAACACCAGCGACAGCACAAAGCGCGCCAGCGCCAGATCGGCGCCGATGATGCCACCGGTGTAGACCAGCGCCAGGATGTTGGCCGCCGGCGCGAAGAACAGGAAGGTGATCGCCGGCCCCAGACCCGCGCCTTTTTTATGGATGCCCGCGAACAGCGGGACGATGGTGCAGGAACACACCGCCAGCAATGACCCCGCCGCCGCCGCCGCCGGATAGGACACCGCCTTGCGGGAGTTCCGCCCCAGGAAGCGGGTAACGGTTTCCTTGGGGATCAGCGCTGCCATCGCGCCGGCGATGAAGAAGGCCGGCAGCAGGCATAGCAGCACATGGGCCGCCAGGTAGGCGGCGAGATTGCCCAGCCCGCCCCGCAGCAAGGGAAATGTCCAGGAAAGCAGCGTATCCATGATCTGTCTCGCAGGTTGAGATCCCTCGATCTCCTGACTTGAAGACGCGGCAGGCCCAAAAAGGATGCAGGGTTGCGCGCAATCAATCCAGCGGTGGCCGCGGCACGAAGCAGCACACCTGCCCTTGCGCGTCGAGCTGCACCTGGCAGGCGGAGGCCAGACGCTCGCGCAGGCGCTGGCGGGCCCGCTGCACCCGCGACTTGGCGCCGGGCAGCGACAGGCCCTTCAGCTCGGCAAAGGCCGCCTGGCTCATGCCACCCAGGTCGCACAGGCTGACGGCGTCGCGGTCGTCCGGCGAAAGCTCCGAGAGCACCCGCGGCAGGCATTGGGCGAGACGATCGACCATGGCCTCGTCGGGCTCGGCCGCCGCGAGATCGGGCGGCAGCGACTGCATCGGCCGCGCGTGCCGGACGTGGTCGAGAAAGGTGTTGCGGGCCACCTCGAACAGCCAGGCGCGGGGGTTGTGCACCCCGCAGAAGGCTTCGCCCTGCCGGCAGGCCTTGAGGAAGACATCATGGACCAGATCATCCGCCTCGTCCGGGTCGGTCAGCCGGTGACGCAGGTAGCGCCGCAGTTCGGCCTCGTGGGCAGACCAGGCGGCGAGCAAACAGGATGGGGTCACGATCACCTCGTCTGAAGCTGGACCTGCGGGATATTACGCCGACGCCGCGCCGGCGCGCAGTGCCTACCGGAGGCCGGTGTAGCGGAACCAGTTCTGGCCGCGGTTGAGGATCGCCACCAGCGACAGCATCACCGGCACCTCCACCAGCACGCCGACCACGGTGGCCAGCGCAGCCCCCGACTCGAGCCCGAACAGGGAGATCGCGACCGCCACCGCCAGCTCGAAGAAGTTGGAGGTGCCGATCAGGCAGGCCGGCCCCGCCACCTCGAAGGGCAGCTTGAGGAGGCGCGCGCCGATCAGCCCGATGGTGAAGATGCCGTAGCTCTGCACGACCAGCGGCACGGCGATCATGCCGATCACCAGCGGCCGGGCGACGATGGTGCCGGCCTGGAAGCCGAACAGCAGCACCACGGTGGCGATCAGGCCGACGATGGACCAGGGCTTGAGCCGGGCCACGAAGTCCCCCACCGCCCGCGGCGAGCGACGGACCAGCGCCTGGCGCGTGGCCATGCCGGCGAGGAGCGGCAGCACCACGTAGAGCACCGTGGACAGCACCAGGGTTTCCCAGGGCACGGTGATGTCGGTGACCCCCAGCAGGAAGGCAGCGATCGGGGCGAAGGCGAACACCATGATCAGGTCGTTCACCGACACCTGCACCAGGGTGTAGCTGGCGTCGCCCTTTACCAGCTGGCTCCACACGAAGACCATCGCAGTGCATGGTGCAACGCCCAGCAGGATCATCCCGGCGATGTACTCGCTGGCCGCTTGCGGGTCGACCCACGGGGCGAACAGGTACTGGAAGAACAGCACGCCCAGCACCGCCATCGTGAAGGGCTTGATCAGCCAGTTCACCACCAGCGTCAGGACCAGCCCGCGGGGTTTCTTGCCCACGTCCTTCACCGCGTGCCAGTCGATCTGGATCATCATCGGGTAGATCATCACCCAGATGAAGACCGCCACCACGAGGTTCACATGGGCCACTTCGAGCCCGGCGATGAAGCGGAAAGCCGCCGGCGCCACGAGGCCGAGCCCCACTCCGGCGCCGATCCCCAATGCGACCCAGAGGGTCAGGTAGCGTTCGAACAGTCCCATCTCAGGCCTCTGGCTGCAGCGCAGTCTTGCCGATCTGGTCCAGCTCCCGCTTGAGGGCCTGGCCCTCCAGCTTCTCCAGCGGCAGGCTAGCAAACAGGGAGATGCGCCGGCGCAAGAGCATGAAAACCTGGGAGAACGCCCGCTGGAGCGCCTCCGGCGCCCCCACCGCGGCGACCGGGTCTTCGACGCCCCAGTGGGCCGTCATCGGCTGGCCCGGCCACACGGGACAGACCTCGCCTGCGGCCTTGTCGCAGACGGTGAAGACGAAGTCCAGGTGCGGCGCGTTCGGCTCCGCAAACTCGTTCCAGTCCTTGCTGCGCAGCCCATCCGTGCCGATCCGGTTGCGTTGCAGCAACTCCAGCGCGACTGGATTGACCTGGCCTGCCGGCTGGCTCCCCGCGCTGAAGCCACGAAAGCGGCCTTGCCCAACTTCGTTGAGGATGGCTTCAGCCAGGATGCTGCGGGCTGAGTTGGACGTGCACAGGAAAAGCACGTTGTGGATCTTGTCGGACATCTCGAACTCCATTCAAAAGTCGGGCTTCGGGCGGGGGCCTTGCCGAGGGATGAATCGCTTGGCTCGTGTTCCAGCACCCATCTTGCCGGGATGCGGTTTCCAGACTTTTACAAATATCGAAATCAAACATGAGAACATGCATGCACTCCGCTTTGGCGAAGCCTGTCAGCAGGTGAGCTTGCCCACGCAAGCCTTCGCCGTGGCCACCTCGGTGCATTGGCCCGGCACACCGGCGCAGCATTCTTCGGTGAGATAGGCGATCAAGTCCGCCATCAGCGGCAGGTTGGCCCGGTAGCGCAGGAAGCGCCCCTCCTGCTCGACGCTCACCATGCCGGCGTGGGTGAGCGCCTTGAGATGGAAGGACAGGCTGGACGGGGCGAGGTCGAGCGCCGCGGCGATGTCGCCGGCCACCATGCCCTCCGGGCCCTTCCTGACGAGCAGACGGAAGGCCTCGAGACGCCAGCCCGACGACAGGGACTCGAAAATGGTGGTTGCAGTCTTGGTTTCCATGGCTTCAATATACAACACTTCAAGAAGTATGGAACCGATTGCGCCCCATGTAACGCAAGTGTAATCAATGGGTGAGACGATTCGATAATCGTAAAAATATTCAACTTTGGAGGCCAAGAAGAATGAGGGTAGGCATCAACGGCATGGGCCGCATCGGCCGACTGGCGCTGCGCGCCGCCATGGGCGCGGCCGAGCGCCAGTCCGACGATCCACGGGCGGGCAACCGGCTGGAAGTCGTTCACCTCAACGAGATCAAGGGCGGCGCGGCGGCCACAGCCCACCTCCTCGCCTTCGACAGCGTGCAGGGCAAGTGGCGCGCCGATATCACCGCGGACGGCGACGACGTCATCCGCATCGACGGCAAGCGGCTCGGCTTCAGCGCCCACGCCAGCGCGGGGGAGATCCCCTGGGGTGAGCTTGGGGTCGATGTGGTGCTCGAATGCACCGGCAAGTTCCTGACCCCCGAAACCCTGCAGGGCCACCTCGACCGGGGCGCCAAACGGGTGATCGTGGCGGCGCCGGTGAAGACGGGCGGCGTGCTCAACATCGTGGTGGGCATCAACCATGCGCATTACGACCCGGCCCGCGACCGCATCGTCACCGCCGCCTCATGCACCACCAACTGCCTGGCGCCGGTGGTCAAGGTGATCCACGAGAACCTGGGCATCCGGCACGGGCAGATCACCACCATTCACGACCCCACCAACACCAATCTGGTGGTCGATGCGCCCCACAAGGACCTGCGCCGCGCCCGCAGCGCGATGATGAGCCTGGCCCCGACCACCACCGGCAGCGCCACCGCCATCGCGCTGATCTACCCGGAGCTGAAGGGCAAGCTCAACGGCCACGCGGTGCGCGCGCCGGTGCTCAACGCGTCCCTCACCGACTGCGTGTTCGAGCTGCAACGCACCACCACGGTGGAGGAGGTGAACGGCCTCTTCGCCGCCGCGGCCACGGGCGAGCTGGCCGGCATCCTGGGTTACGAGGAGCGGCCGCTGGTCAGCGCCGACTACGCCCGCGATACCCGCAGCGCCATCGTCGATGCGCCGTCCACGCTGGTCACCGACGGCACCCTGGTCAAGGTTTACGCCTGGTACGACAACGAGATGGGCTACGCCTGCCGGATGGTGGACCTGGCCTGCCACATGCAGGCGGTGGGGATCTGATGCACCACGCCGCCCGCAACTACGCCATCGTCACCGCCGCCTACTGGGGCTTCACCCTCACCGATGGCGCCCTGCGGATGCTGGTGCTGCTGCACTTCTACCGGCTGGGTTACTCGCCGTTCACGCTGGCTTTCCTGTTCCTGCTCTACGAGGCCGCCGGCGTGGCGGCCAACCTGATCGGCGGCTGGCTGGCGACGCGCTACGGCATCACCCGGATGCTGACGGTGGGGCTGGCGACGCAGATCGTCGGCTTCACGCTGCTGTCGATGCTGCAGCCCGGGTGGACGACGCTCCTGTCGGTGGCCTGGGTGGTGGCGGCCCAGGGGGTATGCGGCGTGGCGAAGGACCTGACCAAGACGGCCAGCAAGTCGGCGATCAAGGTGACCGCGGCGGCGGCGAAGGAGGAAGGCGCCGGGCAGCTCTTCAGGTGGGTCGCCTGGTTTACGGGGAGCAAGAACGCGATGAAGGGCATCGGCTTCTTCCTCGGCGGGCTGTTGCTGGAGACCCTGGGCTTCCGGCAATCCCTGTGGGCCATGGCAGGCCTGCTGGCGCTGGTGCTGGCGGGCGTGCTGACCAGCCTGCCCCCGATGATGGGCAAGGGGAAGGCGTCGAAGTCGGCGAAGGAGCTGTTCGCCAAGAACCCGGGCATCAACACCCTGGCGGCGGCACGGGTGGTGCTGTTCGGGGCGCGGGACGTGTGGTTCGTGGTCGGGGTGCCGGTCTTCCTTTACGCCCAGGGCTGGACTTTCACGATGGTCGGCACCTTCCTCGCCGCCTGGACGATCGCCTACGGGGTGGTGCAGGCCCTGGCGCCGCAGCTGGTGAGGCGCAGCAGCGACGGGCTCTCAAGCGAAGTGCCCGCCGCCCGCTGGTGGTCGGCGGTGCTGGCCCTGGTCCCGATCGGCCTGGCGGTTGCGGTGGCCCTCGACGCGCCCGGGCTCGAATGGGTCGTGGTGGCCGGATTGGGGCTGTTCGGCCTCGCCTTTGCGGTGAATTCGTCGGTGCATTCCTACCTCGTCCTGGCCTATGCGGGCTCGGAGAAGGCGGCCGAGGATGTGGGCTTTTACTACGCGGCCAACGCGCTGGGACGTTTCATCGGCACGCTGCTGTCGGGGCTGCTGTACCAGTGGGGAGGGCTGCTCTATGGGCTGCTCGGCTCGGCGGTGATGCTGGCCCTGTGCTGGCTGCTGACCCTCGCCCTGCCCCTGCACCGGCACCCGGTGCAGGGCTGAGGGCGCCGGGCTCAGCGCACGCCGAGGAGCTGGATCTCGAAGTTGAGGGTGCTGTTGGGCGGGATCTTGCCCAGATCGCGGGAACCGTAGGCGGTTTCCGGCGGGCAGGTGAGCTTGGCGGTGCCGCCGACCTTCATCTTCTGGACGCCCTGGGTCCAGCACGGGATCACCTGGTTGAGGCCGAAGCTGGCCGGCTGGCCGCGCTTGTGGGAGCTGTCGAACTCGGTGCCGTCGAGCAGCGTGCCGCGGTAATGCACCGTGACCTGGCTGGTAGCCTTCGGGCTTTCGCCCTCACCCACCTTGATGTGCTCGACCTTTACGCCGGACGGCAGGGTTTCGACGGCCGGCGCGGCCATCGCGGCGCCGGAGGCGGCCAGGAAGATGACGGCAAGAAGCGGGCTATGTGTGCGCATGTGCAAAGTCCTTTCGTGTCGGGAGGGGCATTGTAGCGGCATGTTCAGCGCTTGGCGGGCCAGTACCAGCTCGGCACGCCCTTCCGGCCACCGCCCACGCCCTGTTTGTAGCGGCTGCGGAGGTGGCTGTCCACGGTGCTGATCCAGGGGGCCAGCGCCTGATCGGCGAGGGTGTGGTCGACGAACAGCGCGGGCAGGCGGTAGCCGAACCAGCGGTAGGCCGCCAGCAACCGCACGGTGGTTTCGGCGTCCTCGAGCGAGGCCTTGCGGGCCGACGGAGGCAGGAAGTTCAGCTGAATGGCCTGCCCCCGGTTGGCGGTGTACGCCCAGTCGCGCCAGACCCCGTCGATGGTCTCGTTCTGGGACGCCATCGGGGCCATCGAGAAGATGTGCTTCTGCTGCAGCGTCAGGCGCTTCATGCGGTCGAGCTGGGCGGCGCGGGCGAGTTGCTCGTCGGGCACGAAGGGCGTGAAGAAACCGTCGCCGCAGTCGGCGTGGAGCATGAACAGCGACAGCAGGGCCTCGAGCCGGTGGTCGCCGGACATCCCCGCGATCTGCTCGAGGTAGGCGCTACCGGCGGTAATCTGGAAACCGGTGCTCTCCAGCGCCTCCTGGGGCGCCTTCATCAATGCGGCAACGATGCCGTGCTCGGCCGGCGTGAGGCCGGCGACGACGCCCTCCTCGTCCCGGTGGCCGAAGCGCCCCGCCCGGCCACCGATCTGCTGGAGCAGCGGCACCGGCAACAGCCCCCGCGTCTGGCCATCGTACTTGTTCACCGCGGTAAACACCACGCGCTGGATGGGCAGGTTGAGGCCCATCCCGATCGCGTCGGTCGCCACCAGGATGTCGGCGTCCCCCCCGGCAAAGCGGCGGGCTTCCCGCTCGCGCACCTCCGGCGACAGGGCGCCGTAGATGCAGGCCACCGACTTGCCGAGGGCCAGCAGGTCGTCACGCAGGTTGAGGGCATCGCGCCGGGAGAACACGATGAAGGCGTCGCCGGGCCGCGCCTTGCGGAGCGCCCCGGCCGGGTTGTTGGCGAGGGCGTGGCCGACCACCAGCGGATGCTTGCGGGTCTTGTGGCGGACCTCCAGCGGCAGGCCCAGGCGGGCGGCCAGGGCCCGGATCGCCGGCTCGGCCGACGGCGCCCCCAGCAGCCAGACTTCCCGCGCATTGGCGCCCAGCACCGCCTGGGTCCACGCCCAGCCCCGGTCCGGATCGCTGAGCATCTGGATTTCGTCGATCACCGCCACGTCGACCTCCCGCTCCGGGTCGAGCATCTCGATGGTGGAGGTGGTCACCCGGCTGCCTTCGACGATCCGTCGCTCCTCGCCGGTGACGAGGGACGCGCTCACGCCGAACTCGTCGTTGAGCCGCGTGAACGCCTCCAGGGCCAGCAGGCGCAGCGGGCCCAGATACACGCCGGAGGCCGCCGTCGCGAGGCGCTCGAAAGCATCGTGGGTCTTGCCCGAGTTGGTCGGGCCGAGCACGGCGATCAAGCGCCGGGCGCACCGCCGGGCCGGAAAGGTGTCGGGATAGTCGGAGAGCCGCACCGTGCGGCCGATCTGCTCGGCCAGGGCGTGCTGGCGCTGGCGCGCCTGCATGTCGGCGACAGACCGGCCCAGGGTCTTACCCACCCGGGTGAGGTCGATCTCGCCGCTGCCCCAGTCCTCCCGCAGCTTGCGCAGGTTGGGCTGCAGCCCTTCAGCCCGGCAAGTCGCGAGATAGGCGCCGATCTCGGCGACGGCCACCTCGAGGGCGCGCTCGAGCGCAGGCCCGTGGGCCTTCAGCATTTCAAGCTCGGCAGCCTCCCGCGCCTCACTGGTGCGCCGACGCCAGTGGGCTTGCTGGCCAAGGCAGGTTTCAGGGATGTAACCGACGATCCGCCAGCTCTCGCCGGCAATCTCCACCCGCCTGCCGGCGGCGAGCCAGACACGGTTGCTGCTGAGGGTTCGGGAAAACCGGATGTCCGGCGCCGGACTGCTGGGTTGAATGTCCATCTGACTGGGGGGGGGCGGAGCAGGAGAAAATCGGGAGAGGGCCGGCACGGATCGCCGAGGCCGCGACCCTGTCACAGGCGGGCCGATTTATCAAGGCTGACGGGCGTTCCGGCCCGCATCGCCGTCACGGGTACGCGACAGAACAGCGGATGCAATTTGAAGATAGGCCTTGTCCAGAAAGGCGATCCGGAACGGAATGCCTGGAACCCGGGTTAAAAGTTGTCGCAATGCACGGGGGTTTATTTCCACACTTGATATCATGTATAAAATTTGAAACTTTTTATCCATTCAAGCGATGCCTGTCGATCCCGCCTGGTCTCCTGCATTGAGCGTCGGTCACGCTGTCCTGGATGCGCAGCATGAACGGCTCCTGCTCCTGTGCAGCAAGCTTTTCACCACGGCGGGCAGCATGACGGCGAGCGATCTCGTTTCGCTGTTGAACGATCTGGCAACCCTGACCCACCAGCACTTCGATGCCGAGGAGCGCATTCTCCTGGAGTCCGGTTATCCGCAACTCGAAGCCCACCGGGCCGAACACGACGAGCTGCGCGGGCGCCTGACAGATCTTCTGTACGAGGCGATTTACGGCCCCCTCGATTACACCAACCTGCCCCCGCTCGCCCGGGATCTCGTCCTGAACCACGTCCGGGACTGCGATCACGCCTTCAAGAGCTTCCTGACCCGCGAGAGCCTGTAAGCCGCAGCACCAGCCAAGCCGATCACCACACGGTGCTCTTGGCGGGACGGGTACGTCCATGGCCTCTTCAGCTTCACGCACACCAAAGCCGGGGGCCGTCACCCTGCGGCCCCTGCCCCAGGGGGGCAGCGCCAAAAATAACGCCGGGCCCGGTGATCGCTCACCGGGCCCGGAATTCGTCACGCCAGCGCCAACACGGCGCCCGACGCTTACTTGTCCTTCTGCTCTTCCAGCAGCGAGTAGTTGACCTTCACATCGTAGCGCTTGCGCAGCGCGGCAATGTAGGCGCCGAAATCCTGTTCGGCGAGCACCCGCGCATACTGCTGCTTGATGGCGGCACGGCGCGGATCGTCGTCCTTCGCAGCCGGGCGGCTGACCTTCTCGATCCGGTACAGCGCGTACCCTGCTCCCGGCACCTTGACGCCCGCGTAGGCCGGCAGCTTGTCGGTGCTGGCGCGGAAGACGGCACGCAGCAACTCGGGCTGGACACCCGGCTCGCTGCGGGAGATGGCGCGCGACGGCCCCCACTGCAGCGCGACGGCGTCACCCTTGACCAGCTGGGCGAGCTTGGCCTCGCCATCCTTCTCGGCCAGCTTGACCGCCTCTTCGTTGGCGAGGGCCTTCTCGATCACCGGCTTCACTTCTTCGAAGGACTTGAGGGCCGCAGCCTTGTATTCGAGCACCCGCGCGGCGACCAGCGTGCCATTGCCGACATCCACGGCGTTGGTGTTGCGCTTGTTCTTGAGGGCGTCTTCGGAGAACAGCTCACCGATGAGTTTCTCGTTGTTGAAGGGTGCCGGCGGATTGCCGCTCTGGGCCAGCCAGTCGGTCGTCTGGATCGCGAGCTTGAACTTGTCGGCAGTCGGCTTGAGGCTGTCGGCCTGTTCGTACACGGTGTTGGTGAAGCCCTCGACCAGTTCGGCGTACTTCCTGGCGGCCTCGTTGCGCTTCAGCTCGGCCGCAATCTCACCCTTCACTTCGTCGAACGGACGGGTCTTGCTGGCCTTGACGGCGGTGAGCTTGATGATGTGGAAGCCGAAATCCGACTGCACCACGCCGGAGAGCTCGCCCTCCTTCTTCAGGCCGAAGGCCGCATCCTCGAACTCCTTGACCATCGCGCCGCGACCAAAGAACCCGAGGTCTCCACCCTTCTCGGCGGAACCCGGATCCTGCGAGTTCTCCCTGGCCAGACGTGCGAAGTCGTCGGGCTTGGCTGCAACCTGCTTGAGGAGCACCTCGGCCTTCTCCTTCGCAGTCTTCAGAGCGGCGTCACCCGCGCTCTTGTCAGCCTGGATCAGGATATGGCTGACACGGCGTTCCTCGCCCTGGCTGAAACGCTCCGGATGGGCATCGTATTCCTTGCGGACATCGGCCTCTGCGATGCTCAGTTGTTCGGCAACGGCGTCCTTGCTGAGCACCACGTACTCGGCCTTCAGCTGGGCCGGCATTTCGAAGCGCTTGCGTTCGGCGTCGTAGAACTTGCGCGCGGCATCGTCCCCGAGCTTGACCGCAGCCGCAAACTGACTGGCCGGAAGGCGAACCTCGCTGACGGTGCGCTCTTCAAGCTGCACCGCATAAACCTGATCGACCGACCCTTGCGGCACCATCACCCCCTCGGCCACCGCGCCCAGCAATTGCTGCAGGGCCAGGTCATGGCGCAGGCGATTCTCGAACACGGGCTGGGTCATGCCCTGGGCTTTGAGTACTGCCTCGTAGCGCGGCAACGAGAATTGCCCGTTTTCCTGGAAAGCCGGAACAGCGGCAATCGTCTCGCGCAGGGTGACGTCGGAAACGCTGAGGCGCAACTTCTGGGCGTCGAGGGCCAGCAGGCGCTGGTTGACAAGGTTCTCGAGTACGGCACGACGCGCCTCGGGCGTGTCCATCATGGCCGGATTGAAGTTGCTCCCGAGGGCTGCCCGCATGCGCTCCTGCTGCTCCCGCATGGCCTGCTGAAACTCGCCCAGCTGGATGGACGTGCCACCGATGGTGGCGACGCCACCACCGCTGCCCACGTTCTTCACGTAGGACTCGACGCCAAAAAAGGCAAACGGCAGCGTGATCATCAACAGAAATATCTGGACGACCTTCTTGTTGTTGCGTACGGCGTCAAACATGCTGACTCCCAAGATGCTGATGGCAGCGGCTAACCGCCTCTTTCAAAAACAAAAAGGCGAACTCTCGTTCGCCTCTCGAAATTTCGGCCGGGGCGCAGAAACAGCCCGCAACGACTGCAGAGACAAACCCTGCTCTGCTGCGGCCATGGCCCGACAACGTCAACCCGGCACCATGGCGGCGATGATGAACGCGTCGCAGTCTACCTGCGCAGCCCCTGCCTAACAAGCCCTTCCGGCGCAGCGGCAGCGGCAGCGCGGGAAACGGGCGCAAAAAAAGCCGCGCAGGCGGCTTCTTGAGTGCTTTAACTGCATTGCCAACTGATGTGCTGGCGGAGTGGACGGGACTCGAACCCGCGACCCCCGGCGTGACAGGCCGGTATTCTAACCAACTGAACTACCACTCCCTGATTGCAAACCCATTCTATTGAAGAATGGTGGGTGCTGACGGGGTCGAACCGCCGACATTCGCCTTGTAAGGGCGACGCTCTACCAACTGAGCTAAGCACCCGAATGTTGCAGAGGCTCAATCAACAAGAACCCGCCGCAACAACAGCCCATTAGTTTAACGCATCTTTCAGTGCTTTGCCAGGCCTGAATTTGGGGATTCTTGCCTGCTCGATCTTGATTGCCGCCCCGGTTCTAGGATTGCGGCCGGTTCGCGCCGCACGTTTGCCCACGTTGAAGGTTCCAAACCCCACCAGCGTGACACTGTCGCCTTTTTTCAGCGCCTGCTTGACGGCCGAGATCGCCGCATCCAGAGCCCGGCCGGCGGCAGCCTTGGAAAGCTCCGCCTCAAGCGCAATCTGATCAATCAATTCGGATTTATTCACGCCAGCCCCCTCGTCATCAGTTTTAACAAACAGGAAACGACTACTCGAAATGCTGAACCGACACGCCATCAACAAGCACGCTTGCTTTATATAACGCCCTGAAAAAGACGATGTCAAGAGACTACGGTGTCCGTTGCGGAAAGTTCCCACCCGATAAAGAGCCAGCGGATTGACCGGACAAAAAACAAACCCCCGCCCGGCGACCAGCACCAGGCGGGGGTTTTACGTGTCAGCTATCAGGCTCACCGAGCGGCGAGCCTACCGGACAGGACGATCAGATGCGCTCGAACACCGTGGCGATGCCCTGGCCGCCACCGATACACATGGTGACCAGCGCGTAACGGCCGCCGGTGCGCTGCAGCTCGTACAGCGCCTTGGTGGCGATGAAGGCGCCGGAGCAGCCAACCGGGTGACCCAGGGCGATGGCGCCGCCGTTCGGGTTGGTCTTGGCCGGATCCAGGCCGAGCACCTTGGCAACCGACAGTGCCTGGGCCGCGAAGGCTTCGTTGGACTCGATGACGTCCATCTGGTCGAGGCTCAGACCGGCTTTCTTGAGGGCCAGGCGGGAAGCCGGGATCGGGCCTTCGCCCATGATGTCGTTCGGCACGCCGGCGATCGCGTAGGAAACCAGGCGGGCCATCGGCTTGTAGCCGGCGTTGACGGCGGTGGCACCGTCGGCCAGCACGAAGAAGGCAGCGCCGTCATTGATGCCGGAGGCGTTGCCAGCGGTCACGGTGCCGTCCTTCTTGAAGGCGGGCTTCATCTTGGCCAGCGACTCCATGGAGGTGCCGCGCTTCAGGTGCTCGTCGGTGTCGAAGACCACTTCGCCCTTGCGGGTCTGCTTGACGATCGGGACGATCTGGGACTTGAAATGGCCGGCGTCGATGGCGGCAGCGGCACGGCGCTGGGACTCGACGGCGAACGCATCCTGCTCTTCACGGGTGATGCCGTGCTTGGCCGCCAGGTTTTCGGCGGTGATGCCCATGTGGCCGACGCCGAACGGGTCGGTCAGGACGGCGACCATCGAATCGATGGCCTTGGTGTCGCCCATGCGGGCACCGTTGCGCAGCGCCGGCAGCAGGTAGGCAGCCTTGGACATGACTTCGACACCACCACCGATACCGTAGTCGGCGTCGCCGAGGAGGATGTTCTGGGCGGTCGTCACGATGCCCTGGAGGCCGGAGGCGCACAGGCGGGAGACCTGCATGGCGACGGATTCCATCGACAGGCCGGCCTGGATCGAGGCAACGCGGGAAGCGTAGGCGTAACGGGAGTCGGTCGGCATGGTGGTACCGACGGTGACGTAATTGATCAGCTGCGGATCGACGGAGGAGCGGGCGATCGCCTCCTTCATGACGATGCCAGCCAGCTCGCTGGTATCGAAATCGGCCAGCGAACCACCGAAGGCACCCACTGCGGAACGGACTGCACTCAGAACGACAACTTCACGACTAGCCATCTTGTTTTCCTCCTCAATTGCTACGATTAATTACCGACCCAGCCTGCAACACCAAGCAGTGCCAGTACAAGGAACACCAGCACCAAGGTGCGCCATACCAAACCAATAGTACTCTGCATGAACTCGGCATCGGCATCGTCTCCGACGCCCATTTCCGGACGTTCGAGCACTTCACCGGATTCATGGATCGGCATGCCGAGGCGGACGCCCAGAGCGCCTCCGCCACTTGCCAGCAGTATACCGGAAGCCTTGTTCTTCCATTGATTGGCCTGAGTGCGCCAGCAATGGACGCCATCCTCGAAGTCCCCGACGATGGAAAAGGCCGCAGCCGTGAGGCGCACAGGCACCCAATCCAGGACACCGAAAGCCTTCTTGGCAAAATCGCCGAACTGGCCGAACTCCTGATCGCCGCTGCGCCGCCCCCAGGCGTCGTCAAAAAACGACGCCATGCGGTACAGGACCGCGCCGATCGGCCCCGGCAGCAACACGAACCACACCACGACCCCGAACACGTTGCGATGGGATGCCAGCAGGCCCTCCTCGATCGCCAGGCGCGCGATTTCGCTGGAGCCGGACTGGTCGTGGGAGGCACCACGCCACTCGCCGATCAGTTGCCGGGCGCGCGGAAGCTCGCCCATGCGCAACGCGAGCTGGATATCGGTGAAGAAATGACTGACCTGACGAAAGCCCATGGTCAGATAAAGAACCACCACATTGAAGAGGGCGGCCAGAAGCGGATGCACGCTCAACAGTACAAAGTAGATGAGGGCCGTGACGAGACAGGCGGTGAGTATCGCAACCCACCAGGCCACTGCGCCATGCCGCGCCTCACCGTCGTTGAAACGATCCTCGAGGAAGCGGGCAAACATCTTTAGCGGCGCATGGACGACACGGCCGGCAGGGAGGGGACGCAGTTGCTCGATAAGCAGCGCAACGATCAGGGAAAACAGGGTCATGCGGCAGAGGCCCGGGGAGCCCAAGATATCCAAGCCATGTGGGGTGCCTCAAGATACCATCAAACGCACTCAATACAAACGCCCCGAACTCAGCAACACACGAAGCGCTGCAGGCTCACGAGCATTCCGGCCGTGGCGCCCCAGATGAAATACTGGCCATAGGGCATGGCATAGTATTCACGCCGGGCTCCGCGGATCATCGCCGAGTGACGCTGATGATTCGATGCGTCGAGCAGGAAGGACAAGGGCACCTCGAAGACTTCGGCCACCTCGAAGGGGTCGAGCTGCAGGTTGAAGGGCGGGGTCACCAGGCCGACCACCGGTGTGATGTCGAAGCCCGTGCCGGTCTGGTATCGTGGCAGACAGCCCAGCAACTCCACATGCCTCCTGTGCAGGCAGATCTCTTCCTCGGTCTCCCGCAGCGCGGTCTCGATCGGCGAGGCATCGCCCTCCTCCACCCGCCCCCCCGGAAAACTCACCTGCCCCGGGTGATGGTGCAGATGGTCCGTACGGCGCGTCAGCAGCACAGTCGGCTCCGCCTCGCGAAGGACGATGGGCACCAGCACCGCGGCAGGCCTCAGCGGGCCGGGTGGAATCCCGTCTTCCCGTGGGCTGCTGGCAGGCTGGCCGGTCGCAAAGCGGCTGCGCAACCATTCGGCGTTGAGGGGCGGCAACGAGGACGGCGTGTTCATCACCTCCCCCGCTCAGAATCGTTGTCGCAGCTGCAGGGTCGAGCCTTCACGGCGAATCTCCATGCGATTGAGAAAGCTCATGCCCAGCAGCACGACGGGCAGATCCGTGCCGTGCACGACACCTTCGACGTTTCTGAGCGTGACGCCTCCGACGCTGACCGAATCGAGAGGCAGGCGCCA
Organism: Zoogloea sp.; assembly: GCF_041908905.1. GTDB lineage: Bacteria > Pseudomonadota > Gammaproteobacteria > Burkholderiales > Rhodocyclaceae > Zoogloea. Next base: position 28,658 of record NZ_JAYREK010000036.1, read on the forward strand.
GCCACGGGCCACGCCGTTTGCGGTCTGCAGGGCGATGGGTTCGGCCCGGGTGAGGTCCAGGCCGGCACGCTGCGCGTCGCTTCGCCCGAGGGCCACGAAGGTCGCCCCCGTGTCGACCACGAACTGCATCACCGCACCATTCACCTTGCCCTGACTGCGAAACATGCCCCGCCCATCAGCCTCGATGGTGACCGACTGCGCCCCGCCTTTATCCCGACCAACGCTCACCGCGTGCTGCCCGACCACCAACCGATGGCGGCCGCCGTCAAACTCGGCGACAACGACCTCCCCATCGACGGCGACAACCCGCACGCCCTCGGGCGTGACGCTCCCCGCCGCCACAGCCCTGGGGGCTCCACCATTGATGACCAGCAAGGCTTTGCCGGGAAACACGCCGGCAAGCGCGACCTCGGTTGCCGACACGGACACCGGGACACCGATCAGCGCCGAGACAAGCAGCGCCCGACGGGCAGGCAAAGGCAATGCTTTCATGGGAAAGACGAGATTGTTGATGGGCATATGATGCCACACGCCCCCACGGTCGGCCTCGCGCTGTCGGCGGACACAAAAAAACCAGCCCTGGGGCTGGTTTTTTGTGCTTCACGACACTGTCAGGCATAGGTGTTCACATGCTTGCCGAGCGTCGAATCCGCCTCGGGCGCCCGGGTGGCAGGCGACACGCTGGCGATGAGCTGCGCGGCGGCACTCTGTTGCAGATCGAGCGACTTGCGCAGCATCAACATTGCCACGGCGTCAGCCACCGAAGACTGCGAGGCGGCCGGAGCGACACCCATGAACGCGCTCAATCCCGGAAATTGCCGTACTGCAGCGGAAAATCGGTGATCTCCTTGCGCACCAGCGCGATGCAATCCTGGAGAACGTCCCGCTTGGCACCGCTGACGCGCACCGCCTCACCCTGGATGGAGGCCTGCACCTTGAGCTTGCTGTCCTTGATGAGCTTGACGATCTTCTTGGACTGCTCCTGCTCGATACCCACCCGCACCGTCAGCTCCTGCTTGACCTTGTTGCCGCCGATCTTCTGGACGTCGCCGTGCTTCAGGCAGCGCACATCGACCTTCTTGGCGGTCATCTCGGGGAGTAGCAGGGTCTGGATCTGCTCGAGCTGGAACTCGCTGTCACCGTAGAGGGTGAGCAACTTGTCGGCCTGCTCGACGCGGGCATCGCTGCCCTTGAAGTCGTAACGCCCGGTGATCTTGCGATTGGCACCTTCGACGGCGTTACGCAACGCGACCATATCGACTTCGGAAGTGATGTCGAACGACGGCATCGTCGGCTCCTGGTCAGGCGAAATGGCAGACGTAGTGATAAGCCTCGCCGGTCACTTCGATGTCGAAGCTGGAGTTGCCCGGCACATCGAAGGACTCACCCGCGCCGTAGCTCTTCCACTCGGTCTCACCCTTGAGGCGGACGCGGCAGCCGCCGGCCACGCCTTCCATGATCTCGGGCACGCCGGTGTTGAAGGTCAGGGTGGACGGCAGGATCACGCCCACGGACTTCTTGGTGCCGTCGGCGAGGACGATGGAGTGGCTCACGCACTTGCCATCGAAGTAAACATTGGCTTTCTTGACGACGGAAACGCCGTCGAACTGGACAGTCTGGGTCATTTTTTGAGTAAGTTCAGGTTATTCGATGCCTAGCAGCCTCTGGATGATGCCCTTGGCCATGAAGCCGATGAAACCGACTCCAAGGCCCACGAACATCCAGATTGCGCCGTACTTGCCCGCCTTGGACTCCCAGGCGAGTTGGCCGATGATGAAAACCATGTAGGCGATCAGGCCACCAACGCAGACCTTGAGGGAGATGTCCTCGAACTCTGCGATGGTCAGCCCGAACATGAACGGCGCGTTCGGGTCCATGCCTGGTTATCAGTCGCGCTTGGTCTTCGCGTTGGCCGCGATGCGCATGCGCAGCGCGTTCAGGCGGATGAAGCCGTGCGCATCCTTCTGATTGTAGGCGCCCTGGTCATCCTCGAAGGTGGCGATGGTCGGATCGAACAGGGAATCGGTCTTGGAATCCCGCGACACGACGATCACGTTGCCCTTGTAGAGCTTGATGCGAACCCAGCCATTGACGGTCTGTTGGGTGTGGTCGATCAGGGCCTGCAGCGCAAGGCGCTCGGGCGACCACCAGTAGCCGGTGTAGATCATGCTCGCGTAGCGCGGCATGAGGTCGTCCTTGAGATGGGCGACTTCACGGTCAAGGGTGATCGACTCGATGGCGCGGTGGGCACGCAGCAGAATCGTGCCGCCCGGGGTTTCGTAGCAACCGCGGGACTTCATGCCGACGTAGCGGTTCTCGACCAGGTCGAGGCGGCCGATACCGTGCTTGCCGCCCAGTTCATTGAGCTTGGCGAGCAGTTCGTGAGCCTTCATGCGGGTGCCGTTGATGGCAACCAGGTCGCCCTTCTCGAACTCCAGGTCGACGTACTCGGCGGCATCGGGGGCGGCTTCCGGAGAAACCGTCCAGCGCCACATGGACTCCTCGGCCTCAGCGGCCGGATTCTCGAGGTGACGGCCTTCGAAGGAGATGTGCAGCAGGTTGGCGTCCATCGAGTATGGGGAGCCACCCTGCTTGTGCTTCATCTCGATGGGGATGCCGTTCTTCTCGGCATAGGCCAGCAGCTTCTCGCGGGACAGCAGGTCCCACTCGCGCCACGGGGCGATGACCTTCACGTTCGGCATCAGCGCATAGTAACCGAGCTCGAAGCGGACCTGGTCGTTACCCTTGCCGGTGGCGCCGTGGGAAACCGCATCGGCGCCGGTGGCGCGGGCGATCTCGATCTGGCGCTTGGCGATCAGCGGGCGGGCGATGGACGTCCCCAGCAGGTACTCGCCTTCATAGATGGTGTTGGCACGGAACATCGGGAACACGAAGTCGCGCACGAACTCCTCGCGCAGATCGTCGATGAAGATGTTCTCGGGCTTGATGCCGAACTGCAGGGCCTTCGCGCGAGCCGGCTCGAGCTCTTCACCCTGCCCCAGGTCGGCCGTGAAGGTGACCACTTCGCACTGATAGGTGTCCTGCAGCCACTTGAGGATCACCGAGGTATCCAGGCCGCCCGAATAGGCAAGTACAACTTTCTTTACGTCGCTCATGTGCCGCTTTCAACGATTGATTAGATGAGTCTTGAATCTTCCAGACCGCGCTCAGGCGCAGTCACCTTCGACCTTGCCGATCAGAAGGAATTCCATCAGGGCCTTCTGTACGTGGAGCCGGTTCTCCGCCTCTTCCCAGACCACCGACTGCGGGCCGTCGATCACCTCGGCCGAAACCTCCTCGCCCCGGTGAGCGGGCAGGCAGTGCATGAAAACGGCGTCCGGATTCGCCACCCGCATCATGTCGGCGTCCACCTGCCAGTCGGCGAAGTCCCGCATGCGTTCCTCGTTCTCGGCCTCGAAACCCATGCTGGTCCACACGTCGGTGGTGACCAGATCAGCGCCACGACAGGCATCCATCGGATCGTCGAAGCGCACGAAGTGATCGGTACGGACACAGCCGGCCTGCTCCGGCTCGACCTCGTAACCCGGCGGGGTCGACACGTGCACCTTGAAGTCCAGCAGCTCGGCGGCCTGCAGCCAGGTGTTGCACATGTTGTTGGCGTCACCGACCCAGGCGACCGTCTTGCCCTGAATCGGGCCGCGGTGCTCGATGAAGGTGAAGATGTCGGCGAGGATCTGGCAGGGGTGGTATTCGTTGGTGAGCCCGTTGATGACGGGCACCCGGGAGTACTCCGCGAAGCGCTCGATGATCGTCTGCTCGAAGGTGCGGATCATCACGATGTCGCTCATCCGCGAGATCACCTGGGCCGCATCCTCCACCGGCTCGCCACGCCCGAGCTGCGAATCACGGGTGTTAAGGTAGATCGCCGATCCCCCCAGCTGCTGCATGCCCGCCTCGAAAGACAGCCGCGTGCGCGTGCTGGCCTTCTCGAAGATCATGACGAGCGTACGGTCGAACAGGGGGTGATGCGGCTCGTAACGCTTGAACCTGTCCTTGATCCAGCGCGTGCGGTCGAACAGGTAGTCGTACTCCGCGCGGGAGAAGTCTTTGAACTGTAAGTAGTGTCTCGGTGCGTTCATGGCACTCGTTCTTGGTTGTGGCGCGGCAAACAGCCCGCACCGGCTTTCGGCCCGATGACAACGCCCCTCCCGAAAGCGACAGGCTGGACCTGGGCGAATCCTCGTACCCATTGACCCCGACGCGTGCAACGCCGGAAAGTCCAATCGGCAGAAAGGCGAAACGGCGACTTACGCCGCCGTTTTGTATCCAGTAATAGGCCTATAATCCTAATTCAAAACGACCTTTTTGTGTAGACCACCCACCCGCAGCCGGCCGCCCGGCCAGTGCTTGCGCGGGGCTGGACGGCAGCGCTTCATGACGCGGGGCCTGATCGTCGATGCAATACGTCACAAATCTCGTTACATGGTCGTGCCATCATCATGATCATTTGATACCCTTCGCCAGCATCGAAATGAGCACTGCACGGCCGCCCGCTCCTGCCTTGCACAGCCAGTGGCCTGCCGCGCCCCGCTGCCCCGACAGCTGGGCCGGGCGATCACCCCATATTCCGGATGCGTTCAGGGCCGCAACAAACTCTTGCCCTTGAGCGACGTCCTTTACCTTAGATTGCGATAGAGCGGCTTCCGTCGCTCCACCCACTCATCCCCCGGAGGCGCTGTACTCTCATGATCCGCGGTTTCATCGACTTCAACTCACTCGATTCCGGACAACCGTTCGCCGAGGCCAGCCTCGACCGCGGCCACACGCGGCCGGGCTTCCAGCTCGAAATCGACGCTCGCGATGTACGCTCCTTCGCACATGGACACCAGGCGATCGCGGTGCTCGGCCAGCCCAGGATCCGGGGCAAAGTCCTCGCCCAGCGCATCGAGCAGGAAGGCTGGCAGGCAGCCATTGCTCTGCTGTGCGATTCTCCGGAAAAGTTCCTCGAACAGATTTCGGGTCGATTCGCCCTTTTCTGGGTCGATCTCGCTCGCCGTCAGGTAGGGCTGGCGTCCGATCGCTTCAATACCAACGGCTTCTGTTACTCGCGCGAGGGTTCGCGCTTCAGTTTCGCAGATCGCGCCAACGCCGTCCCCGCCCTTCACCGGGAACTGGATCAGCAGGCGGTCTTCAACTATCTCTATTTCCACGTCATCCCCGCGCCCCTCACGATCTTCAAGAACATCCTGAGGCTCGAGCCGGGCTACCGCCTCCTTGCGGACGGCCAAGGCACTAACGCCCGCCCGTGGTGGCAGGCACGTTTCGAGGAGCCCTCCGACGCAGACTTCCAGAGCAGCGCCAGCACCTTCAGGGATCTCATCAAGACCGCGGTCGAACGTGACCTCAATGGTGCGCCGGTCGGCGCCTTCCTTTCCGGCGGCACCGACAGCTCAACCGTGGTCGGCATGCTGAGCCGTAGCGGAAGCCCCGTCACCGCCTATTCGATCGGCTTCGAGGCTGAGGGCTATGACGAAATGGAGTTTGCGCGCATTGCCGCCAAGCACTTCGGCGTAACCCACAAGCCGTACTACATCACTTCGGACGATCTGGTCGCCAACATCCCCTCGGTGGCTGCGTCCTATGATCAACCGTTTGGCAATTCGTCAGTGCTCCCGGCCTACATGTGCGCAAAGCTGGCCCACGACGACGGACTGACCAAGATGTTCGCCGGCGACGGCGGCGACGAGCTTTTCGGCGGCAACTCGCGGTACGCCAAGCAGCGGATATTCGGCTATTACGACAAAGTCCCCGGACTATTGAAGTACGCCCTGCTCGAGCCCGCGCTGATGCACACGCCGCTGGGCAAATTGCCCGTGATGCGCAAGGCGGCCAGCTACATTGAACAGGCGCGCACCCCGCTCCCCGACCGAACCGCCAAATACAATCTTCTCGACCGCCTCGGCGTCGACACGATTTTCCCGAGCACCTTCCTGGCCAGCATTGATCAGGGAGCTCCGCTCCAGCTTCAGCAACGCGTCTGGGGAGAAGTCAATGCAGAAGCGCTCGTGAACAAGATGCTCGGCTTCGACTGGCGTTTCACCCTCGCCGACAACGATCTTCCCAAAGTCATCGGCGCCACTCGCCTGGCAGGCGTGGATGCAATTTTTCCGTTGCTCGACGACGATCTCCTCGATTTCTCCCTCAAGCTCCCGCCCGAATACAAACTCAAGGGCGTGCAGCTGCGCTGGTTCTTCAAGGAGGCCCTGCGTGACTTCCTGCCGCAGGAGATCATCACCAAGAAGAAACAAGGGTTTGGCCTGCCCTTCGGCCACTGGGTCCTCAAGCATCAAGGACTCTTGCAGCTTGCGCGTGAATCTCTGGCGGTTTTGACCGATAAAGGCATCCTGCGCAAGGACTTCGTCGACGAGCTGTTCAAGAACCACCTGCCAGCCTTCCCGGGCTACTATGGCGAGATGGTCTGGATCTCGATGATGCTGGGTCAGTGGCTTCTTGCCTATCAAAGCACCGCATCGGACAGCATGTCCCGAGCCTGACAACCAATTAGGATGGATTATTCGTGGGGCAGTTGATCAAAATCGACAGGTAGTCGAAAAGATACCTGCCCCACATCTCCCGCCATCGAGACCGGCACGACGGCTGCAGCCCTCCTGAAAGCGATCAGAACCTCCTGATCAAGAGCTTCCAAGCCGGCCCCTTGCTCCAAACTGACCTGAGGCGACGCCCCAGCTTTGTGGAGTTGCACCAGCACGACCAGCCTGCCCTTGAAGCCGGGCTGAATCAGTTTTTCGATCGATTCACGAGTCCGGATTACCTCAGCGGCGAGGGCCAAGCGATAACGGGAGATCGACGGGCTTGAATCATCTTTCAAGATGTTAGGCGCAATCCCGATCTCGCTTGGCGTCTTCTCCTCGTGCTTTGTCGACACAGCTTCGACAGGCTTGAATGGCTCCTCCCGCGCTACGACATTTTTCGACCCGGTGCTCCTGCGCGGAGCCGGGTGAGGGGTTATGGCAGCTACAGATGACAGCTTCGTTTCCTGAAACCTCTTTGACTGACTCTCCTCAACGCCTGTTATATGAACGGACGTAGATGAAGGGGAAGATTCAATCACAGCAGGTAGCGAGACTTCCAATGGAGTCGGCTGATCACCCTGAGCAATCGGGTCAGGCAAGGGCCACAGAAAAACGGCGTGGAGCAGAATGGAAAAGGTTACAAGACCAGCCCAATGACGTAGCTGCATTACTCCCTCCCTCCTTGCCGTAAGTTTAAAGATAAAACGCCGTGTATCGCATTTTTCGCGTTTAAAAGCCAAACCCCCTGCAGCGTTTGCTGCAGGGGGTTTGCATGGGGTTAGTCTGACGATGACCTACTTTCACGCACGGGTGTGCACTATCATTGGCGCGGTCTCGTTTCACGGT
>NZ_JAYREK010000037.1:0-35429 GCF_041908905.1 Zoogloea sp.
GCACCAGCGATTGCAGGATATGTTTGAAATCAAGCGGTTTCATCGCCACCCTCCTGATTGCAGCAAAACTGTATATTCAGACAGATTGCAGGGGGTACGGTTCCACAGGCAACGGTGACATAGCCAATTGAAAAGGCCCTTCGCGACCGTCGCCGGCGAAGGGCCCCGATTGCATCGGCCGGCGGTGCTCAGCGGGCGATGGGCTTGTAGCGGATACGCTTGGGCTTGGCGCCTTCCTCACCGAGGCGCTTCTTCTTGTCTTCCTCGTATTCCTGGTAGTTGCCGGCAAAGAAAGTCCATTGGGACTCGCCCTCGGCGGCCAGGATGTGGGTGCAGATGCGGTCGAGGAACCAGCGGTCGTGGGAGATGATCAGCGCGCAGCCGGCGAATTCGAGCAGCGCGTCTTCGAGCGCCCGCAGGGTTTCCACGTCGAGGTCGTTGGACGGTTCGTCGAGGAGCAGCACGTTGCCGCCGGCCATCAGGGTCTTGGCCAGGTGCAGGCGGCCGCGCTCGCCACCCGACAGGTTGCCGACGAGCTTCTGCTGGTCGGCGCCCTTGAAGTTGAAGCGGCCGATGTAGGCCCGGCTCGGGATCTCGGACTTACCGATGGTGAGGATGTCGGCGCCGCCGGCGAGCTCGTCGAACACCGTCTTGCTGCCGTCGAGGCAGTCGCGGGACTGGTCCACATAGGCGATCTTGACCGTGGGCCCGATCACCACGTCGCCGGCGTCCGGCTTGTCCTGGCCGGTGATCATCTTGAACAGGGTCGACTTACCGGCACCGTTGGGGCCGATGATGCCGACGATGGCGCCCGGCGGAATGCTGAAATTGACCTTGTCCATCAGCAGCTTGTCGCCAAAGCCTTTGGTGACGTCGGTGAACTCGATGACCTTGTCGCCCAGGCGCTCGCCCACCGGGATGAAGATCTCCTGGGTTTCGTTGCGCTTCTGGTATTCGACGCTGGACATCTCCTCGTAGCGGGCGAGACGCGCCTTGCTCTTGGCCTGGCGGGCCTTGGGGTTGGAGCGCACCCATTCGAGTTCCTGCTTCATCGCCTTCATGCGGGCGCCTTCCTGCTTGGCTTCCTGCTCCAGGCGGGCTTCCTTCTGCTCCAGCCAGCTGGAGTAGTTGCCCTTCCAGGGGATGCCCTGGCCGCGGTCGAGTTCGAGGATCCACTCGGCGGCATTGTCGAGGAAGTAGCGGTCGTGGGTGACGGCCACCACGGTGCCCGGGAAGCGGCACAGGAACTGCTCGAGCCACTCGACGGACTCGGCGTCGAGGTGGTTGGTGGGCTCATCCAGCAGCAGCATGTCTGGGCGCGACAGCAGCAGCTTGCAGAGGGCCACGCGGCGCTTCTCGCCGCCCGACAGCGGGCCGATCTTCGCGTCCCAGGGGGGCAGGCGCAGGGCGTCGGCGGCGATCTCGAGCTGGGTCTCGATGTCGGCGCCGCTGGTGGCGATGATGTTCTCGTACTTCGCCTGCAGCTCGGCGAGCTTGTCGAAGTCGGCGTCCGGCTCGGCGTAGGCGGCGTAGACCTCCTCCAGCTTCTGCTTGGCCTCCATCACTTCGCCGAGGCCGGACTCGACCTCTTCGCGGACGGTCTTGTCCGGATCGAGCTTCGGCTCCTGGGGCAGGTAGCCGATGGACATGTTGGGCTGCCACTGCACCTCGCCGTCGTATTCCTTCTCGACGCCGGCCATGATGCGCAGCACGGTGGATTTGCCGGCACCGTTGAGGCCGAGCAGGCCGATCTTGGCGCCGGGGAAGAAGGACAGGGAGATGTCCTTGATGATCTGCCGCTTGGGCGGGACGACCTTGCTGACGCGCAGCATGGACATGACGTATTGGGCCATGGCGTACTTTCCGGGGATGCAAAAAACGAAGGCGCAACTTTACCCCACTTGGCGCGCGGATGCGGAGCCGGGGGCCTTCAGCAAGACAACGGGGGGCGCAGCCCGGTGCTGCAGGCGGCCACCAGGGTGCCGAGAATGGAATCCTGCGCCTCGCGCGACAGGAAATAGGGGTAGAGCGTGCGCGCCTGGGGGTCGGCGGTGCCGCCGAAGCGGGCGATCTGTTCGTCCATGTGGCTGAGTTCCAGGTGCATCAGCACCGCCGGGGCGTCTACCCGGGGGCAGATCCGCTCCGCGCCGATGATCCGGAAGCCCAGCATGCGCCGGTAGAAGGCGGCGTGGCGGGGATGGACCTCGATGACCGCGTCGGTGGACCGGTGGATCAGCCGGGCGTGGATGTACACCAGATGGATCAGTGCGCCGAGCACTTCGCGGGAGTTGTGCCGGGTGTCCATCGCCAGCCGGCTGAGTTCGCACAGGCGCGCCCCCCGGCTGCGCAGGGCCGCGAGTTCGTCGGGATACAGGGTGTCGGCGAGCAGGCCCTGTTCGTCGTCGAGCCCGAGGGTCATCGTGCCACAGACCTCGCCGTTCTCGGAGGCGACCAGGGTGATGCGGTCGGGGCGCCCGGTGGGCATGGCGCTCTCCACCAGGTTGAGGCCCCGCCAGCCGTACATCCGCTCGATCAGGAGGCGCAGCGCCTGGCCATGCCGGGCCGGGTCCGCCTGCTCGACCGTGTAGCTGGCACGGATGCCCGCCCCCCCATCGACGTCATCGGTCGGCGGCGCGAGCATTGGCACGGTGAAGGCGGTCTGTTTGTCCATTGCGCCGAGTTTGAGGCGTGATGGCCGGGGGGCGCATGCAACGGAAATCACACCCGCGGCCTCAAACAGCCGAGGCAGGCTTTTTTTGCGCCCGGAGCAGGAACTACTTGGCAGACACGCTACCCATTTCAGGCGGCAAACTGGAGGCGGGCCAGCCTTGCGTAAAGGCCCCCGGCGGAGATCAGGTCGGCGTGCCGTCCCTGCTGGACGACCCGCCCGCCGTCGAGCACCACGATGCGGTCGGCCCGCTGCACGGTGGCCAGGCGGTGGGCGATGACGAGAGTCGTGCGGCCGCGCATCAGGCCCTCGAGGGCCGTCTGCACCATTCGCTCGCTCTCGGCGTCGAGGGCCGAGGTGGCCTCGTCGAGGAGCAGGATCGGCCGGTCCGCCAGGATGGCCCGGGCGATGGCGATGCGCTGGCGCTGGCCGCCGGAGAGGCGCACGCCCCGTTCGCCCAGGTCGGTTTCGTAGCCCTCGGGCAGGCGCGCAATGAATTCGTCGGCAAAGGCCGCCGCGCAGGCGGCGTGCACCTCGGCCGGGCTCGCGTCGGGGCGGGCGTAGCGCACGTTGTCGGCGACGCTGGCGGCAAAGATCACCGCCTCCTGGGACACCAGCGCCATGCGCCGGCGCAGGGCCAGTGGGTCGGCCTCGGTGAGGGGCAGGCCGTCGATCCGGATCACCCCGCTCTCCGGATCGTAGAAGCGCAGCAGGAGCTGGAAGACGGTGCTCTTGCCGGCGCCGGAGGGCCCCACCAAGGCCACCGTCTCGCCGGGCGCCACGCGGAGGTTGAAGTCGTCGAGGGCTGGTGTGTCGGGGCGGGACGGGTAGCGGAAGCTTACCCGCTCGAAGTCGATCGCGCCGCGGGCGGGTTCGGGCAGCGCCCTGGCTTGGGCCGGAGCCTGGATCGCCGGGCGGGTGGACAGGATTTCCAGCAGCCTTTCGGTGGCCCCGGTGGCCCGCTGCAGGTCGCCCCACACCTCCGACAGCGCGCCGACGCTGCCGGCGACGATGGCCGCATAGAACACGAAGGCCGACAGCTGGCCGGCGGACAGCTCACCCGCCAGCACGTCGTGGCCGCCGACCCACAGGATGAAGGCGATCGCTCCGAACACCAGCACCAGCACGCAGGCCACCAGCAGAGCCCGGTTGGCGACCCGCTGGCGGGCGGTGGCAAAGCTCTGTTCCACCAGCGCGCCGAAGGCCCGCCGGTCGGCCGCCTCGTGGCCGTAGGCCTGCACGATGCGGATCTCGTGGATGGTCTCGTCGATGCGCTCGCCGAGCGCCGCGACCCGCGCCTGGCTGGCCCGGGCCAGCGTTCGCACCCGGCGTCCGAACACGATGATCGGCGTCACGACCAGCGGCACGCCGGCCACCGTCAGCAGGCTGAGCTTGAGGCTGGTGGTGAACAGCAGCACCAGCCCGCCGACCAGCAGCAGCGCGTTGCGAAGGGCGATCGACAGGCTGGAGCCGATGACGTTTTCGATCTGGGTGGTGTCGGCGGTGAGGCGGGTGATCACCTCGCCGGTGCGGCCGGCCTCGAACCACGCTGGCGGCAGCGTGAGCAGGTGGTCGAAGACCCGCCGTCGCAGGTCGGCGGTGACCCGCTCGCCCAGCCACGACACGTTGTAGAAGCGGACGTAGGTGGCGAGGGCCAGCATCAGGATTACCGCGACCATCGCCGCTAGGGTGCGGTCGAGCCAGGCCGGGTCGCCCGCGGCGAAGCCCCGGTCGATCACCGCGCGCAGGCCCTGGCCGACCGCCAGCATCGCCCCGGCAGCCACCACCAGGGCGACGAGGGCGAGGATCACGCGGCGGCGGTAGGGCGCCAGGAGTTGGAGTAGCAGGGGGAACATGGCATCCGGCGGTTGGGATGGGAGGGGCCCGATTCTACGGCCTATCCCGGCGGCCGATCGCCACGTCCATCGGATGTCCGGGTGCTAAAGCGCGGCGTGGCCCGGTAAGCTATGACCTTTGTCCCGTAAAGGCCCGCGCATCATGTTGTCCATGCTTCCCCTGACGGCCGGGGTCACCCTGCTGATCGTCCTCCTCATGTTCGGCACCACCTTCGCGGTGGGCAAGGGCCGCCACCGCTACGGCATCCAGGCGCCGGCGGTGAGCGGTCACCCGGCCTTCGAGCGCCTCTACCGGGTGCAGATGAACACCCTCGAATGGGCCCTGATGACCCTGCCGTGCCTGTGGATCTGCGCCGCCTACGTGGGCGACGCCGTCGCCGCCGGGCTGGGCGGCGTGTGGCTGCTGGGGCGGGTCTGGTACGCGGTGGCCTACGCCCGAGACCCGGCCCTGCGGGCCAGGGGCTTCACGGTGGGCGCGCTGGCCTTCGGTGCCCTCGGCCTCGCGGCGGGCGGCGGCGTGCTGTGGCATCTGCTGGGGCTCGGGCGATGAGGCGGCGGATACGTCTGGCGGCCCTGGTGGGCATGCTGCCGGCTGTCGCGCTGGCGGCCCCGCCCTTGCCCGGGGTGGGCGCCGACGGGCGTGGCGTGACGGTGTCGGGCATCTCGTCCGGTGGCTACATGGCGGTGCAGTTTCAGGTGGTGTATTCGAAGCGGGTGCGCGGCGCCGGCATCATCGCCGCCGGCCCCTATGATTGCGCCCAGAGCAGCAGCATCCGGGCGCTCAAGCACTGCATGTCGCCCACCTGGTGGGCGTCGCCGCCGGGGCCTGCCGAGGTCAAGGCGCGCATGGAACCCCGCGCCCGCCTGGGCCTGATCGACCCGCCCGCCAGCCTAGCCGACGATCGGGTCTGGATGCTGGGCGGCGCGGCCGACACAACCGTCGAGCCGCCGGTGATGGATGCGCTGGAGGCCTTCTATCGCCAGTGGGTGCCGGCCGGCGCGATCCGCCGGGTCCGCCTGCCGGAGGCGGGCCACGCGATGATCTCGGTGGCCGACGGCAAGGCCAACGCCTGCGGCACGTCGGAGCCACCCTACATCAACCGCTGTGGCGACTTCGATGCGGCCGGCGAGCTGCTCCGGCACCTGCTGGGCCCGCTCGAGCCCCGGCGCGCGCCCGATGCCGGGGCACTGCTGACCTTCGACCAGCGGCCGTTCATCGACGGCCCGCCGGCGGACATCAGCATGGCGGAGCAGGGCTTCGTCTATCTGCCGGCCGCCTGCCGGGCGGGGGGCTGCCGGGTGCATGTGGCCTTCCACGGCTGCCGGCAGGGCGAGGACCAGATCGGCAGGCGCTTCGTGGAGGGCGCCGGCTACAACCCCTGGGCCGAGGCCAACCGGCTGATCGTGCTGTATCCCCAGACCGTCGCGCGGACCGGCTGGGTCGCCGGGTCGTACCGCTGGATCCTCAATCCCAAGGGCTGCTGGGACTGGTGGGGTTACAGCTCGGCGGACTACGCCACCCGCAACGGCCCCCAGCTGGCGGCCGTGCGCAGGATGGTGGACCGGCTGCAGCAGCCCGCCCGCTGAGGGCTGCTGAGCGCGCCGGGCAAGGGGCTTACTTTTCGACGAAGGCGCGCTCGATGACGTAGTCGCCCGGTGCGCCGATGTGCGGGGAAATCTTGAAGCCGCGGGCGTCGAGCATCTTGCAGCAGTCGTCGAGCATCGCCGGGCTGCCGCAGATCATCGCCCGGTCCACCGCCGGGTCGAGGGGCGGCAGGCCGATGTCGGCAAAGAGCTTGCCGTTCTCGACGAGGTCGGTGACGCGCCCCTGGTTGCGGAAGGGTTCGCGGGTCACGGTGGGGTAGTAGATGAGCTTGTCGCGCACCGCCTCGCCGAAGAATTCGTTCTGCGGCAGCTCCTGCTCGATGAAGTCGGCGTAGGCCAGCTCGGAGACGTAGCGCACGCCGTGGAGCAGCACCACCTTCTCGAAGCGTTCGTAGGTTTCCGGGTCCTGGATGACGCTCATGAAGGGCGCCAGGCCGGTGCCGGTGGAGAACAGGTAGAGGTTGCGCCCCGGCAGCAGGTCGTGGAGCACCAGGGTGCCGGTGGGCTTCTTGCTGATCACGATCGGGTCGCCCGGCTTCAGGTGCTGCAGGCGCGAGGTGAGGGGGCCGTTCTGCACCTTGATGCTGAAGAACTCGAGGTGCTCCTCGTAGTTGGGGCTGGCGATGCTGTAGGCGCGGGTCAGCGGGCGGCCATCCACTTCGAGGCCGATCATCACGAACTGGCCGTTCTCGAAGCGCAGCCCCGCGTCGCGGGTCACCTTGAAGCTGAACAGGGAGTCGTTCCAGTGATGGACGTCGAGGACGGTCTGGGTGCTGAGTTTGCTCATGGTCGGGTCTTGCGGAATGAACGGGATGAGCAGGATTGTAGGGATATTACAAATCTACAAAATGGATTGTATTAATATGGTTGTTCTGTTTTTTAGATAAAAGCCCGATGCGCTATACCCTGCGCCAGCTCGAGATCTTCATCGCCGTCGCCCGCCATGAGAGCGTCTCCCGCGCCGCCGACGCGCTGGCCCTGTCCCAGTCGGCCACCAGCACCGCGCTGGGCGAGCTGGAGCGGCAGTTCGACACCCAGCTCTTCGACCGCATCGGCAAGGCCCTGCGCCTCAACGAGGCGGGCCACGTGCTGCTGCCCCAGGCGGTGCAGCTGATCGAGCACGCCCGCGAGATCGAGGCGATGCTGGCCCGCCAGACCGACTTCGGCCCGCTGCAGGTGGGCGCCACGCTGACGGTGGGCAACTACCTGGCCAACCTGATCGCCGCCGATTTCCTGCGCCGCCACCCGGGGGCCCGGATCGGCCTGTCGGTGCATAACTCGACGACCATCATGCAGCAGCTGCTGCGTTACGAGCTCGACCTCGGCCTGATCGAGGGCAACTGCCGCCACCCGGAGCTGATCGTCGAGCCCTGGGTGGAAGACGAGCTGGTGGTGTTCTGCGCGCCGGGGCATCCGCTGGACCACGGCCGGCCGGTGGGCATCGGCGAACTCGCCGCCCATGACTGGATCCTGCGCGAGGCGGGCTCCGGCACCCGTGAGACCTTCGAGCAGGCCCTGCGCCATTTTGGTGGCCGCCTGCGGGTGCGGCTGGAGCTGGAGCACACCGAGGCCATCAAGCGGGCGGTGGAGAGCGGCTTCGGCATCGGCTGCATCTCCCGGCTGGCCCTGCGCGAGGCCTTTCGCCGGGGCAGCCTGCGGCCGGTGGAGACTCCGGAGCTCGACCTGCGGCGGCAGTTCCAGTTCGTCACCCATCAGCGCAAGTACGTCACCGCCGGCATGCGCGAGTTCATCGCCCTGTGCCGTCAGATGACGGCTGGCGTCGCCCGCAGCGACGAGATCCCCTTGCCCTTCATTCCGTGAGCTGTGCACAAGCCGCCAGAAACCCACATCCGGCGTGGGCAAGGCTGTGGAAAAGCTGTGCGGGGTGCTGTCATCTAACGGACACAAAAGGGTTTTTTATCATTGCCTAAAAATAGAGCAATGCTTTTTAAACTGCTTTGCGAATAGCTTTTAACTATACACACAGAACCGGGGATAACTTGTGGATAAGCTGTTGACGGGAGGCTTAACGGTCTGATTCATAAGGAAAACAGTCCGCCGCCTCAAAATGGTGCAGCGCAAACATGGGTGCGTGAACCCCCCGTTTTTCCCCAGCGAAGGTGGGCAAGGATGTGGAAAAACTGTGGGAGTGGCAGGCAAGCCCTTCAGCCGTAAGGCTTTTATCCCATTGCACAAAAATGAGGCAGCCGCCGTTTTCCCACGGCCCGGTTAAAATCGGCCCTCGCTGCCTTGCTCCCCCTTGCGCTCTTTTGTCCCCTCATTTTCTGGCCATCGTCATGTCTGCTCCCATCCTCTACACGATCCAGGCCGCCCAGCCGGCCGCGCACCTGTTCGACGTCAGCCTCACGCTTGCCGAGCCGGACCCGGCCGGGCAGGTGTTCAGCCTGCCGGCGTGGATTCCCGGCAGCTACATGATCCGCGAGTTCGCCCGCCACATCGTGAGCCTGTCGGCCGAGGCGGAGGGCAAGCCCGTGCCGGTCACCAAGCTCGACAAGCACAGCTGGCGTCTGCCGGCAGGTGTCCCGGGCCCGGTGACCCTGCGCTACACGGTCTATGCCTGGGATCTCTCGGTGCGCAGCGCCCACCTCGACCCGACCCACGGCTTCTTCAACGGGACCAGCGTCTTCCTGGCCGCCCATGGCCATGAAGATCGGCCCCATCGGGTGGACATCCTCCCACCCAAGGGCCTCGATGGCGCCGGCTGGCGGGTCGCCACCAGCCTGCCCGAGGCCGTCGGTGAGGAGGGCGCCGCCGAGCGCTACGGCTTCGGGCTGTACCGGGCCGACAGCTACGACGACCTGATCGACCACCCGGTGGAGATGGGCACCTTCACCCTGGGCGAGTTCGACGCCTGCGGCGTGCCCCACGCGGTGGCCATCACCGGCCGCCACGATTGCGACATGGACCGCCTGCTGGCGGATCTCAAGCCCATCTGCGAGGGCCAGATCCGCCTCTTCGGCGAGCCGGCGCCGATGAGCCGTTATGTTTTCCTGACGATGGCCGTCGGCGACGGCTACGGCGGGCTGGAACACCGGGCCTCCACCGCGCTGCTGTGCAGCCGCGCCGATCTGCCCTACCCGGGCATGGAAGAGGCCACCGAGGGCTACCGGCAGTTTCTCGGCCTGTGCAGCCACGAGTACTTCCACACCTGGAACGTGAAGCGCATCAAGCCGGCTGCCTTCGTGCCCTACCGGCTGACCGAGGAGAACTACACCCGCCTGCTGTGGGCCTTCGAGGGCTTCACCTCGTATTACGACGACCTGATGCTGGTGCGCAGCGGGCGCATCGGCCTCGACGACTACCTCAAGCTGCTGGCGAAGACGATCACCCAGGTGCACAAGGGCAGTGGCCGGCGCAAGCAGAGTGTCGCCGAGTCGTCCTTCGAGGCATGGACCAAGTACTACCGCCAGGACGAGAACAGCCCCAACGCGATCGTCAGCTACTACACCAAGGGCGCGCTGGTGGCGTTGCTCCTCGACCTGCGCCTGCGCGCCGACAGCCACGGGGCGCGCAGCCTCGACACCCTGATGCAGGCCCTGTGGCAGCGCCACGGGCAGACCGGCGTCGGGGTGGCGGAGAACGGTATCTTCGCGCTGGCCGCCGAGCTCGGCGGCGCGGAGCTGGCAGCGTGGCTGCAGGAACTGGTGGAAGGCACCGCGGAGCTGCCGCTGGAACACGGGCTGTGCCGGGTCGGCCTCAGGCTGACCTGGGAGCCGACCAGCCCGGCGCCCTGCATCGGCGTGCGGACGGTGGCCGAGGGTGAGGCGCTGAAGATCGCCAACGTCTTCGACGGCGGCTCGGCCCAGGCGGCCGGGCTGTCGGCGGGGGATGTGCTGGTGGCGATCGACGGCCTCAAGGCCACCGCCGCCGGCTTCGACAAGCTGCTGGCCCGCCGGCTGGCCGGCGATCGGGCCGAGATCCATGCCTTCCGGCGGGACGAGCTGATGCGCTTCGAGGTGGAGCTGCGGGCGCCGGCCGCCGACACCGCCAGGCTGGCCACCGACCCCGAGGCCGGCCCGGCGGCGCTGGCCCTGCGCGAAGGCTGGCTGGCCGGCGATCAGGCGAAATAACCGTGCAGGAACCAGCCGTGGGGCGCCCGGCGCTCCCGGAAGACCCACACCAGGCTGTGGTCCGGGCGGCGGGCCACGTAGTAATCGCGGCACACGTCGGCGCCGTCTCCGTCCCACCAGCCTGACTCGATGCGCTCCGGCCCGGCCAGCAGGGCGTCCGCCGCAGGTTGCGCGATGGGGCGGGGCGGGGCCAGCAGCCAGAGGGGGCGCGGGGGCGCGGGGCGCCGGTCGGCAGGGGGGCGAACCGGGGGCTGCAGGGGCGTGTGATGGCGCCAGGCGCCTTCGGGGCGGTGGTCGGAATGCACCGCCAGGCAGCGCACCGCATCGTCGCCGAGCCGGGCCCTGAGCGTGGCGAGGAGCAGGCCCGGGTCGCCCTGGCGGCCACCGTCGCCGTCGAACAGATCGACGCTGGGCGGCGCCAGAGGACGGGGTGCGTCCGCCTCCAGGCGCAGGGCCTCGACAGGGGCGACGAGGGGCTGGCGGGAGAGATGCTCCCGGGCCAGCAGCTGGCAGCGGGTCATGTCCCGGTCGAGGGTGCCGAGAACGATCTCGAGGCGGGTTTCGGCTTCGTGTCGGTTGCGCTCGTGTTCGAGCACCAGGGTGAAGGCTTCCAGCCCCGCCTGGCGGGCTTCGAGCCAGCCCGCCAGCCCGCCGAGCAGGCGCCGCAGGCCGAACAGCAGGCTGTCCACCTGGTCGGTGGGGGCGGGGAGGGGCAGGCGGCCGACGTAGCGTTCCGGCGGCACAAACCAGGGGCGGGGGTCGGGCACCAGGCCCAGGGCGCGGTCGAGCTGCGCCAGCACCTGCCGGGCCTGGCGCCGGGCCAGGCCGTTGCGGGGAAGCCGGCGTACATCGCCGAGGCAGCTCGCCCCGACGCCGGACAGGAGGTCGAGGGTGGACGCGTCGAGCCCGCCTCCATCGGCCAGCGCAGCGAGGGGCAGGGCGTCGATGGCGGTCTCCAGGGCCGGGGCTTCGCTCACCTGGCTGCCGGGCGCGAAGCGGGCCAGCCAGCGCGCTGCCAGGGGCGTGGGGGCCAGTGCCAGCCGGCCCGCAAAGCCGAGCGCCTCCAGGCCATCGAGGATGGCCTCGCAGAGGGGTGTCATGCCACCGAACAGGCGCAGGCTGGGCTCGACCTCGAGCAGCACGGTGGAGGCGTCCAGGCTGATCGAAGGGGTGAAGCGCGCGGCCCAGCTGGCCACCTCGACTAGCGCGGCGTGCTCCAGGCGAGGGTCGCGATCGACCAGCCGCAGCCCGGGCGCCAGGGCCAGCGCTGCGGCGCGGCCCATGCCAGGCTCCACGCCGCCCGCCAGGGCCGCCGGGCACGCGCCCGCCACCCGCTGCCGGGGACGCGGCCCGAGGACGGCCAGGGGCGTATCGTCAGTGTCTCCCCGGGTGAATACCTGCAGGGCCAGGTCGGGAAGGTGGAGGGCGCACCAGAGCATGGACGGAAGCCGGGCCGGCGCGCAGGGCCGGCTGGAGAGGGGGTGGGGCGGATACGGGCTGTGGCCCGGCGGATGGGTCTTTGCCGCTGGCCGTGCCCCCGCTGCCTGCCGGCCCGGGCAGGTCGACCGGGATGGGGTGGAGCAGTGGGGGGCCGCGCCGCTTGAGGATGTGTACCTCCACACCGCCCGGACGGGCTGCCAGCGCCAGCCTCAGCGCAGCGGGTGACGGCTGGCGGGCGAGGCTGTCTGGACGCAGCAGGAAGAGGGGCGTGGCGTTTTCTTCGGCGGTGAGCTGCAGGCGCCGCAGGGCGCCCAGGTCTGCCTCGGCAAGCCACAGCAGCACGACGTCGCAACTGCCCGAAGCCAGGGCCTGCCGGGCAGCCCAGCGGGCATGGGCGGCGCTGGCGGCCTCGACGACGAGCAGGCGTTCGAGGGGCACTCCGGCCGCCGCCAGGGCCGGTGCGTAGAGCGGTTCGGGGGGCGCGATGCAGACCGCCCAGCGCCGGGGCGCCACCTGGGCCAGGAGGGGCAGCAGGAGGCCCAGTTCGCCCACCCCCGGATGGGGCAGGAGGAGTTCGGTGAGGGCGGCCTGGGGCCAGCCACCGCCGGGCAACACGGCATCGAGCCGGGGGTGGCCGGTGGGCAGACCGGGGGCGGCCGGGGAGGCCAGCCGGTCTCCGCGCCAGACCAGGCTCTCCAGGCCGAGCGGCGTGTCATGGGCAAGGTGGGCGGGCGCGGGCATGGTCGGGGCTCAAGACGCTGGAGGAGGCTGAACAGGGCGCCGCGACCCGGCCGGAAGGGCGTCACGCCGCCCCGGGACGCTCAAGTCAACGCAGGGCCGCCCCAGGTTTCCTTGGCCCCCACGGGGGCGGGCTGGGTGGAGCCCGGCCCCGGGGGCGTTCAGATCGGCTCGCTGCGGATCAGGCCGACGGCGAGCCCTTCGATTTCGAGCGACACGCTGCGGGTGTCCACGACGATGGTCTGGAAATCCGGGTTCGCGGCCTGCAGTTCGACGATGGGGCCCTTGCGCTGCAGCCGCTTGACGGTGACCTCGTCGTCGACCCGGGCGACCACCACCTGCCCGTTGCGGGCTTCGTGGGTGCGATGGACGGCGAGCAGGTCGCCATCGAGGATGCCGGCATCGCGCATGCTCATGCCGCGGACCTTGAGGAGATAATCGGCGCGGGGCGAGAACAGCCCCGGGTCGACCTGGTAGCGGCCCTGCACGTGTTCGGCGGCGAGGATGGGGCTGCCGGCAGCGACCCGCCCGATCAGCGGCAGGCCCAGGGCCTCCATGAGGCGGATGCCACGGGCCCGGCCTTCTTCGAGGGCGATGGCCCCCTTGGCGGCGAGGGCGCGCAGGTGGGTTTCGGCCGCGTTGGGGGAGCGAAAACCAAAGGCGGTGCAGATTTCAGCCCGGGTTGGCGGGCGCCCTTCCTGCTCGACGGTGTCGCGGATGAGCTGAAGGATTTCCTGCTGTCGGGGGGTAAGCTTGTCAGCCATGAAGCGCTCCTGTTAGTGCTATGTATTTTTATACAGTTTTGTGCAAGTGGCAAGGTGGTGAATGCTCGCAGATGTGAAAACCTGCCCCGTGACAAACATCAAAAATAGCCGATGAAATGCTTGAGCCGGCGTGCCGGGTGGTCTATCCATTCAAAGACATGCCTTGTACGCTTGAGCGTGTGAGCAGTGGATGTACCGGAAAAGAAGAGCACGACAAACGCGCGTCACCCGTCGAATCGCCAAAACAGCCGGGCGCCAGTCATTCGCAGCCCGTCGCCCCAGAGGAGATCTTCCATGCTTGTCAGCCCCCCGCACGCTTCAGGTAGAGTTCTCAAACCGGCTCGGTTAGAATCCCCAACCGTCCCAGCGGACCTGTGCGAAGGCCAGCCCGCTCCGCTCTTTTCCCTGCCCGATGCCGACATGGAAATGTTCGATCTGGCCTCGGTGCTGGGTTCCCATCATGTGGTCCTGTATTTCTACCCCCGTGACAACACCCCCGGCTGCACCCGTCAGGCCATCGATTTCAGCGATCACGACGCCGACTTCGCCAAGGAGCGCTGCATCGTGATCGGCATCAGCCCCGACGACTGCCTGACCCACGCTGACTTCCGCGACGAGCACGGCCTGTCGGTCGAGCTCCTCGCCGACGAAGAGGGCGAGGTGTGCAAGCTGTACGGCGTGTGGCAGTCGGAGATGCGCGAGGGGGTCATGAAGCGCGGCGTGCGCCGCTCGACCTTCATCATCTCGTCCGACGGGGTGCTGAGGCACGTGCTGCACGACGTCACCCCGCGGGGCCACGCGGCAGAAGTCTTTCAGCTGGTCAAGCAACTCAACTCAAGGAAACTAAATGGAAATCGCCAAAAACACGGTCGTCACGCTTAACTACACGGTCAAGGACCCCGATGGCAACATGATCGACGACGGCCACCACCCTCTGGTGTATCTGCATGGCGGTTACGACGGCATCTTCACGGTGATCGAGGAAGCCCTGCACGGCAAGAAGGCCGGCGATCAGCTGGTGGTCAAGCTGCTGCCCGAAGACGCTTTCGGTGAGTTCGACGAGGAGCTGGTGCTGGTGGAAGATGCCTCCCTGTTCCCGGACAACATCGAGGTCGGCATGTCCTTCGAGCGCGTCGGCGACAACGACGACGAAGAGATGGTCTACCGCATCACCGACATCGCCGACGGCAAGGTGGTGGTGGATGGCAACCATCCCCTGGCAGGCACCGCGCTGGTCTTCGACATCACTGTCAAGAGCGTGCGCCCGGCCAGCGCCGAAGAGATCACCCATCGCCACGTGCATGGCGAAGGTGGCCATCACCACTGAGTGCCCCAGGGCCGGGCTTTGCCCAGCCCGCCCCCATGGGGGTCAAGGAAACTTGGGGAGGCCCTGCGTTTCCTTCAGAGGCGTGTGCCGGCGTCCGCCGCCGGCTCCCTGCCTCGACCGGAACGGACCGCCCTGACGGTCCGTTTTGTTTGGGGCCATGCGCCCGTGGCGCCTTATTGTTCCTTTTGCCTGAAACCGGACACCACCGCCGGCCGCCCGGAGACGCCTGAAATGCTGCAGTCCGCGCGGCGCCTCTCCATTCAGGCGAACTGCCGGCCGGCCGCTGCCGGGGATCTGCCCTCATCGCGATGAACCGACTGGACATGGATACTCCACCACCGCTGCTCACCGTGACCAACCTGCAGGTCGAGCTGGGTGCGCCGACCCGCCCCGTGCGCCCCGTCGACGGCGTCAGCTTCACGCTGCCCGCCGGCCAGACCCTGGCCCTGGTGGGCGAGTCCGGCTGCGGCAAGTCGATGACCGCCCTGGCCTGCATGCGTCTGCTCCCCGCCGGAGGGCGCATCGCCGCCGGCACCGTGCACCTGGGTGGCACGGCCCTCCATGCGCTCCCCGAGACGCGCATGCGCGACATCCGCGGCAATCATCTGGCGATGATCTTCCAGGAGCCGGCGACCAGCCTCAATCCGGTCATGACGGTCGGCGACCAGATCGGCGAGGTGCTGGTCCGCCATCGCGGCCTCCACGGCCAGCCGGCCTGGGACGAGGCCGAGCGCCTGCTTGCCGCGGTGGGCATCCCCGACCCCCGCCGACGCCTCGCCGAATATCCCTTCCAGCTCTCCGGCGGCATGAAGCAGCGGGTGATGATCGCCATCGCCCTCGCCGGCGACCCCCAGGTGCTGATCGCCGATGAGCCCACCACGGCCCTCGACGTGACGATCCAGGCCCAGGTCCTCGACCTGCTTGCCGAGCTGCAGGCCCGCCGCGGCATGGGCATGCTGCTGATCACCCACGACCTCGGCGTGGTGGCCCGCATGGCCCACCAGGTGGGGGTGATGTACGCCGGCGAGCTGGTGGAAACCGGGGCCCGGGAAGCCTTCTTCGCCGAGCCCCTGCACCCCTACTCACGCAAGCTGTTTGCCGCGCTGCCCACCGCCGCCCAGCGCGGCAGGGCCCTGGAGACCCTGTCGGGCCAGGTTCCACGGCTGGGCGAGAAGCGCGCCGGCTGCCGCTTTGCCGAGCGCTGCCCCCAGGTGCATGAACGCTGCCGCAGCAGTGCGCCTGCCATGCACGCGGTCGGCCCCCGGCAGGTGCGCTGCCACCTCTACGACCCGGCCACGGGCCGGCAGGAATGGGCGGCGACGCCTCCGCCGGCTGCCATCGCCCCCGCGGCGCCCCCGGCTGGAGGCAAGGCCCTCGACGTCAATGCGCTGCAGGTGCACTTTCCGGTTCGCAGGGGGTTGTTCCGCCGCGTCGTCGGCCATGTGAAGGCGGTGGACGGGGTGTCGCTGCAGGTGCCCGCCGGGCAGACCCTGGCCCTCGTCGGCGAATCCGGCTGCGGCAAGACCACCGCCGGCAAGGCCCTCTTGCAGCTGGTGCCGGCCACCGGCGGCCGGGCCAGCTACGGCGGGCAGGCGCTGCTCGGGCTGAGCCCGCGCGAGTGGCAGCCCCTGCGCCGCGAACTGCAGATGATCTTCCAGGACCCCTTCAGCTCCCTCAATCCGCGCATGCGGGTCGGCGAGATCCTCGAGGAGGGAATGCTCGCCCTGGGTGTCGAGCCGGACCCCCAGGCCCGCGCGGCCCGCATCGACGCGCTGCTCAGCCGGGTGGGCCTGTCCCCCGAGATGCGGGGCCGCTTTCCCCACGAGTTTTCCGGCGGCCAGCGCCAGCGCATCGCCATCGCCCGCGCGCTGGCGGTCTCGCCGAGCCTGATCGTCTGCGACGAGCCGACCAGTGCCCTGGATGTTTCGGTGCAGGCCCAGATCCTCAACCTGCTGCGCGAGCTGCAGGCCGAGTACGGCCTGTCCTACCTCTTCATCACCCACAACCTGGCGGTGGTGGACTACCTCGCCCACCACGTGGCGGTGATGTATCTGGGGCGGATCGTCGAGCGGGGCCGGGCAGAGGAGATCCTCACCGATCCGCGCCACCCCTACACCCGCATGCTGCTGGCGGCGGTGCCGCGCCTCGACGCGGCCGGGGCCACGGGCGGCACCGCCGCTGCCGGCGACATGCCTTCGCCGCTCGATCCGCCCTCGGGCTGCCATTTCCATCCCCGCTGCAGCGAGGCCACCGAGCGTTGCCGCACCGATTATCCGGAGGACCGGGCGCTGTCGGAGACCCGTATGGTCCGCTGCCACTGGGCCCGTTAGCAGCCCGCAGAGGGCATTTGCGCGACGTCAATGCAATGAGCGCCCCGGAGGGCGCTCGTTCTGCATGGGTGTCAGCGATGTTTCTTGGCGGGGGGGGCAGCCTTGGGTGGTGGTGCGGCCTTTGCCGCGGCCGGCGGCTTGCTTCCGGCCGCCTTGGCGGCGCCCTTGGGCTCGGGCCGGGATTCCGCCTGCTTGCCGCGGGAGGCGGGTGCGGCCTCCGCCCTGGCCTTGCCGCGCCCGCCGGCGACCGCCGGGGCCGGGCCCGTGGGCAGATTGCGTTCGACCACGACCATCCGGCCATGCTTGCCGCGCACCGTGGTGTGCTGGACCAGTCGCGGCGGGGGCGGCTCCACGGCGCCCGGCTGGGGCCGACTCGGCAGGAGATTGGAGAGGGTGATGCGGTCGCCTTCGTTTTCGGAAGGGATGATCAGGGTGTAGCCCGTGCCGATGCGGGCCCGCGGCGACAGGCCGTTCACCTGGCGCAGGCGGCTCGCCGAGATGCCCAGCCGGTCGGCGACGCCCTCCAGGCCCTCGCCTTCACGCAGCTCGTAGGTCTTCCAGCTGGCGCTGGCCGGATCGTGCCGCTGCAGATTGACCAGGAAGGCCTCGACCTTTTCGGCCGGGATCACCAGCGACATCGAGCCGTTGGTGGGCAGCACCGGGCGCTTGTAACCCGGGTTGAGGGCCAGGATCTCGTCCACCGAGGTTTCCGACAGGCGGGCGGCCGTGGCCAGATCTAGCGCTACCCGGCTCTCGACGGTGACGAAGTAGGGCCGGTTGGGGATGCGGGGCAGGGTGAGGCCGAAGAGCTCGGGCTGCGCCACGATGTTCTTGAGCGCCTGCAGCTTGGGCACGTAGTAACGCGTCTCGCCCGGCATGTTGAGGTGCTGGTATTCGGTGGGTAGGCCGGCGGCGCGGTTTTTGGCCACCGCCCGGCCCACCGCGCCCTCGCCCCAGTTGTAGGACGCCAGGGCCAGGTGCCAGTCGCCGTGCATCTCGTAGATGGTCTGCAGGTAGTCGAGGGCCGCGTTGGTGGAGGCGATCACGTCGCGCCGCTCGTCCACCCACCAGTTCTGCTCCAGCTTGTAGCTCTTGCCGGTGGAGGGGATGAACTGCCACAGGCCGGACGCCTGGGCCGACGACAGGGCCATCGGGTTGAAGGCGCTCTCGACCATCGGCAGCAGCGCCAGCTCGGTGGGCATGCCGCGACGCTCGAGCTCCTCGACGATGTAGTAGAGGTAGCGCTGGCTGCGGGTGAAGATCTGCCGCAGGGCCCCGGGGCGGTTGATGTAGTAGATCTGCCGGTCGGTGACGAGCTCGGTGTTGAGATCCGGCATCGAGAAGCCCCGCCGGATACGCTCCCAGAGGTCGTCGGGCTCGGTGGTGAGATCGATGGTGGGCACCCGGACGTGCTGTTCGCGGATCTCGAAGACCTCGTGGGAGGGCTGTGCCGACGGCGCGACTTCGAGGGAGCTTGCCTGGACGAGGCCCGGAAAGGCTTCGTCGACGCCTTGCGCCATCAGTGGCCCGGCCACCGGAAGCAACAGCAGCAGCGCGATAACTCTCGGAAACATCAGGTTTTGTCGCGCGATAAGCAAAGGCGTGATTTTATCCGCCCCCAGCTGGCAGGGTCAAACCGCCTGCGCGGCGGGTGTTCCGGCCCCCGCCACGACAGGGTGCTGCTTACCCTCGCCGGAATCCGCTAAAGTATGCACCCTGGCGCGGGCATGCACCGCCCCGCGATACGTTCCCACCCCTTGCCGAGTTCCGAGACCACCTTGAAAGCCCTGTTGATAGAGGACACCCTGACGAGCGCCACGCTGGTGTCCCACCAGTTACGCAAGATGGGCATCACCCCCTTGCTGGCGAGGGACGGCGAGACGGGCATTGAGCTGTTCCAGAAGGAACACCCGGATCTGGTCCTGCTCGACATTATCATGCCGGGCCTGGATGGCTTCGAGGTTGCGCGCCGCATCCGCCAGCTCGAAAAGGAGGGCGAGTGGACCCCCATCATCTTCCTCACCGCCCGCACCGGCGACGAAGACCTCGAGAAAGCCATCGCGGTGGGCGGCGACGACTACCTGATCAAGCCGGTCTCCGAGATCGTGCTGGCAGCCAAGGTGCGGGCGATGCAGCGTATTGCCCAGATGCGCTACTCGCTGCTGGTGTTGACGCGCAAGCTCGACGATGCCAACCAGGAGCTCGTCCGGCTGTCGTCGCTGGACGGCCTCACCGGTATTCCCAACCGGCGGCAGTTCGATGAAACCCTGACCCGCGAATGGCGTCGGGCCTGCCGTCAGGGCCGGCCGCTGTCGATGCTGCTGTGCGACGTGGATCACTTCAAGCAGTTCAACGACGGCTACGGCCACCAGGTGGGCGACGAATGCCTGCGGGCGGTGGCCCGCGCCTTGCAGGCCGTGCTGCGCCGGCCGGCGGACATGGTGGCCCGCTACGGCGGCGAGGAGTTTGCGGCGATCCTGCCCGACACCGACCCGGGGGGCGCCCTGCGGGTGGCGGAGGCCATGCGCGCCGCCGTCGAGGCCCTGCGCATCACCCACCGCCATTCGGGCACCGACCTCGGGGTCGTCTCGATCAGCGCCGGTGTGGCCACCCGGGTGCCTGCCCGCTCGCAATCCGACTCCGCCGAACTGGTCCGCCAGGCCGACGAAGCCCTCTACAAGGCCAAGCAGGGCGGGCGCAACCGGGTTGCCGCCGCATCGCTGCGGCCGGCCATCTGATCAGAAAACGTTCTTCCACTCCCGCAGCACCGCAAACACCTCGACCGGCGACGCCAGCGCGCGTCCTGCCCGGGCCTTGGCCTGGCGCGCGACGGACGCCTCGTGGGCGCGCAGGAAGGGGTTGCTGAGGCGCTCGCCGGCAAGCGGGAAGGGCACGGTGGGGCGCTGCCCGGCGCGGACCGCCTCGCAGCGGGCGATGCGCTCGGCGATCGCCGGGTTGTCGGGTTCGACCGCGGCCGCGAAGGCCAGGTTGGAGAGGGTGTATTCGTGGGTGCAATACACCTGGGTGTCCCCCGGCAGGGCCGCCAGTTTTTGAAGCGATTCAAACATCTGGGCCGGGGTGCCTTCGAAGATCCGGCCGCAGCCCGCCGCAAACAGCGTGTCGCCGCAGAACAGCGCCGGCTCGGCGTAGTAGCCCACATGCCCGGCGGTATGGCCGGGGATGTCGAGCACCCGCAGGCTGGCGTCGAGGGCAGGCAGCGACACCACGTCGTCTTCGCCGACAGGGTGGGTCAGGCCGGGGATCTGCTCGAGGGCCGGGCCGTAGACGGGCACCCGGGCGTGGTCGAGCAACGCCAGCACGCCGCCCACGTGGTCGGGGTGGTGATGGGTGATGAGGATGGCGGCGAGGCTCAGCCCTTCGGCGGCCAGGTAGTCGAGGACGGGCGCGGCATCGCCCGGGTCCACCACCGCGGCGTGGGAGCCGGCGCGCAGCAGCCAGATATAGTTATCGCGAAACGCGGGAAGAGGGATAATCTGCATCCGCCGATTATAGCCCCACCCGGCGGCCCCGATCGAGAAGCCCATTTGTCATTGACGATGCCCCAGCCCGAATCCTTTCCCGGCCTGCACGCCTGGTTCGACACCCCGCTGGGCCGCTATGTGATGGCCTGGGAGAGCGCCCGCTTCGATGCGCTGGTGGCGGACATCTTCGGCTACCACGCGGTGCAGCTCGGCGCGCCGGAGTTCGATTTCCTGCGCGCCAACCGCATGCCCTTCCGCTTCACGGCCGGCAGCGGCCGCGTGCAGGTCGAGGCCGACTACACGGCCTTGCCCTTTGCCGCCGCGAGCCTCGACCTGGTGGTGCTGCCCCACGTGCTGGAGTTTGCCAGCCACCCCCATCAGGTGCTGCGGGAGGTCGAGCGGGTGCTCGTTCCCGAGGGGCAGGTGGTGATCGCCGGCTTCAACCCCCTCAGCCTGTTCGGGCTGCGGCGCAGGCTGGCCGGCGAGACGGCAGGCTACCCCTGGCACGGGCAATACCTGTCCCTGCGGCGCCTCAAGGACTGGCTGGCGCTGCTGGGGTTCGAGACCGGCCTGCAGGCCTCGGGCTGCTTTGCCCCGGCCGTCGACCAGCAGCGCTGGCTCGACCGGCTCACCTGGCTGGACTGCGCCGGCGAGCGCTGGTGGCCGATAGGCGGTGGGGTTTACATTATCCAGGCGACCAAGCGCGTGCACGGCATGCGCCTGATCATGCCCAAGTGGGGCCAGCGGGCCGCCGGCCGGGCGCTGGCGCCCCTGATACAAAAAGCGGGCGGCCCGTCGAAGGGCTGCTCACGGAAATCGACCGACGAGAGAAACAGTGGACGAAATTGACATCTATACCGACGGCGCCTGCTCTGGCAACCCCGGCCCCGGCGGCTGGGGCGCGATCCTGCGGGCTGGCCCCCACGAGAAGGAGCTGTGGGGCGGCGAGCCCGCCACCACCAACAACCGCATGGAACTGCTGGCGGTGATCCGTGCCCTCGAGGCCCTCAAGCGCCCGGTCACGGCGCGGGTGCACACCGACTCCCAGTATGTGCAGAAGGGCATCTCCGAGTGGATCCACGGCTGGAAGGCCCGCGGCTGGAAGACCGCCTCGAAGGAGCCGGTCAAGAACGAAGACCTGTGGCGGGCCCTCGACGCCGAGGCGGCGCGTCACCAGATCAAATGGCTGTGGGTGCGCGGCCATGCCGGCCACACCGAGAACGAACGGGCCGACGCCCTGGCCCGCCGCGGCGTGGAGGCCGTGCGCAAGAGCGGCAAGGCCGTCGCAGCAGGAGAAAGCAAGGCATGAGACAGATCGTCCTGGATACCGAAACCACCGGCCTCGACTGGAAGACCGGCGACCGGCTGATCGAAATCGCCGGGGTCGAGATCATCGACCGCAAGCTCACCGGCCGCCATTACCACGTGTATGTGAATCCCCAGCGTGACATCGACGCCGGCGCGGTGGCGGTGCACGGCATCACCGTCGAGTTCCTCGCCGACAAGCCGCTCTTCAAGGACGTGGCCGACGAATTCTGCGAGTTCGTCGCCGGCAGCGAGCTGGTGATCCACAACGCGGCCTTCGACGTGGGCTTCCTCAACAACGAGCTGGGCATGCTCGGCAAGCCGGTGCTGACCGCGATCTGCCCGAACGTGATCGACACCCTCAAGCTCGCCAAGGAGCAGAACCCGGGCAAAAAGGCGTCCCTCAACGCCCTCTGCTCGCTGTACGAGATCGACAACACCCACCGGACCCTGCACGGCGCACTGCTCGACGCCGAGCTGCTGGCGGACGTCTACCTGGCCATGACCCGCGGCCAGGAGAGCCTGATCATGGCCCTCGACGAGCCGGCGCCCCAGCTCGACGACGCGGAGGGCGGCCCGCTCCTCACCGAGCGCCCGCCGCTGCGCGTGCTGCGCGCCAGCCCCGAGGAGCTCGAGGGCCACGACAAGGTGCTCGCCGAGATTGCCAAGGCCAACAAGGGCCACTGCCTGTGGCTTCCGCCGGAGCCTGCGCCGGCGGCCTGAGCGCTCCCCACCGGGCCGGATCTAGAAGCGCAGCACGCCCTCGGCCAGCAGGCCGGATTTGTCGAGCCGCCTGAGGCTGGGGCCGAGCTTGAGCCCGGTGGCGGCCTCGAGGGCGGCGGCGCGGGTCTGCAGCAGGTCGGCGCCCACCTCGACAGGATCGCCCGCCGCCGCGAAGGCCACCACGTTACCGCTGGGGCAGGGCGGCAGCGCCAGCACGCGGCCATTGAAAGCCTTGCGCAGGCGCTGCAGCTGGGTCTTGAAGCCGCGCAGCTCGCCGAACATGTTCACCGCCAGCAGGCCGTCGGCCGCCAGGTGCTGGCGGCAGGCGTCGTAGAAGGGCTGGCTCGCCAGGGCGCCGGCGCGGGCATGGCGGTCGAAGCCGTCCACGGCGATCAGGTCCCACCGGCTGTCGTCCTGCAGGACAAAATCGGCCCCGTCGCCGATCACCACCCGCAGGCGCGCGTCCTCGTCGGGGAGGCGGAAGTACTGTCGTGCCACGGCGTGCACCTCCGGCGTGATCTCGACGACCGTGGTATGGGCTTCGGGCAGGTGGCGGTGCACGAACTTGGCGAGCGACCCGGCCCCCAGCCCGATCAGCAGCACGCGGGCGGGCCAGGGCGCCGGCCGCAGCAGCAGGCCGGCCATCATCTCGCGGGTGTATTCGAGCTCCAGGGCGTCGGGCTTGCGCAGGCGCATCGCCCCCTGCACCCAGTCGGAGCCGAAGTGCAGGTAGCGGACGCCGGATTCTTCGCTGATGTCGATGGGCGTGTTCATGGTCAAAGAGGTGTATGCTGCATTGCGGTACGGCAGGGCCGTTGATTGAATGAGGAGTGACTCGTGAGTCTCGAGCATTACGACGCCGAGCTGGCGTCCATCGACATGGAAATTGCTCGTCTGGCCCAGCTGTGCGGCATCCGGATGCTGCAGCCGGGGGTTGCCGAGGCGGTGCTGCGCAACGACAGCAGCCTGTGCAACAGCGCCAATCCGGTGGCTTGGGACAAGCTCCGGGGCCTGCTGGTGCTGCATTATCACGTAGTCGCCGAAAACGTGGCAGCCGATGGTGTCGACGCGGCCGCCGAAACCCTGCGCCAGGCGCTGCTGCTGGTCAGCGAGCGGATGCGCCCGCAGCAGCTGTAGGCCGCGTCGCCGGCGCCGTCAGTTGCCCGGCGTGTAGATCCGCGGTGTGACGCGGAACAGCGGCTTTTCGCCGGGCGTCACGTCCACCTTCACCCAGCCCATGAAGGGGGAGCCCCAGGTCTCGAGGCGGGTGAAGTTGGCCTGCAGCCGGCCGCTGGTGGGGTCGCGCAGGGGCTGGTCGAAGCGGTGCACGTGGCTGTCGCCATGCACCAGCAGCACCTCGCCCGCAAAGCCCTTCGACTCGGCCAGCAGCTGGCCGAGCAGCTCCCGGTAGCCGCGGCTTGCACGACCGGCGCTGAAGGCTTCGAGGTCCGGGTTGGCCTGCAGGATCAGCACCACGCCTTCCAGCTTCCGGGCCCGGGCCCGGCTGAAGGCCGCACTTATCCAGGCCCGCAGCGCGGCGCTGCGCTCGACGAACTCCGGGTTCGGCTGCGCCGGGCGCCCGATGTTGTTGCCGCCCCCGGGCACGTTGAGGGTCACGAAGAGCACCGGGCCGGTCTGCCAGCGCAGGTGCTCCCGGTAAGCCCCGAAGGCGGCGTCGCCGGCCTGGCTGTCCACCGCCAGCGGGTAGCGGCCCAGCGTCTGCCCGGGCCGCGCAAAGAACACCTCGCGCAGCCGCGCCAGCCGCTCGACGGGGTCGTAGCCGCCATTGTTGTTGCGGTGGCAGTCGGTCCAGTCGTTGTCGCCGGGCACGAAGACGAAGGGCGTGTGGCTCGCCTCGAACAGCGCCAGCCGGTCGGCGTAGAGCGCGTCGTCGCAGCGCTCGCCGCCGTTTTTCAAATCACCGTCGTGCACCACCACCCGCAGCCCCTCGGCGTCCATTTCGGCCAGCAGCCTGGGCAGGTGCTGGCGCTCGAAGCGGTTGTAGGGGATGTCGCCGAGCACGCCGAAGCGGAAGGGCTCCGCCGCCACCGCCGGCTGCAGTGCGGCGGCCACGGCCGCGAGGCTGACGAGGGCGCGGCGCAGCATCACGCCGTCAGCCGCTTGAGTTCATACAGCGCCTCCAGCGCCTCGCGGGGCGTGAGGGCGTCCGGGTCGATGGCGGCCAGTGCTCCGAGCACCGGATGGCCCGGCAACGCGGGTTCCTCGGCGGGCAGGCTGGCGAACAGGTCGGCCTGGGGCCCGGCGTCGATCTCGCGGTTCTCCAGCGCGCGCAGGCGGCGCTTGGCGTCGCGCACCACGGCGCCGGGGATGCCGGCCAGCGCGGCCACCTCGATCCCGTAGCTCTGGCTGGCCGGGCCTTCCTCCAGCGCGTGCAGGAAGACGATGCCGTGGTTGTGCTCGACGGCGTCGAGATGCACGTTGGCGCACTCGGGGTAGTCGTGGGCGAGGCGGGTGAGCTCGAAGTAGTGGGTGGCGAACAGCGTCCAGCAGCGGTTCTTGTCGAGCAGGTGGCGGGCGATCGCCACCGCCAGCGCGACCCCGTCGAAGGTCGAGGTGCCACGGCCGATCTCGTCCATCAGCACCAGGCTCTGGTCGGTGGCGCCGTGCAGGATGGCGGCCGCTTCGGTCATCTCGACCATGAAGGTGGAGCGCCCGGAGGCCAGGTCGTCGGAGGCGCCGATGCGGGTGAAGATGGCGTCCACGGGCCCGATCCGCGCGCTGGTGGCCGGCACGAAGCAGCCCACGTGGGCCAGCAGCACGATCAGCGCCACCTGGCGCATCGTTGTCGATTTACCGCCCATGTTGGGGCCGGTGATCAGCAGCATGCGGCGGGTCGGGTCGAGGCGGCAGTCGTTGGCGATGAAGTTCTCCACCTGGCGCTCCACCACCGGGTGGCGGCCGGCATTGATCTCGATGCCCGGCTGGTCGCTGAACACCGGCATCGCGTAGCCGTAGCGGGCCGCGGCCTCGGCGAAGGCGGCCAGGCCGTCGAGCAGCGCGCAGGCCCGGGCGATGCGCTGGAAGCGCGGGATGTCGGCCGCAAGCGCGTCGAGCACCTCCTCGTAGAGCAGCTTCTCGCGGGCCAGCGCCCGCTCCTGGGCCGACAGGGCCTTGTCCTCGAAGGCCTTGAGTTCGGGGGTGATGAAGCGCTCGGCGTTCTTGAGGGTCTGGCGGCGGCGGTAGTCGTCGGGCAGCTCGCCCTTGGCCGCGTTGGCGGCCGAGATCTCGATGTAGAAGCCATGCACCCGGTTGAACTCGACCTTCAGGTTGGCGATGCCGGTGCGCTCCCGCTCGCGGGCTTCGAGTTCCAGCAGGAAGGCCCCGCAGTTGGTCTGGATGCCGCGCAGCTCGTCGAGCTCGGCGTCGAAGCCGGGGGCGATCACGCCGCCGTCGCGCAGCACCGTCGAGGGCTCCGGCGCGATGGCGCGGGTGAGCAGGTCCAGCGCCCCCTCGGGCGTGGCGAGTTCTTCAAGCATCCGCACCAGCAGCGGCGCCTGGGGTGTGCCGAGGGCGGCGCGCAGCTCGGCGAGGCGGGCCAGGCTGTCGCGCAGGGACGACAGATCCCGCGGCCTTGCGCTGCGCAGCGCGACCCGGGCGGTGATGCGCTCCACGTCCGACACCCCGCGCAGCACCCGCCGCACCGGCTCGACCGGGCCCTCGCCCAGCTCGCCGACCGCCATGTGGCGGTGGGCCGCTGCGGCGCGGTCGCGCAGCGGGTGGTGCAGGGCGTGGCGCAGCCAGCGCGAGCCCATGCTGGTGGCGCAGCTGTCGAGCAGCGACAGCAGGGTGGGGGCCGCCTCGCCGCGCAGGGTCTCGGTGAGCTCCAGGTTGCGCCGGGTCGCCGCGTCGAGGCGCAGGTAGGCGCTGTCGCGCTCGGCGGTGAGGGCGGTGATGTGGGCCAGGGCCTGGCGCTGGGTGGATCGGGCGTAGTCGAACAGCGCCGCGGCGGCGGCCAGGGCGACCGGCATCTCGTCGGCGCCGAAGCCGGCCAAGTCGCGGGTGCCGAAGTGGGCGGTGAGCAGGCGGCGGGCGGTCTCGGCGTCGAACTGCCAGTCGGCCAGCCGGCGCAGGCTGGGGGCGAGCTGCTCGAGCAGCGGCAGGCGCAGGCCGTCGGGGATCAGCACCTCGGCCGGGCGCAGGCGCTCGAACTGGGCGGCGAGCTGGGGCGCGTCGCATTCGAGCACGCGGAAGTCGCCATTGGCGAGGTTGAGCCACGCCAGGCCCAGCACGCCGCGGTGCAGGTTGAGGGCCAGCAGCGGCGCGTCGGCCTTGTCGTCGAGCAGCGCCGCGTCGGTGAGGGTGCCCGGCGTGACGATGCGCGACACCGCGCGCTCCATCGGCCCCTTGGTGGCGCCCGGGTCGCCCACCTGCTCGGCGATCACCACCGATTCGCCCAGCTTGACGAGACGCGCCAGGTATTGCTCCACCGCGTGGTGGGGCACGCCGGCCATCTTGATCGGCTGGCCTGCGGACGCGCCGCGCGTGGTGAGGGTGATGTCCATCAGCCGCGCAGCCTTCTCGGCGTCCTCGAAGAACAGCTCGTAGAAGTCGCCCATGCGGTAGAAGAGGAGGGTGTCAGGGTGGTCCCGCTTGATGCGTAAATATTGTTGCATCATCGGGGTGTGCTGGCTGATCTCGTCGTCTTCGGCGGGAGCGGCGGCTTGGGCGGATTTGGGTGGGCGCCCGCGGCGGGGGCTGGAGGTGGACGTGGTCACGGCGGTGTGTCGGGGTCGGATGTCTGGCGGCGATGGCTCGGGCGACGGGGGTTGCCGGCCGTGCCGGTGCCGTTCTGGGGAGCGCGGATTCTACCAGCAGCGCCTGGCGTGACACACGGGGGCGCGGCGGGGGGCGATCAGGTGGGCCTGGCGTTGAAGAGGCGCCTCAGCGGGCGGGACAGGGCTTCGCGGATGCGCGGGGTGTGGAGGCACACCCCGCCTGCCAGCCCCAGGGCGCAGCCGAGCAGGGTATCGATGAAGCGTGCCTTGATCAGGACGCCGGGGTCGATCTGGCCCACCTTGCCGGCCTCGGCCAGGAGCAGCGTGAGCGGCGTGATGAAGATGGCGGCAAAGCCGTAGTGGCGCACCACGGCGGTCTCGACGATGAAGGCCAGCGCGGTGATGACGGCGGCGATGCGCCACGCGTCGAGGGGCAGCGACAGCAGCAGCCACGACACCCCGAGCCCGATGGCCGTGCCGAGCAGGCGCTGCACCTGCTTGTCCCACACCGCGCGCAGCGACATGCCCTGAATCACGGCCAGGCAGCTGACCGGCACCCAGTAGGCGTTGTCGAGCTGCAGTAGCTGCGCGGCGGCGAGGGACAGCCCCACGGCGAGGCCGATGACCAGCGAATCGAAGATCACGAAGTCGAAGGTGGCCGGCGGCAGCGGCTCCACCGGTCGGGGCGCCCGGCGGCTCAGGATGAACAGGCTGTAGAAGAAGGCGATGAGGCAGGCCAGCAGGCTGCCCATGGTGAGGAGGCCCACCTTGAGGGGGAGCTCCATCACGTCGCCCGGCGTGTAGGCGCCGATGGCCGCCGCCATGATGAAGAACAGGCTGCCCGGCACGCCCACGCGGTAGAAGCGGCACACCATGGTGACGAGGATGGCGATGAAGGTGAGCACCGGTGTCATCGAGGCCGGCACCAGGTGGCTCATCACGCCCAGCGCGTAGCAGGCGATCATCCCGAAGGCGGCGGCCATCAGCGACACCATGCGGTGGGCCATCGGCGTGTCGGGCAGGTAGAGGAAGGCCAGCCCGCCCAGCGACGAGATCAGCCCGTATTCCAGGTGGCCGAAATACGCCCCCACGAAGAGCGGCAGGCCATTGGCCAGTGCGGCGGCGAAGGGCATCTGCCAGGGGCGGTCGGACGGCTTGATGGTGACGAGCTGGCGCAGCTCGTCCCGGACGATGTCGATGGGGCGACGGGGCGGAACCGGCGAGCTCATGGCGGGCGGGGCAGGCAGAGGCGGAGAGCAGAGGGTAGCGCGCTTCGGGCGGCGGGTCACCCGTCCGGGAGAGGTCTGGTGCTGGCCGCGGTGAAAACGAGACCGAGTGACGGCCGCTGGCCACGGCGGGGGCCGAGGCGCTCGGATAGAATCGGCTGTCATCACTTCGCCCTCACCACGGCGCTCCGGAGACACGGCATGTCCTTGCCCGACGGACTTTACGATCAGGTTCTCACCCAAACCCTGCAGGCGCTCGTTGCCCGCAGCACCGACCAGAGCACCCGCAGCCTCCAGGCCCTCGATCCTGCCGACGCGCCGGCGCGGCTCTCCGAATTGCTGGCGGCCCAGCTCGCGCAGATGCTCGACGACCTGCACGGAGAGGGCGACGACAAGCTGCGCCAGCAGCTGGAGCTGGTCAATTTCCTGCTCGTGAGCCTTCGCCTGCGGCTGGGGCAGGGGGTGGTGGCCGATGCGGTGGCCGAGCCCGCGCAGATCCTCCAGGCCGTCCACCGCCACTCCGCGCCGCCGGTGCCGCCCGAGACGGGGCTGGCGGCGCCGTGGCTGTTCACCGCCGGCAAGGGCTCGCCCGCGCTGCTCGGCGAGTTGCGCCGGGAGCTGGCGGCTTGCGACCGGGTGGACATTCTGGTCAGCTTCATCACCCACTCCGGCGTGCGCAAGCTGTTCGACATCCTGCAGGCCATCACGGCCGTCGGTGCCGATGGGCGACCGCGCACGCGCCTGCGTGTCCTCACCACCACCTACACCGGCGCCACCGAAGTCCGGGCGCTGGATGCGCTCGCCGGGCTGCCGGGCTGCGAGATCCGCGTCTCCCTCGACGGCCGGCGTACCCGGCTGCATGCCAAGGCCTGGCTGTTCCGGCGCCGCACCGGCTTCGGCAGCGCCTACGTGGGCAGCGCCAACCTGTCGGGGGCGGCGCTGATGGGCGGGCTGGAGTGGACCACCAAGTTCACCGAGCGCGGCCAGCCCGAGCTGTTCGAGCGGGCCTGCGCCCACTTCGAAACCCTGTGGGAAGACAGCGAGTTCCAGCGCTACGACCCGGCCGATCCGGCCCACCGGCAGGCATTGTCGGCGGCACTCAAGCGGGAGTCGGGCGAGGACATCCTGGCTCGCCCGACGTTTTTCGAGCTCGCCCCCAAGGCCTACCAGCAGGAGATGCTCGACCAGCTCCGGCTCGAACGCGACCACGGCCGCTGGCGTAATCTGGTGGTGGCCGCCACCGGCACGGGCAAGACGGTGGTGGCGGCCTTCGACTACCGGCGTCTATGCCTCGCCGAGGGTGGGCGGCCGCGCCTGCTGTTCGTCGCCCACCGGGAGGAGATCCTGCGGCAGGCGCTGCGCACCTATCGCGAAGTGCTGCGCGACCACGCCTTTGGTGAAGTGCTGGCGGGCGGCATGGAGCCGGAAAGTTTCGACCATCTCTTCGCCACCATCGACAGCGTGGTGAGCCGCGACCTGC
Source organism: Zoogloea sp. (assembly GCF_041908905.1). Lineage (GTDB taxonomy): Bacteria > Pseudomonadota > Gammaproteobacteria > Burkholderiales > Rhodocyclaceae > Zoogloea. The sequence goes on from NZ_JAYREK010000037.1 coordinate 29,772, forward strand.
TCGTCCGGCGGGGCGCGAGCCATTGGTACGCGGTGGTGGTGGACGAGTGCCACCGCCTCGCTGCCGGGCGGTTTGATGCGTTCGTGACCGCGGTCCGCCCGCGCGTGCTGCTCGGCCTCACCGCGACCCCCGAGCGCAGCGACGGCAAACCCATCCTCGGCTATTTCGACAACCGCCCCGACGGCGCGCCGGCGGTCGAGCTGCGCCTGTGGCATGCCCTCGACCAGCAGTTGCTGTGCCCCTTCGAGTACTACGCCTGCGACGACGACACCGATTTCTCTGGCGTGCCCTGGGCCCAGCCCGGCGAGCTGGCCGCCATCGACACTCTCGTTACCGGCAACCATGTCCGCGCTCGCCTGGTGGTGGACGAGTGGCGGCGCCTGGCGGGGGACCCGGCGCGGGGGCGGGCGCTGGTGTTCTGCGTGTCGGTGGCCCACGCGCAGTTCATGACCGTCCAGCTCGAGCGGGCCGGCATCAAGGCCCTGTGCGTGGTGGGTGAGACGTCCCACGACGAGCGGCGGCAGGCGCCCGAGCGGCTGGCCCGCGGGGAGGTGGCCGCGCTGGTGACCTGCGACCTCTACAACGAGGGCGTGGACCTGCCAATGGTCGATACCCTGCTGCTGCTCCGCCCAACCCAGAGCCCGGTGCTGTTCCAGCAGCAGATCGGCCGCGGCCTGCGCCTGTCGCCGGGCAAGGAGAGCTGCCTGATCCTCGACTTCGTCAGTCGGCACCGGGAGGACTTCCGCTTCGATCGCCTGCTGTCGACGCTCACCGGGCTCCCTCGCGGGCAGCTCATCGAGGCGGTGGACAAGGGCTTCGGCAGCCTCCCGCCGGGTTGCCACATCCATCTGCAGCGCCAGGCCCGGGAGCAGGTGCTGCGCAGCCTGCGCAAGCTGGTGCAGCAGAACTGGCGCCGCCTGCAGACCGAACTGCAAGCCTACGCCGCGCTGCGCGGGCGGAGCGCCGTTCGTCTCGCCACCTTCCTGCGCGAGCAGGCGATCGGGCTCGACGAGCTCTATCGCAGCCAGGGCCGCTCCGGGTGGACCAACCTCAAGCGTGACGCCGGCCTGCTCGCTACGCCGCCGGGGGCAGAAGACGGCTACTTCGGCCGCCGCTTCGGCGATCTGCTGCATGTCGACGACCCGGCGCGCACCGACCTGCTGCTGAAGGTCGCCGAGCCTGGCGCCAGCTACGCGCCACAAGGCGAGCGCGAGCGGCAACTGCTGCAGATGTTCGCCTACCAGGTGGATGGTCAGACCCGGCAGACCGGGAGCGGCGAAGACTTTCTCCAGCGGCTGCGGGCGCATCCCGAACTGCTGGCCGAGCTTGGCGAGATCGGCGAAGTCCTGCAGTCCACCAGCAGCCTGCGGCAGCGGGCCGTGCCGGGGCTGGAGGATGTGCCCCTGTGCCTGCACGCGGCCTACGGGGTTCGCGAGATCCTCACCGCGGTGGGCTGGCTCACCGCCGCGCGGCGCACGCCGTTTCAGGCCGGCGTGCTGGCGCTGCACGAGCGCCAGGTGGAGCTGCTGTTCGTGACCCTCGACAAGCGCGAGGGCTACCACGAAAAGATCGCCTACCACGACTACGCCATCAGCGCCGAGCGCTTCCACTGGCAGTCGCAGAACGCCGCCGGCCCGGAGACCCCCGCCGGCCGGCGTTACCTCGAAAGCCCCGGCAACGGCTGGCGCTTCCAGCTCTTCGTGCGCACCGCCAAGGGTCAGCCCTATCGCGCCTGCGGACCGGTCACGCTGGAGCAGGCCGAGGGCAGCAAGCCGATGAGCATCCACTGGCGGCTGGAGGTGCCGCTGCCGGGCCCGCTGTTCCGGGCGTTCAGCATCCTGCGGGACGGCTGAGGGCGGACGCCACCATGATCACCCTCGTCTTTGCCGACGCCTTGCAGCCTTTCCTGCCGCCCGCCCGGCGCGGTGGGGCGTGGTGCCTGGCGGCGGCGCCCGGGGCGAGCCTCAAGCACGTGATCGAAGCCTGTGGCGTGCCGCACACCGAGGTGGGGGTGATTCGGGTGAACGGGCAGCCGGCGGGGTTTGCCGAGCGGGTGGCGGATGGCGATCATATCGAGGTGTGCGGCTGGTCGGCGGCCGACCTGCAGGCATCCCACGGCCTGCGCCGGTGGCCGCCGGCGCAGGCGATGCGCTTCGTCGCCGACGCCCACCTGGGCGGCCTGGCCCGGCGGCTGCGGATGGCGGGCTTTGACACCCTGTTCCGCAACGACTTTGCCGACCGGGAGATCGCCGCCCTCGCCGCCGCCGAGGGGCGCATCGTGCTGACCCGCGATCGGGGGCTGCTGCAGCACAGGGCGATCAGCCACGCCTGCTACCTCCACGCCATTGCCCCCGATCCGCAGTTTCGCGAGCTGGTGGCGAGGCTGGCGCTGCGGCCGGGCTTCCGCCCTTTCACCCGCTGCATCGCGTGCAATGCACCGCTGGCGGTGGTGGACAAGGCCGAGGTGCTCGGGCTGCTGCCGCCTTCGGTGCGTGCGCATCACGTGCATTTCACACGCTGCACGGGCTGCGGGCGGGTGTTCTGGGCGGGCTCCCACTGGCGGCGGATGGTGGGCATGCTGGACGCCGCCTGAGCTGGCGGGGCAGGGGAGGCGGGTTGCGTTCCGTTCAGCCCGGAGCGTCCTCGCCCGGAACGCGAAGGTCGCGCCCGGCCAGGGGGCCGAGCCCGGCGATCACCAGCGTGAGCACCAGGCACACAGCCAGCGGCAGATGCCAGCCCCCGGACAGGTCGTGCAGCAGACCGACGAGGGGCGGGCCGGCGGCGGCCAGCAGGTAGCCGACGCTCTGGGCCATGCCGGAGAGGGCCGCGGCCTGGGCCGGGCCGTGGGTGCGCAGCCCCATGAAGCTCAGGCTGAGGATGAGGCAGGCGCCCGACCCGAAGCCGAAGCAGGCCACCCACAGCAGCGCCCAGCCCGGCTCCCGCATCAGCCCCAGAATGCCCGCCGACAGCAGCAGCGAGACGCCGAAGGCGGCCATCCGCTGGTCCCGCAGACGCTGGACGACGGGCCCCACCAGCAGCCCGGAAAACGCCGAGGCGAGCTGCATCACCCCGTGCAGCGAGCCGGCCTCGGCGGCCGAATGGCCGCTGCCCGTCAGCACCGACGGCAGCCAGCCGATCATCACGTAGTAGATGAAGGAATTGAGGCCCATGAACAGCGTCACCTGCCAGGCGAGCGCCGAGCGCCACACCGACCGGCCCCGCGCTGCGGCGCCGGGGGCGGGCAGGGCGGCACGCCTGGCGAGCTGGGGCCACCACACGACCAGCGCCGTCAGCGGCAGCACGACGATCGCCGCCAGCGCCCCCGCCCAGCCCAGGCCGGCGCCGGTTGCCAGCGGAAACACCGTCGCCGAAGCCGTCGCCGCGGCGACGCCCATGGTCAGCGCGTAGGCACTGGTGACGGCGGTAATCCGCGTCGGGAAATCCCGCTTCAGCAGGCTGGGCAGCAGCACGTTGCCGAGGGCGATGCCCGCGCCGATCACCGCCGTCCCGCCGTACAGGCAACCGAGCGGCCCCGCCGAGCGCAGCGCCACGCCGCCTGCGATCAGCACCAGCGCCGCGAACAGGGCCCGCTCCAGCCCGATGCGCCGCGCCAGCAGCGGCGCCACCGGCGAGAGCAGCGCAAAGGCCAGCAGCGGCAGCGTGGTGAGGAGGCCCGCCTGGGCGGTGCCGAGGCCGAAGCTGGCCTGGATCGTCGCCAGCACCGGCGCAAGGCCGGTGACCGGCGCGCGCAGGTTGGCGGCGATCAGCAGGATGCCGGCCAGCAGCAGGGCGGTGGGCGCGGCGCGGGCGGGCAGGGGGCGGTGGCGGGGCATGGGTGGCCTTGCGGTGCTGTGACGGCAGAAGATTAGTCATTTACGCGCCGGCCGGGGCCGGAAATCGTCCGGCGGCCTGCGCCATGGCCAGCGCCGCCCGGCATCCCGCCACTGCGGCTCACGGGCTATAATTCACGATTAACGTTTTCACCCTGTGGAACCCACTGTGCACAAGAAAATCCTGATCCTCGATTTCGGCTCCCAGGTCACCCAGCTCATCGCCCGCCGCGTGCGCGAGCAGCAGGTGTACTGCGAAATCCACCCCTTCGACGTCTCCGACGACTTCGTGCGCAGCTTTGCGCCCGAGGGCATCATCCTGTCCGGCGGGCCGAACTCGGTCTACGAGGCCGAAGAGTGGAAGGCGCCGATGGCCGTCTTCGAGATCGGGGTGCCGGTGCTGGGCATCTGCTACGGCATGCAGACCATGGCCGCCCAGCTCGGCGGCAAGGTCGAGAGCTCCGGCAAGCGGGAGTTCGGCTACGCCGAGATCCGCGCCCGCGGCCACTCCGAGCTCTTCCGCAACATCCAGGACCGCAGTAACGACGAAGGCCACGGCCTGCTCGACGTGTGGATGAGCCACGGCGACAAGGTCACCGAGCTGCCGGCAGGCTTCAAGGTGATCGCCTCCAACGAATCCACCCCCATCGCCGCGATGGCCGACGAGGCGCGCAAGTTCTACGCGGTGCAGTTCCACCCCGAGGTCACCCACACGCTCAAGGGCAAGGAGATGATCGCCCGCTTCGTGCACGAGATCTGCGGCTGCCAGCACGACTGGAACATGCCCGATTATGTGAACGAGGCGATCGCCAAGGTGCGTGCCCAGGTGGGCAGCGACGAGGTGATCCTCGGCCTGTCCGGCGGCGTCGATTCGTCGGTGGTCGCGGCGCTGCTGCACCGGGCCATCGGCGACCAGCTGACCTGCGTGTTCGTCGACAACGGCCTCCTGCGCCTCAACGAAGGCGCGATGGTCATGCAGATGTTCGCCCGCAACCTGGGCGTCAAGGTCATCCACGTGGATGCCACCGAGCAGTTCATGGGCCACCTGAAGGGTGTCTCCGACCCCGAGGCCAAGCGCAAGATCATCGGCCGCGAGTTCGTCGAGGTCTTCCAGGCCGAAGCCGCCAAGCTCCCCAGCGCCAAGTGGCTGGCCCAGGGCACCATCTACCCCGACGTGATCGAGTCGGCCGGCGCCAAGACCGGCAAGGCCCACGCGATCAAGAGCCACCACAACGTCGGCGGCCTGCCCGAGACCCTCAACCTCAAGCTCCTCGAGCCGCTGCGCGAGTTGTTCAAGGACGAAGTCCGCGAGCTGGGCATCGCGCTCGGCCTGCCCCACGAGATGGTCTACCGCCACCCCTTCCCGGGCCCGGGCCTGGGCGTGCGCATCCTCGGCGAGGTTAACAAGGACTACGCCGACCTGCTGCGCCGCGCCGACGCGATCTTCATCGACGAACTCCGCGCCGCCGACTGGTACGACAAGACCAGCCAGGCCTTTGCGGTGTTCCTGCCGGTGAAGAGCGTCGGCGTGATGGGCGACGGCCGCACCTACGAATACGTCGTTGCCCTGCGCGCCGTGCAGACCCAGGACTTCATGACCGCCCACTGGGCCGAACTGCCCCACAGCCTGCTCGGCAAGGTGAGCAACCGGATCATCAACGAAGTGCGCGGCATCAACCGGGTGGTGTACGACATCAGCGGCAAGCCGCCGGCGACGATCGAGTGGGAATGATTCCGCGTCTGGCACAGCCAGGCACCTGATGGCATGAAATGCCGCTAAGCCCGCGTAATTGCGGGCTTTTTTTTGTTTGTGTTTGGCACGATCTGG
>NZ_JAYREK010000038.1:0-34869 GCF_041908905.1 Zoogloea sp.
GCGTCGGCTAACGCCGCGCGCTCGCACCAATGACGTGTCGGTCATCTCGGCACTGCCGTTCACCTTGTAACGCATCGTCGTTTCTTCAGGGACACCTGGCCCGTGCGCGGGGTTGGGGTGCTCAGAGAGGCTTGCAGGCAGGCGCTCAGGGGGTGCGGCGGGCGGCGGCGTCGGTGCTGCGCAGGAGGCGGATCTCGCCATAGGCGACCCGCCGCGCGAAGGGGCGGCCGCTGTCGATGCCCGTCTGCCAGGCGAGCTCCTCGTAGCCGGAGAAGCCCGGCCGGGCGGCGAGGCGCGCGGCGTGGCGGGTGAACACCTGGCGGGCCTCGCCGTCGCCGCCGCTGATCACGGCCTTCATGCGCAGGGCGAGGATATAGCGGTCGTCCGCAGCCCGGGCCTCCTCGACGATCCAGTTGGGCGCCAGCGGGTCGCTCACCACGTAGAAGGCCAGCGCCGCGGCGGCCACCGGCAGCTTGAGGTGGCCGGCGTCCGAAGCCATCACCAGCCCGGCCGGCAGGCCGAGCCAGTCCTGCCCGGAGGGCGCGGTGCTGCAGCCGGCCAGCCAGGCCAGCGTCAGCGCGGGGAGCAGGCGCCGGATCACGAGAGGTAGTTGAACAGGGACAGGTTGGAGACTTTCAGGAAGCTCTGCTGGGCCGCCTCCAGAAAAACCTTCTGCTGGCTCAGGCTGGTCACCGCGGAGGCATAGTCCACCTCCTGCAGCCGCGACAGGGTGTCGGCGTACTGCAGGTTCATGCTGCTGTTGATGGTTTGCTGGGTGTCCACCTCGACCATCCGCGACCCGACGCCCGCCCGGACCCGGGAGATGCTGTCCTGGGCGGCATCCATGCCGGCGATCGCCTGGCCGCTGTTGAAACGGATGGCCGCCTGATTGCCGGACTTGAGGGCATTGACGAAGTTGCCCACCAGATCGAAGGTGCCCGCCACCTGGGACACGGTGAACTCGTCGCCAATCGCCGGCGTGCCGTTGAGGCTCAGGCTGACGCCGCCGAAGCTGAGGACGTTGTCGCTGCCGCTGACGGTGACGGTCGGGGTGATCGGCGCGGTCCGGTTGGGGTCGATGGTCGTATCGAACACCTGATAGCTGGGGCCGGTGGCCACCTCGACCACGTAGCGATGATCGTTGTAACCCGACAGGGACAGGCCCGAGACCTGCGCCGTGCCGCTGTTGGCGGCGGCGCCGAGGGCAAAGGCGGACCCCGCGCCGGCACGGAGGGTGTTGAAGATCTCGTCGCCGGAGCTGGTGATCGGCAGGTTGCGGGACGCGGAGATCTGCAGCGTACGCGCGCCCTGATCGCCCTGGTACTGGACACCGGCCGCCAGGCCGCCGCCGAAGGGCTTGGTGTTGCTGCTGTAGCCGCCGAAGACATAGTCGCCGGTGGCGTCCTGGCTGTTGGCGACGGAGAGCAGCTCGTCGAACTGCTGGGCAATGTCGGCGCCGATGGCGGCCTGGTCGCTGGCCGAATAACCGCCGTTGCCGGACTCGACGGCGCGGGTGCGCAGATAGGTCACGATGCTGGTCGCCGCGTCGAGCTTGCTGTCCACCAGCTTGAGGGCGTCGCTGGCGTAGCCCTGGTTGGCCGCGTACAGCGTGTTCACGCTCTGCGACTGGGACACCTCGAGGGCCCGCGCGGCGGCCACCGGGTCGTCGGACGGGCGGAGGATGCGCCGGCCGGTGGACACCTGCTCCATGGTGTCGAGCAGGCGGCTGTGCTGCTTCTGCATCGAAGCGAGGCCACTGTCGAAGATCATGCCGGTGGTGACACGCATGATGGCTTTTCCTTTGTGTTGGCGGGCTGAATGGCTCAGCGGCCGAGGGCGAGGACTTCGTCGAAGAGCTTGGAGGCGATGGTCATCACCTTGCTCGACGCCTGGTATGCCTGTTGATAACGGATCAGGTTGGCCGCTTCTTCATCGAGATTCACCCCGGCGATCGACTGCTGGGCCTCGTAGGCCTGGCCGACCAGGCTCTCCTGGGCGTCGCGGTTGACCTGCACTTCGCGTGACTTGTTGCCCACCGAGCTGACCAGCTGGGAATACACCGACTGGAGGGTGGCCGAGGGCTGGCCGTCGGCGGAAAGCATCAGCTTGGAAGTCTGCAGTTGGCCGAGGGCCACCGCGTTGCGGCTGTCGGAGACGCCGCCGGCGTTGGGGCCGACGGTGAAGCTGTCCTGGTCCTTGAGGGCGCCGGCGATCGAAAAGGAGACGCCGCCCACCGCGATGGTCATGCCGCTCTGGTAGGGCAGCGAGGCGACCGGCGCAGCCAGGGTGACCGGGTTGCTGTTGAGCAGGGTGTAGGTGACCGGCAGCGAGGCCGGGAAGCCCGTGAGGCTGCCGCCGGCGTAGGTGAGCTTGAGGGGCGAGCTGCTGGAGCCGAAGGCGCCGCCGGCGATGCTGGTGGTGCTGCTCACCACCGGCGCGGTGATGCTGCCGGTACCGAGGTTGGAGGCGGTGGCGGCGGTGCTGACCGGGGCACCGGCGGCGATCATGCGGGTATCGGTGATCGACACGTCGAGGGTGGAGGCGGCGTAGCGCGTGGGCTGGATCAGGAAGCTGTCGCCCACCCAGGAGGTGGCCGCCGGGGTGATCGACAGGCCGACGTCGGCGGCACTCACCGAGCGCCCGTCGGACACGCGGGTCAGGGCGTAGCCGCCGACGGTGTCGGTGAAGGTGAGCCGGTAGTCCTCGCCGACGAGCTTGGAGACGTCGCCATACTGCACGTCCGGCGTGGTGGTGGTGGCGTTGGTGTAGCGCTGGACGCTGACGCTGGGGATGGTGAAGAAATCGGTGCCCAGGTTTCCGTTGAGATCCTGGCCGAGCTGGTGCTGGGCGTTGAAGGCGGTGCTGATGCCGACCGCCAGCAGGCCGAGCTGGTTCTGGGTCGAGTCCAGCGCGGCGCGCATGTTGAGGAGGCCGCCGAGCTTGCCGCCGCCCAGCAGGCTTTCGGGGATGGTGATCGCGCCGCCGTTCTGGGTCAGGATGTTGACCGCCAGCCGGCTCTGGTCGGCGATCGACGGCAGCGCCTCGAGGCGGGTCGGGGTGGTGCCGATCACCAGGGGCTGGCCGGTGCCGATGAACACCGACATCGAGCCGTCGGTGTCGGTGCTGGTGGACACGCGAACCAGCTGGTTGAGCTCCTTCACCAGCTGGTCGCGGGTGTCGAGGAGGTCGTTGGCGGGCTGGGCGGAGCCGGCCTGCTGGGCGATGGTGATCTTGTTGTTCACCTCGGCGATGTTCTTCGCGTAGGTGCTGATCTGGCTTACGGTTTCCTTGATCTGCCCCTCGACGCCGGCGCGGATCTCGCCCAGGCGGTCGGACAGGTTGTGCATGCGCGACACCAGGCTCTCGGCGGTGGACAGCATGGACTGGCGGGCCGGGACGCTGGCGGGGTTGGCTGCCACCTCCTGGATGCCGCCGAAGAAATCCTGCAGGGCCGGGCTGAGGCCGACGGTGGGGTCGGCCAGCATGTTGTCGATCTGGCTGATCTCGGTGCTGAAAGTGTCGTACTCGTTGAACCTGGTGTCGGCCGCCAGCACCTGGTTGGTCAGGAAGCTGTTGTAGGCGCGCTTGACGGTATCGACCTTGGTGCCTTCGCCGAAGAAGCCCGCGCCGGTGAACATCGCCGGGTTGGTGCTCTGCTCGATGCGCTGGCGGCTGTAGCCCGTGGTCCCGGCGTTCGAGATGTTGTGGCTGGTCGTCGACAGGCCCGCCTGGGCGGCGTTGAGTCCGGTGAGACCGATGCTGAAGAGGCTGGCGCCCATGATCCGCGTCCTTGGTTCATGTATCTAAGCGATGAACAGCAAGTTCTTTGCCAGTTTGCGTGCCGCGACGCAAAACAGCGGATCAGGCGCTGCGGGCGCTGCTTGCCGCCAGGGCGGTGCGCAGGGTGTTGCCGTTGATGATGCGGGCCAGCTTGTCGGCGTAGTTGGGGTCGGTGGCGTAGCCGGCCGCCTGCAGGCCGCGGGCGAAGGCGGTGGCGTCGTCCTGGCCGACCACCGCGGCGTAGCGCGGGTTGGTGCCGATCAGGCGGGCGTAGTCGCGGAAGGAATCGGCGTACGAGCCGTAGCTGCGGAAGCGCGCACTCTCGCGGGTGGCGACGCCGTTGCTGTATTCGGTGGTGGCGGTGCTCACCGTGTCGCCGCCCCAGCGCTTGCCGGCCTTGATATTGAAGAGGTTGTGGCTGGGGCTGCCGTCGGCGTTCTTGAGTTCGTACTTGCCCCAGCCGGTCTCCAGGGCCGCCTGGGCCACCAGGAAGCGTGCCGGGATGCCGGTGGCGCGGCTGGCCTCGACGGCCTGGGGCCACACCTTCTCGACGAAGGCCCGCGGCCCGGCACCGGCCGGCAGATTGGGGAAGGAGGCGGCAACATCGTTTGCCGCCCCGGCAGCCGGCGCCGCTGCGGCAGATTTTGCCGGCCGGCCGGCGGACGGATTTGCCAGCGGGCCCGCCGCGGCGGAAGACTGCAGCGCCGCCCCCAGGCTGGCCGCCCCGGCACCGCCGGCGGCGTCGAAACCGCGGCGGATGGAGGCGTCGAGCGGCACGCCGCCCTCCGGCGGCGTCACCGCCGCGTCGCGGTTGCCGCCGAGCTGGCGCTCGATGACCCGCGCGAGGCCGATGCCGCCGCTGCGGGTGGCGAGCTGCATGGCCAGTTGCTGGTCGAGCAGGGACTGGTACATGCGCGACTCGTCGCTGTCGAACATGCCGCCCTTGGGCGTCGCGTCGCGCATCGACTTGAGCACCTGCTGGAGCAGCAGCGCCTCGAACTGCCTGGCGGCCTCCCTGGTGGCGGCGGGGGAGCCGTCCTTCGAGACGCGGCGCAGGCCCGACAGGGAGTTGGGGTCGAGGGCGTTGATCTGGCTGAAGTCGGTAGCCATCAGATCACCTCCAGTTCGGCCCGCAGCGCCCCGCTGGCCTTCATGGCCTGGAGGATGGAGATCAGCTCGATGGGGTTGGCGCCCACCGCGTTGAGGGCCTTGACCACGTCGGCCAGGTTGGAGCCACCCTTGACGTTGAAGATGTTGCCGCCGGTCTGCTGGATGTCGACCCCGCCCCGGTTGGTGACCGCGGTCTGGCCCTGGCCGAGGGGGTTGGGCTGGCTGACCTGCTGCTCGTTGCTGACAGAGACCGTGAGGGTGCCGTGGGAGACGGCGCAGTCCTGCAGGGCCACCTTCTGGTTCATCACCACCGAGCCGGTGCGGGAGTTGATGATGACCTTGGCGGCCTGCACCGCGGGGGTCACGTCGAGGTTTTCGAGGCGGCCGAGGAAGGCCACCCGCTGGCTGAGGTCGGCCGGCGCGCGCACCTGCACCTGGCGCCCGTCGAGGGCGCGGGCGCTACCCGGGGAGACGGCGTTGATCGCATCGACGACCTTCTGGGCGGTGCCGAAATCGGCGTCGTTGAGCTCGACGAACACCGAGTCGCCCTCGCCCACCGCGCTCGGCACCACGCGCTCGACGGTGGCGCCGCCGGGGATCCGGCCGGCGGAGAGGTGGTTGACCGTGACCCGCCCGCCCGAAGGCGACGCGCCGCTGACCCCGCTCACCGCCAGGCTGCCCTGGGCCATCGCATAGACCTGGCCGTCGGCGCCCTTGAGGGGCGTCATCACCAGGGTGCCGCCCTTCAGGGAGCGGGCGTTGCCCATCGACGACACGGTGACGTCGATCTGCTGGCCCGGCCGCGCGAAGGGCGGCAGGCTGGCGGTGACCATCACCGCGGCGACGTTCTTGAGCTGCAGCGACTGGCCCGGCGGTAGCGTGACGCCCAGGTTGCCGAGCATGTTGATGATGCTCTGCACCGTGAACGGGGTCTGGGTGGTCTGGTCGCCGGAGCCGTCGAGGCCCACGACGAGGCCGTAGCCGACCAGCTGGTTCTGGCGCACCCCGCCGATGCTGGCGAGGTCCTTGAGGCGTTCGGCGCCGGCCGGGGCGCTGGCCACGAGGCCGAGGGCCAGCAGGCAGGCGGAGGCGAGGCGGAAGAGGCGCGGCATGGCGGGGTCCTCAGAAAGGCAGCACGTTCACGAAGAAGCGCTGCAGCCAGCCCATCTGCTGGGTTTCGTCGATGTAGCCGTTGGCGCGGTATTCGATGCGGGCGTCGGCCACCTGGGTGGACTGCACGGTGTTGGCGCCGGTCACGCTGACCGGGTTGACGATGCCGGAGAAGCGGATGAACTCGTTGCCCTGGTTGATGGCGATCTGCTTCTCGCCCGACACCAGCAGGTTGCCGTTGGGCAGCACCTCGATGACGGTGGTGGTGATGGTGCCGGTGAAGGCGTTGTTGGCCGCCGCGTCGCCCTTGCCGCCGAACTTGGTGGCGTCGGAGGCGGTCGCGTCGAGCCCGGCGAGGCCGCCCAGCGGCACCTTGGCGAGGGCGGTGATGGAGGCGGCGATGCTGGCGCCGCGCTCGGCGTTGGCGGACGACTTCTTGCTGGCCGCGGTCTGCTCGACGAGGTTGACGGTGATGATGTCGCCGACGAAGCGGGCGCGCCGGTCCTCGAACAGCGGCCGGGTGAAGCTGGGCTGGAAGATCGAGCCCGAGTTGGCGGCCTGGGCGGTGCGCGGCTCGGGGCGCACGCTCATCGGCTGATGCACCGCGGTCGGCGGGGTGGCCTGCAGCGCCGCGCAGCCGGAAAGGCCCACGAGCAGCAGCGCGGGCAGGCAGGAAGACAGGGACCGGAGTGTGCGCATGATCGAGGCCTCCGCTTACAGCGAGGTGAGCTTGCCGAGCATGTTGTCGGAGGTGGAGATCGCCCGGGAGTTGAGCTCGTAGGCGCGCTGGGTCTGGATCATCAGCACCAGCTCCTCGGCCACGTTGACGTTGGAGGTCTCCACGTAGGTCTGGTTGAGCACGCCGACGCCGTTGGTGCCCGGGGTGTTGGGGTTGGGGGTGCCGCTGGCGGCGGTCTCGAGGAAGAGGTTCTCGCCCACGCTCTGCAGGCCGCCGGGGTTGACGAAGCTGGCGAGCTGGATGTTGCCGATCTGCGCCGGGGCGGCCTGGTTGGGCAGCGTGACCGACACCACGCCGTCCTTGCCGATGGTCACCGACAGGGCGTTGGCGGGGATGGTGATGGCCGGCTGCAGCGGGTAGCCGTTGGAGGTGACGACCTGGCCGTTGGCGTCCTTCTGGAAGGCGCCGTCGCGGGTGTAGGCGATGGTGCCGTCGGGGGTCAGGATCTGGAAGAAGCCCTCGCCGTTGATCGCCACGTCGAGGGCGTTGCCGGTCTGGGTGAGGTTGCCCTGGGTATGGATGCGCTCGGTGGCCACGGGGCGAACGCCGGTGCCGATCTGCAGGCCCGAGGGGATCGTGGTCTGCTGGGTGGACTGGGCGCCCGGCTGGCGCAGGTTCTGGTAGAGCAGGTCCTCGAACACCGCCCTCGCCCGCTTGAAGCCGTTGGTGGACACGTTGGCGAGGTTGTTGGAGATGACGTCGAGCTGGGTCTGCTGGGCTTCGAGGCCGGTGCGGGCAATCCACAGGGAGCGGATCATGGTGGGCTCCAGAAATTCGGGGTCGCCGGGGGGAGGCGAAGGGGTTGGCCGCTTCAACGGAAGGAGATCGGCGGCAGGATCATCCTAAGCTCAGCAAGACCCGTTCCAGGCCCGGAGAAGGTGGCGAAAAGGCGGTCAATTTGGGGGCTGGCACAGGCAGCCCGGCATCGCTGGCCGCCGGACGGAAAAATTTGCCGGGCGGCCCTGCCGGCGGGATGGGCTGTTGGCGCGCCGCGATGGAATGGCGGATCGCTGCGGCGGGACCGTACGTTGTCGCAACAGGACAGTGCGTCGCCAGGATGGGATGTCGCATCGCCACGATGGGATGCTGGACCACCGCGCCGGGGCGTCCCATCGCCACGACGGCAGGAAGGATCGCGGCGACGGAAGAGGCCGTCGCGGTGATGAAAGGCCGCGCCCCTGCAATGGAAAGCCCCATCGCAGCGACGGAAGAGAGGACCCGCGGGACGGGAAGCGCCGTCAGCTCTTCGCCACCAGCTGGCCGGCGGCGCGGTCCATCTCCTGGGCGGTGGACAGCATGCGGGTCTGCATCTCGTACTGGCGGGCCAGGGAGATCATCGACACCATCTGCTCGACCACATTGACGTTGCTGCCCTCGAGGTAGCCGGAGGCCACCTTGACCGCCGGGTCGGCGGGGGCCTGGCCACCCGCGGCGAGGCGGAAGTAGCCGTCGGCACCGCGGCGCAGATCGGCCTCGGGCGGATTCACCAGCTTGAGCTGGTCGACGGCGCTGGTGCTGTTGCGGGCGCCGCTGCGCGCCACCGTGGAGATGGTGCCGTCCGCGCCGATCACCACCTCCACGTCGGGAGGCACGCTGATCGGGCCGCCGCTGCCGAGCACCGGCAGGCCGCCGCGGGTCTGCAGGATGCCGTTGGCGCTGACCTCGAAGTTGCCGTTGCGGGTGTAGCCCTCGGCGCCGTCGGGCATCTGCACCGAGAACCAGCCCTTGCCCTGCACCGCCACGTCGAAGGGGCGGTTGGTGTGCTGCAGCGGGCCGGTGGACAGGTCGTCGAGGACGCTGGCGTCCACCACGAAGGCGCGGGTGGGCACCTGGGCGTTCTGCACCGGCACCGCGCGCAGGCGATGCAGCTCGGCCTTGAAGCCGGTGCTGGTGGCGTTGGCCAGGTTGTGGGCGACGGAGGCCTCCTGCCCCATCGTGGCGGAGGCGCCGGTCATCGCGGTGTAGATCAGGCGGTCCATGGCTCAGGCCTTTCGGGGGTCAGCGCAGGTTGACCAGCGTCTGCAGGATCTGGTCCTGGGTCTTGATGGACTGGGCGTTGGCCTGGTAGGCGCGCTGCTGGGTGATCATGTTGACCAGCTCGGAGGTGAGATCGACGTTGGACTCCTCGATGGCGGCCGATTGCAGCACGCCGAGGGTGCCGGTTCCCGGCGGTGCGCCGGCGCCGTCGACCGCACCCGCGTCGGGGGTCCATTGCCACTGGTTGCCGCCCACCGAGACGAGGCCGTTCGGGTTGCGGAAGGTGGTGAGCAGCACCTGCCCCATCGTGCGCGCCTGGCCGTTGCTGAAGTTGCCGAGGATGGTGCCGTCGGGCTCGACGGTCAGGCCGCTGAGGGTGCCGGGCTTGTAGCCGTTCTGGCTGAGGGTCGACACGCCGAAGCTGTTGCCGAACTGGGTGGAGCTGTTCAGGTCGACGGTGATCGTGAGGTCTTTGGTGGCGCCGGTGGTGACGGTGTAGGTGGTGGCGATGGTCTTGGGCGTGAGCAGGCCGCCGTTGCTGTCGAAGCTCACGGTGGTCGGGCTGTGCAGGCCGGTGACCGGGTCGATCTCGGGCGGGAAGCCGCCATCGAGGCTGGTGTACACATCCCACTTGTTGGCCTGGGCGGTCTTCACGAAGTACAGCGACTGGGTATGCGGGTTGCCCAGGGAGTCATACACCGTCTGGGAGGTGGTGCTGGTGTAGCTGGTCGGGTCGGCGATGCTGAAGCCGCCGCTGTTCGCGGTGGCGGTGAAGGTGGGCATCGCCAGGTCGGTGGCGACGTTGCCGCTGAGCGCCATCGCCGACTGCCCGCCGGCGAGGGTCGAGCTGAAGGTGATGCGGGCGTTCGCGTCGGCCCCGACGATGACCTTGCCGTTGAGGGCGCTGGCGTCGATGGCGGTCTGCAGCGCCGCGATCAGCGAGGTGGTGTCGGGGTAGGTGGTGGCGTTGATGGTGATCGGGACGGCGGCGGCGCCATCCACGGCGATCGACAGGGTGCTGGTGGTGCCGGCGGCCGGCACCGGGTTGATCGTGAAGGGCGCCGCGGCGCCGCTGGAGAGGGTCGCGACCACCGCGTTGCTGCCATTGACGGTGACCCCGGTCGGGATCTTCAGCCCCGCGGCGGCCGTGCCGCCAACCAGCAGGCTGGACAGGCGCCCGCCCCGGGCGGAGGCCAGGCTGAGCACGCCGTTGCTGTCGCTGGAGGCGACGACGCGGCCCTTCAGGGCAGTCTGGTCGATGGCGGTCTGCAGCGCGGCGACCAGCGAACTGGAGTCGGCGTAGCTGCCGACCGGGATCGTCACGGTGGCGCTGGCCTCGCCGTCCACGGTGACGGTGAGCTTGTTGTTGGCGCCGGTGAGCACCAGCGGCGTGGCGACGCTGGCGGGGGCGCCGGAACCGTAGAGGGTGGCCACGGTGAGCGCCTTCGGCGACTTGGAACGGGAGTCGAGGTTGACGTTGTAGCCGGCCTCGGTGGTGGCCTTCGGGTCGGCGTCGCCGTAGCTGAGGCGGATCTCGCCGCCGACGCCGCTGGGCTGGCCCTTGGCATCAAAGGTGTTGCCGGTGAGGCGCAGGCCGCTGGTATTCACCACGTAGCCGTCCTTGTCCACATGGAACTGGCCGTTGCGGCTGTAGGTGATGGTGCCGTTGTCGCTCATCCGGAAGAAGCCCTGGCCATTGACGGCCAGGTCGAGCGTGTTGCTGCTGGTGGAGATGTTGCCCTGGGTAAACTGCTGGGCCACTGCTCCCACCGAGGCGCCGATACCCACCTGGGTCGAGCTGCCGGCCGACAGCGAAGCGGCAAACACGTCGGCGAACTGGGCGCTGGCCTGCTTGTAGCCGACGGTGCCCGAGTTGGAAACGTTGTTGCTGATGGCGTCGAGGGCCTTGGACGCGATGGAGAGGCCGCTCAAACCTTGCTGGAATGCCATGTTGGTCTCCGCTTAGAGAATCTGCTTGATGTCGGACAGGCCGACCAGCTTGCCGCCACCCACGTCGATGGACACGCTGCCGCTGCTCGTGCGCAGCACGCTGTTCACCGAACCGAGCTGCAGCGCGGTCGGGCTGAGGTCGGTGTCGCCCCGGCGGCCCTTCACCGACAGGCTGTAGCTGCCGTCGACCGCCTTGGCGCCGCTGTTGGTGAGCCCGTCCCAGGCAAAATTGAAGACACCCGCCTCGTAGTCACCCAGCTCGAGGGTGCGCACCTCGAGGCCGTTGGAATCCTTGATCGTCACGCTCACCTTGTCGGCCGGGCTGGTGAGCTCGAAGCCACCGTAGGCCTTGCCGCCGCTGAGGGTCAGGCCGCTGCCGGCCACCATCACGCCCTTGCCCACCAGCGCCGCGGCCTGCATGGCCTCGCCGGACTGGCTGCTCTCGAGCAGCGTGGACAGGGTGGCGTTGAGCTTGCCGAGGCCATCGACGGTGCTGATCTGGGCCAGCTGGGACGTCATCTGGGCGTTGTCCATCGGCGAGAGCGGGTCCTGATTCTTGAGCTGCTCGGTGAGCAGCCGGAGAAAACTGGACTGGGTGCCCATCTTCAGCTCGGAAGAGCTGCCTGCGGCCGTGTTCTTCTGCAGGCTGGCGATGACGTCGGAGCTGGTGGCGGAATTGACGGTGCTCATGATGTGGCTTCCGGAGGTTCGGTTACTGGCCGATGGTGAGGGTCTTCTCGAGCAGGGTCTTGGCCGTGCCCATCACATCCGCGTTGGTCTGGTAGGCCCGCGAGGCGGAGATCATGTTGGTCATCTCCTCGACCACGTTCACGTTGGGCATCGTCACGTAGCCTTCGGCGTTGGCGGCCGGGCTCTTGGGGTCGTAGACGAGGCGCATCGGCGCGGCGCTGTCAACGATCTGGGTCACCCGGACGCCCTGGGCCGCCGGACCGGCCATCGGCGTGGCGGCAAACACCACCTGCTTGGCCCGGTAGGGCTGACCGTCACTGGAGACCACGCTGTCGGCGTTGGCCATGTTGCTGGCGGTGGTGTTGAGGCGCAGGGACTGGGCGTGGAGCGCACTGCCTGCAACCTGGAAGACGTTGAGCATGCTCATGATGCGGCTCCTCTCACTGGCCCTGGATGGCGCGCTGCATGGACGTCAGCAGGCCGTTGATGAAGGTCAGGCTGGCCTGGTACTGCACCGAGTTCTCGGCGAAGGCGCTGCGCTCCACGTCCATGTTGACGGTGTTGCCATCGACGGCGCCCTGCTCCTCGTTGCGGAACTTGAGGGCCGCGGTCAGCGGGTCGGTGGGGCCGCTGCCCGGGAGGTGGCGCGGCGAGGTGGTCTTGAGGGCCAGCGCATCGCCACCCTTGCCCCCCAGCGCACCGGCCAGCGCCTCGCGGAAATCGATATCGCGGGCCTTGTAGTTGGGCGTGTCGGCGTTCGCGATGTTCGAGGCGATCACCTGCTGGCGGAAGGCGCGGGCATTGAGCGCGGTCTGGTGGAAGCGCAGCGTGGCATCGAGTCGTTCGGTCATTCCGGTCACCTCTGGAGGGGCGTGCTGCCGGGGTCGGCATCGCAGGTTTGCGATGACTCCATTGCAGCTTCCATGCCAGCCATCTTAGCGACGTGGCGGACCGCCCCATGGGCTGAACAGGCGGCAATTTCCACCCCATTCCCCCGCGGGGCCGGTGCCTTTCCGCGCCGCGGCTTGCCGCCCCGGCAAACTTTGCCGCCCGCACGCGGCGACAGGCTGCCGGGCGCAATTGCGCGGCGAAAGCGCCCCTGTTCCCGCTGGCCCCGGGGGCATCACCGTGGTTCAATGATGACCGTGCTCCTGCCCGTGATGCGCCGCCCGTTTCGATGAGATCGCCCTCCGTCCTCCACGCCCTGCTGCTGCTCGCCCTCGTCGCCTTCTCCGTCCACGGCGAAGCCCGCCAGGACCCGGGTGCCGTGCGCAGCGAGGTGATGCGCTTCCTGCGGACCCAGACGGTCAGCCTGCCCGGCGAGGTGAACATCCAGGTCGGCGAGTTCGCCCCCGACAACGTGCTGCCGCCGTGCGTCCAGCTGGAAGCCTTCCTGCCCCCCGGCGCCCGGGCCTGGGGCCGCGTCGCCGTGGGCGTACGCTGCCTCGCCCCCAGCCCCTGGTCGGCCTGGGTGCCGTCCGAGGTGCGGGTCAAGGGGGTCTACCTGGTCACCGCCGCCCCCGTCGCCGCCGGCCAGCTGATCGGCCCCGCCGACATCCGCCGCGAGGCTGGCGAGCTCACCACCCTCGCCGCCGACATCCTCACCGACCCGACCCAGGCCGTCGGCCATGCCGCCCGGATCGGGCTGGCCACCGGCCGGCCGCTGGCAGCCAGCCACTTGCGGCTGCCGCCGGCGGTGGTGCAGGGCCAGCCGGTCAAGGTGGTCTCCCGCGGCCCCGGCTTCCAGGTGGCCAACGACGGCACCGCCCTCAGCACCGCCGGCGACGGCCAGCCGGCCCAGGTGCGCCTCGCCAACGGCCAGGTGCTGCGCGGCACCGCGCGCAACGGGGGCGTGGTGGAAATCACGCTGCCCTGAAAGTCGAATTCCCCCCTTCCCGGACTTGCGAATAAGCTAAAGTTCCATGCCAGCGGGTCGTAGACCCTCTCGACTTATGGAAGAAAGGTCCAAGCCGTGAAGATCGATAGCTCAGTCAAGGCCACCGGAAGCCTGCCGTCCAACGATGGGCGAGCGCGTTCCGCGAAGGAATCCCCCAAGGCCGAGAGCAGCAATGCCGGCAGCGAACGGGTCGAGCTGTCGTCCCTGTCGTCGCGCATGCTGCAGATGGAAGAGGCCATCTCCAACGCCCCCGTGGTCGATACCGCCAAGGTGGACGAGATCAAGCAGGCCATGAGCGAGGGCCGCTTCAAGGTCAACACCGAAAAGGTCGCCGACGGGCTCATCGAGAGCGTCCGCCAGATGTTGTCCGCCCAGCAGGTGGGCCAGGCCTGAGGCCACGATGGCCATCGACCCCGGCTTTGCCCAGCGCCTCGCCCGCCTGATCCAGGAGGAGCGCACGGGGCTGCAGGGTTTCATCGCCCTGCTGCGCCGCGAAGAGGCCCTGCTGATCGCCACCCAGATCGATGCCCTCGCCAGCCTGGCCGAGGAAAAGACCGCGCTCTATCGCACCCTGCAGCGCCTGTCGGACGAGCGGGTCGTGATGTTCGCGCGCCTCGGCGCCGCGGTGAACGACGCGAACATCCGCGTCGTGCTGGCCGACCTGCCCGACGCCCTGGGCGCCTGGCAGGAAGTGGTGAGCCTTGCCGCCGAAGCCAGGGAACGCAACCGCGTGAACGGCCAGCTGATCACCGAACGCCTGCAGAACAACCAGCAAGCCCTGAGCGTGCTGCTCGCTGCCGCTGAACACCCCCAGATCTACGGACCCGACGGCCAGTCGCGGCCGACCTCGTCGGGCCGCCTCTTCGGCTCGGCCTGATCCGGCCTCCCCGGCCGGCTTCCTTTCTTACCCCCATCCGTCCTCGAGGCGCCCCGTTCGGGCAAGCCGTCAGGGTTTGGCCTCTGCGGCGGGCTTGGGCGGCACGGCGTCGGACGGCAGGATCGAATCGGCCACGCCGGACGCCTTAACCGGCGCCGTCACCTCGGGCCCGACCAGGCGCGACTCGACGAGGATCGCGACCCGCCGGTTGCGGGCCCGCCCCTCGGCGGTGGCGTTGTCGGCCACCGGCCGCTGGTCGCCGTAGCCGGCCGCGGTGAGCCGTGACGGGCGCACCCCGTTCTCGACGAACAGCCTCACCACGCTGGACGCCCGCACCGCGGACAGCTCCCAGTTGGACGGAAACATCGCGCTGGCGATCGGCGTCACGTCGGTGTGCCCCTCGACGGTGATCGGAAACTCGGCATCCGCCACCACCTGGGCCACGGCCCGCAGGGCGCGCACCGCATCGGGCCCCAGCTGGGCCTCGCCGGGGGCAAAGAGCACGCTGGCATTGATCTCGACGGTGATGCCGAAGGCGCCCTCGGTGACCCGCACCTGGCCGTCGGCCACCAGCGGAGCGAGCACCTTGCGGATCTCTTCGGCCATGTTGCGCACGCGCTCGGCCTTGGCCCGGCGCTGCTCCTCGAGTTCGGTCTCGGCGGCGGTCGCGGGCAGCGGCCGGATCGACGGCGGGGGCGCCAGGGCGACGATCTGGCGACCGGTGTCGTGGGGGCCGATGTTGCGGAAGGCCTGGACCACCGAGTCCGACATCACCCGGTACTTGCCCTCGTTGAGGGAAGACAGCGAATACATCACCACGAAGAAGGCGAACAGCAGGGTGATGAAGTCGGCGTAGGAGACCATCCAGCGTTCGTGGTTCTCGTGCTCCTCGTCGTTCTTTCTGCGTCGTGCCACTGCCCTACCCCGCGTAGCTCTTGAGGCGGCTCTCGATGATGCGCGGATTGTCGCCGTTGGCGATGCCGACCAGGCCATCGACCAGCATCTCGCGCATCGAGACCAGGGTGCCGATCACCCCCAGCAGCTTCTTGGACACCGGCAGGAAAACCAGGTTGGCCGAGCCCACCCCGTAGATCGTCGCGACGAAGGCCACCGCGATGCCGGCACCGAGCTTGCCCGGCTCGGAGAGGTTCTCCATCACGTGGATCAGCCCCAGCACCGCGCCGAGGATGCCGATCGTCGGCGCGTAACCGCCGGCCGCCTCCCAGATCTTGGCGCCCTGCTTGAGGTGGGCTTCCCAGCTGTCGATCTCGACTTCGAGGACTTCCCGCAGCCGCTCCGGTTCGACGCCGTCGACGAGCAACTGCAGCCCCTTCTGGATGAAGGGGTCTTCGATCTGGCCGATCCGGCTCTCGAGGGCCAGCAGGCCCTCCTTGCGGGCCAGGTTGCTCCACGCCACCACCTCGGCGATCAGCGCGTCATGCTCGAGGGGCGGCGGCGCGAACACCCAGCGGAACATCTTCATGCCGGTGCGGAAGACCCGCAGCGAACTCTGCAGCATCACCGCGCCGAGGGTGCCGCCGATGACGATCAGGAAGGCCGTGGGCTGGATCAGCGAGCCGACATGGCCGCCCTCCAGCACCTGCCCGACGAGGATCGCCGCAACGCCCAGGGTGATGCCGATGAGGCTGATGCTGTCCATGGATGCCTGCCCTCAGCGATCGTCAGGAAGCCGCCGCCGGCCGCCGGCCGCGGCCCCGGCCCTCGCCCTTGGCGCGGGGCGTGGCCTGCATGGCGCCGGAGATGCGCGAGCGCAGCCGGGCGATGGCCTGGCTGTGGAGCTGGCACACCCGGGACTCGGACACGCCCAGCACTTCGCCGATCTCGCGGAGGTTCATGTCCTGCTCGTAATAGAGGCCCATCACGGTCTTCTCGCGCTCGGGCAGGTCGTCGATGGCCTTGATGAGCACGTCGCGCATGTTGCTGTCGAGGAGCAGCGTGAGCGGGTCGTTGCCTTCGAGGGTGATGTGGCGCTCGAGGTAATCCTCCTCGCCCTCGCCGGTGAAGTCCTCGAAGTACACCAGTTGGTAGCCCCGGGCCTCCTGCAGCATGTGCTGGTACTCGGCCAGCGGCACGCCGAGGGATTCGGCCAGTTCGGTCTCGGTGGGGTGGCGGCCCTTCTGCTGCTCCAGCTGATGCACGGCCGCCTCGATGCGCCGCATGTCGCGCCGCAGGCTGCGCGGCAGCCAGTCGTTCTCGCGCAGGCCGTCGAGCATGGAGCCGCGGATGCGCTGCACCGCGTAGGTCTCGAACTGGGCGCCGAGCCCCTCTTCGTAGCGGTTGATGGCGTCGAGCAGCCCCATCATGCCGTTCTGGATGATGTCCTCCACCTGCACGCTGGCGGGCAGCTTGGCCATGAGGTGATAGGCGATGCGCTTGACCAGCGGCGCGTACTGGACGACGAGTTGTTCTTTATCGAGGGTGCCGGAGGCGGTGTACATCTTTCGTCAGCTTTCTGGTCTGGATATCGGGGGCGCGACTCGCTGCAATGTTTTCAACGGCAACGATAGGCTTTCATGCAGGTCGAGACACACTTTTTAACAAAGCCCCTTTATCAACCGGTGACGCCGGCCCGGGAAGACCACGCCCGGAGGCGGCGGATGAAGGCCTGGGCCCCTTCGGCCGGGTGCCGCTCGCCCAGGGGCGTGCACATCGCCTCGGCCAGCCCATCCCCTTCGAGCTCACCGCGCCAGACCAGCGGCAGCCCCACGTGGCGCGACGTGAAATCCTGCAGGCTGGCGAACAGCGCGGTCGCGTCGGCCCGGTCCCGCGCCCCGCTGACCGCCACCTCCAGCGAGCCGGCCCCCGCCGCGGCGAGGCCCTTGATCCACTGGCAGGCGCCCCGCGCGCCGACCCCGCTGGCCTCGACGACCAGCAGGCGCCGCCCGGCCGCGCGGGCAAAAGGGGTCAGGTTGCGGGCATCGCCGACGGTATGGATCGCCAGCAGGTCGGCCCGGCGCTGCAACTCGGCGATGCCACCCTCCAGGCGGGCGTGCTGGGCATCGTCGAGGAGCGCGATGGTCTGTACGGTCGCGGCGGCGGGCACCACCCACAGGCCGTCGGCGACCTCGCGCATGGTGTCGGTCACGTCGATGCGACCCTGCAGGGCGCCGAGCAGGTCGCCACCATCCGGATAGCCGAAGGCCGCCAGCAGCGAACCGTGCTCGGGTGCATGCTCGTCGATGACCACCACGCGTCGCGCACCTTCGGTGAGGGCCGTTAGGGTCTGCGCCGCCAGCTCGCGGGGTGCCCGGCCGGAGGCGAACAGCGCCACCACTGCCGACGGGGCACGGCGGAACAGGCGGCGGAGGCCGGCGGCCTGATCGGAGGCGTGGAGCATCACAGACCTCCCCGGGCGTGGGCGACACCGACCTTGCCGGCCGAAGCCATGATCAGGCCGGCCTCCAGCGGGTCGAGGCGGAACGGCGAGGCCGCGGGCAGTTCGCGCAGGGCCTGGCCGACGAGGGCCTCGCGGTCGGGCAGATGCAGGTCTTCCGGCACCCGCTGGCCGTTGGCCACGTAGAACACGTCGAGCTGGTGGCGGATGGCCACATCGACCACCGGCGCGAGGGACATCGCCTCGTCCATCTTGGAGAGGATCACCCCGGCCATGTCGTCGCCGCCATAGGCGCGGATCACGTCGTCGAGGGTGTCGCCGCGGCAGGTGGAGTTGAGCAGCAGCAGGCGCGACAGCTTGCCCGCACCGGTGAGCATCGCGCTCTGCTCGGCCACCATCTTGTCGCGCTGGCTCATGCCCATCGTGTCGATGAGCACCATGAACTTGTCGCGCAGGCTGGCCAGGGTTTCGCGCAGCTCGGTGGCGTCGCGCACCACATACACGGGCACGCCGAGGATGCGGCCGTAGATGCGCAGCTGTTCGTGGGCGCCGATCCGGTAGCTGTCGGTGGTGATCAGGGCCAGCTTGTCGGCGCCATGGCGGACCACGCAGCGGGCGGCCAGCTTGGCGGTGGTGGTGGTCTTGCCGACGCCGGTCGGGCCGACCAGCGCGAACACGCCGCCCCGATCGACGATATCGTCCTCGCCTCCCATCGAGCGAAAACGCCGGGTCAGCGCGTGGTGCAGCAGGCGATGGGCGTTCTCGGGGCTGTCCTCGTCGGGCACCTCCTCGGCGAGCTCGCGGGCGAGGCTGGCCGAGAAGCCGGCCTCCAGCAGGTCGCCGATCAGGCGGGTGCGGCCCGGGCTGGTGCGGCTCATCTCGCCCCAGGCGAAGCCGGCCAGCTGGCGCTCGATCATCCCGCGGATCGCGGCAAGCTCGGTGGCCATCTGGGAGTTGGCGGATTCCAGCGCACGGATGCGGGCCTCCTCCTCGACCCCGGCGGGGCGCTGGCGCGGCGGCGTGGCCTCGGGCTGGCGGGGGGCCTCGCTGCGCAGCGGCGAACGGGCGGCCGGCGGCGTGGCAGGCGGGGCTGCCGGCCGGCGCACCTGGGCCGAGGCGGCGTTGAAGACCTCGCGATTGAGCTCGACCCGGGGCGGGTTGAAGGGCTGCATCTCGGGCACCCGGGCCGGCGCCGGACGTGCGGCCGCCGCCGGAGCGGCCGCAGCCGCAGCCGGACGCTGGCTGGCGGCCCGCGACAGGCTGACCCGGAAATCGTCGTCGAAGAAATCGGCACCCTGCGCCGGACGCGGCGTAGCGGCGGCCGGCTTGGGCGCCGACGCAGCCGCCGCGGCTGCGGCCTGGGCCTGGCTGCGCGCCCGCTGCAGGGTGGCCACTTCGCCGGCCGGCAACGCGAGGATCTCGACACCGCCGTTGGCCGCCCGATTGGAAAGCACCACGGCATCCGGCCCGAGCTCGTCCTTCAGCATGCGAAGGGCCTCGCGGGCGGTCTGGGCAAAGTAGCGCTTGACGTTCATGCTCCTGTCTCCGGGTACGGAGGCCTCGCGGGATCGACGCGGGCACTCCTTTACCGTCGATTATCCCCAGCCGGACCGTTTTCGATGGCCGGGAAAAGACAGGTTTTAGGCGGCTATTCCCCGGACCGGGGCGCGGGGCGTGGGGCGCGGGCGTCCTCAGGCCGTCGGAGCGATCATCGCCGACACGCGGATCAGGCGGGTCTCGGGGACTTCGGAGTTGGCGATCACCTTGAGGCTGGGCACGCTGCGGCGCAGGAAGCGCGACAGCAGCCAGCGCAGCGGCGCCGGCACCAGCAGCACCGCCGGCAGGCCGATGTCCTCCATGCGCTGGGCCGCGGCAGCGGTCTCGCGCAGCAAGGTGTCGGCGAGCCCCGGCTCGATGGCGCCATCGCCGCCACCGCCCATGGCCTGCATCAGGATGCGCTCGAGGCCCGGGTCGAGGGCCATCACCTGCACCTCGCCGTTGCCCGGGAAGAGCCCCTGCACGATGGCCCGGCCGAGGGCCTGGCGCACCCGCGAGGTGAGCTCCAGCGGGTCCTGGACCCGCGGCGCATGCTCGGCCAGCACCTCGACGATGCTCCGCATGTCGCGGATGTTGACGCCCTCGTCGAGCAGGTTCTGCAGCACCCGCTGCACGGTGGCCAGGGGCAGCAGCTTGGGCACCAGGTCCTCGACCAGCTTGGGGTTGTCCTTGGCGATGTGTTCGAGCAGGGCCTGGGTCTCGGTGCGGCCGAGCAGCTCGGAGGCGTGGCTGAGGATCAGGTGGTTGATGTGGGTCGCCACCACGGTGCTGGCATCCACCACCGTGTAGCCGAGGGCGTGGGCCTGCTCCCGCTGGGTGGCGTCGATCCACACCGCCGGCAGGCCGAAGGCCGGGTCGGTGGTCTCGCGGCCGGTGAGCGGGCCCGCCACCCGGCCCGGGTTGATGGCCATGAACTGCCCCGGAAACGCGCTGCCGGTGCCGATCTCGACCCCCTTCATCACGATGCGGTAGTCGTTGGGCTTGAGCTCGAGGTTGTCGCGGATATGCACCGGTGCGGCGAGAAAGCCGATGTCCCGGGCGAACTTCTTGCGCAGACCGCGGATGCGCTTGAGCAGCTCGCCGTCCTGGCCCTTGTCCACCATCGGGATCAGGCGATAGCCGACCTCGAGGCCGAGCACGTCCACCGGCGTCACGTCGGACCAGCTGGCGTCCTGGCTCTCCGGCGGGATCACCGGCGCCGCCGACGGCCCCGCCGCCGCCTCTTCGACGGCCTCCGGCGCCTGCGCCCCGCCCCGCCAGGCCAGGTAACCCAGCCCCGAGGCCAGCAGCAGGAACACGAAGTTGGGCATCCCCGGGATCAGGCCCAGGATGCCCAGGATCGCCGCGGTGAGGACCAGCACCTGCGGGTTGGTGAACACCTGGCCGATGAGCTGGGAACCCATGTCGCCTTCGTCGCCGACGCGGGACACCACCAGGCCCGCCGCCACCGAGATGATCAGGGCCGGCAGCTGGGCGACCAGGCCGTCGCCGATGGTCAGCAGCGTGTAGTTGGTGGCCGCCTGCCCCAGCTCCATGTTGTGCTGGAGCACGCCGACGATCAGCCCGCCGACCACGTTGATCCCCATGATCAGGATGCCCGCCACCGCATCGCCGCGCACGAACTTGGAGGCACCGTCCATGGCCCCGTAGAAATCGGCCTCCTGGGCCGTCTCGGCGCGGCGCTTCTTGGCCTCCTTCTCGTCGATCAGGCCGGCGTTGAGGTCGGCGTCGATGGCCATCTGCTTGCCGGGCATCGCGTCGAGGGTGAAGCGGGCGCCCACCTCGGCGATCCGGCCCGCGCCCTTGGTGATCACAACGAAGTTGATCACCGTGAGGATGATGAACACCACCAGGCCGACCGCGGTGTTGCCGCCTACCAGGAAGTGGCCGAAGGCCTCGATCACTTTGCCCGCCGCGTCCGGGCCGGTGTGCCCTTCGAGCAGCACCCGCCGCGTGGAGGCCACGTTGAGGGACAGGCGCAGCAGCGTGGTGACCAGCAGGATGGTCGGGAAGACCGAGAAGTCGAGCGGCTTGCGGGTGTACATCGCGACCAGCATCACCATCACCGACACCGCGATGTTGAAGGTGAACATCAGGTCGAGCACGAAGGCCGGCAACGGCAGCACCATCATCGACAGGATGAGGATGATGAGGAGCGGCCCGGCAAGCTGGCGGATGTTGCCCGGGGCGAAGAGGGCGCGCAGGTTGAGACTACCGTTCATGGTGCCGATGGTCGCGCATCGGGGGGCGGAGGAAAGGGCGGAAGAAGGGGAGATTTGTGGGGCTATTCGTCACCGACGGCGCCCGGGCCTCCCCACCGTCACGGAGGCCCTCAGGCCGACATCTCGCAGACCCGCGGCTCGGCATGGCCGAGGGGCAGGCAGACTGCGGACGGCCGCCCGATGAGATAGCCCTGGAAGAGATCCGCCCCGCTGGCCATCGCCGCCTGCAGCTGCTGCGGGCTCTCGATGGACTGGCTGACCAGCCGCATGCCGAGGCGGCGGATCTCGGCGCACATTTCGCCCAGCACCTGCCGGGCGAAGCCGAGGTGGCCGGCATGGCCGATCAGGCAGCGGTCGAGCTTGACGATGTCGGGGGCCAGCGCCTCGAGGCGCTCGATATCACAGGAGAAGCGGCCGAAGTTGTCGATCGCGGTGTGGTAGCCCCGGCCCCGGCACTGGGCGATGGCCGCGGCAAGGGCCGTGCAATCCTCGAAACCGTGGTCGGTGACTTCCAGCACCACGCGCTGGGGTGACAGCCCGCAGGCCGCCAGCACGGCCTGGAACAGGGCCTCCTGCCCGCCGGCGAAGGCGAGCAGGGCCCGGGGGCTGAGGTTGAGGGCAAGCAGGCCACGCTGCCCGTGGCCCTGGCGGGCAAAGTTGAGCACATGCAGCGTGCACGCCATGTGGTCGAGGGCGAGGGCCTCCTCGTCGGAGGCGAGCTCGAAGATCGTCCGGGGGGACACGCCCTCCCCGCCCGGCCCCTGCACCTGCAACAGGGCCTCGTGACCGAGCAACTCCCCGCCCCGCGCGACCACCGGCTGGAACAGGCTGCGGAACAGCCGCCCGCCAAACCGGGCCTGGACCTCCTGGGTTCCCGCCACTTCGAAGTGGTCGCTCCCCCCCGGGCCGGCGCCCCCGTGAAAACGGGTGTTGAGATGACGGATCAGTTCGGGCTGCGGCATGGGCGTCTCCTGCTATCCGGCGCCGCTGCCTGGGGAGCATTGCCATGACTGGCAAAGCACCGAAGCGCCGGGCTTTTATATTATTTTTTTAGTATCTCATACCTGTATTCACCAAAAATTTCGGTTTGTAAGGCGATTTAAATCCAGACCACCGGAACCGCAGCCTCCTTCAAGGCCCCCGCGGGCGACCGCCTCAGCCCTCGCCCGGCCCCGGGTCCATGCCTTCGGGCACGCTCAGGCCGGTGGGCTCCTCG
Source organism: Zoogloea sp. (assembly GCF_041908905.1). Taxonomy (GTDB): domain Bacteria; phylum Pseudomonadota; class Gammaproteobacteria; order Burkholderiales; family Rhodocyclaceae; genus Zoogloea. Next base: position 22,481 of record NZ_JAYREK010000038.1, read on the forward strand.
GGCGGCAGGCCGCCCTCGGCCACCCAATGGTTGAGCTGCATGACCCACGCCATCACCTCGGCGACGGTGGTGTAGAGGGCGGCCGGGATCATCTGGTCGAGCTCGCAGTGGGCGTGGAGCGCCCGGGCCAGCGGCGGCGCCTCGAGGATGGGGACGTTGTTGTCGCGGGCGAGTTCGCGGATCTTCATCGCCACGGCGTCCCGGCCCTTGGCCACCACCACGGGGGCGCCAGCCTTTTCCGGGTCGTACTTGAGGGCCACCGCGTAGTGGGTCGGGTTGGTGACGACCACGTCGGCGGTCGGCACGTTGCTCATCATGCGGCGGCGGGACATCTCCCGCTGGGCGGCACGGATGCGGGCCTTGATCTGGGGGTCGCCCTCCTGCTCCTTCATTTCCTGGCGCACCTCTTCCTTGGTCATGCGCAGGCGGCGGTGGTATTCCCACAGCTGGAAGGGGACGTCGATGGCCGCGATCAAGGCCAGGCTGGCGACGATCAGCAGGGCCGACAGCAGCACCAGGCTGGCAAAGTCGTCCATGCTGCTGGCGAGGGGCTGGTGCATCAGCCCGAACAGGTGGTCGCGCTCCCGCCACACCACCCACACGCCGACACCGGCCACCAGCACCGCCTTGAGGCTGGCCTTGACCAGCTCGACGAGGCCATGGGTCGAGAACATGCGGCCGAGCCCCTGCATCGGGTCAAGACGGGTGAGGTCGAAGCGCAGGACCTTGGCGCTGAACACCCAGCCGCCCACCAGGAAGGGCGTGACCAGCGCGGCGATCACCGAGGCGACGAGAAGCGGCGCAATGGTCAGCAGCGCATCGGCCGCCAGGCTCTCGAGCATCCGCCCCATGGCGCCGGGCTCGAACACCAGGCCGCGCGGCAAGCTGAGCCCGCTCTTCATGATGGTCATCAGGCGATGCCCGCCCCAGCGCCCGAGCACGTACAGCGCGACGACACCGACCATCAGCGAGATGAAGGTGGCAAGCTCCCGCGAATGGGGGACCTGCCCCTCTTCGCGCGCCTGCTCCAGCCGTCGTGGTGAGGCTGATTCGCTCTTTTCGAGATCGCTGTCTTCGGCCACGCCCTGCCCGCCGCCCGTTCAGATGGCGTAACGATACGCGAGCCGCGACTGCGCGGAGACGGCGAAAAGACGGGAATTGCCGGGCCTATTCGGGCCAGCGCCCGGCGGGAGGGGCGGCGGCGTGGGTCAGGCGCGCCGGGGGCCGACGAGGGCGTGGCGCAGGGCTTCGGACTCCCGCTGGAGTTGCGCCAGCCTGTCGCCGAGTTCATTGAGCTGCCCGTGGATCATGCCCATCAGCACCCGGCTGGCCTGCAGCGGCGTGCCGGCGAGGGCACGGCTGGCGTCGATGCGGCGCTGCAGGCCGGCGAGCTGCTGCGCCTGCTCGGGGTGGCGGGTGATGCACTCCCGCAGGGCCCGGTCCCGGGCCAGGAAGAACGCGGCGGGGTCCTGCTCCGCGAGCTGTTTCCAGTGATCGAAGTCGAAGCCGCCCATGCCATCTCCCGCTGCCGGGCCGACGTCGCGTCGCCGGGATGGCGAAGGGCGGGGGCAGCCGGAAAGATCCTAAGCCACCCCACCCGGGGAATCAGCGGCCTACATCACGCGCCTGTGTTGCAGAGTGTCACGGCACGCCGGCGGGAGACGGCGGCGCCGGCCCTCAGGCGGCCAGCGCCGGCCGCTCGAGGTGGGCCAGCAGCGTGCGGCGCGAAATGCCGCGGGTCTCGCCGAGGGCGCCGAGGAGCTCCTTCATGTCGAGGATCAGCACGATCTGGCCGTTGGAGAGGGTCGTGACGCCGGCGACGCCCTTCGGACGGAAGTCGTCGAGGGACTTGATCACCGCATCCTCGCGCCCGGCAAAGCTGTCGATGGCGAGGATGAAGCTCTGCTCGGCGCTCTGCATCAGCACGCCGTACTCGGGGGTCTGGACCTGCTCCCAGCCCAGCAGGGTGGACAGGGGCATGATGGGCAGCACTTCGCCGCGCACCACCATCGTGGCCCGGCCGCCGACCTCCTGGACCTCGACCGGATCGATGGGGAGGATCTCGCGAACCATCGACAGGGGCACCGCGAAGGGCTGGTCGCCCAGGCGCACCAGCAGCACCGGCAGGATCGCCAGGGTCAGCGGCAGGCTGATGATGAAGGTGGTGCCCTTGCCGAGGCTGGAGCGGATGTCGATGGAGCCGTTGAGTTTCTGGATGTTGGTGCGCACCACGTCCATGCCGACACCGCGGCCGGAGACGTCGGAGATCTGGCTCGCCATCGAGAAGCCGGGCAGGAACACCAGATTGTAGCTCTGGCGCTCGTCCATCGTGTTGGCCTCCTCATCGGTGATGAGGCCCTTCTCGACGGCCTTGGCGCGCAGCCGCTCGGCGTTCATGCCGCGGCCGTCGTCGGCCACCAGGATCACGATGTGGTCGCCCTCCTGGCGCGCCTCGAGGCGCACGATGGATTTCTCGGGCTTGCCGTTGGCGAGGCGCTCCTGGGTTTCCTCGACGCCGTGGTCCACGGCGTTGCGGATCAGGTGGATGATCGGGTCGGAGAGATCCTCGATCATCGTCTTGTCGATCTCGGTCTCCTCGCCGGCGAGCACCAGCTCGACGTCCTTGCCCAGGTTGCGGGCCAGGTCGCGGGCGATCCGCGGGTATTTCTGGAACAGGCGGCCGATGGGCTGCATGCGGGTCTTCATGACCGCGTTCTGCAGATCGGAGACCAGCAGGTCGAGCTGGCTCACGGCCAGGTCGAGGGCGTGCAGGGTCTCGGTGTCGTTGCGGCCGTTGAGGATGTCGCTGCGCAGCGCGTTGAGGCGGTTCTTGGTGAGGCCGATCTCGCCGGACAGGTTGAGCACCTGGTCGAGGCGCGCGGTGTCCACACGGATCGAGTTGTCCCGCTGCTTCTCGGTGTCGCGCCGCCCCACCGGCCCGGTGGCGCCCGGTTTGTCGGTGGCGCGCCGGCCGACGGCGGCCTTGATGACCTCCTCCGGCGTCTTGCTGGCGAGTTCGGCGTCGCTCTGGTGCATCGCCACGGGTGCGGCGGCCGGGGGTGCGACGGGCAGCGCGGAGGCGGCCGGGGCGGTCGCAACCGGGGGCGCAACCGGCGTGCCGGTGACGGCCTCGAACAGGCTGTCCCAGTCGGGGCCGTCGTCGGTGACGGACACCGGGCTGGCGACCATCACCGGCGCGGCGGCCGGAGCCGGTGCCGCGGGGGCCGGCGCAGGCGCCGGGGCCTCGACGACGGGCGGCATCCGTTCGACGTGGGTGTCACCGTGGCCCAGCTCACCGGCCAGGGCATCCCGCAGCTTGTCCATCAGGCTGGGGTCGGCCGGCGCGGGCTGGGTGCCCTGCTCCAGGCTGTCGAACATGTCGCGTACTGCGGCGGTGGAGAACAGGATCACGTCCATCACCTCGGGGGTGATCTCCAGTTCACCGTTGCGCAGCTTGTCGAAGAGGTTCTCGGTGAGATGGCACAGGGAGACCAGTTCGGTCGCGTTGAGGAAGCCGGCGCCGCCCTTGATGGTGTGAAAACCGCGGAAGATGTCGTTGAGCAGGCCCTTGTCCCCGGGCGCACGCTCCAGATCCACCAGCTTGTTGTCGACACCCGACAGGAGATCCCCCGCTTCGACGAGGAAGTCCTGCAACAAATCTTCCATACCGGCAAAATCGCTCATAGCTCTAACTCCTTGCGGGCTCGGCCCGCGATCCGTCTGCTCTGGGGAAAACACCGGGCCAGCCGGGTTTCCCCGCCCCGGGGGCGAGGCTCAGAAACCGAGGCTCTCGAGCAGATCGTCCACCTGTTCCTGGTTGGACACCACGTCGTCGCGCCCGACGGCACTGATCACCGGGCCGTTCATGAGGGACTCCGAAGCCCCGGTCTTGCGTTCGGCCGGCATGGCTTCGAGGAGCACCTGCAGCAGCTGCTGCTCGAGGCTCTGGGCCAGATCGACCACTTTCTTGATCACCTGCCCGGTGAGGTCCTGGAAATCCTGGGCCATCATGATCTCGAGCAACTGGGCATTGGTCTCCCGCGTGCCGCTGACGACACTGCCGAGGAACTCGCGGGTCTCGCCGGCCAGGGCCCGGAACTCGTCGGGGCTCAGCTCGTTGGCGTAGAGGCGGTCCCAGCGGGCGCGCAGGCTGCCGGCGCCGGCATGCAGCGAGTCCTGCAGGGGCTTGGCGATGTCGGTGGCGTTGAGCACCTTGCTGGCCGCCTGTTCGGTCATCTCGGCGATGTAGCTGAGACGCTGACGCGCATCGGGAATCGCGTGGGCGGCTTCCTGCAGGCTGCGGTCGTAGCCGAGTTCACGCAGGGTGTCGTGGAGCTGGCGGGTCATCACACCGATCCGGTTGAACACGAGATGGCCATTGTCGGTCGCGTCACCCCCAGCGGCGACGCTGTCTTCATGTTCCGCACTGAATTCGCTGGCGACGGAGTCGAAGAGGGCCTGCAGGTCGTCGTCGTCGCCAGCCTTGTCGAGTGCCGGCTCGGGCGCGGGCGCGGGTGCCACCGGCGCCGGGACGACCTCGAGGTGAGGCTGCGCCGCCGCGGCGGCCGCGGCCGGGGCGCTGGCTATGCTGTCAAAGAGGGCTTGCAGGTCGTCACTGTCGCCCGATTCGTCGAATTTGAGACGTTTTACCATGGTGGAACTCCATGCGGGAGGCGAACTCAGGCCGCCTTCTTGCCCATCTTTTCAAAGATTTTTTCGAGCTTTTCCGAAAGGGTCGCGGCCGTAAAAGGCTTCACGATGTAGCCGCTCGCTCCCGCCTGGGCCGCCGCGATGATGTTTTCCTTCTTCGCCTCGGCCGTGATCATCAGGACAGGCAGATGCTTGAGGGACGGCGTCGCGCGGATTTTCTGGAGCAGGGTCAGACCATCCATGTTGGGCATGTTCCAGTCGGTCACGACGAAATCGAAAGGCAGGGTATTGAGCTTCTGCAGCGCAATCAGCCCGTCCTCGGCCTCGTCCACGTTGGTGAAGCCGAGTTCCTTGAGCAGATTGCGGACGATGCGCCGCATGGTCGAAAAATCGTCGACGACAAGAAATTTCATTTTGGGGTCCGACATATTGTTGATCTCCGTTCAACCTGGGTTCAGGTTCAATCCCGGTTGGCACGCATGAGCAGCGGGCGCAGGGTTTCGGCCAGCACATCGGCGTCGAACTTGGCCACATAGGCGTCCACACCGACACTCTTGCCCATCGCTCGGTTGGCCTCCGACGACAGGGATGAATGCATGACCACGGGGATGCCCTCGAAGCGGGCATCGGCCTTGATGTTGCGGGTCAGCACGTAGCCGTCCATCTCGGGCATCTCGGCGTCCACCAGGATCAGGCTGACCTCCTCGCGCAGGCTCATGCCCCGCTGCTGAGCATGGCTGGCCATGCCCTCGAGGCGCGTCCAGGCCTCGAGCCCGTTGAGGGCGTGCTTGTGGCGCACACCGAGCTTGTCGAGGGTCTCGGCGATCTTCTTGCGGGCCACCGCCGAATCGTCGACGAAGAACACATTCACGTCGCCAGCGCCCTCGAGGGGGTGGATCTGCCCGACCACGGCTTCGCCGAAGGTGCTGGCGAGGATGGTTTCGACGTCGAGGATGGACACCAGCTTGCCGTCCTGGAGTTCGGTGATCGCGGTGATGTAGTGATGGCTGCTGGAGGTGACGTTGTCCGGCGCGCGGACCTTGTCCCATTCGACGCGGATGATGCGATCGACCTCATGCACCAGGAAGCCCAGGGTGCGCTTGCTGTACTCGGTGACCATCATCGACGCGCCGAGGGGGTCGCCGGGGGCGTCGATGCCCATCACCTTGGCCAGCGCCAGCACGGGGATCACGTTGCCGCGCAGGGAGATGAGGCCTTCCACGCCGACCGGCATGTTGGGCGCCTTGGTGATGAAGGGGGTGCGGGAAACCTCCCGTACCTTGAAGACGTTGATGCCGAAGATCTCCTGGGTGCCGAGGGAGAACAGCAGGATCTCCATCCGGTTGGAGCCGGCCAGCTTGGTGCGGGCGTCGACGGCCTCAAGCACGCTGGAATTCATGCGGTCCATGTTCATCATCCTCCTCCAGACTCAGGCCGCGCCGGCGGCGCCGATGGCGACGGCGTGCTGGGTGATCAGGCGGCGCAGCACCTCGGCCAGACGCTGCGGCTCGAACTTGGCGACATATTCGTCGACCCCGACCGAGCGCCCGAGTTGCTGGTTGGACATCCCGGACAGGGACGAGTGCATGATGACCGGCACCCCATCGAAGCGCGGGTCGGTCTTGATGCGCTTGGTCAAGATATAGCCATCCATCTCGGGCATTTCCACATCGGTGAGCACCAGCGCCAGCAGATCCTTCACCTTGCGGCCGGACGAAGCGGCATAGCTGGCCAGGCGCTCGAGCTCCTCCCAGGCCTGGCGGCCGTTGATCGAGCCCACGTAGCGCACGCCGAGGGCGTCGAGGGTGCGCTCGATCTGCTTGCGGGCCACCGACGAATCGTCGGCGAAATAGACGGTGAGCGGCTCCTCGATGGCCAGCGGCTCGATGCCCTTGAAGAGGAATTCGTCGTCGTAGCGGGTGGTCTCGGAGAGCACCTTCTCCACGTCGAGCAGCATCACCAGCTTGGGGCCGGGCAGCTCGGTGACGGCGGTGACGAGGCCGCCGAGGTTGGCCGTGAGCATGTCGGGGGGGACGCGCATCTGCGACCAGTCGAGACGCAGGATGGTGTCCACCGCCTCGACCAGGAACCCCTGGGTGTGGCCGTTGTACTCGGTGACGATCATGATCTCCCGGGGCGTGTCGATGCTCATGCCGGCATACTTGGCCAGATCCACCACCGGCACCAGCACGCCCCGCAGGCTGACCATGCCCTCCACCGACGAGGGCATTTCGGGCGCCGCGGTGATCGGCGGCGTGCGCATCACCTCGCGGACTTTGAACACATTGATCCCGAACGTCTCACGCCGGCCGGTCCGCGGATCGGTGCCGAGGGTGAACAGCAGGATCTCGAGCTTGTTGGTCCCCGCGAGCCGGGTACGCGCGTCGATGTTTCTGAGAAGTTCAGACATTGCTCATTCTCCGTCGCAGACCACCTGCCACCCCGATGGGGCAGGTCCCGACATGAAAGCAATATCGGCGGGGGCCGAACAATCTTGAGGCCCGATCCACCCCCTCCGAAAGGGCCCCGTGGACGCGCCTCCCGGGCCTCCGAGGCCGCCCGGCGACGCTAGCGGGAGCTGTCGATGGCCCGCTCGGCGAGCCGGAACAGGACTTCCACCCGGTTGCCCGGCCCGCAGTAACGGACCTCTTCGCAGACCCGGAGCAGCAGCGGGATGCCCCGGCCGTGTCCGCGCAGCATCTCCTCGGTGGTCGGCTCGCACAGCGCCTGCTGCACCTGCTGCTGGTGATCGAAGCCGGGGCCCGTGTCGGAGCAGCTGATGAGCAGGGTCGGCGGCTCGCCGAGAGTCTGGCGGAGGGTGAGTTCGAACTCGACGGCACCGACCGCCAGCCGGCCGAGGCGCCGGGCCCGCTCGTCGAGGTAGGCGTCGAGCCCCTCCCCGCCGACCTTGAGGGACGATGGCAGCCGCAGCAGGCCGTGATCGAGGGCATTGTTGAAGAGCTCGGACAGCACCAGGAAGAGGCGCCCGATGAAGGGCCGCACCCCCTCGAAATGCTCGATGGCGCCGAGCACCAGCGGCACCGCGTCGAGGCGCTTGAGGTCGGCCGCGCCGAGACGCAGCCCCAGGCGCCAGTCGCTGGCGGTGAACGGCGGCGCCGCCTCCCCGCCCTGGGCGGCGTGGCTGGGGCCGGGGTTGTCGGCCAGGTCGATCAGGGCGATCGAGACGTCGTCCCGCGGCGGGCTCCCGCCGGTCATCCGCCCGACGATGCGGGTCAGGTGGGGAAGCCGCGCCCCGCCGGGCTGGCCGAGCAGCACCTCGCCGAGGCCGTCGACCCCGAGGGCGCGCCCGGCGGCGTCTTCCTGCTCGATCAGCCCGTCGGAGAAGAGCAGGAGCTGGTCCCGCGGGTCGACCATGTGGGAGTCGACGGTGCCGTCGAACTCGTCGTCATCCACCACGCCGAGGGGGAAGTGATGGCGGTTGAAGTGCAGCCGCACCGCCCCGTCGGGGCGGATCAGCAGGGGCCCGGGGTTGCCACCGTTCCAGACCGTGACGTAGCGCTCGCGGAAATTGACCGCCACCAGGGTGGCCGCGATGAAGCGATCCACCGGCAGCAGGGCCCGCACCTTGCTGTTGATCTCCCGGGCGATGGCGTCGATGCCGAAGCCCCGCTCGGTCATGCGGTAGAACGGCGCCGTGACCGGCAGGACGTTGAGGGACGCGGCGAGCCCGTGCCCGGCGCCGTCAGCCAGCAGCACGTGCAGCACGTTGGCCGGCGTGCGCGCCGCGGCGATGAGGTCGCCGCTGAACTCCGCCGCCGGCGCGATGAAATGGGCGACCACCGGATCGTTGAGCGCCTCGCGGTTGATCAGCCGCTCCATCACGAAGCGCGCCAGCCGCTGCTCTTCCTCCTGCATGCTGCGGTAGCGGGCGAGCTCGCGGTTGCGCTCCTCGGCCTGACGCTGCATGGCCCGCAGGCGCAGGATCACCCCGAGCTTGGCGTGCAGCATCTCGCGGGATGCCGGCTTGCACAGGTAGGAGTCTGCGCCCGCCTCGAGAGCGCGCATCTGGGTGGCTTCGTCGAGGCTCCCGGTGAACACCAGCGTCGGGATCCAGCTGCCGTCGGTGCGGGCGCGGATGTTGCGCAGCAGCTCGATGCCGTCCATGCCGGGCAGGCCGACGTCCGTCATCAGGACATCCGGGCGGCCACGACCGAGGTGGTCGAGCGCTTCGCGGGCCGTGCTGACGCCGACCACACGGTGGCCCAGCGCAAGCAGATCCCGACGGATCAGGAACAGATCGTCGGGATTGTCGTCGACAACGAGAATAAGGAGCGATTCAGCTCCGTACTCCGCCACCGCTTACACGATCGGAAAGAGCTTGCCGAAGTTGGCGATGTCGAGCACCTGGCGCACGCTGCCCCGGGCGTTCGCCAGACAGACGGTCTTGCCGGAGCTCTTGGCCTTGTCGCGCAGCATGAGCAGCATGCCGAGGGCGGAGCTGTCCAGGTAGGCGACGTTGCCGAGATCGACCGCCACTTCAGTCGTGCCAGGACTGCCCAGCGCCCGGTCTACCGCATCGCGGAATTCCCGATGGGAATTGAAATCGAAACGCCCGGAGAGCTGAATTCTTGCCTGACTCTGCTGGGTGCTGACACTGGTATCCATTGCTTGCCTCTTGTTATCTCAATGCTTGAAACTACGCCGGCTTCCGCCGGCATGATCTGCACAACTCACGCCCGCGGGCCTCGACGCTCGCCCGCCCCGAGGCGAGCCAGCAACCGCTGCCCGATATCCTTCAATGGTGCCACGTCTTCGAGGGCACCCACCGCCGCCGCTTCCCGCGGCATGCCGTACACCACACAGGAATCCTGATCCTGTCCGATGGTCCAAGCGCCAGCCTTGCGCATCGCCAGGAGCCCCTGGGCGCCGTCCTTGCCCATGCCGGTGAGGATGACCCCCAGCCCATTGGCTCCGACCTGGCTCGCGGCGGAATTGAACAGCACATCCACCGCCGGTCGATGCCGGTTGACCGGCTCGGACTGGGCCAGCTCGCAGACATAGCCGCCCACCACCCGGCGCACCGAAAGGTGTGAATGCCCGGGCGCCAGATAGGCCGTCCCGGGCTGGACCTTCTCACCGTGCTCGGCTTCCTTGACCCGCAGCTGGCACAGGCCGTCCAGGCGCTTCGCGAACGAGGCGGTGAACATTTCCGGCATGTGCTGCACCATCAGGATCCCCGGCATTCTCGCCGGCAGGGAACATAGCACTTCCTTGATGGCCTCGGTGCCCCCGGTCGAGGCGCCGATGAGGATCAGCTTCTCCTGCAGGAGCCGCTCCGGCAAGCTGCCGGAGCCCCCCCCACCCGCCTCGAAAGGCTCGCGCAGCAAGGGTTTCGAGGCAGGAGTCCGCGTCACGGGAACCCTCAGGCGGGCGCTGTAGGCAGCCCGCACCTTTTCACAAATTTCTACACGACATGCTTCGATACTGGCCGGCGAGTCCATCCGCGGCTTGGACAGGAAATCCACCGCGCCGAGCTCGAGGGCCTGGAGCGTCGCCTCCGAGCCGCTGCGGGTCAGGCTGGAAATCATGACCACCGGCATCGGCCGCAGGCGCATCAGACGCGCCAGGAAATCGAGGCCATCCATCTTGGGCATCTCGATGTCCAGCGTCAGCACGTCCGGCGCGAGCGACTTGATCATCTCCCGGGCCGCGATGGGGTCCGGCGCGACGCCGACCACTTCGAGATCGGGCGCCGAGTTGATGATCTCGCTCAGGACGCCGCGCATGACGGCGGAGTCGTCGACGATGAGAACCTTGATTGCCATTTTCAATTTCCAATCCGGAACGGAGCATTCTGCCCCGGTCAACCAAAGAGTTCGACGTCACCTTGCACATTGTCGCGTCGAAGCCTGGCCTGGTATTCGCGCTCGCGCTCGATGAGCGTGTCGTTTTTCACGCGAACCAGTTTTTTCATCATCACCCTGCCGTTGGCCGGAAAGAAATAGACCTTGCGCGGATAGACGTCGAGCAGGTCCTGGGCCACCACGGGTATGCGCTCGGTATTGAGGTAGTCGAGCACGAACTGGGCGTTCTTCTCACCCACCTGGGCCTGGCTGAGGCTGGCCAGCACCTTCCCGCCGCCGAAGACCTTGGCCTCCAGGCTGGAACGACGGGCCCCCAGCTTGAGGAGATGATTGAGGAGAACCTCCATGGCATACGCCCCATAGCGCGCCGAGGACGAGAGCATACCCCCTTCGCTGGAGTCAGGCAGCATGAAATGATTCATCCCGCCCAGCCCCTTGTCCCGGTCGCGGATGCAGGCGGTGACGCACGAGCCCAGCACGGTGACCAGCAGGATGTCGGCCGTCGTCACGAAATACTCACCCGGCAGGACCTTCACCGCATCGCAGTCGAAAGTGCGATCGAAATAGCGGTTGGTCGCCAGATGCTCCAGGTATCCCGGCTCAACGCTCACGGGCATCCGTCCTTTCATAGACCGTCCGCCCCAGCGAGCGGAAGATGTCGGCCGCGTGCAGGAAGCTCTCGGAGTGTCCGGCAAACAGCAACCCGTCCTGCTTGAGCAGCGGCACGAAGCGCTTGAGGATGTCGTACTGGGTCGGCTTGTCGAAGTAGATCATCACGTTACGGCAGAACATGATGTCGAAAGGCCCCTGCAGCGCCCAGCTCCGGTCGAGCAGGTTGATCCGCTTGAACTCGATCAGGCGCTGCAGCTCGGGGCGCACCCGGGCAAACCCCGCCTGGCTGCCCGTACCTTTCAGGAAGAAGCGCTGCATCCGCTCCCGGGACAGGCGCTCGACACGATCCATCCCGTACACCCCGCCCCGGGCGGTGGTCAGCACGTTGGTGTCGATATCGGTGGCGACGATCTCCACCGGCGGGGTCATCGAGTTGAAGGCCTCGCAGGCGGTGATGGCGAGGCTGTAGGGCTCTTCGCCGGTGGAGGCCGCGCTGCACCAGATCCGCACCGGGTTGCGCCCGGCGTGCTTTTTCAGGCGCTCGGCCAGGATCTCGAAGTGATGGGCCTCACGGAAGAAGGACGTGAGGTTGGTGGTCAGGCTGTTGACGAAGGTTTCCCACTCTGCCGGCTCGCGCTCGGCCCGATCGAGGTATTCGGCAAAGGTCTTGTCTCCCCGGGCCCGCAGGCGCCGCGCCAGGCGGCTGTACACCATGTCCTGCTTGATCGGCGACAGGGAGATGCCCGCGTGCTTGTAGATCAACGCGCGCACCCGCTCGAAGTCGGCGTTCGAAAACGCGAACTCACGGTCGGGCGTCGCCACGGACGGCGCAGGCGGGCGTACCACGGACGGTCTCGGCGTCACGCCCGGCTGCGGCGCCAGGGCGGAGCGGGGCACCGCCCCCACCGGCGACGGGCGGGCGGAGGCCAGCGCCCCTACCCCTCCCGGCGGCTTAGAACTCTTCCCATTCATCATCGACCTCATTGGCTGCACCAGACGCGCGCCTCACCTTCGGCACGACCGACACGTTGCTCGAAAAGACCGGCCGCGCCGGACGTTCAGGCAGCCGCGCCACATTGTCGGAAACGAGCGCCTGCGCGCCGACGGACGCGGCACCCGATTCGTCGAGGCGGAACATCGCGACCGCCCGCACGAGGGTGCGCGACTGCTCCTCGAGACTCTCGGCCGCCGCAGCGGCCTCCTCGACCAGGGCCGCGTTCTGCTGGGTGACCTCGTCCATCTGGCCCACCGCCTGCGTCACCTGCTCGATCCCGCCGCTCTGCTCCTGGCTCGCCTCCGCGA
>NZ_JAYREK010000039.1:0-34347 GCF_041908905.1 Zoogloea sp.
CACTCATCGAGCTCGCAAAACACCTTGGGCGTCTGCGCAAGTTGGAAGGAGCCCTTCCAGCCCGGCAGGCAAGTCCGCAATCGTTCAACGAACTCCGGCAGGCTGCGCCCACCCGAACGTCTCGTCAGTTCCCGGAGGCGTTGCTTGAAGGTCGCTTTGGCTTTGTCGGCAACCTTGCACCGGACCTGACCGCCTGGACCATACCAGAAGGTATAGCCCAGGAATTCCCAGATCGATCCCGATCAGCGTCACGACATTCATGATGGCCTCCCAAAAAAGTAAAATCCCTACTCGGCGTAGTCCGCTGGGTAGGGATCGGGCTGACCATCTCATTAAGGCCCGGGGCGAACCCGGGCTTTTCAATGCGCTGCGTGTGCTGGCGCGGGCTTACTTCTTGTCGCCCTCCTGGAGGGCCTTCTCGAGGGCCTTCTCGAGGGCCTTCGCGGCATCGTCCTCGGCCCCCGGCGCGGGGATGGCGTTCGGATCGGCGGGGGCCGCCTCGCCCTCCTTCGGCGCCTCGTCGAAGTGCACCTGGGCGTCGTCGGGGCCCTCGCTGCTCGGCACCACGATCTCCACGGAGTCGGTATCCACCTGGGCCTGCTTCTCGAGCCCCATCGTCACCAGCTGCGGGAAAGCAATCAGGATGCCCACCATGATGATCTGGATGATCACGAAGGGCACCGCGCCCCAGTAGATCTGGGTCGTCTTGATCGACGACGGCGCCACCGAGCGCAGGTAGAACAGCGCAAAGCCGAACGGCGGGTGCATGAAGGAAGTCTGCATGTTCACCCCCAGCAGCACGCCGAACCAGATCAGGTCGATCCCGAGCTTCTCGGCCACCGGGGCCAGCAGCGGCACCACGATGAACGCCAGCTCGAAGTAGTCGAGGAAGAAGGCCAGCAGGAAGATCAGAATGTTGACCGCGACCAGGAAGCCCACCTCGCCGCCGGGCAGGTTGCCCAGCAGGTGCTCGACCCACAGGTGGCCCTCGACGCCGTAGAAGGTCAGCGAGAAGACCCGCGCGCCGATCAGGATCATCACCACGAAGGTGGTCAGCCGGGCGGTGCTCTCCATGGCCTGCTTGAGCAGCTTCATGTCGATGCGCCGGCGCACGATCGCCAGCGCCAGCGCGCCGAAGGCCCCCATCGCACCGCCTTCGGTCGGCGTGGCGATGCCCAGGAAGATGGTGCCCAGCACCAGGAAGATCAGCAGCAGCGGCGGCATCAGCGTGGTGACGACCCGCAGCAGCAGCTTGGCGCCGTGCAGCGTCCGCGCCTCGGGCGGCAATGCCGGCACGCTGGCCGGCTTGAAGACCGCCACCAGCGCCACATAGCCCACGTAGAAGCTGGTGAGGACCAGGCCGGGGATCAGCGCGCCCTGGTACATGTCGCCCACCGAGCGGCCGAGCTGGTCGGCCATGATGATCAGCACCAGCGACGGCGGGATGATCTGCGCCAGCGTGCCGGAGGCCGCGATCACCCCCGAGGCGATGCGCTGGTCGTAGCCGTAGCGCATCATGATCGGCAGCGAGATGAGGCCCATCGAGATCACCGAGGCGGCCACCACGCCGGTGGTCGCGGCCAGGATCGCGCCCACGAAGATCACCGCGAAGGCCAGGCCGCCGCGCACCGGGCCGAACAGCTGGCCGATGGTGTCGAGCAGGTCCTCGGCCATCCCCGAACGTTCGAGGATCAGGCCCATGAAGGTGAAGAACGGGATCGCCAGCAGGGTGTCGTTGGACATCACCCCGAAGATGCGGTCGGGCAGCGCCTGGAACAGGGCCGGCGTGAGCAGCCCGAGCTCGATGCCGATCAGGCCGAAGACGACCCCGTTGGCCGCCAGCGCAAAGGCCACCGGATAGCCGAAAAGCATGAACACGACCAGCGCCCCGAACATCAGGGGCGCCATGTTGGCAGCAATGAATTCCATTTAGACGTTCTCCCCGCGCTGTTTCTTGATCACCTCGGCCAGCTGTTCCTCGGCCGACGGCCCCTCGTCCTTCGCGTTCGGGTCGGCGATCAGGCCCTTCAGGAAGGCGAAGCGCTTGATCAGTTCGGAGATGCCCTGCAGGATCAGCAGGAAGAAGCCCGCCGGCACCAGCGCCCGCACCGGCCACACGATCAGGCCGCCGGCGTTGGAGGAATACTCGTTGGTCCGGTAAGACTCGAGGAAGATCGGCCACGACAGGTAAAGCACCGCGCAGGCCATCGGCGCCAGGAAGAAGATCGTGCCGATGATGTCGATCCAGGCCAGGGTGCGCGGCGAGAAGCGGCTGGACACCACGTCGATGCGCACGTGGGCATTGCGCTTCAGCGCGTAGCCGGCGCACAGCAGGAAGATCGCCGAGAACAGATACCACTGGATCTCCAGGAAGCCATTGGAACTGTAATTGAAGGCGTACCGCACGAAGGCGTTGACGGCGCTGATCAGGGTGACGACCAGAACCAGCCAGATCGCAGCCTTTCCGACGTTTTCGTTGAGCGCGTCTATGGCACGCGACAGCTTGAGCAGGGTTTGCACGTCCTGCACCTCCTTGTGTATTGGATTGATCTCTCCTGCCGGGCGCGGGCATCCTGGGATGGCGCGCGCCGATTATCGGCAAGGAAGACCCGCCGGCAATCGTGGATTACGCCTATCCGCCGCCGGGCCATGGGAAACTCAGCCCGCAGAATAGCGCAAAGCAGCCCAGCCTGAGCAGCGTCATCCACGGGCCCCGGGCCGCCCGGCGTGAGATAATTGCGGGCTTTCCACCAGACTGGATGCAGCCATGCTCACCCGCCTCTGCCTCGTCCGCCACGGCGAAACCGCGTGGAACGCCGAACGCCGCCTGCAGGGCCACACGGACATTCCCCTCAACGCCCACGGCCTCGCCCAGGCCCAGGCCACCGCGGCCAGCCTCGCCGGCGAACGCTTCGACGCCGCCTACAGCTCCGACCTGGCCCGCGCCCGCCAGACGGCCGAAGCCATCGCGGGGCGCTGCCGCCTCACGCCGGCCTTCGACGACCGCCTGCGCGAGCGCCACTACGGCGCCTTCCAGTCCCTCACCTACGACGAGGCCCGGGCGCGCTACCCGGACGCCTACCACCGCTTCGAGACCCGCGACCCCCACTTCACCCTCGCCGAGGGCGGCGAGAGCCTGATCCAGTTTGCCGAACGGGTCCGCGCGACCCTCGAAACCATCGCCGGCCGCCACCCGGGGGGCAGCGTGCTGATCGTCACCCACGGCGGCGTGCTCGACATCGTCCACCGGCTGGCCACCGGCAAGCACCTCCAGGCGCCGCGGGATTTCGGCATTCCCAACGCCGCCCTCAACTGGATCGCCTGGGACGGCCGCGCATGGTCCCTGATCAGTTGGGCCGAGCAGCGCCACCTCGACCAGTCCCTCGACGAGCTCCCCAACGCCTGAGCGGGCACTCGCGGGCGATCGGCCCCATTAAAGTTTCCTGGCGCCCGGCCGTTTCAGACAGGAAGGTCCTACCTCTCGAACCGGCTGGAGTCCACGATGTCATTCCTGAAGCGCCAATCCCTCGTCCATCAGATCGCCCTGGCCGCCAGCTTCGTCAGCCTCGTGATCTTCGCGGGCCTGATCATCTTCACCTCGCACTTCACCGAGGGTTACGCCCTCAAGAAGACTGAAGAGGAGCTCACCCATCAGGTGGCGAGCCTTGTCAACATGCTGGAGCTGAGCCACGAAAACGCCGTGGCCCGGGCCAACAACAGCCTCGCCCGGATCAAGGGCAAGCTCGGCACCCTGCGCGTCGGGCCGGACATCGTCACCGTGGGCGCGTACCAGCTCCCCGCCGTGCGCAGCGGCGAGGTGGTCATCAACGGCAATGAAGGGCTGCTCGAATCCCTGCGCAACGCCGCCGACGCCGACCCGGCCCTGCTGGTCCGCTCCGGCGACGAATTCGTGCGCGCCGCCACCCTGCTCAAGGACAAGGACGGCAAGAGCACCTAGGGCACCCCCCTGAAAGGCAACAGCCCCGAAGTGCAGGCCCTGCTGGCCGGCAAGCCCTACACCGGCGTCGTCAAACGGAACGGGAAATTCTATGTTTCGGCCATCGAGCCGATCACCGACGACAAGGGCAAGGTCGTTGCCGCCATCGCCGCGCGGGTGAACATCCAGGCCGAGATGGACCGCCTCATGAAGACCGTCAGCTCGATCAAATCGGGTGACACAGGCTATGCCTACATCGTCGCACCGGGGGCCGACACCATCACCAGCGAGTTCATCGCCCACCCGACCGTGCAGGGCAAGAACATCGGCGAAATCAACAACCCGGCCATGACGGGCGTGGTCGACCAACTGCTCGCCCGCAAGCAGGGTGTCCTCACCTACAACTGGAGCCGCAGCCCGGGCGCCCCGGCCACCGAGCCCAAGATGGTGGTCTTCCAGACCGTCGGCAGCTGGAACTGGATCGTCGCCACCGGCAGCTTCATCGACGAATTCACCAAGGACGTCCGGACCCTCCGCAACACCCTGATCGGCCTGTGCCTGGGCGGCGCGCTGCTGATGAGCGGCGTGCTGTTCTGGATCTCCCGGCGCCAGCTCGCCCCGCTGCACGTGCAGCTCGACGCCATGCAGCGCATCGGCGCGGGCGACATGACCGTGCGCTTCCCCGACTGCGACGTGGACAGCCGTAACGAACTCGACCAGATGGGCCGTGCGCTCCAGAACACGACCGCCCAGGTCGGCGCCCTGATCCGCGAGGTCATGGAAGCGAGCACCGCGGTCCGGGACGCGGCCCACACCCTGCGCGTCGGCGCGTCCGAGGTCTTCGACGGCACGGCGACCCAGAGCGAGGCGGCAGCCGGGCTGGCCGCCGCGGTGGAGGAGCTGTCCGTCAGCATCACCCACGTCTCCGACAGCGCCACCACCGCCCACGACATCACCCGGCAGGCCCAGCAGCACGCCGAGCACGGCGGCACCCGCGTCCGCCAGATGACCGAAGGCATGAACCGCATCGCCAGCGAGATCGACCAAGCCAGCGCCGCCGTCAACATGCTGTCCGAACGCTCGGCGCGCATCTCCAACATCGGCAAGATCATCAACGACATCGCCGACCAGACCAACCTCCTCGCCCTCAACGCCGCCATCGAAGCGGCCCGGGCCGGCGAAACCGGCCGCGGCTTCGCGGTGGTGGCGGACGAAGTGCGCAAGCTGGCCGAACGCACCGCCAGCTCGACGCGGGAGATCTCCGTGACGGTGAGCGAGGTGCAGACCGAGGCCGAGCGGGTCGTCACGATGATCAACGGGGTGACCAGCGAGGTCCAGGCCGGCGTCCGCCTGGCCGCCGACTCGGGCAGCGTGCTCGCCACCATCGGCGACGAGAGCACCCGCACCACCCAGGCCGTCAACGACATCGCCGACGCCACCCGCGAACAGAGTGCCGCCAGCCAGGAAGTCGCCCGTGGCATCGAGCACATCGCCACGATGGCCGAACAGAACAAGCAGGCCACCCGCCAGACCCAGGAACAAACCCGTCGCCTGGAAGAGCTAGCCGCCCAGCTGCAGGCCAAGGTCTCCCACTTCCGCACCTGAAACCCGGTGCCCACGGCCTGCCACGCGGCTTTCTGCAAGCCCGGCAGGCCGTGCTAAAATCCGCCCTTGATTCCAACCCCACCCGGATTGCCATGTTTTCCAAGCAAAATACCCTTGCCAAGGTCGACCCCGAACTCTGGCAGGCCATTGAGGCCGAAAACCGCCGTCAGGAAGAGCACATCGAACTGATCGCTTCCGAAAACTACGTCAGTGCAGCCGTCATGGAAGCCCAAGGCTCCCAGCTCACCAACAAGTATGCGGAGGGCTACCCGGGCAAGCGTTACTACGGCGGTTGCGAGCACGTGGACGTCGCCGAGCAGCTGGCCATCGACCGTCTCAAGACGCTGTTCGGCGCCGAAGCCGCCAACGTCCAGCCGAACTCCGGCTCCCAGGCCAACCAGGCCGTGCTGATGGCCTTCGCCAAGCCCGGCGACACCATCATGGGCATGAGCCTGGCCGAAGGCGGCCACCTCACCCACGGCATGCCGCTCAACATGTCGGGCAAGTGGTTCAACGTCGTCGCCTACGGCCTCAACGAAAAAGAAGAGATCGACTACGACAAGATGGAAGCGCTGGCCCGCGAGCACAAGCCGCGCATCATCATCGCCGGCGCCTCCGCCTACTCGCTGCGCATCGATTTCGAGCGTTTCGCCAGGATCGCCAAGGAAGTCGGCGCGATCTTCTGGGTCGACATGGCCCACTACGCCGGTCTCATCGCCGCCGGCTACTACCCCAACCCGGTGCCCCACGCCGACGTGGTCACCTCCACCACCCACAAGACCCTCCGTGGCCCGCGTGGCGGCATCATCCTGATGAAGGCCGAGCACGAGAAGGCCCTCAACTCCGCGATCTTCCCGGGTCTGCAGGGTGGTCCGCTGATGCACGTCATCGCTGCCAAGGCCGTGGCCTTCAAGGAAGCCGCCACCCCCGAGTTCAAGCACTACCAGGAACAGGTGCTGGCCAACGCCCGCGTGATGGCCCGTGTGCTGGGTGAAGAGCGTGGCCTGCGCATCATCTCCGGCCGCACCGAAAGCCACGTGTTCCTGGTCGACCTGCGCTCCAAGAACATCACCGGCAAGGAAGCCGAAGCCGCCCTCGGCCGCGCCCACATCACCGTCAACAAGAACTCGATCCCCAACGATCCGCAGAAGCCCTTCGTCACCTCCGGCATCCGCATCGGCTCGCCGGCCATGACCACCCGCGGCTTCACCGAGATCGAGGCCGAGCGCATCGCGCATCTCATCGCCGACGTGCTCGACAATCCCAACGACGAAGCCACCGCCGAAACCGTGCGCGCCAAGGTTTCCGAACTTTGCCGCCAGTTCCCGGTGTATGGTGCCTGATCGCGCCCGCGGCAAGCACGCGTAAGCATCCATGCATTGCCCCTTCTGCGGCGCCGACAACACGCAGGTCACCGACACCCGTGAAAACGAAGACGGTGACATCGTGCGGCGCCGCCGTCGCTGCCTGTCCTGCGACAAGCGCTTCACCACCTACGAGCGCATCGACCTCAAGATGCCCCAGGTGGTCAAGAAAAACGGCAGCCGGGCCGACTTCAGCCGCGACAAGCTGCTCGGCAGCCTGACGCTGGCCCTGCGCAAGCGGCCCGTCACCGCCGAGAGCGTCGAAGCCGCCGTCGATCGCATCGAGGCCAAGCTGCTCTCTTCCGGCGAGCGCGAGATCGCCTCCGAACGCATCGGCGAGCTCGTCATGCGCGAGCTCAAGAAGCTCGACAAGGTGGCCTACATCCGTTTCGCCTCCGTTTATCGTGCCTTCGAGGATGTGGACGAGTTCTCCGAAGTCATCCGCGAAGTCAGCCCCCGGCCCCGCGGCCGCCCCCGCAGCACCCCCTGAAAGCCCCGCATGCACGCCACCGCCGACGACCACCGGTGGATGGCCCGCGCCCTCGAACTGGCGGAGCGCGGTCTGTTCACGACCACCCCCAACCCCCGCGTCGGCTGCGTGATCGTCCGCGACGGCCGCTGTGTCGGCGAAGGCTGGCATGTGCGCGCCGGCGAGCCCCACGCCGAAGTCCATGCCCTGGCGATGGCCGGCGAGGCCGCCCGGGGCGCCACGGCCTACGTCACCCTCGAACCCTGCTCCCACCACGGACGCACCCCGCCCTGCGCCGAAGCGCTGGTCCGCGCAGGCGTGGGCCGGGTCGTCGCGGCCATGGAAGACCCGAACCCGCTGGTGGCCGGCCGCGGCCTCGCCCGTCTCCGCGAGGCCGGCATCGCCACCCTCTCCGGCGTCCTCGAGGCCGAAGCCCGCGAACTCAACCTCGGCTTCGTCTCGCGCATGACCCGGGGCCGCCCGTGGCTGCGTCTCAAGGCCGCCGCCACCCTCGATGGCAAGACCGCCCTCGAGAACGGCGTTTCCCAGTGGATCACCGGCGACGACGCCCGCCGCGACGCCCATCGCTGGCGCGCCCGCTCCTGCGCGGTGCTCACCGGCATCGGCACCGTCCGCGACGACGACCCGCAGCTCAACGTGCGCGCCATCCCCACCGACCGCCAGCCGCTGCGCATCGTGGTGGACGCCCGCCTCGACACCCCCCTCAATGCCAAGCTCCTCGACGGCGGCCCGGTGCTGATCGCCGGCGCCATCGACGACCCGGCACGCATCGCCGCGCTGCGCCACCGGGGCGCCGACGTGGTGATCCTGCCCAACCAGGGCGGCAAGGTCGACCTGCCCGCGCTGCTCGCCGAGCTGGGCCGGCGTGGCATCAACGAGGTGCTGGCCGAGAGCGGCTTCAAGCTCAATGGCTCACTGCTCCGCGAAGGCTGCGTCGACGAGCTCATCCTGTATCTGGCGCCGGTCCTGGTGGGCGATGCCGCCCGCGGGCTGTTCAACCTGCCGGCGCTGGAAAGCCTCGCCGACAAGCGCCGGCTGGCCTTCCGGGACGTCCGCCTGGTCGGCGGCGACCTGCGGATCGTCGCGCGGCCCGCCTGAACGGCCTAACCCGGCCGGATCATCTGTGAAGCTTTGACAAAGATCGCCATCGGCCGTCAACATTGAGACGCAGATGTCGTTAAATCGGATGCTGCCTTCATCCGAACCCGCTTCAATGCGCCTGTCTTCGCTCCTTCCCCTGCTCGTCCTCGCCTCGCTGGCCGTCTCCGCCCGGGCTGAAACGGCCATCGTCCTCAATTCCGTCGACGAGAACGTCAGCTTCATCGACACCCGGACCTACAAGGAGACCGGCCGCGCGCCGGCCTGCAAGGAACCCCATCACCTGATGGCGACCCCGGACGACAGCTCGGTGATCGTCGCCTGCGCAATCTCCAACGAGCTGGTCTTCTTCGACCCCCGGACCGGCAAGGAACAGAAGCGCATCAAGAACATCTCCGACCCCTATCAGCTCGGCTTCTCGCCGGACAACAAGTGGTTCGTGGCCAACTCCCTGCGCCTCGACCGGGTCGACCTCTACAAGGCCGCCGACTTCTCGCTGGTCGCCCGCATCCCGGCCGCCAGGACGCCCTCCCACATGGCCTTCGACAAGGCCAGCCGCTTCGTCTTCGTCACGCTGCAGGACTCCAACGAAGTCCTCGCCATCGACCTCAAGACCCGCGAGCCGGCCTGGAAGGTTCCCGTCGGCCCGACCCCCGCCGGCATCCACATGACGCCCGACGACAAACACCTGCTGGTCGGCATCATGGGCGCCGACTACGTGGAGGTCATCGACTGGCGCGCCCGGCGGACGGTCAAGAAGATCATCACCGACAAGGCCGCTCACAACTTCCTGCCCAAGGGCGACGGCCGCCATGTCTTCGTCTCTAACCGCAGCGTGAGAGGCAGCATCTCGCTCGTGGACATGCAGACCCTCACCGAGATCGAGAAATACGACGTCCCCGGCGGCCCCGACGACATGGAGATCCGCGCCGACGGCAAGGAGCTGTGGGCCACCGCGCGCTTTGCCCGCAAGGTGCAGGTGGTGAACCTCGAGCAGAAGAAGCTCTCCCACTCGATCCCGGTCGGCCGTTCGCCCCACGGGGTGTCCTTCATCAGCCACGCTCCGAGGCTGTGATGCGGGCGCTTGCACGCGGCGCCCTAGCCGCAGCCCTCGCCGCCTCCCTGCCGGTGCCGGCCCACGCCGCAGCCCTGGCCTGCCGGGGTACGCTCTACCTCACCCTAGACACCGGCAACATGCGCCACGCCGAGGCGATCGCCGACATCCTCGCCCGGCATCAAGTCAAGGCCACCTTCTTCGTCGCCCAGGAGAAAACCTGGCGTGGCGATCACGCCCTCGACCCGGCCTGGGCCGGCTACTGGAAGGCCCGCGTCGCCGAAGGCCACGCCTTCGGCAGCCACACCTGGCGCCACGGCGCCTTCCGCCGCGACACGCCGGACGGCAAGGTCATCTACCGCCTGATGGACGGCCGCCAGCTCACCCTGGGGGCCGACGAGGTGTGCGCCGAGCTGCGCCAGCCGGACACCCGCTTCGCCGAGCTCACCGGCCGCCGCCTCGACCCCCTGTGGCGCGCCCCCGGCGGACACAGCACCCCCGGGACCCTGAAGGCCGCCGAGGCCTGCGGCTACCGCCATGTGCGCTGGGCACCGGCCGGCTTTCTGGGCGACGAGCTGCCCTCGGCGGCCTATCCCAACGCTGCCCTCCTCCGCCGCGCCCTCGCCACGCTGCGCGACGGCGACATCCTGATGGCCCACCTCGGCATCTGGTCACGGCAGGATCCCTTCGCCCCGATGCTCGACCCCCTGATCGCCGGCCTCAAGGAAAAGGGGTTCTGTTTTGCCACGCTGCCCGCCCCTGGCCGCCGGGAGCGATGATGGAGTTCTTCACCGACCTGCTGGTGAGCACCCAGGGCTGGCTCTTCGACAGCCTGGTGCAACCGCTGCTGTTCGCCCTCGGCCTCGGCGGCTTCGTCGAGATGGGCTTCGAGGGGGTCGAGCTGGTGCTGCTCGGCCTCGTCGAGCTGGCCATCGCCTACACGCTGATGCGCCCCCTGGAAGCCTGGTGGCCGGCCGAAATCTGGGCCCACCGCCGGGCCGTGCGGGTGGATGTGATCTACACCCTGCTCAACCGCCTAGGCATCGTGCCGCTGGCGGTGTTCGCCCTGCTCGCGCCGCTGTTCCTGAGCGTGGACGGCTGGCTGCGCTTCCACGACATCATCCCCCGCCAGCTCGAGGACTGGCTGCCCGGCCTCGAACACCACCCGCTGGCGAGCTTTCTGGTCTATCTGGTGATCCTCGATTTCGCCGAGTACTGGCGCCACCGCCTGTCCCACACCTTCCGGTGGTGGTGGGCGCTGCACGGCATCCACCACTCGCAACGCCAGATGTCGTTCTGGACCGACTCCCGCAACCACCTGCTCGACGACCTGCTCGCCGGCCTGTGGTTCGCGTCGCTGTCACTGCTGATCGGCGTGCCGCCCGGCCAGTTCATCGGCCTGCTGATCGTGCTGCGGCTGGTGGAAAATTTCTCCCACGCCAACACCCGACTGACCCTGGGGCCGCTGGGCGAGCTCCTGCTGGTGGGCCCGCGCTACCACCGCTGGCACCATGCGCTCGACCTGCCGGCCGATCCGCGCCTGCGCCGTGGCTGCAACTTCGCGATCCTCTTTCCGGTGTGGGATATCGTCTTCGGCACCCGCTACCTGGCACCGGATCTGCCGCCCACCGGCATCCACGAGGGCAGTGAGCGGGAGATCACCGCCCGCGACGGTTTCTGGGCCCAGCAGAAGCTCGGCTGCGTGCTGCTGTGGCAGGCCCTGACGACCCGGGCCGGCAAGCAGCCCTCAGCGTGAGGCGCACACCGGGCAGCTCGGGTCGCGCATCAGGCGCACGGTGCGCAGGTCCATGCCCAGGGCGTCCAGGAGGAGGAGCCGCCCGTTGAGCGTCTCGCCGCAGCCGGCCAGCAGCTTGAGCGCCTCGGCCGCCTGGATCGCGCCGACAATGCCGGTGATCGGCGCAAAGACGCCCATCACCGCGCAGCGCACCTCCTCGACGTCCTCCGCCTCCGGAAACAGACAGTGGTAGCACGGGGTGTCGTCGCGGCGCAGGTCGAACACCGACACCTGACCGTCGAAGCGCACCGCGGCCCCCGACACCAGCGGCTTGCGGGCGACCACACAGGCCCGGTTGATGGCGTGGCGGGTGGCAAAGTTGTCGGAGCAGTCCAGCACCACGTCGGCGGCGGCCACCTCGGCCTCGAGGGCCGCCCCCTCAAGCCGGCGGGACAATGGCAGGACGCGGGTCTCCGGGTTGAGCCGGGCCAGGGTGTCGCGCCCCGACTCCACCTTGAGCCGCCCCACCCCTTCCTGGCTGTGCAGGATCTGCCGCTGCAGGTTGGTAAGATCGACCGTGTCACCATCGGCCAGCACCAGAGTGCCGACGCCGGCGGCCGCCAGATACATCGCCGCCGGCGAGCCCAGCCCCCCGGCCCCCACCACCAGCACGCGGGAAGCCACGATGGCCTCCTGCCCCTCGATGCCGATCTGGGGCAGCAGGATATGGCGCGAGTAGCGCAGGAGCTGATCGTCGTTCATGGCCGGACACAAGAAAATACTGAAGGTAAAAACAACGCTGCCCCATGAAGGGGCAGCAGGCTATTTGAATTCGCGCAGCTCTGGCGGCGTCTCGTCCCGATCGCCGTGGAGGTGATGCGCATAGGCCTGGATGTACACCTCGTGGGACTGCTTGATCAGCCGCTCGGGAGAGCGCAGGTTATGCACCTGGGTGTCCTCGACGTAATAGATCAGGGCACGGTGCAGGCGGATGAGCAGCGAACGATCGAGGTGGAAGCCCGCGTTGGTAAGCGCCTCGTCGAGGAGCCGCAGGGTGAAGTCGAGCACGTTGTAGTGCACGATCAGGGTCAGTTCGTCCGGGCCCGCCTCGACCCGCACCCCCCGCAGCGCCGCCAGCGAGCGCCACGCCTGGGCGGCCTGCCCGGGCGGGAAATCCTTGAAGCGGATCTCCCGCGTCTTGGCCACACCGCTGACCGCGTGGTGGGCTCCGTTGTCGTGCTTGCGCCCGGCCAGCTTGTAGGCAGTCTCACGTCGCATCCGGGGCCTCCTCCGCAGTCTGGTTTATTTGCCGTTATTCTGGAGGATCTGCAGGCCCTTGAGCAAATTGACTGCCTGGGCCAGCTGATAATCGTCCTTGCCGGCGAGCTCGAAGGGCGGCTTGGCCTCGTCGGGCTCGTCCTTCGGCTTGTCCTTGGCCTTCGGCGCCACGTCCTTCCTGGGCGGCACCGACGCCGCCTCGGCGGGCTTGGGTGCCTCGGGCTCCTTGCCGTTGCCCAGGTGGCGGTCGAGATCGGCTTCCCGCAGGCGATCGCGGGAGGCGCCGCCCGGCGTCTCCTCGACGACGATGTCGGGGACGATGCCCTTGGCCTGGATCGAGCGCCCGCTGGGCGTGAAGTAGCGCGCCGTCGTCAGCTTGATCGCCGCATTGCTGTTGAGGGGCAGGATGGTCTGCACCGAGCCCTTGCCGAAGCTCTGGGTGCCCATCACCACCGCGCGCTTGTGATCCTGGAGGGCGCCGGCGACGATCTCGGACGCCGAGGCCGACCCGCCATTCACCAGCACCACCATCGGCACCGTCTTGATGGAAGCCGGCACATTGCGGATGTAATCGTCGCGGGAACCCCGCAGGTAGTCCTCGGGTATCGCCAGATACTTGCGCTTGGAATCGTCGGTGCGCCCGTCGGTGGACACCACCAGCGCCCTGGGCGGCAGGAAGGCCGCCGACACGCCGACGGCCCCGTGCAGCAGGCCGCCCGGGTCGTTGCGCAGGTCGAGCACCAGGCCCTTCAGCTCGCCCTGCTTGACCAGCCGCTCCAGATGCTGGACAAGGGACGCCGCGGTCTGCTCCTGGAACTGCACCACCCGCACGTAGCCGACGCCCGGCTCGACGAGCTTCGACTTGACGCTCTGGACCTTGATGACCTCCCGCACCAGCGTCACCACGATGGGCTTGCTCTCGCCCTTGCGGGCGATGGTCAGCACGATGCTGGTCTTGGGCTTGCCGCGCATGCGCTTCACGGCATCGTTGAGGGACATGCCCTTCACCGAGGTGTCGTCGAGCTTGATGATGAGGTCGCCGGCCTTGATGCCGGCGCGGAAGGCCGGGGTGTCCTCGATCGGCGAGATCACCTTGACGACCCCGTCCTCGGAGCCCACCTCGATGCCGAGGCCGCCGAACTCACCCTGGGTGCCCACCTGCAACTCCTTGAAAGCCTCGGCATCCAGATAGGCGGAATGGGGATCGAGGTTGGAGAGCATGCCGCTGATCGCATGGGTGATCAGCTTCTTGTCCTCGACCGGCTCGACGTAGCCCTGCTTGATGGCATTGAACACGTCGGCCAGGTTGCGCAGCTCCTCCACCGGCAGCGGGGCGAGCGGCGACTTGTCCGCGTTGGCCGAGAAGTTGAGGCTGATCAGAACCCCGGCGCACAGCCCCGTGAACACCAGGCCGGCCTGTTGAAGTCTACTGCGCATATTGTCTCCGTCACGGCGGGCATTTTTGGTGCCTGCGCCATCACCAGCCCCGGGATCGGGCCGATCTGAAAGGCGGAACGAGTATAAACCGGAAAGCGTCGACGCCCTCGCGCCGGGGCCTGCACGCCCGCCGCCGCCCCGGGAAACGGGCCTGGTGCGGGCACGCGGCGCCGCGATGGTGCCTTCCGGAGAGACGTCCGCCACAGGCATTTCGAGCCGCCTTGGCACATACAAGTTCAAAGGTGGTATTTTAATATATTAATGTGTAGCAAAACCCGCTCATTTCGTGGACAACAACACCGTCAATCTCCTCGCCAAGCAAGAGCACATCGAGACCGCAGCGCGTGCGCTCAAGGCGATCGCGCACCCGCTGCGCCTCAAGATCCTCTGCGTGATCGGCGCCGACGAAGCCTGCGTGCAGGACATCGTCGACACGGTCGGCACCTCCCAGAGCAACATCTCCCAGCACCTGGCAATCCTGCGCGACAAGGAAGTCCTCCTGAGCCGCAAGGACGCCAACCGGGTCTTCTACCGTGTCGGAGACCCGCGCACCCTGCAACTGATCGCAATGATGCGTGAAGTGTTCTGCGGGGATAACTAAGCCCTTCTGTCCTCTCCCCAACCTGGAGTTCGTTTCATGGAATTCATCCAGCACGACTGGAACTGGGCCTGGGCAACACTTGCCGCCGTCAGCGGCACACTGCTCCTGGTCACCTCCCTGCGTGGCGGCGGGCGCGGCGTTTCGCCGGCCCAGGCCACCCAGCTGATCAACCGCGAGGACGCCATCGTCGTCGACGTGCGCGAGTCCGGCGAGTACGCCGCCGGCCACATCCCCGACGCCCGCCACATCCCGCTGGGCGACCTCGCCAAGCGCGCCGGCGAACTCGAAAAATTCAAGGACAAGCCTGTTATCCTCAATTGCCAGAGCGGTGCCCGCTCGGCGTCGGCCTGTTCCGTCCTGAGCAAGGCAGGCTTCTCCCGCGTCCACAACCTTGAAGGTGGCATCGCGGCCTGGGAGCAGGCCGGCATGCCCATCCGCCGCAAGAGGAAATAAGCATGCAACCCAAGATCCTGATGTATGCCACCGCCGTCTGCCCCTACTGCGTGCGCGCCGAAGGGCTGCTGCGCCGCAAGGGCGTCACCGAGATCGAGAAGGTCCGGATCGACACCGACCCGGCCCGCCGCGACGAGATGATGGAGCGCACCGGCCGCCGCACCGTGCCGCAGATCTACATCGGTGATTACCACGTCGGCGGCTGCGACGACCTCTTCGCCCTCGACCACGAAGGCAAGCTCGACCCGCTGCTGCGCGGCGAGACCGCCTGAGCTCCGCTCCAACCCGATTTTTCAACCGGAACCACCACCATGTCCGAAACCGCGCAACCCGTCTTCTCCATCGAAAAGCTCTACGTCAAGGATCTCTCCATCGAGGTGCCCAACGCGCCGCAGATCTTCCTCGAGCGCGAGACCCCGCAGATCAACGTCCAGCTGCGCACCGAGAGCAACGGCATCGACGAGGGCATCTTCGAAGTCG
The DNA here is from genome assembly GCF_041908905.1 of Zoogloea sp. GTDB lineage: Bacteria > Pseudomonadota > Gammaproteobacteria > Burkholderiales > Rhodocyclaceae > Zoogloea. The sequence goes on from NZ_JAYREK010000039.1 coordinate 15,533, forward strand.
CCCTGACCGTCACCGTCACCGCCCAGCTGCCCGAAGAAAAGACCGTGTTCCTGGTCGAGGTGAATCAGGCCGGCATCTTCCAGATCCGCAACGTCCCGCAGGAAGACCTGGAGCCGATCATGATGATCGGCTGTGCCAACATCCTCTTCCCCTACGCCCGCGAGGCCGTCTCCGACGCCGTCGCCCGCGCCGGCTTCCAGCCGGTGGTGCTCGCCCCGGTCAACTTCGAGGCCATGTACGCCCAGAACCGCCAGCAGGCCGCGCAGGCTGGCACCGACGTGCCGATCCAGTAATGAGCATGCGCCGCCTCACCGCCGCGGCGCTGTTCGGCCTGCCGTTCGCCTGCGCGGCGGCGGGCCTCGGCCCTTCGGATTTCCGCTCCCTCGCCGAACCGGCCATCCTCTACGATGCGCCGTCCAAGCAGGGCAAGCCGCTGTTCGTGATCCAGCGCCACACCCCGGTCGAAGTCGTGGTCAACATCGACCGCTGGACCAAGGTGCGCGAACCGGCCGGCAGCCTGCTGTGGCTGGAGCGCCGTGTGCTTTCCGAAAAGCGCACCGCCATCATCACCGCCGCCCGCGCCGACATCCGTCAGCGCCCCGATAGCGCCGCGCCGCTGGCCTTCGAGGCCGTCAAGGACGTCGTGATCGAGCTCGTCGACAAGCCCGCCGACGGCTGGGTCAAGGTCAGGCACCGGGACGGCAGCACTGGCTTCATCCGCGTCAACCAGATCTGGGGCCTTTAAGCGCCATGCGTATTGCCGTTTTCGGAGCCGGCGCCTGGGGCACCGCCCTCGCTCTCGCCTTCAGCCGCCACCACGACGTCGTGCTGTGGAGCCGCGAAGCCGACGAAATCACCGCCCTCACCACCGACCGTGAGAACCGGCGCTACCTGCCGGGCGTCCCGCTGCCGGCCGAGCTGCGCCTCAGCGCCCGGCTCGACGAAGCCGCCCAGGCCGACCTCCACCTCGTCGTCACGCCCCTCGCCGGCCTGCGCGACACCGCCCGCGCCCTCCAGGCCGCCGCCCCCGGCACGCCGCTGCTGTGGGCCTGTAAGGGCCTGGAAGCCGGCACCGCCAAGCTGCCCCACCAGATCGTCGCCGAAGAGCTGGGCCACGACGCGCCCTGTGGCGTGCTCACCGGCCCCAGCTTCGCCATCGAGGTGGCCCAGGGCCTGCCGGCCGCGGTGACCATCGCCGCCCGCGACCTCGAATTCGCCCGCCACTGGGTTCACGCGCTGCACAACAACCGGCTGCGCCTGTACGCCAACGACGACCTCGTCGGCGCCGAAGTGGGTGGCGCGGTCAAGAACGTCATGGCCATCGCCGCCGGCGTGGCCGACGGCATGGGCTTTGGCCTCAACGCCCGGGCAGCCCTGATCACCCGCGGCCTCGCCGAGATCACCCGGCTGGGCGTGGCCCTCGGCGGCCGCCGCGAAACCTTCATGGGCCTCGCCGGGCTCGGCGACCTGGTGCTCACCTGCACCGGCGACCTCTCGCGCAACCGCCGCGTCGGGCTGCTGCTGGCCGAAGGCAAGACCCTGCCCGACATCCTCGCCGCCCTTGGCCACGTGGCCGAAGGCGTCAGTACCACCCACGAAGTGGCCACCCTGGCGGCCCGGCTGGGGGTCGAGATGCCGATCACCAACGCCGTCGATGGCCTGCTGCGGGGCACCCTCGCCGCGCGCGAGGCCGTCGAGCAGCTCCTCGCCCGCGACCCGAAACAGGAATAGGCAGTCTGTCGGGGGCGGCCAACCGGTCGCCCGGGCGACTCAGGCACCGCCGGCAAACCCCGCCTGGCGCCAGGCCTCATAGACCACCACCGCCGCGGCGTTCGACAGGTTGAGGCTGCGATTGCCCGGCCGCATCGGAATCCGCAGGCGGCGCTCGTCACCGAACTCCGCGTGCAGCTCCGGCGGCAGCCCGCGGGACTCGGACCCGAACACGAACACGTCGCCCGGCTCGAAGGCCACCTCCGCATAGCTGCGCCCACCGTGGCTGGTCAGCGCGAAGATGCGCTGCCCGGCAAAACCCGCCCGACAGCTCGGCCAGTCTTCATGCACGGTCACCACCGCCATGTCCCGGTAATCGAGGCCAGCGCGGACGAGCTGCTTCTCCTCCAGCGTGAACCCCAGCGGTTTGACCAGATGCAGGCGGGCGCCGGAATTGGCACACATGCGCATGATGTTGCCGGTGTTCGGGGGAATCTCCGGCTGATGAAGGACGACATGGAACATGGGCGCGGATTGTGCCTGCCGCGCCCCCGGCGATCAACCCGGCGCCGGCGTGCGCGCCACGACCCGGTTCTCGACGCTCGCCGCGCCGACCGCCTTCAGGGTGCGGGCCAGCTCCGCCAGGGTCTCGCCGGTGGTCATCACGTCGTCGATCACCACCACCCTCAGGCCCTCGACCGCCCCCCGCACGCGGAAGGCCCCGCGCACGTTGCCGGCCCGCGCCTTCCACGGCAGCTCCGCCTGGGGGTGGGTGTCCACGTCCCGGGCGATGCCGTCGAGGCGCAGCGGAATGCCCCAACGCTGCGCCAGTGGCCGGGCCAGCTCCGCCGCCTGGTTGAAGCCGCGGGCGCGCAGGCGCGCCGGATGCAGGGGCATCGGCACCACCAGGTCCGCCTCGGGCCGCGGCGCCGCCGCCATCAACCCGACGAACAGCCGCGACAGGGCCAGACGATGGCCGTACTTGAGGGCCTGTACCATGCGGTCGACGGGGAACGCATAATCGAGCGCCGCGCGGCTCGCCTCGAAGGGCGGCGGCGCCCGCAGGCACACCCCGCACACCTGGCCGAGGGGCGTTTCGATGGCACACACCGGACAACGCGCGCGGGCCCGCCCAGGCAAGGCCGCGCAGCAGTCGTCGCAGAGCACCTCGCCGCCGCTGCCGGCGCCGCAGGCAAAACACTGCTGGGGCAAAATGGCATCGAGCGCCACCCCTGCCCAGCGCCGCCATCCAAGCACTTGATTTGACAAGCCCAGACCCCTTCAGGGAAACTCGCTGGTTTCGTAATTTATAATTACAGCCAAAATAAGGGTGTATGACAATGACCGCAACCCTCGCCCACGCAGAGACCTGCTCCGCCGCCAGCGGCACCCAGACCAATCCGGGCTCGGCACCCGCCGCCCGCAAGCGCTGGACGGTCGCTGAAGTCGAAGCGCTGTTCGCGCTCCCCTTCAACGATCTCCTGTTCCGGGCCCAGCAGGTCCACCGCGAGAACTTCGACCCCAACGCCGTCCAGCGCTCCACGCTGCTGTCGATCAAGACCGGCGGCTGCTCCGAAGACTGCGGCTACTGCTCACAATCGTCCCGCTACGACACCGGCCTCGAGAAGGAAGCCCTGCTGCCCCTCGACGAAGTCCTCGAGAACGCCCGCGCCGCCAAGGCCAAGGGCGCCTCGCGCTTCTGCATGGGCGCCGCCTGGCGCGGCCCGAAGGAAAAAGACCTCACGCCGGTCCTCGACATGGTCCGCGAAGTCAAGAAGCTCGGCCTCGAGACCTGCGTCACCCTGGGCATGCTCAAGGACGGCCAGGCCGAGAAGCTCAAGGAAGCCGGCCTCGACTACTACAACCACAACATCGACACCTCGCCCGAGTTCTACGGCCAGATCATCACCACCCACACCCTGCAGGACCGCCTCGACACCCTCGACAAGGTGCGCGACGCCGGCATCAACGTGTGCTGCGGCGGCATCGTCGGCCTGGGCGAGACCAAGAAGAGCCGCGCCGCGCTGATCGCCGAGCTGGCCAACATGAACCCGCCGCCGGATTCGGTGCCCATCAACAACCTGGTGCAGGTCGAGGGCACCCCGCTCGATGGCGCCGAGGCCATCGACCCCTTCGACTTCGTGCGCATGATCGCCGCCGCGCGCATCACCATGCCCAGCAGCTACGTCCGGCTCTCCGCTGGCCGCCAGCAGATGGACGACGCCCTCCAGGCCCTGTGCTTCATGGCCGGCGCCAACTCGATGTTCTACGGCGAGCGCCTGCTCACCACCGACAACCCGGACGCCGACGCCGACGACAAGCTCTTCGCCCGTCTCGGCCTGAAGGCCGTCTGAGCCCCGCCGCCCACCCATGACCGCCCCCGACTTCCAGCTCGACCCGGGCCTCGTCCGGCGCCGGGCCGGCCGGGCGGCGGCGGCCTATGCCAGCGTCGACACCCTCGCCCGGGAAGTCTCCCGGCGCATGGGCGAACGCCTCGACTACATCCGCATCGAGCCCCGCCGCATCCTCGACCTGGGCTGCGGCCCGGGCGCCGACCTGCCCGCCTTCGCCGAACGCTATCCCGGCGTGGCGCGGCTCGCCATCGACAGCGCGCCGGCGATGCTCGCCCAGGCCCGCGGCGAGACCGGCCTCCTCAAGCGCCTGCTGCGTTTCGGCAAGCCCGCCGAGCCCGATTTCGTGTGCGCCGACGCCCGAGCCCTGCCGCTGGCCCGCGGCAGCGTCTCGCTGGCCTGGTCCAATCTCATGCTGCAGTGGCTGCACGATCCGCTGCCGGCGCTCAAGGAGATCCACCGGGTGCTGGAGGTCGGCGGCATGCTGATGTTCTCGACCCTCGGCCCCGACACCCTTAAAGAGCTCCGCGCCGCGCTGCCGCCCTCCGACGCCGAACACCTGCACCGCTTCATCGACATGCACGACCTCGGCGACGCCCTGGTCGGCGCCGGCTTCTCCGACCCGGTGATGGACATGGAGATGCTCACCGTCACCTACACCAGCCTCGACGACCTGCTCCACGACCTGCGCGCCAGCGGCTCGGCCAACGCCGCCGTCACCCGCCCGCGAGGCCTCGTCGGCAAGGGCCACTGGCAAAAGCTGCGCGCCAACTATGAACGCCTCCGCCGCAACGGGCGCCTGCCGGCCACCGTCGAAGTCGTGTACGGCCACGCCTGGAAGGCCGCCCCCAAGGTCACCGAAGACGGCCGCGCGATCGTCCGCTTCGAGCGCAAGCCCGGCTGAACCATGGCGCCCGTCTGGCTGTTCGACCTGGACAACACGCTCCACAACGCGTCGCCGCACATCTTTCCGCACATCAACCGCAGCATGACGGCCTACCTCATGCAGCACCTGGCGCTGGACGAGGCCGCCGCCAACCGCCTGCGGGTGGATTACTGGCGCCGCTACGGCGCCACCCTGCTGGGGCTGATGCGCCACCACGGCACCGACCCGCATCACTTCCTCCACGACACCCACCAGTTTCCCGAGCTCGACCGCATGGTCGTCTCCGACAATGCCCTGCGCCACCTGCTGGCACGGCTGCCGGGGCGCAAGATCGTCTTCTCCAACGGCCCGCGCCACTACGCCGAGGCCGTGCTCGAGGTCATGGGCATCCGGCGCTTCTTCGTTGATGTGTACGCGGTGGAGCAGATGCGCTTCCACCCCAAGCCCGGCCTCAAAGCCTTTCATCACCTGCTGAAGGACCACCGCCTGCAGGCCTCCCGCTGCATCCTGGTCGAAGACAGCGCCGAAAACCTCCGCAGCGCCAAGCGCCTCGGCATGAAAACCGTGTGGATCAGCCGCAGCCTGCGCCAGCCCGCCTATGTGGATGTGCGCCTGCCTTCGGTACTCGACCTCGCCCGTCATCCGGTCAGGCGCGGCGCTTCGGGGTAAAATGGCGGAATCTGCATTCACGCAAGCACGCCCGCCATGCCCCACGCCCAGACCGACAACCTCAACATCGCGGCCTTCGACCGCATGCCCTCCCCCGAAGAGATCACCCGCGCCGTCCCCCTGTCCGACACGGCCGCCAAGGTCGTGCTCGACGGCCGCCGCACCCTCGAGGCCATCCTCGACCGCAAGGACCCCCGCGTCTTCATCGTCGTCGGCCCGTGCTCGATCCACGACCCCGTCGCCGGCCTCGACTACGCCCGCCGCCTGAAGGCCCTCGCCGACGAGGTCTCCGACACCCTGGTCCTCGTGATGCGCGTCTATTTCGAGAAACCCCGCACCTCCACCGGCTGGAAGGGCTACATCAACGACCCGCACATGGACGACTCCTTCCGTATCGATGAAGGCATGGAGAAGGCCCGCCGCTTCCTGCTGGATGTGAACGAGATCGGCCTGCCCGCCGCCACCGAAGCCCTCGACCCCATCGCCCCCCAGTACTACGGCGACCTCATCAGCTGGACGGCCATCGGCGCGCGCACCTCCGAATCCCAGACCCACCGCGAGATGGCCTCCGGCCTGTCCACCCCGGTCGGCTTCAAGAACGGCACCGACGGCTCCCTCGACGCGGCAGTCAACGGCATCCTGTCGGCGTCCCACCCCCACAGCTTCCTGGGCATCAACGGCCAGGGCCAGTCCTCGATCATCCGCACCCGCGGCAACGCCTACGGACACGTGGTGCTGCGCGGCGGCGGCGGTCGCCCCAACTACGACAGCGTGTCGGTATCCCTCGCCGAGAAGGCCCTCGCCAAGGCCAAGTTGCCGCTCAACATCGTCATCGACTGCTCCCACTCCAACTCCTGGAAGAACCCCGAATACCAGCCCCTGGTGATGCGCGACGTGACCCACCAGATCCGCGAGGGCAACCGCTCCGTCGTCGGCCTGATGATCGAAAGCAACATTGAGGCCGGCAACCAGCCCATCCCGGCCGACCTGTCCCAGCTGCGTTACGGCTGCTCGGTCACCGACGCCTGCGTCGACTGGGCCACCACCGAAACCATGATCCGCGAGATGCGCGAGACCCTGCGCGCCAACCTGTCGCTGCGGAGCGCGGGCTGATGAATCTGGTCGTCCAAGGCCGGAAGGTCGAAACCCGCGCCCTCAAGGATCTTGCCACCCTCACGGGCTCCGAGGGAGTCGGCCGCATTGGCAACAACGCCTTCCGCCTGCTCGGCGCCCAGCCCCACCCGGAGGTCGAAGCCTATTGCGAGGCCAATGAGCTCGACTGCGCCTTCGTGCCCGAGGACCGTCGCCTGAGCGACTTCAAGCTCTTCGTCACCGACATGGACTCGACCCTGATCACCATCGAGTGCATCGACGAGATCGCCGACATGCAGGGCCTCAAGGCCGAGGTCTCGATGATCACCGAGGCCGCGATGCGGGGCGAGATGGATTTCCGCGAGTCCCTCACCCGCCGGGTGGCGCTGCTCGAGGGCCTGCCCGAGGAAGCCCTGGCCCGCGTGTTCGACGAACGCCTGCAATTCAACCCGGGCGCCGAGGCGCTGATCGCCGGGCTCAAGCAGGCCGGGATCGTCACGGTGCTGGTGTCGGGGGGCTTCACGTATTTCACCAACCGCCTGCAGAAGCAGCTCGGCTTCGACTACGCGGTGGCCAACGAGCTCGAGATCCGCGGCGGCAAGCTCACCGGCAAGGTGAAGGGCGACATCGTGGACGGCGAGGCAAAGCGCCACACGCTGCAGCTGGTCCGCAGGCACCACGGCTTCGCCCCCGAAACCGTGATCGCCGCCGGCGATGGCGCCAACGACCTGCCGATGCTGCACGAAGCCGGTGTCGGCATCGCCTATCACGCCAAGCCGGTCGTCCGGGCGCAGGCCACCTACGCGCTCAACCACTGCGGGCTGGACGGCATCCTCAACCTGCTGGGTTGAAGGATCGCGCCGCCTGCCGTCGCCATGCGCCGGCGCTGCCGGCCGGGGACGGCAAGGCGTTTCGACGGGCGCCAGCCCATTTCGGGCTGGCATCGGGAGACACCCCACGAAACACCGGCACGCGGCATGTTCGTGAAGCGATGGGATCTGGTGCGACTGGCGCGGGCGGCTTGGCGACGGGAAGCCGAAGGGCCCTTTTCCGGAAGGATGTCGACCGGTACGACACCCTTCCCGCGCGGCCTCCCGGGCGTCACCACCCACGCACAGTGCGGAGAGGATACTACCGATGCCGAGGGGATATTACCGTGGCACACTGCACATGCTGCGATGCACAACGTTTATTTGTCGATAAACTTTACACACACCCGAGCGTTGGGTAGACTGAGATGATGCCTATCAAAAAGACCATCGCCGGCTTTTTTGTGGCGACCGCGTTTTCCGGCGCGGTCCTCGCGTCGGAGCCCCCACCCGCAGCCCCCGAAGAAATCCCCACCGCATCGATGTTCGAGCGCTATGGTGATTCCATTCGTTCGCTGGTCGATCGCAGCCTCAACTTCCTCGGCGTCCCCTACCGCTTCGGTGGCACCAGCCCGATCACCGGTTTCGACTGCAGCGGCTTCGTCGGCAAGGTGTTCGCCGACGCGCTCGGTTTCGGCATGCCGCGCACGGCGGCCGAAATGTCCCAGATGGGCGAACAGGTCAAGATCAACGAACTCAAGCCCGGCGATCTCGTCTTCTTCAACACCATGCGGCGAGCCTTCTCCCACGTGGGCATCTATCTGGGCAACTACCAGTTCGTGCATGCACCTTCGTCGGGCGGCGTGGTCCGCGTCGAAGACATGCGCCTGAGCTACTGGGCCGCCCGCTACGACGGCGCGCGCCGCGTGCTGCCGGGCGCCTCCGTCCGCCCGACCCAGACCAACTGAGCCGCGCGCCCGGCCAGCCGCCGCGCGACCGCCGCCCCCCTCCGAGACGTCAGGGCCGATCCGCACATGATCCCCTGGCTCGACGAAACCGCCTCCCCGGCCTTCCCCCCCACGTCCCGCGCGCTGCGGCAGCCCAACGGCCTGCTCGCCGCCGGTGGCCACCTGAGCCCCGAGTGGCTGTTGGCCGCCTACCGGCGTGGCATCTTCCCCTGGTTCAGCGACGGCGAGCCCATCCTGTGGTGGAGCCCCGACCCGCGCATGGTCGTGTTTCCCGACCAGGTCCGGATTACCCGCTCCCTGCGCAAGACCCTGCGCAACCGCCGCTACGAGGTACGCCTCGACCACGACTTCGCGGCAGTGATCCGCGCCTGCGCCGAACCGCGCGAGCCCGGCGGCGGCACCTGGATCACCCCCGCCATCCAGGCCGCCTACCTCCGCATGCACGCGCTCGGCTACGCCCACAGCGTCGAGACCTGGATAGACGGCGAACTGGCCGGCGGGCTCTACGGCATGGCACTGGGGCGTGCCTTCTACGGCGAATCCATGTTCAGCCGGCGCACCGACGCCTCCAAGATCGCCTTTGCCCACCTCGCGCGCTTTCTTGAGCAGCACGATTTCCGCGTGCTAGATTGCCAGATGACGACCCGCCACCTCGAATCCCTGGGCGGCCGGGAGATCCCCCGCGAGGCCTTCGTCCGGATGCTGGGCGAACTGACCCGCGACGAGCGCCCTCCGGCCCGCTGGCCGCAGGACGGAGCCCAAGCCCCCTGGACGTAGCCGCCCATGCTCAAGGACTACCCCTACTCCCTGCTGCAGTTCTACGCCACCGCGCCCTACGCCTGCTCCTACCTGCCCGAGCGCCAGGCGCGCTCCCAGGTCGCCACGCCCAGCCACCTGATCGACACCCCGATCTACAGCGAACTCGTCCGCAACGGCTTCCGGCGCAGCGGCATCTTCTCCTACCGTCCCTACTGCGACGGCTGCCGCGCCTGCGTGCCGGTGCGCATCCCGGTCGCCGACTTCCACCCCAACCGCAGCCAGCGCCGCGCCTGGGCCGCCCACGGCCACCTCGAACCCAAGGAAGTCCCGCTCCGTTTCGTCGAGGAACACTACGCCCTCTACCAGCGCTACCAGGCCAGCCGCCACGCCGGCGGCGGCATGGACGAGGACAACCGCGAGCAGTACGCCCACTTCCTGCTCCAGAGCCACGTGGACACCCGCCTCATCGAGTTCCGCGAGGGCGGCATCCTGCGCATGGTCTGCGTGATCGACTGCCTCACCGACGGCCTCTCCAGCGTCTACACCTTCTACGACCCGGACGTCGCCACCGGCAGCCTGGGCACCTTCGGCATCCTGTGGCAGATCGAAGCCTGCCGCGAGCTGGCGCTGCCCTACCTCTACCTCGGCTACTGGATCCGTGACAGCCGCAAGATGGCCTACAAGGCCCGCTTCCGACCCATCGAAGGGCGCGTCGGCGGCGTCTGGCAAACCCTCGACGACCAGGCCCTCGCGCCCTCCCCCTGACCCGCCACCATGCCTCCACTGTTCCGCGCCCTTGCGCCGGCCGTCCTCGCCCTCTGCACCGCAAGCGCCGTCGCCATGCCCGGCCTGGACGAGTTCGGCAGCGCCCCCCACCGCGACTGGCTCACCGTCTCCGGTCTGTCCCACCACTTCCAGCCCGACCGCCGCGACTGGCGCGAGGTCAACCCCGGCGCCGGCCTCGAGCGCGAATTCACCGGCACCCCGTGGGTCGCCAGCGCGGGCTACTTCCGCAACAGCTACGACCGCCACACCGTGTACGTCGGCGGGCGCTGGATGCCGCTGGCGGCCGGCCCCTTCCGCTTCGGCGCCTTCGGGCTCCTCGCCACCGGCTACCCGTCGCCGGTGCTCGTGCTGCCGGCCGTCAGCGCCCAGGTCGGGCGCGTGGGGGCCAACCTCGTCGCCCTGCCCAACCTGCCGGGCTACAGCGGCTACCTCGGCCTGCAGTTCCGTTTCGCGCTGGATTAATCGCAGAAACAAGACTTTGCCGCGCTGCGGTAGAATGGCGAATGCTCTACGAAATCGCCCGCCCGGTGCTGTTCTCCCTCGATCCGGAGACCGCCCACGAAACCGCCCTCACCGGCCTGCACCTCGCCGGCCGGGTGCTGCCCGCCGCCAAACCGATCGCCGCCACGCCGGTCGAGGTGATGGGGCTGCAGTTCCCCAACCGCATCGGCCTCGCCGCCGGCCTCGACAAGAACGGCGAAGCCATCGACGGCCTCGCCCGCATGGGCTTCGGCTTCCTCGAGATCGGCACCATCACGCCGCGCCCGCAGCCGGGCAACCCCAAGCCGCGCATGTTCCGGCTGCCCGAGGTCAAGGGCATCATCAACCGGATGGGCTTCAACAACCACGGCATCGACGCCCTGATCGGCAACGTCCAGCAGGCCAAGTACCGCGGCATCCTCGGCATCAACATCGGCAAGAACGCCGATACCCCCATCGAGCGCGCCGCCGACGACTACCTGATCTGCCTCGACAAGGCCTACCCGCTGGCGAGCTACATCACCGTCAACATCTCCTCGCCCAACACCAAGAACCTGCGCCAGCTGCAGGGCGAGTCCGAACTCGACGCCCTCCTCGGCCAGCTCAAGGCGCGCCAGGCCCAGCTCGCCGACAAGCACGGGCGCTATGTGCCGATCACCCTCAAGATCGCCCCCGATCTCGACGCCGCCCAGATCACCAACATCGCCGACGCCCTGCGCCGCCACCGCATCGACGCGGTGATCGCCACCAACACCACGCTGGCCCGCGACAAGGTCCAGGGCCTGCCCAACGGCGACCAGCAGGGAGGCCTCTCCGGCGCGCCGCTGTTCGAGGCCTCCACCGCGGTGGTCGCGGCCCTCGCCAAGGCGCTGCAGAACGAGCTGCCCATCATCGCCGCCGGCGGCGTCTTCGACGGGCGCCAGGCCCGCGCCAAGCTCGATGCCGGCGCCAAGCTGGTGCAGGTCTACAGCGGCCTCATCTACCGGGGCCCGGCCCTGGTCCGCGAGGCGGTCCGTGAAACCCGGGACTACCGCTGACGGGCGGCCTCCCCCAATAACCCTGCCGCCCGCGGGCTTGAGCCCCGGCCTGCCGGCGCAGGATAATCCAGGCTTTCGCAGCCCCCGCATCTGGCAACCATGACCAGCTATCTCTTCGTGATCATCGGCGCGGTTCTCGTGAACAACGTCGTCCTGGTCCGCATCCTCGGCCTGTGCCCCTTCATGGGCGTCTCCAAGAAGCTCGAGACGGCCGTCGGCATGGGCGCCGCGACCACCTTCGTGCTCACCCTCGGCTGCGGCACCAGCTACCTCATCGACCACTACGTGCTGATGCCCGCCGGGGTCGAATACCTGCGCACCCTGGCCTTCATCGTCATCATCGCGGCCATCGTCCAGGTCACCGAGCTGGTGATCCAGAAGACCAGCCCGGTGCTGCACCAGGTGCTCGGCATCTACCTGCCCCTCATCACCACCAACTGCGCCGTGCTGGGCATCCCGCTCCTCAACGTCGCGCTGCACCACGACCTGCTCGAATCGCTGCTGTTCGGCTTCGGCAGCTCGGTCGGCTTCTCCCTCGCCCTGGTGCTGTTCGCCGGGATCCGCGAGCGCCTCGACGGCGCCGACGTGCCGGTGAACTTCAAGGGCACCGCCATCGCCATGGTCACCGCCGGCATCATGAGCCTGGCCTTCATGGGCTTCGCCGGCCTCGACAAGTACCACTGAGCCCGCCACCATGCTCACCGCCCTCCTCGTCATGGCCAGCATCGCCGTCGTTCTCGGCGCGGTGCTCGGCTTCGCCTCGATCAAGTTCAAGGTCGAAGGCGACCCCCTGGTCGACCAGATCGACGCCATCCTGCCCCAAACCCAGTGCGGCCAGTGCGGCTTCCCCGGCTGCCGCCCCTACGCCACCGCCATCGCCGGCGGCGAGGCCGAGATCAACCAGTGCCCGCCGGGCGGCGAAGAAGGCATCCGCAAGCTCGCCGACCTCCTCGGCCGCGAGTTCAAGCCCCTGTCCGAAGAGCACGGCGTCGAGAAGCCCAAGTCGGTGGCCGTCATCGACGAGCAGACCTGCATCGGCTGCACCCTGTGCATCCAGGCCTGCCCCGTGGACGCCATCGTCGGCGCCGCCAAGCAGATGCACACCATCGTCGCCGCCGACTGCACCGGCTGCGAGCTGTGCCTCGCCCCCTGCCCCGTCGACTGCATCTCGATGCAGCCCATCGCCGAAACCGTCGACACCTGGAAATGGCGTTACCCGGTCATCGAAATCAAGGCGGCCGCCTGACATGCTGCGCAAACTCTTCAAGTTCCATGGCGGCGTCAAGCCGCAGACCCACAAGGCCGAGTCCACCACCGCGTCGATCGCCCAGGTGCCCCTGCCCGACCGCCTCGTGATCCCGCTCCACCAGGCCGTCGGCGGCCATCCGCGCCCGCTGGTCCAGCCCGGCGAGCGGGTGCTCAAGGGGCAGCGCATCGGCGGTGCCGACGGCAGCCTGTCGTCGGCGGTGCATGCGTCCACCTCCGGCATCGTCCGCGACGTGGCCCCGGCCGTGATGCCCCACACCTCCGGCCTCAGCACCCTGTCGGTGATCATCGAGCCCGACGGCGAGGATCGCTGGGCCGAGCTCGACCGGATCAACTACCGCAGCATCCCCCCCGACGAGCTGCGCGACTTCCTGCGCGACGCCGGCGTGGTCGGCCTCGGCGGCGCCGTCTTCCCCAGCTACGCCAAGCTCAAGCCCGGCAAGGAAGGCCACCTCAAGACCCTGGTGATCAACGGCGCCGAATGTGAGCCCTTCATCACCTGTGACGACCTCCTGATGCGCGAGCGCGCCGGCGACATGCTGAAGGGCATCATCGCCATGCGCCACATCCTGCAGGCCGAGGAGGTGCTGATCGGCATCGAGGACAACAAGCCCGAAGCCGTCGCCGCCGTGCAGGCCGCCATCGCCGCCAGCGGCGAAGCCGGCATCGAGGCCGTCGCGATCCCCACCCGCTACCCGGCGGGCGGCGCCAAGCAGCTGATCCGCGTGCTCACCGGCATCGAGGTGCCCCACGGCCGCCGCTCCACCGACTACGGTGTTCAGTGCTTCAACGTCGGCACCGCCTACAGCATCTTTGAAGCCCTCGAGCTCGGCCGCCCGCTCATCTCGCGCATCGTCACCGTGGCCGGCAACGTCGCCCAGCCGCGCAACTACGAAGTCCTGATCGGCACCCCGATGGACCACGTGGTGCGCCTCGCCGGCCCCCGCGCCGACACCGACCGCTACATCATGGGCGGCCCGATGATGGGCGCCCGCATGCCGTCCTTCGACGTGCCGGTGGTCAAGGCCACCAACTGCATCCTGGTGGGCAGCCCGGCCCTCTTCCCGCCGCCCCCCCCCGAGATGCCCTGCATCCGCTGCGGCGAGTGCGCCAAGGCCTGCCCGGCCGACCTCGCCCCCTTCGAGATGTACTGGTTCTCCCGCTCGAAGAACTTCGGCAAGGCCCAGGAATACCACCTCTTCGACTGCATCGAGTGCGGCTGCTGCAGCTTCGTGTGCCCGTCCCACATCCCGCTGGTCGATTACTTCCGCTTCTCGAAAAGCGAGATCTGGGCCCGCGAGCGTGACAAGTCCGCCGCCGACACCGCCCGCGACCGCTTCGAGTTCAAGAACTTCCGCCAGGAACGCGAGAAGCAGGAAAAAGCCGAGAAGCTCGCCGCCAAGGCCGCCGCCACCCGCGAGAAGGTCGCCGCCGACGCCCCGGCCGCAGCCGGTGCCGGCACGTCCGAGGCGCCCGCCAAGCCATCCGCCGACGACGCCAAGCGCGCCCTGATCGAAGCCGCCATGGAAAAGGCCCGCCAGCAGAAGGCCCAGGCCGCCCCCAAGAACACCGAGGTCGCCGACCCCGCCATCCAGGCCGAGATCGCCGCCATCGACGCCCGCCGCGAAGCCGCCGCCAAGGCCGCCCAGGGCGGCGAGGCCACCCCGCCCGCACCCGGCGCCTGAGCGCCCCGCCACCGATGAACAACTCTCCCTTCGTCCGCAAGGCGGCCAGCGTCCAGAGCGTCATGCTCCAGGTGCTGCTCGCCCTCGTGCCCGGCATCGCCGCCTACGTCTGGTTCTTCGGGGCCGGCATCCTGGTGCAGCTCGCCATCGCCACCGCCGCCGCCCTCGCTGGCGAGGCCGCCATGCTGGCCATCCGCGGCCGGCCCAAGGCGCTGTTCCTCACCGACCTCTCGGCGGTCGTCACCGCCTGGCTGATCGCCCTCAGCTTCCCGCCCATCGTCCCCTGGTGGCTCACCGTCACCGGCACCCTGCTGGCGGTGGTGGTCGTCAAGCAGCTCTACGGCGGCCTCGGCCAGAACCCCTTCAACCCGGCGATGGCCGGCTTCTGCCTGATGATCGTCGCCTACCCGGCGCTGATGTCCCAGTGGCCCGCCGCCGGCCAGCTCGATTTCGGCACCCAGCTGCAGCTCATCTTCGGCGGCCTGCGCGAGGTGGACGCCATCACCGGCGCCACCCCCCTCGACGCCCTGCGCACCGCGCTGCGCAGCGCCGACAACCCCGACTCTCCGCTCCACGGCCTGCGCGCCGCCCAGCTGATGGACGGCCCGGCCTTCGGCTGGCTGGGCGGCAAGGGCGGCGAATGGGTCGCCCTCGGCTACCTCGTCGGTGGCCTGTGGCTGATCCAGCGCCGCATCATCACCTGGCACATCCCGGTCGCCTTCTGCGGCGCCCTGTTCGCCAGCGCCCTCGTGCTGTGGGGCGTGCGCCCCGAAGGCTTCGCCTCGCCGATGTTCCACCTGGCCAGCGGCGGCGCGATGCTCGGCGCCTTCTTCATCCTCACCGATCCGGTCTCCGGCGCCACCACCGCCCGCGGCAAGCTGCTCTTCGCCGCCGGCGCCGGCGTGCTCACCTGGGTGATCCGCAGCTTCGGCGCCTACCCCGACGGGGTCGCCTTCGCCACGCTGCTGATGAACATCTGCGTGCCGCTGATCGACATGAAGACCCAGGCCCCGGTCTTCGGCCACAAGAAGGACTGACGCCATGAGCGAACCCACCGCCCTCGGCCTCTCGGCCCGCACCGGCAGCGTGATGGTTGCCTTCACCATCGTCTTCACCGCACTGATGGCCTTCACCTACGGCGCCACCAAGAACCAGATCGAAGCCTCCGCCACCGAAGAGAAGATGAAGCTCATCTCCGAGGTGCTGCCCCCTTCGAGCTACGACAACACCCTCCTCGACGACTACGTCGAGCTCGGCCCGACCCCCGAACTCGGCCTCGCCGAGGGCGGCCGCGTCTACCGCGCCCGCCGGGCCGGCCAGCCCGCCGCGCTGCTCCTCGAGACCAGCGCCCCCGACGGCTACAGCGGCCGCATCGACCTGATCGTCGCGGTGCGCGCCGATGGCGGCGTCTCCGGCGTGCGTGCCGTCACCCACCGCGAAACCCCCGGCCTCGGCGACTACATCGACCCCAGGAAGGACAAGGACAAGAAAGCCCCCTGGATCCTGCAGTTCACCGGCTTCGACGCCGGCCGGCTGCCGATGCTCAAGGTGAGGAAGGACGGCGGCGAGATCGCCTACCACACCGGCGCCACCATCAGCGCCCGCGCCGTCACCAACGCCGTGGCCCGTGCCGCCCGCTACGCCGCCGACAACCAGAACCGCCTGTTCGCCGCCGCCAGCGGCAGCCGGCCCTGACGGAGCTCCCCCATGGACCTTCAAGCCTATCGCGAGATCGCCTGGAACGGCATCTGGAAGCAGAACACCGGGGTCGTCCAGATCCTCGGCCTGTGCCCCATCCTGGCCATCAGCACCAACATCGTCAACGCCGTCAGCCTCGGCCTCGCCACCATCGTCGTGATGGCGATGTCCAACCTGGTGATCGCCGCGCTGCGCAACTTCATCCCCTACGAGATCCGCATCCCGGTGTTCATCCTGATCATCGCAGCCCTCGTCACGGTGGTCGACCTCGCCTTCAACGCCTACCTCCACGAGCTCTACCTGGTGCTCGGCATCTTCATCCCGCTGATCGTCACCAACTGCATCGTGCTGGCCCGCGTCGAAGCCTTCGCCGCCAAGAACGAGCCCGGCGGCTCGACGGTGGACGGCATCGCGATGGGCATCGGCCTGACCCTGGTGCTGGCGGTGCTCGGCGCCATGCGCGAGGTGGTCGGCAGCGGCACGCTGCTGTCGGGCATCGAGATGATCATCCCCGGCGCCCAGCCCATCGTGCTGTTCGGCGACGGCTACCCGGGCTTCCTGATCGCCATCCTGCCCCCCGGCGCCTTCATCGCCCTGGGCTGCCTGATCGCCGGCCGCAACTGGATCGAGGCCCGCAAGCAGGCCCGCCTCCGCGCCAACCCGCCGGCAACGCCCACCGAACCCGCCGCCCCCGCCGAGCCCGCCTGATGGCCGACATGCGCCTCGCCGCGGTGGCCGAAGCGTTCCGCCGCCTCCGCGACGCCAACCCCCACCCCACCACCGAGCTGGAATACGCCAGCCCCTTCCAGCTGCTGGTGGCGGTGGTGCTGTCGGCCCAGGCCACCGACAAGGGCGTCAACATCGCCACCCGCAAGCTCTTCGCCGTCGCCCCGACCCCCGAGGCCATGATGGACCTGGGCGAAGCCGGCATCGCCGAACACATCAAGACCATCGGCCTGTTCCGCAACAAGGCCAAGAACACCGCGCAGCTCTCCCGCCAGCTCATCGAACGCCACGGCGGCGAGGTACCCAACGACCGCGAAGCCCTCGAAGCCCTCCCCGGCGTCGGCCGCAAGACCGCCAACGTGGTGCTCAACACCATCTTCGGCGAGCCGACGATGGCCGTCGACACCCACATCTTCCGCCTCGCCAACCGCACCGGCCTCGCCCCCGGCAAGGACGTGCTCGAAGTCGAGAAGCGCCTGCTCCGCCGCATCCCCAGGGAATACCTGCGCGACGCCCACCACTGGCTGATCCTCCACGGCCGCTACGTCTGCGTCGCCCGCAAGCCCAGGTGTGGCGAATGCCTCATCCGCGACCTGTGCCTCTACAAGGACAAGGGCTGAGGCCGGCGCCCCCGCACAACCTCCCCACTCCCCACGCCCCGAAAAATGTTCGACCCCTCCCGCGACCAGGCCCGCCAGTTCTTCGTCGGTGCCTGGCAAAAGCACAAGAACCGTGAAGTCCTGACCCAGCTCGAGATCATCGCCGCCGATCTCGTCGCCCACCACCCGGAATACCTCGCCCTGCTCGAAGACCCGGACGGCGTGCACAAGGACTTCAGCCCCGAGGACGGGCAGATCAACCCCTTCCTGCACCTCTCCCTGCACCTGGCCATCGAGGAGCAGCTCTCCATCAACCAGCCCCCCGGCCTCCGCGAAGCCTTCGAGCAATGCCAGGCCCGCCACGGCGACCGCCACGCGGCCCTGCACGACGTGCTCGAAGCCCTCGGCGAGACCATCTGGCGCGCCCAGCGCGACAAGGCTCCCCTCGACGCCCTCGCCTACGTCGAAGCCGTGCGCCGCAAGGCCGCCGGCTGACGCCTTGGCGCCCAGGGGCCGCCAGCCCTAATTACACAGCTGACGCTCGCAGGGGACGCCGTCGCCGTCCCCGTCCATCTGGGTGCCCGGGCAGTTCCTCAAAAAGTACGTGGCCTCATCGCAGGAATTCATCTGCGAGCAGTGGGTCCGCCCGTCACAGCGGTAGATGCCCGCCCCGGGCGCGGCCTGCGCCCTGGGCATCACGGCCTGCGCTATCGGCGGCGCCTGGGACACCACCACCGCGGGCGCCGGCAGCACCTCCCTGGGCATCTGCGCCTGGGGTGCCGGCCGCCCGGCCGCCTGCACCATGGCCAGCAGCGGCGGCGCAAAACGGTGGCCCAACGCCCCGATCGCCACCACCCCCACCAGCAACGCCAGCCGCTCCAGCCACGAGCCCGCCCAGCCCGCCCGCGGCGGCGCCTTGCGGCTACTGCCCGCCGCCCGCTGCCCCGGCCGCCGGACCCGCAGCGCCTTCTTCCGGCCGTCGGCCCCCACCCCGATCTCGAAGCTCAGCCGCTCCCCCGGCCGCGGCACCGCCCCCTTGCACACCAGGTCGGACACATGCACGAAGAGATCCTGCCCCCCGCCGGAGAGCGGCGTGATGAAACCGAAGCCCCGCTCCTTGTCCCAGCTCTTCAGCACCCCCTCGATCCGGATCTCCATACCTCGCCCATGTGCCATCGAAATTGAAGGCTATGTCACCGTTGCCTGTGGAACCGTACCCCCTGCAATCTGTCTGAATATACAGTTTTGCTGCAATCAGGAGGGTGGCGATGAAACCGCTTGATTTCAAACATAT
>NZ_JAYREK010000040.1:0-34061 GCF_041908905.1 Zoogloea sp.
AGCGGTTTTCGGGCCTGGCAAGCGGGCGGTACCCCGGAGCGCAAGCGACTCACCGACGGGCAGGCCCTGGTGCTGATCCGCACGATCCACCAGGAGGTCGGAACAAGCGCCGCGCAGCCTGGATCTCCGTTCGCCCCATGCCCCACCTCGCCCCCGCCATCCTGCACGCCGACGCGGCGTTGATCGTCACCGACAAGCCGGCCGGCCTGCTGTCGATGCCGGCCCGGGGCGAAGACCGGCAGGACAGCCTGGAGGGCCGTATCCAGGCGCTGTATGCCGATGCCCGCCTGGTGCACCGCCTCGACATGGCCACCTCAGGGCTGGTGCTGTTCGCCCGCGGCCCGGAGATGCTGCGGCGGGTGTGCCTGGCCTTCGAGCAGCGGGTGATCGGCAAGCAGTACTGCGCGCTGGTGCACGGCCACCTGGCCACCGACAGCGGCGAGATCGCCCTGCCCCTCGCCGCCGACCCGGACAACAACCCGCGCCAGCGGGTCGATACGGCCCACGGCCGCCGCGCCCTCACCCGCTGGCGGGTGCTGGCCCGCAGCGGCGAGGGCGAGGCGGCCGTCACGCGGCTCGAACTCAAGCCCGTCACCGGGCGCACCCATCAGCTGCGGGTGCACCTGATGTCCATCGGACACCCCATCATCGGCGACCCGCTCTACGCGCCGCCCGACAGCGCAGCGCGCCATCCGCGCATGTACCTCCACGCGGCGAGCCTCGCGCTGATCCACCCGCAGACCCGGGTGCCGGCCTGCTTCGAAAGCCCGGTGCCGTTCTGAGGCTCGCCCCGCGGGGGCCGGAAAAACCCGGGGTGGCGCTGCGTTTCCTCGAGACGTTCAGCGCAGGCCGTCCCGGGCGGCGACGCCGGTGGCGGTGAAGTCGGTGAACACGCCGTCGATGCCGAGGCGCATGTAGTACTGCATCTCGGCCTTCGGGTCCTTGAAGCCGTAGCCGCTGGCGTCGTCGCGGAAGGTCCAGGTGTGCACCATCAGTCCCTTCCGGTGGGCCATCTCGATGACGCCGGTGCTGCCGTCCACGCGCCGGTCGTTGATCGTGAGGGTGCCGTCGCCGGTGCGCTCGACGCCGTCGTTGACGGTCTTCACGAGGTAGGGCTTCCAGGGGCCGACGGCATCGGCGTAGGTCTTGATGAAATCCAGACCCGACGCGGTGAGCAGGTCGGCAAAGCTGCGGCTGTCATTCTTCACCACGAAGTCGTAGGGCTTGTGATACGGCGCCGCCCCGACACGCTGCCGTCGTCCTTCACGTCGTCGGCGTCGATCAGCTGCACCAGCTTGATGTTGGTCCGGGTGTTGAGGTACTGCAGGTTGGACACCTCGAAGGACTGGATGAACACCGGCGCGCTGGCCACGTTGCCATAGGCGGCGTGGAGCTTGGCGAGCAGCTGGTCCTCGAAATAGTTGGCGCCGAAGCCCACCGTGGTGGCGTGGTAGGTGGAGTGCTTGATCTCCGGATAGATGCCCACCGCGCGGCCGCGCTTCGTGCCCTCCGCCTTGGCGAGGGCGATCACTTCGTCGAGGGTCGGGATCTCGTAGAGGCCGTTGTAGCCCTGGGGGCGGTTCGCCCGCGGCTGCACGGCGCGCAGGGTCTTGATCTCGGCCAGCGTGAAGTCGCTGGCGAAGTAGGCCGTGGTCGGCACGCCATCCACCTCGCGGGTGCGCATGCGGTCGGCCGGGAACTTGCTCGCCACGTCGGTGGTGCCGTCGAGCATGGGCTCGTGGCGGTCGATCATCACGCCGTCCTTGGTCAGCACGAGGTCGGGCTCGATGAAGTCGGCGCCCTGCTCGATGGCCGCCCTGTAGGCCTCGAGAGTGTGCTCCGGAAGGATGCCCGAAGCGCCGCGGTGGGCGATCACCAGCGGCTCGGCGCCGGTGAGGGTCTTGAAGGCGGGGCTGTCGTCGCTGCCTCCACAGGCCTGGAGGAAGGCGGCGGAGCACAGCACGGCGAGGGTCTTGATCTTCATTGGAAGTCTTCCGTAAGTGGGGTTGCGGGGCGCCTGGTGCGGCGCCGCAATCTATCCCCCGCCGATTACGGGACCATGAAGGGGCAAGCCCCCCGCGCTCACGCCCTGGACCGCCAGCGTCATCAGCGCCGCGTTGCCCCCGGCCGCGGCGGTGTTCACCGTCAGCACCCGCTCGCCGCACAGGCGGTGGAGCGGGTAGCGGCCGCTGGCCGGGTCGGGGCCGATCACCGGCACCAGCGCGCCGTCCCGCGCGGCCACCTCGCGGCGGATCGCGGCGAGCGCTTCGACTTCGCCCTCGGCGAGCACCGCCACGCAAGCGGCGCGCTCGCCGGGCGCCAGCTGTCGCAGGTGCCGGGTCACTGCGGCCGGCAGGTCCGGCGGCAATGGCGCGGCGGCGGGCAGCAGCGGGGTGTTGCCGGTGGCGAGGGCCGCGGCGAGCTGGGCCAGCAGGGCCGCCTCGCTGCCTGCGCGGCACAGCACCGCGCCCCGCGGCACGAAATGGAGCCGGTTGCTCTCGCCGGTCGGGCCGGGAAGCCAGGCTTCCCAGCCGAGCAGGCTCGCGGCCCGGTCGTCGCGGCACACTTGCACCAGCGCCCCGCGCCCGCGGCCTTCCGCCCAGGCTTCCAGGGCATCAAGGGCCGCGCAAGGGGCCGGCAGGGCCTCGCCCGCTGGCCGCCGCTGCAGGCCGAGGGCTTCCGGCGGCACGTCGCCCAGCCCCAGCAGGCGCACCAGATACAGCGGCCCGCCGGCCTTCGGCCCGGTGCCGGACAACCCCTCGCCGCCGAAGGGCTGCACCCCCACCACGGCGCCGACCATGTTGCGATTGACGTAGAGGTTGCCGGCGCGGATGCGCCGGGTGACGGCGTCGATCTGCGCGCCGATGCGGCTGTGCATGCCGAAGGTGAGCCCGTAGCCGGTGGCGTTGATGGCATCCACCAGCCGCTCGAGGCGCGCTGCCGGGTAGCGCAGTACATGCACCACCGGGCCGAAGACCTCGCCCGCCAGTTCCTCCACGCGCCCGATCTCGATCAGCGTGGGCGGCACGAAGCAGCCGGCCGCCGTGTCGTCGGGCAGCTTGTACTGGAACACCCGCCGGCCCGCGGCGCGCATGCCCTCGATGTGGGCGAGCAGCCCGGCGCGGGCAGCCTCGTCGATCACCGGGCCGACGTCGGTGGCGAGCCGGGCCGGGTTGCCGACGGCGAGCTCGCCCATCGCCAGCTGGAGCATCTCCAGCACCCGGTCGGCGATGTCCTCCTGCAGGCACAGCAGGCGCAGCGCCGAGCAGCGCTGGCCGGCGCTGTCGAAGCCCGAGGCGATGACGTCCTGCACCACCTGCTCGGCGAGGGCCGAGGCGTCGACGATCATCGCGTTCTGGCCGCCGGTCTCGGCGATCAGGCGGGCCTCCGGCTGGCCGGGCGGGCGCGCCGCGAGGCTGCGCTGGATGAGCCGGGCGACCTCGGTGGAGCCGGTGAAGATCACCCCGCGCACCCGCGGGTCGGCGACCAGCGCCGCACCGACCGCCTCGCCGGTGCCGGGCAGCAGCTGCAGCACCGCCGGCGGAACGCCCGCGGCGTGGAAGATCCGCACCGCGCGGGCGGCGATCAGCGGCGTCTGCTCGGCGGGCTTGGCGAGCACCGGGCTGCCGGCGGCCAGCGCCGCCGCCACCTCGCCCACGAAGATCGCCAGCGGGAAGTTCCACGGGCTGATGCAGGCCACCGGCCCGGGCGGCGCCGGCGGGGCCGGCAGGCGCTCGACTTCGGCCGCGTAGTAGCGGCAGAAATCCACCGCCTCGCGGATCTCGGCGACGGCGTTGGGCCAGGTCTTGCCGGCCTCGCGGACGCACAGGCTGAAGAGCTCGGGCAGCGCCGCCTCCAGCCCGTCGGCCGCCCCGCGCAGCAGCCCGGCCCGCTCGGCCGCCGGCCGGGCCGCCCACGCCTCGGCCACTGCGACTGCCGCCTGCAGGGCCGCCTCGATCTCGTCGGGCGTGGCGCCTCTCGCCTGCCCCACCCGCTCGCGCCGGTCGGCCGGATTGAGGATGTCGACCCACGGCCCCGCCCCGGCACAGCCCGCCGCCAGCAGCGGGGCGGCCCGCCATGGGTGGCCGGCGAGGCGCTGCAGGGCGTCGGCCAGTCCGGCAAGCACCGCCTCGTCAGCGAGGTCCAGCCCGGCCGAATTGAGGCGCGCCGGCCCGAACAACGCCCGCGGCAGCGGGATCGCCGGGTGAGCCTCGCCGCCCTCGCGGAGCACCTGCTCCAGGGGCGCCTCGAGCAGCGCCGCCTCGGGCACCTTCTCGTCGACGATGCGGTTCACGAAGGAGCTGTTGGCGCCGTTCTCGAGCAGGCGCCGCACCAGGTAGGGCAGCAGCGCGTCGTGGCGCCCCACCGGCGCGTAGATGCGGCAGCGCGGGCCAGCCGCGCCCGGGGCGACCACGTGGTCGTAGAGCCCCTCGCCCATGCCGTGCAGGCACTGGAACTCGTATTCGGTCACCCCTCGCTCCGCCGCCATCCGCTCGACGCTGGCGAGGGTCTGGGCGTTGTGGGTGGCGAACTGGGGGTAGATCACGTCGGCCGCGGCGAGCAGGCGGGCGGCGCACACCAGGTAGCAGAGGTCGGTGTGGGCCTTGCGGGTGAACACCGGGTAGCCGGCCTGCCCCTCCACCTGGGCGCGCTTGATCTCGCTGTCCCAGTAGGCGCCCTTCACGAGGCGCACCATGATGCGGCGACCGGCGCTGCGGGCCAGTTCCACCAGCCACGCGACCACCCACGGGGCGCGCTTCTGGTAGGCCTGCACCACCACGCCGAGGCCATCCCAGCCGGCCAGCGCGGGCTCGAAGGCGAGCCGTTCGACGAGGTCGAGGGACAGCTCCAGGCGCTCGGCCTCCTCGGCGTCGAGGTTGAAGCCGATCCGCCGCTCGCAGGCCAGCCGGGCCAGCGCCAGCAGGCGGGGGTAGAGCTCGGCCATTACCCGCTCCCGCTGGGCGCGGCCGTAGCGCGGATGGAGCGCCGACAGCTTCACCGAGATCCCCGGCCCGGCCACCACGCCGCCGCCGGGGCGGCCGATGGCCTCGATCGCGCCCCGGTAGGCCTCGAAGTAGCGCAGGGCGTCGGCGCTGGTCAGGGCCGCCTCGCCGAGCATGTCGAAGGAGTGGGTGTAGCCCCTTGCTACGTCGGCGGCGCTCCGCTCCAGGGCCGCGGCGATGGTCTCGCCCATCACGAACTGGCGGCCCAGCAGCGCCATCGCCAGCTCCACGCCACGGCGGATCAGCGGCTCGCCGCCGCGGGCGAGCAGCCGCGTCAGGCTGTCGGCGAGGGCGCCCTGGGGATGGGGGCTCACCAGCGCCCCGACGATCGTCAGCCCCCAGGCCGCGGCATTGACGAACAGCGAGTCGCTGTGGCCCAGGTGGGCCTGCCAGTCGCCGCCGGCGAGCTTGTCGCGGATCAGGCGGTCGCGGGTGGCGCTGTCGGGGATGCGCAGCAGCGCCTCGGCGAGGCACATCAGCGCCACGCCCTCCTGGCTCGACAGGGAAAACTCGTGCATCAGCGTGTCCACGCCGCCGGCGCTCCGGCGCCGGGCCCGCACGGCGCGCACCAGCTCACCGGCCCGCGCGGCCACCGCTGCCGGGCCGGGCCTGAACGGCTGGAACGCTTCCACCAGGGCGGCAACGGCCGCCGCTTCGTCGGCCCGGCAGTGGCGGGCGATGGCCTGCCGGTGCGCGGCGAGGGGTGTAACGGGATCGGTACGGTTTGCCATGGGGAAAACCTCCATGCGTTCCGGTTCGGGGGCTCCTCGCTAAGAGACACCCGGCACCTGCAGGGGTTCAAGGCCGACCGGGTAGCGCGCCGCGATGGCCGCCTGCGCTGCCGGGCTACGGGCAGATTCCAGTTTTGTTTTCAGAAATTCATACTTGTTTTCAACATTTCAAACTTCTTCATGCTGAAATCCACCGGCTACCCTTTTGCCTGATCGGCGGCAGCGCCTTTCCGGGGACGCAGGCGGGGCGCTCCCCGCCCTGCGTCGCGCCCCATGCCACGGCATGAGAGGCCAGCGCCTCCCAACGCCACCCATAACCACACATGTCAGCATCCCAACCCAACGTGTTGACCGGGGCACGCATCCTCGTCGTGGACGACGTGGACGCCGACCGCTGCGTGCTCACCCATTACCTGCAGCGCCAGGGCTGTCGGGCCTATGTCGGCATCAATGGCGACGACGCCTTCCACAAGGCGGTCGCGGCCCAGCCCGACCTCATCCTGATGGACGTGCGCATGCCGAGCTGCGACGGCCTGACCGCCTGCCGGCGTCTGGGCGACGACGCCCGCACCCGCGACATCCCCGTCATCTTCCTCACCGCCGCCTCCAGCCCCGAGGAGCGGGTTGCCGGCCTGCATGCCGGGGCCGTGGATTACATCATCAAGCCCTTCGACTTCGAGGAAGTGCGCCTGCGCCTGGCCATCCACCTCAAGACCCTGCGCGGCCCCGAGCCGGCCACCGACGCCGGCGCACAGCCCCCCCGGCTCGACCGCAATCTCTTCGAGGCGGCCCGCAAGCAGCTGATGTCGCGCCTCGACACCCCGCCCGACCTGGCCGAGCTCGCCCAGAGCATCGGCACCAGCCAGCGCCGCCTGTCGGCCGCCTTCAAGACCTGCGTCGGCCTGACGGTGTTCGAGTTCCTGCGCGAGGAGCGCATGAAGGAAGCCCGCCGCCTGCTGACCCACACCTCCCTCGACATCCAGGCCATCGCGCTGGAGGTCGGCTTCACCAGCGGCGCCAACTTCGCCACCGCCTTCCGGGAGCGCTTCAGCATGTCGCCCAGCGCCTTCCGCCGCGACGGGCCCGCCCAGGAGTGAGTCCGGGCGTCGCCACGTCCGCGCCGCCAGCTCCACCCATCTTGGGCAAAAATTAAAAAACCCTTATATTCTGATGAAAGGGCAGCCCCACGCCGGCAGCAACCCGGCCGCGGCCTGCCTCGCCCATACAATCAGATAAGGGGAGACTCATGACCAACCGACTTTCGGCCCTGCTCGCCAGCACCGCGCTCGCACTGCTGGCCCTGCCCGCCCAGGCCGCCGACCTCAAACGCGCCGAGGAGATCGTCGGCGGGCGCTGCTTCCTGTGCCACGGCATGGAGGGCGAGGCCGCCTCGGCGCTCTACCCGCGCCTGGCCGGCCAGCACGCCGACTACATCGCCAAACAGCTGGCCGACTTCAAGAGCGGCCGCCGCAAGAGCGACACCATGGCCGGAATGGCCGCCGACCTCAGCCCCGAGGAGATGAAGTCCCTGGGCGCCTTCTTCGAGAAGAAACCCGCCACCCGCAGCGAGGCCACCGACCCCGACCTTGCCGGTGTCGGCCGCTACATCTTCACCAAGGGCAACACCTTCTCCGGGGTCGCGGCCTGCGTCTCCTGCCACGGCCCCAAGGGCCACGGCACGCCCCAGCTGCCGCGCCTGGCCGGGCAGCAGGCCCTCTACCTCGAGAACCAGCTCAAGCAGTTCAACACCCGGGAGCGCAACAACGACAACGCGGTGATGCACTCGATCGCCTCCAGGCTCACCGAGCTGGAGGTGAAGGCCGTCGCCAGCTACATCTCCACCCTCGACTGAGCCGGAAACGGCACCCGGCCATCCCGGCCAGGGAGCCGGGGCAGAACGGCGGTCAGCCCTCATGCGGCACGACCGCCGGCCTACGCTCGCCCAGATACATCAAAAACAACAAAAACATAAATATTTTACGCGGCTGGCCGAAAACACTGACACGGACCGGTTTTCCGAGCGCTCCGTGTTCACCTGCCGCAGCCCATGTGAAGGTCATGCCATGAAAGCCATCGACCGCCTCTCCCTCAGCCATCAGTTCGTCGGCGTGACGCTGGCGCTGGTCAGCCTGGTCATCCTCGCCCTTGCCCTGTTCGTGTCGTCCTACACCTACCGCAGCAGCCTGGACCAGATCAGCAACGACCTCAAGCAGCAGGTCCACAGCGTGCGCAAGATGATCGACACCACCCACGAGATCAGCGTCAGCCTCACCGACAAGGTCGCCACGCTGTTCATCTCGCAATTCCCCGAACCCTTCACGCTGCACGCCGACCGCCCCGTGCAGGTCGGCCCGCTCGAGGCGCCGACCCTCGAATACCGCGGCAAGGCGCTCAACCTCGACTTCACCGCGGTGGACGAGCTGACCCGCAGCACTGGCGGGGTGGCGACGATTTCGTGCGGGTGAGCACCTCCCTCAAGACCGAAAAGGGCGAGCGCGCCATCGGCACCCGCCTCGGCCCCGCCACCCGGCCCGCGCCCGGCTCCTCGCCGGCGACACCTACCTGGGCTCGGCCAAGCTCTTCGGCCGCCACTACATGACCAAATACGTGCCGGCCCGCGACCGGGACGGCAAGGTGGTCGGCGTGCTGTTCATCGGCTTCGACCTGACCCAGGTTTTCGCCAGCCTCAAGAACACCATCGACGAACTCAAGTTCGGCACGGGTTACGCCTACGTGTTCCATTCCCAGGGCAAGGAGCGCGGCGTGATGCTGTTCCACCCCCAGTTCGCCGGCAAGGACGCCAGCGAGCTGAAGGACGCCAACGGCGAGCCGGTGATGGAAAAGATGCTCGCCAGCCCCGCCGGCAGCATCATCTACCCCTGGCGCGAGCAGGATGGCAGCACCCACGACAAGCTGGCCCTCTTCGAGCAGACCGACAGCCTCGGCGGCCTGGTGGTGGCCTGCGGCGGCTACGTGGCGGACTTCACCTCCGCCAGCACGGCCCTGCGCAACATGATCCTGCTGGCCTCGGGCGCCGCCGCGCTGCTGCTCGCGGCCCTGCTGTATGCCTTCATCACCCGCCAGCTGCGGCCGGTGCGCCGCATCGTCGGGGCCCTGGAGCAGATCGGCGCCGGCGACCTGCATGTGCGCATCGAGCATGACGACGCCGACGGCGAGACCCGCAACGAGCTGGCCGTGATCGCCCGCAGCATCGATGCCACCACGGCCAGCATGGGCCACCTGATCGGCGAGCTGCGCCAGCAGGCGCGGGAGGTCGAGGGCACCGCCACCGCCCTGTCTCGGATCTCGCGCACCCTCGCCGACAACGCCGCCACCCAGAGCAACGCCGCGTCGGCGATGGCGGCCGGCGTCGAGGAGCTCGCCGTGAGCATCAACATCCTGAGCGACAACGCCCGCAGCGCCGACGCGAGCATGCAGGAAACCCGCGAACTCGCCGGCCAGGGGCGCGACGCCTCCCGCGCCGCGGTCAGCCAGATGGCCACCATCGAGCAGGCGGTGACCGACACCGCGAGCCGGATCGAACACCTGGGCGAGGCCTCGCGGCAGATCACCTCGGTGGTCTCGGTGATCCGCGAGGTGGCCGACCAGACCAACCTGCTGGCCCTCAACGCCGCCATCGAGGCTGCCCGCGCCGGCGAACAGGGGCGCGGCTTCGCGGTGGTCGCCGACGAGGTGCGCAAGCTGGCCGAACGCACCGCCGCCTCCACCCAGGAGATCTCGCGGGTGGTGGACAGCATCCAGAGCGGCGCCGGCGAGGCCATCGCCGGCATGGAGTCGGCCCGCAACCGGGTCGGCGAAGGCGTGGTGAAGGTCGAGGACTCGGGCGCCCGGATGGCCGCCATCGAGGCCGGCGCCACCGCCGTGGCAGCCCTGGCCAGCGACATGTCGAGCGCCCTCGCCGAGCAGGCCAGCGCCGGCAACGCCATCGGCGAGGAGGTCGAGCGCATCAGCCGGCTGTCCGAGCAGAACGACGCGGCCTCGCGGGGCGCCCTCCAGGCCGCCACCGACCTGGAACGGCTGGCCAGCCGGATGTCCCAATCGGTCGCCCGCTTCCACGTCGCAGCCTGAGCACGCGACGCGGCCGGCCCGTCGGCTTCGGCGGGCCCGGCCGTACCGCTCGCTCCATGAACAGGGCCCTGCAGCGCGGGGCCTTTTTCACGCCAGCTGCGTCTAAGGGGTATCAGCGTCGAGGCGGAACGCCGGGTCGTCCAGGCTCAGGGCCGTGTGCTCAAGGCGCTCGACGATCTCGTAGCGTTCGGCGGCGTCGGCCTCGCGCATGTGCTGGTGGGTGATGAAGAGCGGCCGGGATCGGGAACCCTGCCCGGCAGCAGACTTTTCCCGGACGCAGAAACGATAGGCGAGTTCGGCGTTCATACGGGTCATCCTCACGATCAACGGGGTCTCCAGTATACGCCGCCCCTTGCGGCAGAACGGCCCCCGCAGAAAATCTTTCCCCTTGTTTTGTAATGGTTTTGTCACACCCGAGTGCTAGCGTGGGGCGATGTGGATACTCAGTCTCCTGAAGCCTGACCCGCCCCCTGCCAACCGCTTCCCGGGAGGCCGGATCCATCACGTTCCCGCCGGCTGCGCCCTGTTCGAGAAAGGCGACACCGGTGACACGATGTACGTCCTCATCAACGGCAGCGCCGAGATCTCATCCCCCGGGCGGAGCGTCGAGCGCCTCGGCCCCGGCGCCATCGTGGGCGAGCTGTCCCTCGTCAAACCGGGCCCGCGGCGGGCGACGGTCAAGGCGCGGCAGGACTGCGAGTTCCTGACCCTCGACGCCGAGAGCTTCCAGGACATCGTCCGCCAGAACCCCGCCTTTGCGCTGGATGTCATGCGCAGCCTCGCCCGCCGCATCCCCGCCACCCCGCACGCCTGACCCCACGGGCCCGCCCCCTCCTCCAGCCGATCACGGCTGCCGCCAAGCGAATGTCCCTCGAAAAGATCACCGAGCTCCTGCGCAAACAGCGCCTCGTCGAAGGCATGGTCCACAGCCAGAGCATGCCCCGGCAGCAGCTCGTGGAGACCGTGGTGCACCGCACCCACCTGGCCGAGATCCAGAACCTCCTCCTCCGGCTGGGCAGCCGCGAGATCGGCGACATCCTCGAGGCCCTCGCCCCCGACGACGCGCAGGCCCTGTGGCAGCAGCTCCCCGCCGGACGCGAGAACGACGTGCTGTGGGAGCTCTCCGAACCCCTGCGCGAGCGCCTCGTCGGCACCCGCCAGCCCAGCCCCTCGCCGGCCCGGGTGAATGCCTACGAGATCCGCGACGGGCGGCTCCGCCAGCTGCCCATCACTGGCCGCCGCGACATGGCCGGCCTCAAGCCGCTGTGGGTCGACCTGCTCGACGCCACGCCCGGCGAGCGGCGCTACGTGGGCGAGCATTTCGGCGTGCAGCTCCCGGCCCCGGGCGAGGCCACCGACCTGGAGGTCAGCTCCCGCTTCATCCGCGAGGAGGACGACGAGATCCGCCTTCACTCCAACTTCCTCCTCGACCGCGCCGGCGAGTCGCGCAGCGTGCCGGTGGTGTTCGTCCTGCGAGGCGGCGTGCTGTTCTCGCTGCGCAACGCGGATCTGCCGGCCTTCCGCCTGCAGCGGCGCCGCGCCATCACCCAACCGATCTACACCGGCGACAGCCTCGGCCTGCTGGTGGACCTGTACGGCGCCGACGTCGAGTATTCCGCCGACGCCCTGGAGGGCATCTACGCCGCGCTGGGCCAGGTCGGCCACAAGGTGCTAAGCGAAAACCTCAGCGACGAGGACGCCGCCTCGATGCTCGCCAGGTGCTGCGCGACATCGAGTCCCTCAACAACCACACCGCCTTCCTGTTCGACAAGATCAACTTCCTGATGGACGCCACCATCGGCTTCATCAACATCAACCAGAACCGGCGCGTCTCCCAGCTCACCGTCTTCGGGGTGGTCTTCATGCCCATCAACATCCTGGCGGGCGTCGGTGGCATGTCGGAGTTCTCGATGATGACCAGCGGCATCCCCTGGCAGCTGGCCTACGGCGCCCTGGTGCTGGGCATGGGGATGGTGGGCTGGGGCACCTACGTCGGCCTGCGCTACCTCGAGGCGCGCAAGGCCAGAAAGGGCAGCGCGCGGGCCGGCTGAAGCCAGCGGCCGCGGGCCAGACTTCAAGCTGTAACGGGGCGGGGTAATACTGATGTCGTTGTAATTCGACGTCACCCCCCGGAGAGCCCCGCCATGCCGCAGAAGCCCAGGCACACCGACGCCCTCGCCGGGCTCCGCGATCTGCTCGCGTGGATCGCCGAAACCACCCAGGCCTCGCGGCTGGCCCGGCTGTCGAGCCTCGGGCTGGGCCTGCCCCGCCACGCCGACCCGGGCCGCGAGTGCTGGCGCGACGACATGGCCCGCCCGTCGGCCGGCGGCACCGACACGCCCCCCGGCTGAACAGCGATCCCGGCCACAAATCCCCGCTTGCCCCGGGCGCGGATGGGTCTAAGATTCGAGCAGAGGGACGAAGCTCGGCCGCCGACCATCCCCGCAGGTCGGGCGCGGCGCGCCGTCCGTGGCCTGCATTGACCGGGAGAACACCATGACATCGAAGCAAGGGCGTTTTGCGCTGGCACTGGCCGGCCTGCTGCTGACGGGCTCCGTGTGGGCCCAGACCGCCCCCGAAACCGCACCCACCACCGCCCCGCAGACCGCTGCCCCCGCCGGCCCCGGCATGGGCATGGGGCCCGGGATGGGCCCCCGCGCCGGCATGGGCCGCGGCCCCTGCATGCAGGCCGACACCCCGCGCCCCAACTGCGGCTGGCGCATGAACCGCCGCAACAGCCCGGGTTTCGCACTGATGACACCCGAAGAGCGGGCCGCCCACCAGGAGCGCATGCGCAACTTCCAGAGCCGTGAGGAATGCGTCGCCTACCTGCAGGAGCACCACGCCCAGATGGGCGAGCGCGCCAAGGCCAGGGGCCAGACCCTGCCGCAGCCGCGGATGCGCCCCTGCGACCGCCTGCCCTCCGCCACGGGCCGATGACGGCGGCGCCCGACGACATCTTCGCCCAGGCCCGCACGGCCTTTGCCGCGGCGGGCCACACCATCGAGAACGTGCGCCGGGACTTCCCCGAATGGCATCGGGGCCGGCCCCACTACGCCCTGTGGGCCCTCGACGTGGACAGCGCGCCGCTGCGTGCCGCGATGGCCGCCGCCGGCACCCACCTCGACGGCCTGCTGCTCGACGACTACCGCCGCCAGCCCCACGTCACGCTGGCCCTGTGCGGCTTTCCCACCAACCGGCCCGAGCACCCGGACGACTTCGGCCCGGACGCCCTCGCCGCCCAGCTGGCCGCCCTTGATGCCTGCGGGCTACAGGCCTTCGAGCTGCAGATAGGCCGGCTCGCCAGCTTCACCTCGGCGCCCTTCCTGGCGGTGCATGATGTCGAGGGCGGCATCGCCCGGCTGCGGCAGGCCCTCGGCGGCGAGGCCCACGCGGCCCACGGCCCCTACACGCCCCACGTCACCGTCGGGCTGTATTCCGGCGCCTGGCCGACGGCGGAGGTGCTCCCCCGCCTCGACGGCTTCGACGCCGGCCCGCCGCTGCGGCTGCGCATCGACCACCTCAGCCTGATGCGCTACGCCGCGCCCGACATCGGCGGGCCGCTGGAGACCCTCGGCCGCTTCCGTTTCGGCCACGGCTACGGCTGAAGCCCGCCGCCGTCCCGCGAGCTTTCCCTCCCGCCCGCCGGTTGGGTCAGCGCAGCCTGACCGGCATTGCCGGGACAAGCTCCGGGTAGGCCCGAAGTCGCCCCTGGAGTTTCCCCGGGGCATGGCCTTATCGAGGCGTCTCCATTGAGGGTGCCACCACCCGCTGGCGCTGGCGGCCAAGGCCGCCGATGCCCAGCTCCACCACGTCGCCCGCCTTCAGGAAACGCGGCGGCTTGAAGCCCATCCCCACCCCCGGCGGCGTGCCGGTGATGATCAGGTCGCCGGGCTCCAGGGTCATCACCTGGCTGCAGCGGGCAATCACTTCGGCGCACGAGAAGATCATCAGCCGGCTGTTGCCCGTCTGCATGCGCTCGCCGTTCACGTCCAGCCACAGGTCGAGGTTCTGCGGGTCGGGCACCTCGTCGGGGGTCACCAGCCACGGGCCGACCGGGCCGAAGCCGTCGAAGCCCTTGCCCTTGCCCCACTGGCCGCCGCTCTTCTCGAGCTGCCAGGTGCGCTCGGACACGTCGTTGGCCACGCAGAAGCCGGCCACGTGGGCCAGCGCCGCGTCGGCCGTCACGTTGCGGGCCTGGCTGCCGATCACGATGCCCAGCTCCACCTCCCAGTCGAGGCGGGTAAAGCCCTCCGGCGGCACGATGTCGTCGTCGGGGCCGGCGAGGCAGCTCGTCCATTTGGGAAACATCACCGGCTCGGCGGGCACCGGCATGCCGGACTCCACCGCGTGGTCGTGGTAGTTGAGGCCGATCGCGATGAACTTGGGCGTGCCGTTCCAGGGCACCCCGAGGCGCGGGCTGCCCTGCACCTTGGGCAGACGGACCGGGTCGATGGCCTGGAGCACCGCCAGCGCGGCGGGCGCCAGCGTTTTGGGGGTGATGTCGTCGAGCAGGCCCGACAGGTCGCGGATATTGCCGTCCGCATCCAACAGGCCGGGCTTTTCGTGGCCCTTGGGGCCGTAGCGCAGCAGCTTCATCTCAAAACCTCCCTCAGCCCTGCACCGGGCGCACCTTGCTTGCCGCCAGCCTGGCGCGCGTGCGGGCCTCGTCCACGTCGGCGCCGTTGGCCACCGCGACGCCCATCCGGCGACGGGCAAAGGCTTCGGGCTTGCCGAACAGGCGGATGTCGCTGCGCGGCACCGCCAGCGCCTCGGCGACGCCCTCGAAGGCGATGCCGGCGGCCTCCATGCCGCCGTAGATCACCGCCGAGGCGCCCGGCTCGGCGAGGCTCACATCCACCGGCAGGCCGAGGATCGCGCGGGCGTGCAGCTCGAACTCCGAGAAGCGCTGGGAGCACAGGGTGACCAGGCCGGTGTCGTGGGGCCGCGGGCTGACCTCCGAGAACCACACCTCGTCGCCCTTCACGAACAGCTCGACGCCGAACAGCCCACGCCCGCCCAGGTTGGCGGTGACGGCCCCGGCGATCTCGCGGGAGCGGGCCAGCGCCGCCGGGCTCATGGCCTGGGGCTGCCACGACTCCACGTAGTCGCCCGACACCTGCACGTGGCCGATCGGGTCGCAGAAATAGGTCTGCACCGCGCCGCTGGCGTCGCAGGCGCGCACGGTGAGCTGGGTGATCTCGTAGTCGAAGTCGATGAAGCCCTCGACGATCACCCGGCCCTGGTTAACCCGGCCGCCGGCGGCGGCGTAATCCCAGGCCTTCTGCACGTCGTCCGGGCCCTTGAGCAACGACTGGCCCTTGCCCGACGACGACATCACCGGCTTCACGATGCACGGGTAGCCGATGGCAGGCGCGCCGTCGCTGCCGTCGATGGCGGCCTGCAGTTCGGCCAGCGAGTCGGCGAAGCGGTAGGGCGAGGTGGGCAGGCCAAGCTCTTCGGCGGCCAGGCGACGGATGCCCTCGCGGTTCATGGTGAGCTGGGCGGCGCGGGCGGTGGGGATCACCTCGGCCAGGCCCTCGGCCTCGATCTGCACCAGCATGTCGGTGGCGATGGCCTCGATCTCGGGCACGATCAGGTGGGGCTTCTCCTGCTCGACCAGCGCCCGCAGCGCGGCGCCGTCGGTCATGGCGATCACGTGGGCGCGGTGGGCCACCTGATGGCCCGGGGCGTTGGGGTAGCGGTCCACGGCAATCGTCTCGACGCCCAGCCGCTGCAAGGCGATCAGGACTTCCTTGCCCAGCTCGCCGGAGCCGAGAAGCATCACGCGCAGGGCGCTGGGGGAAAGAGGGGTGCCGAGTTTCATGGGGTCGCTCCGGGAAGGGGTGGGAGCGCCATTATACGGACGGGCCCGGGGGCGTCGCGGGGCCGAGCGCCCCTCGCAAGAGGTGCCCTGCGCCAGCTCACGCGGCCCGCCCTGCATCCGGTGAAAGGTGGCCCGTCGAAGACGCTGGGCTCGGGGCCACGCAAACATCATCCGCACCGGCCCGCCCGGGCGGCCCGGCGTCGCCAGCCAGGGGACCACGGCCCAGCTGCGCGCGGCCTCGTCCGGCCGGCCCTCGGCCAGCAGGGCGTAGCCGAGAACGATCCGCGCGTGAATGTCGTCGGGCCGGTTGAGCAGGCGCTGCTGGGCCAGCAGCCGAACATCCCCGGCGGCGCCCCGGGCCTTCATCAACGCGACGAAACGCCGGCCATACCAGGTGTCGGCGATCTCGAGCAGCGGAATGGCCGCGGGGGCCTTGGGGTCGCTGTGGCAGGACTGGCAATTGGCCGAGGGCCAGTGGGCGAGCTCGTCGATGATCCGCTCGAGCGCCTCGAGCTCCTCGCCGGGCAGGCCTTCCAGTTGCCCGAGCCGGGCCCGCAGGGCCCAGTAGCGCCGCTGGTCGCGGGTGTTGAGCCCGGCCAGCGGACCCACCCGATCGAGCTCGGCGCGGGCGGCTGGGAGGTCGGCCTCGTTGAGGTGGGCGTTGGCCAGCAGCAGGCGAGACAGGGGCAGTAGCGCGAAGGGGTCGGGCTGGTCCTTCAGGGCCTCGAGGGTGGCGAGGTCGCCGTTGCGCAGCGCGGCCTCCCGCGACAGGCGCACCCAGGTGGCGCGATCGTCGGCGTTCATGCGCTCGGGGTGCAGGGAGGCCAGCAGGCTGGCCGTGCGCTGGGGGTCGGCGCGGGCGTCCTTGCGGAGCTGATCGAGGACTTCCCTGGGGGAGGCTTCCGTGACCGCGGCAGGCGCGGCGTCCGGCCCCCGCTGGCCGACGGCCGGGAGCGGGCCGGAGAGGCCGAGCAGGCCCAGGATGAGCGCCAGCAGGGCCGGGCGGCGTGCGATTGCCGTGCGCTTGTGCTGCGGCGGTCGTTGAAGGAGGTTATTCATGGAATCAAGATGGGCCAGGGCCAGGAGGGCACGAAACTACAGTGTGGCGCGCACGGTGAGCATCAGACGGCGTGGCTCGCCATAACTGCCGTAGGAGGTGGTCACCCGCGAGTAGTAGGCCTTGTCGAACAGGTTGGTGACGTTGAGCTGGGCGCGCCAGGTCTTGTCGATCTCCCAGGCCAGCATGGCATCCCAGACCGCAAAGGCGGGCTGCGTGACGCGGGCGGCCGGGATCGGGCCGGAGGCCACGCGCTCCGCGTAGGTCTCGCTCTGCCAGCGCACACCGCCGCCCACCCGCCAGGAGGCCGCCGCGCCGGGCAGGCGATAGCTGGACCAGGCTTTCACCGTGTTGTCCGGGTCGTCCTTCCACCAGCTGTCGCCCTGGGTGCCACTCACCGCACCCTTGCCGTCGAGCCAGCGGGTGTAGCGCTTCTTCATGTGGCTGAGGCCAAGCATGACCTGCCAATTGCGGCTCAGGCGGCCGACCAGCTCCAGCTCGGCGCCGTCGACCTGCTGTTCATTGTCGGCGACGTAGCAATAGGCATTGGGTAGGGGCGACGCCGGACAGGGGTAAGGTGCGCTCGGGTCGATCCGGGTCTGGTTCTTGCGGGTCAGCCGGTAGGCTGCCACGGAGGCGAGCAGGTTGCCGTCGAAGAACTCGGACTTGAGGCCGATCTCCCGGTTGTTCCCCTCCACCGGCTCGACCATCTCGCCGGTGACCTTGTAGGCGTTGGTGACGCTGAAGACCTCGGCGTGGCTCACGTAGGCGCTGGTGCTGTCGCTGAAGTCCCAGGTCAGCGCGGCGTAGGGCGTGACGACGCCCGAGCGCTTGTAGGCGCCCTTATTGGTGACGGTGTTGTTCGTATAGCCCTTGTACTCGTAGGTGCTGACCCGCCCGCCGGCGGTGAGCGTGAGTTGGTCGAGGACGCGCAGCCGGAGGTTTCCGTACACTCCATCGTCCTGGTAGCGGTAGGTGGTGGGGTTACCGGACATGACGGAGGGGCGCCAGGGCGCTTCGCCGATGTTGATGCGGCTCGGGTCGATGTAGAAGGTGTCGGGCTTGCCCCAGTCGTAGGAATACTTGCCGGACACGGGTTGATGCGTGACCTGCTCCCGCTGCGAGGCGTTGGCACCGACCACCAGGTCGTGGGTCCGCCCCCAGGCCCGGAAGCGGCCGGTGAGGTTGACATCGAAGGTATGCACCTGGTCGTCCGTGTCCCGCCGCTGACCGGTCACGTAGAGTGGCTTCTGCGTGCTGCCCGGGATGGGATCGACGACGCCGGCCACCCAGGCCCAATCCCAGAACAGTTTTTCCTGCCGGTAGTTGTAGGCCGCCTTGAGGCGCCAGTCGTCATCGAAACGATGCGCCAGCTCGGCGAAGGCGCCGGTGGTGTCTCCGTCCCAGCGCGCCCAGGGCACCATCCAGGCCATCTCCCGCGGCCAGCGCGGGTCGGAGCCGTCGCCCCGGAAGGTCGAATATTTGTAGGTAGGCACGGAGCGGCGCCGGTCGTGGTCGGCGCCGACGGTGAGCAAGGTGGCCGGGCTGAGCCGGAAATCCAGCACGCCATAGATCATCTGGTTCTGGCGGCCTGTGTAGGCGATGAAATCATTCTGGTCGAGGCTGCTCGCCACCAGGCGCCCGCGCAGGCGATCGTCCTCGCCCAGGGGCCGGGCCGCATCAAGGGTGACGCGGTAGTGGTCCCACTGCCCCACCGCGAACTCCATCTGTGTGAGGGGGTCGGCCTGCGGCCGCTTGCGCCGGTAATTGATCGCCCCGCCCGCCGAGCCGGTGGGCCCGCTGCCGTTGAAGAGGCCGGTGGGGCCCCGCAGCACTTCCACCTGTTCATACATCGACAGATCCGACGGCACCTGCCAGAAGGTCGCACCAGCCAGGCTGCCGTCTATCGTCACGTTGTCGACGCGAAAGCCGCGGGCGCTGATGAGGGGCGTGTCGCTTTCATTGGAGCGGCCGTCCACCAGGCCGGTGACCCAGGTGAGCGCCCGGGTAGCCTCGATGAGGTTCTGGTCTTCGATGCGCTGGCGGGTGAGTACGCTCACCGACTGCGGAATCTCCCGCAAGGCCACGTCCGACTTGCCGCCGACACTGGCCCTGGCGGCCGCGTACGCATCCGCCGGCAGGCGGCCAGCCGTGACGAGCACTTCCCGCAGGCGGGTCGGCTGCTCAGCCTGGGGCACAGTGGAGGTCAGCCCCGCCCCGCTGTCACCGGAGGCAGGCTCGGCAACGGCAGCGGGTGGGGCAAGGGTCAGGGCAAGCAGCGCCAGCCAGGCCGGCGGATGAACAAGACGGTGGTTGCAGACGGTATGCAGCATTGGCGGTGACCGGAGACGATGGGCGCCCGGATGTGCTCACGGGCGCTGAACACGAAAGAACACGAAAGCGCGAGATCATAAAAAGGTGCCGTCACCTTTTCGTGCGCCATAACGTCTCACGCGACAATCTGTCGCGAATATCGGCGGGGCCATGCGAGGGCGTTCGAGGCGTCGATCAAGTCTTCCAGCCCGACGTGGGAGGCTCGCGGCGGGAGGGGGATGAAGAGGGCGAGAATTTGTCTCTAAAGTCCTTCCTGCGACCGCCGTAACTGTCAAAACCAGCAAAAACACCATCCAGCACTCGAAAACGCCATCATGAAACTGCATCCCTGCCTGCTGGCCCTGGCCCTCGCCGCCCCCCTTGCCCAGGCCGAGACCACCAAAAACTATATCGTCCAGTTCAATGACGCCGCCGTGCAGGCGCCGGTGCGCAAGGCCGTGCGCGACAGCCGCCGGGACGCCGATCCCAACGGCTGGGGCTACGTGGACGACCAGGTGCTGGAGCGCACCCAGGCCCTCGAGACCCGCTACCGCATCAAGGCCCGGCACGCCTACAGCCAGGTCATGAAGGGCTTCGCCGCCCCCCTCACCGACGCCCAGCTGGCGCTCCTGAAGGCCGACCCCAGCGTGATGGCGATCGAGGAGGACAAGCCGGTGTACGCCGTAGGCCAGACCATCCCCTGGGGCATCGCCACCACCCGCGCCACCCTCTCCTCGACCCTCGCCGGCAACGGCAGCGGCGCGGTGAGCGGCGTGAATGTGTATGTGATCGACACCGGCATCGCGACCCACCCGGACCTCAACCTCGTCAAGCACACCAACTTCACCGGCGACGGCAAGAACACCGACTGCAACGGCCACGGCACCCACGTGGCCGGCACCATCGGTGCCCGCGACGACAGCGCCTCGGTGGTCGGCATGGCGCCCGGCGTCGCGCTGACCGGCGTCAAGGTGCTCGGCTGCACCGGCTCCGGCACCACCTCGGGGGTGATCAAGGGCGTCGACTGGGTCACCTCCAAGGCCGTCAAGCCGGCCGTGGCCAACATGAGCCTCGGCGGCGGGGTGAGCACCCTGCTCGACAACGCCATCCTCAAGTCGGTGAATTCGGGCGTGGTGTATGCCGTGGCCGCCGGCAACAGCGCGGTGGATGCGTGCACCAGCTCGCCGGCCCGCATCGGCGGGCAGACCGCCGGCGTGATCACCGTGGCCGCCACCGACAGCACCGAGAACGAAGCCTACTTCAGCAACTACGGCAGCTGCGTCGACACCTGGGCGCCGGGCGTCAGCATCACCTCCACCTACCTCAACGGCGGCCTCGCCATCGCCTCCGGCACCTCGATGGCCAGCCCCCACGCGGCCGGCGCCGCGGCGCTCTACCTCGGCCGCAACGGCAAGGCAAGCCCGGCCCAGGTGGAAGCGGCGATCAAGGGCGCGGCCGTGGTGCCCGGCACCGTCAGCAAGGACGGCCGGCCGATCACCCGCCTCGACGTGCTGCCCTTCTAAACCACCACATCCCCGCTGCAACGCCCCGGCGCCCGGCACTCCACCGGGTGGCCGGGGCGTTTTGCCTCGTAGCGGCTACAATCCGCCCCTGCCGTCCAGGAAGCCGCCATGCCCATCCATCTCCTCCCCGACCACCTCATCAACCAGATCGCCGCCGGCGAGGTCGTCGAGCGGCCCGCCTCGGTGCTCAAGGAGGTCCTCGAGAACGCCATGGACGCCGGCTCGACGGCCGTCGAGGTGCAGCTGGAGCAGGGCGGCGTACGGCGCATCCGGGTGGCCGACGACGGCTGCGGCATCCCCAGGGACGAGCTGCCGCTGGCCCTGGAGCGCCACGCCACCAGCAAGATCGCCAGCCTCGACGACCTGGAGCACGTGGGCACCATGGGCTTCCGCGGCGAGGCCCTGGCCGCCATCGCCGCGGTGTCGCGGATGAGCATCACCAGCCGCGCCGACGGCGCGCCCCACGCCTGGCGCATCGACGCCGACCCGCGCGAGCTGGCCCCGGCAGCCCTCAACCACGGCACCGTGGTGGATGTGGCCGACCTGTATTTCAACACCCCGGCCCGGCGCAAGTTCCTGAAGAGCGAGGGCACCGAGTTCGCCCACTGCGACGACGTCTTCCGCCGCATCGCGCTGGCCCGTCCCGACGTGGCGCTGCAGCTCACCCACAATGGCCGGGTCAGCCTGCGCCTGCCCTCCGGCCGCCGCGAGGCCCGGGTGCGGGCGCTGCTGGGCGACGACTTCCTGGGCGCGGCGCGGCTGGTCGAAGCCGAAGCCGGCCCGCTGCGCCTCAGCGGCTACGCCTCGCTGCCGGCCTACTCGCGGAGCAGCCGCGACGCCCAGTTCTTTTACGTGAACGGCCGCTTCGTGCGCGACAAGCTGCTCACCCACGCCATCCGCGAGGCCTACGCCGACATCCTCCACGGCAGCCGCCACCCCGCCTACGTGCTGTTCCTCGAACTCGATCCCTACGGCGTGGACGTGAACGTGCACCCGGCCAAGATCGAGGTGCGCTTCCGCGACTCGCGGGCGGTGCACCAGTTCGTCTATCACGCCCTCAACCGGGCGCTGGCCGCCTCCGGCGCCGGCGGCCAGGCCGAGGAGGCCGGCCGCCCCGAAGCCCCCGCACCCGCCGCCGAGGCCGCTCCGGCGAGCCGGCAGGCCCCCTACTTCCCGCCGCCCCAGCAGGGCCGGCTGGCGATGGAACCGGCCTCCCGGGCCTACTTCGACTTCGCCGCCTCGGCGCGGCCCGAACCCGCAGCGGCCGCAGATGCCACGCCAGCGTCGGGCGGCTTCACCCCCACCGCCTTCGCCCCCCGCGCCGGCCTGCCCCAGCCCGCCAGCGCCGCCCCGGCGATGCCCGCCGGCGACCTCGCGCCGCCCCTGGGCTACGCGCTGGCCCAGCTCCACGGGGTGTACATCCTGGCCCAGAACGAAGCCGGGCTGATCCTCGTGGACATGCACGCCGCCCACGAGCGCATCCTCTACGAGCGCCTCAAGACCCTGCTCGACGGCACGCCGGGCGTGCAGCGCCTGCTGATCCCGGCGGTGTTCGGGGTCGGCGCCAAGGACATGGCCAGCGCCGAGGAGCACGCCGGGCTGCTCGAACGCATGGGCTTCGAGATCGCCCCGGCCGGGCCGTCGGAGCTCGCGGTGCGCAGCGTGCCGGCCCTGCTCGCCGCCGCGCCGGTGGGCGAGCTGGTGCGCTCGCTGCTCGCCGAGCTGCGCGACTACCCGGCCACCGAGGTCGTCACCGCCCGGCGCAACGAACTCCTCGCCACCATGGCCTGCCACGGCGCCGTGCGCGCCAACCGCAGCCTGACGATCCCCGAGATGAACGCGCTCCTGCGCGAGATGGAAGCCACCGAGCGCGCCGACCAGTGCAACCACGGCCGCCCCACCTGGACGGCCCTCACCATGGCCGACCTCGACAGGCTCTTCCTGCGCGGGCGCTGAGCGCCTGCCCGCCCGCGCCGCCGGTCGCCGGCCCCGGCCTCGGCCACGCCATTCCACCCCCCAGGTTTCCCACCCGCGACAGCACGCCGCGCCGCCCTCCACGCAAAGCGCTTGCGACGGCATAACACATGCGGTTAGACTCCGGGCCGTTACGGGTGCCGACCCCGCGTCTGCGGGTGAGGTGAAACGGGAAGTCCGGTGACGTCGGGAGCATGCTCTCCCCGACCATTCCGGCGCAGCCCCCGCTGCTGTAAGCCAGACGACTCTGCTTTACGCCACTGCGTGCTCGCACGCGGGAAGGTTGGCAGAAGAGGATGAAGGCGAGCCAGAAGACCGGCCTGTGACTTGATGGTGTGGTATGGCCCCGGGGTGTGGGCAGAACCGACCGCTGGGCTTGCTCGACCACTGCCGTCCGTCCCGTTCCCGCTGCATTTCCCGGAACCTCTGCCGCCCCTGGTCCGCGCTCGCCCTGCCACCGGTCCGTATTGCCGTTGCAGGCTGTTTCTGCACGCCCCGATGTCCTGCCGCACTTCGTTCAATCGTCACGAAGGAAAGCAACATGCACATCGAACCGGGGTACGTCGCCAGTGCCAAGATCCTCGCCGCCAACCTCGCCGCCGCGGCCCTGCTCGGCAGCCAGTCCATCCACCTCCTCAAAGCGCCGCAGCTCGTCGTCCGCAGCCTGATCGCGGGCGTGCTGTTCCTGCTGTTCATGCAGGCCTTCCACCTCCCGGTGGGCCCGTCCGAGCTGCACTTCCTGGGCGCCATGCCGCTCTACCTGGCCCTCGGCTTCGTGCCGGCGCTGTTCGGCTTCGCCATCGGCCTGCTCGCCCAGGGACTGCTGTTCGCCCCGGCCGACCTCGTTCACATCGGCGTGAACACCCTGTCCCTCGCCGTGCCGCTGACGCTGGTGCATGCCACCCTCGGCAAGCGCCTGCTGGCCGCCCGCGCCCGGCTCGACCTGCGCGCCGTCCTCAAGCTCGACGCCGCCTTCTACAGCGGCGTGACGCTGATGGTCGGCTTCTGGCTGGCCGTCGGCGAGGTGGCCACGCCACTGTCGGCCTGGCTGGCGTTTGCCTCGTCCTACGCCGCCATAGTGGCGGTGGAGCCGCTGCTCACCCTGCTGGTGGTGGCCGCCATCGCCCGCGGGCAGCACCACGCCGCCGTGCGCTTCTGCTTCCAGCCCCAGGCGGTCTGAGCGATGACCGGCAAGGTCTGGTTCGTGGGGGCCGGCCCGGGCGACCCCGAGCTGCTCACCCTCAAGGGGCGCCGCCTGCTAGAGGAGGCCGGCGCGATCCTCTACGCCGGCTCGCTGGTCAGCCAGGCGGCGACCCGCTTCGCCCCGCCCGGCTGCGAGATCCGCGACTCGAAGGACATGACCCTCGAAGAGATGAGCGACTGGCTCGTCGCCCGGTGCGCCCGCCACGCCACCGTGGTGCGCCTGCAGACCGGCGACCCCGGCCTGTACGGCGCGCTGATCGAGATGAGCCGCCCGCTCACCGCCGCCGGCATCGAGTGGGCGGTGGTGCCGGGCGTGTCGTCGGCCTTCGCCTCGGCCGCCGCCGCCGGCGAGACCCTGACCCTGCCGGAGGTCACCCAGACGGTGATCCTCACCCGCGTGGCCGGGCGCACCCCGATGCCACCGGGTGAGGACCTCACCGCCCTCGCCGCCCACCGCACGACCCTCTGCATCTTTTTGTCGATCACCCTGCTGCATGAGGTCCAGCGCGCCCTCAGGGCCGCCGGCTGGCGCGAGGACGCGCCGGTGCTGGTGGTCCAGAAGGCCAGCTGGCCCGGCGAGGAGAAGATCGTCCGCGGCACCCTCGCCGACATCAAGCAGCGCTGCCAGGCCGAGAAGATCGCCAGCCAGGCCATGATCATCGCCAGCCCCGCCCTGGGCGCCGCCGACTGGCCGACCCTCGCCCGCTCCAAGCTCTACGACCCCGCCTTCAGCCACCGTTTCCGCAAGGCCACGGTGCCCTCCCCGGAGAACCCCGCATGAACGACACCACCATCCTGCTGGTGGGCCACGGCTCCCGCAACCGCGACGGCAACGCCGAGATCCTCCACTTCGCCGCCCGGTGGCGCGAGCGTCACCCCGCCTGGCGCATCGAGACCTGCTTCATCGAGCATGCCGAGGTGCTGCTCGACGCCGGCCTCGACAACGCCGCCCGGGACGCCCGCCAGGTGCTGGTGATCCCCTTCATCCTCAACGCCGCCGGCCACGTGAAGATGGAGCTGCCCGCCGCCGTCGAGGCCGCCCGCGCTCGCCACCCGGCGGTGAGCTTCGCCTGCGCCCGCCACCTGGGCATGGGCCGCGAGATCCTGAAGGTGCTGCAGGGCCAGCTCGACCGCCTGATGAAGGCCCTCGACATGCCCGACCCGCAGACCACCGGCGTGATCCTGCTGGGCCGCGGCTCGTCCGACGCCGGCGCCAACGGCGAGCTGGCCAAGATGGCGCGCTGGCTGTTCGAGGACAACGACTTC
This sequence comes from Zoogloea sp., assembly GCF_041908905.1. Classification (GTDB taxonomy): domain Bacteria; phylum Pseudomonadota; class Gammaproteobacteria; order Burkholderiales; family Rhodocyclaceae; genus Zoogloea. The sequence continues at coordinate 24,987 of NZ_JAYREK010000040.1, forward strand.
GAGCTGGTGGACCTGGCCTTCACCGGCGTCACCTGGCCGCGCCTCGAGAGCGTCGTCCAGCGCCAGGTGCGCCTGGGCATGGGCCAGCTCGCCATCGTGCCGGTGTACCTGTTCACCGGCGTGCTGATGGAGCGCATCAAGGCCCAGGTGGCCCGGCTGCGCGGCCAATACCCGCAGGTGGCCTTCGCGCTGGGCACCCACTTCGGCTTCGACGACGGCATCTTCGAGCTGCTCGACCACAAGGCGGCCGGCCTCGAGCGGCCCGAGGGCGGGCTGCTCGAATGCGACGGCTGCAAGTACCGCCAGGCCGCCGAAGCCGAGCACCTCCACGACCACAGCCACACCCACGTCCTGCACCACGACCATCATCACCCCCACGGGCACCCCGCCCGTGCCTGATCCCGCCATGCACGCCAACACCGTCACCGAACAGCTCACCGCCGCCGGCCGCGCCATCGAGCACGACTCCTTCGCCATCATCGACGCCGAGGCCGGCCCCCACGCCTACCGCGCCGACGAGTGGCCGCTGGTGCGCCGGATGATCCACGCCAACGCCGACTTCGAGTTCAACGGCCTCACCGCCTTCCACCCGCGCGCCATGCAGGCCGGCCTCGCGCGCATCCTGGCCGGTGGCACGCCGGTGGTGGCCGACGTGGAGATGATCTGCGTCGGGCTGTCGAGGCCGCGCCTGGACCACTTCGGCATCACCACCCATCAGTTCATCTCCGACCCCGACGTGATCGACGCCGCCCGCCGCGACGACACCACCCGCGCCGTGCAGGCGATGCGCAAGGCCCACCGGCGCGGCCTGCTGGAGGGCGCCATCGTCGGCATCGGCAACGCCCCCACGGCGCTGATCGAGGTGGTCCGGCTGATCCGCGAGGAGGGCTGCCGGCCGGCGCTGGTGATCGGGATGCCGGTCGGCTTCGTGTCGGCGGCCGAATCGAAGGCGCTGCTGATGGAGATCGACGCGGTGCCGTGGGTCGCCATCCGCGGGCGCAAGGGCGGCTCGACCCTGGTCGTCGCGGCGCTCCACGCCCTCCTCGGCCTCGCCGAGGCCCACCAGCGCGACGCCGCCTGAGGCCGGCATGAGCACCCACGCCCTCCCCGAAAAAGTCCGCAAGGGCGACCCCAAGCGCGACCGCGGCAACCGCACCGGCTTCTCCACCGGGGCCAACTCGGCCGCGGCGGCGGCGGCGGCCACCCTCGGGCTGGTCCATGGCCGGGTGCCGGACTTCGTCGACTGCGTGCTGCCCAACACCCAGCGGGTGCGCTTCACCATCACCGGCGGGTGGACCGACGGCCGGCGCGCCGGGGCGGTGAGCATCAAGGACGCCGGCGACGACCCCGACGCCACCAACGGCGCCCACCTCACCGCCGAGGTCGAGCGCCTGCCCGGCGCCGCGGGGCGCATCGAACTGCGCGGCGGGCCGGGGGTCGGCGTGGTCACCAAGCCGGGGCTCGGCCTGGAGGTGGGCGGCCCGGCCATCAACCCGGTGCCGCGCCGCAACATCCGCGACAACGTGGAGGCCGCCGGCCAGCCCATCCTCGCGGCCGGCGACGGCCTGGCGGTGACCATCTCGGTGCCCGGCGGCGACGAGATGGCCCGGAAGACCCTCAACGCCCGCCTCGGCATCCTGGGCGGCATCTCCATCCTGGGCACCACCGGCATCGTCCGCCCCTACTCCACCGCGGCCTTCCGGGCCAGCGTCGTGCAGGCGGTGGACGTGGCCGCCAACCAGGGCCAGCGCAGCGTGGTGTTCACCACCGGCGGCCGCACCGAAAAATGCGCGATGCGCTGCTTTCCCGAGCTGGACGAGGCCTGCTTCGTGCAGATGGGCGACTTCGTCAAGGCCGCCTTCCAGACCGCGGTGAAGCAGGACATGCGGCACATCATCGTCGGCGCCATGGTCGGCAAGCTCACCAAGATCGCCCAGGGCCTGTCGGTCACCCACGCCTGGCGCGAAGAGGTGGACCGGGCCCTGATCGCCGAGGCGGCGGCCGAAGTGGGCGCCCCGCCCGACCTCGTGGAAGAGATCCGCGCCGCCGAGACCGCCCGCTTCGCCGCCGAACGGCTGGCCGAGCTGGATCTGGCCGTGGCCTTCCACCGGGCCCTGGCCGAGCGCGCCATCCGCAGCCTGCGCCAGCGCTATCCCGGCCCCCACCGCCTCACCGTGCTCGCCTGCAATTTCGAAGGCGTGCCCATCGTCACCGTGGAAGAACATGAACTCACCTGAACCCTGCGCCCTCGTCGGCATCCTCGACGACGGCCACGCCGGCCTGGGCGACACCGCCCGGCGCCGGGTTGCCCAGGCCGACCTCGTCATCGGCGCGCGGCGCACCCTGGAACTCATCGCCCCCCATCTGTCCCCCGGGGCGGAGCAACGGGCGATGGATGGCCAGCTCGGCCAGGTTGCCGAATGGGCCCGCGCGGCGCAGCACGCCGGCCGGCGGGTCGCCGTGCTCGCCACCGGCGACCCCCTGTGCCACGGCATCGGCGCCTTCCTGATCGGCAAGCTCGGCGCCGACGCCATCGACGTGCTGCCCACCGTGTCGACGCTGCAGCTCGCCTTCGCCCGCCTCAGGCTCAGCTGGCAGGCCGCGAAGATCGTCTCGGTGCACAGCGCCGACAGCGGCGAATGGGCGCCCGGCAGCCCGCCCGGCCACAGCCTCTACCCCCTCGTCCAGGCCGCCGCCGGGCACGCGCTGATCGGCGTGTTCACCAGCCCCGCCAACAGCCCCGACCGCATCGCCCGGGCGCTGATCAGCGCCGGCCACGGCGACGACTTCCGGCTCTCGGTGGCGGCCCGCCTCGGCCTGCCCGACGAGCGCGTGGTCGACGACCTGCCGCTGGCCGACGCGGCCAGCCGCCCCTTCGCGGACCCGAACATCGTCGTGCTGAAGCGCGTCACGCCGCCCGAGCCGCGGGCGATCTTCGGCTTCGACGACGCCGACTTCGTGCAGCGGGCCCCCGAGAAGGGCCTCATCACCAAGCAGGAAGCGCGCGCCCTGTCGCTGGCCAGGCTGCGCCTGCGGCCCGACAGCGTGGTGTGGGACGTCGGCGCCGGCTCGGGCTCGGTGGGCCTCGAGGCCGCGCGGCTGGCCCGCCACGGCCATGTGTGGGCCATCGAGAAGAACCCCGCCGACGCCGCCAACGCCCGCGCCAACGCCCGCCGCCTGCGGGCCGGCAACTACACCCTGTGCGAGGGCCGGGCCCCCGACGGCCTCGACGCCTGGCCCGACCCGGACGCCGTGTTCATCGGCGGCTCCGGCGGCGAGCTGGCCGCGCTGATCCGCCTCGCCCTCGCCCGGCTGCGCCCCGGCGGACGGCTGGTGATGAACTTCGTGACCCTCGAGAACCTCGCCACCGCCACCGCCACCCTGGCCGAAGCGGGCGCCGCTTGGGACGTGGTCCAGCTCCAGGCCTCCCGCAGCCAGCCCATCCTCTACATGCACCGCCTCGCCGCCCACAACCCGGTGTGGATCGTGTCGGCCGACAAGGAGACCCCATGAACCCCTGCAAACCCGGCCGCCTGATCGGCGCCTCCCTCGGCCCCGGCGATCCGGCCCTCATCACCCGCCGCGCCTGGGCCGCCCTCGGCTCCGGCGCCCGCTGGGCCTACCCGGTCAAGAAGGCCGAGGAATCGTCCTACGCCCTGGGCATCGTCCGGCGCGGCGGCCTCGAGGTGCCCGCCGACGCCGAGGCGCTGGTCTTCCCGATGACCCGCGACCCGGTCGCCCTCGCCAAAGCCTGGGCGCGGGCCGCCACCCGCAGCGTCGCGCTGCTGCGCGAGGGCCGCGACCTGGTCTTCCTGGTCGAGGGCGACGCCTCCACCTTCTCCACCTTCGGCCACCTGGCGCGGGTGGTGCGCGAGCTGGCGCCGGAGGTCGAGGTGGAGACCATCCCCGGCGTGTCGTCCTTCGCCGCCGCCGCGGCCGCCACCGGCCTCACCCTGGCGGAAGAGGACGAGACCTTCGCCGTCGTCCCCGCCGCCTACGGCGTGCCGGTCATCGAGCGTCTCCTCGACGAGTTCGACACCCTCGTGCTGCTCAAGGTCAAGCCGCTGCTCGACGAGGTGCTCGCGCTGCTCGCCCGGCGCGGCCTGCTCGCCACCAGCTGCTTCGTCGAAAAGGTCGGCGCGCCCGACCAGCGCATCGTCCACGACGTGGCCGCCCTGGCCGGCGAGAAGGTCAATTACCTCTCCCTGCTGCTCGTCCATAACCCCGGACGGGCACGCGGCGAGCTGCGCCGCGGCTGCCGCAAACGCCCCGAACCCTCCACCGCCTGACCCCCAACCGCCAAACCATGACCCAGCACCTGCCCTTCCCCACCGGGCGCATCGCCGTCGTCTCCATCACCCGCCACGGCATCGCCCTGGCCGGGCGCGTGGTCGCCGCGCTGCCCGGCGCCCGGTTGTTCGCCCCCGAGAAGTTCGCCGCCGAAGCCGCCGCGGCCGCCCCCGACGCGGCCACCTGCTACGCCGGCAAGACCGCCGGGCAGATCCCCATCCTGCTCTCCAACTTCGATGGCATCGTCGCCATCGTGTCCCTCGGCGCGATGGTCCGCCTCATCGCCCCCCACCTGGGCAACAAGGAGTCCGACCCCGGCGTGGTCGTCATCGACGAGGCCGGGCGCTTCGTGATCCCGATGCTCTCCGGCCACCTGGGCGGCGCCAACGCGCTGGCCGGGGTGATCGCCACCGCGCTGGACGCCACTCCGGTGCTCACCACCGCCTCCGACGCCCGCCAGACCCTGGCGGTGGACCTCCTTGGCCGCGAGCTGGGCTGGACCTTCGAGGCCAGCCACGACGAGATCGTCCGTGCCAGCGCGGCGATGGTGAACGACGAGCCGGTGGCCCTCGTGCAGGAGGCCGGCAGCCCGGACTGGTGGCGCGGCCACGCCAACGGCCGCAGCGGCCCGCTGCCGGCCAACCTGCACCCCTTCACCCGCCTCGAGGAGGTGGACCCCGCCCGCTTCGGCGCCGTGCTGTGGATCAGCCAGCGGGCGCTCCCGCCGGAGCTCGCCGCCGGCCTCGCCGGCAAGCGTGTGATCTACCGGCCGCCGGTGGCGGCATGAAGCGGCCGATCGCCATCGGCCTCGGCTGCGACCGCGGCACGCCGGCCGCCACCCTCGTGTGGGCCCTGGTGGAGGCCCTCTGCAGCTGCGGCGCGGCCCTCGCCGACGTGGCCGCGGTGGCCAGCATCGACCTCAAGGCCGACGAGCCCGGGCTGCTCGAACTGGCCCGCTGGCAGGGCTGGACGATCCGCTTCTACCCGGCCGCCGAGCTGGCCACCGTGCCGGTGCCCCACCCGTCCGAGACCGTCCGCAAATACACCGGCACGCCATCGGTCTCCGAGGCCGCCGCACTGCTCGCCGCCGGCGCCGGCATGGATCAACTGATCGTCGAAAAACTCCGCTACCGCGGCCCCGACGGCCGCAACGCCACCGTTTCCATCGCAAGGATTCCCACATGAACGAGATGAGCGACACCGTCCCCCCGTCCGCCGCCGGCGGCCGGATCATGCTGGTCGGGCTGGGCCCCGGCAGCCACGACCACCTCACCGCCCGCGCCCGGGCGGCCATCGCCGAGGCCGACACCGTGATCGGCTACGTCACCTACATCCGCCTGGTGGCCGAGCTGCTGGAGGGCAAGGAGGTCATCAGGAAGTCGATGACCGAGGAACTCGACCGCGCCATCGAAGCCTTCGAGCGCGCCCGCCAGGGCCGCAAGGTGGCGCTGATCTCGTCCGGCGACGCCGGCGTGTACGGCATGGCCGGGCCGACCTTCGAGGTGCTGTTCCAGGCCGGGTGGACGCCGGAATCCGGCATCGAGGTGGAGATCATCCCCGGCGCCTCGGCCCTCAACACCTGCGCCGCGCTGGTCGGCGCGCCGCTCACCCACGACTTCTGCGCGATCTCCCTGTCGGACCTGCTCACCCCCTGGCCGACCATCGCCCGGCGGCTCGACGCGGTGGCCGCCGCCGACTTCGTGGTCGCCCTCTACAACCCCAAGAGCGGCCGCCGCACCCGGCAGATCGTCGAGGCGCGCCGGCTCTTCCTGCGCCACCGCCGGCCCGACACGCCGGTGGCCATCGTCAAGTCGGCCTACCGGCCGAAGCAACGCGTCGAATTCACCACCCTCGAGAAGATGACCGAGTGCGACATCGGCATGCTGTCGACGGTGCTGATCGGCAACTCCAACACCTTCGTACGCCACGGGCTGATGGTCACGCCGCGGGGCTACCGCAACAAGTACGACGTGGAGAGCGGTGCCACCCACCGCGGCGAGCAGGCCGGGCGCTCCCTGTCCACCGGCCTCGACGGCTGGCTGGCCGGGCTCCACGCCAGCGGCCTCGACGCCGCCGCGCTGGCCGCCGAGCACCGCCTCCCCGAGGACTACATCGCCGCCCTGCTGGCCGAAGCCCCGGACACCATCGACACCGAGGAGCGCCCGGCATGAGCAACACCGTGAAACCCACGATCGGCAGCTACCGCCGCCACCTGCTGGTATGCACCGGCCCCCGCTGCGCCGCCGACGGGCAGGCCCAGGCCCTCTACGACAGCCTCGGCGCACGCTTCAAGGCCGCCGGGCTCGACCAGGGCGCGCTCCGCGTCAAGCGCAGCCGGGCCGCCTGCTTTGCCGCCTGCAAGGGCGGCCCGATCCTGTGCGTGCAGCCGGACGGCACCTGGTACTACGGCGTCACCGAAGCGGTGATGGATCGCATCATCACCGAACACCTGGTGGGCGGCGAGCCGGTGAGCGAGCACGTCTTCCATCAGGCCGACACGCCGGAGTGAAGACGTGACACCCCCAGCCCGCCGTCTGCGCCGACTGGCCCTCCTGGCGTCCACCCTCGGCAGCGCAGCCCACGCCGCCGGCGTCCCGACCCTCCAGGAGGTCGCCGTCACTGCCCGCCAGCACGAGCTGATCGGCGTTGCCGATTCGGCCAGCGAAGGCACCGTCACGGCCGCCCAGCTGCGCAACCGCCCCCTGCTGCGCCCGGCCGAGGCCCTGGAGACCGTGCCCGGCCTGATCGTCACCCAGCACTCGGGGGACGGAAAGGCCAACCAGTACTTCCTGCGCGGCTTCAACCTCGACCACGGCAGCGACTTCGCCACCCATGTGATGGGCATGCCGGTGAACATGGCCAGCCACGCCCACGGCCAGGGCTACATGGACCTCAACTTCCTGATGCCCGAGCTGGTGCAGGGCATCGCCTACCGCAAGGGGGTTTATGCCGCCGAGGACGGCGACTTTGCCACCACCGGCTCGGCGCGCATCGACTACCGGCGGCGCCTGGAGCACCCCTTCGCGCAGTTCGGGCTCGGCCAGAACGGCTATCGCCGCCTGCTCGCCGCCGGCAGCCAGGCCCTAGGCGGCGACGGAGACGGACGCCAGCTGCTGGTGGCCACCGAGCTGATGGGCTACGACGGCCCGTGGGCCCAGCCGGAAAACCTGCAGCGCCGCAACCTGCTGCTGCGCCTCTCGGACGGCAGCCCCAGCCGCGGCTACGCCATCACGGCCATGAGCTACAGCGCCGACTGGACCGCCACCGAACACGTCCCCGAGCGGGCCATCCGCTCCGGCGAGATCAGCCGCTACGGCGCCCTGTCGCCCCGGGACGGCGGCCGCACCCGGCGCAACAGCCTGTCGGCCGAATGGGCCCGGCTCGGGGACGGCGACGCCACCCGGGCCAGCGCCTACGTGATCGACTACGGCCTCAACCTTTACTCGGCGCCGTCGGGCTACATCAGCGGCCTGCAGGGCGACCAGCACGAACAGGCCGACAGCCGCCTCGTGTGGGGCGGCGAGGCCCGCCACAGCTGGCAGCCCGTCGCGGCCCTGCGGGACACCGAGTTCAGCGCAGGCGCCCGCCTGCGCCAGGACCGCATCGGCCGGGTCGGCCTGTTCACCACCGAAGGGCGCGCGCGCACCGGCACCGTCCGCGAGGACCGCATCACCGAGACCGCCCTGGCGGCCTACGTCGAAGCCCGCACCCAGTGGTTGCCCTGGCTGCGCAGCACGGCGGCCCTGCGCCGCGACGAGATCGCGGCCGACGTCACCGCCCTGGGCGGGCAGTACAACCTGGGCAACGGCGGCAGCGTGCGCGGCGGCCAGACCAGCCCCCGGCTGGGCCTGGTGTTCGGCCCCTTCAACCTGGCCGGCAGCACCGAGTTCTACGCCAACTGGGGCCACGGCTTCCACAGCAACGACGCCCGCGGCGCCACCAGCCACACCAACCCGGCCGACGGCAGCCCCATCGGCCGGGTTCCCCTGATTGCCCGGGCCCGGGGCGCCGAGCTGGGCGTGCGCGCCGCGCCCCTGCCAGGCTGGAACACCAGCCTGTCGGTGTGGCAGATGGCGCTGGCCTCGGAGCTGGTCTTCGTTGGCGACGAGGGCATCACCGAGCCCCGCGGAGCCTCCCGCCGGCACGGGGTGGAATGGTCAAACTACCTCACCCCCATGGACGGCCTCATCCTCGACGCCGACCTGGCCCTCTCGAAGGCCCGCTTCACCCACCCGACGGACGGCGGCGGCGACCACGTGCCCAACGCCGTACCCCTCACCGCGTCCCTGGGCATCGGCGCCGACCGGGGCGGCCCGTGGTACGGCGGCCTGCGCCTGCGCTACCTGGGCGCCTACGCCCTGGAGGAGAGCGGCGCCCACAAATCCTCGCCATTCTGGACGGCCAACCTGCGCCTGGGATACCGCCCGGACCGCCGGATCGAGTTCAGCCTCGACGTGCTCAACCTGTTCGACCGCCAGGCCAGCGACATCGAATACTGGGGCGGCGCATGCACCCGCAGCGAAGCGCTGCAGGGCAGCTGCAACGGCGGCATCGACGGCCGCCTGGTGCACCCGCTCGAACCCCGCAGCCTGCGGGCCAGCCTGCGCATCGGGTTCTGAGCAAGCCGCGGGCTTCAGCGCGCCTCCACCCGCACGCCCTCGCGCAGGCGGTCGTCCGGGTGGGCGATCACCCGCTCGCCTTCCCGGGCGCCCTCCCGCAGCTCGGCCGCCACGCCGCTCTGCTGGCCGACCTTGACCCGCCGCTTCACCGCCCGCCCATCCTCGA
>NZ_JAYREK010000041.1:0-33358 GCF_041908905.1 Zoogloea sp.
CCCTACGGCGACCGCCCCGAGCGCGGCGAGCGTCCGCCCCGCCCGGAAGGCGACCGCTCCCGCTACCGCGAAGATCGCCCGCCCCGTTCCGGCGAAGACCGCCCGCGCGGCTTCGGCGAGCGAAGCCCGCGCCCCGACGGTGAGCGCTCCGGCCGCCCCTACGGCGACCGTCCCGAGCGCGGCGAGCGCCCGCCCCGCCCGGAGGGCGACCGCCCCCGCTACCGCGACGACCGTCCGCCCCGTTCCGGCGAAGACCGCCCGCGCGGCTTCGGCGAGCGCGGCCCGCGCCCCGACGCGGAAGCCCGCCCGCCGCGCCACGAGCGCAAGCAATGGACCGGCGAACCCCGTCCGGCCCCCGCCCCGGCCGAGGCCCCGCGCGACGACGGCACCCTGCGCCTCTCCAAGCGGATGGCCGAACTCGGCCTGTGCTCCCGCCGCGAGGCCGACGAATACATCGAGAAGGGCTGGGTCCGCGTCGATGGCCGCGTGGTCAGCGAGCTGGGCTTCCGCGTCCGGCCCGAACAGGCCATCGAGCTCGACCGCCGCGGTCAGACCGCCCAGGACCGCCGCGTCACCATCCTGCTCAACAAGCCCGTCGGCTACGTCTCCGGCCAGGCCGAGGACGGCTACGAACCCGCCAGCGTGCTGATCACCGCCGAAAACCGCTGGGCCGAAGACCCCTCCGAGACGCGCTTCCTCAACACCCACCACCGGGGCCTGGCCCCCGCCGGGCGGCTCGACATCGACTCCATCGGCCTGCTGGTGTTCACCCAGGACGGGCGCATCGCCCGGGCGCTGATCGGCGAAGACTCCGCCATCGAGAAGGAATACCACGTGCGCGTCGAAGGCACCCTCGACGCCGAGGGCCTCAAGCTGCTCAACCACGGCCTGTCCCTCGACGGCGAGGCGCTGCGCCCGGCCAAGGTCAGCTGGCTCAACGAAGACCAGCTGCGCTTCGTGCTGCGCGAAGGCAAGAAGCGCCAGATCCGCCGCATGTGCGAGCTGGTCGGGCTCAAGGTCGTCGGCCTCAAGCGGGTGCGCATCGGGCGTGTGATGCTCGGCAACCTGCCCCCCGGCCAGTGGCGCTACCTGGGCGCCAACGAGGTATTCTGACGCCTCCCGTCCGCCTCCCTCCGCCATGCCCGCCACCCACCGCTCCCCGCTCCGTCGCGGCCTCGCCGCCCTCCTGCTGGCCTGCGGCCTCACGGCCGCGGGGGGCAGCCATGCCAGCGACGAGCGTCGCTACGAGGGCCTGCTGCTGCCCGAGGATTTCTCGCCGCCGATCTCGGTGAGCATCGAGCTGCGCGACCTGCAGGGCCTGCTGGTGGGCGAGTTCAAGGGCGAATCGCCCTACTCGGGCAACGGCCGCGTCACCTCGGGCGAGATGAACGGCAGCAAGTGCGACTTTCATGTGCAGACCGGCGGCGGCACCACCCTTCACCTCGCCGGCAGCTGCACCGCGACGCTGTTCGAGGGCAAGTACCGCCAGGCCGACCGCCGCGAGGCCAGCGCCCGGGGCACCTTCCGGCTGGCCAGCAAGCCCGTCACCAGCGACGAAGACAAGGCCGACGCGGCCCGCAAGGCGCGCCCGCCGCTGCCCTCGGTGACCGAGTGCATCAACGCCAACACCCGCTGCCTGGTGAGCTGCCCCCAGTCCGACCCGGACGAGGCGTTCCTGTGCGCCAGCCTGTGCCGCAGCCGCTTCAAGACCTGCAAGACCCGCTCCGCGCTGCGCTGAGCCCGCCGCCCGGCCGCGCCGACAATCAATCCCGCGATCCCCGCCGCGCCCGGTATAATGCGCGGTTTTCCCTTATTCATCAGGGCTTTGACCATGGAAGCAGAACGCCTCAACGCCATCTCCAACAAGCTCGCCGACCTCAAGGCCCGCGAGCTCGAACTTCGGAGGTATCTTTGACTACGATTCCAAAGCTGAAAAGCTGATCGAAGTCAGCAAACAACTCGAAGACCCGGACATCTGGAACGACGCCGCGCGCGCCCAGGAGCTCGGCAAGGAGAAGAAGACCCTCGAAGGCGTCGTCGTGACGCTGGAAGAGATCGGCCAGGGCCTCGCCGACTGCAAGGACCTCTTCGAGCTCGCCTCGATGGAGGACGACGAGGACACCATGCAGGCCGTCGAAGCCGACACCGCCGCCATCGAGGCCAAGGTGGGCGAGCTCGAGTTCCGCCGCATGTTCAACAACCCGATGGACGGCAACGCCTGCTTCATCGAAATCCAGTCCGGCGCCGGCGGCACCGAGGCCCAGGACTGGGCCGGCATGCTCGAGCGCATGTACCTGCGCTACTGCGAGCGCAAGGGCTTCCAGGTCGAGCTGCTCGAAGAATCCGAAGGCGAAGTGGCCGGCATCAAGAGCGCCACCATCAAGGTCGGCGGCGAGTACGCCTACGGCTTCCTGCGCACCGAGACCGGCATCCACCGCCTCGTCCGCAAGAGCCCCTTCGACTCCAACGCCCGCCGTCACACCAGCTTCTGCTCGGTGTTCGTGTTCCCCGAGGTGGACGACTCCATCGAGATCGAGATCAACCCCGCCGACGTGCGCACCGACACCTACCGCGCCTCCGGCGCCGGCGGCCAGCACATCAACAAGACCGACTCGGCGGTGCGTCTCACCCACATCCCGTCGGGCATCGTCGTGCAGTGCCAGAACGACCGTTCCCAGCACCGCAACAAGGACGAAGCCTGGTCGATGCTGCGCGCGCGCCTCTACGAGCTCGAACTGCGCAAGCGCCAGAGCGAGCAGCAGAAGCTCGAGGACGCCAAGAGCGACATCGGCTGGGGCCACCAGATCCGCTCCTACGTGCTCGACCAGTCGCGCATCAAGGACCTGCGCACCAGCTACGAAGTCGGCAACACCCAGGCCGTGCTCGACGGCGACCTGGACGGCTTCATCCAGGCCAGCCTGAAGCAGGGCGTGTAACCCCGGGGCTTACGGTGCCGGGGTGCCGGCACCGCGCCCGCGGGACGGGCCCTGGCACCGTAAGCCCCGCACGCCCCACCCAGGCTCCGGCCTCCCGCTTTCTCCCCTGTCCGCACCTCCGCACCGCTCCACCCATGCTCCGTCTCCTCGCCTGGCTCGTGGCCCTTGCGCTGCTGGCCGTCACCGCCGTCGCCGCGCTGCTGTTCCAGGCCGTGGGCAGTACGCCCCTGGTGCCGCCCCCTGACGAACTGACGGCCGCCAACCTCAGCCGCCTGAAGGGCATCCTGCGCGCCAACGACCCGCGCCGCCTGCGCCCCGACACCACCCGCGAAGTCGCCATCGCCGGCGCCGACCTGCAGGCCCTCCTCGACTTCGCCGCCCGCGGCGGGCTGCCGGGCCGGGCCGCCGTGGCGCTCCACGAAACCGGCGCCGACCTCCGCTACACCTGGCCGCTGCCGGCGCCGCTCCCCGCGGGCCGCTACCTCAACGCCCGCGCGGCCCTCGCCGCCGACGGGCAGATCGAGAGCCTGCGGCTCGGCGAGATCCGCCTGCCCGGCGGCCTGATCATGCTCGCCCTCGACGCGGGCCTTCGCCACAGCACCGTCGCCGCCGAGTTCGCGCTGCTCAAGCGCACCGTCTCGCAGGTCCGCCTGGCGCCCGACGCCCTGCGCGTCACCTACACCTGGCAACCGGAGATTCTCGCCTCGGCCCGCGCGCTGGCCCTCACCCCGGCTGAGCAGGACGACCTCGCCGCCGCCCACCAGCGCCTCGTCGAGGTGATGAACCGGGTCGGCGCAGGCAGGCGCAGCGCCGACCTCGGCGAAGTCCTCATGCCCCTGCTCCAGGAGGCCGGCGCCGGAGCCGCCACCGGGCAGCGCGCCGCCGCCTACCGCTACGCCCTCTTCGTCACCGCCGCCCAGCTGTCGGGCAAGAACGTGGCGCTGCTGGTGCCCGCGATCCAGCGCCGCCCGCGGCCGCTCACCCTCACGCTGCACGGCCGCCACGACCTCGCCCAGCACTTCGCGATCTCCGCCGCGCTGGCCGCCTGGGCCGGCGAGCCGCTGGCCAATACCATCGGCCTCGACAAGGAGGTGGACGACGCCCGCGGCGGCAGCGGCTTCTCCTTCGCCGACCTGGCTGCCGACCGCGCCGGCACGCGCTTCGGCGAGCTGGCCGTCCACCGCCCGACGCACCTCGCCAACATCCTCTCCGGCGGCGTGGACGCCCTGATGCCGCCCATCGACGGCCTGCCCGAGCACCTGATGAGCGACGAATTCGCGCGCCGCTTCGGCACGGTCGGCAGCCCGGCCTACCAGGGCGTCGTCGCCGAGATCGAGCGCCGCATCGCCGCCCTCGCGCTGTTCCAGAGCCCATGACCGAAGCCCGCCTCGACGAGATCCTGGCCCCCGGCGTCGCCCCCGACGAGGTGCCCGAGCTCGCCCCGCTGCTCCAGGCCCGCCCGCTGCTGGCCGCCTTCAGCACCCTCTTCCACGGCAACGAGGCCGAGGTGCTGATGCGTCTGCTGGTGCTGCGCGAGATCGGCCGCGAGACCGACGCCCCCCGCTGGGGCCCCGAGCAGCTGCGCCAGCGCTTCGCCTTCCTCGACCCGGTCAAGCTCGAGACCGCGCTGCGCCGCCTGCGCGGCAACGGCCTGCTGGAGATCGGCGAGGACAGCCGCTACGCTCTCTCCGACCTGGGCCGCAACGCGGTCGCGGCGATCGCCATGCTGCTCGGCTTCGCCGCCGAGGAAGACCTGGAGCTGGGCTTCCTCACCACCCAGCTGGCCGGCCTGTCGGCGGTGGGCAACGTGACCCCCGAGAGCCTCGGCCACCTGCTCGGCAAGCTCAACGACCTGGCCTGGCATTTCGAGGAGGCCATCGCCTCGGGCTCCGAGTTCCGCATCTCCGACGCCCGCCGGCGCCTGTCCGCCAACACCCGCTGGATCGAGAAGGGCACCGAGGTGCTGCGCGAGCTGCTGGCCGACCCGGAGGTCTCCTTCGAGCTGGCCCGCGTGGCCCAGCGCATCGGCCTCGCCCAGTCGCGCCTGGCGCGGGTGGACGCCGCCTTCCAGCGCGCCCTCAACAAGATCGAGGCCCAGCGGGTCACCCTCGGCGGCTCGGGCATCTCGTCCTCCGACGTGGCCGGCTGGCTGCGCCGCCTGGACGCCCGCCGCCTGGTCGGGCTCGCCGCCGGCGCCCTGGCCCCCGCGCCCGAGCTCACGCTGCTCGCCGGCGGCCACGAGCTCCTCGACCGGGCCGAGCTGGCCCTCTCCGAGGAAGCCCGCCGGATCGAGGCCGACACTGCCCTGCCCCCCGTCGAGGCCGCCCCCAGCCGGGCCCAGCCCGAGGCCGAGGACCTGCGCCTGCTGCAACACTTCAGCCAGCGCCTGGCCCGCCTCACCGAACCCGGCCGCGCCCCCGAGACCCTCGCCGGGCTGGTCTCCGGCGGCGGCTTCCCGGCCGCCAGCTACCGCCTGTCGCTGCTCGCGCTGCTCGCCGACGCGGGTGCCGAGGGCGAATCCAACGCCCCCGCCGACGGCCCGATCGGCGAGTTCATGCGCCTGCCCCTCGACGTGCGTTTCGACGCCACCACCCTGGCCGTCGGCAGCGACGAGATCGCCGCCATCTCCGCCGGCCTGGTGGGTGCCCGCGGCAGCCTGCCCGCCCCCGAAGCCGTGCCTGTCCTCGACGCCGCCGCCCTTCCCCCCGACGAAGCCTGATGGAACAACAGATCCGCACCCTCACCGCCCGCCTGCTGGCCAGCCGCAGCCTGCCGCGCACCGACCCGCAGGTGCGCCGCGCGCTGGTGGACGAGACCTTCCGCGCCGAGCTCGAAGCCCGCCTCGCCGGCGTCGGCCTGCAGCTCATCGACAACCCCTACGCCGAGCACGTGGCGCTGGCCCTCGCCGACGATGTGCACGAACCCGTCTTCGGCGCCACCCGCGAGTACGCCGCCAGCAACATCGGCCTCACCCGCGACCAGATCGCGCTGCTGGTGATCATCTGGGCGCTGATCGTGCTGCCCAAGCGCGAACGCCAGATCAACCGGCAGAAGCTCATCGACGACGGCCAGCACGACATGTTCGACAAGGAAGCCCCGCTGCCCCTGGGCGAGGAGGTCGCCGGCAGCCTGTCGGAAGCCTCGCTGCTGGCCGACTTCGCCCCGGTGCTCGGCCACAAGACCTACGTGCAGGGCAAGCTGCTGTCGCGCCTCGCCCAGCTCGGCTTCATCGAGCGGCGCGGCGGGCTGATCTTCGAGGGCCCGCTGCTCGACGTGCTGCTCGACTACCGCCTGCTCGCCGACCGCATCATCCACGGCACCCTCGGCGACGTGCTCGCCCAGGCCGGCCACCGCCCCGCCGGGCAGGACGCCGACGACCCGGAGGACCTCCGCTGATGTTCCACATCAAGCAGCTCGAACTCGTTCACTGGGACTACTGGCGGCGCTTCAGCCTGCCCCTCGACGCCCAGATCATCACCATCGTCGGCCCCAACGGCTCCGGCAAGACCACCCTGCTCGACGCCCTGCGCACCCTCTTCGGCCTGCGCTGCTCGGGCAAGCGCGACTTCCGCCGCTACGTGCGCCGGGCCAACCGCAGCTTCGCGTGGATCCGCGCGGTGGTCGCCAACCGGCCGGGCAGCAGCGGCAAGCGGCCGTTCTTCCCGTGCCTGAAGGACGAGGTCACCCTGGCCTGCCGCATCCGCCGCGCCGGCGGCGACTGGACCCGCGACTACGCCATCGCCGACGGCGACGTCCCCATCGAGGCCCTGGAGGCCAACGCCGACAAGGCCGTCGAATGGGTCGGCTACCGCGACTATCAAAGCCGCCTCGCCTGGGGCGGCCTCACCCCCGCCATCGCCAAGGTGCTGGCCCTCGAGCAGGGCGACACCGACAAGCTCTGCGAATACTCGCCCAAGGCGCTCCTCGAGCTGGTCTTCGACGTCTTCGGCGACAAGGAGGTGCTCGACAACTACGCCGCCGCCCGCGAAGAGCAGAACAACGCCGAACGCGAGCTGGCGGCCCTCGGCCTCGACCTCGACCGCCTGCGCGCCCAGGCCGAAGCCAAGCGCCTCGAGGCCGACCGCTACCTCGAATGGAAGCAGCTCGACGACGAAGCCCTGGCCCTCGCCGGCGAGATCGTGCCGCGCCTCGAGGTGGCCGAGCTCGTGCGCGACATCGCCCTGGCCCGCGACGACATCGCCCGGAGCCGCGCCGAACGCCAGCGCCTCGACGACGAGCTGGCCGCCCTCAAGGCCCGCAGCGCCACCGTCGAGGCCGAGAAGGCCGCCGCCGACGCCCAGCGCAAGGCCGCCCGCAGCCGCGAGCTCGACGCCGAAAAGGACCACCTCGCCGCCCACGACGAAGTGCGCGACTTCGACAGGCTGATCGCCGAGCGCAGCGCCCTGCGCGCCCGCCTGGCCCGCGAAGCCGGCGAAGCCGCCGTCGACCTCGAAGCCGCCTACGCCCGGGCCGACGCCCGCCTCCTCCAGCTGCAGCGCCAGGAGCGCGAGGCCATCGCCACCTTTGAAGAAAAAACCACCCAGCTGCGCGCCGCCCGCGACCACCGCGGCCCCCCTGCCGACCCGGAGGTCAGCCGCTTCCGCGCCCGCCTGACCGAGGCCGGCATCGCCCACCGGGCGCTGGCCGAGATCGTCGAGGTCACCGACCCCGCCTGGCAGGGCGCCGTCGAGGCCGTGCTGCGCCCCTACCGCCACGTGCTGCTGCTGGCCCGCGAGCAGGACCGCCACGCCGCCTGGGCCCTGGGCGAGGCCGAGCGCTTCCGCCACTTCATCGTGCCCGAGCTCGAAACCGCCCCGCCGCCCGCCGCCGGCTCGCTGGCCGAGGTGATCCGCTTCGCCGACGCCGTGCCGCGCTGGCTGGCCGACCTGCTCGGCCGCATCCAGCGCGTCGACGACGCCGACGCCGCCCGCCGCCTGCCCCGCGAGACCGAATGGATCACCCGCGACGGCTACCACCGGGAGCGCCGCGGCGCCCGCCACCTGGGCAAGCCCGCCGACTTCCACTTCGGCGAGCTGGCCCGCGGCGCCCGCCTCAAGCAGCTGGATGCCGACATGCGCAGCATCGACGCCCGGCTGCAAAAACTGCGCCCCGAACTCGATGCCGCCAAGGAAGAGGCCGACGCCCTGCGCGCCCGCCTGCACGGCATCGAGGCGGCCCAGCTGCTGGCCGCCCGCGCCGAGGCCTTCGAGGCCGCCGAGGCCGCCCTCCCCGCCGCCCGCGCCCGCCTCACCGCCGCCATCGCCGCCCGCACCGACGCCAAGGGCGAGGTCGAGGCCATCGACCTGCGCCTGCGCGGCATCGACATCGAGGTGGACCGCCGGAAGCGCGACATCGCCGGGCTCGCCCGCCGCATCACCGAACTCGCCCAGGAGGCCGCCCCCCGCCGCCGCGAGCAGGCCCGCCGCATCCAGCGCCTGCGCCAGCTCCGCCGCGGCATGCCCGCCGAGTGGCGCGAGCCGCAGGCCAACCAGCGCCTCGCCGACAAGTACGGCGACGCCCGCGGCGCCCGCGCCGAGCTCGAACGCCTGCGCCAGCGCCTCGCCGAAGGCGACTGGATCACCGACGACACCGTGCTCACCCTCGCCGGCCGCCTGCGTGCCGACGTGGGCGAGCGCGAGGCCCAGTTCCACGAGCGCGAACGCCACGCCAGCGCCACCCGCCAGATCACCACCGAGGCCCGCACCGCCTACATCGCCAAGCTGCGCGCCACCGTGCGCCAGTACGGCAAGAACCTGCGGGCCCTGGGCGATCTCGCCAACGTGGACGTGGACTGCCCGGTGCCCCACCTCGAGAACGACGACGGCGGCCTCAGCGCCGCCGGCCTCGAGGTGCGCTTCGACTTCGACCGCAAGGGCGCCGTCGGCCTCAACGACGGTGAAGCCTCCGGCGGCCAGCAGGTGATGAAGTCGCTGATCCTGCTCATCGCGCTGCTGATGGACGACGCCCGCCCGGGCGGCTTCGTGTTCATCGACGAGCCCTTCGCCCACCTGGACATCGCCAACATCGACCGGGTCGGCAGCTTCCTGCGCGCCACCCGCGCCCAGTACCTCATCACCTCGCCGGTCACCCACAACGCCAACGTCTTCGCCCCGGCCCAGCTCACCCTGGTCACCCGCAAGAAGAAGCCCGGCGACGACTGGGCCCCGCCGATCGGGCTGATCCAGCGGGCGGTCTGAGACGGTTACAATCTATGCTGCCCGCTACATGACAGGGAAAACCTATGCTGACCAAGTTAGAAGTTCACGGCTTCAAAAACCTCCTCAATTTCTCGATGAACCTTGGGCCGTTCAACTGCATAGCGGGGCTCAACGGCGTCGGCAAATCGAATATTTTTGATGCGATACGTTTCCTCTCCCTGCTAAGCAGCACATCGATTGTTGAAGCGGCCTTGGCTATTCGTGACTCTGAATCCTCTGACCCTCTCGATATTTTCTGGACTAACGGAGAGATTCGGGTTGAAGAGCTTCGACTTGCTGTTGAAATGATTGTCCCGAGGGACGTTATCGACGACTTCGGACGAAAAGCACAGGCTACCTCGACCTTTCTTCGGTATGAGATTCACATTGCAAGAGACTTACAGGACGAAGCAAATGGGTCTCTGGGACTGTATCTGGCTTATGAATCCCTGAACCACATCAAGAAGGGTGATGCCGCCTCCCTAATCCACTTCCCGCTCGATGCAGGGCGTTTTCGAGACCAAGTAATTGTCAACAACCGCAAGGGCGCGGGCTTTATCTCAACATCCAAGTCCGACGATGGCGTGATCGAGATATCCCAACACCAAGACGGCGGCAGCAGAGGCCACGCTCAGAAAATTCCCGCTAGGCATGTTCCCAAAACGGTCATAGCAAACACGAACAGTTCCACTTGGCCGACCATCCTCGCAGCTAGGAGAGAAATGCAGTCATGGCGATTCCTCTCCCTTGAGCCAACTGCAATGCGACGCTCCAATAAAATGCACGAGGACGGCCGAGTTGGCCCTGATGGAGGGAGACTTGCGGCAGCACTTCATAAGCTTTATCGCAGAGACGATCATATATACTCACGAATTGCGAATCGACTATCCAGAATTATCCCGACCTCAGATGTACGTGTAGATGTCGACCAAGTGCGACAACTACTTACCGTGGAAGTTAAGGAACGTTCGGGTACGTTTTTGCCAGCAAGAGCTCTTTCAGACGGCACGCTGCGTTTTCTCTCGCTTTGCATCATGGCTGAAGATCCGGATTTTAATGGCTTGCTATGTTTTGAGGAGCCAGAGAACGGCATTCATCCAGCCAAAATGGACGCTATGCTGGCGTTACTTAAGGATCTCGCAGTAGACCCTTTCAGCCCCGTTAGTGACACCAACCCAATGCGTCAAATCTTAATCGCGACCCACTCCCCAGTCCTTGTCCGGCTAGAAACTCCAGATGACCTGATCTATGCGGACCTAGTCAAAGTGAGAGGCCCCACCGGCAAGCCCACCGCTACGGTAAGGTGCAAAAGTCTGCGAGAAAGCTGGCGCGTGAGAGCGGGGGGAGATTTCGTTGATAAAGGATCAATCATTAGTTATCTAACCCTCCCGCAAAACAGTCAGATTGATCTGTTTGAGACAGAGGAAGGATCTTCATGAAAGTGAACTTCATCCTGATCGCAGAAGGCTCATCGGACCTCCGGCTCGTCGAGCATATCGAGCGAATACTGATCGAAGAAGGCTTCGAGGAGGCGAGAGGTGAGGCACCAGACTTGGGACGATTTCGGCAGCCGATCGGCACGACCGTTAGAGAAAAAATACAGGCAGTCGTGAAGTACTTCCCAAGCGCCGAAATAGTGTTTATCCATAGGGATGCAGACAACGCGGGAGTGGATGCGCGCCGCGATGAAATTATGGCTGCGGCCCTCGGCATCCTCTCAACGGAGAAAATCGTGCCGATTATCCCGGTCAAGATGCTCGAAACTTGGCTTTTGGCTGATCGGGAGCTGATATCAAGAGTTGCGGGAGGTCGACACCCACCGACTGAGCTTAGCTCACTTCCACCGATCCGTCAGCTAGAGAGCAGATCGCAAACTAAATCCATTCTCCAAGATGTTCTCTGCGAGGCTAGCGGACTAAAACGGGACTCGCAACTCTCAGCTTTCCGCAA
This sequence comes from Zoogloea sp., assembly GCF_041908905.1. Lineage (GTDB taxonomy): Bacteria > Pseudomonadota > Gammaproteobacteria > Burkholderiales > Rhodocyclaceae > Zoogloea. Next base: position 11,084 of record NZ_JAYREK010000041.1, read on the forward strand.
GAGATTTTCGGAAATGCGAGCACGACTGGTTCTAGATTTGGATCCAGACGGACCTGTACGTGAGCTACCCTCCTATGAAGCTTTTAGAGAAAGCATTCGACAGCTTGTCCAGAAAGCACACGCCACCAACTGAAAAATTTCGGTAGAGCAGCCGCATCTCGGCAGACGCCACTCGCCACGTCCATATTTTCTTGCCCTCACTCGCAAAACAAGTAATCAAAAAGAGAAATGGTGTTTGGCTCAGACGGTCGAGCGTACAACCCCCGTATGCATCTCCTGCATCTGACCGCCCCGGCGGGCCCGGCCCCCGTCGCCGGGCCCGCTCAAGATTCACGGAGGCCGGACGTTAAACGGGCATCGCCACTCGATCGCTCCGCGTTCCCCCGCGCCGCCCATCCGTCCATGCCCTCGCCACCCGATGTGATCGCGCTTCTCGAAGGGGCCGAGGTGCTTTCGCGGACCCGGGACCTGCGGGACATATTCCGTACCGCCGCCGAGCACGCGATGCGCTTCCTGGAGGGCAGCTACGGCCTGCTCTTCGCGGTGCGCTTCACGCCGCCCAACCTCACCGTCAGCCTGCTCGGCTGCTGCGTCTCGGACGGCGCCGAAACCTTCTGGGACGACGCCTACGGCGGGCAGCCGTGGCTGCCGGTCGATCCCCTGCTGGCCAGCTGCCTGGAAGCCGACTTCGGCCACGCCATCAGCCAGGAGGGCGACATGTGGCGGCTGGCCTTCGCCGTCGGCGCGCTGGGGCAGGCCCGCTGGGTGCTCGAGATCCACGGCCCGGTGCGCCCCCGCGAGGCCGCCTGCCAGGCCCTCAGCCTGTTCCTGCGCTGCTTCGAGAACCAGCACCAGCAGTGGGAATACGCCAACCTCGACACCCTCACCCGGCTGCTCAACCGCAAGACCTTCGACGACGACTTCGAGCGCCTGATCGCCGCCGCCGAGCTGGCCGAGCAGGCCGACAAGCTCCCCCTCGAGCGCCGCACCGCCAGCCACCCCCAGCCCTGCTGGCTCGGGGTGGTGGATATCGACTTCTTCAAGAAGATCAACGACAACTTCGGCCACCTCTTCGGCGACGAGGTGCTGCTGCGGGTCGCCGAGCTGATGCGCCAGAGCTTCCGCAGCAACGACAAGCTGTTCCGCTTCGGCGGCGAGGAGTTCGTGGTGATGCTGCGCAGCGTGGGCGAGGACGACGTGCGCGGCATCTTCGACCGCTTCCGGCTGGCGGTCGAACGGCACGATTTTCCGCAGGTCGGCCGGGTGGCCTGCTCGGTGGGTTTCGCCCGCATCGACCCGCGCCTGTCGCCCGCCGACCTCCTCGGCCGGGCCGACGAGGCCCTCTATTATTCCAAGCGCAACGGGCGCAACCAGGTCAATGGCTTCGACGAACTGGTGATGAGCGGCAAGCTGCGCATCACCGCGCCGGCCTCCCAGGCGCTGATCCAGTCCGACGTGGACGAGATCTTCCTGTAGCCCACCCGCCGCAGCGCCCGCGACGGGCGCCCCCGTTTGTGTCAAAATTCAGGGCTTTGCAGCGTTTAATCGACGCTGCCGCGGCCTTGCCGCGCCCCGATCCCGTTGATTGAAGAGCCCATCATGTCCGACCAGACCAACACGCCCGCCCAGGACGAAAACCACCTGATCGCCGAGCGCCGCCAGAAGCTCGCCGCCTGGCGCGCCACCGGCCGCGCGTATCCGAACGATTTCTCCCGGGAAAACACCGCCGGCAAACTCGACGAAGTCTACGGCGAAAAAACCGCCGAAGAGCTCGAAGCGATGCCGGTCGAAGTGAAGGTCGCCGGCCGCGTCATGCTCAAGCGCGTGATGGGCAAGGCCAGCTTCATCACCATCCAGGATCTCTCCGGCCGCATCCAGCTCTACGTCACCCGCGACGGCGTCGGCGAAGACGTCTATGCCGAGTTCAAGCACTGGGACATCGGCGACATCGTCGGCACCGTCGGCACCCTGTTCCGCACCAAGACCGGCGAGCTCTCCATCAAGAGCAGCGAGATCCGCCTGCTCACCAAGAGCCTGCGCCCGCTGCCCGACAAGTTCCACGGCCTCACCGACACCGAGACCAAGTACCGCCAGCGGTATGTTGACCTCATCATGAGCGACGAGTCGCGCCACACCTTCGTGGCCCGCAGCCGCCTGGTGCAGTCGATCCGCAACTACATGACCGGCCACGGCTTCCTCGAGGTCGAGACGCCGATGATGCACCCCATCCCCGGCGGCGCGGCGGCCAAGCCCTTCGTCACCCACCACAACGCCCTCGACATGCAGCAGTTCCTGCGCATCGCGCCGGAGCTCTACCTCAAGCGCCTGGTGGTCGGCGGCTTCGAGAAGGTCTTCGAGGTCAACCGCAACTTCCGCAACGAAGGCCTCTCCCCGCGCCACAACCCCGAATTCACGATGATGGAGTTCTACGAGGCCTACGCGAACTACCGCAGCCTCATGGACTTCACCGAAGGCCTGCTGCGCCACGCCGCCCGCGAGGCCCTCGGCACCGAGGTGTTCCAGTACCAGGGCCGCGAGCTCGACCTCTCCAAGCCCTTCCACCGGCTGACCATCGTCGAGGCGATACGCAAGCACCACCCCGGCTTCACCGACGCCCAGCTGGCCGACCCCGAGTGGCTCAAGCAGAAGATCCACGACTTCGGCGAGAAGGTGAAGCCCGGCGGCCTCGGCAGCCTGCAGCTGCAACTCTTCGAAGCCTGTGCCGAAGCCGAGACCTGGGAACCCACCTTCATCATCGACTACCCGGTCGAGGTCAGCCCGCTGGCCCGCGCCTCCGACACCAACCCGGAGATCACCGAGCGCTTCGAGCTGTTCATCGTCGGCCGCGAGATCGCCAATGGCTTCTCCGAGCTCAACGACCCCGAGGACCAGGCCGCCCGCTTCCAGGCCCAGGCCCAGGCCAAGGACGCCGGCGACGAGGAAGCCATGTACTACGACGCCGACTACATCCGCGCCCTCGAATACGGCCTGCCCCCCACCGGCGGCTGCGGCATCGGCATCGACCGCCTGGTGATGCTGCTCACCGACAGCCCGGCGATCCGCGACGTGATCCTGTTCCCGCAGATGCGTCCCGAGTCCGACTGAGCCCCGCTGCCGCATCCCCCACACGACCCCGCCCGGCCCACGCCCGGCGGGGTTTTTTGATGGTCCGCGAAAGCCCTGCCGGGCCCCGCGGCGGCCCGTCGGGCGGGCGCTCCCGGGCACCATGTCACAAGCTGTCACGCGGACCCGCCGGGAGGCTCGCATCCGTGAAACTTTCCTGCTTTGCCATATGGCGCAGGAGAAGCGATGGTGCTAACTTCACGACCTCGCGGAAACCCCTTCCCGGCGCTCTCCAGAACGTCGAGGCAGCTTGCCGCCCCCCTCGCATCGCCGTCGTAACGCCACGCACTCCATGACCGAACTGAAGTCTTACGACCTCCCCGAACTCGAAGCACTGGCCGAGCAGATCAAGGCCGAGATCGTCAAACGCGAGCAGGAAGAGCAGGAACAGGCCCGCCGGGCGGCCGAGGCCGAAGCGGAGGCGGCACGCCAGGCCAAGGCGGCAGCCGAGGCCGCGGCGCGGGCGGCGGAAGAGGCCGCGCGTCAGGCCGCCGAGAAAAAGGAAGCCGCAAAAAAGGAAGCGGCAAGGAAAGCCGCCGAGAAGAAGGCCGCAGCCAAAGAGGCCGCGGAGGCCGCTGCCAAAGCCGCAGAAAAAGCCGCCGAAGAGGCCGCAGTGGCCGCCCAGTCAGCCGCGGCAGCCCCCGAGGCCGCGCCGGAGCCCGCGCGGATCCGCTACATGCACCCCTCCAACCGGGCGCTCACGTGGTCGGGCGAAGGTGCGATGCCGGACTGGATCAACGCCTGGCTGGTCACCGGCGGCACGCTGTACGCCCTCGAGATCGCCGCCGAAAAGCTCGCTCCCCGGCCGATCCCGGCCAGCTTCAAGCAGCGCTGAGCCTCAGCGCGCGCCCGCCCTGACCAGCGCCAGCAGGTCGGCCACGGTGACGGCCGTGGCCAGGGTGCCATAGCCGATCAGCACCCCGAAGCGCTCCTCGATGCCATAGATCAGCGCCAGCGCCAGAAACGAATCCCAGGTGGCCAGCTTGCGGAACTCGGTGTCCGGCCCGACGAGACCGGCAGAAACGCCCATCGCCCGGGCGATCACGTCCTGCAGGTCTTCCATCATCGCTTGCCCGCGCCTCCGTTGCCGGCCACGATCGTCCTGAGCTTGTCACGCAGGCCGCTCAGGGGATAACCCAGCTCGGCCGCGCGCTCCGCCCGGGCGAGGGCCTCCGGGTAACGCTTGTTCTCGTAGAGGGCGCGGGCGATGAAATGCTCCGCATCCGGGTACTCGGCCTCCTTCGCCTCGTCGTACTTGAGGAGCAGGTCGAGGGCTTCCTTGGGGCGCTTGTCGGTGAGCAGGGCGTCGGCCATCGACAGGTAGCAGTAGCGGCTCTGGGGTTGGGCCTCGATGCAGTCCTGCCACAGGTTGTACGCCCTGACCCGGTCCCCGGAGCGGTAATGGGCCGTGGCGACGTAATGGGTCACGTAGGGGTAGCCGGGCTGGCTGGAATCCATCTCGACGTGGCTGTAGGTCAGTTCGTTGAGGGCATCGCGGTAGGAAGCCTGGCGCTTCTTGGCGCGGTCGAGCAGGACCATCCCCATGCAGAAGTGGTGCGCGCCGGGAACGCCGTAGGTGTTCGGCACCGAAAAAGCCCAGGTCGGGGTGAGCCGGTTGCTGGACGGAACGATGTGGCGGTAGGCCGACTTCAGCATCGCCGCCTTGCAGTAATCGGGGAGGGTGCTCCACTCCACGGCCGTCAAGGGAAACTCCGCCACCGCCGGGGCGGACAGCGCGCCCAGGGCTGCCGCCGCGAGGGCGAGACAGCCAGCTCGCATCTTCTTACCTGAAATCATCGATCATTCCCAAGAAACCGGACGAGGCACCCGCCGCCGGGACGCGGCAGGGCACCTCGCCATGAGGGCGCTCAGCCCCCTTGAACCTGCAACGCCGGCTGGCGTGCCCACGCGATTATCCTACGAATCCCGCGCCGGTTTCCGGGGCCCTTGTCACAAAAGCGCACGCACCGGGCCCGGGCTCAGGGCTTGCGGGCGACGAGGCCGATCAGCGCCGAGCGGCCCCGGTGGCCGGCGCCTTCATTCACGTCCTCTTCGTATTCGACCAGCTCTTCTATCGTCCAGTCGGTGAAGGCTTCCCGCAGGATCTCCGGCGTGTACAGGTTCTCGACCGCCGAAGGGCCGCCGGTGCGGTATTCGAGCTGCTTCGGCGTGTAGCCCTGCAGCAGGATGCGCCCGCCCGGCCGGGTCAGCTGCTTCATGACCTCGAACTGGCGCTCCCGCCACTCGGGCCCGACGAACTGGATGAAGATCCCGACGACCCAGTCGAAAGCGCCGTGCAGTTCGGCCGGCGGCCAGCCCGGCGCCAGCATGTCGGCCTGCATGAAATCCACCTGCACCTTGCGCCCGGCGGCGAGGCGGCGGGCCTTGTGCACGGCTACCGCCGAGATCTCGACGGCCGTCACCTCCAGCCCCTGCTCGGCCAGCCACACCGAGTTGCGGCCCTCGCCGTCGGCCACCGAGAGGGCCGTGCGGCCGTCCTGGAGCAGCTCGGCGCGATGGGCCAGGAAGCGGTTCGGCTCGGTGCCGAACAGATACTCCTCGCCGGCGTCCTGGTAACGCTTGGTCCACACGCTTTCCTGATTGATGGGCATGACAGGTTCTCCCTTTGTGATCTGAGTGTTTTCGTGATCTGACGCCTGAGGCGAACCTGATGGACCACCGGGGCCACCGAAAAGTTGCCCGGCCCCGGCGCGGAGGCCCATCGCCTCATCGAGGAAACCGATCAGCGCCCCCAGGTGGCGCGCCAGCTCGGGGTACTCGTCGTGGCCGCCGGGCATCAGCAGCAGACGGGCGCGGGCGGCGCCACGGCTGGCGTGGATCTGCTCGGCATCGGAGACCGGCACCGTCGCATCGTCGTGGCCGTGGGCGATGAGCACCGGGCAGCCGACCCGGGCGATCGTGCGGCAGGGCGCGATGTCGTCGAAGCGGTGGCCGATCACCCGCTGGACATACCACAGGACGTAGGCCCCCAGCGGACGATACGGCAGCCCCTTGGCCGCCAGCCAGCGCCGCATCATCGCGGCCGGGTGGGCAAAGGCCGACAGGCTGACCGCCGCGGCCAGGTCGTCGCGCCGCGACGCCAGCAGCAGCGCGGCGCCGGCCCCGACCGAGTGCCCCAGCACGCCGACCCGCTCCGCCACCACCTCCGGCCGGTCGCGCAGCCAGTCGACGGCGGCGCCGAGATCTTCGGCAAAGCGCGGCAGCGACGCGAAGCTGTCGCCATCGCTGCGGCCGTGGCAGCGGGCGTCGAAGAACAGCAGCGCGTAGCCCGCCCGATGCAGCGGCGCGGCCAGGGGCAGCATCAGCTCCGCGTTGCCACCCCAGCCATGGACGATGGCCAGCGCCGGTGCCCGTTCGCCGGCCGGGATGAACCACCCGAACAGGCTGCGCCCGCGCGCGGTGGCGATCCGCACCGCCTGCCACGGCAGGCCCACGGGCTCACCCACCTCGGGCACCCGTGGCGCCGCGAGGCTGCGGCGGATCAGCCAGTTGAACCCGAGCACGGCCAGCCCCGGCAACAGCCCGGCGGCCAGCAGCGCGCTCACCGGCCGCGCCCCACGCCGAGGCGGCCGACACCAGGCCCCCGCGCCGGAGCCGCCGCAGGGCCCGCGGCCCGAGGGGGCGCCGCAGCGAGGCAAGGCGGGACCGCCCACCCTGGGGGCGCAGTGAACGAGGCGATCATGCGTTTGAGTCTAACAGTAAATCAGCACGCGCCAATCCACCGCCGCCCGGACCCCCGGCCTTCAAGGCCCGGCCACCGCCATGCGGCCGTCGGTGATCGTAGGGGTGCTCAAACGGATCGGACGGCGCGGGAGCACCGCCCGTGGCGCAAGGGGTGGGGACTCGCGCGCTTCCAGCGCCTCCCGCGAAGCGCTGGCGTGCTCAGCCGCCGGTCACCGGCGGGAAGAAGGCCACCTCGTCGCCGCTGCGAAGCGCCGCGCCGAAGCCCGCCATCTGCTGATTGACCGCGCAGCGCAGGTTCTTCGCGCTGGCCAGCGCCTCGCGCCCCTGCCCGGCCAGCCAGTCCCGCAGGGCCCCGACGGTGGTGATGCCCGCCGGCGGCTCGACCTCTTCGCCGCCCACGCCGAGGGCTTCCCGCAGGCCGGCAAAGTACTGGATACGAAGCTTCATGACTCGCGCTCCAGCAAGCTCAGAGGGACAGCACCCACTGGGCGAGCTTCTTCGCCTCGTCGTCGGTCACGTTGTTGGGCGGCATCGGCACCGGGCCCCACTTGCCGGAACCGCCGGCCTTGATCGTCGCGGCGAGGGCGTCGGCGGCCTTCTTGTCGCCCTTGTACTTGGCGGCCACGTCCTTGTAGGCGGGGCCGACCATCTTGCGGTCGACGGCATGGCAGCCCATGCAGTTCTTCGATTTCGCCAGCTCCGGGCTCGCCACGGCCTGGCCGGCGAGGCCGCCGGCGATCACGACGAGGAGGGTCATGCAAAGGGATTTCATTTTCGTTCTCCTTCAGATTTTGACGTGACAGGAGCGGGCTCCCGGCCCGCTCCGGCTGAACCCGCGCGGCCTTACATCGGGCCCGCGTCCTTGGCGTTGGCCTCCAGGAACTTCAGCACGATCTCCTTCTCCTGGTCGTTCAGGCCGGCCCGCGGGAACATGCTCTGGGTGATGCCGTGCCACTGCTTCTTGGTGTAGTCGCCCGGCTCGCGGGGCACGTGGCACAGGGTGCAGCGCTCGTAGAACAGCTTCTCGCCCGGCGTCATGTTGGCCATCGTGACGCCCTTCAGCTTGGCGGCGCGCTCGACCAGCTTCATCCCGGCCACATTGAGGGCCAGCTTGCCGCTGCGCTCGACCGGCGGCGGATCGTAGGCCTTGTTCTCACCCTCGGCATCGGTGCACTTCTTGAGGCTGGCGATGCAGGTGTTGGCGCTGGTGGCCTGGCTGAGGCCGCTGGAAGCGACGCTGGTGGTGATCATGTTGATCGCCCCGCTGTTGCAGCGGCCGCGGGAGTCGAGCTGGATCCAGTTGCCCTCCTCGAGGCTGACCACACCCTTCATGATCTGGTCGGTCACCACCGCGCCGGCGATCAGCGCGCCGCGCTCGTTGTACAGCTCCACCAGGTCGCCGCTCTTGATGCCGTTGGCGGCGGCGTCCTCGACGCTGATGCGCACATGCTGGCGGCCCTTCACGTTCTCGTACTTGCGCACGTCGGCCTGGGCCATCTGGCTATGCACCCGGTTGAAGGGGTGCGGGCTGACCACGTGGACCTGGCCCGGCCTGGCGTTGCCGAGGTATTCCGCCGGCTCGAGGAATTTCGGGATCGGCGGGCAGTCGGGCACCTTGAAGCTGGCGATTTCGTCGCAGTACAGCTCGATCCTGCCCGACCTGGTGTGCAGCGGGTGCTTGACCGGGTCGGTGTAGAAGTCGCCGTGGCGCACCCACTGGCGCATCTTCTCGGGCACCTCCAGGTGCACGATGCCCTTCTCCCAGAACTCGGCAAACGGCACCTTGGTCTCGGCGTTCTTGTAGGCGTTTTCGAGGATCTGCATCACCGTGAGGCCCTCGGTGAACTGGTAGCCGACGCCCATCAGCTCGCCAAGGCGGCTGAAGATCTCGAAGTCGTCGAGGCTCTCGCCGTAGGGCTTGATCACCTGGCGCATCGCGTAGATCTTGTCGTTGCTGTAGGTGCCGCCGCTGCTGATGTCGGGGCGCTCCAGCGCCGAGGTGGCCGGCAGCACGATGTCGGCAAAGCGCGACGAGGCGCACCACCACGGGTCCTGGTTGATCACCGTGTGCACCTGCTTGTTCATGGCCCGGATCAGCTCGTTGGTGTTCTGCTGGTGGGACATGAAGTTGTTGCCGGCGTTGTAGATCAGGCGCGCGTCCGGGTAGGTGTGCACGGCGCCGTCACGGGTGTATTGCTTGCCGGGGTTCATCAGCATCTCGCTGATGCGCGAGGCCGGGCAGCGGGTCTTGACCGGGTTGCGGCCCTGGGACAGGCCCACCGGCATGGCCTTGGTGGACTGGGGCATGCCGCCGCCACCGTAGTGCCAGCTGAAGCCGACGCCCTCGCCCGGCTTGCCGATCTTGCCCAGCATGGCTGCAAAGTTGATGATCGCCCAGTGGGTCATCTCGCCGTGGTGGGCGCGCTGCAGCGACCAGGCGCCGGCAAACTGGGTGCGCTTGCTGGCAAACAGCTCGGCCAGCTCGACGATCTTCTGGGCCGGGATGCCGGTGATCCTGGCGGCCCATTCGGGGGTCTTCGGCGGGGTGCCGTCGGCGTCCTTGCCGAGCAGGTAGGGCAGGAACTTGTCGAAGCCCACGGTGTACTTGCCCAGGTAGGCCTTGTCGTACTTGCCCGTCGTATACACGTGGTAGGCCATCGCCAGGAACAGCGCGGTGTCGGTATTGGGGATGATCTTCACCCATTCCGAGCCGAGCGCGGTGTCGGTGGGCGTGTATTGCGGGTTGATCGAGATGAACTTGACGCCGCGCTCCTTGATCTGCTTCCAGCGCGGGAACATCTGGTGGTCGGCCACCGTGTATTCGATGCGGTTGTTCTTCCAGGGGTCGCAGCCGATCCACACCATCACCTCGGTGTGCTCGGCGATCACTTCCCAGGCGGTCTGGGGCGAATACACCTCCATGTCGCCGATGATGTGGGGCAGGCTGATCTGCGAGGCGCCGCCCGAATAGTCGCCGGTGGTCACCGAGTGGCCGCCGATCAGGCCGAACAGGCGCCCCTGCAGCACCTGCGGGCGCAGCAGGCCGGCGTGGGACCAGCCACCGTAGCTCGAGCTGAACAGCGCCTCGTTGCCGTGCTGCTCGGCGGTGGTGAGGATCGCGTTGGCGGTGAGGGCCAGGATCTCGTCCCAGGTCACCCGCACGAAGGGCTCCTTGCCGCGCAGATGGGGCTTGGTGTCGCCCATCGGGTTGGCCAGGTAGGACTTGCGGACCATCGGGTACATCACGCGGCTCTTGTGATAGACGCGGCTGATCAGGCCCTCGGTGAGCATCTTGGTGGGCATCGCGTCGATGCCGGGCAGCGGCTGCACACCCACCAGCACGCCCTTCTTGACCACCGCCTTGAACGGCCCCCAGTGGCTCGCGCTGGGGATCACCACCGTGTCGGCACCGAACACCTCGCTCGCGCCGAACCAGCTGAGGCTGCCGGCGGCAACACTGGTCGCGACGGACGCCTTCAGGAACTCTCTTCTCGAAACAGCCATGACCGCATCTCCCGGTAAAGATCGGCTTCGCCATGAAGCCTTCCACGGATCACAGCTTATCCGCCGGCCATGAACGGTTCGCCGCGGTTTGGTAAGCCTGGGGCGGCATTCGGTTAACCCACGTTAACAGGCTTTGCAGACGCCGGCCGCGCCAGCCCCCGGCGCCCCCCGCCCGCCCAGGCCCGGCGCGGCGGAGCGGCCTCCCCGGCCGGCTCGCGTCCATTAACAGGACGCGCCCGCGCATTCACGTTTTCGGGGACTGCCGTTCATACCGGATCTCCATCATCCGCCCTGAAACGATCTTCACCGAAGGTTCGAATCACCGTCCGAATGACGCTTAGGGAGCATCAAATGAAAACGCTGTCCAGACTTGCCATCGCCGGCATGGCCGTGGCCCTGACCCACTCCGCCGTGGCCGCCGACGACGCCGAAACGCTCTTCGGCGGCACCTTCGGCGCCAACGTGAAGTTCGCCACCGACTACGTCTTCCGCGGCGAGTCCGAGACCAACGACGGCCAGATCCCCGCCGTCCAGGGCTCGATCACCTGGAGCCACCCGAGCGGCTTCTACGCCGGCTTCTTCGGCTCCACCAACAAGTTCGCCAGCGCGCCCGACATCAGCGCCGTGGTCGGCCCCTACATCGGCAAGACCGGCACCATCGGCGCCACCGACATCGGCTACAACGTGATGCTCTTCGACTACGAGTACCCGGGTGCCAACAAGTACAACTACACCGAACTGTACATGTATGCCTGGAAGCAGTTCGGCGACTTCAACCTGAAGTTCGAGGTCACCCCCACCCTCAACGACTGGTTCGGCGTCGAAGGCTGGAAGGGCATCAACTACGCCGTTCATCCCAAGATGGCCCTGCCCTACGGCGTCACCCTCGACGGCAGCTACGGCTACCAGCAGCTCGACGGCACCGGCGCCCAGGGCTGGCACCACTGGAACCTCGGCGTGAGCAAGAAGTTCGTCGGCCTCACCTTCGACCTGCGCTACCACGACACCGACATCACCTCCAGCCACAAGGTGTATGGCTCCCCCGCCGGCCTGAAGATCTTCGACCAGCGCGTGGTGTTTGCGGTATCGAAGAGCTTCTGAGCCCCGGCGCCCCTTCCACCCCGCCCCGGGGCGCCCGCCAGCGGCACCCCGGGCCCTTTTGACCAGACGAGGACACGATGCTCATCGACGGCTTGGGCAGGCACATCAGCTATCTGCGGCTGTCCGTCACCGACCGCTGCGACCTGCGCTGCACCTACTGCATGCCCGAAGGTTTCCAGAGCGACGACGAGCCCCGCGAGTGGCTGAGCTTCGACGAGCTCGAACGGCTCGCCGGCCTCTTCGCCCGCCAGGGGGTCGAGCGCATCCGGCTGACCGGCGGCGAACCGCTGCTGCGCCGCAACCTGCCGGAACTCGCCGCCCGCCTCGCCGCGGTGCCGGGTATCCGCGATCTGTCCCTGTCCACCAACGGCACCCGGCTCGCGGCGTGCGCCGAAGACCTGCGCCGGGCCGGCGTCACGCGGCTCAACGTGAGCCTGGACTCCCTCGACCGCGCCCGCGTGCAGTCCATCGCCCGGCGCGACGTGCTGCCGCAGATCCTCGACGGCCTGGAGGCGGCCCGCGGGCTGGGCTTCCGGCAGATCAAGATCAACATGGTCGCGCTGCCCGACACCTCCCACGAGGAGATCGAGGCGATGACCGGATACTGCATCGCGCGGGGCTTCATCCTGCGCCTGATCGAGACCATGCCGGTCGGCCAGTCCGGCCGGAACGCCGGCTTCATCGACCTGCGGCCGGTGATGCAGCGCATGCGCGAGCAGTTCGGCCTCATCGACGGCGTGGTGCCCGGCGGCGGGCCGGCGCGCTACCTGGTGTCGTCCGACCATACGTTCCAGATCGGCTTCATCACCGCGATCTCCCAGCACTTCTGCGACACCTGCAACCGCATCCGGCTGGCCGCCAACGGCACCCTGCACCTGTGCCTCGGCCGCGACGAGGCGGTGGATTTCCGCCAGCTGATGCGCAGCGGCCGCAGCGACGCCGAAATCCTCGCCGCGCTGCAGGCCGGGCTCGCCCACAAGCCCGCCCGCCACGACTTCGGCAACACGCAGCACCGCGTCATCCGCATGATGTCCGCCACCGGGGGCTGAGGCCCCTGCCGCCGGGCCGCCGGCCCGCGCTCCAACCTAGAGGAACACGAAATGGGCAGTTTTTCCGTTTGGCACTGGCTGATCGTGCTGGTGATCGTGATGCTGGTCTTCGGCACCAAGAAGCTGCGCAACATGGGCGAAGACCTGGGTGGCGCCGTCAAAGGTTTCCGGGACGGCATGAAGGAAGCCGAGGCCACCGCCCGGCTCGACAAGCCCGGCAGCTGAACGCCGCGCCCGTCAGCGCGGCGGGTAGCGGAACTGGGGCGTGAAGGTGGGCGGCGGCATCGACTCGTCGAGGTCGATGTGCGGCAGGCTGCGGCGATCCACCAGCCGGATCACCGGCCCCATGTGCCGCACGACGCGCCGCCCCTCCAGCAGCTCCACCGCCTGATCCACCGACAGCCGCCCCTGGCGCACCGGCGCGTCGGTGGGCGCGGCCAGGATCTTGCCGCGCACGATGCCCCGATAGACGCCCGGGGTGAAGTAGGTGGACAGCACCCCGATGCACCCCGAACGACCGCCCGGCCGCCCGTCCGAGTCCCGCTCCCGCAGCACCCCCACCGCCGCCTCGGCCATCATCGCGTTGCCCACCAGGTAGCGCACCTCGGGGTGGGCGTCGAGGGCCTCCTGGACGAGGTCGCGCTGCACCGTCTTGTCGGTGTCGCCCCAGCCGGTGCTGACGATGGCGATCCGGCTGCCACGGATCGCGTCCCGAAAACCCTTGTCCACAAAGGGCACCCAGCCGGCGTCCCGCGGCCCGGGGAACCAGGCGACCGGCACCCGGGCCTGGCCTGCGGCGGGCAGCCCGGCCAGATACTCGCCGACCTGCCGCCCCATGTCGTACCACGACACTCCCACCTTGGCGGCGAGGCCCGCGTCGGCGATGTCGTTGACGGTGGCCAGCACCGGCTTCCTGCGGCTCACCTCGCGCAGCAGGTCCGACAACCCGTCGAAGGACACCGTGCCGAGAATCACCGCGTCCATGTCGGCCGCCTCGGCGCAGGCCTGGACCAGGCTGCGCTGACGCGCGAGATTGGGGTAGCCGACGGCCTCGAGCACCTGCATGCTCACGCCGAGCCGCCGGGCTTCGTCGATCATCCCGTAGTTGACCGCCAGCCAGTAGGCATCCTTGAGGTGGGGCACCACGACGCACAGCTTCCAGGCCCGGCGGGCCTTGGCCGGCGCGGCGTAGGGCTGCCGCGTGGCGGGGCTCGAATAGGAGAAGGGCGGCTCCCAGCGCAGGATCTCCGCAGACGGGGCCGCCGACGACGCGGGAGACAGGAGGAGTGCCGCGAGCCCGGCCGCGCAGCACGCCGCGCGGGCACCGAATATGGTCATGGAAGCGTTTCCGTGAAGCGCCGGCCTGTGCGTATGCGTCGCCCGCGCATTGCCCACCCTGGGGCCGTGATGCAGAATCCAAGTCTAACGCACGCCCCGGGGTCACGACCATTCACACCCGCCCGCCCACCGAGAGCGCCCTCGCCCGGCTCAAGGCGCTCTATCTGCGCCCGGGGCTGATCGGCAAGCTGCTGGTCGTGTTCGCCACGGCGGCCCTGCTGACCGTCGCCATCGCGCTGATGGCCTGGTTCAGCTTCCAGCAGGTCGTATCCACCCAGAGCAACATCGTCGACCGGGTGATGCCCGCGATGGACACGGTGCGGCGCCTGGCCGACCACGACGCCCGCATCAGCGCGCTGGTCGATCGGCTGCCGCGGGTCGACGGCCGCCCGGAGGCGGAGCAGATCCGCAGCCTGCTCGACGAACAGCTCGGCGCCATGGCCCAGACCCTGGCCCAGCTCGACGCCCAGGGCTTCGACCCGCAACTCGGCGCCACGATGCGCGCCACCGTCGCGGCGATCACCGACAACCTCCGCCAGCAGAGCGCCCAGACCCTGCGCCGCCTCGACACCGAGGAGGCCGAGCGCACCGCGGTGATGCACCGCCGCGAGAGCCTGAAGGCCCTGCAGAACACGTCCGAATCCCTGGTGGCGAACGCCTCGACCACCACCACCGCCAACATCGCCAACCTCTACCGGCTGCTGGACGGCGGGAGCAAGCCGCCCCGGCTCTTCGAGGCCCTCGACCGGCTGATCGAAGTGGACATCGACGGCATGGAGCGGATGGCCCAGTTCCAGCTCCTGTGCTTCAAGCTGCAGACGCTGCTGGCCCAGGTCGAGGCCCAGACCAGCCCCGAAGGCGTGGATCAGCTCAACCAGGCCTTCGCCGCCAGCCTCGCGCCCCTCAAGCGGCGCATCGACGACCTGCGCGACCCCAGCCAGCGCGAGCTCAGCCTGGCGCACTACCACAACCTGGCGGGCGAAGACATCGACGACCCCTTCCGCACCCACCGCCAACGCCTGGAGATCCAGCACACCCTGGGCGAGCTGCGGGCCCGGGGCCACCAGCTGGGGGGCGAACTCAACCGCCAGGCCGGCGAGCTGGTCAGCACCGGCGGCGAGGCCATGGGTGCCGCCGGCGCCCAGGCCCGGCGGGCCGTCGATCGCGGGCTGATCCTCTTCGTCGCGGTGGCGGGGCTGCTGTTCTTCACGCTGATCGTCACCGTGTGGGCAGTCTTCCGCTACCACCTGCTGGGCCGCCTGAACGGCATGGAGACCGCCGTCCGCGCGCTCAGCACCGGCGACTACGACGTCACCATCGCCACCGGCGACCAGGACCCGCTGGCCCCCCTCGGGCGAGCCCTCGAACAGTTCCGCGAGAACGCCCGCGAGCGGCTGCGCCTCGAGGACGAGCTGCGGCGCCACCAGCAGGTGCTCGAGAGCCAGGTCGCCGAACGCACCGCCGAACTCGAACGCAGCAACGCGCTGCTCGCCCGCGAAGTGGCCGAGCACGCCGTGGCCCGCCAGGCCGCCGAGGAGGCCGACAAGGCCAAGGGCGTGTTCCTCGGCACCCTCAGCCACGAGCTGCGCACCCCCCTCAGCGGCGTGCTCGGCACCGTGCGCCTGCTCCGCGAGAGCCCCCTCGACGGGCGCCAGCGCCAGTACCTCGACATGATCGGCTACGCCAACCTGACGCTGTTGGAGATCCTCGAGGACATGCTGAGCTTCTCGCGCATCGAGGCCGGCAAGCTCGACCTGCAGCGCGAAGCCTTCGACCTGCGCGAGACCATCGACGACATGCTGTCGCTGCAATCGGTGCAGGCCCAGGGCAAGGGTATCGCCCTCGTCCGCGACGTGGCGGCCGCGGTGCCGCGGTGGGTGGTCGGCGACCGGCGCAAGCTCAACCAGCTCCTCCTCAACATCATCGGCAACGCCATCAAGTTCACCGACGAGGGCTCTGTCACCGTCAGCGTCACCGCCACGCCCGTCGCCGAGGGCCAGACCCGGCTCGGCTTCACGATCTGCGACACCGGCATCGGCATCCCGGCCGACAAGGCTGCCGAGGTGTTCAAGCCCTTCTTCCAGGTCGAGGACACCGCCCACCGCCACCACGGCGGCGCCGGCCTGGGGCTGGCGATCTGCCAGCGCCTGGTGGAGGCGATGGGCGGCGAGATCTCCCTGGAGAGCCGGCTCGGCGAGGGCACCTGCGTGCGCTTCGCCCTGGATTTCCCGATCGCCGACAGCCTGCCCGCCCCCGCTGAAGACGACCGCGCCACGCCCCGCGTCCCGCTGCGGCCGCTGACGGTGCTGGTGGTCGAGGACGACGAGATCAACCGCCTGGTGTGCGCCCGCTACCTCGAACTGCTCGGCCACCAGCCGCTCACCGCCGGCGACGGCAGCGAAGCGCTGCGCCTGCTCGAGGCCCCGGGCGCGCGCGTGGACGCGATCCTGATGGACATCAGCCTGCCGGGCCGCTCGGGCCTCGAGGTCGCCCAGGAGATCCGCGCGCTGGACGACGGCCGCTGGGCGGGGGTGCCGATCATCGTGATGTCGGCCCACGTCTCGCCCCAGGCCGCCGCCTCCGGGGCCGCGGCGGCCTCGTCGGCCTTCATGGGCAAGCCGTTCTCGCTGGACACCCTCGCCCGCACCCTCGCTGCCGTGACGAGCCCGGTTGACGACGCCACCGCCCCCGGCGAGACGGCCGGCGCCCCGCTCGCCCAGGGCCTGCTCGACCCGGCCTTCCTCGAGGCCGAGATCGACACCCTCGGCGCCGGCACGCTGGCCGAGCTGCTGAAGCTCTTCGCCGACGAACTCCCGGCGGCCTTCGACGCGCTGGAGGCCGCCCGCCAGGCCCGGGACTGGGCCGCGCTGGGCAAGCGCGCCCACCGCCTGCGCAGCGCGGCCTCGAACCTGGGCATGAGCCAGGTGATGGCCGCCAGCCGCGCCCTCGAAACCGCCGCCGGCCTCGAAACGGTGGACACCGACGCCCTCGAAACCGCCCTCGGGCAGCTCATGGACGACTGCCTCGCCAGCTGCGACGCCCTCCAGGCCCGGCTGCTCGCCAGCACCGACGCCGGCGCGGCGGGCGGCTAGCGCCCCTCGTCTCCAGCGATCAGCACGTAGCCCTCGCCGCGCACGGTGGTGATGATCTCGGGGTGCCTGGGGTCGTCCTCGAGCTTGTCGCGCAGACGCGAGATCAGCACGTCGATGGTGCGGTCGTTGGGGTCCCAGGCGCGGTGGCTCACGGTCTGCATCAGGCGCTCCCGGCTCAGCACGACGCCCGGGTGGCTGGCCAGCGCCGCCAGCAGGTCGAACTCGCCGCGGGTCAGGATCTCGCGCTTGCCGTCGCTGCCCTGCAGGCGGCGGTGGGCGATGTCGAAGGACCACCGCCCGAAGCGGATCGAGCCGCTGCCGCCGCCCTTCGACCCGCGCCCGCGGAGGCCCCGCAGCACGATCTTGACCCGCGCCAGCAGCTCCCGCGAGTTGAAGGGCTTGGTCACGTAATCGTCGGCGCCCGACTCGAGGCCGACGATCTTGTCCACGTCGTCGCTGCGGCCACTGACCAGGATGATGCCGAGGCCGTCGTCGCGGGCACGGAGTTCCCGCGCCAGCTCCAGCCCGTCCTTGCCCGGCAGGCCGACGTCGAGCAGCACCACCGAGATCGCCTCGCTGTCGAGGACGCGCTGCATCTCGCCGCCGTCGCGGGCCACGAACACCGCATAGCCCTCGGCCGAGAAATAGGCCTTGAGCCGCGCGCAGGCCACCGGGTCGTCATCGACGACGAGAATTTCGACGGGAGTATTTTCCACGGGCGGGATCTCGAACCTCCGGCCAGGGCCGGGACATCTGAACAGGTTAATCACGGAACGACGCGCCGCGGAACCGCGGCAACAGGCTTTCCCCGTGCCGCCGCTGGCGGGCAACGGGAAGGCCACGCGGATGTGCCGGCAGGCGCGCCTCGTCGGGTGGATTATACGTCGCCCGTGCGCCTGCCAAGCCAGGCGCCGACCGCCCCGGCGGCGCCCTCGGCCTGCGCCAGCCGGGCCACCGGCAAGCCGTAGTGGTGTAGATTGGCGGCTGGATTTCCACGTCATGCGAGTCGGCGCCCGGTGGCGCCCGCCCGAAAGGAAGCAGCCCGTGATCGCCTCCCCCCGCCGGGGCTTTGCCCTGATCCCCGTCCTGATCGCGCTGGCCGTCGCCCTGGCCGCCGGGCTCTACCACTTCAAGCGCCCGGCGCCGGGCGACGAAGCCGGCGGCAGTGACGGCCCCTTCCGGCTGGTCGAACTGGCCAACCGCGACTTCGACGGCGCCCCCGCCCTCGCCCTGACCTTCAGCCAGCCCCTCGACCCGCGCCACGCCTACGACGGCGAGATCGAGGTCTTCGAGATGCCGCCCCGGGAGGGCGAGGTGCTCGCCACCGGCGACGAGGGCGAAGGCGATGAGGACGCGCGCCAGGACGCCCCGCCCGTAGCCAGCAGCGAACCCAAGGATATCGACACCGAGGGTGGCAAGCGGGTCAAAGGCGCCTGGACGGTGGGCGACAACCCGCGCCTGCTGTTCTTCCCCCACGTGAAGCCCCAGGCCCGCTACGTGGTCAAGGTGGCCGCCGGGCTGCCGGCCCGGGGCGACGCCCGGCTCGACGCCGAGGCGCGCCTGTCGCTGCGCACCGCCGCCGTCTCGCCGGCCTACTACTTCGCCAGCCGCGGCATGGTGCTGCCCGCCAAGCAGAACGGCGGCCTGCCGGTGGTCACCGTCAATGTGCCCGAGGTGGACATCCAGTTCCTGCGCGTGCGGCCCGACCAGCTGCCGCGCTTCCTCGACCGCGTGATCAGCCCGGCCAGAGCCCGGAAGCCCACACCGGACAGCGAGGGCGACGACGACGGCGACACCGGGGACGACAGCGACGATGACCAGAACCGCCGCCTGAGCCTGCGCGGCGCCGTCGGCAACTGGGAGCTCGACAGCCTGCACGGCCTCACCGACAGCGTCTACACCGGCCGCTTCGTCACCGAGCAGCAGGCCAACCGGCGCAGCGTCACCTTCATCCCGGTCGAGGACATCAAGGAACTCCAGGAGCCCGGCGTCTACATCGCCGTGATGAGCCAGCCCAACCGCTTCCGCTACGACTACCAGGTGAGCTACTTCTACGTCAGCGACCTGGGCCTGCACCTGCGCCTGTTCGACAAGGGCGCCGACGCGGTGGTCAGCTCCCTCACCGACGGCAAGGGCCGGCGCAACGTGGAGATCCAGTGGCTCGACGCGGCCGGCAAGGTGCTGGCCCGCGGCGAGACCGACGGCGACGGCCGCGCCAGCTTCGCCGAGCGCCCCCGGGACGCCCGCGTGGTGGTGGCCCGCCAGGGCCAGCAGCTCTCCCTGATCGCCACCCGCGAGCCGGCCCTCGACCTCTCCGAGTTCGACATCGCCGGCCTGCCCGGGCGGGCGGTACGGCTCTTCCCGTGGTCGGGCCGCAACCTCTACCGGCCCGGCGAGCGCTTCGAGCTGTCCGTGCTGGCCCGCGACGCCGACGGCCGCCCGATGCCGGCCCAGCCGGTGCAGGCCATCCTCAAGCGGCCCGACGGCAAGCGCCAGTTCACCGCCAGCTGGCAGCCCGAAGCGGGCTTCGGCGGCTACTACCGGCGCCCCATCGAGCTCCCCGCCGACGCCCCCACCGGCGCCTGGACGCTCGAACTGCGGGCCGACCCGGCCGACAAGCTGCCCACCAACACCTACCGCTTCAACGTCGAGGAGTTCCTGCCCGAGCGCATGAAGCTCGACCTCACCCCCAGCCACCCCAGCCTCGACGCAAAACAGCCCTTCGCGCTGGCCGTGCAGGGCAGCTACCTCTACGGCGCCCCAGCCGCCGGCAACCGCCTGCTCGGCGTGGTGCAGTACGAACGGCAGAAGAACCCGCTCGCAGCCCAGCTCCCCGGCTTCGAGTTCGGCGACGCCAACGAGGACAGCGCCAGGAGCCGCAGCGAGCTGGATGAAGCCGCCCTCGACGAAGCCGGCAAGGGCCAGCTCGACATCGACCTCGCCCCGGTGGCCGAGCGCCAGTCGCCCTTCACCGTGCGCGCCACCCTCAGCCTGCTGGAGAGCGGCGGCCGCCCGGTGATCCGCTCCGTCGAGCGCGTTTACTGGCCTGCGCCGGTGATGGTGGGCGTGCGCCCGCTGTTCCAGGGCGACTACGCCCGCGAGGGCAGCCAGGCCCCCTTCGAGGTGATCCGCGCCGACCGCAGCGGCAAGCTCCACGGCGCCAGCCTGCCGGCCCGCCTGTTCCGCGAGAACCGCGACTACTACTGGCGCTTCGACGACCAGCGCGGCTGGCACTCCGGCTTCACCGAAACCGACGAGCTGGTCGCCACAGCCAGCGTCGCGGTGCCCGCCGGCGGCCGCGGCACGCTGCAGCTGCCGGTCAAATATGGCCGCTACCGCCTCGAGATCGCCGACCCGGAAACCGGCAAGACCCTCAAGTACCGCTTCTACGCCGGCTGGAGCGCCCGCAACGACGAAGACCAGGGCGTCCGCCCCGACCGGGTCGCCCTCAAGCTCGACAAGCCCACCTACCGGGACGGCGACACCGCCAAACTCACCATCACCCCACCCCACGGCGGCGAGGCCCTGATCAGCGTCGAAGGCGACCGGACCCTGTGGAGCCAGCGCGTCGCGATGCCCGACGGCGGCCGCACCATCGACATCCCCGTGGACAAGGACTGGCGCCGCCACGACCTGTACGTGTCGGTGATGGTGCTGCGCCCCGGCGGCCGTGCCGAGAAGATCACCCCGGCGCGGGCCCTCGGCCTCGTCCACCTGCCGCTGGAACGCGGCGAGCGCAAGCTGGCGGTGAGCCTCGACGCCCCCAGGAAGATGCTCCCCGAGACGCCCCTCAAGGTGAAGGTCAAGGTGCCCGCCGCCAAGGGCCAGCAGGCCCTGCTGACCCTGTCGGCGGTGGACGTGGGCATCCTCAACATCACCCGCTTCGCCACGCCCGACCCCCACGGCCACTTCTTCGGCAAGCTGCGCTACGGCGCCGACCAGTACGACGTGTACGGCCGCCTCATCGAGAAGATGGCCGGCCGCAAGGGCAAGCTCAAGTTCGGCGGCGACGCCGCGCCCAAGCCCACCACCAGCCTGCCCAAGAAAGTGAGGCTGGTGGACCTCTTCTCGGGCCCGGTCAGCCTCGACGCCCAGGGTGAGGCCGAGGTCACGCTGCCGGTGCCCGACTTCAACGGCAGCCTGCGCCTGATGGCGGTGGTGGCCACGCCGGAGCAGTTCGGCAGCGCCGAGGCCGAGGTGCAGGTGGCCGCCCCGCTGGTGGCCGAACTCGCCACACCGCGCTTCCTCACGGTGGGCGACAGCGCGGTGATCGCCCTCGACCTGCACAACCTGTCCGGCGCCACGCAAACCTTCAAGGTGGACATCAGCTCCCCCGACGGCCTGCGCATCCAGAACGCCAGCAGCAGCCTCACCCTCGCCGACCAGCGCCGGCAGACGCTGCGCTTCCCGGTGGAGGCCGGCAGCGCCTTCGGGCTGGCCAGCGTGCAGGTCAATGTGAGCGGTGGGCCGATCAGGCTCCAGCGCCAGTTCGCGCTGCAGGTCCAGGCCCCCACGCCGCGCCAGCAGGTGAGCCGCCGCTTCACGCTGGCCCCCGGCGAAACCCTCCAGCTCAAGGACGCCGACACCGGCGGCTTCCTGCGGGCCTCCGTCGAGGCCCACCTCACCCTGTCGGACCAGCCGCCCATCGACGTGCGCAGCGCCATCCGCGGCCTGCTGGTGTACCCCTACGGCTGCGCCGAGCAGACCACCAGCACCGCCTACCCCCACGTGTTCGTGGACGAGGACAGCGCCCGCCGCTTCGGCCTCAAGCCCTTCAGCCGCGAGCAGCGGGCCGCCATGCTCGAGAAGGCCATCGCCCGCCTCGGCGCCATGCAGGCCCCCAACGGCGGCTTCAGCCTGTGGGGCAATGTCTCCGAGTACGAATACTGGCTGTCGGCCTACGTCACCCACTTCCTGCTCGACGCCCGCGAGCAGGGCTTCAATGTGCCGGACCAGATGCAGCAGAAGGCCACCGACTTCCTGCTGCGCGCGCTGCAGGAGGGCGTCGCCGGCCTGCCCGCCGGCAAGCCCGGCTACAACGCCGACGCCATCTGGCAGGACCGCCGCTACGCCGGCAGCGGCCGCTTCGGCGTGCTCGCCTACGGCGCCTACGTGCTGGCGCGGGAATCCAGGGCACCGCTGGCCACCCTGCGCCAGTTGTACGAGCTGCGCGCCCAGGCCCACTCCGGCCTGGCCCTGGTCCAGCTCGGCATCGCCCTCAGGCTGATGGGCGACGACCGGCGCGCGTCAAGATAGTTGCCACCTGAGTCATGCAGCCAAAGGCTGTCTATTCGTGTTGCCGATTGCCATGGCGACGACGGATTCCCGCTCTGGATTGAGCGTCACCGGGCCGGCAGAAGACC
>NZ_JAYREK010000042.1:0-32827 GCF_041908905.1 Zoogloea sp.
CAGACGGTGCTCGACGCCGTCTCACGCAACCACTGCCGCATTCAGCCTGAGCGAAGTTATCCCAGGCCACGACGCGTCAAGCCGCACCAGCATTTGGCATATAAGGGGGCTTAAGTTGGGAGCATTGCCCCCCGTGGGGGTGTCTCAGGCCTGGTTCTCCGGCTACCTTCTCCCGTCGATTGTTGTTCGAGCGTCCTGCGTTTGCAGTCTGGCCCGCGTGAATTGGCGCGGGGCAGGCTGGCCCACTGCCCGCGCGTGCAACCGCCTGCTTCAGTCGAAGCTCGGCAGGCTCGGCTTGGCGACCGGCTTGCCTGCGCTGGCCCAGGCGTCGAAGCCGCCGGCGATCGACTTGACGTGCAGGTAGCCCATCTCGTGCAGGGCGCAGGCGGCGAGGGCCGCGCGGCCGCCGGTCTTGCAATACACCACCAGCTTCAGGTCGCGGGCGCTAAGCTGCGGGTCGCCGCTGAGCTTGAACTCGAGCAGGCCGCGGGAGATATGCAGGGCGCCGGGCAGATGGCCGGCGGCAAATTCGTCGGCCTCGCGCACGTCGATCAGAACGTCCGCGTCGCGGATCGCTTCGTCGGCGTCGGTCAGTGCGACTTCCTGGGTGCGGGTCTTGGCGGCCATGACCAGATCGTGGGCGGTTTTCATCGTGGTTTCACCTTCTGTGCGTTGTTGGAGGATTGGCCGGCGGATGGCGCGTCGGCCCGGTGGGGGAATGCGGAATATTAGCAAAGTCTGATTTGTTTTGGCTTTGCCCGTGGCGTTGCTGCAGGATGCTTGGTTTACAATGCTGCGCTGCGGCAGGCCGATTGCGGCCTGGCCAGATCAACAGACTTTACGGAACACGCCATGGCCCTCGACCCCCAAGCCCAAGCCTTGCTCGACATGGTGTACCGCATTGGTGCACCGCGCTTCCATGAACTCGATGTGCATCAGGCGCGCCATTCCTTCGAGAAGCTCCAGTTTGCCCTGCGCCCGGTGGCGCCGGCGGTGGCGTCGGTGACCGATGTGCCGATCCCGGGCGTGGCCGGGGCCGGGGTGCTGATGGCGCGTCTCTATCGCCCGGTTTCGGCGGGGCCGGACGACATCCTGCCCCTGGCGTTCTATTTTCACGGTGGCGGCTGGTGCGTCGGCAACATCACCAGCTACGACGTGCTGTGCCGTGAGCTGGCCAACCTCTCCGGAGCGGCGGTGCTGTCGGTGGATTACCGGCTGGCGCCGGAGCATCCGTTTCCGGCCGCGGTGCATGATGCCCGCCATGCGGTCGAGTGGGCCCTCGAGAACGCCGGCCTGCTCGGCGTCGACGCGAGCCGGTTCGCGCTGGTGGGGGATAGCGCCGGAGGCACCCTGAGTGCTGTCACGGCGCTGCAGTTGCGTGACGATAATGGCCCGCAGGCGCGGCTCCAGCTGCTGATTTACCCGTGCACCGAGATCCTCAGCCGCCGTCCGTCCCGCCAGGCCTATTCGAACGGCTATTTCCTCGACGACGAGAGCCTCGACTGGTTTTGCGAAAAATATCTGCCCAATCCCGCCGACCGCGTGGACTGGCGGGCGTCGCCGCTATTAGCCGGGCGTTTCGACGACCTGCCGCCGGCAACCTTCATTACCGCCGGCTGCGATCCGCTGACGGACGATTGCAAGGCCTATGCCGCGGCGCTCGAGGCGGCAGGTGTGCCGGTGACGCTGCATGAGTTCGAGGGCATGGTGCATGGCTTCTTCACCCTCGGAAAGTTCTTCCGGCAGTCGGGGGAGGCGGTCGAACTGGCGGGCAGGGCGCTCGCCGCGGCGCTGGCGTGAGGTGTATTCAAGGGGGGCGTGGCCGTGGGCCGCGGCTCAGATGCAGACGAAGCTGACGACCTGGGGGCTGTTGGCGCAGCTACGCCCGAGGGCGAACTGGCCGCGGCCACGCAGCACGACCTCCTCGCGGGAGAGGAGAAACTCCCGCTCGCCTTCGATCTGGACGAAGGTGCCGTTGCTGCTGCGGTCGATGAGCACGAACTTGTCGCCACGCAGTTCGATCTCGGCGTGGCGGCGGGACGACTGGGTGTCGCCGACTACCATGTCGGCCATCGGGTCGCGCCCGATGCGGGCGCTCGGGCGGCTGGCGTTGAGCACCAGCGATTTCGAGTCCATGTAGAGCCGCAGCTCGGGCTCGGTCTCGAGGAGGAAGTGGTCGGCCTGGACGACGGTGAGCTCACCGACGGCTTCGCACATGACTTCGCACAGATCCACCGGCTTGGAGAGGCCACGGATGACCCTTGGGGGCAGCGGGTGAATCACCGAGCGCCATTCGGGGCCCAGCCGCCGGGCGGTTTCGGCGGAGGTGATGGCCTTGCCCGGGGAGGCGAGTTCGGCGAGCCGGGCGGCGAAGTTGACCGTTTCGCCGAACACGTCGGTGCCGCTCGCGACAACCCCCCCGAAGTGGAAGCCGATGCGCACGGCGAGCTTCTGTTCGGCGGCGGCGGGGAGCTCCTTGACGGTCTGGTGGATGGCGAGGGTGGCGTCGGCGGCGCTGTCGGCGTCGCGGAACACCGCCATCAGGCCGTCGCCGGTATGCTTGACGACCCGGCCGCGCTTGGTCTCGACGGCGATCCGCATCGCGCGGATGCAGCGATCGACCAGCTCGAAGGCAGATGCGTCGCCCACGCGCTGATAGAGCTGAGTGCTGCCGACCAGATCGGCAAACAGTACAGCGCATTCATTGGTGGGCTTCGTGGATTCCGACATCTGGTTTCGGGCTGCTCTGGAGGCATGATTCTAGCGGACTTTGTGACTTCCTCCGCAGGGTTGAAGGTAACAAATTTTCGATTCTTTCGCGGCACCGCTTGTCGGTTGGCGTGTCAGGATGGGCGGCCCGCCGCGGGAATTTGAATTTCGTTGAACCAAAGTGCGTCAAGCAGTGCGACGCAGTGAGATAATAAACAATTAAAGCCACCTAGAAGCCAATAACAGCCCAAGTGGCACCCCACGTCTGGAAGGAGTTTCATGAAACGAGTTGATGATTTCCGTCTGCGCTTCGGCAAGCAGGAGTATGTGCCCATTGTGATTGGCGGCATGGGGGTTGATATCTCCACTGCAGACCTGGCTCTCGAAGCGGCGCGGCTGGGCGGAATCGGTCACATCTCGGATGCGATGGTGAAGACGGTTGCCGACCGTCGTTTCAATACCAAGTTCGTCAAGGAGAAGCTGAAGCTCTACAAGTACAACGTGGAGAACCCCGACAAGTCGGCTGTGCAGTTCGACCTGGGCCAGCTCGCCGAGGCGACCCGCCTGCACGTCGGCAAGACCATGGAGGCCAAGCGCGGCTCCGGGCTGATCTTCGTGAACTGCATGGAGAAACTGACCATGAACGCGCCGCGGGAAACCCTGCGCGTGCGCCTGGCGACCGCCCTCGACGCGGGTATTGACGGCATCACGCTGGCGGCCGGCCTGCACCTGGGCTCCTTCGCGCTGATCGAGGATCACCCGCGCTTCCGTGACGCCAAGCTCGGCATCATCGTCTCTTCGCTGCGGGCGCTGCAGCTGTTCCTGCGCAAGAGCGCCCGCACCAACCGGCTGCCCGATTACGTCGTCGTCGAAGGCCCGCTGGCCGGTGGCCACCTGGGCTTCGGCATGGACTGGGCCAAGTACGACCTGGCGACCATCGTCGCCGAGATCCACGCCTGGCTGGTGGCCGAGAAGCTTGACATCCCGCTGATTCCCGCCGGCGGGATCTTCACCGGCAGCGATGCGGTGTCCTTCCTCGAGAATGGGGCGGCAGCGGTGCAGGTGGCAACCCGCTTCACCGTGGCGCGCGAGTGCGGCCTGCCCGAAAAAGTCCAGCAGGAATACTTCAAGGCCAGCGAAGAGGAGATCGTGGTCAACCAGATCTCTCCCACCGGCTATCCGATGCGGATGCTCACCAGCAGCCCGGCGATCGGCTCCGGCATCCGCCCGAACTGCGAGGCCTACGGCTACCTGCTCGACGCCAACGGCAGCTGTGCCTACATCCAGTCCTACAACCGCGAGGTGGCGGCCCATCCGGAGGCGCGGCGCGTCTCGGTGATGGACAAGACCTGCCTGTGCACCCACATGCGCAACTTCGACTGCTGGACCTGCGGGCACTACACCTACCGCCTCAAGGACACCTCCCGCAAGCTCGAGGACGGCAATTACGAGATCCTGTCGGCGGAGCACATCTTCAAGGACTACCAGTTCAGCACCGACAACAAGATCGCCCTGCCCGATTGAGCGGTTAGGGGGCTCCAACAAAAAACCGGCTGCGAGGCCGGTTTTTTTATGATCAGAAAAAGCGCTGCGCGGCCTCGTCGGGGACGGTCATCCCGGTGGCCCGGGCGCGCTTGAGCAGCTCCCAGTAATACCGGTAAGACGCCCGGTCGTGGAGCTTGCCGGCGTGCTGGATCGGGCCCCAGTGCTTGTCCTGGGCGGCGATCAGGATGCTGGCGGCCTCTTCGACCTCGGTGAAGTCCGGGCGCATCGCCTCGATGATCGGCACGACCTGGTTGGGGTGGATGCTCCACATCCGCAGGTAGCCGAAATCCTTGCGGGCGCGCTCGGCGTCGCGGCGGATGTAGTCGATGTCCTTGAGCTCGGTGGTCACGTTGTGCGACGGCACCACGCCGTTGGCCAGCGCGGCCGCCGCGATGTCGCACTTGGCGCGGATCACCAGGGGGTGCTCGAACTGGCCGGGGCTGCGCATCGCCGAGCCGGGGATTGCGCCGTGGTGGCCGCTGACGAAATCCATCAGGCCGAAATCGAGGGATTCGACCCGGTCCAGCGCGGCGATGTCCCAGGCGTCGCGGAGCGCGCCATGGGTTTCGATGAGCACGTGCACCGGGATCTCGCGCTCGACGCCGTGGCGCTCCTCGGCGCTGCGGATGCACTCGATCTGCCGGGCCGCGTCGGCGGCGCTGCGTACCTTCGGAATCGTCAGGAAGGCCAGCCGGCTGCCGGCCAGCCCGACCAGGATGTCCACGTCCTGTTCCCAGTGCGGGTGGGTGATGTCGTGGATGCGCGCGCCAACCCGGCCGAAGCGGTTGTCCTCCGACATCACGATGCCGGCGGCCATGCGGGCGTGTTCGGCCTCGGCGCCGGCGTGGGCGCCGTCCTCGCAGTCGCAGGTGATGTCGAAGACCGGGCCGAGCTCGTGCTGCACGGAGAGGGCCTTCTTCATCAGTTTTTCGCTGCCGGCGTAGTGGTCGACGGCGGGCAGGATGGGGAAGGGCTTCTCGCCCTGGAACAAGACGTGATCGGGGTGGGCTTGCGACGCTGCCATGGTGGTGGTTGTCCTCGTGTCGGCGGGGGAGGGTGGAAAATACCCGCTCCAAAAACAAAACGCGAGGGCTTTCGGGCCCTCGCGTTTCAGGTGATGCGTACTGCCGGTGGAGCGATCAGCCCAGCAGATCCTTCACGCCGTCACGCTCTTCGAGCAGCTCGTTGAGGGTGTTGGTCATGCGGTCGCGGGAGAACTCGTCGATCTCGAGGCCCTGGACGATCTTGTACTCACCGCCTTCGGTGGTGACCGGGAAGCCGTAGATGATGCCTTCCGGGATGCCGTAGGAGCCATCGGACGGGATGCCCATGGTGACCCATTCGCCGTTGGAGCCCAGCACCCAGTCACGGATGTGGTCGATGGCGGCATTGGCGGCGGAAGCGGCGGAGGACAGGCCGCGCGCTTCGATGATGGCGGCGCCACGCTTGCCGACGGTCGGCAGGAACACGTCGCGGTTCCAGGCTTCGTCGTTGATCAGGGTCTTGACGTTGTCGCCGTTGGAAGTGACAGCGCGGTAGTCGGCGTACATCGTGGGGGAATGGTTGCCCCAGACGACCAGGTTTTTCAGGCTGGAAACCTCACGGCCGGACTTGGCGGCCAGCTGGGACAGGGCGCGGTTGTGGTCCAGGCGCAGCATGCCGGTGAAGTTCTTGGCCTGGACGCGGCCGTACTTGACGGCGATTTCCTTGGCGATGTAGGCGTTGGTGTTGCACGGGTTGCCGACGACCAGCACCTTGACGTCCGGATCGGCGTACTGGCCGATGGCGGCGCCCTGGACGGTGAAGATCTTGGCGTTTTCGGTCAGGAGGTCCTTGCGCTCCATGCCGGGGCCGCGCGGGCGGGCGCCGACGAGCAGGCAGACCTGGGCGTCCTTGAAGGCGACATTCGGATCGTCGGTGGCGATCATGCCGGCCAGCAGCGGGAACGCGCAGTCTTCGAGTTCCATCATGACGCCCTTGACGGCCTTCTGGGCCTGCGGCAGGTCGAGCAGCTGGAGGATGACGGGCTGATCCTTGCCCAGCATTTCGCCGCTGGCGATGCGGAACAGGAGGCTATAACCGATCTGGCCGGCGGCGCCGGTGACTGCGACACGAACGGGGGCTTTTGCCATTGTTGAAACTCCCTCTACAAAGAAGTGTTAACGACTTGATGGTTCCGACTCGCGCCGGCTTCGCTCGGAAGACGCCGCGAAGGTGAATCGGTGCTGGCGCAATCCTGATGTCTAATTGGTCAACGTCCGAATCGTATGAGCATTTCGGCGGACTGTCAATTCAATGTCTTATGTCTTATATAAGACATTGTTTTGCTGATAGACTGTCAACCAAAAGTGTGCTTCAATGCAGCCATGCGATCAGATTCGCCCACATTCAGCCCGCTTTACCGTCAGATCAAGAATCTGATGCTCAACGCTTTGGAATCGGGCGAGTGGCGTCCTGGTCAGGCGATTCCGAGCGAGCAGGAACTTGCACTGCGTTTCAATGTAAGTCAAGGAACGGTGCGCAAGGCCATCGACGAAATGGCGGCCGACAATCTCCTGGTTCGCAAGCAGGGCAAGGGCACCTACGTGGCGTCCCACAACGACCCGCGCGCCCTGTTCCGTTTCCTGCGGCTCGTGCCGATCGACGGCGATCTCGCCCATCCCCAGAGTGTTCCGCTCGATTGCTGGAAAGCCAAGGCCGGCAACGAGGCGGCGCGCATGCTGGGCATCGAGCTCGGTGCGCCGGTCACCATCCTGCGCCGCTTGCTGCGTTTTTCCGGCAAGCCGGTCGTTGTTGATGAGATCTATCTGCCCGGCGAAATCTTCCAGGGCCTGACGATGGAAGTCCTGCAGGGTTCGCAGGGTTCGCTCTACAGCCTCTTCGAGTCCCGTTTTGGCGTTCGCATGATTCGCGCCGAGGAGCGCATCCGCGCGGTTGCGGCCGACAGGATGACCAGCGAAACCCTTGGTGTCACGGAAGGGGTGCCCCTCCTTTCGGTCGAGCGTGTCACTTATACGTACGGGGATCGGCCGGTGGAGTGGCGCCGCGGCCTCTATTCGACGGCCGAACATTATTATCTGAACGAATTGAATTGATGAGTGTCTGGATTGGCGGGTAGCCCGGCCCGTCAGTTGTTGGTAAGGGTATATACTTATAATTTTGTTCGTGTGGGAAACAAGCGGCTTTAAGGGTCGCTATTGCTTTGAGGGAAAATCTATGACAGAGGTGATTTTGAAGAAACAGCGCCCGAAGCATCTGGCGCTGAACCAGATCAGGCTCCCCTTGCCGGGAATCGTCTCGATTCTGCACCGTGTGAGTGGCGCTGGCCTGTTCCTGATGCTGCCGGTGCTTCTCTCGCTGTTTGCCAACAGTGTCGGCTCGCCGGAGTCCTACGCGGCTTACAAGGCGGTTGTGGGCAACATTTTCGTCAAGCTCCTCCTGCTCGGTCTGCTGTGGGCTTATCTGCATCACTTCTGCGCAGGCATCCGTTTCCTGCTGCTCGACGTGCATGTGGGTGTTGAAAAGGAAGCCGCGCGCAACAGCAGCCGGATCGTCCTGATCGTCAGCCTCCTTCTCACCGCCTTCATTGGAGCCAAGCTATGGTAAAGCCCGTCATCGTTGGAGCCCATTACGGTTTTCGGGATTGGCTCGCCCAGCGCGTCACCGCCGTGGTGATGGCGCTGTATACGGTCATCTTCGCCATTTCCGCGCTGATGCTGCCCGATGCCTCCTTCGAGAGCTGGCGTGGCCTGTTCTCGGCCAGCTTCATGAAGTTCGCAACCTTCCTGTTCTTCATGTCGCTGTTCTATCACGCCTGGATCGGCGTGCGTGACATCTTCATGGACTACATCAAGCCGACCGGCGTGCGCCTGGTCCTGCATTCCGTCGTCGTTCTCCTGCTCGTCGGCTACGCCGGCTGGGTTGGTCAGATTCTCTGGAGGCTGTAAGTGAAAGTCGCAAAGCGTACCTTTGATGCGGTTATTGTCGGTGCCGGTGGTGCTGGCCTGCGGGCAGCTCTGCAGCTTTCCGAGGCGGGCCTCAAGACCGCCGTGCTGACCAAGGTCTTCCCGACCCGCTCCCACACCGTGGCGGCGCAGGGCGGTGTTGCGGCCTCCCTGGGCAACTCGACCGAGGACAACTGGCACTGGCACATGTACGACACCGTCAAGGGGTCGGACTGGCTCGGTGACCAGGATGCCATCGAGTTCATGGTCAAGAAGGCCAATGAGGTCGTCGTCGAGCTCGAGCACTACGGCATGCCCTTCGACCGGACCGACAACGGCAAGATCTACCAGCGTCCGTTCGGCGGCCACTCGCAGAACTACGGCCAGACCCCGGTCTCCCGCTCCTGCGCCGCGGCCGACCGTACCGGTCACGCGATGCTGCACGCCCTGTACCAGCGCAACGTCCGTGCCAACACCCAGTTCTTCGTCGAGTGGATGGCGATGGACCTGATCCGCAACGCCGACGGTGACGTGCTGGGTGTGACCGCCATGGAAATGGAAACCGGCGAGGTCTCCATCTTCCATGCCAAGGCCACCATCTTCGCCACCGGCGGTGCCGGTCGCATCTACTACAGCTCCACCAACGCCTTCATCAACACCGGTGACGGTGTCGGCATGGCGGCCCGCGCCGGCATCCCGCTCGAGGACATGGAGTTCTGGCAGTTCCACCCGACCGGCGTGGCCGGTGCCGGCGTGCTCATCACCGAAGGCGTGCGCGGCGAGGGCGGTATCCTCCGCAACTCCTCCGGCGAGCGCTTCATGGAGCGCTACGCGCCGAACCTGAAGGATCTCGCGTCCCGCGACGTCGTGTCCCGTTCGATGGTCACCGAGATCAACGAAGGCCGCGGCTGTGGTTCCGAGAAGGACCACGTCCTGCTCGACATCACCCACCTGTCGCCCGAGACCATCATGAAGCGCCTGCCTGGCATTCGTGAAATCTCGATCCAGTTCGCCGGCGTCGATCCGATCAAGGCCCCGATTCCGGTCGTCCCGACCTGTCACTACCAGATGGGCGGCATCCCGACCAACTACAAGGGTCAGGTCATTGTGCCGAAGGACGGCAACCCGAACGTTCCGGTGCCGGGCTTCTACGCCGCCGGCGAATGTGCCTGCGCCTCGGTGCACGGCGCCAACCGTCTCGGCACCAACTCGCTGCTCGACCTGCTGGTGTTCGGCAAGTCCGCCGGCGAGACCGTGGTGGCCGACTTCCAGTCCGGCCAGCTCACGCTCAAGCCGCTGCCCGACGATGCCGCCGATGTTTCCCTGGCCCGTATCGCCCGCCTCGAGTCGCAGACCAACGGCGTCGAAGTCAACGACGTCCGCCTCGACATGCAGCGCACGATGCAGAAGCACGCCGGCGTGTTCCGTTTTGCCGACATGCTGAAGGAAGGTGTCGCCAAGATCCTCGAAGTCGCCGAGCGCGCCAAGCACACCCAGATCAAGGACAAGTCCAAGGTCTGGAACACGGCCCGTACCGAAGCCCTCGAGCTCGACAACCTCATCGAAGTCGCCAAGGCCACGATGATCTCCGCCGAGGCCCGCAAGGAGTCCCGTGGCGCCCACGTGCGTGACGACGCGATCGACTGCGCCGAGACGCCGAACGGCCGCGATGACAAGAACTGGTTGAAGCACACGCTGTGGTACAGCGAAGGCAACCGCCTCGACTACAAGCCGGTGAATCTGCAGCCGATGTCCGCCGACGTCGAGCCGATCGCCCTTGCCAAGCGTACCTACTGAGCGTTCCGGAGAACAACAAATGAGCAGCAAGCGAACCGTAAAATTCCAGATTTACCGTTACGATCCGGACAAGGACGACAAGCCGTACATGCAGGACATCTCCGTCGAACTCGAAGAGTCCGACAAGAAGCTCCTGGACGCGCTGGTCCGCCTCAAGGCCAAGGACGACACCCTGTCCTTCCGTCGCTCCTGCCGTGAAGGTGTGTGTGGCTCCGACGCCATGAACATCAACGGCAAGAACGGCCTGGCCTGCCTCACCAGCGTCGATGAGCTCGCCCAGCCGATCACCATCCGTCCGCTGCCGGGCCTGCCGGTCATCCGCGACGTCATCGTCGACATGACCCAGTTCTTCAAGCAGTACCACTCGATCAAGCCCTACCTGATCAACAACGACCCGGCGCCCGAGCGCGAGCGTCTGCAGTCGCCCGAAGACCGGGAAGAGCTCAACGGTCTCTACGAGTGCATCCTCTGCGCATGCTGCTCCACGAGCTGTCCGTCGTTCTGGTGGAATCCGGACAAGTTCGTCGGCCCGGCCGGTCTGCTGGCGGCCTATCGTTTCCTCGCGGATACCCGTGACCAGGCGACCAGCGAGCGTCTCGACAACCTGGAAGATCCGTACCGTCTGTTCCGTTGCCACTCGATCATGAACTGCGTCGACGTCTGCCCGAAGGGCCTGAACCCGACGAAGGCGATTGGCAAGATCAAGGACATGATGGTCCGTCGCGCGGTATGACGCTGAACAGGGGGCGTGTGCGCTGGCAGTGCCGTCGGGCTCTCCTCGAGCTCGATCTGGTGTTCACGCGCTTCCTCGAAAGGCACTTTGACCATCTCACCGATGGTCAGCTGGCTGATCTGGACGACCTGCTGCGTGTCGAAGACCATGACCTGTGGGCCATGGTCAACGGTAGCAAGCCTGTCGAAAATGATCGCTGGAAGGAAATGGTGGAACTGCTGCGTGCGGGCTGACGCAGCAGTTCCATCGCTTGGGAGCTTGAGTTAAAACAGGAAAAAGGGACCACTACATGACCACGACGCAACGCACCGCTTCACTGACCATCGACGGCAAGACCACCGAGTTTCCGATCATGTCGGGCACTCACGGCAACGATGTGATCGATATCCGTAGCCTTGGCGGCAAAACCGGCCTCTTCACTTATGATTCCGGCTTCCTGTCTACGGCCAGCTGCCAGTCCAAGGTCACCTATATCGACGGTGACAAGGGCGAGCTGCTTTACCGTGGTTATCCGATCGAGCAGCTTGCGGAAAACTGCAACTTCCTCGAGGTCACCTACCTGCTGAAGAACGGCGAGCTGCCGAACGCGACCCAGAAGATCGATTTCGAAAACACCATCAAGCGTCACACGATGGTGCATGAGCAGCTCTCCAAGTTCTACTCCGGCTTCCGCCGCGATGCTCACCCGATGGCCGTCATGACCGGCGTGGTCGGCGCGCTGTCCGCGTTCTACCACGACGCGATGGACTTCTCCGACGCCGAGCACCGCAACGTCAGCTTCAACCGCCTGGTTGCCAAGCTGCCGACCATCGTCGCGATGGCCTACAAGTACAACACCGGCATGCCGTTCATGTACCCGGACAACGATCTGGACTACACGGCCAACTTCATGCGCATGATGTTCGGCAACCCGTGCGAGAAGTACGTCCCGAACCCGGTGCTGGTGCGCGCCCTCGACATCATCTTCACCCTGCACGCCGACCACGAGCAGAACGCCTCCACCTCCACGGTGCGCCTGGCGGGCTCCTCCGGTGCCAACCCGTTCGCCTGTATCGCCGCCGGCATCGCCTGCCTGTGGGGCCCGGCTCACGGTGGCGCGAACGAAGCCTGCCTCAACATGCTCGAGGAAATCGGCGACGTCTCCCGCGTCGGTGAGTACATCAAGCGCGCGAAGGACAAGAACGACTCCTTCAAGCTGATGGGCTTCGGTCACCGCGTCTACAAGAACTTCGACCCGCGCGCCAAGCTGATGGGCAAGGTCTGTGGCGAAGTGCTGGGCGAACTCGGCCTCGAGAACGACCGCCTCTTCAAGCTCGCCAAGGAGCTCGAAAAGATCGCCCTCGAAGACGACTACTTCGTCGAGAAGAAGCTCTACCCGAATGTAGACTTCTACTCCGGCATCGTCCAGAAGGCCCTCGGCATCCCGACCGAAATGTTCACCTGCATTTTCGCGCTGGCCCGTACCGTCGGCTGGATGACCCAGTGGGAAGAGATGATCACCGATCCGGAGTACAAGATCGGCCGTCCGCGTCAGCTCTACATCGGCGCCGCCCGCCGCGACGTCGTGCCGCTGGCCCAGCGCGGCTAAGTCAGCCCGGAGGGGGGAGGAGAGACAGTAAGCAGATGCGGGATACTCGAGTCTTCGAGTCTCCCGCTTTGCTTATCTGAAGAACAAGCAAAGGGGGTCCTCCCCGCCGTCAGTCCGTAATTCCAAAAATCAAGACACAAGCCAGGTGGTCGCCCATGATGAAACAGCTTTTTGAAAGCTCCCAACTGTTCGGCAGCAACGCGCCGTTCATCGAGGAACTTTACGAGAACTATCTCGAAAATCCGGATTCCGTCTCCGAAGAGTGGCGGTCGTATTTCGATTCGATGCAGAACCAGCCCGGCGCGGCTCGGGACGTCGCCCACTATCCGATCATCAATGCCTTCGCCGAGATGGCCAAGCGCGGCCCGGTGCGTACCGTGGTCGATTCCGGTGCCAACCAGAAGCAGGTCAGCGTCCTCCAGCTGATCAACGCCCACCGTTTCCTGGGCACCCGCTGGGCACAGCTCGACCCGCTGAAGCGTACCGAGCGTCCGGAGATCCACGAGCTCGAGCTGTCCCACTACGGCTTCACCGAGGCTGATCTCAACGAGACCTTCAACACCGGCTCCTTCCACGGCCTGCCGAGCGACCGCGCCACCCTGCGCGAGATCCTCGACGCCGTGCGCCAGACCTACTGCGGTTCGATCGGCGCCGAGTACATGTACATGACGGATATCGGCGAGAAGCGCTGGATCCAGGCCCGCCTCGAGCCCACCCGCGGCCGCCCGTCCTTCGACGCGCCCAAGCAGCGGCGCATCCTCGAGCGCCTTACGGCCGCCGAGACGATGGAGCGCTACCTCCACACCAAGTACGTCGGCCAGAAGCGTTTCTCCCTCGAAGGCGGCGAGAGCACCATCGTCGCGATGGATGAGCTGATCCGCGTCGCCGGCAGCAAGGGCGTGGCCGAGATCGTCATCGGCATGGCCCACCGCGGCCGCCTCAACGTGCTGGTCAACACCCTCGGCAAGTCGCCGAGCATGCTGTTCTCCGAGTTCGAGGGCAAGGCAGTCTCCGATCTCTCCGCCGGCGACGTGAAGTACCACATGGGCTTCTCCTCCGACGTCATGACCGATGGCGGCCCGGTGCACCTGACCCTGGCCTTCAACCCGTCCCACCTCGAGATCGTCAATCCGGTGGTCGAGGGTTCGGTGTATGCCCGTCAGATCCGCCGTGGCGAGAACGGCAAGGCCGAAGTCGTGCCGGTCCTGATCCACGGCGATGCCGCCGTGGCCGGCCAGGGCGTCAACCAGGAAATGCTCAACTTCGCGCAGACCCGCGGCTACGGCACGGGCGGCACGATCCACATCGTGGTGAACAACCAGATCGGCTTTACCACCTCCGATCCGCGCGACTACCGCTCCTCCCTGTACTGCACCGACATCTTCAAGATGGCGGAAGCCCCGATCTTCCACGTGAACGGCGATGATCCCGAAGCCGTCGCGTTCGTGATGGGCCTGGCCGTCGAGTACCGCCAGGAGTTCAAGAAGGACGTGGTCATCGACATCGTCTGCTACCGCAAGCTCGGCCACAACGAAGCCGACGAGCCGATGGTGACCCAGCCGCTGATGTACAAGAAGATCGCCAAGCACCCGGGCACCCGCAAGCTCTACGCGGACAAGCTGGTTGCGCTGGGCGTCTGCCAGGCCGACGAGCCGGACCAGTTCATCAAGGACTACCGCGCCGCCCTCGACAAGGGCGAGCTGCTCACCAATCCCGTGCTGTCCGACTTCAAGCGCCAGTTCTCCCAGGACTGGAGCCCGTACGTCAACAAGAAGTACACCGACAAGTGCGACACCACCGTTCCGATGGCTGAACTCGAGCGCCTCTCCCAGGCCCTCACGACGCTGCCGGAAGGCTTTGCGCTGCACCCCCGCGTCCAGAAGATCATCGACGACCGCAAGGGCATGGGCGAAGGCAAGCTGCCGATCGACTGGGGCATGGGCGAGAACCTCGCCTACGCCAGCCTGCTGGTGCAGGGTTTCGGCGTGCGCATCTCCGGTGAGGACGTCGGCCGCGGTACCTTCTTCCACCGCCACGCGGCGCTCCACGACCAGAACCGCGACCAGTGGCACCACGGCACCCACTATCCGCTGCAGAACATCCGCGAGGGCCAGGGGCCGTTCTACTGCTATGACTCGGTGCTGTCCGAAGAGGCCGTGCTGGCCTTCGAATACGGCTACTCCACCGCCGAGCCGAACCAGCTGGTGATCTGGGAGGCCCAGTTCGGCGACTTCGCCAACGGCGCCCAGGTGGTGATGGACCAGTTCATCAGCTCCGGCGAGGCCAAGTGGGGCCGTCAGTGCGGCCTCGTCATGATGCTCCCGCACGGCTACGAAGGTCAGGGCCCCGAGCACTCCTCCGCCCGCATCGAGCGCTACATGCAGCTGTGTGCCGAGATGAACATGGAAGTGTGCATCCCGTCCGGCCCGTCGCAGATCTTCCACCTGCTGCGTCGCCAGGCCCTGCGCAAGCTGCGCAAGCCGCTGGTGATCATCACGCCGAAGTCCCTGTTGCGTCACAAGGATGCGGTGTCCACCCTCGACGACCTGTCGAAGGGTACCTTCCAGACCGTCATCGGCGAGATCGACGAACTCGAAGCCAAGAAGGTCAAGCGCGTCGTTGTCTGCTCGGGCAAGATCTACTATGAACTGCTGGCCCATCGCCGCGCCAACGACATCAAGGACATCGCCATCGTCCGTCTGGAGCAGCTGTACCCGTTCCCGGCCGATGCCTTCCGTGCCGAGATCGACAAGTACCCCAACGCCAAGGAAGTCGTCTGGTGTCAGGAAGAGCCGCGCAACCAGGGTGTCTGGTACTGGCTCGCCTCGCGTCACCACCTCGACAGCGCCATCGGCGACAAGCGCAAGTTCCTGCTGGTGGCCCGTCCGGCCGCCGCTTCGCCGGCAGTCGGCTACTACGCGAAGCACAACGCGCAGCAGAAGGCCGTCATCGAGAACGCATTTGGCGAAATCAAGGCCTGATGCCCTGTTAGTGCCCCACCATAATCAAGGGAGAGAATATGCTGATCGAAGTCAAAGTGCCGCAACTGTCCGAGTCCGTCTCCGAAGCCACGCTGGTCAGCTGGCACAAGAAGGAAGGCGATGCCGTCAGCCGTGACGAGAACCTGATCGACATCGAGACCGACAAGGTCGTGCTGGAAACTCCGGCTCCGGCCGACGGTGTGCTGGTCAAGATCGTCAAGAACGGTGGCGACTCCGTGACCTCCGGCGAAGTGATCGCCACCATCGACACCGAAGCCAAGGCCGCCGCCGGTGCTCCGGCCGCTGCCGCGCCGGCCCCGGCCGCCGCTCCGGCTGCCGCCGCGCCCGCTGCTGCCAGCAGCGCCGCCAGCCCGTCCGCCCGCAAGATCCTCGACGAGAAGGGCATCGCCGCCTCCGACGTCGCCGGCTCCGGCCGTGGTGGTCGTGTGATCAAGGAGGACGCCCTGGCTGCCCAGCCGAAGGCCGCCGCCGCTCCGGCTGCCGCTGCCGCCCCGGCTGTCGTCGTGGCTGCCGGCGACCGTCCGGAGCAGCGCGTTCCGATGACCCGTCTGCGTGCCCGCATCGCCGAGCGCCTGATCCAGTCGAAGAACGAAAACGCCATCCTGACCACGTTCAACGAAGTGAACATGGCTCCGATCATGGCGCTGCGCAAGCAGTACGGCGACAAGTTCGAGAAGGCCCACGGCGTGCGTCTGGGCTTCATGGGCTTCTTCGTGAAGGCCGCCGTCGCGGCCCTCAAGAAGTTCCCGATCCTGAACGCCTCCGTCGATGGCAACGACATCGTCTACCACGGCTACATCGACATCGGCATTGCCGTCGGTTCGCCCCGTGGCCTGGTGGTGCCGATCCTGCGCGACGTGGACAACATGTCCATCGCCGACATCGAGAAGAAGATCGCCGAGTTCGGCCAGAAGGCCAAGGACGGCAAGATCTCCCTCGAGGAGCTCACCGGCGGTACCTTCTCGATCTCCAACGGCGGCGTGTTCGGCTCGATGATGTCCACCCCGATCATCAACCCGCCCCAGTCCGCGATCCTCGGCATCCATGCCACCAAGGACCGCGCCGTGGTCGAGAATGGTCAGGTCGTCGTCCGTCCGATCAACTACCTCGCCATGTCCTATGACCACCGGATCATCGACGGCCGTGAAGCCGTGCTGGGTCTGGTGACCATGAAGGAAGCCCTGGAAGATCCGGCCCGTCTGATCCTCGACGTCTGATCCATCCTTGCGCAGGCACGGTCGCGGCCCCGGTGGGGCTGCAGCCGTGCCTCGTTTTCATCATCAGAGGGAAAAAACAATATGGCGAAACAATTTGATGTGCTGGTCATCGGCGGCGGCCCCGGCGGCTACGTGGCGGCGATCCGTGCCGCGCAGCTCGGCTTCAGCACCGCCTGTGCCGAGTCCAACCCCTACGCCGATCCGAAGGGCGAACCGCGCCTGGGCGGCACCTGCCTGAACGTCGGCTGCATCCCGTCGAAGGCGCTGCTGCACACCTCCCACCTGTTCGAAGAGGCTGGCCACAGCTTCGCGGAGCAGGGCATTTCCGTGGGCACGCCGACCATCGACGTGCCGAAGATGATCGCCCGCAAGGCCAAGATCGTCGAGCAGCTCACCGCCGGCATCAAGGGCCTGTTCAAGAAGAACAAGGTGACCTTCCTGGCCGGTCACGGCAGCTTCGTCGGCCAGGTGGACGGCGGCTGGCAGGTCAAGGTCGGTGAGGAAGTCGTCACCGCCAAGCAGGTCATCGTGGCGACCGGTTCGTCGGCCCGCCACCTGCCGGGCATTCCGGTGGACAACAAGCTGGTCTGCGACAACATCGGCGCCCTCGACATCAACGCCGTGCCGGCTCGCCTCGGCCTGATCGGCTCCGGCGTGATCGGCCTCGAGATGGGTTCGGTGTGGGGCCGTCTGGGTGCCAAGGTCACCATCCTCGAAGCGATGGACAGCTTCCTCGCTGCCGCCGACCAGGATCTGGCCAAGGAAGCCCTCAAGCTGTTCACCAAGCAGGGCCTCGACATCAAGCTGTCGGTCAAGGTCGGCGCGGTCACCGTGGGCAAGGACTCCGTCACCGTCGAATATGAAACCAAGGACGGCGCCCAGAAGGCCGAGTTCGACCGCCTGATCGTCTCCGTCGGCCGGGTACCCAACACCGCCGGCCTCAACGCCGAAGCGGTCGGCCTCAAGGTCGATGGCCGCGGCTTCATCGAGGTGGACGACCACTGCAAGACCAACCTGCCCGGCGTGTGGGCGGTGGGCGACGTGGTGCGCGGCCCGATGCTGGCCCACAAGGCCATGGAAGAGGGCGTGATGGTCGCGGAGCTGATGGCGGGCCAAGCCGGCCACTGCAACTTCGACACCATTCCGTGGGTCATCTACACCTCGCCCGAGATCGCCTGGGTCGGCAAGACCGAGCAGACCCTCAAGGCCGAAGGCGTCGAGTACCGCGTCGGCAAGATCCCGTTCATGGCCAACGGCCGCGCGCTGGGTGCCGGCACGCCGCAGGGTTTCGTGAAGATGATCGCCGACGCCAAGACCGACCGCATCCTCGGCGTGCACATCATCGGCGCCAATGCCTCCGAGCTGATCGGCGAGGCGGTGGTGACGATGGAGTTTGCCGGCGCGTCCGAAGACCTGGCGCGTATCTGCCACGCCCACCCGACCCTGTCGGAAGTCGTGCACGAAGCGGCCCTGGCCGTCGACAAGCGTCCTCTGCACTTCTGATGCTGCCTGCCGGTCGTTGAGCCGGCCTGCGGCACGAGGGGGTGGTCAGGCGTAAAATGCCTGCCCGCCCCCGTTTCATTCGTATCACCGAATCAAGACGATGCCCCACCGAATCCTGAAAGTCTCCGAACACGGCATGCTCGACGCCTACGAGGCCACCCTCAAGGCCCGCGGCTTCAAGTCCGACCCCGCCCAGCGCGCTGCGGCCCAGCGCCTGCAGGGCCTGTACACCGAGCTGGTGGCCTTCAAGGCCGCCCGCCGCGGCACGATCCGCAAGCTGCTGGCCCGCCCCAAGCAGCCGCGCAGCGTGTATTTCTGGGGTGGAGTGGGGCGCGGCAAGAGCTTCCTGATGGACTGCTTCTTCGACTCGGTGCCTTACCAGCGCAAGCGCCGGGTGCATTTCCACGCCTTCATGCAGGAAGTGCAGAACGACCTCAAGAACCTCAATCACGAGCCCGATCCGCTGCAGAAGGTGGCCGACCGCATCGCCCGCCAGACGCGCCTGCTGTGCTTCGACGAGTTCCACGTGTCGGACATCGCCGACGCGATGATCCTCGGTCGCCTGCTCGACGCGCTGTTCGCCCGCGGCACCGTGTTCGTGATGACCTCCAACTACCCGCCCGACGGGCTCTACCCCAATGGCCTGCAGCGCATCAACTTCCTGCCGACCATCGAGATGATCAAGCGCCGCTTCGACGTGGTCGAGGTGGACCACGGCACCGACTACCGGCTGCGCACCCTCGAGCAGATGGATGCCTTCCTCGTCCCCGCCGACGACGAGGCCGACCGCCACCTGGCCTCCGACTTCGAGAAGATCGCCGGCACCAAGGGGCAGGGCGGCGAGATCGAGGTTCTCGAGCGAAAGCTCAAGGTGCAGCGTCAGGCGCCCGGGGTGATCTGGTTCGACTTTGACACCCTGTGCGGCGGCAACCGCTCCCAGAACGACTACCTCGAGATCGCTCGCGAGTACCATACCCTGATCCTGTCCCGCGTCCCGAAGATGAGCCCGGCGATGGCCTCCGAGGCGCGCCGCTTCACCTGGCTGGTGGATGTGCTCTACGACCACCGGGTCAAGCTGCTGGTGAGCGCCGAATGCCAGGCCTACGACCTGTATGTCGAAGGCCGGCAGGCCAGCGAGTTCCACCGCACCGTCAGCCGTCTCATCGAGATGCGCTCCCGTGACTACCTGGCCGAAGCCCACCGGGTGGACTGAGCGCCCCCGGCCCACCTCCGCAGCATGAACATCGACACCGCCTTCGCCAAGGACGGCCCGCTGGCCAAGGCCATCCCGGGCTTCTCGCCGCGTCCCCAGCAGATCGAGATGGCGGCCCACATCGCCGCCACCCTCAAGGAAAACGGCGTGCTGGTGGCCGAGGCCGGCACCGGCACCGGCAAGACCTACGCCTACCTGGTGCCGGCGCTGCTGAATGGCGGCAAGGTCATCATCTCGACTGGCACAAAAACACTCCAGGACCAGCTCTTCAACCGCGACCTGCCCACCGTCCGCGCTGCCCTCAAGGTGCCGGTCGAGGTCGCGCTCTTGAAGGGCCGCAGCAACTACGTCTGCCATTATCACCTGGCCCGCAACCTCGCCGACGGCCGCTTCACGACGCCCGAGGACGCCGCCCACCTGCGCGCCATCGGCCGCTTCCTCGACGTCACCCAGACCGGCGACAAGGCCGAATGCCCCGAGGTGCCCGAGGACGCCGCCGCCTGGATGTTCGCCACCTCGTCCCGGGACAACTGCCTGGGCCAGGACTGCCCGAACATCAAGGAGTGCTTCGTTGCCGCCGCCCGCCGCGCGGCGATGGACGCCGACGTGGTGGTGGTCAATCACCACCTGTTCTTCGCCGACGTCAGCCTGCGCGATGGCGGCATGGGCGAGCTGCTCCCCTCGTGCAACGCGGTGATCTTCGACGAAGCCCACCAGCTGCCCGAGACCGCCAGCCTGTTCTTCGGCGAGAGCGTGTCCACCTCCCAGCTCCTCGAACTGGCCCGCGATACCCGCTCCGAAACCGTCGCCGCCGCCCGCGACTGCCTTGACCTCATCGAGGCGACCCGCAAGCTCGAGAAGGCCGCCCGCGATCTGCGCCTCACCATCGCCACCGAGAACGCCCGCTTCGGCTACGCCCAGCTCGAAGACAACAAGCCCTTCCACGAGGCGGTGGATGCCCTCGACGCCGAGCTCGGCGCCTTCTCCGCCATCGTCGAGACCCAGGCCGAGCGCTCCGAGGGCCTCGCCGCCTGCCTGCGGCGCACCCAGGAGCTCCAGGAGCGCCTGGCCCGCTGGCAGGTGCCCGAGGGCAACCAGTGGGTGCGCTGGGTCGAGGTGTTCAGCCAGTCGCTGGCCCTCAACGCCACGCCGCTGTCGATCGCCTCGATCTTCAAGCGCCAGATGGACGGCCACCCGCGGGCCTGGGTGTTCACCTCGGCCACGCTGGCGGTGGGGCGCGACTTCGGCCACTACTGCCGCGAGCTGGGCCTCAACTGGGTCGAGCCGCCCATCGATACGGCGGTGTGGGGCAGCCCCTTCGATTACCCGAAGCAGGCCATGCTCTACGCTCCG
The DNA here is from genome assembly GCF_041908905.1 of Zoogloea sp. Lineage (GTDB taxonomy): Bacteria > Pseudomonadota > Gammaproteobacteria > Burkholderiales > Rhodocyclaceae > Zoogloea. The sequence continues at coordinate 20,605 of NZ_JAYREK010000042.1, forward strand.
CAGAACATGCCCGACCCCAACGCACCGGACTACCCGGACGCGGTGGCGCGGGTCGCGTTTCCGCTGATCCGGGCCGCCCGGGGGCGCACCTTCGTGCTGTGCACCTCGCTCCGGTCGATGCGCCGCATCCACGAGATCATCGCCGACAAGCTCGAGGCCGAGAAGCTCGAGCTGCCGCTCTTGATCCAGGGCGAGGGCTCGCGCAGCGAGCTCCTCGAACGCTTCCGCAAGCTCGGTAACGCGATCCTCGTGGCCAGCCAGAGCTTCTGGGAGGGCGTGGACGTGCCGGGCGACGCGCTGTCGGTGGTGGTCATCGACAAGCTGCCCTTCGCGCCGCCGGACGACCCGGTGCTCGCCGCCCGCATCGACAACATGCAGAAGGAAGGCCGCAGCCCCTTCATGGAGTACCAGCTGCCGCGGGCCGTGATCAACGTCAAGCAGGGCGCCGGCCGGCTGATCCGCACCGAGCGCGACCGGGGCGTGCTGGCCATCTGCGACCCGCGCATGCTCACCAAGCCCTATGGCCGGCGGGTCTGGCAGAGCCTGCCGCCGATGACCCGCAGCAAGGTGGAGGCCGAAGTGGTGGCCTTCCTCGAACAGCTGCCGCCCCCGGCGGCCGGCTGACGTCCCCGCCGTGCCCTCCGGGGCGCGCATCGCCCCAAGGAGCATTCCATGCGTCTCGTCCTGATGATCTTCGCGGCCCTGCTGGCGCTCGGGCTCCTCATCGGCAAGCTCAAGGGGGGCGGCGGCGACGCGACCGCCAAGAAACCCGCCGGCGCCATCGTCGCCGCCCTCAACGAGAGCTACGGCGGGCCCCTTTGCGTCTACGAGGGGCCGTTCCCCAAGGTCGGCCCGGAGGTCTGCCTGCATTGCAGCACGCTCCTCGATGCCGGCCTGGTGGAGCGGATCTCCGCGCGCCGGCCTGACGGGGCCGAGCAGCGGGGCTACGACCTCACCGCCGCCGGCATGGCCCTCTACGACCCCGTCGCGCCCACCGCCAATGGCAAGACCGCGCCCGGGCTGTGCTTTGGCAAGGCACGGGTTGCCCAGGTGCTCGAGACCCTGCCGCCGCTGCGCCTCGGCGCCGTCACCCATGTGTCGGCCCGCTTCACGCTGCAGATCTTCGATCGCGCGCCGTTCATCTACTCGCCGGACATCGCGCGCCTCCAGCGCTTTCCGTGGCTGCCGCTGGCGGAAGGGAGCCAGGTGACCAAGCCCATCATCACCACCCTCAGCTTCGGGCCCAACGGCGAGTTCATCGAGGCCGACCCGGGCTTTCGCTACGGTAAATGGTTGAACGAAAAGTGATCGCTACAATCGAACCGGTTTCCGATGACCCTTTCGCCCGTCTCCAGCCCCGTGTCCGCTCCTGCTGACGTCAACACCATCCTCGCCGGGTCCGCGGCGGGGGGCTGCGCCGGCATGGCCGAAGCCCTCAACGTGGGCTGCCAGTGCGTCTCCCTCGACCGCCAGGCCCTGCTCGATGCCCTGGCCCGTGATCCCCGGGACGGCGCGCTGCAGGCGATGCTGGCCGAAAGCCGGCCGCACCTGTTTTCCGACTCGATGGCCTTCGTCTCGGCCCGCCACGTCCGGCGCATGGCCGACGTCGTCGCGGCCATCGAACGGGTCGTCGCGCTGCCCGCCTGGCAGGACGCGGTTCTCGCCTGGGCGCCGGCCAGCGCGCGGCATGCCAGCCGGGCGTCCGGGGTCTTCCTGGGCTACGACTTCCACCTCGGCCCCGACGGCCCCCAGCTCATCGAGATCAACACCAACGCCGGCGGCGGCCTGCTCAACGCGATCCTCGGCCGCGCCCAGCGGGCCTGCTGCGCCGAAGTCGCCGAGGCCATGGATGCCGTGCCGGGCGAGGCGGCCGACCTGGAGGCGCGTTTTGTTGCCATGTTCCGCGCCGAGTGGCGGGCGGAGCGGGGCGACGCGGCCCTCCGTCACGTGGCCATCGTGGACGAGGCGCCCCAGGGCCAGTACCTGCTGCCCGAGTTCCTGCTTTTCCAGCGGCTGTTCGAGCGCCACGGCATCGCCGCGTCGATCTGTGACCCGGCCGAACTCCGCCACGGCCCGGACGGCCTCAGCCTGCAGGGCCGGCCGGTGGATCTGGTCTACAACCGCCTCACCGACTTCGCCCTGGCCGAGCCCGCCAGCGCCGCGCTGCGCGAAGCCTGGCTAGGCGGCACGGCGGTGATCACGCCCCATCCGCGCGCCCACGCCCTCTACGCCGACAAGCGCAATCTGGTGCTGCTGTCCGACCCGGAGGCCCTGCGTCGCCTGGGGGCCGACGAAGCCACCATCGCCATGATCCAGGCCGGGGTGCCGCACACCGAGGCCGTCAGCGCGGCGCGGGCCGACGACTTCTGGGCGCGCCGGCGCGGGCTGTTCTTCAAGCCGGCCAGCGGCTTCGGCAGCCGTGGCGCCTACCGGGGCGACAAGCTCACCCGGCGGGTGTTCGACGAGATCCTCGCCGGCGACTACATTGCCCAGGCCTTCGTGCCGCCTTCCGAGCGGCGGGTGGCGGTGGAGGGGGCGCCGGTGGATCTCAAGATGGACCTCCGCAACTATGTTTACCGGGGTGAGGTGCAGCTCGTCACCGCGCGCCTCTACCGCGGCCAGACCACCAACTTCCGCACCCCCGGGGGCGGCTTTGCGCCGGTGCTGGCGCTGCCCTGCGACGAGCCGCCGGAACCCTGCGGCTGCCACGGATGATCACACCATGAAGGTATTCGGTTTCGCCGGCTGGTCCGGCTCGGGCAAGACCACGCTGATCGAACAGCTGCTCCCCTGCATCGCCCGCCGTGGCCTGAAGGTGTCGGTCATCAAGCACACCCACCACGCCTTCGACGTGGACAAGCCGGGCAAGGACTCCTGGCGTCACCGGGAGGCCGGTGCCAGCGAGATCCTGCTCGTCTCCGACCAGCGCTGGGTGCTGATGCACGAACTGCGCGGCGACCCGGAGCCCGACCTGGCCGCCCAGCTGGCCATCATGTCGCCCTGCGACCTGGTGCTGGTCGAGGGTTTCAAGTCGGTGCAGATCCCCAAGATCGAGATCCACCGCCCGGCCCACGGCCGTCCGCTGCTGCACCCGGACAACCCGGCCATCGTCGCCGTCGCCACCGACGCGCCGCCCGACGGGTTGCCCGGCCTCGCCTTGCCCCGTCTCGACCTCAACGATCCGGCCGCCGTGGCCGAGTTCATCCTTCGCCATCAGGGCCTGCTATGAAACAACCCCTGCGTCCCTTCGAGGACATGCGCGCGGCCCTGCTGGCCGCCGCCACGCCGCTCTCCGCCGTCGAGGAGGTGCCCACCGCCGAGGCCCTCGGGCGGGTGCTCGCCGTCGACCAGCTCTCCGGCCTCGACGTGCCGCCCCTCGACAACTCGTCGATGGACGGCTACGCGGTGCGCTGCGCCGACATCGCCGCTCCCGGCACCCGGCTGCGCGTCGCCCAGCGCATTCCCGCCGGCAGCGTCGGCCACAGCCTGGAGCCGGGCACCGCGGCGCGCATCTTCACCGGCGCGCCGGTGCCCCACGGCGCCGACGCCGTGGTGATGCAGGAGTTGTGCACCCTTGACGGCGACGGCGTGCTCATCGATCACCAGCCCCGGCCTGGCGAATGGATCCGCCGCGCCGGCGAGGACATCGCCCGCGGATCGGTTGTGCTCACCGCCGGCCAGCGCCTCGGCCCGCAGATGCTGGGCCTCGCCGCCTCGGTGGGCTGCGCGGCGCTCCCGGTGTTCCGGCGCCTGCGGGTGGCGTTGTTCTCCACCGGCGACGAGCTGGTGATGCCCGGCGAGCCGCTGCCGCCGGGCGCCATCTACAACTCCAACCGCTACGTGCTGCGCGGCCTGCTCGAAGCCCTCGGCTGCCAGGTGAGCGACCTGGGGATCGTGCCCGACAGCCTCGCCGCCACCCGTGCCGCGCTGCGCGAAGCCGCGGCCGGCAACGACCTCATCCTCACCAGCGGCGGCGTGTCGGTGGGCGAGGAGGACCACGTCAAGCCGGCGGTCGAGGCCGAGGGCCGGCTCGACCTGTGGCTCGTTGCGATGAAGCCCGGCAAGCCGGTGGCGTTCGGCCGGGTCGACAGCCCCGCCGGCGGCGCCGACTTCATCGGCCTGCCGGGCAACCCGGTGTCGAGCTTCGTCACCTTCCTGATGCTGGTGCGGCCCTTCATCCTGCGCCGGATGGGCGTCGAGGACTGCCTGCCGAAGGGCATCATCCTGTCCGCCGGCTTCGACTGGCCGCGGCCCGATCGCCGCCGCGAGTTCCTGCGCGCGCGGATCGGCGAGGCCGGCCGGGTCGAGCTGTTTCCCAACCAGGGGCCCGGTGTGCTCAGCTCCACCGTATGGGCCGCCGGCCTCGTCGATAACCCCGCCGGCCACGCCGTCACCCGCGGCGAGCCGGTGTCCTTCATTCCCTATTCCGAACTGTTGTCATGAGCATCAAGGTCCTGTACTTCGCCAGCCTGCGCGAAACCCTCGGCTACACCCACGAAACCCTCACCCTGCCGGCCAGCATCGCCACCCTGGGCGACCTGCGCGGCCACCTGGCCCGCCGCGGCGGCGTGTGGGAGGCCCTCGGCGAGGGGCGCAACGTGAGGGCCGCAGTCAATCAGGAGATGGCCGGCCCCGATCGCCCGGTGGCCGACCACGACGAGATCGCCTTCTTTCCACCCGTTACCGGAGGCTGACATGCGCGTCAGTGTTCAGGAGGCCGACTTCGACGTCGGCGCCGAAACCCAGGCCCTCTCCGCCGGCCGCTCCGACGTGGGGGCCGTGGCCACCTTCGTCGGCCTCGTCCGCGCCGACAAGCTCGATGGCGACAGCGCCGCGGCGCAGGCCGTTTCGGCGATGACCCTCGAGCACTATCCGGGCATGACCGAGAAATCGCTGGAGGCCATCGTCGCCGAAGCCGAGGGCCGCTGGAGCCTGCTCGGGGTGCGGGTGATCCACCGCTTCGGCCGCCTCGTGGCGGGCGACCGCATCGTCTTCGTCGGTGTCGCCAGCAGCCACCGGGGCGACGCCTTCGCCGCCTGCGAGTTCATCATGGACTACCTCAAGACCCGCGCGCCGTTCTGGAAGAAGGAAGACACGCCCGACGGCGGCCGCTGGGTGGATGCCCGCGAAGCCGACGACGCGGCGGCGGAGAAGTGGGGCAAGGCCTGAAGCGCCGGCGCAGTCACTCAGGTTGTTGAGCGGCGAGGTCGGCGCGCTGAGTTCAGCGCTCTACGATCCGGGCGAAACAGGAGCCTGTCAGCCCCTTGCGTTCCGGGCTCGGCAGTCTGAGCAGAATTGCCCGCGCGATGAGTTCCGAACCCTGATTTCCGAGTGTCTTGCCCAGTGCCTTGAGCGCAAAGCTCAAACCGCTGAGCCGATCGACTCACCGGTTTGATAAAAATGCTCAGCGGGCTGAGGTCCATGGTCAGCGTGCTGGGCGGACCGCTCAGGGGGCTGACATCCGGGCTTGGGGCATGCCTGCCTGGTCGCCATCCGCGAACAGCCGGCCGCCGGGTGTCCAAACCCCGCTGGCCATCCCTCAGCCCCCGAGCAGCACCCCCGGCAACCATGTCGCGATCTCCGGTACCCACGAGATCACCAGCGCTCCCACGAAGATCGCCAGCAATGCCGGCAGCACCGACACCGCGACCTCGCGAATCGGTTTGCCGAACATCGCCGAGGCGAAGAAGATGTTCATGCCCGCCGGCGGGCACAAAAAGCCCATCTCCATCACCGCCAGGAAGATCACCCCGAAGTGCACCGGGTCGATCCCGTAGCTCTGGGCGACCGGCAGCAGCAGGGGCACCAGCACCACGATGGCGGCGTAGATCTCCATCAGCGCGCCGGCGGCAAACAGGAACACGTTGAGCGCCAGCAGGAAGGCGAACTTGCCCGGCAGCACGGCCTGGGCCCATTCCACCGCGGCGTCGGGGATGCCGGCGTTGACCAGGTAGTTGGTGAGGCCCAGCGCCATGCCGAGGATCACCATCACGCCGCCGATCACCTGGGCGCAATCGGCAAGGCAGCGGCGCAGCAGGGGCCAGCTCAGCTCCCGGTGGGTCACGGCCTGGGTGAGCAGGGCGTAGGCCGCGGTGAGGGCGGCGCTCTCGGTGGGGGTGGCGATGCCGCTGGCCAGCGAGCCGATCGCCACCACCGGGGCGAGGATCTCCCAGCGGGCGGCCCAGGCGGCGGCGAGGGCGCGGCGCGGGTCGGCCTTCGGGCGCGGGGTGGCCGGGGCGATGCCCCCCCGGCGCAGGTAGCCGCCGAAGACCAGCAGGCAGGCCACCATCACCAGGGCGGGCAGCAGGCCGGCGAGGAACATGGTGTTGATGGGCACCCGGGCGATGATGGCGTACATGATCAGCGGCACCGACGGGGCCAGCAGCACGCCCAGCGCGCTGGCGCTGGTGACGAGGCTGATGCCGCGGCGCTCGGGTACGCCGGCGTCGCGCAGGAGCGGCAGCAGGAGGCCGCCGAGGGCCAGGATGGTGACGCCGCTGCCGCCGGTGAAGGCGGTGAAGAAGGAGCACAGCACCGCCGCCGCGGCCACCGTGCCCAGCGCGCCGCCGCCGAAGCAGGCGGTGAACAGCGCCCCCAGCCGGGCCGCCGCGCCGCTGCGGGCGAACACTAGCCCGGCCAGGGTGAACAGGGGCAGGGCGGGCAGCGAAGGGTTGACGGTGATCTGGTAGTGGGACAGCGGCACCGAGGCCAGCGGTTGGCCCTCGGACCAGAACAGGGCCAGGGCGAGCCCGCCCAGGGCCGCGAAGATCGGCGCGCCGGCCAGCAGGGCAGCCAGCAACCACAGCACGAAGGGCAGCAGCGGCAGGGTTGCACCGTCGAAGTGGCGGGCAAACAGGAAGCCGACCGTCGCCAGGGCCGTGCCCCGCAGCCAGCGGATCCAGGCACCGCCGGCGCCCTCCGGCGGGCGGGCGCCGAGCCGCACGGCCAGGATCACGAAGCCGAGCGGCATCAGCGCCTGCACCGCCCATACGGGCAGGCCGTAGGCCAGCTCGCGGCCGCCGTCGAGCTCGCTGGCGACGAAGTTCCAGCTGGCGGCGGCCAGCATGCCGGCCAGCAGCGCCGCGCTGCCATCGGCGAACAGGCGCGCGGCCAGCCTGAGCCGCGGGTTGCGGGCGGCCGCGAAGCCGCCGCCGAGGGTCGTCAGGTGGCCGGTGCGTTCGGCCAGGATGGCGCCGAACATCGCCAGCGCCAGGCCCAGATGCTGGACCAGCACGGCGGCGTTCTCGATGCCCCGCCCATGGAGCGGCCGCAGGGCGATCTCCAGCAGCGGGATCAGGGTCATCAGCGCCAGCGCCACGGAGGCGATGGCTTCGTCGAAGGGGAGGCGGCGCATGGGGGATTCGGGAGGGGCCGGGTTGGCGGGGTGATGGGGCGGGGAGGCGCCATGGGTGCGAATTCATTCGCACGCCGAGGCTGAATGAGATCGCCCGGCGGGCGGGCTCGCACCGTGCGGCATGGCCGGGGGCGCGCCCTGGCCGCGGCGGGAAAGCCGGCCCTGCGGGCTGCCTCCCCGGTCTGCCGGAATGTGCCGGGTTCAGCGCTTGCCGGCGCGGTAGTCCTTGAGGAGCCTGACGACCTCGTCGAAGGTGTCGGCGGGCACCATCCGACCGCGGATGCGCGGGTAGAGCTGCTCGGCCAGGGTGTTCCATTCCTTCATCTGCTCGGGGCTCGGGGTGTGCACCTGCAGGCCGCGCTTCTTCATGGCGTCGACGGCCTCGTCCACCTCCTTGCGGGCCTGGGTGCGCATCTGCAGGCCGGTGCGGGTGGCGGCGGCCTTCAGGGCATCGCGGGCGGCCGGGCTCATCTCGTCCCAGCTCTTCCGGGTGACCACCAGCGCGCCGACGATGGGGGCCCAGTTGATGTCCAGCATGTGGCCGGCGGTGGCGTAGATCTGGCTGGCCAGCGCGAAGTAGGGGGTGGCCGGGACGGCGGTGATCATGCCGGTCTGGATCGACGGCAGGATGTCGCTGGTCTCCAGGGGCACCGGGGTGTAGCCGAGGCTCTTCATGATGTCCTGCTGCTCGCTCTCGCCGGCCCAGGCGAAGAACTTCATCCGGCGGTAGTCGTCGGGGCGCAGGGCGGCCTCCTTCGAGAAGAAGCGCACCCAGCCGGCGTCGCCCCAGGCCAGCACCACGAAGCCCTTGTCGAGGAACTTCTTTTCCATCGCCGGGCGCATCTTCTCGCGCACGTAATCCACCTCGTCCCAGCTGCGGAACATCAGCGGCATGTTCTGCAGCGCCGAGATGGACGGCTCGATCTCCCGCAGGCCGACCACCGACAGCAGCGCGCCCTGAAGCTGGCCGATGCGCATCCGGCGCGCCATGTCGGTCTCGCCGCCCTGGCTCCCGTCCGGATAGACCACGTACTTGGCGCCGTCGCCCTGGGCGCCGCGCCAGGCTTCGCCGACCTCCATCAGCTGGCGGTGGTAGAGGGAGTTCTTGGGGGCGAGGGTGCCGATGCGCAGCTGGGCCGGCGCGGCGGTGGCGTGGCCGGCGGCGACGAGGCCCGCGATCAGGCTGAAGAGGAGGCCGAGCAGGCTGATGCGATGGGCGAACACGAGGTGGCCGATGCGGTGCATGGGGAGCGTCCTGGAAGAAAGGTTCAGAAGAGGTCGTCGGTGTTGTCGAGCAGCCAGCGGGCGCGGCGGCGCATGACTTCGTCGGCGAGGCTGTGGGCACCGGCGGGGGCTTCGGGCAGCGCGAGGGCCTGGCCGAGCAGGGCGCGGAAGGCGGCCTTGTCGCCGGCCGGCTGGGCGATCCCTTCTGCCTTGGCGACGAAGGCGCCGACGCTGCGCCCGCCGGAGAGGCGGATGGCTTCGTCGAAGAAGCGGGCGGCTCCGGCCGGCGTGCCGCCGGGGCGGGCCACCTCGAAGCTGCCCATCAGGCTGGCCAGGTCGCCGTTGCCGAAGGCCGGGTCAGCCTCCCAGGCCAGGCGGGCGAGGCGGATTGCCAGGGGCAGGTCGGCGACGGTGTCGGGCGCGTCCTTGGAGAGGGAGATCAGCCCGCCCCAGGCGGCGGCGCCCCAGTAGGCCAGCGGGACGTCGTCCGCCCCCAGGCGCAGCGCGGCGGCGGGCTGGGCGAGGGCGGTGGCGAAGCCCGGGTGGCGGGCTTCGAGGGCGGCCCGCGCGTGGTCGCGTCCGCGCTGGTAGAGGCGTGCGGCGCGGCGGCGCAGCTGCTCGGCGGCGCGGGTGTCGGTGGCGTCGAGGCGGTCGGCCTCGAAGGCGACGAAGGCGTAGGCGTATTGCGTGAAGCCACCGGCGACGGCCGCGGCGAGGCCGGCGTGCTGCGGTTGCGGGCGCAGCACGGATTCGGAGAGCTTGAGGTAGAACGGGGCAGCGTCGCGGGCGAGCTCCAGGTCGGTCTCGGCGGCCTGGCCCTGGGCGGCGAGTTCGTCGGCGAGCTGGCCCAGCACCATCTGGCGCGGCGCGCAGGCGGAGAGCAGCAGGGCGGCGGTGAGCGCGGCGAGGCCGTGCAGGAGGCGGGTGAGGGGCGGGGTGGGGCGGCTGTGCGGCGCCATGGGCGATGCGACGCCGGCAGGCGGTGCCCGCGTCGGGTTATGGGATGCGACGCAAGATAGCCGCCGAACATTGCACGACGGTTGCATGAGGGTTGCGGCAGCGTTGCGCGCGCATTGCGGCGCGGATGCGGCCTAGAAGCCGAAGTAGCGGTCCGGCCGGTGGTTGATGCCGATCACCAGATTGAGGGCCGCCGCGCTGAGGATGGACAGGCCCACCTGGCCCGGGCTGACCACCAGCAGGCCGAGGCTGAGGATGATCACGTCGAGGCTCATCTGCACGCTGCCGGCGCGCCAGCCGCGGGTCTTCTGCAGGTAGATCGCCAGCACGCCTGAGCCGCCGAGGCTGGCCCCGTGGCGCATCAGGATCAGGATGCCGATGCCGGCCAGCAGCCCGCCCATCACCGCGGCGAAGACCGGGTCGAGGCGCTCGAAGCGGACCAGCGACGGCACCAGCTCGGTAAAGAGCGACAGGGTGCCCACCGCGCAGAAGGTCTTGAAGGTGAAGCGCTTGCCGAGGGCTGCCAGCCCGAAGGCGTAGAAGGGCAGGTTGATGAGGAACAGCACCAGACCCAGCCGCCAGCCGCCGAGGTAGTGGATGAGGAAGGATAGCCCGGTGGTGCCGCCGGTGAGCAGCCGGCTCTCCCGCAGCATCAGGATCGACAGGGCGACGAAGAGGCAGCCGGTGACGAGGGCCTGGAGGTCTTCGGTGAGGGTGTGCGGCGCGGCGCGGGGGGGCAGGGGCGCGTGGAGTTCGGAGTGGGGCATGGCGGGCGGACCCGGTTGCGGGCTTCCATGATAGCCACAAGGGCCCGGTGCGGTGCATTGGGGTGGTCCGCAGCGCGGCAGCTCCGGCGGGTTTCGACGACAATGCGGGCCTGGATCGAAACGCCGGGCTGGCCGCAGCCGGCCGTTCAATGGAGAGGTGGGCGTGAAGCGCTGGAACAAGGTGCCGGAGAGCGGCACCGGCAAGAACATCGTGGTGTGCATCGACGGCACCGGCAACGGGCCGCGCGGAGCGGAGGCGACCAACGTGTGGCGTCTCTTCGAGGCGCTGGCCGAGATACCGGGGCAGCAGTGCAAGTGCTACCTGCCGGGGGTCGGCGCGCAGCGTGGGGCACCCATTTACACGCCCGGGAAAAACTGGACGCTGCGCGTCCGGCGCCCGCTGGGCGATGCGCTGCCGGTCTGGATCGCCCGCTGTGGTCCGCTCGGGCGGAAGTTGGCGGGGGGCACCGGGCTCGGCACGGCCGATCGGATCACCCTGGCCTATGCCTTCCTGTGCCACCACTACAGGCCGGGCGACCGCATCTACCTCTTCGGCTTCAGTCGTGGGGCAACGGCGGTGCGCTCGCTGGCGGGCTTCATGGATACCGTGGGCCTGCTCTTCCACGACAGGCTGGAACACGTGGCCGAGGCGTACCGACTGTACGTTCATCCCCGCGCCGAGGTTCGCGCGCAGCTGCAGCGCTTTGTGCAGCGCGTCACCGGTGTCTGGATCCGACGCAGCGGCACCTATACCGTGCTGAGGTGCGGAGAGGGGGCGGCCGCCAGGACGCTGCCGTTCCGCTACCGGATGTCGGCGCATTTTCTGGGGGTGTGGGATACGGTCGCCTCGCTGGGCCTGCCCGGCCGGCTGCCGGAGCATCACCGTACGGAGGTGCCACCCTTCGTGGGGCGGGCACGCCACGCGCTGGCCGTGCATGAGCTGCGGGGCTGGGCCTTTCCGCCCCTGTTGTTTACCCGCTGCGCGGGCCGGGACGTGAAGCAGGTGTGGTTTGCCGGTGCCCATGCGGATGTCGGGGGCGGCTATCCGAAGCGGGGGCTGGCGGACATCACGCTCGCGTGGATGCTGGGCGAGGCGGCGAGCCTTGAAGCTTCGGCGGCTGCGCCGTCGGGTCTCCTGCTCGCCGATGCGGGTGACAAGGGCGGGGAGGATGCCCGCCAGTGCGGATCAGAGGTGGCGCAGCCCGTGTTGCACGAGGAGATCTCCGCGCCCGGCAGCCTGTGGCTCGACATTCCCGCGGTGCGGCGCCCGCTGGCCCAGCCCGGAAGGCTGACGCGGGAGGTGCTGGAGAGCTTTGCGGTCCATCCGTCCGCGCTGCAGAGGTTGCTCGGACCGGAGGCCGTTTCCTATCGCTTCGGGCCGGGGCGCTTCGGGGAGGACGTCAATCCGCAGCTGGTCGCCGCCGACGACGCGCTCCTCCGCTTGATCCTGCTGCTCCATCGGCATGAGCAGGCGCCGTTTGCGGCGACGATGAAGTGTCGCAGCAGTCGGGAAGATGATTGGATCTCCCGGGGGAAAGACGGCCAGCTCCCTGCCCAAGGTCGGCAGGACGCGGAGTCGGTGGCGCTGTTGAATGCCTTGCCGGACGCCATCCGGGGTTTTTACGCTGGCCAAGGGGATGCCCGCGAGTTTGCCGGATGGCTCACGCTGATTGGTGCGGTGGTGCTTCTGAGCACCCCAACCCCGCGCACGGGCCAGGTGTCCCTGAAGAAACGACGATGCGTTACAAGGTGAACGGCAGTGCCGAGATGACCGACACGTCATTGGTGCGAGCACGCGGCGTTAGCCGACGCCGTGTTGCGAGCCCGTCTCTGAGCATGGTCCGGGAATCGTCGGTGACATTGGTGAGCGGCGCGAGCCGCATCCCGTTTGAGAGATCGAGTCGAATTCGACGCTTCCCAT
>NZ_JAYREK010000043.1:0-1039 GCF_041908905.1 Zoogloea sp.
TTGGCACAGTAGAGCCCTTCGGTCTTCTCGCGGATGAAGTCGAAGCGGATGTGGGTGTCGATCAGCCGGAGCAGGTGATCACGCGGAACCAGTTGGTCCAGCGTCACCATCTCCAGTTCGGTCTGAGAGGTGGCGGCGGCAGGCTTGAGCATGCTGCCATTATAAAAAACGAAACTCCCGACGGGTGGGGGCTTGGGGCTTTGTCAGCGGCGGAGCGTGTCGGGCCGGTCAGCCCCCGCTGCCGGCCTCGAGGCGGCGGGACGCCTCCGGCCCCGTCATCCCCGCCACGCCCAAGCCCAGTGCCGCCGCCCACTCGGCCGCGCTGTGCACCTGCTCCGCATACACGACCACCCCCAGCCCGCGGGCCAGGTCGACGATCGCCTTCACCAGGCGCTGATGCCCCGGGTTGTCCTCGAGGCCCGCCACGAAGCTCCCGTCCAGCTTGAGATAGGCCAGGCGCAGCGCATACAGGCGCGGCAGCGCCGCCAGCTGGCGCCCGAAGTGTTCGATGCCCAGCTGCGCGCCATGCCGGGCCAGCACCTCGGCGAGCCCCTCGAGGCCGGCCAGCTGGGCGTCCAGCCCGCGCTCGCTCACCTCCACCGACACCCGCGCCGCGGCGACCCCCGCCCCCGCCAGCAGCACATCCAGCCGCTCGAGGAAGCCCGGCTCGGTCAACGAGCGGGGTGCAAGGTTGATCGCGATCGGGTCGGCCGTCGTGGCCAGGCGTCCCAGCCCCAGGCGGACGGCCTCGAGGTCGCAGGCGGACGCGAGGCCCACCCGCACCGCCGCCGGCATGAACTGCCCCGCGGTCAGCACCGCTGCCCCGTCGCCCTGGGCAAGGCGCAACATGCACTCCCGATGCACGAGACGGCCGTCGGCGGCCAGTACCGGGTAGTCGATCAACTGGAACTGCTGGCGTGCGAGGGCGTTCTCCAGCAACGCCCGCCAGGCACCCTCGCCGTGGACGGCTTGCGCCTCGGGCGCGCGGTCGGTCTCGACCACCAGCGCCCCCGTCGACTCGGCCCGCATCAAGGCCGAG
>NZ_JAYREK010000043.1:1051-32620 GCF_041908905.1 Zoogloea sp.
CCCCCCCCCCCCCCCCCCGCCCCCCGCGCCCCGCACCCGCCCCGCCCCCCCCCGCGCCATCACCGCGCCGGGCGTCTCGTGGCGCGCGTAGCTGACCAGCGCCGCATGCCACTGCAGCCCGCCGCCGGGCCCATCCAGCAGGTCGAGGGCCGCGACGGCACTGGCGAGCCGCTCGAAGAGGGCCTGGCCGTCGGCGACGCCCAGGCCGGGCAGCAGGATGCCGAACTCGGCGCCGCCCAGCCGGGCCAGCGTCGCCTCCTCCACACCGGCGAGGCAGCCTTCCAGGGCCTGCGCGATCGCCGCCAGCCACCCGTCGATGCAGGCCCGGCCGCGGGCCTGATTGAGCGCCGCCAGACCGGCCACCCGCAGGACGCCGACGCAGCCCCCCGCCGGCGCATCGGCTTCGGACAACACCCGCCGCAACTCGCCGCCAAAATAGGCCCGGTTGAGCAGCCCGGTGCCCGCGTCGCGGCTGCCCTCGTCCCGCAGCGCCTCGATGTGCGCGGCCTGCTCGGCAAACAGGCTGCGCACGCGGTCCGACATGTGGTTGAGCGCCCGCGCCATGCTGCGCAGCTCCACCACCGGCGGCTCGTCGAGCACGCGGAACTGCCCCGCGCCGATGGCCTCCGCCTGTTCGGCCATGTCGTCCAGGGGCCGGCGCACGCGCCGCAACAGCGCCGACACCGCCAGCGCCCAGAAGATGCCGATCGCCAGCATCAGGCTGCCGAGCTGGAGCATGCCGTGCCACAGGGACCGGTAGGCGTAGCCCTGGGCGGCCTCCACGGTCACCCGTCCGGCCTGGCGCCAGCCGTCACTCACCATGGCGTGGCCGGTGCGCACGTTCATCGGCAGCAGGCGCAGCAGCCAGTCGGGCACCCCCTCGGCCTCGTCGGGCTGGGTCCGCTCCACCAGCACGCGACCGGCGGCATCGGTAAAACGGATCAGGCGGTAGTGCCCACCATCGAACAGCGCCGACACCAGCAACTCGGTGGTCGCCACATCCTTGCGCTGCTGGGACATGGAGAGCGCCAGCGACACCGCCCCGTCCCCCGACTGGGCCTGCAGCTGCTGCTCGAAATAGCTGCGCGCGGTGAGCAGGCTGACCGCAAAGGCACCGACCAACACCACCGCCATCGCAAGCACCACACTGATCCATAAACGCTTCACCAGCGACATCGTGATTCCCTCAAGGCGTATAACCGTCCATCCGCATCCGCAGCAACAACTCGCGCCAGCGCGATACCCGATCCACGGGGCTGGACACCTGATCTGCCCCGCCCAAGAAAACACCCTGCATGTTGAAACTGAACACCGGCGTCAGGTCCTGCCGGGCGCTCGCCGGCCGGATGCTGGTCACGAGATTGTCCAGCACCAGCGGCATCACGCCCGGCTGCGGGTAGTAGCTGAGGATCATGTGGGCCTGGGTCACGGTGCTGCCGGGCCCGCCGACGTGCGCCCGCACGTAGGTCATGCGCAGCCGGCTGTCGTCGACGCCGAGCTCGCGCAGGCTGAAATACTTCGCGAAGACGAAATCTTCGCAGTCACCGCTGCCCCGCGCCAGTGTTTCCAGCGGAGTGGCCCAGTAGTCCGGCTGCCCCCACAGTGCCGAATCGTCCGCAAAACGGATCCGCCGGTTGAAAAACTCATTGACGCGCTGCAGCTGCTCCGCCTCGGGCAGGTCGCGCCAGCCCGCCATGGCCCTGCGCCACGCGTCCACCGCCTCGGCCGCCGAGGCCCCGTAGCGCTGCAGCGCCGCCTGGCGCATCCGCTCGAGCTCGAATCCGCCCCAGGCCACCCCGGCCAGCATCAGGCCGAGCACAAGCGACGCGAGCCAGCGCCTGCCGCAACGCGCCAGCGGGACGAAGCAACGCAGCTCACGAAAGGAAAGCATCAGGATTCGGGCCAATGGGTCGTGGCGGATGGACGGCAGCCCTAGCGACATTCCGGACAAGCGTACAGGAAAATCCGCACGGTCTATCCGGGCAGACTTGGCTTTACGGCCGGGCCCTGCAAAAATTGAGTTGGTAGCCAAACAACAATTATTTGCAAAACTTTGAATCATGCAGAAATTTAGGTCGTTCTTTCAAAAGAACGTCCAAATCTGTCGCAACCTTGTTCATGTTGAGCAATTAGAATCAGGACCAGATCCCCTAACCGACGCCGAGCCCCGGATCCGCGACGATCATCCCGGCCAGGCCAACGCCCCGAACAGAAATGACAAAACTCAAGCTATCCCCGCTCGCCGTCAGTGCAGCGATGTGTTTGCTTGCACTTCCGCCCGCCCAGGCCGCCACGCCCGGCAGTCTCCCCGACGCGGTCGAGAAGGCGATCCTGCGCAATCCGGAAGTCCTGGCCCGGCTCCACAACTACCAGGCATCCGACGCCGAGCGCGACGTCGCCCGCGGCGGCCTGTTCCCGCGGGTGGACCTCCAGGGCTACACGGGCCGCGAACGCCGCGACACCCCGATCACCCCGGTGAGCACCTACAACCGCCCCGGCTACCAGCTGCAGCTGCGCCAGCTGATCTTCGACGGTTTCGCCACCCAGAACGACATCAAGCGCCTGGGCTATGCCCGCGCCGTGCGCTATTTCGAGCTCCTCGGCACCACCGACGAGATCGCCTACGAAGCCGCCCGCGCCTATCTGGACGTCCTGCGCTACCGCGAGCTCGCCAATCTGGCCCAGGAAAACTGGGCCATCCACAAGGAAACCGTCGACCAGATCGAACGCCGGGTCAAGGCCGGCGTCGGCCGCCGGGTTGACCTCGAACAGGCCTTCGGCCGCCTCGCCCTCGCCCAGTCCAACTGGCTCACCGAAAGCTCCAACCTCCACGACGTGAGCCAGCGTTACCAGCGCATCGTCGGCGAAGCCCCCCTCGACGCCCTGCAGGCGGCGCCCCGCTTCACCGACAAGCTGCCGACCGACAAGGACGTGCTGCGCCAGGCCGTCACGACCAACCCGGGCTTCCGCGCCGCGGTGTCCAACATCCGCGCCTCCCGGGCCAACGTCGAGGTGCAGCGCGCCAATTACGCCCCCACGGTGGAGTTCCGCGCCAACACCGGGATGGACAAGAACCTCCTCGGCGTCACGGGCGAAACCTACTCCAGCGCGGCGCAGGTGCTGCTCAACTGGAACCTCTTCAAGGGCGGCGCCGATGAGGCGCGCATCCGCCAGAGCCACGAGCAGCTCTACAACGCCACCGACCTGCGCGACAAGGCCTGCCGCGACATCCGCCAGCAGACGGCCATCGCCTGGAACGACGTCAAGAAGCTCAAGGAGCAGCTCACCTACCTTGAGCAGCACCAGCTGTCCACCGAAAAGGCCCGCGACGCCTATCGCCAGCAGTTCGACATCGGCCAGCGCAGCCTGCTCGACGTGCTCAACACCGAGAACGAACTCTTCGAGGCCAAGCGCGCCAACGCCCGGGCCCGCTACGACCTGACCCTGGCCGAGCTGCGCGTCCTCACCCAGACCCACGGCATCCTGCCCAGCATGCAGCTTGCGCCGGTCGCCAAGCAGGGCCCCGAGGAAGCCAGCCTGAGCGAACCCGCCGAAGACGAAGCCGTGCAGTGCAGCACCGACCTCCCGTTCGTGGCGCCCCTCGACACCGCGGGCGCGATGCGTGGCCGCCCGCAGCCGTCCGAGCTGCCGCCGTCGGCCCCCATGCCCCTGGCCAGCCAGCCCGCCGGCACGCCGCCGGCCGCCGCCACGCCAGCCGTCGAGCCCCTCGTCAAGGCCTGGGCTGCGGCCTGGGCGGCCAAGGACGTGAAGAGCTACTTCAACTTCTACTCCCCGCGCTTCAAACCCGAGCAGGGCAGCCTGGCCGAATGGACCAAGCGGCGCACGCAGCGCATCAGCCGGCCCGGCAACATCACCGTGGAAGTGGACAAGCTCGAGGTCCGGAACCTGTCCGCGAACACTGCCGAAGCCCATTTCGTCCAGCGTTACCGCTCCCCGCGCATCAACGAGGCGATGAACAAAACGCTCCAGTACGAGCTCGAAAACGGCCAGTGGAAGATCATCCGCGAAAGCAATCGCTGACCGGCAGGCCCGCAAAAGCGGGCCAATAAAAAAGGGAGCCTGCGTGGCTCCCTTTTTTCATGGATGCACCCGATCAGAGATGGGGGCCCATGATCCGGCGATAGAACTCGTGAAAATGCTGCATCCCGTCCTCGTAGGGGGACTGGTACGGCCCCACCTCGTTGCGCCCTTCCTTCATCAGGGCCAGACGGCCGCGGTCCATGCGCTCGCCGATGTCGTCGTCCTCGATGGCGGTCTCCATGTAGGCGGCCTGCTCGGCCTCGACGAATTCCCGCTCGAACTCCAGGATCTCCTCGGGGTAATAGAACTCGACGACATTGGTGGTCTTGTTCACATCCGTCGGAATCAGCGTGCTCACCACCAGCACATGGGGGTACCACTCCACCATGATGTTGGGGAAGTAGGTCAGCCAGATCGCGCCATGCTTGGGCATCTCGCCGCCATTGTAGTTGAGCACCGCCTCGTGCCAGCGCTTGTAGGCCGCCGAACCGGGCTTCTGCAGGGACGTGATGCCGACACGCTGCACCGAGTACCACTCGCCGAACTGCCAGGTGAGGTCGTCACAGGTGACGAACTTGCCCAGGCCCGGATGGAAGGGCTCGACGTGGTAGTCCTCGAGGTAGACCTCGATGAAGGTCTTCCAGTTGTAATTGCACTCGTGGATCTCGACCTTGTCGAGCTTGTAGCCCGTGAAGTCGAGCTCGCCCGCCACCTGCATCCCGGCCAGGTCGGCATTGGCCGAGCGGGGGCCCTTGAAGAGCAGGCCCTGCCAGCGCTCGAGCTTTTCCCGCTGCAGATTGAGGCAGGGGTTGTCGGCGAAATGGGGCGCACCGATCAGCAGGCCGTCGGGGTTGTAGGTCCAGCGGTGGACGGGGCACACGATGTTGCGATCGGCCACGCCCGCACCCTGCATCATCACCGCCTGGCGGTGGCGGCAGATGTTGGACATGCGGTAAAAACCATCGTCCCGGTTGATGAGCAGCCTGGAGTGATCCAGCCATTCAAGGGAACGGAACTGGTTGGTTTCCGGCACCATGAGCTCGTGGCCCACGTAGCCGGGCCCGGCATCGAAGAGAAGACGCTTCTCCAGCTCGAAGATTTTTTCGTCGAAATACCACGAGACCGGCAGTTGGGAAACCGCCGGAGAAAGATGTGCCTGAGAAGCGATGTCAGACATCCCGAACCCCCTTGTCGAAAGCGAAAGCCCGAAACGTAAAACGCAGCATTATATAGGATTAGCCGTTTGACCTAAAGCCCGGCGATAGGCTATTTTTACGCTTTGCCTCACGCCCGCCGCGGCCTCGCATGGTCAAGACATCCACCGCCAAATCAACCAGCTTCGAGTCCGCCGTCGCCGAGCTGGAAACCATTGTCCAGGACATGGAAAACGGCCAGCTGCCCCTGGACCAAGCCCTCAGCGCCTACCAGCGCGGCACCAGCCTGCTGCGCCACTGCCAGACCCTGCTCACCAAGGCCGAGCAGACCATCCGCGTTCTCGAAGCCGAAGCCTCCCCGGAAGCCCCCCAGTCATGACCGCCTTCAGCCAGTGGATGGCCGACATCCAGCAACGCACCGAATCCGCCCTCGACCGGGCCCTGCCCGCGGCCGACATCGCCCCCACCCGCCTGCACGAGGCCATGCGCTACGCCGTGCTGGGCGGCGGCAAGCGGGTGCGCCCGCTCCTCGTGCATGCCGGCGGCCAGCTGAGCGGCGCCGCCCCCGAGCGCCTCGACCGCGTCTCCTGCGCCCTCGAGATGATCCACGCCTACTCCCTGGTCCATGACGACATGCCCTGCATGGACGACGACGTCCTGCGCCGCGGCAAGCCCACCGTGCATGTCCAGTTCGACGAAGCCACCGCCCTGCTGGTCGGCGACGCCCTGCAGACCCAGGCCTTCCTGCATGTGGCCGAGGCGCCCATCGCCGACGCGCCGGAGCGCCAGGTCGCCATGATCCGCCAGCTGGCCCTTGCCACCGGGTCGCGGGGCATGGCCGGCGGCCAGGCCATCGACCTCGCCGCCGTCGGCCAGCAGCTCAGCCTCGCCGAGCTTGAGTTCATGCACATCCACAAAACGGGCGCGCTGATCCGGGCCTCCATCAACCTTGGCGTACAATGCGGCCGAGCCCTGACGGACGCGCAGATGGCCTCCCTCGACCACGTCGGCAAGGTCATCGGCCTGCTCTTCCAGGTGGTCGACGACATCCTCGACACCGAAGCCGACACCGCCACCCTCGGCAAGACCGCCGGCAAGGACGCCGCCAACGACAAGCCCACCTACGTGAGCCTGCTCGGCGTCACCCGCGCCCGCGAGCTGGCCGAAGAAATGTGCCAGGAGGCCCTCGACCGCCTCGCTCCCTTCGGCGATGCGGGGCAACGCCTGGCAGAGCTCACGCGCTTCATCGTACGCCGCCAGTTCTGAGCGTTCCCGCTTCAGCCCGGCACGCAACCCATTCATAACGACCCGGAACCGGAATGCCCCTCTCAAAGCAGCCCGCCAGATCCCGCGCCCACCTGCTGGAAAGCATCGGCTCGCCGGCAGACCTGCGCAAACTAGACCCCAGCGAACTCCCGGCCCTCGCTGACGAACTCCGCGACTTCCTGATCGATTCCGTTTCGCGCACGGGGGGCCACCTCTCGTCCAACCTGGGCACGGTCGAACTCACGATCGCCCTGCACTACGTCTTCAACACCCCCGACGACCGCATCGTCTGGGACGTGGGCCACCAGACCTACGCCCACAAGGTGCTCACCGGCCGCCGCGAGGCGATGTCCGGCCTGCGCCAGTACGGCGGCATCTCCGGCTTCCCGAAGCGCTCCGAGAGCAGCTACGACACCTTCGGCACCGCCCACTCGTCCACCTCCATCTCCGCCGCCCTGGGCATGGCCGAGGCCGCCCGCCTGCGCGGCGAGGACCGCCGGGCGATCGCGGTGATCGGCGACGGCGCGATGACCGCCGGCATGGCCTTCGAGGCCCTCAACAACGCCGGCGACATCCGCGACACCAACCTGCTGGTGATCCTCAACGACAACGAGATGTCCATCTCGCCGCCGGTGGGGGCCCTCAACAAGCACCTCTCGCGGCTGCTCTCCAGCCGCCTCTACAACGGCGCCCGCCAGATGGGCAAGCGCGTCCTCGAGAACCTGCCGCCGCCGGTCATCGAGCTCGCCCGCCGCACCGAGGAGCACGTCAAGGGCATGGTGATGCCCGGCACGATGTTCGAGGAGTTCGGCTTCAACTACATCGGCCCCATCGACGGCCACGACCTCCAGTCCCTGATCCCCACCCTGCAGAACCTGCGCACCCTCAAGGGCCCCCAGTTCCTGCACGTGATCACCCGCAAGGGCCAGGGCTACAAGCTCGCCGAAGCCGACCCGATCCTCTACCACGGCGTCTCCAAGTTCGACCACGCTGCCGGCATCGCCCCGGGCAAGGACGCCAAGGGCGGCGGCAAGCTCACCTACACCCAGGTCTTCGGCGACTGGCTGTGCGAAATGGCTGCCCTCGACAAACGCCTGGTGGCGATCACCCCGGCCATGCGCGAAGGCTCCGGCATGGTCCGCTTCGCCCAGGAACACCCCGACCGCTACTACGACGTGGGGATCGCCGAACAGCACGCCCTCACCTTCGCCGCGGGCCTCGCCTGCGAGGGCCTGAAGCCCGTGGTGGCGATCTACTCGACCTTCCTGCAGCGCGCCTACGACCAGCTGATCCACGACATCGCGCTGCAGAACCTGCCGGTGATGATGGCCATCGACCGGGCCGGCCTGGTCGGCGCCGACGGTGCCACCCACCACGGCGCCTTCGACCTGTCCTTCCTGGCCTGCATTCCCAACCTCACGATCCTCTGCCCCGCCGACGAGGACGAATGCCGGCAGATGCTGTACACCGCCTATCGCCACAACGGGCCCACCGCCGTCCGCTATCCGCGTGGCGGCGGCCTCGGCATCCAGCCCGGGCGCGTGATGACCGAGCTACCGATCGGCAAGGGTGAAATCCGCCGCGCCGGCAAGGGCTGCGCCCTGCTCTCCTTCGGCAGCATGCTCGGCACCGCGCTGCAGGTCGGCGAGCAGCTCGACGCGACGGTGGCCAACATGCGCTTCGTCAAGCCGATCGACCGCGACCTCATCCTCCGGCTTGCCGCCGAACACGAGCTGCTGGTCACCCTCGAAGAAAACGCCACCATCGGCGGCGGCGGTTCCGAGGTGGCCCGCGTGCTCAATGAAGCCGGCAGCCGGGTCCGTGTTCTTCAGCTCGGCCTCCCCGATCGCTTCGTCGATCATGGCGACCAGGCCCAGCTGCTCGTGGAGTCAGGCCTGGATGCCGCCTCTGTCCTAGACAAAATTAAGCGAGCCTATCAGGTAAATAGTTGAGCACTTTTGTCGGGAATGATACGATTTAAATAACAAGGGGCGTGAGACCCCGATTCCCGTTGCCCAACAAGCCCATTTGAGAACACCCATGACCACCTGCACCGCCACCACCGCCATTCCGGACGTCCAGAATTCCGAGGACTCCCGCCAGATCGCCATCAACAAGGTCGGCATCAAGT
Organism: Zoogloea sp.; assembly: GCF_041908905.1. Taxonomy (GTDB): domain Bacteria; phylum Pseudomonadota; class Gammaproteobacteria; order Burkholderiales; family Rhodocyclaceae; genus Zoogloea. The sequence continues at coordinate 9,644 of NZ_JAYREK010000043.1, forward strand.
CCATCCGCCATCCGGTCAAGGTCCAGGACAAACAGGAAGGCGTGCAGCACACCATCGCGCTGTTCAACATGTATGTCGGGCTGCCCCACAACTTCAAGGGCACCCACATGTCGCGCTTCGTCGAGATTCTCAACAGCCATAACCGCGAGATCTCCGTCGAGTCCTTCGAGCCGATGCTGCGCGAGATGGTCAGGAAACTCGAGGCCGAGACCGGCCACATCGAGATGACCTTCCCCTACTTCATCAACAAGACCGCGCCGGTCTCCGGCGTCCAGAGCCTGCTCGACTACGAAGTCACCTTCATCGGCACGATCAGTGCCGGCGGCAAGTACGAGTTCACCATGAAGGTGGTCGTGCCGGTCACCAGCCTGTGCCCCTGCTCCAAGAAGATCTCGGACTACGGCGCCCACAACCAGCGTTCCCACGTCACCGTCACCACCGTCACCAACAGCCACCTGTGGATCGAGGAGCTCGTCCAGATGGTCGAGCAGCAGGCCTCCTGCGAGCTCTACGGGCTGCTCAAGCGCCCCGACGAGAAGTACGTCACCGAGCGCGCCTACGACAACCCCAAGTTCGTCGAAGACATGGTCCGCGACGTGGCCGGCGTCATGAACCGCGAACCGCGCGTCGACGCCTATGTGGTCGAGTCCGAAAACTTCGAGTCCATCCACAACCACTCCGCCTACGCGCTGATCGAGCACGACAAGCGTGCCCATTAAGCCACGCCGCACACACCCGCCAGCCCCGGGCTGGCGCAGCGGCAAGGCGAAAAAAAACGGAACCCCGAGGGGTTCCGTTTTTTGTGCCGGAGCAGACAGGCTTATTGGGCCTTGGCAGCGGCAGCCTTCGCAGCGAAGGACTTGTAATCCAGCTTTTCCTTGATCCGCGCGGACTTGCCGGAGCGGCTGCGCAGGTAGTAGAGCTTGGCGCGACGAACGTCACCGCGACGCTTCACTTCGATGCTGGCGACCAGCGGGGAGTAGGTCTGGAAAGTACGCTCCACACCTTCACCGGAAGAGATCTTGCGAACGATGAAGCCGGAGTTCAGGCCGCGGTTGCGCTTGGCAATCACGACGCCCTCGTAGGCCTGCAGACGCTCACGGTTGCCTTCCTTGACCTTCACCTGAACAACCACGGTGTCGCCGGGGGCGAACTCGGGAATGGTCTTGCCCTGGGTCAGGCGGGCGATCTCTTCTTGTTCCAGCTGCTGAATGAGGTTCATGCGTAGCTCCTGATAAGAATATGGCCTTGGGCCGTTCGTGCAGAGCAGGTCGCCACCTGATGCACGCCATTATTATGAAACCGGTAAAACCGCCACTAGGGCACCGGCTTCGTGTCTGCCTGCCGGAAAGCCTCCAGCAGGCGTAACTCTTCCTTGCTCAACTTTCGCCCGGCGAGCAGGTCGGGGCGGCGCAACTCGGTACGCCCCAGGGACTGCTGCAAACGCCAGCGCCGGATTTCGGCGTGGTTGCCCGACAGCAGGACATCGGGCACCGCCATCTCCTCGTACACCACGGGCCGGGTGTAGTGGGGGCAATCCAGCAAACCATCGACGAAGGAATCCTCGATTGCGGAATCCCCGTCGTTCAACGCGCCCGGCAGCTGCCGGATCATCGCGTCGAGCAGAACCATCGCCGGCAACTCGCCTCCGGAGAGCACGAAATCACCCAGCGAAACCTCCTCGTCGACACAACGCTCGATCAGGCGCTGATCGACACCTTCATAACGCCCGCACAAAAACACCAGCGCGGGCTCGGCGACAAGGGCCAGCACCCGCTCGTGATCCAGCGGACGCCCCTGCGGAGACAGGTAGATCACACGACCGGCGGACCCCACGGAAGCGGCTTGCCGGGCCTTTGCCGCCACGATGGATTTCTCCAGCGGGCCGGGCAACATGACCATCCCGGGGCCACCGCCATAGGGCCGGTCATCGACGGTGCGATGCCGATCTTCGGTGAAATCCCGCGGGTTCCAGCAATTCAGCTCGTAGAGACCACGCTCCAGCGCCCTGCCCGTGATGCCGAAGCCCGTAAGGGAGGCGAACATCTCGGGAAACAGGGTGACGACATCGTAGGCCTTGCGACCTTCCGGGACACTCACCAGTCGGCTTCCCATTCGACGCGAATGGTGCCAGCCTCGATGTCGACGGCGGTCACGTAGGCGGCGACGAAGGGAATGAGGCGTTCCACCTCACCTTCCTGAACCTGCAGCACGTCGTGGGCACCGGTGGACATCAGGCCGGTGACCTTGCCGAGCACCAGCCCGCTGGCGTTACGAACCTCGAGGCCAACCAGGTCGGCCCAGTAATATTCGTCCGCATCGGGCTTCGGCAGCGCGTCACGCGGCGCGGCGATGTAGTAACCATCGACCGCCTCGGCGCCGTTTCTGTCGGGAACCTCGGCAAAGGAAGCGATCACGCCGCCCTTGCCATGCTCCTTGCACCCCGTGAGCGTGTAGGGCACCCAGACGTCGCCGTCCGGATCGGTGCCCAGCCACCACTGTCGCATCTTCTTCCACGACAAGGGGTCGTCCCCGAAGGGATGAACCCTGAGCCAACCCTGCACGCCAAAGGGTGCAACGATGCGCCCAAGGACGATCATCGGCGGATTGCCCGGCGGGACAGCGCGCTCGGGGCGCTCAGACGACTCAGGCAACGGCCTTGGCAGCCTGCTTGGCCAGACGGGCCACGGTGTCGGACAGCTGGGCGCCGGTGCCCTGCCAGTAGGCCAGGCGCTCGACGTTGATCACGAGGCCCTTTTCGTTACCGGAGGCAACCGGGTTGTAGTAACCAACGCGCTCGATGAAACGGCCGTCGCGACGATTGCGGGAATCGGCAGCAACGATGTTGTAGAACGGGCGCTTCTTGGAGCCGCTGCGGGCGAGACGAATAACAACCATGACTGTTCCTGATCCGATGGAATTGGAAAAACGCGTGATCTTAAATTAGTATGCGGAAAACAGCAAGAAATCCTGCGCATCCCGGATGCTGCAGCCACAACCGTCGGTCGCATTTCATGCCATACCCATTTCGCACACCTGTTTGCGGGGAACTTAATTACAATGGGCGACCCGCCAGGAGACCCCGTAGGCAATGAGCGCCGCCGACACCTCACAATCCGACCGCACAGCCCCAGTCCTCGACTGGCTGGCCACCGAACTGTCTGCCGACGCAGACCTCGAGCTCGCCGCGCTCGTCCGTCACCTCGAGGAGCTCGGGCGCCCCGAGATCAGCCGCAACCAGTTCCACCGCTGCCTCGATCTGCTGCATGTCCGCTCCCTGGCGATCAGTGCGCTGTTCCGCGACCGTTTTGCCTCCGCCACCCTCCCCCTCACCGTCAATCTGCACCGCGCCGCAAGCCGGCTGGTATCGGCCCTCGGCAAGATCGCCGCAGGTTACGAGGAGGTCCTCGCCGAAGTCCGGCACCGACTGGCCCGCACCGTCCGGCGCAACCCCGAGGCCATCGGCGCCAAGGCCCTCGAGATACTCGGCGAGCAGCTCACCATCGCCCACCTGGCGGGCAACAGCGCGCCATTCGAGTTCTGGCTGCGCGCCCACTCGTTCTTCCGCGCCAGCCGGCTGGACGGCTCGGCCGACCCGGCTGCGGGGCAGGCCGCCGAAGGCGCCATCCGCGCCTACAAATACATCCTCGCCTTCGCTGCCGCCCAGCCCGAAGGCCTGACCGGCGCGGAAATCAACTGGCTCTCCGAATACCTCGCCAGCAACGCGAAGAGCATCATCATCCGCTCCGCCCCGCCGGGCGACGAAAACTTTGGCTGGCTGTGGATCGACCCCGACCAGGATGCGCCGCCGGTGGCCATCAGCCGCCGCGACCCGCCCGGCGTCGACGGCCTGGTTTATTTCACCGCCGAAGAGCTCGCGCGGCGCACCACTGCCCTCATCGAGCAGCTCGAGGGCGAAGGCGAAGCGCCGGCTGGCCTGCCCGACAGCCTGGGCCGCGCCGAGACGGCGACCCTGCTGCGCCGCGTGCGCGAATACTGGACGTCTCCGCCCCACCGCGAACACCCACGGCGACGCAACCAGTATGCCGTGAGCGTCTGCTGTGGCCTCGAACAGATCTGGCGGATGCTGCGCGAACCGGCCTCGATCACCCAGAGCCGCTACGCGAGCGAGTGGATGGTGGTGAATGAGAGCCCCACCGGCTACGCCATCATGCAGGTCACCGGCACCGCCAGCGCCCTCACCCCAGGCATCGCCATCGCCCTCCGGCGCAGCAAGGACGAGCCCTGGACGCTCTGCGTGGTGCGCTGGATCCGCAGCGAAACACCCGAGCAGATCGAGCTCGGTCTGCAGGTCATCGCCAACACCGCCAAGCCGGTCACCGTGGGCTTCCGTGGCGGCGACAAACCCCGCCCGATGCGCCCGGCGCTGGTGATCCCCCCCATCGCCGCCCTGGGCCGCCAGCAGGCCATCCTGGCCCCCGCGGGCACCTACTCGGCCCGACGCTTCATGCTGGTGTCCGACATCCATCGGCTATACATCGCCCAGGGGCGGCTGCTGAGCCTGGACATGCAGACCCCGGCCGTGGAACTCTTCCAGTACGAAATCGACCCCTACCCCCTTTGATCGCCAGCACGCTTCAACGACGCCAGGGGAAGATCCGCCGTCCGCTCCAGCCCGGCGAGCAGCATCCGGTAGCACCGATGCACCTCGCCCCCGTCCTCATCGGATGAATCCTCGATGGTCGGGGGCAGCGCCAGGCCGAACAGGCGCACCACCTCCGCCAGCCTGACGCTGTCGGCCGAGCGCGCCAGCAGCCAGGCGCCACTCTCGCTGCAGGCCACGAAGCGGGCCGCGGCCAGCCGCGCCAGCACTTCTCCCGCCTCTTGATGCCCCGCCCGGGACGCCCGCGCAAGCACCCCGAAGTCGCATCCGCGGCCGTGCCGCTGCGCCTCGACCAGCTCCGCGAGCATGAGCAACGCCGCATACAGGCGCCGCCCCGGAAAGTCGGGCAGACGCCCCCGCAGGAAGCCCCGCTCAGGCAGCACCGCCGCCACCACCGCGCCGAGCAGCACCACGATCCACGACAGGTAGAGCCACACCAGCAGGATGGGCACCGCGGCAAAGGCCCCATAGACCAGCGTGTAGCTCGGAAAATGCACCAGATACAGCCCGAGCAGGCGCTGCATCAGCATCAGCCCCACCGCCGTCAGAAACCCCGCCAGCAGCGCATGCCCCACATTCACGCGGCAGTGGGGCACCGCGTAATACAGCAGGCCGAAGAGGCCCGTCATGAAGGCCGTCGAGATCAGCTTGAGGCCCACCGCCTGCAGCCATACGGGCTCGTTGACCACGCTCAGCGAGATGCTCAACATCGCGCTCGCCAGCACCACACCGCCCGCCAGAAGCAGCGGGCCGAACGACAGGGCCACCCAGTAGGCCGCCAGCCGCGTCGCCCACGGGCGCCGGCTTCGTATCATCCAGATCTCGTTGATCACCTGGTCGATGGTCCGCATCAGCAGCACGGTCGTGAGGATCAAGGCCAGCGCCCCGGCAATCGTCAGGTTGGTCGCCTTCTGGCTGAACTGCACCGCGTACGTGGCGATCACCTTGCCCGCCTTTTCGGGCAGCAGGTTGTCGAGCAGGAAGCCCCGCAGCGCCGCGTCGAGGCGCTGCGACTGGGGCAGACGGCTGAACACCACCGCCACCAGCGTCACGAAGGGCACCAGCGACAGCAGGGTCGTGAATGCGAGGCTCGCCGCCACCTGGGCGCAGCGCCCGTCGCGAAAGCGGCGCCCCACCGCGTGCAGCAAATGCCGGGCCGCCTCCGGAAACAGCGCCCCGGGATTCAGGAAGGTGAGCCGCGACCTCATTTACGTATAATGCCTTTCCGTTTCACGGGCTCCACCATGCAGGAAGTTCTCGTTCTCTACTACAGCCACCGCGGCTCCGTGCGTGCCCTGGCCGAACTCATCGCCCGCGGCATCGACGCCGTTCCGGGGGTCTCCGCCCGGCTGCGCACCGTACCGCGGGTATCCACCGTCTGCGAAAGCACCGAGCCGGACATTCCGGACCAGGGCGCCCCCTACGCCGAGACGCGCGATCTGGAAGAATGCATCGGGCTCGCCCTGGGCAGCCCGACCCGTTTCGGCAACATGGCGGCGCCGATGAAGTATTTTCTCGACGGCACCGCCGGCCCCTGGCTCTCCGGCGCGCTCGCCGGCAAGCCCGCCTGCGTGTTCACCTCGTCGGCCAGCCAGCACGGCGGTCAGGAGAGCACGCTGCTGTCGATGATGACGCCCCTGCTCCACCACGGCATGCTCATCGTCGGCCTGCCGTTTTCCGAACCGGACCTGACCCGCACCCAAAGCGGCGGCTCGCCCTACGGCGCGACCCACGTGGCCGGCAACGACGACAACACCCGGATCACCGACGAGGAAAAACGCCTCGCCATCGCCCTCGGCAAACGCCTCGCCGAAACCGCCCTCAAGCTCGCCGCCCGATGAAACCCAAGACATTGTCCCTGATTGCCAGCGCCAGCCTGCTGGCCCTGATCGCCCTCTGCCTCGCCTGGGAGGCCGTCATTGCCCCGCTGCGACCGGGCGGCTCGTGGATGACCCTCAAGGTCATTCCGCTGATGTTCGCCCTCTTCGGCATCCTGCGCGGCACGCGCTACACCTACCAGTGGAGCTGCATGATGATCCTGCTCTACCTGACCGAAGGCGTGATCCGCACCAACGACGCGGCCCCCGGCAACGCGCTGGCGCTGGCGGAGGCCATCCTGAGCGTGATCTTCTTCGTGGCGACGGTGCTCTACGCCCGCAACACCGCGCCCTCGCGGCTGGCCCAGGCTTCGCGGGACGAAGCCTGAACAAGCGCCCCCGGCACCGCCGGGGGCCACGCCGGGTCAGACCTGCGGGTTGAGCTTCTCGGTACCCGCCTCGAGCTTGTTGAGGGCGTTGAGGTAAGCCTTGGCCGAAGCGACGATGATGTCGGTGTCCGCCCCCTGGCCATTGACGACCTTGCCATCCCGCGCCAGACGCACCGTGACCTCACCCTGGGCGTCGGTGCCGGTGGTGATCGCATTCACCGAGTACAGCAGCAGCTCGGAGCGGCTGTCGGCGATACTCTCGATGGCCTTGAAGGCCGCATCCACCGGGCCGGAGCCGGACGACTCGACCTGCCGCTCGCGGCCGTCCACCGCCAGCGTGACCCGCGCGCAGGGCTGCTCGCCGGTTTCGGAGTGGAAGGACGACGACACGAGGCGGTAATGCTCCTTCGGCTCGGTGCTGTCGTCGTTCATCAGGGCCTGCAGATCCTCGTCGAAGATCTCGTGCTTCTTGTCGGCGAGGGCCTTGAAGCGGGCAAAGGCGCTGTTGAGCTGCTCCTCGGATTCGATGACCACGCCGAGCTCGAGCAGGCGCGACCGGAACGCGTTGCGGCCCGAGTGCTTGCCCATCACCAGCTTGTTGGCGGTCCAGCCCACGTCCTCGGCGCGCATGATCTCGTAGGTTTCGCGGTGCTTCAGCACGCCGTCCTGGTGGATGCCCGACTCGTGGGCGAAGGCGTTGGCGCCAACGATGGCCTTGTTGGGCTGCACGGCGAAGCCGGTGATGCTCGACACCAGCTTGGAGGCCGGCACGATGTGGGTGGTGTCGATGCGGGTGTCGCACTGATAGACATCGCGACGCGTGCGCACGGCCATCACGATCTCCTCGAGGGAGGCGTTGCCGGCCCGCTCGCCGAGGCCGTTGATCGTGCACTCCACCTGGCGGGCGCCGGCGCGCACCGCCGCCAGCGAATTGGCCACGGCCAGGCCGAGGTCGTTGTGGCAATGCACCGACCACACCACCTTGTCGGAATTGGGCACGCGCTCGATCAGGGTGCGGATGGTAGCCGCGAACTGCTCGGGCACGTTGTAGCCGACGGTGTCGGGGACGTTGATGGTGGTCGCGCCGGCCTTGATCACCTCTTCAAAGATCCGGCACAGGAAGTCGATCTCGGAACGGCCGGCGTCCTCGGCCGAGAACTCCACGTCATCGGTGTATTGGCGGGCCCAGCCGATGGCGCGGACAGCCTGCTCGACGACCTCGTCCGGGCTCATGCGCAGCTTCTTCTCCATGTGGATCGGGCTGGTCGCGATGAAGGTGTGGATGCGGCTGGAGGCCGCCGGGCGCACCGCCTCGCCGGCGCGGCGGATGTCGGCCTCGTTGGCGCGGGCCAGCGAGCAGACGGTGGAATCCTTGATCGCCTCGGCGACGGCCTTGACGGCCTCGAAGTCGCCGTTGGACGCGGCGGCAAAACCGGCCTCGATCACATTGACCCGCATCCGCTCCAGTTGACGGGCGATACGCAGCTTCTCATCACGGGTCATCGAGGCGCCGGGGCTCTGCTCGCCGTCGCGCAAGGTGGTGTCGAAGATGATCAACTGGTCGTTCATGATGAGCTCCTGGAGGAATCTGATTATTGGATGAGGCGACGCCCCGGACGTTCAATGGGCCGGGGCGGAATGTGGGCATCGTCCGGTGGGCATCGAGGCGGACGTACGCCAGGCAAGGATCAGGCGTCGCCCCCCGAAGGGTGCCTGCGCCGCCGGAGCCACCGGCCCACGCCCAGCACGTAGCCGGAGGCCGCATAACACAGGAATACGCCGAACAGCACGCCCTGCGGATAACTGGACACCAGCAGGAAACCGAGCACGATGGCGATGATGACGATGAAGGGGACGCTGCGGCGCAGGTTGATCTCCTTGCCGCTGTAGAACAGCACGTTGCTGACCATCGTGACGCCGGCGAAGATGGTCAGGGCGCAGGCGTACCAGCGCACGTCGGGCCCGGCGATGCCGTTGTCGATCATGACCCACACCAGGCCGGCGACCAGCGACGCGGCGGCGGGGCTGGGCAGGCCCTGGAAGTAGCGCTTGTCCACCACGTCGATGTTGGTGTTGAAGCGGGCCAGGCGCAGCGCGGCGCCCGCGCAATAGATGAAGGCGGCCATCCAGCCGAGCTTGCCCATGCCCTTCAGCGCCCACTCGTACACGATGAGCGCCGGCGCCACGCCGAACGACACCATGTCGGAGAGGGAGTCGTATTCGGCTCCGAAGGCGCTCTGGGTGCGGGTGAGGCGCGCGACGCGGCCGTCGAGCCCGTCGAGCACCATCGCGATGAAGATCGCCACCGCCGCCTGCTCGAAGAGGCCGTTCATGGCCTGCACGATGGCATAGAAGCCGGCGAACAGGGCGGCCGTGGTGAACAGGTTGGGGAGGATGTAGATGCCCTTGCGCCGACGTTCCGGGCTCAACAAGGGGGTGCGGGATTGCAGATCGGCCATGAAGGGGACGATGGGTGAAGTCGAACCGGATTGTAACGCAGTGATGATTACGGCGCCTGAAAACGACACGGGGGACTTTCGTCCCCCGCGCGCTACATCAAGCCAGGCTCGATCAGTTCTTGGACTGGTCGACCAGCTTATTGGCCTTGATCCACGGCATCATGTCGCGGAGCTGGGCGCCGACCACTTCGATCGGGTGCGCAGCGTTCAGGCGACGACGGGCGGTCATGGACGGGTAGTTGGTCTTGCCTTCCTGGATGAACATCTTGGCGTATTCGCCGGTCTGGATGCGCTTCAGGGCGTTGCGCATGGCGACACGGGACTGCTCGTTGATGACTTCGGTGCCGGTCACGTACTCGCCATACTCCGCGTTGTTGGAGATGGAGTAGTTCATGTTGGCGATGCCGCCTTCGTACATCAGGTCGACGATCAGCTTGAGCTCGTGCAGGCACTCGAAGTAGGCCATTTCCGGAGCGTAGCCCGCTTCGGTCAGGGTCTCGAAGCCCATCTTGACCAGCTCGACGGCGCCGCCGCACAGCACGGCCTGCTCGCCGAAGAGGTCGGTCTCGGTCTCTTCACGGAAGTTGGTCTCGATCACGCCACCCTTGGTGCCGCCGTTTGCCGCAGCGTAGGACAGCGCGATGTCGCGGGCCTTGCCGGACTTGTCCTGGTACACGGCGATCAGGGTCGGCACGCCGCCACCCTTCAGGTACTCGGAGCGCACCGTGTGGCCGGGGCCCTTCGGGGCAACCATGATCACGTCCAGGTCGGCACGCGGGACGATCTGGTTGTAGTGCACGTTGAAGCCGTGGGCGAAGGCCAGGGTGGCGCCCTGCTTGATGTTCGGGGCGATGTCGTTCTTGTAGACGTCCGGCTGGGACTCGTCCGGCAGCAGGATCATGACCAGGTCGGCGGCCTTGACGGCGTCGGCGACTTCCTGGACGTTGTGGCCGGCAGCGACAGCCTTGTTCCAGGAGGCGCCATCCTTGCGCAGACCGACGGTCACGTTGACGCCGGACTCCTTGAGGTTCTGGGCGTGGGCGTGGCCCTGGGAGCCGTAGCCAACAATGGTGACCTGCTTGCCCTTGATCAGGGAGAGGTCTGCATCCTTATCGTAAAAAACCTTCATTTCATGCCTTTCTGACACAAGAGGAGCAAATCACGGGAGCACGCAGGCAGGGACAGCCCACGCCACTCCCACATCAAACCTTCAGTACGCGGTCGCCGCGGGCGACGCCGCAGATACCCGAACGCACGGTTTCGAGAATCAGGCCGGCGTCGAGGGCGCCGACGAAGGAATCGAGCTTGGCCTGGGTGCCGGTGAGCTCGATCACGTAGGTTGTTTCGGTCACGTCGATGATGCGGCCGCGGAAGATGTCCGCCATGCGCTTGATCTCCTCGCGGTCCTTGCCGGCGGCACGGACCTTGATGAGCATCAGCTCGCGCTCGATGTGGGCGGATTCGGACAGATCCACCACCTTGATCACTTCCACCAGCTTGTTGAGCTGCTTGGTGATCTGTTCGACGATGTCGTCGGAGCCGGAGGTGACGATGGTCATGCGCGACAGGGAAGCGTCCTCGGTGGGCGCCACGGTCAGGCTCTCGATATTGTAGCCCCGCGCGGAAAACAGACCGGACACGCGCGACAGCGCGCCGGATTCATTTTCGATGACAAGGGAGATGACGTGTCTCATGTTCGTTCTGTTCTGCAAAACCGGCGGGCGACTTGCCCTGCGGGCACCCGGCCCGGCCGGTGGATCGGAGGGCCGCCGCAAGGCACCCTCCGGCCGGTCAAAGATCTTCGGCCGACAGGATCATGTCGGTCAGCCCCTTGCCACCCTGAACCATCGGATAGACGTTCTCGGTCTGATCCACCTGGAAGTCGAGGAAGACGAGGTCGTTCTTGCGGTTGAAGGCTTCGCGCAGCGCACCTTCCACGTCCCCCGGCTTGTCCACGCGGATGCCCACGTGGCCATAGGCCTCGGCCAGGCGGCAGAAGTCGGGCAGCGAATCCATGTAGGACTCGGAGTAGCGATTGCCGTGGAAGATCTCCTGCCACTGACGCACCATGCCCAGATAGCGGTTATTGAGCATCACCACCTTGATCGGCAGACGGAACTGGCGGCAGGTGGCGAGCTCCTGGATGTTCATCTGGATCGACGCCTCGCCGGTCACGCAGGCCACCTTTGATCCCGGATGGGCAAGCTGGACGCCCATTGCCGAAGGCAGGCCGAAGCCCATGGTGCCGAGGCCGCCGGAATTGACCCAGCGGCGCGGCTTGTCGAACTTGTAGTACTGGGCCGCCCACATCTGGTGCTGCCCCACGTCGGAGGTCACGAAGGCGTCGCCGCCGGTGACTTCCCACAGTTTCTGGATGACGAACTGGGGCTTGATGAGTTCTTCGCCCTGGTTGAACTTGAGGCAATCCCGGCTACGCCACTCCTCGATCTGCTTCCACCAGGTGGCCAGCGAGGCTTCGTCGGGGCGCTCGGAGGTGCTCTCGAGGAGCGCCAGCAGCTCGCCGAGGACTTCGTCAACAGCGCCGACGATGGGCACGTCCACCTTGACGCGCTTGGAGATCGACGACGGGTCGATGTCCACGTGGATGATCTTGCGGGGTTCCGAGGCGAAGTGCGCCGGGCTGCCGATCACGCGGTCGTCGAAGCGGGCGCCGACCGCGAGCAGCACGTCGCAGTAGTGCATCGCCATGTTGGCTTCGTAGGTGCCGTGCATGCCGAGCATGCCCACGTTCTGGCGATCGGTGCCGGGGAAGCCGCCGAGGCCCATCAGGGTGTTGGTGCACGGGAAGCCCAGCTTGCGCACCAGCGCGGTGAGCTTGTCGGCCGCATCGCCGAGCACCACGCCGCCGCCGATATACACCATCGGGCGCCGGGCCTCGAGGAGGAGCTGCACGGCCTTCTTGATCTGGCCGTGGTGGCCCTTGACCACCGGGTTGTAGGAGCGCATCGACACCGTCTGCGGGTATTCGAATTCGCACTTCTGGGCGGTGATGTCCTTGGGGATGTCCACCAGCACCGGGCCCGGACGGCCGGTTCGGGCGATGTAGAACGCCTTCTTCATGGTGGAGGCGATGTCGCGGACGTCGCGCACCAGGAAGTTGTGCTTCACGCAGGGGCGGGTGATGCCCACGGTGTCGACTTCCTGGAAGGCATCCTGGCCGATGACGCCGGACGGCACCTGGCCGGAGATCACCACCATCGGGATCGAGTCGCAGTAGGCGGTGGCGATGCCGGTCACGGCGTTGGTCGCGCCGGGGCCCGAGGTGACGAGCGCCACGCCGACCTTGTCGGTGGACCGGGCATAGCCGTCGGCGGCGTGCACGGCGGCCTGCTCATGGCGCACCAGGACGTGCCGGACCTTGTCCTGCTTGAACAGCTCGTCGTAGATGTACAGGACTGAGCCACCGGGATAGCCGAAAAGATAATCAACCTTTTCTTCCTGAAGACACCTGATTACAATTTCCGCACCGGTCAATACCATCGCTGCACCCGAAGCTGTCTCGGCTATGTAAAACGCGGAACCTTACCGCCGAGCCGGCGATTGGTCAAGGCGCCTTGCATGGGGCGGTCGCGCGGACACCCTGCGCGAGCAAGCGCGCCGCGTTGATTTAAAATCCAGATTTAGCGCACCGGCGTGCGCCAGATACCTGAGGACTCTCCCCTGCCTTCCCGCCTCGAACTATCGGATTTCCTCGCCAGCGTCGAAAAACGAGCCTTCAAACAGGCCTTGTTCGCGGTCCGCAACGAAGAATCGGCCCTGGACATCGTGCAGGACGCGATGATGAAGCTCGCCGAAAAGTACGGCGACAAGCCGCTCGAGGAGCTGCCGATGCTGTTCCAGCGCATCCTCCAGAACGTCATCCGCGACTTCTACCGCCGCCAGAAGGTGCGCAGCATGTGGACCACCCTGCTGTCGGCCTTCTCCGGCCCCGAAGAAGAGGAACACGACCCGCTGGAAGTCATCGAATCCGCGGACAGCGACCACAAGAGCGAATCCCCCCACGCCCAGCTCGAACAGCAGCAGACCCTGAACGCCATCGAGACCGAAATCGAAAAACTGCCTCCCCGTCAACGCGAAGCCTTCCTCATGCGTTACTGGGAAGAAATGGATATCGCCGAAACGGCTGCGGCCATGGGGTGCTCGGAGGGCAGCGTGAAGACGCACTGCTCCCGGGCCACGCATACGCTTGCCGCCGCACTTGCAGCAAAGGGCATAACGCTATGAATGAGCACGAGTTTCAATTTCGCGTGCGGCAGCACTTGAACACCTCCGCGCGCCAGGTTTCCCCTTCGGTGGCGAACCGGCTCCACGAAGCCCGCCAGAAGGCCCTCGCCCGCCAGAAGGTCACCGTCCGCGGCTTCAGCCTCGCGGGGGTCGGCCAGGCCTTCACCGAGAGGGCGCTCCCCCGGGGGCGGACCGCCATCGCAATGCTGCTGATCCTGCTGGTTGCAGTGGGCAGCGGCCTGCTGGGCGAGATGCAGCGCATGGCCGAACTCGAGGAAGTCGACAGCGCGCTGCTCTCCGATGACCTCCCGATTGACGCTTATCTCGACCAGGGCTTCGACGCATGGGTTCAAAACGACTTGCCCGAATGATCGGGGGGGTCGCCCTCGCCTGCTCGACCGCAGTACTGGCCACACCGCCGATCACCGCCCCCGCGTGGCGGGATCTCACGCCGGCCCAGCAACGCAGCCTCGCGCCGCTCGCCCAGGAGTGGCAGGATCTTCCCGACGAGCGCAAGCGCAAGTGGGCCGGCATCGCCGACCGCTTCCCTGCCTACACGCCCGAAGAGCAGGACCGCCTGCGCGGGCGCATGCAGACGTGGATGAGCCTGACCCCGGAAGAACGCAGCCGCGCCCGTGAGCAATACCGCAACCTGCAGCGCATTCCGCCCGAGCAGCGGGAAGCCCTGCGGCAGAAGTGGAACGCCTACAAGGAACTCCCCCTTGAGGAGAAGGAGCGCTTCACCGAGGCCGCCCGCAAGGCGACGCCGGTCAAGCCCGCCCCCCCCGCCGTCGGCGCCAAGCCCCTCAAGCCGCTGACGGCCCCGCGCCCGGCGGTGCCGCGCGTCGTCGTGCGCAAGCCGCAGCCCCCCGCAGCGCCGGCAGAAACCATGCCTCCGCCGGCCTCGCCGACGGCCCCCGTCACGGCCGGCCCGGCGGCGCCGCAGGCCAATTCCGGCGGTGCGGCGCCCGCCCCCGTTGTACCGACACCCTCCCCAGCCCCCGCGGGCCCGGCGCCTGCCGAACCCGGCCCGGCCTCCGCCCCTCCCGCCAGACCCTGACACATGCCCAAACAATCCACCCGCCCCGGGCCCGAAGGCCTCGGGCGGCCCGCCGTCGAACTCGCCGGTCTGCGGCGCCGCCTCGCCAGCATGCTTTATGAAACCCTGCTCCTGCTGGGGGTGCTGGCCCTCACCTTCATGGTCCCGCTGCTGATCCTGGGCGTCGGCATGAACTACACGCCACCGGGCGGAGTGCTGTGGGGGTATGTGTTTCTGGTGCTGGGGGGGTATTTCGTGTGGTACTGGCGCCGTGGCGGCCAGACTCTGGCGATGCAGACCTGGAAACTGCGGATCGTGACCTCGACCGGCGGGGTGGTCTCGGTGAAACAGGCCTGGCTGCGTTATGCCCTGGCCTGGCCGTCGGTATGGCTGGCCGGGATCGGCCTGTGGTGGGCCTTGCTCGACCCGGATCGGCAGTTCCTGCACGATCGTCTGGCCGGCACGCGGATCATCCTGCTGCCGCCCTCGCCCAAAAACTAAATACCTTCAAGCGTCCCTCAGCGGCGCTCGACCCACCACATCATCCCCATCGCCGCCAGCAGGAAGGCGATGCTCGGCGTGAGCGCGGCGACGGCGGGAGTCCAGCCGTTGATCACCCCGAGGTTGGAGAACAGGCCGTTGAGGAGGTGAAAGCCCACCCCGATCATGATCCCGGAGAACACCTTCAGGCTCACCCCGCCCATGCGCGTCTGCATGTAGCCGAAAGGCAACGCCAGCCCCATCATCACCAGCGCCGCAAAGGGATAGGCGATCTTCTTCCAGAGCGCGATCTCATAGCGGGTGGTGCGCTGGTTGTTTTCTTCCAGGTGGCGGATGTAGGAGTACAGCGTCGTCACCGACATGCGCTCGGGGACCACCATCAGCACCGACAACACCTCGGGGGTCAGCTCGGACTTCCAGATCAGCTCGGGCAGCACCCGGGTCTCCGTGCGGTTGCCCAGAAAAACCGTCTGCTGCACATTGGGCAGGCGCCATCCCTCGGCCGCACCTTTATGAACCCCGGTGGGCGATTCGCTGATCGACACCAGCGCGGCACGATCGTCGAACTCATAGATGCGCACCCCCTGCAGCGAGGTGTCCGGCAACACGCTGCGCACGTTCACGAAACGCCGCCCGTCCCGCACCCACAGGCCGGTACGCAGTTCCTGGGAGACCATCGAGCGGGTCGCCGCGAGACGCCACTGCTGGGCGGCGCGCTCGGCCGGCGGCGCCAGGTATTCGCCGAAGACGAAGGTCAACACCACGAAGATGCTGCCAATCCCCAGCAGCGCCACCAGAAAACGGCCGGTGGACAGCCCCGAAGCCCGCAACACGGTGATCTCGGAGTGGCGCGCGAAGTTGGTCAGCGCATACAGGGTGCCGATCAGCACGGCGATGGGCATCAGCTCGTACACCCGCCCCGGCATGATCATCGCCACGTAGATGGCGGCCTGATACAGCATGTAGCCGCCCTTGCCGACATCGTCGAGCTCATTGACGAGGTCGAAGAACGCGAACAACCCCAGGAAAGCCAGCAGCACCAGCAGCACCGCGGCGTAGATCTCGCGGCTCAGGTAGCGGACATAGACACGAACCATCAACGCCTCCGCCAGCGCGCAAAGACACTGATCCGCCGGTAGAAAAGCACCGCCAGGACGAGCAGCATCACCACATGGGGGACCCACAGGCCCACATCGAAACGCAGACGCCCCTGCCCGATCCACGACTGGCAGACGCTCACCGCGTTGCTGTAGATCAGGTAGATCAGGACCGCCAGAATAAGGTTGTTGGTACGCCCGGCCCGCGGATTGACGAAGGACAGCGGGATCGCCAGCAGGGCCAGCATGACCGCCAGCACGGGCGTGCTGATGCGGCCCATCAGCTCACCCC
Source organism: Zoogloea sp. (assembly GCF_041908905.1). GTDB lineage: Bacteria > Pseudomonadota > Gammaproteobacteria > Burkholderiales > Rhodocyclaceae > Zoogloea. The sequence continues at coordinate 26,107 of NZ_JAYREK010000043.1, forward strand.
GGTTGCGGTTGTCGGGGTTCTTGAGCAGGGCCGGCAGGGCCAGGGTTTTGGGCTGCCGCGGCGCGCTGGCGCTCTCCTTGGACTCCATGCGGATCTGGTAGCGCTCGAACTCCATCACCCGGTAGCTGGGCGTGCCCGGCGTGCCCTCGTAGCGCCGGCCGCGCTCGAGGACGACGAAGCGGTTGCCGTTGGCGTCGACCTCGGTGTGCCCCTCGGCGGCAACCATCACACCGAGCCGGCCGTTCTGCATGCTGCTGGCGAAGACGTTGCGCACGCGCCCCTCGTCGCCGGACAGGGCCTCGACGAAGAACACCCGCTCGCCACCGGACGACTCGCGGAACAGCCCCGGCGCCACACGGCTGACGTCATCGCGGTTGCTCAGCTGCTCCTTGTATTCGACGCTCTTCTTCTGCGCCCAGGGCGTGCCGAAGAGGGACAGGGCGGCGATCAGCACCACCACCGGCAGCGCGAAGCGCAGCACCGGCCGGACCCAGGCCGTGAGGGGCAGGCCGCTGGAAAACCACACCACCATCTCGGAGTCCCGGTAGCTCCGCGACAGGGACATCAGGATCGCGATGAACAGGGTAAGCGAAAGCACCACCGGCATCTGGGCGATGGCGCCGAAGCCGATCAGCGCGAGCACGGCGTCGGCGGGCACGCGCCCGCCCGCGGCCTGACCCAGCAGCCGGATCAGCACCGTGGAGATGAGGATGGCGAACAGCGCCACGAAGACCGCCACGGCGTTCTGCGTGAATTCGCGCTGGGCGGCTCGAAGAAAAATCATGGGGGAAACGGTTGTGGCGTCGGCAGGCGGGCTTTTTGACGTGGGCCGGGGTGCCGGCCATAATGGCGCGATGTCCTGTTGACGCGTGTTTCGAAGGAGAAGCGGGTGGAATTTACCATAAAGGCCGGATCGCCGGAAAAACTCAAGAGCGGCTGCATCGTGGTCGGCATCCTGGCTGGCGGCGAACTCAGCAGCGCCGCGCGCGCCCTCGATGAAGCCAGCGACGGCGCCATCTCGGCGATCATCGGCCGCGGCGACCTCGACGACAAGGCCGGCGCCACCCTGATGCTCCACGCCCTGCCCGGCCTCGCCACGCCGCGGGTGCTGCTGGTCAGCCTCGGCAAGCGCGACGAGCTCTCCGACAAGGCCTACCGCGACGCCGTCGCCGCGGCCGCCCGGCAGCTGGCCGGTTCGGTGGCGGCCGAGGCGGCCTTCTGCCTCGCCGAGATCGAGCTCCCCAAGCGCGACCTCGCCTGGCGCCTGGCCCAGGCCGCCCAGATCCTCCAGGACAGCACCTACCGCTGCGACGAGCTCAAGTCCAAGAAAGATGAATCGAAGAAGGGCGTCCGCAAGCTCACCTTCGTCGTCAAGAACAAAGCCGGCGAGCAGCACGAGCAGGCCATCCGGCGAGGTGAGGCCATCGCCGAGGGCATGGCCCTCGCCAAGACCCTCGGCAACCTGCCGGGCAACGTGTGCACCCCGGGCTACCTCGTCACCACCGCGCGCAAGCTGGCCAAGGACCACAAGATCAAGGTCGAGGTGCTCGACCGGGACGACATGGAAAAGCTCGGCATGGGCGCCCTGCTCTCCGTGGCCCGCGGCTCCCACGAGCCTCCCAAGTTCATCATCCTCCAGTACAAGGGCGGCAAGGCCAAGGACAAGCCCGTGGTGCTGGTCGGCAAGGGCATCACCTTCGACACCGGCGGCATCTCCCTCAAGCCCGGCGAGGGCATGGACGAGATGAAGTACGACATGTGCGGCGCCGCCAGCGTGCTGGGCACCTTCAAGGCCCTCGCGCGGATGGAGCTGCCGATCAACGTGGTGGGCCTGATCCCGGCCACCGAGAACATGCCCGGCGGCTCGGCCACCAAGCCCGGCGACATCGTCACCTCCATGTCGGGCCAGACCATCGAGGTCCTCAACACCGACGCCGAGGGGCGCCTGATCCTGTGTGACGCCCTCACCTACGCCGAGCGCTTCGAGCCGGCCGCCGTGATCGACATCGCGACCCTCACCGGCGCCTGCATCATCGCGCTGGGCAACTTCGCCAGCGGACTCCTCGCCAACGACGACGACCTCGCCGCCGAGCTCCTCGCCAGCGGCCAGGCGGCTGGCGACAAGGCCTGGCAGCTGCCCCTGTGGGACGAATACCAGGAGATGCTCAAGAGCAACTTCGCCGACATCCCCAACATCGGCAGCAAGGGCGCGGGCACCATCACCGCCGCCTGCTTCCTGGCGCGCTTCACCAAGGCCTACAAGTGGGCCCACCTCGACATCGCCGGCACCGCCTGGAAGTCCGGCGCCGAGAAGGGCGCCACCGGCCGCCCGGTGCCGCTGCTGACCGAGTTCCTGATCGGCCGCGCCGGCCACTGAGCCCGCCCCACCGCGCCCGATGACCGAGGTCTGCTTCTACCACAACGCCCCCGACCGCCTGCGGGTCGCCTGCGTGCTCGCCGGCAAGGCCCACGGCAACGGGCGGCGGATCGTGGTGTTTGCGCCCGACGGTGGCGTCGCGCGGCAGTTCGACCAGATGCTGTGGAGCCTCACGCCGCTGGCCTTCGTCCCCCACGTGGCGGCGGCCTCCCCGCTGGCCGCCGAAACCCCTGTAGTGATCGGCACGCAGTTCGAAGGCCTCCCCCACGACGACGTGCTCATCAACCTGGGCGACGACCTCCCGGCGGGCTTCGAGCGCTACCGCCTGGTGATCGAGATCGTCGGCCGCAGCGATCCCGAACGCCAGGCCGCCCGCGGGCGCTACCGCGCCTACCAGGGCCGCGGCTGCAGCCTGCGTGCCCATGACCTCGCCCAACGGAGCGGCGAATGACCGACACCCCGAAAACCGAACTGCTGATGCCCCTCGAAGACGAGGAAACCGATCCGCTCTTCGAAAAGGCCGACGCGCTGATGCAGCGCCACGCCACCTTCGCCATCGAACCCGAGCTCGACGACCTGCCCGTCCTCACCGAGGTCGTCGAAGCCTTGGCACCCACGCCCGACACGCCGGCCGAACCGCCGATGGTCGCCGCCATCACGGATGCCGCCGAGAGCCTCGACGCCGCCCTCCCGCCCCCCGACCTCGCCGCCATCTCAGCCGCCGCAGCCCGGGCCGAGGCCGACCGCATCGCGGAACGCCTCGCCACCCTCGATGCCGCGATCAGGCGGCACATCGAGGAGTGGGTCGGCACCGAACTCCCCCAGCTCGTCTCCCGCGAGCTGGACGACCTCGCCGAGCGCCTGCAGGCCACCGCCGCCGCCCACCTGCGCGCCACCGTCCTGCCGCTGATCGCCAGCGAGATCGCCGACACCATTCCCCCGGGCCCCGAAGCCTGAAGCCCCCCGCCGTGCGCTGCCCCACGGGCAGGCGCGGCGCATCCGCTATAATCCGGGTTTTGCCATCAAAGACAGACCCCATGGAACTGGCCAAGAGTTTCGAGCCGGCGGAGATCGAACGCCGCTGGTATGAGCACTGGGAGTCGAGCGGCTACTTCGCCGCCGGCCTCGACCGCAGCAAGCCCGCCGACCAATCCTTCTGCATCCTGCTGCCGCCGCCCAACGTGACCGGCACCCTGCACATGGGCCACGGCTTCAACCAGACGATCATGGACGCGCTCACGCGCTACCACCGCATGCGCGGCTGGAACACCCTGTGGCAGCCGGGCACCGACCACGCCGGCATCGCAACCCAGATCGTCGTCGAACGTCAGCTCGACGCCCAGGGCGTCTCCCGCCACGACCTCGGCCGCGAGAAGTTCCTCGAGAAGGTATGGGAGTGGAAGGAATACTCCGGCGGCACCATCACCCGCCAGATGCGCCGCATGGGCACCAGCCCCGACTGGAGCCGCGAGCGCTTCACGATGGACGCCGGCCTCAACAAGATCGTCACCGAGACCTTCGTGCGCCTCTACAACGAGGGCCTGATCTACCGTGGCAAGCGCCTCGTCAACTGGGACCCGAAGCTCCACACCGCCGTCTCCGACCTCGAAGTCGTCCAGGAAGAAGAAGACGGCTTCATGTGGCACATCCGCTACCCGTTCAGCGAAGGCCCGATCGGTGACCTGCAGGGCCTCACCGTCGCCACCACCCGCCCCGAGACCATGCTCGGCGACGTGGCCGTGATGGTCCACCCCGAGGACGAACGCTACGCCCACCTCATCGGCAAGACGGTGCGCCTGCCCCTGTGCGAGCGCGATATCCCGATCATCGCCGACGACTACGTTGACCGCGAGTTCGGCACCGGCGTCGTCAAGGTCACCCCGGCCCACGACTTCAACGACTACGCCGTCGGCCAGCGCCACGACCTGGATATGATCAATGTTCTGGACAAGAACGCGAAGATCATTTCACGGAATTGCGAGCTTGCTGGCTCACCGACATCAGAAAGTACCGAGTATTCAAAGTATTGGGATATGCACGACACGCTGGACGCAATCCCATCTCAATACCAGGGCCTCGACCGCTTCGACGCCCGCAAGGCCATCGTGGCCGATCTCGAAGCCGCCGGCGTGCTGGTCGACACCAAGCCCCACAAGCTGCAGGTGCCCCGCGGCGACCGCACCGGCGTGGTCATCGAGCCGATGCTCACCGACCAGTGGTTCGTCGCCATGTCCAAGCCGGGCGAGGATGGCAAATCGATCACGCAAAAGGCGCTCGATGTCGTCTCGTCCGGCGAGATCCAGTTTGTCCCCGGCAACTGGGTCAACACCTACAACCAGTGGCTCAACAACATCCAGGACTGGTGTATCTCGCGCCAGCTGTGGTGGGGCCACCAGATCCCAGCCTGGTACGGCATCGACGGCGAATGCTTCGTCGCCCACTCCGAAGAAGAAGCCCGCGCCCTGGCCGACAAGGCCGGCTACCCCGGCCCCCTCACCCGCGACCCGGACGTGCTCGACACCTGGTATTCGTCCGCCCTGTGGCCGTTCTCGACCCTCGACTGGACGCCCGACTATCCGGCCCAGTCGAATGACGCGCTCGACCTCTACCTGCCGTCCACGGTGCTCGTCACCGGCTTCGACATCATCTTCTTCTGGGTGGCGCGCATGGTCATGATGACCAAGCACATCACCGGCAAGATCCCCTTCAAGCACGTCTATGTGCACGGCCTCATCCGCGACGCCGAAGGGGCCAAGATGTCGAAGTCGAAGGGCAATGTGCTCGACCCGATCGACCTCATCGACGGCATCGGCGTCGACGCCCTGGTCGCGAAGCGCACCACCGGCCTGATGAACCCCAAGCAGGCCGCCAGCATCGAGAAGAAGACCCGCAAGGAGTTCCCCGACGGCATCCCCGCCTTCGGCACCGACGCCCTGCGCTTCACCTTCGCCAGCCTCGCCAGCCCCGGCCGCGACATCAAGTTCGACATGAGCCGCTGCGAGGGCTACCGCAACTTCTGCAACAAGCTGTGGAACGCCACCCGCTTCGTGCTGATGAACGTCCAGGGCCACGACCTGGGCCTCGAGCACCAGCAGGGCGGCCCGGCCTGCGGCGGCAGCGGCCCGCTGGAGTTCTCCTTCGCCGACCGCTGGATCGTCAGCCGCCTGCAGCGCGTCGAGAAGGAAGTCGCCGAGCACTTCGCGGACTACCGCTTCGACCTCGTCGCCAAGACCATCTACGAGTTCATCTGGGACGAGTACTGCGACTGGTATCTCGAGCTCGCCAAGGTCCAGATCAACACCGGCAACGAAGCCCAGCAGAAGGGCACCCGCCGCAGCCTGATCCGCGTGCTGGAAACCATCCTGCGCCTGGCCCACCCGCTGATCCCCTTCGTCACCGAAGAGCTGTGGCAGACCGTCGCCCCCCTCGCCGGCCGCAAGGACGTGGACAGCCTGTGCCTGGCCCGGTACCCCGAGGCCGACCTGGGCCGCATCGACGAGAAGAGCGAAGCCGCGGTGGCCGAGCTCAAGGGCCTCATCTACGCCTGCCGCAACCTGCGGGGCGAGATGGGCATCTCGCCGGCCCAGCGCATGCCGCTGGTCGCCAGCGGCAACGCCGAGCAGCTGCGCAAGTTCGCGCCCTACATCGCCGGCCTCGCCAAGCTCTCCGAAGTGCAGGTGGTGGACGAGATCAGCAGCGAGGAGCTCGCTCCCGTGGCCATCGTCGGCGAACAACGCCTGATGCTGAAGGTCGAGATCGACGTGGCCGCCGAGCGCGAGCGCCTCACCAAGGAGATCGCCCGCATCGAGGGCGAGATCGTCAAGGCCAACGCCAAGCTGGCCAACGAGAGCTTCGTGGCCCGCGCTCCGGCCGCCGTCGTCGCCCAGGAGAAAGACCGCCTGGCCGGCTTCACCGCGACGCTGGAAAAGCTCAAGCCCCAGCTGGCACGACTGCCGGCCGCCTGACGGCACAGCGCCCGACAAAGCAAAGAGGCCACGCGATGCGTGGCCTCAGACTGCTGACAAAGCCCCAAGCCCCCACCCGTCGGGGGCTTGGTTTTTTTATAATCTCGGCATGCTCAAGCCTGCCGCCGCCACCGCTCAGACCGAACTGGAGATGGTGACGCTGGACCAACTG
>NZ_JAYREK010000044.1:0-30807 GCF_041908905.1 Zoogloea sp.
GGATATGTTTGAAATCAAGCGGTTTCATCGCCACCCTCCTGATTGCAGCAAAACTGTATATTCAGACAGATTGCAGGGGGTACGGTTCCACAGGTAACGGTGACATAGCCTAGAACAAAGCTTTGGCGCGTTGAAATTTTTTGGTTTCAGCTTGGTGCTGCCCGTCCTTCTCGTTGTACATGCGAGCGAGCTCTTCGATTACCCCATCTTTCTCGGTGCCCTGCGCCTTCAACTCGTCAATCCGCCTCTGCAACTCCTTTTCGCGCTCTTCGCCTTCCGCTGCAATTCGGGCCAGTTGCTCAGGCGTGTTCGCCCTAAGAAGCTCATCAGCCCTTGTTGAAATTCTCCATTCTCTCGATCTAAAGCCCTGTGCAAAAAAAGCCGCGTCTTTTGGTTCCATGCGCGCTCCTTCGTGCGCCCTTCATGTTGGGCGCCGCGCCGGCCGGGTGAAGGTGCCCGGTGTTCCCCCCGTCGAGGTAGGCGCGGCGTTGGTGCTCGGTCAGGCTGCCTCGGCCTGCATCGGCTGCACCTCTCGCTCGACCCGTGCGCCGACCTCCGCCTCGGCTTGCTTCAGGTCATAGCTGATCTGCAGGTTCATCCAGAACTGCGGCGTGGTGTCGAAGTAGCGAGCCAGGCGCAGGGCCGTGTCAGGTGTCACCGCCCGGCGCTCCCTCACTATGTCGTTGATCCGGGGCGCCGGGACGTGCAGATCCATCGCGAGGGCGTTGGCACTCTTCCCCAGGGGTACGAGAAACTCCTCTCGAAGGATTTCCCCCGGGTGGATGGGGCGCATGTTGTTCGTCGGCATGATGAATCTCCTCAGTGGTAATCGACGATTTCCACGTTCTCCGGCCCTTGCGGGGTCCAGATGAAGCACACGCGCCATTGGTCATTGATGCGGATGCTGTGCCAGCCGGCCCGGTCTCCGAGGAGGGCCTCGAGGCGGTTGCCTGGAGGCGCCCGCAAGTCCTTCAGCTCTTGAGCAGCATCGAGCATCTGCAGCTTCCGCTCTGCGGTGGCCTCGATGTTGCGGAATCGCCGAGGGCGTAGCCCTTGATACAGCGCCTCAGTGTCTGCGCAACGAAAAGAACGAATCGTCATCTGTGTTCACCATAGAACGCGCAACGTTTAACGTCAAGCATAAAGACATCGAGAATGAGGCGCTGCATCGACATCAACCGACCACCCGCAGCTCCGGCGCCTGGCCCTCGCCCGGCTGCTCAATGCCAGCCTGTTCGAGAATCCACGCCTCGATCTTCACGTGCCACATGCGCAGCAGATCCAGCGGCCGGCGGCGATAGTGCTTCTCGGCCAGGGCGGACGGCTTGTGGCCCTGGATCTGAGCCACCACGCCCACGGGCACCTCGCACCACTCCGCCAGGGTGCCGAAGCTACGGCGCAGGTCATGCAGCGTGAAGGGCGGCAGGCCCGCGGCCTGCATCGCGTTCTTGTGGGGCTTCAGGGGCTCCTGCAGGCGGCCGGATTCCGCGGAGGGGCTGGAGAACACCCATTCATTGCGGCGCGGCAATGAGGCCAGCAAAGCGGCGACGTAGGGCGTCAGCGGGATGATGCGCTCCCCTTCCACCTTGTCCCGGATCGTGAGGCTCTTCCATTGGAAATCCACATCGGCCCAGCCCAGGCCGGTCAGCTCCTCGCGGCGGGCGCCGGTCAGCAGGGCCGTTTGCAGGTAGGCGGCGTGCACCGGGTTGCCAAGCTGGCGGACGTGCTCGAACCACAGGGTCAGCTGCTCCCGCTGCAGGCTGTCGCCCTTCGCTTTGACGGCCTTCACGTGATCCCGCACCTCGGACGTGCGGCAGGCGTCAGCACGAACGAGGCCGACATACTCCGGGCGCTCGGCGCACCAGTTGAGGAAGGCCCGCAGCAGGCGGAAGTTCTTCGCCGCCTCGGTCGCTCCGCGGGCGTTGTTCTCCTGCATCCATGCCGTGAGGCGCTCGGGGGTCAGGTCCTTCAAGGGTTCGAGCAACAGGGAATGCACCATGCCGGGCAGCGAGTATTCCCCCTGCCCTTTCTTGCGGCCCCGGGTGATGCGCTCGCCGCCGGGCTGGATGGCCTTCTCGTGGTCGCGCTTGTGGGAGTCGCCCCACTTGTGGGAACGGGCGGCGACGTAGGCGGCCCAGGCTTCGCCCACCGTCACGGCTTGCCGCTGCTGCTCCTGCTGCTCGGCCTCGGCGGCGGCCTTGCGTGCCTCGATCGCGGCCTGCTTGTCGGCCTTCTCTTGGCGCGGGTCGGTGCCCTGGTCAATCAGGGTTTGCAGGCGGCGGGCTTCGGCTCGGGCGTCGTCAAGGTTCCATGCCTTCACGTCGCCGATGGTCACTCGAACGGTTTGCCGGTTCAGCTTGGCCTCGAAGATGAAGGACTTGGCGCCGGCAGTCGCACGCACGGCGAGCCGCGGGGCGTCGGTGTCCCACAGGAAGGATTGCTTGGCATCGGCCGGACAGGAGAAGCGGCGGATTCGGTCGGGGGTCAGTCGTTCTCGTTGCATGGTCGCTTGGTCGGTGATTTGGCTGGGCGGGCAGCCCGTGTAGCCACGGTGTAGCCAGATTCTAGCAATATCCATCAACACCAATCAACGCACAATCAGCCATCAATCCTTATTTTTCAATCAGATGCGTGATTTCATGAATCCCTATCAACGCCGAAAAATCCCATTTTTTGCCGACTCATAATCGCTTGGTCGCGGGTTCAAGTCCTGCTGGGCCCACCAGCAACATCAAGCACTTAGGCCAATCCTTCGGGGTTGGCCTTTTGCTTTTGTGGCCACGCCTCGACAGGCCCCCTGTCGCCGGGAAACGAAATCGGGCGTACCAATGAAAAAACCCGCCTTGTGAGCGGGTTTTTGCTTGAACCAACGGGCGGGGGACCTGGTGACGATCCACCGCCCGGCTTTCAGTCAGGCAGGCCGATCAGGCGCGAGCAGCCTTCAGCGCAGCGTTCAGCGTCGGGCTCGGGCGCATCACGGCCTTGCACTTCTCGGAGTCGGCCTTGTAGTAGCCGCCGATATCCACCGGCTTGCCCTGCACGGTCTTCAGCTCGGCGACGATCTGCGCTTCGCTGTCGGTCAGGGTCTTGGCCAGCTTGGCGAAGTGGGCAGCCATCTCGGCATCTTCGGTCTGGTTGGCCAGTTCCTGGGCCCAGTACATGGCGAGGTAGAACTGCGAGCCACGGTTGTCGAGCTCACCGGTCTTCGGCGACGGCGACTTCTTGTTGTCGAGCAGCTTGCCGGTGGCGGCGTCGAGGGTCCTGGCGAGCAGCTTGGCGCGGGCGTTGCCTTCCTTGATGCCGAGGTCTTCCAGAGAGACGGCCAGGGCCAGGAACTCGCCGAGGGAGTCCCAGCGCAGGTGGTTTTCTTCGGTGAGCTGCTGGACGTGCTTCGGCGCAGAACCGCCGGCACCGGTCTCGTACATGCCGCCGCCGGCCATCAGCGGGACGATGGACAGCATCTTGGCGGAGGTGCCGAGTTCCATGATCGGGAACAGGTCGGTGAGGTAGTCGCGCAGGATGTTGCCGGTGACCGAGATGGTGTCAAGGCCGCGGATCACACGCTCGAGGGTGAAGCGCATCGCACGGACCTGGGACATGATGTGGATGTCGAGGCCGGTGGTGTCGTGATCCTTGAGGTACCGGGTGACCTTCTTGATCAGTTCGTTCTCGTGCGGACGGTACGGGTCGAGCCAGAACACGGCCGGGGTGTTGGAGTTGCGGGCGCGGGTGACGGCCAGCTTGACCCAGTCGCGGATCGGCGCATCCTTGACCTGGCACATCCGCCAGATGTCGCCGGCTTCGACGTTCTGGGTGAGCAGCACTTCACCGGTATCCACGTCGACGATGTTGGCGATGCCGTCTTCCATGATCTCGAAGGTCTTGTCGTGGGAGCCGTACTCCTCGGCCTTCTGCGCCATCAGGCCGACGTTGGGCACCGAACCCATGGTCTTCGGGTCGAAGTTGCCGTTGGTCTTGCAGAAGTTGATCATCTCCTGATAGATCCGGGCGAAGGTGGATTCCGGCATCACGGCCTTGGTGTCGTACTGCTTGCCGTCGGCGCCCCACATCTTGCCGCCCTGGCGGATCATCGCCGGCATGGAGGCGTCGACGATCACGTCGTTGGGGGAGTGGAAGTTGGTGATGCCCTTCGCGGAGTCGACCATTGCCAGCTTGGGGCGGTGCTCCTGGCAGGCGTGGAGGTCGCGGATGATCTCGTCGCGCTTGGACTCGGGCAGGGTCTTGATCTTCTCGTAGAGGTCGACCATGCCGTTGTTGACGTTGATGCCCAGCTCGTTGAACAGCTCGCCGTGCTTCTCGAAGGCTTCCTTGTAGAAGATCTTGACGCAGTGGCCGAAGACGATGGGGTGCGAGACCTTCATCATGGTGGCCTTGACGTGCAGCGAGAACAGGATGCCGGACTCACGGCAGTCTTCCAGCTCTTTCTCGTAGAACTCGCACAGCGCCTTCTTGCTCATGAACATGGAGTCGATGATCTCGCCTTCGAGCAGCGCGATCTTCGGCTTCAGGACGCTGATCTTGCCGCCGTTGGCGATGAGCTCCATGCGCACGGTGCGGGCCTTGTCGAGGGTCATCGACTTTTCGCCGTGGTAGAAGTCGCCGCTGTGCATGTGGGAGACGTGGGTACGGGACCACTGCTTCCACTCACCCATGGAGTGCGGGTTCTTGCGGGCGTAGTTCTTGACGGCGAGGGGCGCGCGGCGGTCGGAGTTGCCTTCGCGCAGGACCGGGTTCACCGCGGAGCCGAGGCACTTGCCGTAGCGGGCGGCGATGGATTTTTCCTCGTCGGTCTTCGGGTCTTCCGGATAGTTCGGGATCGGGTAGCCCTTGGCCTGCAGCTCCTTGACGCAGGCCTTCAGCTGGGCCACGGAGGCGCTGATGTTGGGCAGCTTGATGATGTTGGCGTCCGCCTCGAGGGTCTTGGCGCCCAGCTCGCCCAGGGTGTTGGGCACCTTCTGCTCGTCGCTCAGGTAGTCGGAGAACTCGGCGAGAACGCGCGCCGAAACGGAGATGTCGGCCTTTTCGATCTCGATCCCGGCCGGGCCGGTGAAGGTCCGGATGATGGGAAGAAATGCGCATGTAGCCAGGAGCGGCGCCTCGTCCGTGAGTGTGTAAATGATCTTCGATTTCCCTGCAGCCATTTAACTTCCCTCTATGTTCTTTATCCAACAACCAGAGCGATGGCGATCTTTTGTCGCCACGTACGTGGGCCCGCACTCGCGTGCGCGGCCAACTATAGAAAATATCATGTATTGCCCCGCCCTGCACCGAAACCGCCATGGGCGGCGGCGCTGAAACCCTCCGTGAGCAAGCGCCGCAGCGCCGGCGGCGGGAAGGAAACGGCGGCCCGCCGCATCAAGGCGCGAAGCGGAGGCCGCCGGAGGGCGTGGAACGGACGCCACCAGGCGCGAAAGAGCCTGCAGCGCCGCCCCGGCTTACATGCGCGCGATCATCGCGTCGCCGAAGGCCGAACAGGAGAGCTCGGTGGCCCCGTCCATCAGGCGGGCGAAGTCGTAGGTGACCTGCTTGTCGCCGATGGCCGCCTCCATCGCCTTGATGACCAGGTCGGCCGCCTCGCGCCAGCCGATGTGGCGCAGCATCATCTCGGCCGACAGGATCAGCGAGCCCGGATTGACCTTGTCGAGGCCGGCGTACTTGGGCGCGGTGCCGTGGGTCGCCTCGAAGCAGGCGTACTGGTCGGAGATGTTGGCCCCCGGTGCGATGCCGATGCCCCCCACCTGGGCCGCCAGCGCGTCCGAGATGTAGTCGCCGTTGAGGTTGCAGCAGGCGATCACGTCGTATTCGGCCGGCCGCAGCAGGATCTGCTGCAGGAAGGCGTCGGCGATGGCGTCCTTGATGACGATCTCGCGTCCTGTGTTGGGGTTCTTGAACGAACACCACGGCCCGCCGTCGATGGGCTGGGCGCCGAACTCGCTCTGGGCCAGCTTGTAGCCCACATCGCGGAACAGGCCCTCGGTGAACTTCATGATGTTGCCCTTGTGCACCAGGGTCACGCTCTTGCGGTCGTTGTCGATGGCGTACTTGATCGCCGCGCGGATCAGGCGCGAGCTGCCCTCCACCGACACCGGCTTGACGCCGATGCCGCAGTGCTCGGGGAAGCGGATCTTCTTGACCCCCATCTCGTCCTGCAAAAATTTGATGACCTTCTGCGCTGCCTCCGAATCGGCCTGCCACTCGACGCCAGCATAGATGTCCTCGGTGTTCTCCCGGAAGATCACCATGTCGGTCTTGGTCGGGTCCTTCAGCGGCGAGGGCACGCCCTTGAAGTAGCGCACCGGGCGCAGGCACTGGTAGAGGTCGAGCTCCTGGCGCAGCGCCACGTTGAGGGAGCGGATGCCGCCGCCGACCGGCGTCGTCATGGGCCCCTTGATCGACACCGCGTAAGCCTTGAGGGCGTCGAAGGTCTCCTTCGGCAGCCACTCGTCGGGACCGTAGAGCTGGGTCGATTTCTCGCCGGCGAAGACCTCCATCCAGTGGATCTTGCGTTTGCCGCCGTAGGCCTTGTCGACCGCCGCGTCGATGACCTTGATCATCACCGGGGTGATGTCGACACCGATGCCGTCGCCCTCGATGAAGGGAATGATGGGGTTATCGGGGACCGGCTGGCCGGGAACGATCTTCTGACCGCCTGCAGGAACCTTGATGAATGAAGAACTCATATCAACTCCCTCGAATGGATCACGCCTGTTTGAATGGGTCGGGCGGCGGCCGGTGGATCTGCGCGAGACCGCCGGCCACGCCATGCGCTGCGCCGCTGCCGCCCGGAGGCGGCCGGCTGTTTCGATTATGGACGAAACGGCGGAACGCTAAAAGCGCAATGCCGACAGGGATTTACGACGCTGCAGCGCAGCATGGAGCGATGCGTTCCAGATAGTCCGGCGGGTGCTAGTATCTGCAGCCACCACCCGCCGCCATCGCGGCCGGCGATCATTCCCGAGCACGACCGACGGAGGAGCCCACCATGGACGCCCAGCGCAACGAAAACCCGGTCGCCCTGGCCATCGCCCAGGCCATGGTCGAGGGCTTCAACAAGCACTACCGGATCTTCCGCGAGACCTCCCGGCGGGCCAAGGAGAGCTTCGAGGCCGCCGACTGGCAGGGCCAGCTCCAGGCGGTGCGCGAGCGCGTGCAGTTCTACGACGACCGGGTGAACGAAACCGTCCAGCGCCTCCACGAGGAGTTCGACGCCGCCTCCGTCGACGACGCCACCTGGCAGGCCGCCAAGCTGCAGTACATCGGGCTGCTGATCAACCACAAGCAGCCCGAACTGGCCGAGACCTTCTTCAACTCGGTCACCACCAAGATCCTGCACCGGGACTACTTCAACAACACCTACCTCTTCGCCCGGCCGGCGATCTCCACCGACTACATCGAATCCTTCCCACCCACCTACTCCAGCTACTACCCCGCCGACGAGGGCCTGCGGGCCAGCATCCGCCGCATCATCGAGGACTTCGACTGGCAGCGCGCCTTCGAGGACCTCGACCGGGACGTGGACTATGTGATGCGCACCGTGCAGGCCCACCTGGGCGGCAACTGGCCGAAGATGGAGGTCAACTGCCAGATCCAGGTGCTGTACTCGGCCTTCTACCGCAACAAGACCGCCTACATCATCGGCAAGGCGATCAACGGCTACGAGGAATACCCCTTCGCGATGGCCGTCCGCCACGGCGCCTCGGGGATGCTCTACCTCGACACGGTGCTCCTCGACCGCTGGCGGATCTCGCTGCTGTTCTCGCTGTCCCGCGCGTATTTTCTGGTGGACATGGAGGTGCCGTCGGGCTACGTGCAGTTCCTGCGCAGCATCATGCCCAACAAGCCGCGCTCCGAGCTGTACACCATGCTGGGCCTGGGCAAGCAGGGCAAGACGATCTTCTTCCGCGACCTGATCGCCCACCTGCGCCACTCCAACGACCAGTTCATCGAGGCGCCGGGCATCCGCGGGCTGGTGATGCTGGTGTTCACGCTGCCGTCCTACCCCTACGTGTTCAAGATCATCAAGGACACGTTCGGCAGCTCGAAGAACATGGACCGGGCAACGGTGAAGCGCAAGTACCTGCTGGTGCGCCAGGTGGACCGGGTCGGGCGGATGGCCGACACCCTCGAGTTCTCCAACGTCGCGCTGCCCCGCAGCCGCTTCCACCCCGACCTGATCGCCCAGCTCAAGGAGCTCGCCCCGTCGGTGATCGAGGAGGACGGCGACACCCTGGTCGTCAAGCACGTGTACATCGAGCGGCGCATGACGCCCCTCAACATCTACCTCGCCAAGGCCACCGACGCGCAGATCGAGGAAGCCGTGCGCGAATACGGCCAGGCCATCAGCGAGCTGGCCATCGCCAACATCTTCCCGGGCGACATGCTGTGGAAGAACTTCGGGGTCACCCGCTACGGCCGCGTGGTCTTCTACGACTACGACGAGATCGAATACATGACCGACTGCAACTTCCGCAAGATCCCGCCGGCCCCCAACGAGGAGGCCGAGATGTCCGGCGAGCCCTGGTACAGCGCCGGCCCGATGGACGTCTTCCCCGAGGAGTTCGCCACCTTCCTGCTCGGCCAGCCCAAGATCCGCAAGGCCTTCCTGCAGCACCACCGCCAGCTGCTCGACCCGAAGTTCTGGCAGGACGCCCAGGCCAAGATCCGCAGCGGCTACGTGGAGGATTTCTACCCCTACCCGGCCGAGCTGCGCTTCTGCAACGCCTTCGCGGGCGATGCGGCGGCGGGCAGCTGAGCCCGCAACCCGCGGGCGGAGCCGTCAACGCGGCGCCGGATCAGGCCCAGCCGGATTCGCGAATCCACGGCCCTGCGCCGGCCATGAGGGCGTCGCGCACGTAGGGCACGATGGCCTCCGGCAGGGCGTTGCGGGCAAACCAGCGCAGGTCGTCGCACTTGTGCGGCTCGGCGATCCGCGGCGTACCCACCCAGACCTGGGCCCGCAGGAAGAAGTCGATGCGGTTGGTGTCGGAGCGCCGATGCACCACCCCGAGCACCTCGAGGGCGTCCTCCGCCACCCCGACACCGAGTTCCTCGCGCATCTCGCGCACCGCGGTCGCGCGTATCGACTCGCCCTCCTCCACATGCCCGCCCGGCAGACTGTAGAGGCCATCGAAGAAGCCCGTGCCGGCGCGCCGCATCAGCAGCACCTCGCCACCGCGCTCGAGGAGCACATGCACGCCGGTGGGAATGCCCGCGTGGCGCATCAATGCTTGCCCGTGCTGCCGAAACCGGCGGCACCGCGCTCGCTCTCGTCGAAGGATTCGACCACATTGAACCCCACCTGCAGCACCGGCACCACCACCAGTTGGGCGATCCGCTCCAGGGGCTGGATCGTGAAGTGCTCGTGGCCACGGTTCCACACCGAGACGAAGATCTGCCCCTGGTAGTCGGAGTCGATCAGCCCGACCAGGTTGCCCAGCACGATGCCGTGCTTGTGGCCCAGCCCGGAGCGCGGCAGGATCATCGCCGCCAGACCCGGGTCAGCCAGGTGGATGGCGATGCCGGTGGGCACCAGCAGGGTGTGGCCCGGCGACAGCACCAGCGGCGCGTCCACGCAGGCCCGCAGGTCCAGCCCGGCGGAGCCGCTGGTGGCATAGGCCGGGGGCTGGCCCTTGAGGCGTTCGTCGAGAATCCGGATATCGATACGGTGCATGGGGCGGTCCTCAGGTGAGAGCGGTGTCTAGTTGCGGGGCAGCAGGGCCGCCAGGTGGGCGACGATCGCCCGGGCGACCTCGGGCTTGGGGGCCTTGGGCAGCGGATGGCGGCCGACCTCATCAAACAGCACGACCTCGTTGTCGTCGCCGCCGAGGCCGTCCTGCACCAGGTTGCCGACCACCATCGGCAGCTTCTTGGCCTTCCGCTTGCCCTCGGCGTATTCGTCGAGATTGCGGCTCTCGGCCGCAAAGCCGACGCAGAACGGCGGATTGGGCAGCGCCGCAACCTCGGCGAGGATGTCGGGGTTGGGCGTCAGGGTGATCGCCAGCTCGGCGCCGGATTTCTTGATCTTGTGCTCCGCCGCGTTCGCCGGGCGGTAGTCGGCCACCGCCGCCACGCCGATGAACACGTCGCTGCCGGGCAGCGCCGCCAGCACCGCCTCGCGCATCTCGAGGGCGCTCTTGACGCTCACCCGGCGGGCGCCGGCCGGCACCGGCAGCGCCACCGGGCCGCTCACCAGCACCACCTCGGCGCCCGCCTGGGCGCAGGCCCGGGCGAGGCCGTAGGCCATCTTGCCGGAGCTGGAATTGGTGATGCCGCGCACCGGGTCGATGGGCTCGAAGGTCGGCCCGGCGGTCATCACCACCCGCCGCCCCGCCAGCAGCTTGGGCTGGAAGAAGCCGATCACCGCCTCGCAGAGCTCCTCGGGCTCGAGCATCCGCCCCAGCCCGACCTCGCCGCAGGCCTGCTCGCCGGCCGCGGGGCCGAGCAGGGTCACGCCGTCGGCCACCAGCCGGGCCACGTTGCGCCGGGTCGCCGGGTGCTCCCACATCTGCCGGTTCATCGCCGGCGCCACCAGCAGCGGGCAATCGCGGGCGAGGCAAAGGGTGGTGAGCAGATCGTCGGCCAGGCCATGGACGAGCTTCGCCATCACGTCGGCGGTGGCCGGGGCGATCAGGATCGCGTCGGCATCCCGGGTGAGGTCGATGTGGGCCATGTTGTTGCCCATGCGCGGATCCCACAGGTCGGTCCACACCGGGTTGCCCGACAGGGCCTGGAAGGTCACCGCCGTCACGAAGCGGGCGCCGCCCTCGGTGAGCACCACATGGACATCGGCACCGGCCTTGCCGAGCAGGCGCACCAGCTCGGCCGCCTTGTATGCCGCCACCCCGCCGGTCACGCCCAGCACAAGTTTCCTGCCCTTCAGCTCGATCATGCTAATGGTATTATCCCTGTTCCGCACAAACTGGAATTGTACACGCCATGGCAATCACCGACTGGCCCGCCGACGAACGTCCGCGGGAGCGCCTGCTGGCCCGCGGGGCCGCCGCCCTGTCCGATGCCGAGCTGCTGGCCCTGTTCCTGCGGGTCGGCATCCGCGGCAAGAGCGCCGTCGACCTCGCCCGCGACCTGCTCACCCACTTCGGCGGCCTGAGCGCCCTGTGCAACGCCTCCGCATCGGCCTTCTCGGCGATCCCCGGCATGGGCCTCGCAAAATATGCCCAGCTGCAGGCCGTGCTCGAACTCGCCCGCCGCGCCCTCGGCGAGGAGATGGCCCGGCGCGACGTCCTCGACTCCCCCGGCACGGTGCGCGACTGGCTGCGCCTGCGGCTGGCCCAGCTACCCCACGAGGTCTTCATGATCCTGCTCCTCGACGCCCAGAACCGGGTGATGGGAAGCGAGGAGCTCTTCCGCGGCACCCTCACGCAGACCTCGGTCTATCCCCGGGAGGTCGTCAAGCTGGTGCTCCGGCACAACGCCGCGGCCGTCATCCTCGCCCACAACCACCCCTCCGGCGTGGGCGAGCCGAGCCACGCCGACCAGGCCCTCACCGACACCCTCAAAAAGGCCCTGGCCCTTGTGGACGTGCGGGTTCTGGACCACTTCATCGTCGCCGGAAACGCCCGCCCGGTATCTTTCGCCGAGCGCGGCCTGCTCTAGGTGCGGGCACCGGCCGCGGGCGTCATTCACAAGAATTGCACCAAGCGCTTGATTCCAACTCACTTCTTCTTATAGAATCGACGGTCTTACCGAATCAAAACCAAGTTTGGAGCAACAAATGGCTCGCGTTTGCCAAGTGACCGGAAAAGCACCGATGGTTGGGAACAACGTCTCCCACGCCAACAACAAGACCAAGCGCCGCTTCCTACCGAACCTGCAAAACCGCAAGTTCTGGAGCGAGGCCGAGAACCGTTGGGTACGCCTGCGCGTCACCAACGCTGCCCTGCGCACCATTGACAAAAAAGGCATCGACGCCGTCGTCGCCGAGCTCCGTGCTCGCGGCGAAAAGGTCTGATCCTTTAACACCTGGAGATAGATCGAAATGGCAAAAGGCGGCCGCGAAAAGATCAAGCTCGAGTCCACTGCCGGGACCGGGCATTTCTACACCACCAACAAGAACAAGCGGACCACCCCGCAGAAGCTTGAATTCAGCAAGTACGATCCGGTTGCTCGCAAGCACGTGCCGTACAAGGAAGTCAAACTGAAGTAATTGCTTCCGGCACGCGACTGACGCTTGTTGAACGCTTGCTACATGAAGAAGCCCGCCCCGAGCGGGCTTTTTCACGTTAACCGATAGATTCCCGCCCCGCGCCGGCACGCAAACTTCAGCTGAGGCCCCAAAAAACAAACCGCCGACGCGCTCTCGCACGTCGGCGGCTGGATCACGACGCCAGAGCCCGCAGGCTCCGGTCAGCCGGAAGGATCAGGCACGCTGGATGTTCGACGCCTGCTTGCCCTTCGGGCCCTGAGTGACCTCGAACTGAACCTTCTCCCCCTCCTTCAGCGACTTGAACCCGGCCATGTTGATGGCGGAGAAGTGCGCAAACAGGTCTTCGCTGCCATCGTCCGGCGTAATGAAGCCGAAGCCCTTGGCGTCGTTGAACCACTTAACAGTACCAGTTGCCATATTGCTAATTCCTTCTTGATTTCAGTAATACGATCCGGAAACCGGGTCTGTGATCGAACCCCGGCACGCGACGGGTCGTTGAAGGCGTTTCTGCGAACACTCGACGAGGAAACCCGCGCCCGTCATGGAACGAACACATTTCTGCTTTTACGTGACTTGCCCTGGGCCGTCAACGCATTTATGGGGTCAAAAAATTGCTGCAATACAGCATCCAGAGCCCTTTTCCGGCCTTTGCCGGAACTCCTCGACCGACAAAAAATCAAAGCCCATCGACACTTATTTTTCCATGTCGCAACGCACAAAAGAGGCCCTGGAACGGCGCCTTGAACGCTTGAAAAACTGTGCGACTTCACTCTTGCACAATCATCGAGCTTGTTTAGAATGAGGCGCATGGTCATCAAAAAACAAGACGAATCGGTTCTTGAATCAGAGGTCACGCGGCTCAAGCCGCCACCTCTCTACAAGGTCATGCTGCTCAACGACGATTTCACCCCGATGGATTTCGTGGTGACCGTGATACAGAAATTCTTTGGGCTGGACCGCGAACAAGCCACGCGGATCATGCTCAAAGTTCACAGAGAGGGCGTTGGTGTGTGCGGAGTCTTCCCCAGGGACGTCGCGGCCACCAAGGTCGAGCAGGTCATCGCGTACGCGCGCCAGCATCAGCACCCGCTGGCCTGCGTAATGGAGGAAAACTGAAATGATCGCCCAAGAGCTTGAAGTCAGTCTGCACATGGCCTTTGTCGAAGCCCGACAGAAGCGCCATGAGTTCATCACGGTGGAGCACCTTCTCCTCGCGCTGCTGGACAACCCGTCCGCCGCCGAGGTGCTGCGCGCCTGCGCCGCCAAGATCGACGAGCTCCGCCGGGAGCTCACCAACTTCGTCAACGAGCACACCCCGCGGGTCGAAGGCACCGAAGACATCGACACCCAGCCGACCCTTGGCTTCCAGCGGGTCATCCAGCGGGCGATCCTCCACGTCCAGTCGTCCGGCAAGAAGGAAGTCACCGGCGCCAACGTGCTGGTGGCGATCTTCGGCGAGAAGGATTCCCACGCGGTGTACTTCCTGCAGCGCCAGAACATCTCGCGCCTCGACGTGGTCAATTTCATCTCCCACGGCATCACCAAGACGCCCCAGTCCGGTGCCGCCCCCGCCCGCCCGGCCAGCGAATCCGAACAGGGCGAGCAGGAGCACGAAGGCGGCAGCCCCGGCGGCGCCCTCGAGAACTACACGCAGAACCTCAACCAGCAGGCCCTGCTCGGCAAGATCGACCCGCTGATCGGCCGCGAGAAGGAAGTCGAGCGTGTCATCCAGACCCTCTGCCGCCGCCGCAAGAACAACCCGCTGCTGGTCGGCGAAGCCGGCGTCGGCAAGACCGCCATCGCCGAAGGGCTGGCCCACCGCATCGTCGAGGGCCGCGTGCCCGAGATCCTCGCCGACGCCCAGGTCTACTCCCTCGACATGGGCGCCCTGCTCGCCGGCACCAAGTATCGTGGCGACTTCGAGCAGCGCCTGAAGGCCGTGCTCAAGCAACTCGTCGAAACCCACAACGCGATCCTCTTCATCGACGAGATCCACACCCTGATCGGCGCTGGCGCGGCGTCGGGCGGCACCCTCGACGCCTCCAACCTGCTCAAGCCGGCCCTGTCGTCGGGGCAGCTCAAGTGCATCGGCGCGACCACCTACACCGAATTCCGCCAGATCTTCGAAAAAGACCACGCCCTGTCGCGGCGCTTCCAGAAGGTCGACGTGCTCGAGCCCTCGGTCAATGAAACCATCGAGATCCTGAAGGGCCTCAAGTCGCGCTTCGAGGAGCACCACGGCATCAAGTATTCCGCCTCCGCCCTGTCGAGCGCCGCCGAGCTGTCGGCCCGCTACATCAACGACCGCCACCTCCCCGACAAAGCCATCGACGTCATCGACGAGGCCGGTGCCGCCCAGCGTATCCTGCCCAAGTCGCGCCAGAAGAAGCTCATCGGCAAGACCGAGATCGAGGAGATCGTCGCCAAGATCGCGCGCATCCCGCCGCGCAACGTCTCCAACGACGACAAGGCCGCGCTCAAGACCCTCGACCGCGACCTGAAAAACGTCGTGTTCGGCCAGGATGCCGCCATCGAGGCGCTCGCGAAGGCCATCAAGATGTCGCGCTCCGGCCTCGGCAACCCGCAGAAGCCGATCGGCGCCTTCCTGTTCAGCGGCCCCACCGGCGTCGGCAAGACCGAGGTCGCCCGCCAGCTCGCCTATACCCTGGGCATCGAGCTGGTGCGCTTCGACATGTCCGAGTACATGGAACGCCACGCCGTCTCGCGGCTGATCGGCGCCCCGCCGGGCTACGTCGGCTTCGACCAGGGCGGCCTGCTCACCGAGCAGATCAACAAGAAGCCCCACTGCGTGCTGCTCCTCGACGAAATCGAGAAGGCCCACCCGGACATCTACAACATCCTGCTGCAGGTGATGGACCACGGCACCCTGACCGACAACAACGGCCGGCAGGCGGACTTCCGCAACACCATCATCATCATGACCACCAACGCCGGCGCCGAGGCCATGCAGAAGTCGGTGATCGGCTTCTCGGCCAAGCGCGAGGCCGGCGACGAGATGGCCGAGATCAAGCGCCAGTTCTCGCCGGAGTTCCGCAACCGGCTCGACGCCACGATCTCCTTCAGCGCCCTCGACCCCGAGATCATCATGCGGGTCGTCGACAAGTTCCTGATGCAGCTCGAGGCGCAGCTCCACGAGAAGAAGGTGGACGCCCACTTCACCGACAAGCTCAAGGAATGGCTGGGCAAGAAGGGCTTCGACCCGCTGATGGGCGCCCGCCCGATGGCCCGCCTGATCCAGGACACCATCCGCGCGGCCCTCGCCGACGAGCTGCTGTTCGGGCGCCTCTCCGGCGGCGGCAGCGTCACCATCGACGTGGACGACGACGGCAAGGTCCAGCTCCAGTTCGAAGAGCTCGCGGAAGTTACGGTATAGTCGCTTCCGTCTCACACGTCATGACCACGGGCGGCCACGAGGCCGCCCGTTTTTTTATACCTTACCCGGAGTCAGCCATGGATTTTCAGACCACCGACCTCTGCGACGCCAACGAAGGCAAGGTCCGCGCCGTCGCCCCGATGTTCCGCAGCTTCGGCGGCAAGCAGCGCTTTGCCGGCCCGATCCGCACCCTCAAGGTCTTCGAGGACAACGCCCTGGTGCGCAGCACCCTCGAGGGGCCGGGCGAAGGCTGCGTGCTGGTGGTGGACGGCGGCGGCTCGATGCGCTGTGCGATGGTCGGCGACCAGCTCGCCCTGCTGGGCGTCCGGAACGGCTGGGCCGGCATCGTCGTGTATGGCTGCATCCGCGACTCCGGCCCGATCGGCGGGATGGACATCGGCGTCTTCGCCCTCGGCACCCACCCCATGAAGAGCATCAAGAAGGGCGCCGGCGACCGCGACATCCCGGTCACCTTCGGCGGCGTCACCTTCACCCCCGGCCAGTGGCTGTATGCCGACGAAGACGGCGTGATCGTTTCCGAGTCTCCACTGCTGTAAGTGCAGTGCATCACGACGCGGCGCAACGATTTTTCATTTCACCAAGCCCAAGATTATTTCACGATGCAAAAAATAGAAGATAAATATCTGTTTATGAACAGATATTTATTTCTTATGTCTTATATAAGACCTATTGCTGCCGTGCAAGATCTTGCCTATACTGCACGCATTGATCTTCGTTGCGGTGACGTCCCCTTCCGGAGCACCACGAGGCGATCAAACCGCTGAGGTAACAGCGCGACCCCCGGCTCCCCGGCCGGAGTTCCGCCCCCAGGCTTCCCCTCCCTCTATTTGTAAAGGATGACACTATGTCTCTGACCCGCGAACAGCAAATCGCCGCTCTGGAAAAAGACTGGGCCGAAAACCCCCGCTGGAAGAGCGTCAAGCGCGGCTACTCCGCTGCTGACGTCGTGCGCCTGCGTGGCAGCCTCCAGCCCGAGTACACCCTGGCCCAGAACGGCGCCAAGAAGCTGTGGGAGAAGGTGAACGGCGGCGCCAAGAAGGGCTACGTCAACGCCTTCGGCGCCATCACCGCCGGTCAGGCCATGCAACAGGCCAAGGCGGGCCTCGAGGCCGTGTATCTGTCCGGCTGGCAGGTCGCCGCCGACGGCAACACCTCCGAAACCATGTACCCGGACCAGTCGCTGTACGCCTACGACTCCGTCCCGACCATGGTTCGCCGCATCAACAACACCTTCAAGCGTGCCGACGAGATCCAGTGGTCCCGTGGCATCAACCCGGGTGACGAGGCCTTCATCGACTACTTCCTGCCGATCGTCGCCGACGCGGAAGCCGGTTTCGGCGGCGTGCTGAACGCCTTCGAACTGATGAAGAACATGATCGCCGCCGGCGCCGCCGGTGTGCACTTCGAAGACCAGCTGGCTGCCGTCAAGAAGTGCGGCCACATGGGTGGCAAGGTGCTCGTGCCGACCCAGGAAGCCATCGAAAAGCTGATCGCCGCGCGCTTCGCCGCCGACGTGATGGGCGTTCCGACCCTGATCCTGGCCCGTACCGATGCCGAGGCCGCCAACCTGCTGACCTCCGACCACGACGCCAACGACAAGCCGTTCTGCACCGGCGAGCGCACCCAGGAAGGCTTCTACCGCGTCAAGAACGGCCTCGAGCAGGCCATCTCCCGCGGCGTCGCCTACGCTCCGTACGCCGACCTGGTGTGGTGCGAAACCGGCACCCCGGACCTCGGCTTCGCCCGCGAGTTCGCTCAGGCCGTGCATGCCGCCTGCCCGGGCAAGCTGCTGTCCTACAACTGCTCGCCGTCCTTCAACTGGAAGAAGAACCTCGACGACAAGACCATCGCCGCCTTCCAGGACGAGCTGTCCGCCCTCGGCTACAAGTACCAGTTCATCACCCTGGCCGGCATCCACATCAACTGGTTCAACACCTTCCAGTTCGCCCACGCCTACGCCCGCGGCGAAGGCATGAAGCACTACACCGAGATGGTGCAGGAGCCGGAATTCGCTGCGCGCGAGAAGGGCTACACCTTCGTGTCCCACCAGCAGGAAGTCGGCGCCGGCTACTTCGACGACGTGACCACCGTGATCCAGGGCGGCTCCTCCTCCGTCAAGGCCCTCACCGGCTCCACCGAAGAAGAGCAGTTCCACTAAGAAACACCGTCTGCCCCCAGCGGCAGATCAAGGCCGGTGCCCCTCAAGGCGCCGGCCTTTTTATTGGGCATCGTTCACGGATTGACCTTTGCGCTCAGGCAGAACCTGACCAGTTCCAGCACCGACCGGGCACCCACCTTCTCCATCACCCGGCTACGATAGACCTCGACGGTCTTGATGCTGAGCCCCAGCCGCTCGGCAATGTTCTTGTTCAAAAGGCCGGTGAGGATGAGATCGAAGACCTCCCGCTCGCGGGCCGACAGGCTGGCCAGCCGACGGCTGGCATCCTCGAAGCCTGCCGTCGCCCGCTTCACCTCGCGGTCCCGGGCAATGCAGCGGTCGATGCTCGCGAGCAGGTAATTGTCGTCGAGCGGCTTCTGCAGGAAATCGTCCACGCCCTTGCGGAACGCGGCGACCGCCATGTCGAGATCGGCATGGCCGCTCATGATCAGGGTCGGGATGTGGATCGCACCGCTCCGCAGCCGCTCGTGCAGCTCGATGCCGCTGGCGCCGGGCATCCGCACATCCACCAGCAGCACGCCGAACAGCACCTGCTCGCAGACGGCCAGAAAACTCTCGGCCGAATCATAGCCCTGCGCCGCATACCCGCGGGCGCGCAGCAACCAGACCAGCGACTCGCGGAAGGCGTCGTCGTCGTCCACGACATGGATCACATAATGGGCGTCATGCGCCGGGTGGTTCATCGTCCGTCCTCGTGATGGGCAGGGTGAAATGGAAGACCGCGCCGCCCTCCGGGCCATCGGTGACCCACAGCCGGCCGCCGTGGAACTCGATGATGGAGCGGCAGATGTTGAGCCCCATCCCCATGCCGTCCGGTTTGGTGGTGAAGAAGGGGCGGAAGATGTTCTCCCGGTCGGCCGCGGCGATGCCGGGGCCTTGATCGGCCACCGTCGTTTCCAGCATCGGCCCGGCAGGGGAGCACGTGATGGTGAGGCGGCGGGGCGCGGTGACGTCGCGCATCGCGTCGATGGCGTTGCGTACCAGGTTGAGCACCAACTGCTCCAGCATGATACGGTCGGCGCGGATCTTCGGCAGCACGGCCGGCAGTTCGACGCGCAGCTCGACGCCCAGGCGCTGGGCCTCCGCCCCGGCGAGGCCGGCGGTCGTGGCGATGATCTCGCCCGGATCGACCGGGTCGAGCAGCGGCTCACTGCGCTTGAGATAGGTGCGGACGCGGCTGACGATCTTCGCCGCCCGCAACGCCTGCTCGGTGGCCCGGCGCATCGGCTCGAGCAGCGTGTCCCGGTCGACGCAACCGCTCTCGAGCAGGCCGACGCAGCCGCGGCAGTAATTGGTGATGGTCGCCAGCGGCTGGTTGAGTTCGTGGGCCAGGCTGCTGGCCATCTCGCCGACCGTGATCAGGCGCGACGACTGTTCGAGGCGGATCGCGTCCTCGCGCTGCTGCTCCAGCCAGGCCGCCCGCTCCTCCGCCGCGGCCGCCTCCCGCCGACGCAATTCGCGCTGCAGCGCCTCGAACTCGCTACCGGTGCGCCGGAAGATCTCGAGCGCCCGGGCGATGTCCCCGACTTCATCGGCGCGCTGCTGGTCGGCGATCGCCACCCGGTAGTCGCGTTCGCTCAGCCGGTGGATGACGCGGGTCAGCTGCTCCAGCGGCCGGGTGATGCTGCGCGAGACGAGCGTCACCAGCACGCTGCTGACGGCCAGCACGAGACCAAAGCCGATCAGCAGCCGGCCGAGCATCTCGCGGACCTCCTGATCGACGTCGTCGAGATAGACCCCCGTGCCGATCAGCCAGCGCCACGGCATGAATGGCAGGATGTGGGCCGCCTTGTCGACGCTGGGCCGGCCGTCGTGCTTGGGAAACTTGTAATAGACGGTGCCGCCCCCCGCCAGCGCAACGTCCCGCTGCTCCCGCACGAAGAACTTGCCGTTGCCGTCGACCTCGTCGGAGAAGTTGCGCCCCTCCCACTGGGGCAGGATGGGCAGCAGGATCGACACGCAATCGAAATCATCGACGAAAAAATACTCGTTGTTTCCATAGCGCAGCGCCCGCAGCTGATCGAGCGCCTTTTGCCTGGCCGTCGCCTCGTCGATCTCGCCCCGCAGGAAGCGCTGGTGCTGCCAAGCCAGGATACCGCGCCCCACCTCGGTGAGATGGCGGATCTTGGTCAGCCGGTCCTCGATCATCTGCTGCCGGACGACATGCACCGAGAGCGCCGCCAGCGCAATGAAGCCGGCCATGCTCAGCAACGCGACGAGCAGGATGCGCGAGCGGATCGTGAGCGTGCGAAACAGCGCCGGCAGGGCCGGGATCCGGAAGCGGTGGGTCATCGGAAATCAGCCGGCGAGCCCGGCGCCGGGCGATTTTGGGGAAATGGGGTGACCCCTAGTCCGGATGCGTCCCAATTTCCAGACGGAATGACTAGGCATAACGTGACTGCAGGGCAGACTCCCTGCCCGCCAACCCGGCCAGCACCCGGCCGGCAAAACAAACGACAACCCAGGAATCCGGGGGGAACACATGAGCACGACGAACCACATGGACAAGGCACGGCAGATCGATGATGCCACCCGTCGCCGGGCACTGCTCGGAAGCGCGGTCGAATGGTACGACTATTTTCTGTACGGCACGATGGCGAGCATCGTCTTCGCGCCGCTCTTCTTTCCGTCCGCCGACCCCGTCGCCAGCCAGATGCTGTCGCTGGCCTCCTTTGCGCTGGCCTTCCTGATCCGTCCGGTCGGGGGCGTCGTGTTCGCCCACATCGGCGACCGCATCGGGCGCAAGAAGACGCTGGTCATGACGCTGACCATCATGGGCCTGGCCACCGTCGGCATCGGCCTGATGCCGACCTACGACGCGATCGGCTACTGGGCGCCCATCCTGCTCACCTTCCTGCGCCTGCTGCAGGGCCTCGCCCTGGGCGGCGAGTGGGGCGGCGGCCTGCTGATGGCCGTGGAGTATTCCCCCAGCAACAAGCGCGGGCTGTATGGCGCGATCCCGCAGACCGGCACCCTGTTTGGCCTCGCCCTCGGCAACCTGACCGCCTCGGGCGCCAACGCCATCTTCACCAACGAGGAGTTCCTGGCCTACGGCTGGCGGATTCCGTTCCTGCTCTCGGTGCTGCTGGTCGGCCTGGGGCTGTGGATCCGGAATGCCGTCGACGAGACCCCGTCCTTCCAGAAGGTGCGCGCCGAGAACACCACGGCCCGCGTGCCGCTGCTCGAGACGCTGAAGCACCACTGGCGCGCCGTCCTGGTGACCATCGGCGCCAAGCTGCTCGAGACCTCCACCTTCTTCATCTTCGCGACCTTCTCGCTGACCTACGCGATCAGCGTCGGCTTCACCCGCGGCACGGCCCTCAACGCCATCCTGCTGGCGGCGATCGTTGCCATCCCGGTGATGCTGGCCGTCGGCGCCCTCTCCGACCGCATCGGCCGCAAGAAGATGTACACCCTCGGCGGCATCGCCATGATCGTCTACATCATTCCGTACTTCTGGCTGCTCAACCAGAAATCGGCCGGCCTGCTGTTCCTCGCGGTGACGATCGGCTTCGGCGTCATCTGGTCGATGTACGGCGCCGTGCTGGGCACCCTGTTCGCCGAAAGCTACAGCCCGGAAGTCCGCTACACCGGCGTCTCCCTCGGCTATCAGATCGGCGCGGCGCTGGTGGGCGGGCCGGCACCGCTGATCGCCACCTGGCTGCTGCAGCAATATGGCGGCAGCTACATCCCGATCGGCGTGTTCATCATCGGCTGCGCGCTGGTGTCGCTCCTTGCCGTGGCCTTTGCCAGGGACAAGCACGGCCAGAGCCTGGACTGAGCAGTCCTAGCCGCCACGGCCCGCAGGGGCCGCAGGCCCCACGGCACTTGACCAAGGCCGGCGCTCCACCAGGGCGCCGGCCTTGGCGTTTTAAAGGGCCATGGGCCCCACCGCCAGCAGGTGCGCCCTCCCCACCCGAAAACCGTACTTTTTGTACGGTTTTTTTCGTTCCACCTCCCGCACGGCCCCTTACACCCCTTCACACAGGTCAAAAAACACAAAAATATCCTTAAAAAACATAGTCGTGCATTCAGTGGACATCACTCACCTCTGCCGCGCCCGATTCCCGCGGCGTCTATAGAATCCGCCTCGTCAATCACCAAGGCCTACGCAATCGGGCGCCACCACCGGGCCTCCCTGCGGGAGGCTGACACACAAGATCAGCGCGTCGTTCAGGCCGGCCAGAAGCGCCCGGGGCGCAAGGAGACTCCATGAGCATCAAACTGAAATGCCTTTCCCACACCCCGCTGCGCGGACTCAACGACCCCGGCACCGAGGTGGTGAAGGAGGTCGATGACATCCTCGCCCGCTCCCGGGCCGAGGTGGAAGCCTTCGACCCCGAGCTGATCGTGGTCTTCGCGCCGGACCACTACAACGGCCTGTTCTACGACCTGATGCCGCCGTTCGTGATCGCCACCGCCGCCGAGTCGGTCGCCGATTACCAGACCCTGCCCGGTCCCCTGTCGATTCCCCGCGAGCTGGCCCTCGAGATGGCCCGCTTCATCCTCGACAACGACGTGGACATCGCCCTGTCCCACCGCCTGCAGGTGGACCACGGCTGCACCCAGACCCTCGAGGAGCTGACCGGCAGCCTGACCCGCTATCCGGTGATCCCCATCATCATCAACTCCGTCGCCCCGCCCTTCGGGCCCTACCGCCGCGTGCGAAAGCTGGGCGAAGCGGTCGGCCGCTTCCTGGCCACCCTCGACAAGCGCGTGTTGATCCTCGGCACCGGCGGCCTGTCCCACGAACCCCCGGTTCCCCTGCTCGCCAACGCCCCCGACGAGATCGCCAACTTTCTGATCGCCGGCCGCAACCCGACCGCCGAAGCCCGCGCCGCCCGCCAGGCCCGCACCATCGCCGCCGGCAAGGTCTATGGCACCCCCGCGTGCCCCCAGACCCCGCTCAACGCCGAGTGGGATCTGGCCTTCATCAGGCTGCTGGTCGAAGGCCGCCTGGCCGAAATCGACGGCTTCCAGATCGACGAGATCTCCCGCGCCGCCGGCCGCTCGACCCACGAGATCCGCACCTGGGTCGCCGCCTTCTCGGCCCTCGCCGCGACGGGCCCCTACGCCGCCCGCCAGGACTACTACCGCGCCATCAACGAATGGATCGCCGGCTACGGGGTGGTCAGCGCCGAACCGGCCTGAGCCCCCCGGCCCGATCCGACACCGGAACACACCAAGGAGACCGCAACATGAACGCCCCCGAACCCCTCATCCCCACCGAAACCGAAATCGTCGCCCGCGCCGAAGCCCTCATCCCCTGGCTGCGCGAACGCGCCGAGGCCTGCGAGAAGGCCCGCATGGTTTCCCCCGAAACCATCCAGAAGTTCCAGGACGCCGGCTTCTTCAAGATCCTCCAGCCGAAGCGCTGGGGCGGCTACGAGATGCACCCCAACGTCCTCAACAAGGTGCTGATGGAGCTGGCCCGCGGCTGCCCGTCCAGCGCCTGGAACGTGATGGTGCTGGGCGTGCACCCCTTCGAGATCGGCCTGCTGCCGACCCGCTGCGGCGACGAGCTGTGGGGCGAGGACAACACCCGCCTGGTGTCCTCCTCCTATGCGCCCTTCGGCACCGTCACCAAGGTTGACGGCGGCTACGTCCTCAACGGCGAATGGCTCACCTCCAGCGGCTGCGACCACGCCGCCGGCGGCGCCTTCCTCGGCGGCCGGGTGCAGGAGAACGGCGAGCAGGTGTTCCGCTCCTTCTGGGTGCAGCGCAGCGACTTCGAGATCATCGACGACTGGTTCGTGGTCGGCCTGGCCGGCACCGGGAGCAAGAAGCTGCTGGTGAAGGAAGTCTTCGTGCCCGAGCACCGCAGCCACGTGATCGCCGCCTACGACGAAGCCTCCCACGGCCACGTCAACAACCTCTACAAGATGCCCTTCTTCTATGTGTTCTACGCCGCCGTCTCGTCGGTGCTGATCGGCATGGCCCGCGGCATGGTGGACCTCTACATCGAGCACATGGTCCCGCGCCAGAACCTCAACCAGGCCGTCGGCGCCGCCGTGCAGGATCCGTTCATCAAGAACCGCCTGGGTGAAGCCTACGCCAAGATCCTCGGCGCCACCTCCCGCGTGCTCCACAACACCGACGAAGCCTGGAGCTACGCCTCCCGGGGCCAGCTGGTGCCCCTCGACCTGCGCATCCGCCACTTCGCCTCCAACCAGTTCACCGGCGGTGAAGTCTTCGACGCGGCCCACATGATCTTCAAGAAGACCTCCACCCGCGGCGTGTGGCTCAACTGCCCGATGCAGCGCCAGATGCGCGACCTGCTGGTCGGCGCCAACCACATCACCCAGAACCAGGACAACATCGGCGACCTGCTCGGCGGCCACCTGCTGGGCAACCCGCTGCCCAAGGCCAACCCCTTCGGCGTCAAGGTCTGACGATAGCGCAGCGGCCGGCCCGGCCCACGCCCGGCCGGCCCCACGGAGAGATGAGATGACAGACCTGAGCCAGACCACCGTCCACGCCACCCCCGCCCAGGACATGGGCAGCCCCGCCCTGTCGGCCCTGCCGACGGTCAGCCCCGCCGAGCAGCGCAACGGCATGCGCCACCTGGCCGCCGGCGTTTCCATCATCACCGCCGGTGACGGCCAACGCCGCGCCGGCCTGACCGCCACCGCGGTCTGCTCGGTGACCACCGATCCGCCGCGCCTGGTGGTTTTCGTCAACAAGAACGTCCTCGCCAGCGAACTGATCCGGGAGCGCGCCGCGCTGGCCGTCAACGTGCTGTCCGGCGAACAGGAAGACGTCGCCCGCACCTTCGCCGGCATGGTCGAAGGCGTCCATGGCGAGGACCGCTTCAACACCGGCAACTGGACCACCCTCGTCACCGGCGCGCCCGTCCTCGAGCACACCCTGTCGAGCTTCGATTGCCGCGTCATCAAGATGTTCGACGAGAGCACCCACCACGCCTTCCTGTGCGAGGTGCTGTCGGTCCGCGAGCGGCCCGACGGCCAGGCCCTCGTCTACCTGAACGGCGCCTTCCGCCGGATCGACCAGTAAGCCGCCTTCCCCCACCTTGCGCGTCGCCCCGGCAGCCCAACGCGCCGGGCGGGGCGCCCACCTTCATTTACCCGCCGCGCCCGCCCCAAGGCGCGACGATGAGAACCTTCGAGCATGGACCTACGTGAAGCAATCCTGACGCAGCCGATGCGTCCCTTCCAGCTCCGCATGATCGCCCTGTGCATCGTGCTGTGCATGATCGACGGCTACGAGGTGCTGGTGATGGCCTTCGTCGCGCCCCACGTGGCCAGGGCCTGGGCCCTCGGGCCGGTCGAGGTCGGCTACCTGCTGAGCGCGGGCATCTTCGGCATGGCCCTCGGGGCCACCTTCATCTCGCCCCTCGCCGACAGGATCGGCCGCCGCCGCCACATCATCGCCTGCCTGTCCCTGATCGTCGTCGGCATGGGGCTCTCGGCGATCGCCACGGACCTCTGGCAACTGGTCGGCTTCCGGGCCTTCGCGGGGCTGTTCATCGGCGCCATCGTCTCCAGCCTCAACATCATCGTCTCCGAATACAGCTCGGACAAACGCCGCGGCACGGTGATGGGCATCTACGGCATGGGCCTGCCCGCCGGCGTGGCCCTGGGCGGCGCCCTCACCAATCCGCTGATCGCCGAGTTCGGCTGGCGCGCGCCCTTCGTCTTCGGTGCCGCGCTCACCGCGCTCAGCCTGCTGTGGGTGGTGGCCGCGCTGCCCGAATCCATCGAATACCTCATCGAGGAAGCCCCCGCGGGTGCGCTGGCGCACTACAACCGGATCGCCGACAAGCTCGGCTACCCCCGCGCCGCCCAACTGCCCGCCCCGCTCGAAAGCGCCGAGATGCACCACGCCGGCACGGCCCTGTTCAGCGGCATCATGCTGCACCGCACGGTGCTGCTGTGGCTCGGCTATGCCAGCCTCACCGTGGCCTTCTACTTTGCCAATACCTGGACGGCCAAGCTCATCGCCGACGCCACCGGCAACACCGCGCTGGGGGGCCGCACCGGCGTGCTGATCGCCGTGGGCGGCGTGCTCGGCTCGCTGCTCTTCGCCGGCCTGGCGCTGGTCATCCGGCCGCGGGTGGTCACCGCGTTGATCATGTTCGCCGGCTCGGTGGCCTTCGCGCTGTTCGCCAACAACTTCCACGAGGTGGGCATGGCCCTGGTGCTGGCCGTCTTTGTCGGCGCCTGTGCCAACGGCGGCCTCGCCGCCTTCTATGCGATCAGCCCCTTCATCTACCCGACCTCCGTGCGCGGCACCGGCGTCGGCCTGATGATCGGGTTCGGCCGCGGCGTGGCGATCCTGGCCCCGATCTTCACCGGCTTCCTGCTGAAATCCGACTGGAAGCCCCAGGCGGTGTACCAGCTGTTCGCCGGGGTGCTGATCTTCGCCGGCGTCACCACCCTGCTGCTCGACCGCAGCTACAAGGGCCGCACGGAAAACCCCGACCTCCCGCCCGACACCCCGGCCGGCGCCGGGGCCCACTGAGGCGGGCGGCGCGCCTCCGCGGCGGGGGCCCGATGCCGCGGGCGGCGTCGCCCGGCCCCTCGCGGCAACGGCGGATCGGAGTCGCCTGCCGCATCGCAACATCCGGCCACGCCGGCGTTAGAATGTCCGGTTTGCCGCAAGCGCCTGCCCATGCAATCCCTCTGGATGATCGTCGCCAGCCTGCTATTCGCCTGCATGGGCGTCTGCGTCAAGCTCGGCTCGGCCCACTTCTCCACCGGCGAGCTGGTGTTCTACCGGGGCTTCGTCGGTCTCCTGCTGATGGCGGTGCTGGCCCGCTGGCAGGGAATTGCCTACGCCACGCCCCACTGGCGCCGTCAGCTCTCGCGGGGCCTGTCGGGCACGGTGTCGCTGATGTGCTACTTCATAGCCATCGGCATCCTGCCCCTGGCCACCGCGGTCACCCTCAACTACACCTCGCCGCTGTTCGTCGCGCAGCTCCTCGCCCTGTGGTTCCGCGAGCCGGTCGGGCGCGGCCTGTTCGGCGCGGTGGCGCTGGGCTTCGCCGGCGTGGTGGTGCTGCTGCAGCCCACGCTGCGTCCGGAGCAGTGGCTGGGCGCCGCCGCCGGGCTCGGCTCGGGCCTGGTCGCCAGCCTGGCCTACCTCAACGTGCGCGAACTCGGCCGCCTCGGCGAACCCGAGACCCGCACCGTGCTGTGGTTTTCCCTGGTCACCAGCCTGTTCGGACTGCCCTGGGCGGTGTTCGCGGGCAACCTGCACGGCCTCACCCTGGAGGGCGCGGCGATCCTCCTCGGCGTGGGGGGCTTCGGTGGCTGCGCCCAGCTCGCGATGACCCGCGCCTACCGCTACGGCAAGACCGTGGTGGCGGCCAACCTGTCCTACAGCACCGTCGTCTTCTCGAGCCTGTTCGGGGTCCTGCTGTGGGACGAGGCGCTGCCATGGACCTCCCTGCTGGCCATCGCGATCATCGTGGCGAGCGGCGTGCTGGTCTCGGTCGCAGCGCGGAAACCCGCGCCGGCCATGGATTCCGACTGACGCCGGGGCTCCCGGGGCTGCTACACTGGCGGCATCCAGTCCGCACAGAAGGGAAGCGACGATGATCACCATCGATACCCAGGAAAGCCGCATCAACGTCACCGTGCTCGGCGAGTTCACCGTGGCCGACTTCAAGGAGTTCGAGGAGGTCGCCATGCAGCTCGGCGGCGGCGTCGATCTGTTCATCGACCTGCGCGAGATGAGCGGCGTCACCGTCGACATGGCCCTCGAAGAGATCCGCTTCGCCCGGGCCCACCCCAACGACTTCGCCCGCATCGCCGTCCTCACCCAGGACCAGTGGGTCAGCTGGAGCGCGTGGCTGGCACAGATCTTCCTCAACGCCGACGTGCGCGTCTTCGACGACAGCGACGACGCCGAGGCCTGGCTCACCGGCGCCGAACCCCCGGTCGCCTGAGGAGCGCGGCCGTGGAGAAGCCTTTCACCAGCCTCATCAGCGTCCAGGAGCTGGTCGAGTCCGCCACCCCGTCGTGGCGGATCTTCGACTGCCGCTTCCGCCTCGCCGATCCCGCCGCCGGCCAGCAGGCCTACGCCGAAGGCCACCTCCCCGATGCGCTCTTCCTCGAC
The DNA here is from genome assembly GCF_041908905.1 of Zoogloea sp. Taxonomy (GTDB): domain Bacteria; phylum Pseudomonadota; class Gammaproteobacteria; order Burkholderiales; family Rhodocyclaceae; genus Zoogloea. The sequence goes on from NZ_JAYREK010000044.1 coordinate 27,859, forward strand.
CTAGAGGAAGACCTGTCGGGCCCGACCTCCGGCCTCAACGGCCGCCACCCGCTACCCGACCCCCAGCACCTGGCCGCCAAGCTCGGCAGCCTGGGCGTGGGGCCCGACACCCAGGTGGTGGCCTACGACGACACGGGTGGCATGTTCGCGTCCCGCCTGTGGTGGCTGCTGCGCTGGCTCGGCCACGGCAAGGTGGCAGTGCTCGACGGCGGCCTGCAGGCCTGGGCCGCGTGCGGCAAGGCCCTCACCACGGCCATCCCCGAGCCGACCGCCGCGCGCTTCGAGGCCCGGCTGCAGCGCGACATGAAGGTCAATGCCGACTATGTGCTGAGCCACCTCGACGACCCGGAGGTCGTCATCATCGACGCCCGCTCGCCCGACCGTTTCCGGGGTGAAAACGAAACCCTCGACCCGGTCGGCGGCCACATCCCCGGCGCGATCAACCGCTTCTTCCAGGACAACCTGGGCCCGGACGGCCGCTTCAAGCAGGCCGCCCAGCTGCAGGAAGAGTTCGGCAAGCTCATCAAGGGCGGCGACGCCCACAAGGTGGTGGCCCAGTGCGGCTCCGGCGTCACCGCCTGTCACAACCTGCTCGCCATGGAAGCCGCCGGCCTCGACGGTGCCCGGCTCTACCCGGGCTCGTGGAGCGAATGGTGCGCCGATCCGGCGCGCCCCGTGGCCACCGGCGCCTGAAAACGACAACCGCCCCGGCCGGGGCGGCTGCCTGCCGGGATCACCCGGTCAGCCGCGGCCGAGGATCGCCGACAGGCTGCCGAGGGCCTGGGCCATGTCGGTGCCTTCGGCGGATGGCAACTGGCCGTCGGGGGTCAGGCCATCCACCACCTGGGGCAGCAGCTCGGCCACCTTGCCGGCGAGCTGGTCGCTCGACATGCCCAGCAGCGCCGCCATGTCGCCCAGCCCCGCTCCACCGAAGGCCTGGCTGATCTGCTCGGCGCTGACCGGCAGATTCTGGCCCTTGCCGATCCACGACGCCACCTGTTCGCCCAGCCCCGCCTCGTTCAGCCGCGCCAGCAGCGCGCCGAGGCCGCCCTGGTTGCCCTGCAGCAGGCCCATCACCAGCTGCAGCAGCATCGCCTGACCGCCCCCTGCCGCCTGCGGCTGGCCCTGGCCTCCCGCCAGCGAACCCAGCACGTCTCCTGCCAGTTGATCGAGCAGACCCATGATGTTCTCCTTTCAGAAATGGACACGCCATGCCGGAGCGCCCGGCACGGCAAAGCCTTTCAACTTTACCCCCAGGCCCGCCCCGAGGGTAGGGTTTTGCAGAATCTGACCACATCGCCAAGGCCGGTTAGAATCATGGCTTTGGCTGCAGGCAGATCACCATGACCCAGGACGAACTCAAGCAACAGGCTGCGCTGCGGGCGCTCGATTACGTGATCGAAGGCTCTATCGTCGGCGTCGGCACCGGCTCCACCGCCAACTTCTTCATCGACGGCCTGGCCGCCATGAAGGATCGCATCGCCGGCGCGGTGGCCTCCTCCGAGGTCTCCGCCCGCCGCCTCGCCGGCCACGGCATCCGCCTGTTCGACATGAACGACGTGGACGACATCCCCGTGTATGTGGACGGCGCCGACGAGATCGACGGCGGCCTGGCGATGATCAAGGGCGGTGGCGGCGCCCAGACCCGCGAGAAGATCGTCGCCGCGGTGGCCCGCAAGTTCGTCTGCATCTGCGACGCGAGCAAGAAGGTCGAGCGCCTGGGGCGCTTCCCGCTGCCCGTCGAGGTGATCCCGATGGCCCGCGCCCAGGTCGCCCGCGAGCTGGCCCGCCTCGGCGGCCGCCCGGTGCTGCGCGAGGGCTTCGTCACCGACAACGGCAACCTGATCCTCGACGTGCATGGCCTCTCCATCGACAACCCCGTGGCCCTCGAGACCACCCTCGACGGCATCGTCGGCGTGGTGACCAGCGGGCTGTTCGCCAAGCGCGGCGCCGACGTCCTGCTGCTCGCCACCGCCGACGGCGTGCAGACCTTCGAGCGCACCTGAAACAAAACCGTCATCCAGCCCTGCTACCCTTCGCCGTTCATCAGCCCTGAGGCCACGCTTTTGCCATGACCGAGCATACTTCCAAGAAATTCGACGCCGAACTCGAAGGCATCCGCACCCGGGTGCTGCAGATGGGCGGCATGGTTGAACTGCAGATCGTGAAGGCCATGGAAGGCCTCGGCGGTGGCGATCTGCTGCTGATCGACCAGGTGATCGAGAACGACAACCGGGTCAATCTCCTCGAGATCGAGCTCGACGAAGCCTGCAACCAGGTGATCGCCAAGCGCCAGCCCACCGCGGTGGACCTGCGCATGGTCAGCACCGTGCAGAAGACCATCACCGACCTCGAGCGGATCGGCGACGAGGCCAAGAAGATCGCCAAGACCGCCAAGCAGCTCCACACGGCGACCTCGCCCTTCATGCCGCAGATCCGTCTCAGCCACATCGCCGATGCCGTCGTCGACATGCTGCGCACAGCCCTCGACGCCTACGCCCGCCTCGACACCATCGCGGCCGCCCAGGTGGTCCGCCAGGACAAGGAGGTGGATGCCGAATTCAAGGGCATCATGCGCCAGCTGATCACCTACATGATCGAAGACCCGCGCACCATCTCCCAGGCCATCGAGCTGATGTTCGTGGCCAAGTCGGTCGAGCGCATCGGCGACCACGCCAAGAACATCGCCGAGTACGTGGTGTACATGGTCAAGGGCCGCGACGTGCGCCACACCAGCCTCGAAGAGATCGAGCGCGAAGCGACCCGCTGAGCGGCACGACAGCCGACCGAACCGGGGGGATGGCATGCCGTCCCCTTTTCTTTGGCTATGTCACCGTTGCCTGTGGAAACACTCCGATAGCGGCGAGGAGCATCTTGTCGGGCGTATCAAGTCGGCGCGTGTCGAGTGCCCGGCGCCAGCCCAGATAGTTCGGGAGGTAGTGCGTGGCA
>NZ_JAYREK010000045.1:0-30446 GCF_041908905.1 Zoogloea sp.
GCTCCGGCCAAGCCGGTCGCTCCGCCGCCGGCCGTCGCGCCGGCGCCCGTAGCCGCCGCCAAGCCCGTACCGGCGCCCGCGCCGGTGGTTGCGGTCGCGCCGCCCGCCGCCAAGCCGGCGGCCCCGGTCCCGGCGCCGCCGCCGGCCGCAAAGCCCGCTCCGGCGGTCGCGGCCGCCCCCGCGGTTCCCGTCAAGGAAGACCCGAAGACCGCCGCCAAGGCCAAGGACGACGCCGGCGTCCAGGCCGCCGCCATCAGCAAGGCGGTCCAGAACTGGGCCGGCGCCTGGTCGCGCAAGGACGTGAAGGGCTACCTCTCCCACTACGGTCGCGACTTCGAGCCGCCCAAGGGCCTCAGCCGCAAGGCCTGGGAAGAAGAACGCAACCAGCGCCTCACCAAGCCCGGCGACATCGAGGTCAACCTCGAGAACCTGAAGGTCGTGAGCGTCAGCGGCGACCGTGCCACCGTCAAACTTCGTCAGCACTATCGCTCGGCAAACTTGTCCACCTCCTCCAACAAGACACTCAACCTCATGTTGCAGGACGGAAAATGGGTCATCGTGCAGGAGCGGGTCGGCGGTTGATGAGCCGGCTGGTTAAATCGATGCGCAACGGGCTGGTTGCGCTGCTGGCGTGCCTGCCCCTCGTCGCCTCGGGGGCTGGCGGCGCGGCGCCGGCAAGCGGCGATCCGGATGCCGCGCTCGGCGCCGTCTTCAAGGACATCGAGCGCAGCCGGCTGTCCGACGCCCTCGACAAGGTCGACGCGCTCATCGCGCGTTACCCCAACTTCCGGCTCGCCCACCTCATCAAGGGTGACCTGCTGCTCGCCCGCAGCCGCCCGCTGCCAGCCTTCGGCGGCACGCCCGACGCCCCGGCCGACCGGCTCTCCGACCTGCGCGAAGAGGCCGTCGCCCGCCTCAAGGCCTACCGCAACCGGCCGCCCACCAACTACGTGCCGCGCTACCTGCTTCAGATGGAGCCGGAGCAGAAATACGCCATCGTCGTCGACACCCAGAAGGCGCGGCTCTACATCTACCAGAACGACAACGGCCGCCCGCGCTTCGTCGCCGACTACTACATCAGCCACGGCAAGCTCGGCGCCGAGAAGAGCCGCGAGGGCGACAAGCGCACCCCGATCGGCGTCTACCACGTGACAGCCAACCTGCCGCGCCAGAAGCTGTCCGACTTCTACGGCAACGGCGCCTTCCCCATCAACTACCCCAACGAGTGGGACCGCCAGCAGGGCCGCGACGGCCACGGCATCTGGCTGCACGGCACCCCCAGCGACACCTACTCGCGCCCGCCCAAGGCCTCCGACGGCTGCGTCGTGCTCACCAACAGCGACCTCGACGCCCTCTCCGGCTACCTGCAGATCGGCCTCACGCCAGTCATCATCAGCAACACCGTCGAATGGCTCAGCCTCGACGACTGGGCCGCCGAGCGCACCGCCCTCAACCGCCAGATCGAAGCCTGGCGCAAGGACTGGGAAAGCCGGGACGTGGGCCGCTACCTCGCCCACTACTCGAAGAACTTCCGCAACAGCGACGGCGGCTTCGAGCGCTGGGCCGAGCAAAAGCGCCTGGTCAATGCCGGCAAGAGCTGGATCAAGGTCGAGCTGGGCAAGCTCAGCGTGTTCCGCAACCCGGGCAAGGAAGACCTCGTCGTCGTGACCTTCGAGCAGGATTACCGGAGCAACAACCTCTCCAACGTCCTCAAGAAGCGCCAGTACTGGCAAAAGGAAGGCGGACGCTGGAAGATCGTCTACGAAGGCTTCGCCTGAGCCCCCTCCTCCCCCTTCACCCACTCCCCTCCGGAACGTCATGAAGAAGCTCTTCGTCGCCCTCGCGCTCGCCTCCCAGGCGTTGATCGCCGCCGCCGCCAACCCGCTGGTCGAGCTCAAGACCAGCGCTGGCCCCATCGTCCTCGAGCTCTACCCCGAGAAGGCGCCCAAGACCGTGGCGAATTTTCTCGAATACGTGAAGTCCGGCTTCTACGACGGCCTGATCTTCCACCGGGTCATCGACGGCTTCATGATCCAGGGCGGTGGCATGAACGCCCGCATGGAAGAAAAAACCACCCGCCCGCCCATCGAGAACGAAGCCCGCAACGGCCTCCGGAACGACGCCGGCACCATCGCGATGGCCCGCACCCAGGACCCGAACTCCGCCACCGCCCAGTTCTTCATCAACCTCGAGAACAACCGCGCCCTCAACTACCCGTCCCCCGACGGCGCCGGCTACGCGGTGTTCGGCAAGGTCGCCGAAGGAATGGACGTGGTGCGCAAGATCGGCAAGGAGCCCACCACCACCCGCGGCTTCCACCAGAACGTGCCGGCCACGCCCATCGTCATCCAGTCCGCCCGCCAGTTGCCCGAAAAGGGCGGCAAATAATCCGCGGCCACGCCGCGTCCCCACCCCATTTCCCACAGGAGCACTCCATGGCTGTCAAACTCACCACCAACCACGGCGACATCGTCATCGAACTGGACGCCGAAAAGGCCCCCGAAACCGTCAAGAACTTCCTCGCCTACGTGGAAGCCGGCCACTACGACAACACCATCTTCCACCGCGTGATCAACGGCTTCATGATCCAGGGCGGCGGCTTCGAGCCGGGCATGAAGCAGAAGGCAACCCAGGCGCCGGTCAAGAACGAAGCCAACAACGGCCTCAAGAACGAAGCCGGCACCATCGCGATGGCCCGCACCCAGGACCCGCACTCCGCCACCGCCCAGTTCTTCATCAACGTGGCCGACAACGACTTCCTCAACTTCAAGGCCGAGAACATCCAGGGCTGGGGCTACTGCGTGTTCGGCCGCGTGACCGAAGGCATGGACGTGGTCAACGCGATCAAGGGCGTCAAGACCGGCTCCAGCGGCTTCCACCAGGACGTGCCGAAGGAAGACGTGGTCATCCAGCGCGCTGAAGTCGTCTGATACGGCTGACCGGGGGCGAAGAGCGCATGCAAGTCCATTTCATTTCCGATCTGCACCTCTGCGCCGATCGCCCTGCGCTCACCGCAGTCTTCGAGCGCTATCTCGCCGGCCCGGCCCGGGCCGCCGCTAGGCTTTACATCCTGGGCGATCTCTTCGAATACTGGGCCGGCGACGACGATCTCGACGACCCGCTGAACACCCACGTGGCAAATCTGCTCGCCGACACTGCCGGGAAGGGCTGCCAGGTGCTCTTCATGCCCGGCAACCGGGACTTCCTCATCGGCACCGACTTCGCCCGCCGCGCCGGGCTGCAGATCCTGGCCGAACCCGCACGCATCGAACTGGGAGACCAGGCCTTCGTGCTGTGCCATGGCGACAGCCTGTGCACCGACGACGTCGCCTATCAGGCCTTCCGCAACCAGGTGCGCAACCCGGCCTGGCAGACGCAGTTCCTCGGCCAGCCGCTGGCCGTACGCAAGCAGATCATCGCCGGCGTGCGCATGAAGAGCGAAGAGGCCAAGTCCGAAAAGGCCGCCGCCATCATGGACGTCAACACAGACGCCGTGGCCGCGCTGTTTCGCGAGCACGGTTTTGCCCCCCTGATCCACGGCCACACCCACCGCCCGGCCGAACATCGGCTCGCGGTGGACGGCCAGCCCTGCGAGCGCTGGGTGCTCGCCGACTGGCGCGAAGAAAACGGCGCCGCCAGCGGCGAAGTGCTGGTGTGGTCCGGGGGCACGCTGCAACGCCAGCCCCTCAAATGAAAAACGGCGCCGATCGGGCGCCGTTTTTTGTCCACCCTGACGACTCCGATCAGGCGTCGATCAGCGCCAGCCCGCGGGCCAGATCGGCCTTCAGGTCATCCACCGACTCCAGCCCCACCGCCACACGCAGCAGGCTCTCGCGAATGCCCGCAGCCTCGCGGGCTTCCGGCGAAATGCGACCGTGGGTAGTGGACGCCGGGTGGGTCAGGGTCGTCTTGGTATCGCCCAGATTGGCGGTGATCGACACGACGCGGGTCGCATCGACAACCTTCCAGGCTTCCGGCCGGCCCCCCTTGACCTCGAAGCTGACGATCGCCCCGCCGCTGCGCTGCTGGCGCTTGGCCAGCTCGTGCTGGGGATGGGACGGCAGACCGGGATAGTGCACCCGCGCCACCTGCGGCTGGGCCTCCAGCCAGCGGGCCAGCTCCAGGGCCGCCGCCGACTGGGCGTCCATGCGGATCTTGAGGGTCTCGAGGCCCTTCAGGATGACCCAGGCGTTGAAGGGCGAAATCGACGGCCCCGCCGTGCGCAGGAACTTCAGCACCTCGTCGACCAGCGCCTTGCTGCCGCACACCGCGCCGCCAAGCACCCGGCCCTGGCCATCCAGGTACTTGGTGGCCGAGTGGATCACCAGGTCGGCACCCAGCTTGAGGGGCTGCTGCAACGCCGGCGAGCAGAAGCAGTTGTCCACCGCCAGCACGGCCCCCGCCTCGTGGGCGATGGCCGCCACCGCGGCGATGTCCACCAGCTCGGTGAGCGGGTTGGAGGGCGACTCGACGAAGAACAGCTTGGTCTTCGGCGTGACCGCGGCCTTGTAGGCGGCCAGATCGGTGGCCGGCACGAAGCTGCTCTCGATGCCGAAGCGCGACAGGATGTTACCGAACAGCTGCTGGGTGGCGCCGAACACGCCGCGGGACACCACCACGTGATCGCCGGCCGAAAGCAGCGCCATCACCGTGGACAGGATCGCCGCCATGCCGGAGGCCGTGGCCACGCAGGCCTCGGCGCCCTCGAGGGCCGCCAGCCGCTGCTGCATGGCAGTGACCGTCGGGTTGGTGAAGCGGGCATACACGTTGCCCTCGACCTCGCCGGAAAAGCGCGCCGCCGCCTCGGCCGCGCTGCCGAAGACGAAGCTGGAGGTCAGGTAGAGCGCCTCGGAATGTTCGTTGAACTGGCTGCGCTCGATGCCGGCCCGCACGGCCAGCGTGTCGATCGCCAGATCGTCCGTCGGGTTGCTGCTCACGTATCGCTCCGGGAAGTGAGGTTCAGGTCCATCTGGCCGCGCCCCTCCTCGCCCGCCGGCTTGGCGGCCGCATCGTTGCGCTGATTCTCGACGCCGGAGAGGTACTCGGGGGTCACGTCGCCGGTCACGTAGCAACCGTCGAAGCAGGAGGTCTCGAACACCGAGATCGCCGGGTTGAGGGCCTTCACGGCCGCCTTCAGATCGTCGAGATCCTGGTAGATCAGCGCATCGGCGCCGATCTCGGCGCAGATCTGCTCCTCGGTGCGGTCGCTGGCGATGAGCTCGCCCTTGGTCGGCATGTCGATGCCGTAGACGTTGGCGAAACGCACCGGGGGCGCCGCCGAGGCCATGTAGACCTTGGTCGCGCCGGCGTCGCGGGCCATCTGCACGATCTCGCGGCTGGTGGTGCCGCGGACAATGGAGTCATCGACCAGCAGCACGGCCTTGCCCTTGAACTCCTGGTGGATCGTGTTGAGCTTCTGGCGCACCGACTTCTTGCGGATCGCCTGGCCCGGCATGATGAAGGTACGGCCGATGTAGCGGTTCTTCACGAAGCCTTCGCGGTACGGCACGTTGAGATGGTGGGCCATCTCCATCGCCGACGGCCGGCTGGAATCGGGAATCGGGATGACCACATCGATCTTGAGGTGCGGCATCGTCGCGCGCAGCTTGCGGGCCAGGAATTCGCCCATCTTGATACGGGCGTCGTACACCGAGATGCCGTCGATCAGCGAATCCGGGCGGGCCAGGTAGACGAACTCGAACATGCACGGCGCGTGGGTTGTCTGGGTGGCGCACTGGCGGCTGTGGAAGCGGCCTTCGGTGTCGATCAGGATCGCCTCGCCCGGAGCCACGTCGCGCACCAGCTTGAAGCCGAGCACGTCGAGGGCGACGCTCTCGGAGGCCACCATCCACTCGGTACCCTTCGGCGTGTCGTTGCGGCCGATCACCAGCGGGCGGATGCCGTAGGGATCGCGGAAGGCCAGCAGGCCGGTGCCGGAGATCATCACGACCGTCGCGTAGGCTCCGCGGCAGCGGCGGTGCACGCCCGACACGGCGGTGAACACCGTCTCCTCGTCGAGGCGGAAGCTCTTGGCGGCGGCCTGCAGCTCATGGGCCAGCACGTTGAGCAGCACCTCGGAGTCGGAGTTGGTGTTGATGTGCCGGAGATCCGACAGGAACATCTCGCGCTTCAGCTCTTCCGAGTTGGTGAGGTTGCCATTGTGGGCCAGCATCAGGCCGAACGGCGAATTCACGTAGAAGGGCTGGGCCTCCTCGGCTGCCGACGCGGAGCCCGCCGTCGGGTAGCGCACGTGGGCGATGCCCCAGGTGCCCGGCAGGTCACGCATGTTGCGGGTGCGGAACACATCGCGCACGAGGCCGGACGCCTTGTGCATGTGAAAACGCCCACCTTCGGCCGTCGCGATGCCCGCGGCATCCTGCCCCCGGTGCTGGAGCACCTGCAGGCCATCATAAAGAAGCTGATTGACGGGTGTTGTCGCTACTACGCCCAGAATCCCACACATTTCAAACCACCTATCGGTATCGAAGTCTTGTTGCCAACGGCTCGGGGAGCCAGGGTCTTGAAGCCATCACGGCGGTCTCGAGGGGCGCCGACAGGCTGGCCTCCCGCCACCAGGCTTCCTTGGCGAAGCCGCCGATTCCGACGAGCAACGCCACTGCAAAAACAATGAGGGCACCCCGCAGGGTACCGAAACAGGCCCCGAGGAAGCGATCGGCCAGCCCCAGCCCGGCCGCCTGCACCAGCAGGCCGAGGAGCCAGCGCACAAGCGCCACCACGACGAGGACACATACGAAAATCGCAAAGAACGTGGCCGGCCCCTGCAGCAATGGCTCCTTGACCCACGCCGCGGCGTAGGGCTGCAGCTCGGGCACGAAGGACTTGGCCGTCACGAATGCCAGTACCCAGGCACCCAGTGCGACGATCTCCGACACCAGGCCGCGCCAGAAACCCAGCAGGGCGGACAACCCGGTCAGGGCCAGCAGCGCGTAATCGAATCCGTTCAAGGGATCACGCTGGTCAGGGCTTGGCCGCCACGGACGCGGATACGCCGAGCACCTTCTGGATGCGTGCCGCCGCCTTGTCGGCCGCCGCCTTGTTCGGGAAGGGGCCCGCACGGACCCGGATCTTGTCACCGAGCTTCTCGGTGTATGAGGGATAGCCTTCAGCCTTCAGCTTGGCCCGCAGAATCGCCACGTTGCCCTCTTCACGGTAGGCGCCGAGGCCCACCACATGGGGCTTGGTGGCGCCGGCCTCTTCCTTGGGGCTGGCGCCGGCAAGCAAGGCCTTCGCGCGTTCGGCCTCGGCGCGGGCTTTCTCGCGCTCCGCGTCGGCCTTGGCCTTTTCGCGCTCCCGTTCCTTGTCGCGTTCGCGCTGCTTCTCGCGTTCCTTTTCCCGTTCCTTCTCCTGTTCCCGCGCCTTCTCCTTCTCCCGCTCCTTTTCCTTGAGCTTGGGGTCGGGCTTGGGCTCGGGTTTCGGTTCGGGCTTGCGGGCGTCGGGCCTGGCGATGTCGGCCTTGGCCGGCTCGCCCTTCCTGGAGGGGGGAATCAGCTCCTCGCCGGGCTTGAAGACCGGGCTGCCGGGCTCGGGGCCGAGCCGGGCACGGGCGCCGTCGTCCACCTCGGGCGCGGTGCTGTCGTCCACCGGCGCGGCCGCCAGGGGCTGAGCCGGCGCGGGAGCCTTGCCGTTGATGACACGGGACGTGAAGTTGCTGCCTTCCTGGCTCGGGATGCGGATCTGCACATCCTGGGAAGGCGGCCTCGGCTCGTGGTCCATGACCATCGGCAACACGATGGCCGCGGCCAGAGCCAGCGCGGCGGAACCCACCAGGCGCCTGCGCGCACGCTTCTTCAGGTCGATCTGGGAATCGTTGTCCGCCATTCTTGCTGCAATACCTATTGCGGCGCCTTCACCACCGCGAGCACGTCGGCGACGGTCAGGAAGGAACCAAAGATTACGATTCTATCACCCTCGGCCGCCCCTTCACGTGCGACCTGGTACGCAGCCTGCGGCGAATCGTGCTCGCGCACGTCGCCACTCACCCCGACCTCCCGGAGGATTTCCGCCAGGCGGGCGGCGCTCAGGCCCCGCGGGCCGGGCAGGCTGGCGAGCAGCCAGTGGTCGACCCGGTCGCGCAGCAGGCGGACGACGCCGGCCACATCCTTGTCCCCCAGCATGCCGAGCACGGCCCAGGTTTCGGGAAAATAACCCATGCTGGCCAGATTTTCGTTGAGCACGCCGGCCGCCTGGGGGTTGTGGGCGACATCGAGGACCACCGCCGGCCGCCCCGGCAGGACCTGGAAACGGCCGGGCAGCTCCACCAGCATGAAACCCTGGCGGATCGCCTGCATGGGCACCGGCAGGATCTCGCGCACGGCCTCGCAGGCGGCCATCACCGCCGACGCGTTGAGCAGCTGGTTGGTGCCGCGCAGCGCCGGATAGGCCAGCCCGCCGCGCCGGCTGCCGCCGGCCAGCCAGAAGGCCCACTGGTTCTGGTCGCCGGCGAAGCCGAAGTCGCGGCCGGTGACCCACAGGCGGGCGCCGATGGCTTCCGCGTGGGCAACCAGGGAGGCCGGCGGCATCGGGTCGCTGCAGATCGCCGGACGGCCGGCGCGGAAGATACCGGCCTTCTCGAAGCCGATCGCCTCGCGGGTGTCGCCGAGGTAATCCATGTGGTCCATCGCCACGCTGGTGACGATGGCGCAATCGGGCTCGAACACATTGACGGCGTCGAGACGCCCGCCCAGCCCCACCTCGAGGATGATCGCATCCAGCCCGGCGCGGCAGAAGGCCACCCAGGCGGCCAGCGTGCCGTGCTCGAAGTAGGTGAGCGGGATCTCGCCCCGCGCCCGCTCGACCTCGGCGAAGGCCGCGACGAGGGCCTCGTCGGAGGCATCGCGCCCGTCGATGCGGACGCGCTCGTTGTACTTGAGCAGGTGCGGCGAGGTGTACAGGCCGACCCGGTAGCCGGCGGCCAGCAGCACTGCCTCGAGCAGGGCGCAGGTGGAGCCCTTGCCGTTGGTGCCGCCGATGGTGAAGACCGGGCAGGTCTGGGGCAGGTCGAGCGCATCACGGACGGCGCGCACCCGGTCGAGACCGAGCTGGATGGACTGCCCATGGCGCGCCTCGAGGAGGCCGAGCCAGCCCTCTAGGGATTCGGGAAGCTGCATGTCAGGCAACGCTGCGGACGGAGGCCTGCCGGGTCAGCAGGGTGAGGAGTTCGGCGAGACGATCGCGCAGCTCGCGGCGATCGATGATGAGGTCGAGGGCCCCCTTCTCGAGCAGGAACTCGGAACGCTGGAAGCCCGCCGGCAGGGTCTCGCGTACGGTCTGCTCGATCACGCGGGGGCCGGCGAAGCCGATCAGCGCGCCCGGCTCGCCGATCACCAGATCGCCCATGAAGGCGAAGCTGGCGGACACGCCGCCCATGGTCGGATCGGTGAGCAGGGTGATGAAGGGCAGCTTGCGCTCGGCCAGCTGGGTGATCGCCGCGGTGGTCTTGGCCATCTGCATCAGCGAGAACAGGCCCTCCTGCATCCGCGCGCCGCCGGTGGCCGTCACGCAGATGAAGGGCAGCCGCTGCTCCAGCGCGGCCTTCACGCCCCGCACGAAACGCTCGCCCACCACCGAGCCCATCGAGCCGCCGAGAAACTCGAACTCGAAGCAGGCCACGACCACCGGCACGGTCTTGATCGCGCCCTGCACGACGAGCAGCGCGTCGGCCTCGCCGGTGTCCTCGTTGGCCGCCGCGAGACGGTCGGGATAACGCTTGGAATCCTTGAACTTGAGCGGATCGACCGGCACCACCTCGGCGCCGATCTCGAAGCGGCCCTCGGGATCGAGCAGCAGGTCGATGCGCTGACGCGCCCGGATACGCTGATGATGGCCACACTTGGGGCAGACGTTGAGGTTGCTCTCCAGGTCGGAGCGGTACAGCACGGCCTCGCAGGCCGGGCACTTGCTCCACAGGCCCTCGGGGATCGCCTTGTTGCGGCCGGAGGGCGTGTCGCGCTTGATCTTCGGCGGCAGGAGTTTCTTGAGCCAGCTCATTGGGCACCTCCCTGCCGGGCGCAGGCGGCATCCATGGCCTCGCGCACGCCCCGGATGAATGCGGTGACGCGGGCCGGGGCCTCGTCACGACCACTCTGTTCGATCTCTTCGATGATGCGGCTGCCGATCACCACCGCGTCGGCGAGGCTGGCGATGCGCGCGGCGGTGGCCGCGTCACGGATGCCGAAGCCGACGCCCACCGGCATGCCGACCTTCTCGCGGATGGCCGGGATGCGCCGCGCCACTTCATCGAGGTCGAGGGTGGCGGAGCCGGTGACGCCCTTCAGCGACACGTAGTAGATGTAGCCGCTGCCGGCCACGGCGACGTCGGCAAAACGCTGCTCGGTGGAGGTGGGAGCCAGCAGGAAGACCGGATCGAGCCCGGCCGCCTTGCAGCTGGCGGCAAACTGGTGGCACTCCTCGGGCGGGTAGTCGACCACCAGCACCCCGTCGACGCCGGCGTCGGCCGCCGCGCAGGTGAAGGGCTCAACGCCCATCGCCTCGATCGGGTTGGCGTAGCCCATCAGCACCACCGGGGTCTCGTCGCCCGTCGCACGGAAGCTGCGCACGATGTCGAGGACCTTGCGCATGCTCATGCCGGCGGCGATGGCCCGCTCGGAGGCGCGCTGGATGGTCGGGCCGTCGGCCATCGGATCGGAGAAGGGAACGCCGAGTTCGATGATGTCGGCACCGCCGGCCACCAGGGCCTGCATCAGCGGCAGCGTCAGCTCGGGGGCGGGGTCGCCGGCGGTGATGAAGGGAATCAGCGCCTTGCGCCCTTCAGCGGCGAGCCGCGCGAAAGTGTGTTGGATTCTGGACATGGACGGATATCGGTGGTCAACGGCCCCGCCGGGTGACCGGGCGGGGCCGTGAGGATCAGAACTGGATGCCGGACTTTTCGGCGACGGTGTGCATATCCTTGTCGCCGCGGCCGGAGAGGTTGACCAGCAGCACCTTGTCCTTCGACAGGGTGGGAGCCAGCTTGGCGGCGTAGGCCAGCGCGTGGGACGACTCCAGGGCCGGGATGATGCCCTCGAAACGGCACAGATCGTGGAAGGCCTGGAGCGCCTCCGAGTCGGTGACGCCGACGTATTCGGCGCGCTCGATGTCCTTCAGCCAGGCATGCTCGGGGCCGACGCCCGGGTAGTCGAGACCGGCGGAGATCGAATGGGTCTCGATGATCTGGCCGTCCTCGTTCTGCAGCAGGTAGGTGCGGTTGCCGTGCAGCACGCCCGGCCGGCCGGCCGACAGGGACGCGGCATGCATGCCGGTGTCGATGCCGCTACCGGCCGCTTCGACGCCGACGAGGCGCACATCGGCGTGCTCGATGTAAGGGTGGAAGATCCCCATCGCGTTGGAGCCGCCGCCGACGCAGGCGATCACGTAGTCGGGCTGGCGCCCGACCATGTCGGGCATCTGCTCGATGCACTCCTTGCCGATCACGGTCTGGAAGTCGCGGACCATCATCGGGTAGGGATGGGGGCCGGCCACGGTGCCGATGATGTAGAAGGTGTCGTGGATGTTGGTGACCCAGTCCCGCATGGCCTCGTTGAGGGCGTCCTTGAGGGTCTTGGAGCCGCTCTCGACCGGCACCACGGTGGCGCCGAGGAGCTTCATGCGATAGACGTTGGCGGCCTGGCGGCGCACGTCTTCGGAGCCCATGTAAACCACGCACTCCATGCCGTAACGGGCCGCCACGGTGGCCGTCGCGACGCCGTGCTGGCCGGCGCCGGTTTCGGCGATCACGCGCGGCTTGCCCATCCGGCGGGCGAGCATGGCCTGACCGATACAGTTGTTAACCTTGTGGGCGCCGGTGTGGTTGAGATCCTCGCGCTTCAGGTAGATCTGGGCGCCGCCGAGCAGCTCCGACCAGCGCTTGGCGTGGTAGATCGGGCTCGGGCGGCCGACGTAGTGCTTGAGCTCGTACTCGAACTCGGCGACGAAGGCCGGGTCGCGCTGGGCCTCTTCATAGGCCTGGCGAAGTTCGGTGAGCGCCGGGATCAGCGTCTCGGCGACGAAGATGCCGCCGTAGGGGCCGAAGTGGCCGCGCGCATCGGGAAGATCGTAGGGGGCATCAGCCATGTGCATGTTGAACTCCGGCAACAAAATCGATGATTCGGGCGGCATCCTTGATGCCCTTGGCCCGTTCCACTCCACTCGACACGTCCACAGCCCAGGGCCGGACGTGCCGGACGGCCTCGGCGACGTTCCCGGCGTTGAGCCCGCCGGAGAGGATCAGGGGCAGAGGCAATTGATCGGGGATGAGCGACCAATCGAAGGTTTCGCCACCGCCTCCGTAGCCTTCCACGAAGGCATCCACCAGCAAACCCTGGGCACCCGGAAAAAGAGCCGCGTATTTTAACAGATCGAGCCCCGGGCGCATCCGCGCCGCCTTGATGTAGGGCAGACCGTGTCCGAGGCAATCAGTTTCCTGCTCGTCGCCATGAAACTGCAGAACCTGCAGGGGCACCTTGTCAAGCGCCTCGCGGACGAACGCCCGGTCGGGGTTCACGAACAGCCCCACGCTGCTCACGAAGGGTGGAACGAGGCGCGCCAGCTCGGCCGCCCGCTCGAAGCTCACGAAGCGTGGGCTGGGCGGATAGAACACGAAACCGATCGCGTCGGCGCCGGCTGCGACGGCGGCGAGCACATCCTCCTCGCGGGTCAGGCCGCAGATCTTGATACGGGTACGATGATGCACGGGGCTCACGGCAGCAGGAGTTGGGGAGGCGCGATGATACGCCCCCCACCGGGCAGCGGCCACTGGGGCGGATAATCGACGCCGCACAGGTAGAGACCGTCCGGCGCGAAAGTCGGCGCCGCGAGGCTGCGGTTGCGCGCGGCCAGCAGCTCCGCCATCCAGCCCACCGGTCTCCGCCCCTTCCCCACGAACACCAGCGATCCGACCAGATTGCGGATCATGTGGTGGAGAAAGGCGTTGGCGTGGAAGTCGAACAGCACGACATCGCCACGCCGCTGAACCGACACCGAATGCATCAGGCGCACCGGCGACCTGGCCTGGCACTCGGCCGCCCGAAAGGAGGTGAAATCGTGCTCGCCGACCAGGCAGGCGGCGGCCTCGGCCATCACCCCCTCGTCGAGCTCGCCGTGGGTCCAGCCGACCCGGCCGCAGGCGAGGCCCGGACGCACCCGCCGATTGATGAGCACGTAGCGGTAGCGGCGGGCCTCGGCGCTGAAGCGGGCATGGAAGTCATCACCCACCTCGACTGCCCACAGCACACTGACGCTATCGGGCAGATGGCTGTTGACGCCACGCACCCAGGCCTCGAGGGGCCGGCGGGCGGTGGTGTCGAAATGGGCCACCTGCATGCTGGCATGGACCCCCGTGTCGGTGCGCCCGGCGCACACGAGCTTGACCTGGGCCTGGGCGATCTGCGCGAGGGCATTCTCCAGGGCGTCCTGCACGGTGCGCCCGTGGGGCTGGGTCTGCCAGCCCTCGAAGGCGTTGCCTGCGTACTCGATACCGATCGCGATCCTCATGCCAGGGCACCCGCGACAAGCAGGGCCACAACGGCGCCGATGAGGAACCGGTCGCGCATGGCCAGCGGCTGCCGGCGCACCCGCAAGCCGACGGCGGAAGGTGCCGCCTCGTCAAGCAGCGCCCTCCAGCCCCCCTCCGGCGGCCGCTCCACATAGGCCATCACCAGCAACATCCGCAGCGCGAGGCGCTCGACGGGAAAACCCAACACGCCCAGCGGCGCGGCAAGGCTCATCAATCCGGACACCAGCGTCCTTTCGTCAATCGTTTCAAGGAGAAGAGCCACCACGACGAGCACCGAGAGCAGGCGCGTGCCATGGCTCGCCGCCAGCGCCAGGCCTTCGCGGGTCGGGCTGGCGTGCCCGAGGGCGGAGACCAGCACCTCGCCGGGCGTGAAAAAGGCAAACAGGACGACCAGGGTGATCAGCAGGAAACGCGCCCGCCGCACCAGCCGCAGGCCACGGCGCCGGGCAAGCAGGAGCCCCAGCGCCACAACGACAAACCCGAGACCCCACAGAATGGGGCCTCGGGCCAGTTGTATGAAAACGATCACCGCTAACCACCCGACGAGGCGCGTCGCCGGGTGAAGACT
Organism: Zoogloea sp.; assembly: GCF_041908905.1. GTDB lineage: Bacteria > Pseudomonadota > Gammaproteobacteria > Burkholderiales > Rhodocyclaceae > Zoogloea. The sequence continues at coordinate 14,100 of NZ_JAYREK010000045.1, forward strand.
GGTAAACACTGAACGGGAGGATCCGCTATCGCCCCTCGCGCTCAGGACAGGCGAGCCAGGATGGAGCGGGCCTCGTCGAGTTGCCGGCCGGCGCCTTCGCGCAGGACTTCCTCGACCAGTTCCCGGGCACCTTCCTTGTCACCCATCTCCTCGTAGGCGCGGGCCAGTTCGAGCTTGGTCGCCACTTCCTGCTGCAGCTCCATGTCGAGGGGCGGCTCGGTGGGCGGGCCGGCGTCCGGCATCTCAAGGGCCGTGTCGATCGTCTTGCTGAGCTCCAGATCGATGGCGTTGAGGTTGGTCGAGGTCGCGAAGGACGGCCGCGGCGGCGGCGCCTTGGGCTCGGCCTTCTCGTCGAGCTCGAAATCGAAGTCGAGGAGGCTGCTGTCGAAACTGGTCCGTTCGAGATCGGCGGTGGCGGAATCCACCCGCTCCCGCAGGCCGTCATCGGCCAGCGTCGCGGTCAGATCCACGTCGACGGTCTGGTCGCGGGAATCCACCGTGCGCTCGCCGAACTCGGAGCTGATCTCGAAATCGAGCTCGTTCGGATCGGGCAGCGTGAAGTTGTCGGACACATGCTGGGAACGCGCGGAGGTCGCCTGCAGGTTCTGCGGCATGGCCTCGCCGGCCACCAGCGTCGCCCCCATGGACGAGGGGCTGTGCTGGTCGAAGCCCAGATCGAAGTCGAGGCCGCTGCTGGCCGACGGGCTGCCGCCGCCCAGGGCGACGGTGCGGGCGGTGGTGCCGTCGTCGCTCGGGGCGTTGAGGTCGAGATCGAAGTCGAGGACCGGCGCGCTCGGGGCGGGTGCCGCCTGGGCGTCGTGGGCCCGGTCGATATCCTCGAGGCTGGCGTACTGGTTGAGTTCGCCGGGCAGCGCCCAGGTGTCCTTGAGTTGGGACGGCGATTCGAGCGGATCTTCGTTGCCAAACGGCGCACTGCCGAAGGGCGCCGGCTCCGACGCCATGAAATCGGGTTCGGTGCTGACCCGGCGCCCGCCACCGGCCGAGACAAAACCGGTCTCCGGCATCGAGGTCGCCGCGATCGTGCGCGGCCCCTGGTCGACGGCGCCCTTGGCCACGGTGGCGACCGCCGCCGGCATCGCGCTCGGGCCGGCGGCGACGCCGGGGGCAGGAATACGGTAGAGGGGGCTGTCCGGGTCAACCTTGCGGCCCAGCGCGGCGGCCTTCTCCCAATCCTGGCCATTGCCGCCGGTCAGGGAGTAGAGCTCGGTGGCGGTGGTCTCGAACTGCTTGAGGTTCTTGCGCTGGGCGTAGATCTCGAGCAGCTTGAGGTGCACGCCGGTGCGGCCCGGGTCGGTCTTGAGGGCGTCGAGGAGGATCTCCTCGGCCTGGGCGTCACGACCATAGGCCATGTACACATCGGCCTCGGCGACCGGGTCGACCCCCTCGTCGGTATCGATGGACGACAGGCCGGACTGGCTGAAATCGGTCTGGATCTGGCTGCTGCTGCCGGTATCGACGCTCTGGCCGCCTGCCGCGCCGAACACGGAGTTGGCACCGTCACCGAATTCGGACAGGGCCGGCGTGGTGGTGGGCGCTCCCTGGCCATTGCGGCTGCGGTAGAACTTGTAGGCGCCCCAACCGAGCAGCAGCGCGAGGATGCCTCCGCCGCCGAGCAGCAGGGTGGTGTCTTCGGAAGGCGCCGCGGCCGGCTGGACCTCGGCCGGCGCAGGCTGCGCGACCGGCTTGGGTTCCGGTGCCGGAGCGGGCTTGAGTTCGATCGGCGGCTCCGGCTCCTTGGCGGGCGGGGGCTGCTCCGGCTCGGGCGCCGGGGCAGGTGCGACCGCGGGCGGCGTCTCGACGGCTGGCGGCACCGGTGCCGGCGCGGCGGGCTGGGCCGGCGCGGCGGGCTGGGCCGGCGCGGCGGGTTGCCCGGGGGCATCCGCCTGCATCTGGGCCATGCCCTGGCTCTTGAGCTCGACCAGACGCTGCAGTTCCTTGATGCTCTTTTCGAGTTCCGCCAGGCGCGTGTTGGCTTCGCGGAGGGCCTTGTCGCGGGAGACGAGATCTTCTTCGAGGGCCTGCAGACGCGCAACGGACTTCTCGCCACCGGCGGCGCCGGCGCGCCCGCCCTCCTCGCTCTTGGAGACCTTCAGCTGATCGCTGGAACCGGCGGCGGCGGGCGCGCGGTCCTCGACCTTGGCGCTGATCTTGCCGCCACCACTCTGGCGGGCCGGCGCCTCCTTGGGCGTGGCGGCCGCCGCCTGCTCGGCGAGCTTCTGGCGATAGCGGCCAAAATCGGAGGAATGGGCCACGACCTGCTGGCGAGGTGCCTCGCCGGTGATCTGGCGCACGCCTTCGGCGTCGGGAATGCGGAGGATCTTGCCTGCCTGCAGGCGATTGACGTTGTCCGCGTCGAAGGCCGAGCGGTTGCCCTGGAACAGGGCCGCCAGCATCTGCTCGACGGAGACGCCGTCGGGACGGTTCTCGAGGGCGATCCGGTTGAGGGTGTCGCCCGGCTTGACCAGATAGGTGCGCCCCCCTGCAGCCACGGGGGCTGCCGCCGCCTGACGGGGCGCGCGCGGCGCGGCGGCCCGCCGGTCGGCCTCGGCAGCCCGGGCGTAGCCACGCGATTCCGGGCTTGCAACGACGGCGGCGGCTCGGCCGGCGCCGGTGTCGGGGGGATCGAGGAGGAAGGTGTACTCGCGGATCAGACGCCCGGAAGACCAGTTAAGCTCGACCAGCATGTCGACGAAAGGCTCGTTGATCGGCCTGTCGCTGGTGACGCGGACGACCGCGCCGTTGCCCCGCCGCTCGACGGACATGCGCAGGCCGCTGACGGCTGGAGAATAATCGACACCCGCCTGACGGAAGGCGTCCGCGGAGGCGAGCCTGGCGGTCAGGCTCTGGAGCTCTTCCGGGGTCGCCGCGATTTCCACCTCGGCACGCAGAGGCTGTCCCAGGCCGCTCAGGACGGTGATCCGACCGAGACCTGCCGCACTGGCGCTGAGGGATACGGCACTGACCGCCGCCGCGATCAGGGTGCGTTTTAGACGGCTATTCACAAGTTTCTTAGGCACGAAGGCTGATCATCGAAATCGAGTTATCGATGAACATAACATCATGGATATGGTGAGGCAAGTTCAAGCCGTCATCAGAGTCCCCAAGCTATGCACGAAGACGCAGACCTTAAAGAAAAAAGGCGGCCTGAGCCGCCTTTTTTCAAGCCGTGTCGATGCAATCAGGCTTCGAGGAGAACGCGCAGCATACGACGCAGCGGCTCGGCAGCGCCCCACAGCAGCTGGTCGCCGACGGTGAAGGCGGACAGGTACTCGCCACCCATGGCCAGCTTGCGCAGACGGCCGACCGGGACGGTCAGGGTGCCGGTGACGGCGGTCGGGGTGAGGTCGCGCATGGAGGCTTCGCGCTGGTTCGGGACGACCTTGACCCAGTCGTTGGCGCTGGCCAGCATGCCTTCGATCTCGTCGAGGGGGATGTCCTTCTTCAGCTTGAGGGTCAGCGCCTGGCTGTGGCAGCGCATGGCGCCGATGCGCACGCAGAGGCCGTCGATGGGCACCGCCGGGGAGCCGAAGCCCTCGCCGCGGCCGAGGATCTTGTTGGTCTCGACGCCACCCTTCCACTCTTCCTTGGACTGGCCGTTGCCCAGGTCCTTGTCGATCCACGGGATCAGCGAGCCGGCCAGCGGCACGCCGAAGTTGGACGACGGGAAGGCTTCGTCGCGCATGGTGCCGGCGACTTCGCGGTCGATGTCGAGGATCGCGGAAGCCGGATCGTCGAGGAGTTCCTTGACCGAGCGGTTGAGTTCGCCCATCTGGGACAGCAGCTCGCGCATGTTCTGGGCACCGGCGCCGGAGGCGGCCTGGTAGGTCATGGAGGTCGCCCACTCCACCAGGTCGCGCTGGAACAGGCCGCCGAGGGCCATCAGCATCAGCGAGACGGTGCAGTTGCCGCCGATCCAGTCGCGGCCGCCCTTGGCGAGGGCATCCTTGATGACGTTCATGTTGACCGGATCGAGGATGATCACGGCCTTCGGATCCATGCGCAGCGAGGAGGCGGCGTCGATCCAGTGGCCGTTCCAGCCGGCGGCGCGCAGCTTGGGGTAGACCTCGTTGGTGTAGTCACCACCCTGGCAGGTGATGATGATGTCCATCGCCTTCAGCTCGTCGATGCTCTTGGCGTCCTTCAGCGCGGGGGCTTCCTTGCCGAAGTTCGGCGCCTTGCCGCCCGTATTGGAGGTGGTGAAGAACACCGGCTCGATCAGTGCGAAGTCGTTTTCTTCGCGCATGCGCTGCATGAGCACGGAGCCAACCATGCCACGCCAGCCAACCAGACCCACTTTTTTCATAGTTATCCCCGATGAGATTTGAATTGTCGTGCTGATGCTTACAGCGCCGCGATGACCGCGTCGCCCATTTCCTTGGTGCCCACGCGGCGGGTGCCCGGCTCGTAGATGTCGCCGGTGCGGTAGCCCGCGGCCAGAACCTTCTTGACGGCGCTCTCGATGCGCGCGGCCTGGGCTTCGAGGTTGAAGCTGTAGCGCAGCATCATGGCGGCAGACAGCATGGTCGCCAGCGGGTTGGCCAGGTTCTTGCCGGCGATGTCGGGTGCGGAGCCGTGGCTCGGCTCGTACATGCCCTTGCCCGCGGCGTTGAGGGAGGCCGACGGCAGCATGCCGATGGAGCCGGTGAGCATGGAGGCTTCGTCGGACAGGATGTCGCCGAACATGTTGCCGGTGACCATCACGTCGAACTGCTTGGGCGCGCGGACGAGCTGCATCGCGGCGTTGTCGACCAGCATGTGGGTGAGCTCGACGTCCGGGTAGTCGGCGGACAGCTCGATCATCACGTCGCGCCACAGCTGGGTGGTCTCGAGGACGTTCATCTTGTCGACGGAGCACAGCTTCTTGTTGCGCTTGCGGGCAGCCTCGAAGGCCACCTTGCCGATGCGGCGGATCTCGGACTCGGCATACACCATGGTGTTGAAGCCGACGCGCTCGCCGTTTTCCTCACGGATGCCGCGGGGCTGGCCGAAGTAGATGTCACCGGTGAGTTCGCGGACGATCAGGATGTCGAGGCCGGAGACGATCTCGGGCTTCAGGGACGAGGCGTTGGCGAGCTCGGGGTAGAGAATGGCCGGACGCAGGTTGGCGAACAGCTGGAGCTGCTTGCGAATGCCCAGCAGGCCGAGTTCGGGGCGCTGATCGCGGGGATAGCTGTCCCACTTGGGGCCGCCCACGGCGCCCAGTAGCAGCGCGTCGGCCTCGTCGGCGAGCTTGGAAGTGGCTTCGGGCAGGGGCTTGCCGGTGGCGTCGACGGCGGCGCCGCCGACCAGGGCGAACTCGGCCTCGAAGTTGACGCCGTCGCCACGCAGGGCCTCGAGGACGCGGAGGGTCTGGTCGATGATCTCGGGGCCGATGCCGTCACCCGGCAGAACGCAGATTTTCATGTGGTTTTCCGTTTTTATCGTTGGATTGTGCTGGCGGCGAGGAGCCGCCGGGCGATCAGGCGAACAGCCAGGGCTGGGCAATGCGGCGCTTCGCTTCGAAGTCGCGGATCTTGTCGGCGTGGCGCAGGGTCAGGCCGATGTCGTCCCAGCCATTGAGCAGGCACTCGCGGCGGAAGGGATCCACGTCGAAGGCGATCACCGCGCCGTCGGGCCGGGTGATGGTCTGGGCCTGAAGGTCGACGGTGAGGCGGTAGCCCTCGCTGCCGTGGCACTGGGCAAACAGCGCATCGACCTGCTCGGCGGCGAGCTTGATCGGCAACAGGCCGTTCTTGAAGCAGTTGTTGAAGAAGATGTCGGCGAAGCTCGGCCCGATCAGCACGCGGAAGCCGAAATCCTCAAGGGCCCACGGGGCGTGCTCGCGGGAGGAGCCGCAGCCGAAGTTGTCGCGGGTGAGGAGGATCTCGGCGCCCTTGTAGCGGAGCTGGTTGAGTACGAAGTCGGGGTTCAGCGGGCGGCCGGAGTTGTCCTGGCCGGGCTGGCCGACATCCATGTAGCGCCACTCGTCGAACAGGTTGGGGCCGAAGCCGCTGCGCTTGATCGACTTGAGGAACTGCTTGGGGATGATCGCGTCGGTATCCACGTTGGCGCGATCCATGGGCGCCACGAGGCCGTCGAGTTTCTGGAAAGGCTTCATTTACTTGGCTACCTTCTGGATGGCTTCGCCACCCTTTTCAAGATCCTTGCCGAGGCCCTGCACGGTGTTGCAGGCGCTCAGCAGCGACATGGCGAACAACAGGCCGGTGATGGCGGCGAATTTACGCATGCTCGCCGTCCTCAGGCCAGCGTGCGGACGTCGGCGAAATGGCCGGTGACGGCCGCCGCCGCGGCCATCGCCGGGCTCACCAGGTGGGTGCGCCCGCCAGCGCCTTGACGGCCTTCGAAGTTGCGGTTGGAGGTGGACGCGCAGCGCTCGCCCGGCTCCAGGCGGTCGGCGTTCATCGCCAGGCACATCGAGCAGCCCGGCTCACGCCACTCGAAACCGGCGGCCAGGAAGATCTTGTCGAGGCCTTCGGCTTCTGCCTGGCGCTTGACGAGGCCGGAGCCCGGCACCACCAGCACCTGCTTGACGCTGTCTGCCTTGCGGCGCCCCTTGGCGACCTCGGCGGCGGCGCGGAGATCTTCGATGCGCGAATTGGTGCACGAACCGATGAAGACCTTGTCGACCGGGATCTCGGCGATCGGGGTGCGTGCCTTGAGACCCATGTACTGCAGGGCGCGCTCCATGCCCTCGCGCTTGACCGGGTCGGACTCGAGGGCCGGATCGGGGACGATGCCGTCGATGGCGGCGACCATCTCGGGCGAGGTGCCCCAGGTGACCTGCGGCAGGATCTGCGCGGCGTCGAGCTCGACCACGGCGTCGAACTGGGCGCCCTCGTCGGAGTGCAGGGTGCGCCAGTAATCGACGGCACGATCCCAGGTTTCGCCCTTGGGCGAGAACGGGCGGTCCTTGAGGTAGTCGATGGTCTTGTCGTCAACCGCCACCAGACCGGCGCGGGCGCCGGCCTCGATGGCCATGTTGCAGATGGTCATGCGCCCTTCCATCGACAGGCCGCGGATCGCACTGCCGGCGAACTCCATGGCGTAGCCGGTGCCGCCAGCGGTGCCGATGCGGCCGATGATGGCCAGCACGATGTCCTTGGCGGTCACACCGGCCCCGAGCTCGCCCTCCACGCGGATCAGCATGGTCCTGGACTTTTTCTGGAGCAGGCACTGGGTGGCCATCACGTGCTCGACCTCGGAGGTGCCGATGCCGTGGGCCAGGCAGGCGAAGGCGCCGTGGGTGGACGTGTGGGAGTCACCGCAGACGACGGTCATGCCCGGCAGCGTGGCGCCGTTCTCGGGGCCGATCACATGGACGATGCCCTGGCGTTCGTTCTTGAACGGAAAGTAGGCCAGCGCCCCGACCTCGCGGATGTTGCTATCGAGGGTCTCGACCTGCTGGCGCGAAACCGGGTCGAGGATGCCCTGCTCCCAGTGGTCGGTGGGCGTGTTGTGGTCGGCCGTCGCGACGATGGAATCCACGCGCCAGGGCTTGCGCCCCGCCAGCTTGAGGCCCTCGAAGGCCTGCGGGCTGGTGACTTCGTGAACCAGGTGACGGTCGATGTAGATCAGCGCGGTGCCGTCGTCCTCGACGTGCACCACGTGGCTGGACCACAATTTTTCGTAGAGCGTTTGCGCTTGCATGGGCGAATGAGGGACGTTTAGGGGCAATTAAACTTTTATTATTTCACAGCCCTCGGCCGCTGAGTAGCTTGCTCGTAGAGGGGCATCACCCGCGCCGCGTACTGGGCGAGGTCCCCCTGGCGGGTTTCGTTGGACGGGTGCGTAGACAGCCACTGGGGCGGTCCGCCGTTGGAAGCCTTGGCCATCTTCTGCCACAGGGTGATCGCGGCGCGCGGATCGTAGCCCCCGCGGGCGGCCAGCTCGACCCCCATGCGGTCTGCCTCGGTCTCGTGCTCGCGGCTGTTGGGCAACTGGAAGCTCACCTTGGCCGCCATGCCGATGAGATCGGTGCCGGCCTGCCCCGCCCCCAGCACGGCGCCGAGCACGCTGACCCCGATGTTGGTGACCATGGCCTGGGAAGCCCGCTCACGGGCGTGCTCGCGCAGGGCGTGGGCGATCTCGTGGCCCATGATGGCGGCGATCTCGTCGTCACTGAGCTGCAGGCGGTCGATGATCCCGGTGTAGAAGGCGATCTTGCCGCCCGCCATGCACCAGGCGTTGAGTTCGTTGGAGCTCAGCACATTGACCTCCCACTTCCACGACGGCGCATCCGGCCGGAACACCCCTGTGGCAGGGATCAGCCGCCGCGCCACGCCCCTCACCCGCTCCACCTGGGCAGGATCGCGGTTGAGGGCATTCTTCTGGCGGGCTTCCTGCAGGATCTTCTGGTAGCTCTGGGCCGAGGCCGAGGCCATCTCGCTGGCCGACACCATCATCCGCTGCTCGCGGTCGACGCCGACCACCCCACCATGGGTCGTCTGGACGGTCTGGCAGCCGGTCACGAGCCCCGCCAGCAGCACGAGGGGGAGCACCCCCACCAGGCGGCGACGCAGCACCGCAAGAACTCTCATCATTCCGTTCTCCCGAACTCGAACATGCTCTTCAGACCTGCTCTTCCGCGGAGGGCTCCCGCCAGCCGCCGACGAGCACCAACAAGCCCATCAACGCAAACAGGGCGCCCAGGGAATACGTCCACGCCGATCCGACCCAGTCCCAAGTGTAGCCGCTGAGCACGCCGCCGATCATCCCTCCGGCACCAAAGGAGACGCTGCCGTACAGGGCCTGCCCGCGGGCCTGATGGCGGGCGCCGAACCATTCGTTCACCGCCGCCACCGCCGCCGCATGGTAGGCGCCGAAGGTGGCCCCGTGGAGCAGCTGGGCGAACAGCAGCAGCGCCAGGGAGTCCGGCGCCCAGCCGATCACCAGGAAGCGCAGGATCGCCGTCGCGAAGCTGAACACCAGGATGCCCCGCAACGAGAAGGCTCGCAACAGCTGGGGCATGCCCATGAACACCGCGATCTCGGCCACCACCCCGAGGGTCCACATCCAGCCGACCAGGGTCTTGCTGTAGCCGTGGGCCACCAGGTGCATCGAGTAGAAGACGTACAGCGCACCATGAGCCGCCGACATGAAGAAGCAGGCCAGCAGCAACGCGCGCACCTGGGGCCGCCGCAGGATGGCGCCCAGCGGATCATGGAGCGCGGCAGACACCGGCCGGTGCGCCTCGGGGATCGCCAGCGCGCAGGCCAGGATGCCGCCAAGGGTGGCCAGGGTGACCCACAGCACCGTGCGGACGGGCAGATCGTCGAGCAGATACCCCAGGCCCAGCACCGCCAGGATGAAGCCCACCGAGCCCCACACCCGGATGTTGCCGTAGCGGCTGGCCTGCCCTTCCAGGTGGGCGAAGGTGAGCGCCTCGACGAGGGGCAAGGCGGCGCTCCAGAAGAAGGCCAGGAAGGCCATGCTCGCAAACAGTGCGGCGTAGGCGTCGCTGACCAGGAAGCCCGCGAAGCCGAGCATCGACAGCAGCGCCGACAGGCGCACGATCGGCACCCGCACGCCCAGGCGGTCCGCCAGCGCGCCCCACATCGCCGGGGCCAGCATGCGCATCACCGACATCAGCGACATCAGCACCGCAATCTGCGCCGCGGAGCGGCCGATCGACTGGAGGTAGAGGCTGAAATACGGCGAAAAGGCCCCGACGAAGGCGAAGTAGAAAAAGTAATAACCGGACAGGCGCCAGTACGGAATCATGGGGAGGGCTTCGGGGCAGGACGGCTGTCGGATGAAAAAAAGAGCGCCCGCGAGCGCTCTTTTTTCTGTCCCGGATCACGCCGGGTTCAGGCTGGTCAGGCGGCCTTCAGGATGTCGTAGAGCTGATCCTTCAGCATCAGGCGGCGCTTCTTCATGTCTTCGAGCGCGAAATCGGTGGCCGGCTCGATGTTGGTCTCGACGTTCACCACCTGCCGGTTGACCGCTTCGTACTCGTCGACGAGGCGGGAAAACTCACCGTTCGACGCCTTCAGGACGTCGACTTTTGCCTTGAACTCGGGCAATTCGTGGATCAGATCATGTTGCTGCATGCCGATTCTCCCTCTTTCTAGATGAATAGCCAATGTTGCGTGCGATTCACTTTACGCCGCCGGGGCGCCTGGAAAGTTGACGGGGGTCAATCCCCGGCGCGCGGGGACGGCACACCCTGGGCGCCCGCCGGGGCGAGCCCCGCGATTCTGGGCGTCGTGGTGGTGACATCGGCATTCTGGGCCCGGTGGCGCAGGGCATGGTCCATCAGGACGATCGCCAGCATGGCCTCGGCGATCGGCGTGGCGCGGATCCCGACGCAGGGGTCGTGGCGGCCGTGGGTGTTCACGACCACCGGCTCGCCGGCCTTGTCGATGGACTGACGATCGAGGCGGGTGCTGGAGGTCGGCTTGATGGCCATGCTCACCACTACGTCCTGGCCGGTGGAGATCCCGCCGAGCACGCCGCCGGCCTGGTTCGACAGGAAACCCTCGGGCGACATCTCGTCGGAGTGCTGGGTGCCGAGCTGGGCGACGCTGGCGAACCCCGCGCCGATCTCGACGCCCTTCACGGCGTTGATGCTCATCATGGCGTAGGCGATATCGGCGTCGAGGCGGTCGTACACCGGCTCGCCCCAGCCGACGGGCACGCCGCTCGCCACCACGTTGATGCGCGCGCCCACCGAGTCGCCCGACTTGCGCAGCGCGTCCATGTAGGCCTCGAGCTCGGGCACGATGGCCTGGTTGGGCGCGAAGAAGGCGTTGCCGGCCACGTCGCCCCAGGCGGCGAAGGGGATCTCGATGGGGCCGAGCTGGGCCATGTAGCCGCGGATCACGATGCCGTAGCGCTCGAAGAGCCACTTGCGGGCGATCGCTCCGGCCGCGACCCGCACTGCGGTCTCCCGCGCCGACGAACGGCCACCGCCGCGGTAGTCGCGGATGCCGTATTTCTGCCAGTAGCCGTAGTCGGCGTGGCCCGGGCGGAAGCTCTCGGCGATGTTGCCGTAGTCCTTGGAGCGCTGGTCCTGGTTGCGGATCAGCAGTGCGATCGGCGTGCCGGTGGTGACACCCTCGAACACCCCCGACAGGATCTCCACGCTGTCCGGCTCCCGACGCTGGGTGACGTGGCGGGAGGTGCCGGGCTTGCGCCGGTCGAGCTCGGCCTGGATGTCGGCCTCGCTGATCGCCAGCCCCGGCGGGCAGCCATCCACCACGCAGCCGATGGCCGGGCCGTGGGATTCGCCGAAGGAGGTGACACAGAACAGCTTGCCGATCGTATTACCGGACATGGGAGACTCGCGAAGGATGAGAATGGAAAACGGCCGGCGACGCCGGCCGACATGTGCGGCACACAGTCTAGCACTGCCGCCGACCCTCGGCCGGCAGCCGCGCCGGACGGCTTACTGGAAGAACTCGTCGAGACGCCCGAAGACCGGGTGGTCGCCGGCGTGACGCTCGACGTAGCGCACGTCCTCGAGCTTCTCGACCTGGCGGATCATCTTCTCGAGGCGCTGGTCCTCGAACACCAGCAGCCAGATGCGGCTGGTCTCGCCGGAGCCGACGGGCATGCACAGGATGCCCTCGACGTTGAAGGCGCGCCGGGCGAACAGGTTGCAGATGTGGCTCATCACCCCCGGGTGGTTGGCCACGCCGAGTTCCAGCACGACCTTGTTGAAACCGGTGGTTTCCGGCACATCGGGGATGAACTCGGAAAGAGGCTTGGCGTTTTGTTCGGACATCGTTTTCTCTCCTCTGGCTCAGCCGATCATCTCGGAGTTGGCGGCGCCCGGCGGCACCATCGGGTAGACGAACTCGTTGGGGTCGATCGTCGCGTGGATCAGGCAGGGGCCGGGCGTGTGCAGGGCTTCGGCCAGGGTCGCGCGGGGGTTGGGCGACGGGTCGAGGTCGACCGCACGCATGCCGAAGCCTTCGGCGATCTTCAGGAAGTCGGTCGGGCGCTCGTAGCGGGAGGCCATGATGCGCTTGCCGTAGAACAGGTTCTGCTGCTGATGCACCAGGCCGAGGGACTGGTTGTTCATCAGGATGATCTTGACGTTGACGTTCTCCTGGGCGGCGGTGGCCATCTCCTGGATGTTCATCTTGAGGCTGCCGTCACCCGAGAAGCACACCACGGTGCGGTCGGGCGCCGCCAGCGCCGCGCCGATCGCCGCCGGAAAGCCGAAGCCCATGGTGCCGAGGCCGCCGGAGTTGAGCCACTGGCGGGCGCGGCGGAACGGGTAGGCCTGGGCCACCCACATCTGGTGCTGGCCGACGTCGCTGGTGATGATGGCGTTGTCGTCGAGGCAGTTGGCCACCGCGTGGATCAGGCCGTAGGGCGAGCGCGGGTCTTCGACGCCGGGCATCGCCAGCGGGAAGCGGCCCTTGAGGCTCTCGACATGGGACAGCCAGCGCTTGCGCAGCTGGGGCTTGACCCGCGGCAGCAGCTCGGCGAGCACCTGACCCACGTCGCCGGCGATGGCCACGTTGGCGTTCTTGACCTTGTGCAGTTCGGAGCGGTCGATGTCGATGTGGATGATCTTGGCGTTCGGGCAGAACTCGGCGGTCTTGCCGATGGCGCGGTCGTCGAAGCGGGCGCCGACGCAGATCAGCAGGTCGGCCTCTTCGAGCACGTAGTTGGTGTAGCGCGCGCCGTGCATGCCCAGCATGCCGATGGCGAGCGGATGGTCCATCGGCATCGCGCCCAGGGCCATCAGGGTCATGGTGGTGGGCAGGGACGCCTGCTCGGCCAGCGTGACGGCCATCGCCGCGGCGCCGGAGTGGATCACGCCACCGCCAAGGTAGAGCACCGGGCGCTCGGCGGCCTCGATCATCTTCGCGGCCTCTTCGACCAGCGCGATGTCGAACTGCGGCGCGGCATCGGGCACCACCACGGCGGGGTAGTCGTCGAAGCTCACCATCTGGTTCTGCACGTCCTTCGGCACGTCGATCAGCACCGGGCCCGGGCGGTCGGACATGGCGATGCGGAAGGCCGCGGGGATGACGTTGAGCAGATCCTTCGCCGAGCGCACCAGGAAGTTGTGCTTGGTGATGGGGATGGTCATCCCGTAGGTGTCGACTTCCTGGAAGGCGTCGGTGCCGATCATCGACAGCGGCACCTGGCCGGTGAGGGCGATCATCGGGATCGAGTCGAGCTTGGCGTCGGCGATGGCGGTGACCAGGTTGGTCGCGCCGGGGCCGCTGGAGGCCAGGCAGACCTCGGGGCGGCCGGAAACCCGCGCCATGCCCTGGGCGATGAAGCCGGCGCCCTGCTCGTGGCGGCACAGCACGTGGTGGATCGTCTCGCTCTTGGACAGGGCGTCGTACATGGGCAGCGCAGCGCCGCCGGGCACGCCGGCGATCGTGCTGATTCCTTGCCGTTCGAGCAGCTTGACGATCAGGTCTGCTCCAGTCATTTGCATCATCGATGTTCTCCTAGGGGCTTGGGAGCCGTACTGCAGTCCGGGCCGGGGTGCGACAAAACGACAAAACCCCCGCCGGTTGCGCGCCGGCGGGGGTCTGAAATCTCTGATCTACTGCCAGCAACCCTTACGACGCGCGGACACCTACGCCTACTACGCGTACAACGACGACGTCGAGCGAGAGGATGGCGGCGTTACGGTTCATCGGGGCTGTTCAGTCATGTATAAGACAGTGCTCGGATTATTGGCATAAAGCGCGGTAAACACAAGCAGTTTTTTGCAACGCACCACCCGCTCCGGGGATCGCCCCGCCGCTCACGCGGCCGGATGCGAATCGCGCAGCACCCGGCGCAGGATCTTGCCGACGTTGCTCTTGGGCAGCTCGTCGCGGAACTCCACGAACTTCGGCACCTTGTAGCCGGTGAGCCCGGCGCGGCAGTGGGCGATCAGCGCTTCGGCGGTGAGGGCCGGTTCCTTGCGGACGACGAAGATCTTGACCGCCTCTCCCGAATGCTCGTCCGGCACCCCGAGGGCCGCCACCTCGAGCACGCCGGGGTGGGAGGCCACCACGTCCTCGACCTCGTTGGGATAAACATTGAAGCCGGAGACCAGGATCATGTCCTTCTTGCGGTCGACGATGCGCACGAAGCCGCTCTCGTCGATGACGGCCACGTCGCCGGTACGCAGGTAGCCGTCGTGAGTGAAGGCGCGGGCGGTGTCCTCGGGGCGGCGGTAGTAGCCCTTCATCACCTGGGGCCCCTTGACGCACAGCTCGCCGGGCACCCCCGGCGACACCTCGTAGCCCTCGTCGTCCCGCAGGCTGACGTCGGTGGACGAGATCGGCAGGCCGATCGAATGGTTGAACTCGGGCAGGTCGAGCGGATTGATGCACACCGCCGGCGAGGTCTCGGTGAGACCGTAGGCTTCGGCGAGGGTCTTGCCGGTGAGCGCCTTCCAGCGTTCCGCGACGGCCTGCTGCACCGCCATCCCGCCGCCGAGGGCGATCTTCAGGCTGGAAAAATCCAGCTTCGCAAAGTCGGGGTTGTGGAGCAGCGCGTTGAACAGCGTGTTGACGCCGGTGATCGCGGTGAACGGGTACTTCGCCATCTCGGCCACGAAGCCGGGAATGTCGCGGGGATTGGTGATCAGCAGGTTGCTGGCGCCGATCTTGAAGAAGGTCAGGCAGTTCGCGGTGAGCGAGAAGATGTGATACAGCGGCAAGGCGGTGACGATCAGCTCCTCGCCTTCCTTCACGTAGGGCGCGATCCACGCGTGGGCCTGCTGCAGGTTGGCGATGATGTTGCCGTGGGTCAGCATCGCCCCCTTGGCGACGCCGGTCGTGCCGCCGGTGTATTGCAGGTAGGCGAGGTCGTCATGGGTGAGCGGCACGGGCCGGAGCGGATGAGCCGCGCCACGGTTGAGCGCCGTGCGGAAGTTCACCGCCCGGGGCAGGCTCCAGGCCGGCACCATTTTTTTGACGTGACGGACGACGAAGTTCACCAGCATCGACTTCGGGAAGCCGAGCATGTCGCCGAGCCCCGTCACCACCACGTGGCGCAGCGCGCCGACCTGCCCTGCGACCTCCTGCAGCGTATGGGCGAAGTTCTCGACGATGACGATCGCCTCGCAGCCGGCGTCGTGCAGCTGATGCTCGAGCTCCCGGGCGGTGTAGAGCGGGTTGACGTTCACCACCGTGTAGCCGGCGCGCAGGACCCCGAACATGGCAATCGGATACTGCAGGCAGTTGGGCATCATCAGGGCGACGCGGGCGCCAGGGGCGAGCTTCAGCTCACCCTGCAGGTAGCCGGCAAACTGCGCGGACAACACCTCCAGCTCGCGATAGCTGAGGGACTTGCCCATGTTGATGTAGGCCGTCCGCTCGGCAAACCGGCCCACCCCCTTGTCGAACAGGTCGACGAGGGAGCTGAACTCCGTGACGTCGATCTCGGCGGGCACGCCCGGGGGGTAGCTGTTCAGCCAGATCTTGTCCATTGCGTCTCCTTTGGTGTCGGCGGTTCACCTCAGCGACCGGAGCCGGCACATCCGGCGCCTCGCCCTCCGCGGACGGTCCGGCACCGGAGATGTCTGCCTCCAGCGTCTTCGACCGGCGTTTGATACGCCGTGTTCTCTTGATACGCCTTGCCATCGGGCCGCCGCACGGAACGGCCCGTCATCCGTCTGCCTCCTCCAGGCGGACGCCCGGAGCTGCAATCAGGCCGCGTCGTCCTCGGCGGGCCAGTTGCGGATGTAGTTCTTGAGCATGCGGTTCTCGAAGCTCTGCTCTTCGAGCACGGCCTTGGCCACGTCGTGGAAGGACACCACGCCCATCAGGGTCGTGTCGTCCATCACCGGCAGGTAGCGCTGGTGATTCTCGACCATCAGGCGGCGCAGTTCGTCCATCTGCATGTTCACGCCGGCAGCCACGGGGTTCTTGATCATGGCGTCCTCGACCGGCAGGGACTGCCAGTCGGCGCCGGCCTTCTGGGTGGCGACCAGCACTTCGCGGAAGGTCAGCAGGCCGACCATGCGCCCCTTGTCGAACACCACCAGGGAGCCGACATCCTGCTCCGTCATGATCGCCACGGCCTCGGACAGCGCCCGGTTGGATGAAACCGTAAACAGAACCTTGCCCTTGATCGCCAGAATTTCGCTGACCAGCATTTTTTTATCCTCGTGGTGGCGTCGAACGCCGGAGTCAATATCGGGAACCATGTTATTCGATTGCCCGCGCGGCGAGAAGGCGGCAGGGATAGGGATTTACCCCAGTTAGCCGCCGGCACGGCGCCCGCCAAAAGAAAAGGCTATGTCACCGTTGCCTGTGGAAATACTCCGATAGCGGCGAGGAGCATCTTGTCGGGCGTATCAAGTCGGCGCGTGTCGAGTGCCCGGCGCCAGCCCAGATAGTTCGGGAGGTAGTGCGT
>NZ_JAYREK010000046.1:0-30028 GCF_041908905.1 Zoogloea sp.
ATTTGAGGCATAATAGCGCCATTCGTTTCAATCTAGCACCAATTTTACGAGCAGGCAAAAATTATGTGTACCTCGGTTTTCGTGAAGCAGTGGCTTTGTGTGGCAAGCCTTAGCGTGGTCTTGGCTGGCTGTGAACACAACAGTGAACCTAGCGTGGCACCTGTGAAACAGGTGGATGTTGTTGAAGTTACGCCCCGACCGTTGCAGATCGATACTGACCTTGCGGGTCGTGTAACTCCCGTCCGCGTAGCAGAGGTTAGGGCTCGGGTGCCTGGAATTGTCGTGAAGCGAGCGTTTGAGGAAGGGGCCGACGTAAAAGCCGGTCAGATCCTGTTTCAAATTGATCCGGCGCCTTACAAAGCCGCCTTGTCCCGAGCGGAAGGTGAATTGGCAAAAATCGAGGCAGAAAGCGTCGAAGCAGACGCCGTCGTACGCCGATATAAACCGTTGGTAGAAATTGAAGCAGTTAGCCAACAAGAGTTCGATGCTGCTGTTGCCAAGCACAAGGGAGCTCTCGCCGCGAAACGGGCTGCACAAGCCAATGTAGAAACAGCGCACCTGAATCTGGAATACGCAACCGTCCGAGCTCCTATTTCAGGACGTATTGGGCGGGCATTGGTTACTGAAGGTGCTCTGGTTGGCCAGGCTGACGCCACACACATGGCAACTATCCAGCAACTGAACCCTATCTATGTCGACTTTACGCAGTCGGTTGGCGAGGTAATGCAAACACGTGAAGCGCTTGCCACCGGACGTCTAGCAAAGAGACCGGATGGTGGCGCGGCAATTAAGGCGAAGATTGATGGAAGCAATCTCACCCGAGAAGGAAGTTTGCTCTTCTCTGATATTGGGGTTGATCAAACAACAAACCAAGTAACAGTGCGGGGCAAATTCAGTAATGAAGACAATGTAATGCTGCCAGGTATGTATGTTCGAGTAACAGCAGTGCTCGGTGAGAATCCTAAAGCGATTTTGATACCGCAACGCGCCATAAGTCGGAGCACTGACGGAAAGCCGCAAGTCTTCGTTGTGAACACAGAGGGCGTGGTTGAAGTGCGTTCCGTAGAAACCGGCGCGATGCACGGATCTGATTGGCATATTCAAAGTGGCCTGACGGTAGGTGAAAAAGTCATCGTTGGTGGTGCCAATGGCCTTCAGCCTAACGAGAAGGTCACAACGCAATTAGCTGGACAAGCTTCTGCGGCAACGAATCCGAAAGCCAACTGATTTTGGATCTCGGCTGAATACAGCTCTCAAAGGACAACCATGCCCAATTTCTTTATTGCCCGACCTAACTTCGCATGGGTCGTGGCTATCTTCATCACGTTGGCGGGTCTTTTAGCCATCCCTTCGTTGCCTGTCGCTCAATATCCAAACGTGGTGCCGCCTCAGATTTCTATTACAGCGACCTACCCTGGTGCGTCGGCCAAGGTCTTAACAGAAACAGTCACCAGCATTATTGAAGAGGAACTCAATGGTGCTAAGAACATGCTGTATTTCGAATCGACAAGCAACTCGAATGGGATGGCGGAAATAACCGTCACGTTCGAGCCAGGCACTGATGCGGACCTTGCTCAGGTTGATGTTCAAAATCGACTCAAGCGAGCTGAAGCACGTCTGCCTACTGCGGTGACACGCCAAGGGGTCCGAGTAGAGCAAGCTAACGCAGGCTTCGTGTTGTTCTATGCACTAACTTATAAAGGGAATGCGGAAGGAAAAGACGAGGTTGGGCTTCTCGATGTTGCGACGCGGCGTATCAATAACGAAGTCCGGCGGGTAAAAGGTGTCGGGAAAGTAGTCTATTTCGGTACTGAAGTGGCTATGCGCGTTTGGTTGGACCCGAAAAAACTCAATGGATACGGCGTTTCAGTCTCCGACGTGAATGCCGCATTAGCCAAGCAGAATGTTCAAGTGCCAGCAGGGAGCTTTGGTGCTCGGCCGGGATCAACCGACCAGGAGTTCACCGGCACACTCGTAGTGAAGGGGACGTTAGACACGCCTGAGGAATTTGGTCAAATTATTCTGAAGGCCAATCTTGATGGTTCGAGTGTAAAACTGTCCGATGTGGCGCGGATTCAGATAGGCCAGCAAGACTACAACTTTGAGACCCGACTGAATGGCAAAGTTGCCGTCTCTGGTGCTGTGCAATTGGCCCCCGGCGCAAACGCGATTGCTATGGTTAACGCGGTAAAAGCTCGTATAGCTGAGTTGGGGCCGACTCTTCCAAACGATATCGAAGTTTCCTTCCCTTATGACACTTCTCTATTCGTAAAAGCATCAATCGAAAAGGTAATTCATACATTGGTGGAGGCGGTGATGCTCGTGTTCCTAGTGATGCTCCTCTTCCTTCAAAACCTTCGGTACACCTTGGTACCGACAATCGTTGTTCCAGTATGCCTGCTCGGCACTTTTGCTGTGATGTCAGTATTGGGATTTTCCATCAACATGATGACCATGTTTGGGATGGTTCTGGCAATCGGCATCCTGGTGGATGATGCCATCGTCGTTGTTGAGAATGTCGAGCGAATCATGTCAGAAGAAGGGTTGTCTCCCAAGGAAGCAACCATCAAAGCCATGAGCCAAGTCTCTGGCGCAATTGTCGGTATTACTTTGGTCCTCTCTGCGGTTTTCTTGCCGCTGGCATTCATGAGCGGTTCAGTAGGTGTTATTTACAGGCAGTTTTCCCTTTCTCTCGCTGTATCGATTCTTTTTTCTGGATTCCTGGCTCTAGCTTTGACTCCTGCGCTCTGCGCATCATTGTTAAAGCCGGTTGCGAAAGGGCATCACCACGCGAAGGAGGGGGTTTTTGGCTGGTTCAATCGCAAGTTTGGCAAAGTCACTGACCGTTATGTGGGCCTTAACAGCGCGTTTGTGAAGAAAACAGGTCGCTACATGGCCATTTATCTTGGCATCTTGCTGATTCTTGGATTTCTTTACTCTCGCCTGCCAGAGTCTTTTATTCCGGCGGAGGACCAAGGCTATTACATCGTCGACGTTCAACTTCCGTCCGGGGCCACTTATCAGCGAACAAACACAACCCTTAAGGAAATGGAAAGCCACCTGGCGAAGCGAGAAGGTGTCAATGATGTCTTCACAATCATGGGGTTCAGCTTTTCAGGTATGGGCGAAAACGCCGCCATTTTGTTCCCAACCTTGAAAGACTGGTCGATCAGGGCTAAAGGGGTAACGGCTCAGGGCGAAATTGACGCAGCTAATCAACAATTTTCTTCAGTCAGCGATGGGGCCGTGATGGCTGTCATGCCCCCTCCAATCGAAGGCATGGGGAATTCCGGCGGCTTTGCACTTCGTCTCCAAGATCGCGGAGGCATCGGTCGAGATATGTTGATCAAAGCTCGTGATGAACTTCTCATGAAGGCGAATACGTCAGAGGCGATTGCCTACGCGATGATCGAGGGCTTGCAAGAAGCGCCACAGCTCAGAGTCATGATCGACCGAGTAAAAGCAGAGACCATGGGGGTCTCTATTGAGTCAGCGCACGATGTGCTGACCACGGCATTTGGCTCTGCTACCGCCAGTGATTTCGCGAATGCAGGCCGCTTACAACGTGTGGTCGTACAAGCAGACATTGGTGCTCGAATGACACCAGAAAGTGTGCAGCGCCTCTATGTGGCGAACAAAAATGGAGCCCAGGTGCCTTTCAGTGCCTTCACTACCGTTAGGTGGGAAACGGGACCAGTCCAAATCACTCGTTCGAACGGCTATCAATCCTTCAAGATCATCGGGGATGCTGCGCCTGGCCGAAGCACTGGTGAGGCAATGGCTGCACTTGAGCAAATTATCTCGACCCTCCCTGAAGGGGTCGGTTACGAGTGGACCGGACTCTCCTATCAAGAAAAGGCAGCAGGTGCCCAGGCACCATTTCTTTTCTCGCTCGCAATTCTCGTTGTTTTCTTACTGCTGGTTGCTCTGTACGAAAGCTGGTCAATTCCCTTTTCGGTGATGCTGATCGTACCTATTGGTGCTCTCGGTTCTGTTCTGGCGGTTACGGTTCTTGGAATGCCGAACGATGTTTATTTCAAGGTGGGGCTGATTACGATCATTGGTCTCGCCGCCAAAAATGCGATTCTTATCGTGGAATTTGCAAGGGAACTTCATTCGCAAGGGTATGCGTTAGTCGATGCAGCCGTAGAAGCAGCGCGACTACGCTTCAGGCCAATCGTCATGACGTCGTTTGCCTTTATTTTGGGAGTAGTTCCATTGGCATTCGCAATGGGGCCTGGTGCAGCGAGTCAGCAGGCACTGGGTATCGGCGTCATAGGCGGCATGTTGAGTGCAACTTTGTTGGGCGTTGTCTTTGTCCCTATTTTTTATGTCTGGGTCATGAATACCGTATCCACTTTTGTGGAGCGATTTGATCGTAAGTCAGCAAGTCCCGTTGAGACGAATGAGTCTGGAGTGCATTAATGAAAACAATCACATTTAATTCCAAGATTTCGTTGATGAGGCATGTTGCTCTAGCTCTCGCTGTTAGTTCTTGTCTCATTGCAGGCTGTTCACTGGCACCTATTTATGAACGGCCTCCAGCTCCTATACCCGCACACTGGCAAGCGGAGGTGCTTAATCAGGGTAAGGAGACTGCCCCGTTATCGGATGCCCCCTTGGACTGGCGTTCGTTTGTTATAAACGAAAGCCTTCGAAATCTTGTTGCGACAGCACTTGAGAACAATCGTGACCTTCGTCAGACGATTTTGAATATTGAAGCTGCTAGAGCTCAATATCGAGTTCAACGTGCAGATAGGCTGCCTAGCATCAGCTTAAATGGCACAGGGTCCAGACAGCGCGTACCTGGTGATCTGAATGTAAGCGGCGAATCCGGTGTGGTAACCAGCTACCAAGCAGGCATAGCACTTACGGCTTTTGAAGTTGATCTCTTTGGACGCGTTAAGAGCCTTTCCGATGCAGCCTTACAAGAGTATTTCGCAATTGAGGCGAATGCGAATGCTGCACGATTAGGCTTGGTCGCAGAAGTGATCCAAGCATATCTGGCTAGGGATAGCGCCTACCGACGCCTTGCTTTGACGAGGCAAACTCTGGACTCCCGGAATAAGTCGCTTGAACTCGTAAGTAAGCGGCGCGAAGCAGGTACCACTACAGTACTAGACTACCAAGAGGCTTTCGGATTGAGAGAGCAAGCCAAAGCTGATTTTGAGCGGATAGACCGCGAGCTTAGGCAGGCCGGCAATGCGTTACAGCTATTGGTCGGCGTTTCCGATCTTGATAAGTTTTTACCTCAAGAGCCAATTGATATGCCGTTCGTTCGGCAAATAGTGCCAGGAGCACCATCCGATTTACTGACCAATCGTCCAGATATTTTGGCTGCCGAATATCGGCTCCGTTCAAGAAACGCCAGTATTGGCGCTGCTCGGGCAGCATTTTTTCCTCGAATCACGCTGACAACGGCTCTGGGTAGTTCCAGTACTGCACTGTCTGGGCTTTTCGAGAGCGGCCAAAATTCGTGGTCCTTTTTGCCTCAACTAAGCTTGCCAATCTTCCAGGGGGGGCAAAACGTAGCGAACCTAGATCTGGCTACTGTTCGAAAAGATATGGCGATAGCGGAATACGAAAAAATTATCCAAGTAGCCTTTCGAGACGTATCGGATGCTCTTGATGCCAGTGCCACTCTTAAAAGAGAAGAAGAGTCACGTCGATCTTTGAGAGATGCCAGCTCGGAAACCCTTCGCCTGTCCGAGGCTCGGTATAAAGCTGGCGTGGACAACCATCTACGCTATCTCGATGCCCAACGAAGCCATTATGCAAACGAAATTGGACTCATTGAGAGCCGTACCTCAAGGCAGATCGCACTAACCTCATTGTTTAAATCTCTTGGCGGAGGTTGGAAACTCGAACCAGAAGAGCGATGAGTACCGGATTGTTACGCAAATTCACACCACGAGCACAAGTTCGGCTTAGGCAGGAGAGGCAAGGCTGACCAATGGTAAAAGGGTATTAACCACGATGAACGGTTAAACGGCCGATTAGCGGTACATTGCCGCCTAATTCAGGCCGGTGCTCAAAGGTCAGCTTTGGCCGAGTGGCTGACGTTGCAGGAATGGCTGCTTCCGGAGGGGATCTGCCTCTTGAACGACGGCTCGAGAGAAAGGACGACAGGCCGCTCCTGGCCGACAGCAGACTTGGCACACACCCTGCAAACTCTCCTCCCTCAAACCCCAAAAGGACGGGCCTCCGCCCGCCCTCTCCTTCTTTCTTTACTCCTCCGCCGGCTTGCTCTTGCCGCTGCCTCGCTTTTTCTCCGAAGCCTTCTTCAGCCCCATCGCGGCGAGCTCGTTGGAGTCGTCGCCGTACTGGCCGCGGACGGCGTCCTTGGAGCCGCGCATCTGGCTGTGGAAGCGTTGCTCGGTGGTGCCGATCTTGTCGCGGATGATGTCGAGGGCGATCTGGGCGCGGACCAGGGCGGCGCGGTCGGCCATGAGCTCTTCGTAGGTGGCGGTGATGGCCTCGAGGGTGAGGTCGGGGTCGTGGGGGGCGTAGCCCTGGATGGTGGCGAGGCCGTGGAAGGCCTGGATGTCTTCATTGATGATCTTGGCCGGGACGCGGCCGCTGGGGGTCTTGGACATGCGTGTCTCCTGGTGCGGGATGGTCGTGTCAGATCGAAGTACCACGGAAACAACAATACCCCCAACGCGTATTTATTTCAAGACTTTGGAATATCCCATGGCGCTTTACTGTTTCCCATGGCAGCGGGGCGGCATGCCGGAAGCACGGAGCTCGATGCTGGGAGCTCGCGGCCTGTTGTCACGCCCCCATGCCTTGCTGCTGGAGCCACCGGCATTGATGTTGCAAGGGCTTGGGTCGTTGTTGGCGGAGCTTGAAGCCTTGTAGCGGTCGCAATTCTTCTTGGCGCGACCGCTGACGTCGTTGTTGCAGCCGCTTTGGCTTGTGGCGCGCGGGCTTTGGTCAATCTCAGCGCCGCTTGCATCGATATTGGCGCCGTGTGATTCGCTGTTGCCAGCTTGCTGGCATTTATCGCGACGGCTAACGACGCTAACAATAGCTATTTTTCTTATAACAAGGCATCGATATAAGGGAAATGGCTATCGATATCGCCAATAGCCGCGGCGTTGATCGATCACAAGGCTGCAATATCGACTCACGTTGCCGCGTTGGTCGATCACAAGGCGCCGATAACAAGGCCAGCCCACGCATCAGAAGCCAACGGCGCGGCGAGCCCCTTATTCGGAGCGCTCCCACACGACCCGCCCCTGGCACAGCTCACCCAGCCGGGCGATGAGCGCGTCGGCGGCGGCTTCCGCCAGCGTGAAGCCGAAGGCCACCGCCTCGCCGTGCTGGATGTCGTCGAGCCGCCCGCCGGCGGCGGCGATCTCCCGGCGCAACAGCCCCTCCAGCGCATAGGGTACCGCGCAGCGGAGGGCACGCATCCTGATGATGGGCACCTTCTCGGCGTCCTTGAGGGCCTGGGCAACGCAGTCGGTGTAGGCCCTCACCAGCCCGCCGGCACCGAGCTTCACGCCGCCGTAGTAGCGCACAACCGTGGCGAGCACGCCCTCGAGGCCCTGGTGGCGCAGCACGTCGAGCATCGGTCGGCCGGCGGTGCCGGAGGGCTCGCCGTCATCCACAGCGGCCGATTGCCCGCCGGCGAGGAGCGCCCAGCACACGTGGGCCGCCCCGGGGTGCCCGGCGCGCAACCCGGCAACGATGGCCTGGGCCGCGGCGCGGCCGTCCACCGGCTGCACGCAGCCGATGAACCGGCTCTTCTTGATGAGGAGCTCGCTGGAGACGGGGGCGAGGATGCTGTGGGCCATGGCGGCGCCAAGGGTAAGGGGTGGCGGCCGGGCTTTGCAAACGGGGACGCCATCGGCACCCCGGCGCTTGAACGACGATAGGCTGCCCACCCCCCAAAATGGCCACAGGGAGGCGCCACAGGCCGCAGCGCCCGCCGTAGAATCGCCCTGCCCTACCTGAACACCATCCCGGCCCTGCGGCATCGTGCCGCGCGCGTGCCGTGGATTGCGATGCGCCTTTGCCGCCCTTCCCTTCCAAACCGACCTGCGCCCCGAAACATCCCGGGCAGGACTGACCGCCATGCACACCCTCACCGCGCAAGAACAATCCCTCGCCAAGATCTTCAGCGACGACTACGTCTTTACGATCCCCGGCTACCAGCGCCCCTACGCCTGGGGAACCGAACAGGCTCAAGAGCTGCTGGAAGACCTGCTGGGCGCCCTGGCGGCCGCGCCCGAACAGCTTGGCGAGGCGGCGCCCTACTTCCTGGGCAGCATCGTGCTGATCAAGGCCACGGCGATCCCCGAAGCCACGGTCGTGGACGGGCAGCAGCGCCTCACCACCCTGACCCTGCTGCTGTCGGCAATCCGCGCCGCGGTGACGGATTCCGGCGTGCAGTCCGACATCACCGGCTGCATCTACGAGCGGGGCAGCCTCGTGAAGGGTACCCAGGCGCGCTACCGGCTGTCGCTGCGCGAGCGCGACCGCGCTTTCTTCCGGGAGCATGTCCAGCACGAGGACGGCTTCGCCCGGCTGACCGCACTTACCGCGCCACTGCCCGACGCCCAGGGGCGCATCCGCAGCAACGCCCAGGTGTTCCAGGCCATGCTGGCCAGGCTGGATCAGGCCCAGCTGGTGCGTCTGGTGCAGTTCGTGATCACCCGCTGCTACCTGGTCACCGTGGCCACGCCAGACCTGGACTCGGCCTACCGCATCTTCGGGGTGCTCAACAGCCGCGGCCTCGACCTGAGCGCCACCGACATCCTGAAGGCGGAGGTGATCGGCAGCATCACGCCCAGCCTGCGGGACGCCTACACCACCCAGTGGGAAGACGCGGAGGAAGAACTGGGCCGCGACGAGTTCGGCGAGCTGTTCAGCCATATCCGGATGGTCTTCCGCAAGGCCAAGCCCCAGGGCTCCCTGCTCAAGGAGTTCAAGGAGCACGTCAATCCGGCGGCGCGGCCGCAGGGTTTCGTCGATGAGATCCTGCTGCCGATGGCCCAGGCCTTCAGCGAGATCAGCGCGGCGGACTACGCCAGCCAGAAGCACGCGGAACAGGTCAACGAGCACCTGCGCTGGCTCAACCGGCTCGACTTCAAGGACTGGGTGCCGCCGGCGCTGGCCTTCTTCGTGCGCCATCGCAACCAGCCGGAGGCCGTTCTGGCGTTCTTCCGGGGGCTGGAGCGGCTGGCCTACTCGATGCTGGTGCGCAAGTGCGGCATCAACGAGCGGGTCGAGCGCTTCTCGTCGCTGACGGCGGCGGTCGAGAAGGCCCAGGACCTGACCCCGCCCCAGTCCCCGCTGCAACTCACGCCACTGGAGAAGCACGAGACCTACAGCGCCCTCAACGGGCCGCTCTACCAGACCCACTCGTCGCGGGCCGTGGCCACCCTGATGCTGCGGCTCGACCGCCTGCTGTCGGACGGCAGCGCCAGCTATCAGCACGACGTGGTGTCGGTGGAGCACGTCCTGCCCCAGCAGCCGGCCCCGAACAGCCAGTGGCTGACCTGGGTGCCCGACCCGGTCATCCATGAACAGTGGGTCCATCGGCTGGGCAACCTCACCCTGCTCAGCCGCAAGAAGAACAGCGCCGCCAGCAACTACGAGTTCGCCAAAAAGAAGAGCGCCTACTTCACCCGAGGCGGGGTATGCAGCTTTGCGCTGACCACCGAGGTGCTGCAGCACGACGAATGGACCGAGGCGGTGATGGCCGAGCGGCAGGCCCGCCTGCTCACCGCGCTGGAAACCCACTGGCAGCTGCAGGGCCGCCTGAGCCGCGCCGATCTGGCCGAGGCGATGCTGGCGGATCTGGGACAGATCAGCGACGACGCGCTGTTCGAGCTGGAAAGCACCAAGCACGGCCTGACCGCAACGGCCCGGGAAACGGGCGCGGCGTTCCGCGTGCTGGCGGGCTCCCAGGCCCGACTGGCCTGGTCGGGCCAAGCCCATGGCTACCAACAACTGCGCGAGGAGCTGATCGGCGCCGGCGCGCTGACGCCGACGGGCGATGGCGCCTGCCTCGTCTTTGCCCGGGACGTGGATTTCAACAGCCCCAGCGCGGCCTCGGCCACGGTGCTCGGGCGCCCGGACAACGGCCGCACCAGCTGGCGGCTCGCCGGCACCTCGATCACCTACGCCGCCTGGCAGGACAACCTGCCGGCCGGGCAACCCGCCTCCGGGCGCAGCGAGCGGTAAGCACGGGCACCGGGGCGCGGCCCTTGACGCTGCGCCCCGGTCGCGGAGATGCTCGCGGCTCGTTCCACCCACCTCACACCCGCCATGCCCGCCACCCCTGCCCTGCCGCCGGCCTTTGCCGGCCTCGCCCCCGCCGCCGTGTGGCGGCACTTTGCCACCCTGTGCGCCTTCCCGCGCCCCTCCAAGGCCGAGGGGCCGCTGCGCGAGCACCTGCGCGCCTGGGCCGAGGCGCGCGGGCTGGCCACCGTGGTGGATGCGGCCGGCAACCTGATCATCCGCAAGCCGGCCAGCGCCGGCCGCGAGCGGGCCCCTGGCGTGGTGCTGCAGGGCCACCTGGACATGGTCTGCCAGAAGAACGCCGGCACTGCCCACGACTTTACCCGCGACCCCATCGTGCCGCGCCTCGCCAACGGCTGGCTGGTGGCCGACGACACCACCCTGGGCGCCGACAACGGCATCGGCGTGGCGCTGATTCTGGCCGCCCTCGAAGACACCACGCTCATCCATGGCCCCCTGGAGGCCCTGCTCACCGTGGACGAGGAGGCCGGCATGGGCGGCGCCCACGGCCTCGCCGCCGGCGTGCTGCAGGGCCGCCTGATGCTCAACCTCGATACCGAGGACTGGGGCGAGTTCTACCTGGGCTGCGCCGGCGGGGTGGACGTGAACGTCTCCCGCCCCGGCACGCCGGAGGCCCCGCCCGCCGGCCATGAGGCGTGGCAGGTGACGCTGGCCGGCCTGCGCGGCGGCCATTCGGGGGTGGACATCCACGAGGAGCGCGGCAACGCCATCAAGCTGCTGGTGCGCGTGCTGCGCGGGCTGGAGGCGCGCCTGCCGCTGCGCCTCACCAGCCTGGTGGGCGGCACCGCGCGCAACGCCCTGCCCCGCGAAGCCCGCGCCACCGTGCTGCTGCCCGCCGGCCAGGGCCCCGCGCTGACGGCGCTGCTCGCCGACTGGCAGGCCCTGCTGCGGGGCGAGCTGGCGGGGGTCGACGCGGGCCTCACGCTGGGCGTCACGCCGGGCGCGGCGGAAGCGGTGATGGCGGCCGCCGAGCAGGCGGTGTGGCTGGCCTCGCTGCACGCGGCGCCCCATGGCGTGCGCCGCCGCAGCCTGGCGGTGCCGGGGGTGGTGGAAACGTCCAACAACCTCGGCATGGTCGATGTCGGGCCCGGCGGCGGGCACTGCAACTTCATGGTGCGCTCGCTCGTCGACAGCGGCAGCCGGGCCCTCGCCGACGAGATCGCCAGCCTGTTCGCGCTGAGCGGCAGCGGCGTGGAGATCGCGGGCCACTACCCGGGCTGGCGGCCCGACCCGGCCTCACCGCTGCTGGCGCTGGCCCAGGCGGTGTTCCACCGGGAGTTCGGCGCCGAATCGACGGTGCAGGTGATCCACGCCGGCCTCGAATGCGGCCTCATCGCGGCGCGCTACCCGGGCATGGACATCATCTCCTTCGGCCCGACGATCCGCGGCGCCCATGCGCCGGGCGAACGGGTCGAGATCGAATCGGTGGGCAAGGCCTGGCGGCTGCTCGGCGCGATCCTCGCCGAAGCCGCAAGCCTGCCCTCGCATGCGGGAGCCATTCAATGACTCCGTTGCGCCAGCTGGGCGCCCTCGCCGCCCTTGCCACCCTCGCCCTCACCGCCTGCTCCCAGGCCCCATCGCCGCTGATCCCCCAGCTGCGCGGGGCACTGACGCCCGGCGTCCCCCTGGCCGCCGCCGAGGCCGAGCTGCAGCGCCACGGCACCACCTATTCGATCAAGAGCGCCGCCGAATGCGACGAACTCGGCCGCAGGAGCGCGATGGCCGCCGCCCTCCCGGCCCGTGGCGGGCCCTGCATCTTTGGCAAGATTCCGGTGGGCACCGACTGGCTCGGCGGGCGGACCGACGTGATCCTGCAGCTGGTGTTCACCCCCGACGGCCGCCTCGCCGACGGCAACTTCGAGGAAGTGCGCAGCCTGCGTTGAGGCGTCGACGGGCTTTCTGTCCTAGACAAAACAAAACCGCGACGCCTAAGATGAAGGCTCTCTCCTCCCCGGGTGCCCCCCCATGACAACGCCCTCCACCAAACCCGGCACCGCCGTGCCGAGCAGCCGCATCTCGCGCCTCGCCCGGCTGGGCAGCCTGGCCTCGGGCGTCGCCGGCGGCATGCTCGCCGAGGGCCTGCGCCAGCTTGCCCAGGGCCGCCGCCCCTCGGTGGGCGACCTGCTCCTCACCCCCGCCAACGCCCGCCGGGTGGCCGAGCAGCTGGCCCACCTGCGCGGCGCGGCGATGAAGGTCGGCCAGCTCCTGTCGATGGACGCCGGCGACCTGCTGCCGCCCGAGCTGGCCCAGATCCTCGCCCGCCTGCGCGCCGACGCCCAGCCGATGCCCATGAGCCAGCTGGTGCAGGTGCTGGAGGCGAGCTGGGGCAAGGACTGGACGCGCCACTTCAGCCAATTTTCGTTCACCCCGATGGCGGCCGCCTCGATCGGCCAGGTGCATGCGGCCCAGGCCCTCGACGGCCGCCGGCTGGCGATCAAGGTGCAATACCCGGGCGTCGCCCGCAGCATCTCCAGCGACGTGGACAACGTGGCGACGCTGCTGCGCATCTCGGGCCTGCTGCCGGCCAGCCTCGACGTCGCGCCGCTGCTCGACGAGGCCAAGCGCCAGCTCCACGACGAGGCCGACTACCTCAAGGAGGCCGCCCACCTGCAGCATTACCGCGGCCTGCTCGCCGATCACCCGGACTTCACGCTGCCCGAGGTGGTCGCCGAGCTGGGCACCGCGAACATTCTGGTGATGTCGCGGGTCGAAGGGCATGCGCTCGACGATCTGCAGTCCGCCCCCCAGGCCGAGCGCGACCGGGTGGCGGCGCTGCTGTTCGAGCTGCTGTTCAACGAGATCTTCAGCTTCCGGCATGTGCAGACCGACCCCAACCTCGCCAACTACCTCTACGACCCGGCCAGCCGCCGGCTGGTGCTGCTGGATTTCGGTGCAACGCGGCGCTTCGATGCGGGCCTCGTCGAGGCCTACCGGCGCCTGCTCGTGGCCGGCATGGCCCGCGACCGGCAGGGCCTCGACGCCGCGGCCGGCGAGATCGGCTACTTTGGCGCCCAGATCGAGGACCGCCACCGCCAGCAGGTGCTCGACATCTTCGTCATGGCCTGCGAACCCCTGCGCCACGACGGCCCCTACGACTTCGGCCGCTCCGACCTCGCCCGGCGCATGCGCGACGCCGGCATGCAGCTCGGTACCGACCGCGACTTCTGGCACACCCCGCCGGTGGATGCGCTCTTTCTGCACCGCAAGATCGGCGGGCTCTACCTGCTGGCGGCCCGGCTCGGCGCGCGGGTGGACATCCGCCGGCTGTTCCTGCCCCATGCCGCCCCGCAAGGCACCGGCAGCCCGGCCTGAGGGCGCGCGGGCATGAATTTCATCCTCTACCGCTTCGACCAGCCGGAGGCCACCGCCCCCTGGCAGGCCATCGACGACCGGGTGATGGGCGGCGTGTCGGCCAGCCGCATGCACCACGACCCCGCCGGCCACGGGGTGTTCAGCGGCGAGGTGTCGCTGGAGAACAACGGCGGCTTCGCCTCGGTGCGCGCCCCGGTGCGCCCGCCCGAGGCCGCCGCCGGCGCCAGCGCCTGCCTGCTGGAAGTGCGCGGCGACGGGCGGCGCTACAAGCTCAACCTGCGCACCGACGACAACTTCGACGGCATCACCCACCAGGCCGGCTTTGCGCCGCCGGCCGGCGAATGGGCGTGGGTGCGCCTGCCCCTGGCGGACTTCGTGGCCACCTGGCGCGGCCGCCCCGTCACCGCCCCCGACACCCTCGCCGCGGCGCAGCTCCGCCAGCTCGGGCTGTTGATCGCCGACCGCCAGGCCGGGCCCTTCCGGCTCGAGGTGCGCGCCATCGCCCTGGGCGACTGAGGCCCGCCGGGCCATACTGAACCCGAGAACGACCACCGACCGCCGCCAGCCCCCGAGGAACCGCATGAACACCACCTCTCGTGCCCTCGCAAGCCCGCACCCGACGCGTGAGTCCGCGACCCGCCCGCTGGCGCGCCTGCGGTTTCCAGGCTGAACGCCTACCGAAAGCCCCAGCCATGCCCCAGATCCTGCCCTCCCTGCTCGGCGCCGCGCTGCTCGCCCTCGGCGCCGGCCTCGCCACCGCCGCGCCGCCGGCCCCCAAGGCCGCCGACGCCTGCGCCGAAACTTCGCGCTGGGTGCTCGCCGGCGGCAAGCGCCTGCAGGCTGCCCCGCCGGCCGGCCCCCTCGGCGAGGCCCTCGCCAGTGAGGTCGTGCTGTTGGGCGAGCAGCACGACCAGGAGGACCACCACCGCTGGCAGCTGCAGGTGCTCGCCGCGCTGCACGCCCAGCGGCCCGATCTGGTGATCGGCTTCGAAATGTTCCCGCGCCGGCTGCAGCCGGTGCTCGACCGCTGGGTGAATGGCGAGCTGAGTGCCCGCGAGTTCATCACCCAATCGGAGTGGGAGCAGGTGTGGAACTTCCCGCCCCAGCTGTACATGCCCCTGTTCGAGTTTGCGCGCCTCAACCGCATCCCCATGCTGGCCCTCAATGTCGACGCCAAGCTCACCCGCGCGATTGCCGACAAGGGCTGGCAGGGCGTGCCCGCCGCCGAGCGCGAGGGCGTGGGCCGCCCGGCCGCACCGCAGCCGGCCTACCGCGACCTGCTGCGCGAGCTGCACCGCAGCCACCTGGCCGGCCGCCGCCAGGCCGGCAAGCCCGACAACAGCTTCGAGAACTTCCTCGACGCCCAGCTCGCCTGGGACCGGGCGATGGCCGAAGCCCTCGCGGCGCGCCTCGGCCCGGCCGGCGGCCCGCGGCGGCCCCTGGTGGTGGGCGTCATGGGCAGCGGCCACATCAACTTCGACCACGGCGTGCCCCACCAGCTGCGCGACCTGGGCGTCAAAAAGGTGACAACCCTGCTGCCGGTATCCGGTCGCGAAGCCTGCGCGGCCCTGCCGCCGGGCATCGCCGACGCGGTCTTCGTGCTGCCCGAGCGCCCCGCCGCCAGCCCCGAGCCGCCCCGGCTGGGGGTGACCCTCGAAGACCAGGGCAAGGGCGTGCGCATCGCCCAGCTCAACCCCGGCAGCCTCGCCGAGCGCTACGGCCTCAAGGCGGGCGACCGCATCGTAGAGCTGGCCGGGCGCGCCCCAGGCAGCAGCGCCGAGGTGAGCGCGGCGATCCGCCGCCAGCCGCCCGGCACCTGGCTACCCTTCAAGGTGGCGCGCAAGGACGGCGAGGTGGAGATCGTCGTGCGCTTCCCGCCGCAGCCCTGAGGCACGCCCGATGACCGCCCGCGTAGTTGCCCCCCTCTCTGCCACCCTCTCTGCCCGGATGTCTGCCCGCCTCGCCTCGGCCGCCCTGACGGCCGCCAGCCTCCTGCTCGCCGCCGGCCTCGCCCGGGCCGAGGCGCTGCTCGAACTCGACGTCTCCCTCGACCCGGCCAGCCGGGCCTTCAAGGCCAGCGCGCGGCTGAACCCGGCGGAGCGCGACTTCCGCTTTTTGCTCCACGAATCGCTGCAGGTCACCGGCGCCAGCGCCGGCGGCCGGGCCCTGACCGCGGACGCCCAGACCGGGCCGGCGGGCCTGCGTCAGTGGCGCATCCGCGGGGCCACGGCCGGGGTGCCGCTGCAGATCGACTACGCCGGCCAGCTGCCGCCCCTCGACACCGGCCGCGACCACCGCGGCGTGCTGCAGCGCATGCCGCCGATGAGCTCGCCCGAGGGCAGCTTCCTGCCGGCCGGCAGCGGCTGGTATCCCCAGGCCCACCGCATGTTCGGCTACCGGGTGCAGCTGTCGCTGCCCGGCGAGCAGCGCGGCCTGGTGGCCGGGCGACTCGCCGCCGAAACCCTGCCGGCCCGCGCCGGCGAGCCCTACCGGGCCCGCTTCGAGATGCACCAGCCCACCGACGGCATCGACCTGATGGCCGGCCCGTGGCGGGTGCGCGAGAAGCGCGTGGCCCGCAAGGGCGCCCCGCCGCTGGTGCTGCGCACCTACTTTTCGGCGGCCCTGGACGCCACGCCGGGCCTCGCCGAGGGCTGGCTGGACGACACCGAGGCCTACATCCGCCGCTACGGCGGCGAGATCGGCGACTACCCCTACGACAGCTTCTCGATCGTCGCCGGACCGCTGCCCACCGGCTTCGGCATGCCCACCCTCACCTACCTGGGCGAGGCGGTGGTGCGCCTGCCCTTCATCCGCAAGACCTCCCTCGGCCACGAGGTGCTGCACAACTGGTGGGGCAACGGGGTGTATGTGGACTACGCCAGCGGCAACTGGTCCGAGGGCCTCACCACCTTCATGGCCGACTACGCCTACAAACTGGGCGAATCCCCCGCCGCCGCGGCCGAGATGCGCCTGGGCTGGCTGCGCGACGCGCTGGCGCTGCCGGCCGACGCCCAGCCGGCCCTGCGGGATTTCCGCAGCCGCAGCCACGGCGCCGAGGCGGCGGTGGGCTACGGCAAGGCGGCGATGCTCTTCGTGATGCTGCAGGACCGCCTCGGCGAGGCGGCCTTCCGCCAGGGCCTGCAGCGCTTCTGGACGCGCTGGCGCTTCCGCACCGCCGGCTGGGGCGAGCTGCAGGCGGCCTTCGAGGAGGCCTCCGGCCAGCGGCTCGGGCCGTTCTTCGAGGCCTGGCTCAAGCAGCGCGGGCTGCCCGCGGTGCGCATCGACGCCGCCCAGGCCAGCGGCCGCCAGCTGACCCTCGACCTGGCCCAGGACGGCCCGCCCCACCCGCTGCGCCTGCCCATGGAGATCAGCGCGCCGGGGCGCCGGGAGACACGCTGGGTGAGCCTAGACGGCCCGCGGGCCCGGGTGAGCCTGGCCCTCGACTTCACCCCCGACAGCGTGCGTCTCGACCCGGACACCCGCGTCTGGCGCCGCCTGCCGCCGGGCAGCCTGCCGCCCATCCTGCGCCAGTGGATAGGCGCCGGGGCGCCGCGGCTGGTGAACACCGCCGCCGACGCCGATGCCCGCGCGGCGGTGGACGCCCTCGCCCGCCGCCTGCTGGAGCAGCCGCCCATTGGCCAGCCCCTCGCCGCCGCGCTGGCCGGCCGCGAGCCGGTGCTGATCGCCGGCCTCCACGGGGAGGTGGACCGCGCCCTCGCCGCCGCCGGCCTGCCGCCGCGCCCCGCCGAAGTGGCCGGCCGCGGCAGCGCCCAGGTGTGGACGCTGGCACCTGCCGGCGGCCGCAGTGCGCCCGTGGCGGTGATCTCCGGCCGCGACGCCGCCAGCATCGGCGCCCTGGAGCGCGGCCTGCCCCACTACGGCGCCCAGAGCTGGCTGGTCTTCGAGGGCGGCCGGGCGATCGCCCGCGGCACCTGGCCGGCGAGCCTGCCGGCCGTGCCGGTCGTCCGCCGCTGAGGGGGGCCCGGCAGCGGCGCAATCGACGCCTGCACCGCGGGCGCCGCTCAGGGCGTCAGCCCGAAGCCGTCCTTCAGGGCGTCCCGCAGCCAGGCCACGAACACCTGCACCGCCTTCGGCACCGTCGGGCTGTAAGGGCGGATCGCGCACAGGCGGTCGCCGAACAACCCCACCGGCCGCCAGTCGGGCAGCACCGGCACCAGCAGGCCGTCGAGCAAGGCCTGGCGGGCGGTGAAATCCGACAGCACCGCCAGCCCCAGCCCACCGACGGCCGCCTCGCGGAGGGCCTCGCTGTTGTTGGCGGCAAAGCAGCCGCGGACCGGCACCGCCAGCGGGGCGCCTCCGGCCAGCGGCTCGAAACGCCAGGCCAGCGAACCGCCGCCGCGCCGGTAGCCCAGGCAGTCGTGGCCGGCCAGGGCCCGGGGGTCGGCCGGCACGCCCCGGCGCCGGAGGTAGTCGGGGCTCGCCACCAGCACCGAGCGGGTCTCGCAGAGGGTCCACGCCACATGCGTCTCGGGGACCACCGAGACATGGCGGATCGCCACGTCGAAGCCGTCGCGGGCCAGGGAGCTGATCTGCGCCGACAGGTCGAGCTCGAGGGACAGCTCGGGATAGGCCCGCAGGAAGGCCGGCACCAGGGGCACGATGTGCTGGCGTCCCAGGGCCACCGGCGCCGTCACCCGCAGCACGCCGCGGGGCGTGTCGGCCAGCTCGCGCACGCCGGCAAAGCTGCGCTCGATCTGCGCGAAGGCCCCGCGGGTGGCCTCCACCAGGCCCTCGCCGGCCTCGGTGAGACGCAGGCTGCGGGTGGTGCGACGCACCAGCGGCACGCCGGCCGCCGCCTCGAGCTCGCGGATGCGCTGGCTCACCGCCGCCTTGCTGACCCCGAGCCGCGCCGCGGTGGCGGTGTAACTGCCCGTCTCGGCAAGCACGCCGAGCCAATGCACGTGCCCCCACAGGGCGTCGATCTGCTGTTTTTTCATACGCGGATTGTTCATCATCCTGAACAGTGAAACCAGGCTTTGCGCCTTCCCCCGCGGCGGGCCGGTGCCTAGACTCGGGGCCTGGCACCTGTCATCCGCCCGAGGACCTTTCATGCAACTCACCCCCCGCCTTGTCCTGATGCTGTCCACCCCGCCGCTGATGTGGGCCTGCAACGCCGTGGTCGGCCGCCTGGCGATCGACAGCATCGGCCCCCTGTGGCTCAACGCGCTGCGCTGGGTGGTCGCCTTCGCGCTGCTGCTGCCCCTCGGCTGGGCGGCGCTGGGCACCGCCCGGGCGCGGGCGCAGATCCGCGAACGCTGGCAGGTGCTGGCCATCCTCGGGCTGATCGGCGTCGGCGCCTACAACGCGCTGCAGTACATGGCCCTGCGCACCAGCACGCCCCTCAACGTCACCCTGATCGCCTCCAGCTCGCCCGTGTGGACGCTGCTGATCGGCGCCCTCCCCTACGGCGCCGTGCCGACCCGCCAGCAACTGGCCGGGGCCGTGCTGTCGCTGTGCGGCGTCGCGCTGGTG
This sequence comes from Zoogloea sp., assembly GCF_041908905.1. GTDB lineage: Bacteria > Pseudomonadota > Gammaproteobacteria > Burkholderiales > Rhodocyclaceae > Zoogloea. The sequence continues at coordinate 19,081 of NZ_JAYREK010000046.1, forward strand.
CTGGCACGGGGCGAGCCGGCGGCCCTCGCCGACGTGCGCCTGGTGCAGGGCGACCTGCTGATGCTGCTGGCCATCATCGGCTGGTCGTTCTACAGCTGGATGCTCGCCCGGCCGCCGGCGTCGATGCGCGGCGCGGCGCGGCCGGCCTGGAACTGGGCCGAGTTCCTGGTGGCCCAGTGCGTCTTCGGCGTGGCCTGGGCGGTGGGCGCGGTGGGCCTCGGCGAGCTGGTGGTGCCGACCGGCCCGATCCAGTGGTCGTGGCAGCTGGCCGCCGCGATCCTCTTCGTGGCCGTCGGCCCGTCGATCATCGCCTACCGGCTGTGGGGCCTCGCGGTGGGCGAGGCCGGGCCGGCGATGGCGGCGATCTTCTACAACCTCACGCCGCTGTTCGCCGCGATCCTGTCGGCGGCGGTGATCGGCGAGAGCCCCCAGGCCTTCCATGCCGTCGCCTTCGGCCTGATCGTGGGCGGGATCTTCGTCTCGTCGCGCACCCGGGCGCAGCCGCCACGCCCCCGCTGACGCCCCCACAAAGCGCTCAAGAATCCGCCCGGCAAACCGAAAAATGTCATGAATCGGGCTCGCCGGGCAGCCATTCAGGCCGCTGCGAACGCCTCTGACCAAGGATCCAGCATGCGCAACAATCAGCCTGTCACGGGCCGGGAACTCCTTCTCGAGCCCAACGTGGTCATCATTTCCCGCACGGATGCCGAGGGGCGGATCACCTTCGCCAACGACGACTTCCTCCGGACCAGCGGCTTCTCCCTCGACGAGCTGATCGGCGAGAACCACAACATCCTGCGCCACCCGGACATGCCCGCCGAGGCCTTCCGCGACCTGTGGACGACCCTCCGCCGCGGTCGCCCATGGTCGGGCCTGGTCAAGAACCGCTGCAAGAACGGCGACCACTACTGGGTGCGCGCGTCGGTGACGGCCAACGCCGGAGGCGGCTACATGTCGGTGCGGGTGCCCCCCGAGCGCGCCGAAGTGGCGACGGCCGAAGCCCTCTACGGGCGCATGCGCAGCGACCCCGAGCTGCGCCTCCACGAGGGCCAGCCCGCCCGGCGCGGCGTGGCCCGCTTGGTCGAGCGCGTGGCGACCGCCGCCGACCGGGTGCCCATCGGCCGGCGCCTGCTGCTGGTGATGGTGGTGGTGATGCTGATGCTCGCCGGCGCCCTGGTCGACAGCCTGCACTCCGCCCGCCGGATCGAGACCGAATACCGCAGCCACATCTCCGCCGACATCAGCCGCCAGGTCACCTTCGACAAGCTGTACGCCCAGGGGCTGCAGATGGGCCAGGCGCTGCGCAACGTGATGCTCGACCCTGACAACCCCAAGGCCTTCGACAACTACGCCAAAGCCGCCGAGAACTTCGAGAAGCTCATCGCCTCGGCGCGGGACGAGGACAAGCGGCTCTTCAACTCGGGCCTGCCCGAGCGCATCGACGCCCTGCGCGGCGAGCAGCGGCGGATCCACGAGCAGCTCTTCGCCCTCGTCAAGTCCGGCCAGCTCGACGCCGCCCGGGCCCTCCTCAACAAGGATGAGACCCCAAAATGGCGCGAGATCCGCGACCTGCTGCTCGACGAGATCAAGCGCCTCGACGAGCTGTCGCCCCAGTTGCTGGAGAAGCTCGCCACCCAGTCCGACGCCGCCGTCCAGCGCAGCATCGCGCTGGCCCTCGGGGCGATGATCCTCGGCACCCTGATCGCGGCGGCCATGCTCAGCCGCATCGCCCACCAGGCGAGCCGCGCCCGGGCCATCATCGCGGCGGTCGCCCACGGCCGGCTCACCGAAACCATCCACCCCGGCGGCGAGGACGAGCTCGCGGAGATCCTCACCGACGTGGCGCTGCTCCGCAACCGCCTCCACGAGGCGATCAGCCTGATCCAGCAGTCCGCCGGCAGCCTCGCCGAATACAGCGAACGCCTGGGTAGCGCCAGCGCCGCCACCCTCGAGGCCGCCCAGAGCCAGAGCGAGAACATCGTGGCGATGTCGGCCACCGTCGAGGAGCTCTCGGTGACCACCGACGAGATGAGCAGCAACGCCCGCGAGGCGATGCAGGCGGCCAGGGAATCCGAGGAGGCGACCCGCCACAGCGCCGAGGTGAGCCAGCAGGCCGCCCACTGCATCGACGGCGCCACCCGGGCCGTCGAGGGCACCGAGCAGCGCATCCTCGAGCTGGCCGAGATGTCCGGCGAGATCGGGCGGGTCGTGCAGGTGATCCGCGAGATCGCCGACCAGACCAACCTGCTGGCCCTCAACGCCGCCATCGAGGCCGCCCGCGCCGGCGAACAGGGGCGCGGCTTCGCGGTGGTCGCCGACGAGGTGAGGAAGCTGGCCGAACGCACCGGCAACTCCACCCAGGAGATCGCCCACATGATCCAGCGCATCCAGGACGTCAGCAAGGCCACCACCAGCGACGTGGCCGCCAGCAGCCAGCGGGTCGCCGAGGGCTCCCGCACCGCCCTCCATGCCGGCGAGATCGCCGCCTCGGTGGAGGTTTCCGCCGCCCGCGCCGGGCGCGCGATGCAGCTTATCGACGACGCCCTGGCCGAGAGCAGCCAGGCCACCCGCGACATCGCCGCACAGATGGAGCGTGTCGCCCAGACCGCCGAACGGGACACCGAGACCGCCCGCCGCTCCGCCGATGAAGCGCGCCAGGTCGGAATCCTGGCCAGCAAGCTCAAGGCGCTGGCGGTTCAGTTCAAGGCCTGAACCCCGGGCCCGGCCGGCCGGGCGCGAACCGTACCGCCATGAAAAAAGGGGGCCTGGGCCCCCTTTTGCGTGCCTGCGCCGGGATCGCTCAGCGCGCCGGCACCATGATGTCGGCTTCGCCTTCGAGCACGACCTTGCCGCGCACCGTGCACACGGTGTCGAACTTGGCCTTGCGCTTCTCGGGGGTCAGCTCCTTGATGGTGCAGCGGGCCACCACGGTGTCGCCGATCTTGACCGGAGCCTTGAACTTCAGGGTCTGGGCCAGGTAGATCGCGCCGGGGCCGGGCAGCTTGGTGCCGAGCACGGTGGAGATGAAGCCGGCCGACAGCATGCCGTGGGCGATGCGGCCACCGAACATGGTGGACGCAGCCAGCTCCTCGTTGATGTGCACCGGGTTGTAGTCGCCGGAGACGCCGGCAAACATCAGGATGTCCGCTTCGGTCACGGTACGGGCATAGACTGCGCTCTGGCCGACGGACAGCTCCTCGAACTTGTAGCCGTAGAACTCATCGAAATTGGTGGTCTGTTCGCTCATAGGTGCTCCTGTAGACGTGGGGGGAATCATGACCCGCACACCGGCCGCGGAAGGCCGAAGCAGCGGATCGCCCCCGCAGCATACCCCAAAAGCCGTGACACCTTCTCGCCACAGCGGCGCGACGACGCACGCTGCGCCAGGGTCGGTGCCACCTGGCCTAGAATGTCGGCATCGATGTGCCAGCCCCTGCCGACCATGCCCGCCAGCCGATTCGCCCCCGCCCGCCCGATCTACCCCGTCGCCGGCATCCGCGCCGTCGAATCCCTCGCCATCCCGGGCGCCGTCCCGCCGCTGATGGAGCGCGCCGGCGCCGCCGCAGCCGCGCTGGCCCTGCGCCTGCTCGCCGGCCCCGGCACCGTGCTGGTCGCCTGCGGGCCGGGCAACAACGGGGGCGACGGCTTCGTGGTGGCGCGCCACCTGAAGGCCGCCGGGCTGCGGGTGGTGGTGGCCTTCGCGGGCGACCCGGCCCGCCTCCCGGACGACGCCTCCGCCGCCCACGCCGCCTGGCACGCCCACGGCGGCAGCACGACACCCGACCTGCCGGCCCCGCCGCCGGGGGGCTGGAGCCTGGTGGTGGACGCCCTCTTCGGGATCGGCCTGCAGCGCCCCCTCGACGGCCGCTACGCCGACTGGATCGCCGCCCTCAACGCCCAGCCCTGCCCGCGCCTGGCTCTCGACATCCCCAGCGGCCTCGACGCCGACACCGGCCGGCGCCTCGGCCCCTGCTTCACGGCCACCCACACCGTCAGCTTCATCGCCCTCAAGCCCGGCCTCCTGACCCTCGACGGCCCGGACCAGTGCGGCGAGCTGCACCTGCGCGAGATCGACGTGGACGCCGAAGCCCGCGTGCCGGCGCCGGGCCACGAGATCACCCCGGCCCTGTTCGCCGGGCTGCTGGCGCCCCGCGCGCGCAACAGCCACAAGGGCAGCTACGGCGACACGGCGCTGATCGGCGGCGCGCCGGGCATGGTCGGCGCCGCCATCCTGGCCGGCCGGGCGACGGCCCACCTGGGCGCCGGCCGGGTGCTGGTCGGCCTGCTCGACCCGGGCAGCCTGCCGGTGGACATCCTGCGCCCCGAGCTGATGTTCCGCGCCGCGCCCGAGCTCCTCGCCGAGGCCGGCATCGCCGCCTTCGCCGTCGGCCCCGGGCTGGGCCAGTCGGACGCCGCGTGGACGCTGGTGCATGCGGCCATCGCGCTGCCGGCCCGGCTGGTCCTCGACGCCGACGCCCTCAACCTCATCGCCCGCGACCCGGGCCTGCAGAATGCCCTCGTCCACCGCGGCCAGCCGGCGGTGCTCACCCCCCACCCCGCCGAGGCGGCGCGCCTGCTCGGCAGCACCACCGCAGAGGTCCAGGCCGACCGGGTCGCCGCCGCCTGCCGGCTGGCCGGGCAGCTGCACGCCTGGGTGGTGCTGAAGGGCTGCGGCAGCGTCGTCGCCAGCCCCGACGGCCGCTGGTGGATCAACACCACCGGCAACCCGGCGATGGCCACCGCCGGCATGGGCGACGTGCTGTCCGGCCTGCTCGCCGCGCTGCTGGCGCGGGGCTGGGACGCCGGCGAGGCCCTGCTGGCCGCCGTGCATCTGCACGGTCTCGCCGGCGACCGGGTGTGCGCCGCCCAGGGCCTCGACTGCGGCCTGCTGGCCGACGAAGTCGCCCCCGCCGCCCGCGCCTGCTTCAACGCCTGGGTGCGCCCGCCCGAAAACACCGGCGCACCTGCGGCCGATGGAAGTTTTTTCGGGAAAACGAAAAAAGATTCAGAAAGTGCTTGACGACCCTTTGGGGCGTCCCTATAATGCGCTCCTCAACTCACCGGGCGGTTAACTCAGCGGTAGAGTGCCACCTTCACACGGTGGAAGCCACTGGTTCGATCCCAGTACCGCCCACCAAACACAATGTAGCGTTTTCAGTTATTTAGATAACGATACATGTCTAGCAAGACAAAAAATAGGCGCTTCTAAGCGCCTATTTTCATTTGCACTCCACATTCCTTACTAGACACAGCTCTACCCTGCCCAACGGGGTAGCTACGCGCACATTCCACAGGCCCGACAATCTCCCTTTCCGCGGTGAGGACATCAGGCTAAACACGTCGAAGTCCGACCGCACCTCCACACCCCGATACTCTAGATGGACGATGGCGATTTAGGGCTTCGGGGAGCTCTTGGCATCCTGCACTAAGATCGTCGCCCGCTCGATCCGCTCCGCAAGGGCGTACCCGCCGTCGGGGCTGCCGGGAAAGACCCGAGCGCCGATGATCGGGCTGCTCTTTTCGGTGGCAGCCACGCCGAGCTGACGCCGAAACACACCCAAAGCGGGTGACGCCGCTCAGGTCGCAGAGCAGGCGGGTTCAACCACCCACAACCGCAAAAGAACTGATAGAAAGGGCTTTCAGCCCATCGCTGAACGACGCTCTCGTCACTCTCTCCAAAATCGTGCTTCAGCTACGGCAGCCCGACCATCAACCAGATCAGCAAACGCGGGCGACCCGCTGCGCTTGCGCCTGCCCCCCACCCGCAAGGTCGAACCGAACCGCTCCAAGCCTTTCAGACGCCCCTAGCGATTCTAGGGGGGGGGGCGGAAGTACGCCACTAGCGCCAAGTCGATTCCGCCCACGACAGGCGGGTCAACAAAACGGCAACGGGTGACCCAGATCGATCATCGCGTCCAGCCGAGCGCGGAAAGAAGCCAGGTTCATCATCGAAACCTGCATCCGAATCTTCCAGCACGCAAATGCGACCGCACTAGAACCTGGAGGATTAGGCAAGACCTAACGAGCCCTCGACCCGAGCGAGAAAAAGGGCGGAAAGGTTGTTCAGCGCAACTAACCACAGGATCGCACGCCTCACGCCAAGACATCTGGTACCATAACAGGTTAGCCGACTTTACATTAAAGCGAAATCATGGTAAGCAAACCAACAAATGAGGTTGAGGACAGCACTGAAGCGGCCACTTCCCAGAAGCCGGCGAATAAAACGGTTCTTGCGCTAAAGGGCACTGGCAAAATACCTGTTGAGTTGCTCGAATTCGACAAGAGCAACCCCAGACTATCTACCGGTAACGAGTATTCCGTCACTGATGACGCTTCAATTATATCTATATACAGGGCACCTCGAATAACCCGAGGTTTTCAGTAAATCCCGCCGCGCAACGATGATCGCGATCGAATCTGGTTCAATTCCTTCGGCAAATCACCGCCTTCTACAGCGGTGCCGTCCCGTTTTGTCTCGAATCGCCTCGGGCAGCGGCGATTCGGCCCATTTCGGGCGTCAGAAGGCCTTGATTCCGGCCCTCTGGAAATAAACCAGCCGCTTCAGGTTGTAGCAGGCCGCCATCATCGTCAGCGCAAAGTTCGCCCGCGCCTGGCCGATGGTGCGCAGCAGCTTGCCGCCCATCTGGTCGATGGCCCCGAACACGTGCTCGACCCGCGCGCGCGTCTTGGCGATGCGCTTGTTGCGCCGCTGCTGGCAGTCGGACAGCGGCTTGTTGCGATGGCCCTTGCGCTGGATCTGGTTGCGAAAGCCGTTTCCCTTCAGCCAGGCTTCGCGCTCCGCAGACGGATAGCCCCGGTCGGCATAGACGTCTCGGCTTGTGTTGACCGTGTCGAACACGTTGTCGAAGTGCTGGCTGTCGTGGGTGCTCGCCGTGTCGGTCTCGATCTTGCGGATGATCTTGTACTTCGTGTCGACGTTGATGGAGAGCTTGTAGCCGAAGTGGCTCTTCCCGTGCTTCTTGGTCCAGGTGGCGTCGAGGTCCTTCTGGCGCCGCTTGGCGGGCTTCCAGCCAGCCGGCATCGCGCCTTGCTCGATGAGCGCTTTCTCACCCCGGCTGTTGTGCTGTTTGGGCGCCGGCACCAGGGTCGCGTCGATGATCTGACCGCCCCGGGCGATGAAGCCTTTCTGGAGCAGCTGCGCCGAGACACCGTCGAACAGCGCCTTGGCGCCCGCTTCGCCGATCCGGTTCTCGAAGGTCCACACCGTGGTGCGATCGGGGATGTTCGTCGCGTTCGCCAGCCCGCAGAAGCGCTGGTAGCTCATGCGGTCGAGCAGCTGATACTCCATCTGCTCGTCCGACAGGTTGTACAGCCGCTTCAGGACCAGGATGCGCACCATCGTCTCGGTCGGATACGGCGGGCGGCCACCCTGCGCACTCACCGGGCGCGGCGCGATCTGATCGACCACGGCCGCCAGCGCCACGAAGTCGATGTGCGACTCGATCTCGGCCAGCGGATCGCCCAGGGTGTCGATCTTCTTGCGGTGGTGATCAAAGGCAAACAGGTCGGTCTTGATGGCGCTGCGTGGTTTCATCGGAGTCGGCTCGGGGCGGATTCAGAACGATGTAATTTTATCAAGGGTGGGCGAGTCGAGGTTTTTCGAGGTGCCCTACAGAGAAATTGCAGCGCTTGACGAACTCGTCTTATCTATTTGCTCTAACACTTACCTTGATCTGGAGCCATTGATTGTAATTGGGCCAAACTCCGGCCCGTTCCGCGTTCTTGAAGGCAACCGCAGATTGGCCGCGATTAAGGTAGTCAGAGATCCAGTGCTTGCCAAACGTTGCAAGATCTCTGTACCGCAACCTGTTTCCGATCTTGTACTTCTGTCTATCGAGAATATTCTCGCCTATCGCGTTGAAAAGGAGACAGATGCGGAAGCTTTTATTGGGTTTAAGCACATCAATGGCCCTCACCGTTGGGACGCGTACGCAAAAGCACGCTTCGTTGCGACATGGTATAAGCGCGACCGAGATAACGGTCTAACCATTGATCAGATAGCCCGCCAAACCGGCGACACGAACAATACCATTAGATCTTATATTGCGAGCATCTTTGTTCTTGACCAAGCCGAACGGGAAGGAATTTTCTCAATATCTGACCGCGCCAACAAAGGTCGATTTGCGTTTTCCCATTTATATACTGCACTTGACAGAAAAGAGTACCAAGGATATCTCGAGCTAGAAAAAGGCTGGAACCAAGAGCCTTCTGATGACCCCATCCCCGCGAACGCTGTCGATAAGCTTGGTCAAGTTCTTAGATTTATTTACGGCTCAAAGAAAGAAGGAAGACCTGGCTTAGTCGAGTCACAGAATCCGGATCTGGCCAACCTAGGGAAATGCCTTGCAAGTTCAGCGGCCACAACTCGTTTAATTGCCGGAGATTCTCTGCAACAGGCCCTTGCGGAAATTGAAGGCTCTAGGCTATTTAACGAAGCGCTAATAGTTGCATCGGCAAAACTTTCCAAAGTAATCGACCTATTGCCACGATACGAAGGCGACCAATCGCTAATTGGAACAGCTCGCGAAATTTTTGCCCGGGCAGACATGATCAAATCTTACATGGAAAAAACCGCAGAAAAAAAACAAAGCGGCAATTGATTAGCTATGATTTTATCTCCACTCCCCGCCGGCAGTACAATCGATGTAATTGCGGACTGGCTTGAATTTGACATTATATGCTCTGACTTTGGCACCAAAGGCATTTCTGAAATTGCTCGACACTGGGACGTACTCAGAAACACTGAAGATACGGACTTTGAAGATGACAACTCATCGGTTGACGAGTTTCTTGATGTAGTTCTACGAGAAATCCGCACGAGAATGCGAATTTCCGGCAGTTCGTATCCATTCGCCTTTTCAGAAACAGGAGAAAGCCTCTCCCTAAAAGAAGAATTAAGCGAAGACTGCTACATTTATCTTTTTTGTTTAATTATTTCGCACATAAAAGAAGGGGAGGTTTTGTCTGGGCGATACACGCCTCCGATAACAAACTATGTGCGAGACTTATTTCAAGTTTGTGCCACACTTGCCGCCTCCGGCGTGGTGGGCGGGAACGCATATTCATTTGGTTTCCCTCGCCCTGACCGCTCCAATTTTTTAGCCGCACTTCATAACGTTTTTTCTGCATTTGGTGAAGGCTTGGCTATCGACACGGTACCACGGGGCGCCCCCCCCAGAAGTAAAAGATGACGGTGTTGATGTAATCGCTTGGGCAGACCGTCCAGATGGGATGCCAGGGAAGATATACCTACTTGGCCAGGTCGCCTCAGGTGAGGACTGGCCTAACAAATCCATCCTATCGAAAATTTCTGCATTTCATAGCGTCTGGTTTTCAAATCCGCGCCCAGCGTCAACGCCGATTCCGTCCATGTTTATGCCGTTTTGCATTCAGCCTACGACAGCCGGAGAGGCAATCGAAGACAGAATGCTATACCTCACACACAACTTCGGGTGCTTTTATTACCGCCACGTTATTCCTCCACTTGCCAGAAAAGGACTAGAGATTGCACGGAACGGGAGTAGAACCATCGTTCAACGCGAAAATGACGTATCGCGTATCGTTGAATGGGTAAATGAGCAAATAAACAGTATGAAAGCCGCGCATGTCAACTAAGCGCACACCGATTAGCCCTCTACGCTACCCAGGAAGCAAAGCTCGGTTTTACAATCAATTTCGAGATTTTTTTTGCCAACTCAATCTCTCTGGCAGGAGGATCGTAGAACCGTACGCAGGGAGCGCCTCAATATCTCTTTCATTGCTTGCCGATGGACTAGTAACGTCCGCGCTATTAATTGAACGAGACCCACTGATCTTCAGTTTTTGGAAAAGCGTATTTCTCCACACAGACGACCTAATAGAATCAATTAAAAAGGTTCCCGTCACCATGGACTCATGGTCGGAGATGAGGAAAAGCCTTTACGTTACAGAACCCGACGACTTCAAGACGGTAGAACTTGGCTTGGCCGGCTTATTCTTAAACAGAACAAACTTCTCCGGCGTTCTTCACGCAGGCCCAATTGGGGGAATTTCACAATCATCGAAATATACGGTGGACTGCAGATTCAACAAAGACGAAATAATATCCCGAATTAAAGTCATATCCAAGAACCGGGAAAAGGTAAGTGTTGTTTACGGCGACGCCATTGAATTCCTAAAAGATGAAAAGAAAGACAAAAAAGAGGAGACCATATATTACATCGACCCCCCTTACTTCAAGGAAGGGAAAAAACTCTATCGACACTACTATGATATAGCCGAACACACTGCACTTGCCCGCGCTCTAGCCGAATCTAGCTTCGATTGGATTCTTAGTTATGACGCCCACCACGTAATTGAGCACTTATACGCCGACTTCAGTAGAATCGATAAAATCTTAAGATATAGCAGCAAAACCCCAAAACAGGCATTGGAATTCCTTATTACAAACATGGACGTCGATATTAACAATTGGACTAATACGACTACCTATGCTTCGAAACCAGAGAATTGCCCGACGAATGACTACGCTCGGCATGGTGGCTCCGCAGAGGAATTATCTGGCCCAATCACAATAGACGAACAGTAGCTTAAATCACTAAAAAATATCAGAGCGCCGCGCTGCCTATTTTGACGATCTATTAAAAAACTTAAGTCGTCGGTCCTGAACAATCAGCCAGCCCCTGTCCCGACGCGGGCTGATGGCCCCTGAGGCCTTGCCGAATCCTCCAGTTTCCAGTGCAATCGCATTCACTTTCTGGAAGATTTGGAGCGCAGATTTGCGATGACCACCCCGGATTTTTTCCGCGCCCGGCTGGACGCGATGATCGATCTGCGCCACCCGCTCGCGGTATTGGCATCCCGCATGCCGTGGGGCGAGATCGAATCGGCGCTGGCGCCATGCTTTGCCCGCAAGGACCGCCAAGGGCGTCCGATCGAAGGCCTGGAT
>NZ_JAYREK010000047.1:0-28186 GCF_041908905.1 Zoogloea sp.
CACCAGCGATTGCAGGATATGTTTGAAATCAAGCGGTTTCATCGCCACCCTCCTGATTGCAGCAAAACTGTATATTCAGACAGATTGCAGGGGGTACGGTTCCACAGGCAACGGTGACATAGCCAAAGAAAATCGCCCTCCGGCGGGAGGGCGATCGGGAGGTGCCACGGTGCGGGCCGGATGCCCGGGAGGCGCTCAGCGCTCGAGGAACTTCAGCTTGTCCTTCACGCCGCGCCACTCGTCGGCGTCGGCCGGCGGGTCCTTGCGCTCGACGATGGGCTTCCAGTTGGCGGCCAGCTCGGCGTTGAGGGCGATGAAGGCCTCCTGGCCGGCCGGCACGTCATCTTCGGCGAAGATCGCCTCCGCCGGGCATTCGGCCACGCAGAGGGTGCAGTCGATGCACTCCTCCGGATCGATCACCAGGAAGTTCGGCCCTTCCCGGAAGCAGTCCACCGGGCAGACATCGACACAGTCGGTGTACTTGCAGCGGATGCAGTTTTCGGTGACGACGTAGGTCATGGCGTGCTCCTGTCTCTGTTTTATGGGGCAACCGGGGCAGCGCCCGGCCGCATAGTGTGTTGAGGGGGGTTGATGGCGCCGAATATACCCCATCCGCCGGTCCGCCGCTCCACCCCGGCACCCGGACGGAACGGCCGGCGAACGCCCGCCGGGTGTGCCATGGCTACCACAGATCGTGACGCATGGCGAGCGCGCACCATGAAAAGCGCTTTTCTTGCCGGAGATTATTGGATAGCATCCGCAAATCCGTATCTGGTTGTGCGGGTCATCTCCTTTCCGGCCCCTCCGGAAACGCACCCTTCCCCACAACAACTCCGAACATCCCTGAACGCGAGGAATCATGAGCGAACATATCCATTACGTCACCGACGCGAACTTCGAAGCCGAGGTTCTGCAGTCTTCGAGCCCCGTGCTGGTCGATTACTGGGCCGAGTGGTGCGGTCCGTGCAAGATGATTGCACCGATCCTCGATGAAGTGGCCAAGGAATACACCGGCAAGCTCAAGGTGGCCAAGCTCAACATCGACGAGAACCAGGACACCCCGGCCAAGTACGGCATCCGCGGCATCCCGACCCTGATGCTGTTCAAGGGCGGCAACATCGAAGCCACCAAGGTCGGCGCCCTGTCCAAGTCCCAGCTGGCCGCCTTCATCGACAGCCACCTGTGATACCGGCGGGCGGGCCGCATCCACCCGCCCGGCCCTGACACACCGCCGCCCGGCGCCAACGCCGGGCGGTGCGCCAGAGCAAGACACCCACCCATACAGTCCGAGCACTTCTGCTGCTGTATCCGCTGTAGCGAATCCGCGCCAGCCCTGAGCCCGTTTCCCCACCGCCTCCTTCCCTTCTTCCCCCACCCCCGCCCACCATGCAACTCTCGGAGCTCAAGTCTCTCCACGTCGGCCAATTGCTCGAAATGGCCATTGCCAACGAAATCGAAGGCGCCAACCGCCTGCGCAAGCAGGAACTGGTCTTTGCGCTGCTCAAGAACCGCGCCAAGAAGGGTGAGCCGATCTTCGGCGACGGAGTGATGGAGGTGCTGCCCGACGGCTTCGGCTTCCTGCGCTCCCCCGACACGTCCTACCTGGCCGGCACCGACGACATCTACGTGTCGCCCAGCCAGATCCGCCGCTTCAACCTGCACACCGGCGACACCGTCGAGGGCGAGATCCGCACCCCCAAGGAAGGCGAGCGCTACTTCGCGCTGGTGAAGGTGGACAAGGTCAACTTCGAGCCGCCCGAGGCCGCCAAGCACAAGATCCTCTTCGAGAACCTCACGCCGCTGCACCCCAACCAGTGCCTCAAGCTCGAGCGTGACATCCGCGGCGAGGAGAACATCACCTCCCGCGTGATCGACATGATCTCGCCGATCGGCAAGGGCCAGCGCGGCCTGCTGGTGGCCCCGCCGAAGAGCGGCAAGACGGTGATGCTGCAGCACATCGCCCACTCGATCACCTCCAACCACCCCGACGTGGTGGTGATCGTGCTGCTGATCGACGAGCGTCCCGAGGAAGTCACCGAAATGCAGCGCTCGGTGAAGGGCGAGGTGGTTGCCTCCACCTTCGACGAGCCGGCGATCCGCCACGTGCAGGTGGCCGAGATGGTCATCGAGAAGGCCAAGCGCCTGGTCGAGCACAAGAAGGACGTGGTGATCCTGCTCGACTCGCTGACCCGCCTGGCCCGCGCCTACAACACCGTGATCCCTGCCTCCGGCAAGGTGCTCACCGGTGGCGTGGACGCCAACGCCCTGCAGAAGCCCAAGCGCTTCTTCGGCGCCGCCCGTAACGTCGAAGAGGGTGGCTCGCTGACCATCATCGCCACCGCGCTGATCGACACCGGCAGCCGCATGGACGACGTGATCTACGAAGAATTCAAGGGCACCGGCAACATGGAGATCCACCTGGATCGCCGCATGGCCGAGAAGCGCGTGTACCCCGCCATCAACGTCAACCGCTCCGGCACCCGCCGCGAGGAGCTGCTGCTCAAGTCCGACGTGCTGCAGAAGGTGTGGGTGCTGCGCAAGCTGCTGTACGGCATGGACGACATCGATGCGATGGAGTTCCTGCTCGACAAGATCAAGGCGACGAAGAGCAACGGAGAATTCTTCGACGCCATGCGCCGCGGCTGATCCGTCCGCGCGCAGCAAGGGGGCGGCGGCGAGTCGCCCCTTTTTCGTTCACCGCGCCGCGCCCGACCGGCGGCCGGCTGTCTGGCCTATAATCGAGGCACTTCTCCATCTGGTCTGCCCCCGATGCTCCCCATGCCGCACCCCGACACTTGCGCCAGCGCGTCCCACGACGCGGGCGGTCGGCTGCCCGGCAGACGGCAGACCCCGTCACGCCAGCCCGGCATCGGGCTGACGCTGGCCTTCAAGGTCACAGGGTCTCCGGCCGTGCTTTCCCGGGCCGTGCGGGGCCGGAACCGGGACTGATCCCAGGCCACCCCGCACGGCACCTTGCCCAGGGCGCGTCCTGCGTGCCCTGTTCAACGTGCAGCCCATGCGGGGAAGGCCCCACCCCCTCCTTTTCGCCTCCCGGCGCCCTCGCGCCGACCCGGCTCCCGGCCACGCCCGGAGCGCGAAAACATCTCCCTTCGGAGCCCTCCCCGCCCGGGCTGCAGAGCGCCACGCCAGGCGTGGCACGGCTGTCTGCTGATGATGGGTGATGTGATGGTTCTTACAAAAAGCTTCGTCCGGGCCAAGCGCCCGTGCACCAATGGATTCCGCTGGTTCGTGCGCCAGTTCGACGAGGGCGGCAACTACCAGGAGCTGATCGACACGATGGTCGCCGCCGGCCGGGTCGGCGACGCCTGCTGGCTGCTCGAACAGTTCGGCCCCACCGGCGAGCTGCGGGTCGTGGACGAGATCGGGGCGGACGCCCTCGTGTTTGCGGGCACGCTGCACGTGCGCGGCAACGTGGACGTGGAAGGCAAGCTGCACGTCGGGGGCGACCTGCGGATCGAAGGCGGCCTGCGCACCGGCGGCGAGCTGATCGTCGGCGGAAACCTGCGGGTCGAAGGCCAGCTGAGGGCCGGCGGCCGCATGACGGTGGCCGGCGACCTGCGGACCGGCTGGGGCGTGGAAGCGGCCAGCGACCTGCGCTGCGGCGGCGAGCTGCGCACCGGCTGGGGCCTGCACTGCGCCGGGCGGCTGCGCCTCGACGGCAACGCCTTCATCGGCCTCGACCTGCACAGCGAAGGCGACCTGCGCTGCACCAAGGGGCTGCAGGTGGGCGGCGAGCTCTCGGCCCAGGCCCAGCTGCGGGCCGGCCAGGGCATCGCCGTCGGCGGTTCGATCCACTGCGCCATGCACGTCGAGGCCGGCTGGGGCATCCGGGCCGGCGGACTGATCCAGGCCGATGGCGCCATCCGGGCCGGCGAGAGCCTGTGGGCCGGCGAGGGCATCCGCGCCGGCGACGGCTACGGCGTGTTCGCCGGCCTCGACGTGCAGGTGGATGCCTGGGAGAGCAGCGCCCGCGTCAGCGCGCCGGAGAAACCCGCGGGCCTGATGAGCGGCTGGTGGGCCGGCCCCGCCGTGGCGTGAGGAGCCCGCCCATGCCTGCCCTGGCCCTTCCCTCCCTGCCCCGCCTGGGCGACCTGTTCGCCTGCCTGCCCCCGTGGATGGCGCTGCGCATCGACGTGCAGCGCCCCGACGAGAGCATCGAAAGCGAACTCGACACCCTCTACCGGCGCCTCCACACCGCCGCCGACCCCCTCGCCGCCTGCACCGCGCGGCCGGGCCCCCGGCCCGGGCTGGTGTGGCGCCATCGGGAGGCCGACGGCGAGCACTACGTGTATGTCGAGGACACCGCCCGCGGCTGCCTGGCCGGCTACACCGTGTTCAACCGCCTGATCGAGGTCGACCGCCGCACCGACCCCCATGTGCGGGCGCCCCACTCCCGCTACGCCCCTGCCTACCAGCGGCGCGGCATCGCCACGGCGGTGTACGAATGGGGCCTGGGGCAAGGCCTGTGCCTCGTCAGCGGCGCCCGCCAGTCGGCGGGTGCCCACGCCCTGTGGCTGGCCCTGGGGCGCCGCTTTCAGCTCGGCTATGTCGCGCTGCGTCAGCGGCGGATGCACTACCTGGGCGCCGAGCCGGCCCCCGCCCTGCGCGACGACCTCAACACCCGCCTGATCCTGCTTGGCGGGGACTGGAGCCTGGAGCGGCTGCAGGCCAGGGGACTGCTGCGGATGCCCTAGCCGGCTACCCGTGCGCGGGGCACGGGCGGCAGGTGCGCGCCGGGCTCCGCGCGCCCGGGGGCGGCCTCGGGCCATCCCCGCGGCGGGCCCGGCGCCTCCCCGTGCCCCGGGCTGCGGCAACGCAGCAAGGCCTTGTATAATCGCGCCCTTTCCCGCTTTCCACCGCGCCCGCCCATGACCGCCGCCGTCCAGCAAATCGCCCGCCGTCGCACCTTCGCGATCATCTCCCACCCCGACGCGGGTAAAACCACGCTGACCGAGAAGCTGCTGTGGTTCGGCGGCGCGATCCAGGTGGCCGGCGAGATCCGCGCCCGCAAGGCCGCCCGCCACGCCACCTCCGACTGGATGGAGCTCGAGAAGCAGCGGGGCATCTCGGTGACCTCGTCGGTGATGCAGTTCCCCTACCGCGACTGCGTCATCAACCTGCTCGACACCCCGGGCCACGAGGACTTCTCCGAAGACACCTACCGCACCCTCACCGCCGTCGACTCGGCGGTGATGGTGATCGACTCGGTGAACGGCGTCGAGGCCCAGACCATCAAGCTGCTCAACGTCTGCCGCCTGCGCGCCACCCCCATCGTCACCTTCATCAACAAGCTCGACCGCGAGGGCCGCGAGCCCATCGAGCTGCTCGACGAGATCGAGTCGGTGCTGGGCATCCAGTGCGCCCCGATGACCTGGCCGATCGGCATGGGCAAGCGCTTCCGCGGCGTCTATCACCTCTACACCGACACCATCCAGTTCTTCGACCCGCAGGCCGAGAAGGGCACCTCCGAGATCATCCAGGGCCTCGACAACCCGCGCCTCGACGAGGTGATCGGCGAGCAGGCCGACGAGCTGCGGATGGACATCGAACTCGTCCGTGGCGCCTCCCACACCTTCAACCGCGAGGCCTACCTCGAGGGCAAGCAGTGCCCGGTGTTCTTCGGGTCGGCGGTGAACAACTTCGGCGTGCAGAGCCTGCTCGACGCGGTGGTAGACCTCTCCCCCGCCCCGCTGCCCCGACCGGCCAAGACCCGCATGGTCGAGCCCATCGAGCCCAAGTTCTCGGGCTTCGTGTTCAAGATCCAGGCCAACATGGACCCGAAGCACCGCGACCGCATCGCCTTCATCCGCGTCTGCGCCGGCCGCTTCGAGCGCGGCGGCAAGCTCAAGCAGGTGAGCACCGGCAAGAGCCTCGCCATCAACAACGCCATCACCTTCATGGCCCAGGACCGCAACACCACCGACGAGGCCTGGGCGGGCGACATCATCGGCATCCCCAACCACGGCACCATCCACCTGGGCGACACCTTCACCGAGGGCGAGGACCTGCAGTTCACCGGCATCCCGAGCTTCGCGCCGGAATACTTCCGCCGCGCCCAGATCAAGAACCCGCTCAAGATGAAGCAGCTGCAGAAGGGCCTCGAGCAGCTCGCCCAGGAGGGCGCCACCCAGCTCTTCCGCCCCACCACCACCAACGAGCTGATCCTCGGCGCCGTCGGCACCCTGCAGTTCGACGTGGTGGCCCACCGCCTCGAGTTCGAGTATGGCGTGGACGTGATGTTCGAGTCCTGCAGCTACGCGACCGCCCGCTGGCTGCGCGGCAGCGACGCCGACCTCAAGGCGCTGGCCGACAAATCCCCCGCCAACATGGCCCTCGACGGCAACGGCGACTATGTTTATCTGGCGCCCAACCGGGTCAACCTGCAGATGGCCCAGGAACGCTTCCCGGACATCAAGTTCCTGGAGACGCGGGAGATCTACTGAGGCCGAGGCGCGCTACGCGACCGGGGGAACACCTCCCCCGGGTCGCAATGCCTGATTCGGACCAATGGCAGAAGCCGATCCGGCACGCGAGGGCCTTGTGAAGCGGCGCAAAGATGATTGCAGGCCTGCAATCATCGTTTGCAACGCTGCCTTGGTTCTCATCATAGTAAAAACCCTTGATCGCACTTCTGCGACCAAGGGTTTTTACTATGATGAAGGCTTACACAGGCATGCAAACAGTCTCCACACGCGTCACATCATTTTCGGCACGCGCGTCGAGAATCTTTCCATGCATCACGAAGCCCTCGGCGCGGGTGTCGAGAAGCCTTGCACGCCGTGCGAAACCTTCGACACCGGTGCAAACCTTCATGCGGCGCGTGCGGGAACCCTCCTCCGGTCGGCAAACGGCCTCGGCACGCCTGCCATCGACCTTCACCAGCAGGCGGCCACCGTCCCGGTGCCGGTGATGGTCTTGGTGCCGGCCTGGCTGAGGCCGAGGGTGCCGCACTGGGTGTCGGCGGTGGCCTGGGCGCCCTGGGGCGTAGCCTTGAGCGCGAAGGCGTTGGCGCTGACGCTGGCGATCGACAGCACGTAGCGGCCGTTGAGGTCCTGGATGCAGGCCGTGGTGGGCAGGCTCACGGCGATGGACGTGGTGGCGGTCTGGTCGTAGCGCAGGTTGGTGGTGTAGAAGCGCTCCATGTACTGGGCGGCCTCCTGCAGGCAGGCGGTGGCCTGGGCGCGCCGGCTCTTGACGAGGTGGCTGGTGTAGCTGGGATAGGCAATCATGCCCAGGATGCCGACGATGACGACGGCCACCAGCAGTTCGATGAGCGTCACGCCGCGCTGGCGCCGCCGCAAGGGATCACGCATGGTCGGGTCTTCCTTCATGGACGGCCTCACTCGGTGACGATCTCGCGCCACGAGATGCGCCCGGTGAGCGCACGCAGGTTGAGGTTGGGCAGGCCCTTGCAGGCGCCGGTGGTGTCGCAGGTCTGGGCGGTGGATTGGTCGCTGCTGACCTTCTTGACGTTGAGCTCGCCGATCATGCCGGTGGTGCGGATCGAACCGGCGGACACCAGCTTGCCGCCCTCCGACTTCTTGTCGGCGTCGGTGAAGAGCTTGTCGTTGTTGATGTCGAAGAAGGGCTTGACGAGGTTCGCGCCGCTGAAGGCATCCACCGCGTTCACGAAGCCGCTGCCCCCGGAGGCGCACACGTCGGAGCTCGGGATGATGCTGCTGACGTACAGCACGCCGGCCGAGTACTGGCTGCGCGAGACGATCCGCTCGCCGGCGGCCACGCCGGCCGGGGTGAGGTCCACGTACCAGCCCTTCTTGCCGACCATGTCGTTGGTGGCGGCCGCCGAGAAGGTGCGCGTCGTGTAGCTGCCCTGGGCCGACTCGGCGTTGAGAGTGCGCTGGAGCAGCGAGGCCCGGGAGCTGATCGTGGTGCCGTCGTCGATCAGGCCATACCAGCTCTGCACCGCCTTGCTGGAGACGTCGGCATTGGACAGGTATCGCCCGGTGCCGCCAAAGACCCAGCGCTTGTTGGTGGTGGGGTCGATGGCGATGGAGAGCCCGCCGGTGATCGGCTGGACATTGCTGCTGGCATCCTTGGCCACGAACATCGAGGTGCCGGTCCAGGCGGTGGTAGTGCTGCCGCTGAGGTTGAACTTCCAGAAGTTGCCCAGCAGGTCGCCCGCATAGACCAGGTCCACCTTGCCGTCGCCGTTCTGGTCGAAGCCCACCGGCGTGGCCAGGCCGTTGCTGGCGGACGACGAGCCGGCGCCGGTGTCGATCTTCTTGATCAGCGCGCCGGTGTTGAGGTTGATGACGAACAGGAAGGCCCGCTCGCTGGTGCTGTTGTAGCCGTTGCCGATGATCACCGCCCAGTCGCCGGTGTTGAGCTTGACGATGACCGGCTTGCCGAGGGTGTTGCCGAGGTCGGTGTCGGTGAACTCCCACAACACGTTGTTGCCGCCGAAGCTGGAGGGGGTGGTGACGTCGAGGGCATAGACCGTCTTGCCGCCGCGGCCGAGGGAACCCACCAGGATGTTCTTGCCGGTGGCGGCGAGGTCGGAGACGGCGATCTCGCCGTCGTTGATGAACTTGTGGGAATAGGTCGGGCTGGAGAAGGCGTTGAGGTCGGCAAAATTGACGCCGCCCGGGATGTAGGCAAACAGCTCGGCGCCGGTCGAGGCGTTGAAGGCGTGCAGCATGCCGTCGTTGGCCGCCGCGAACACCGTGTTCGAGGCCTTCACGTACACCGGCGCGGGGTTGGCGATGTCGCCCAGCAGGGAGGTTCGATTGCGGAGCGTGCCGCCGCTGGCCACCGACTTGGTGGTGACGCCACGGATGAAGTCCACCACGTCGGCGCTGCCGATGGCAGTCTGCTTGGCGGCGCTGAGGTTGGTGTAGAGGAAGGGGGTGCCACCGCTGCCGGTGTTCTTCCAGGTGAAGATCTTGCGGTCGGCCGCGGCCGGCAGTTGCGCGGAGGCCTTCCAGACCGGGATCGGCGTGCCGTCGCTGGTGGTGTTAACGTTGCCCGCGCTGTTGTAGCCCACCGCCCACAGGTCGCCGCCCCAGCTGCCGTCGTAGCGGGCCACGAAGACCTTGCCGTCGGTCTCGACGGTGTTGGAGGTGAGGGCCACGTTCCAGGCGCCGCCGGACTCGCCGATTGTATTGAGCGCGGCCACCAGGCCGTCGGCGAACTCGCTGGGGTTCTTGGCAGCAACGAAGCTGCCGCGGCCGTTCACCGCGGCGTGCCAGAGGTCGTCGATCTTGGCGGCGGGCGCGCTGGTCGGGTCGGGCCAGACCTTGCTGCCGCCGGTCAGCGCCGCCAGGTCGTTGGGGCTCGCAGGGGGTGGCGTGAGCGTGCCCTGGGGCCCGAGGGACAGGGTGAAGGTGCTCATGTTCTGCCAGAACGACGGATTGCTGCTGGTCGTGCGGATATTGTTGGCGAGATCCGTGCGCAGGTCCCGCTTCCAGTAGTACATCGAGATATCGGCCAGGGTGTCCCTGTAGTTGTCGAGGTAGGGCCGGGCGGGCGCGTATTGGTAGCTCTGCCCCCCCGGGCCGGTGATCGTCGAACCGGCGGTGCTGTCCTCGTCGGCGAAGTTGAGGGCGGGGTCCGGCGGGTTGTAATAGCCGTCGGTGGTCAGGATCGTGAAGTTGCGGCGGCACGAGAGCTGCGGGGCCGGACCGTAGGGGCCGGTATCATCGCTTCGGCTGAAATACTCGCCGGCCCGCTTGAGCGACTCCTTGAGCGGCGTCCCCTGGGGCGGGATCGTTGCGCCGAGCAGGGCACTGAACCAGTTCTGCCGATTGGTGCCATCGAAGGTGCCCGAGGTCGGGATCGCATTGCCCAGCGTGTCGGTGTTGATCGTGCTGAAACCGACCCGGTAGTTGGTGCCGAGTTTCGAGAACGCGATGCTGCTGCCGGCCTTGGCGGCGTTCACGCGGGAGCGGTAGTAGGAGAACCAGTTGGCGAAGTTCTGGGTCTCCTCGGCGACCGTGCGTGTCACCGACCCCCAGGTGAAACTGGTGACCGCCGTCGGCGTCCCGCCGTTCAGGTCGGTCTTGTAGCCGGTCGTCCCCTGGATCTGGTACTTGAAGTAGCTGCTGGCCAGCGATTTGTCGCCCGTGCCCTTGTACATGTAGAAGGTGATCGGCCAGTACGTCTGCGAGCAGTTGTTCGTCGAACAGAGATAGAGCGACCCTTTGCTCCCGGTGATCCATTGGGCCCCGGTGTAGGTGAAATTGAAACTGGCCGTGCTACGGGCCGTCAGGTTGAGGGTGCCGGCAACGGTGTTGGCCGGGTTGTAGTACGCCGCCGATGGCGACGCATTGCCGTAGGACGAGCCGTCGTACTTGACCCAGGGAACGTAGGTGATCGTCGGGTCGTAGAAGATCGAGTTGTTCGCCGACGAACGCCAGAAGTAGTTGTAGTAGTTGTTGTCGTCGAAGGACGGGAGGCCGTAGTAGTAGTTGTCCGCGCCGTACTGGGCGGTGGGTGGCGGGAAAAGATAGATCACGTTGCGCAGGACATAACCATCCGAGTAGGCCCAGGTTATCTCGTCGGGCATCATCTCGAACTGCATGCTCCCCGAATCGTCGAGCATGAACAGGATGTTCGACGGGATCGCCGCCGCAGACTGCAGCGGCGCAGCGGGCAGATCGACGGCGCCGTGGCCCGCCGGGCTGGCCAGCGCGAGGGCCACGGCCATCGGCAGCAGGGCCAGCTTCGATCGCAGGCCAGCCGAGCGACAGGGCAAAGTTCTCATGAGGGGCTCCGATTATTGGCGGATGTTCGATTGCAGCGTCACGATGGTGCCCCGGGCATTGGTCGCCCGGGCCTGGGCCGTGACCCGATATAACGGCACGAGACAGGTCGGCTCAACCGGAATCTGCAGGTGACAGGTGCCATCCACCGGCTGGGGCCCCATGTCCTCGATGATGAACTGGGCGGTGACGAGCTTCGAGTTGGTGCTGGTGGCCGCGCGCCAGGCGGTGAAGCTGGTGTCCAGCCAGCGGTCCGTCGCGCCGGCGACCGGGCGCGGGCACAGGCCGTTGGTGCAGCTGGCGGGGATGGTGAGGGGCGCGGCGGCGATGGCCTCGCCCTCCCGCAGCGCCGCCTCGGCGGCCTCCAGCACCACGTTGCGGTCGTACTGGTTGCCGCTCATGCGTTCCTGCAGCCCGGCACTGCGCATCGACGACAGCCCCAGCAGGGTGATGATGATCAGGATGAGCATCGACGCGATCAGCGCGATGCCGCGCTGGCGGTGTGAGGGCCGGGTCATGGCATTCGGTTGCGCAGGGCGATGGTGTTGGTGGTGGTGGTGCTCAGGCGCCGTTCGCCGGTGGTATCGGTGGTCACCCCGGCCTCGTAGCTCTCGAAGGTCAGGGTCACGCGAACCGACGAGACGGTGGTCCAGTCGGTGATGGCCGTGGCGTCCACGTAGCCGGTGGCGCCATCGGTGAGATAGCGGACCTGCATGTCGGTCACCCCCTGGGCGATCTCCTCCGGCCCGCCGTCCAGAAAGACCCGGTAAAGCGAGGGACGGCCGCTGGAGCCGTTGCCGATGTACCAGGTCGAGGCGCCGAAGCGGGTCACGCGGGAGACGAGCGGATCAAACTGGTAGCTCTGGGTCGAGCAGGTGCCGCTGACGTCGTAGGCCAGGGCAGTGCCGCAGTTGCCGCGGGGCGCGGTGCCCGCGGCGTAGCTGATGGTGCTGCCGGAGACAGTGGATGCATTGAACACCGTCGATTGCCGGTAGTCGCAGGCGATCAGCACGTCGTTGGCCGTGAGGCCGGACGCGCTGGTGTTGAGCTTGAACTGGTTTGCCGTGCCGTCGTGCTGGTCGACGCTGAAACCGGCACCAAAGGCCCCGGCCAGCTGAAGCGCGTCGGTGTCGGCGCGGCGCTGCCCCTGGGCGGTGCCGATGGCCACGGCCGGCGAGGCCTGGCTGGACTCGAAGCCCTGGATGCCGGCGCCGAGCTGGCTCCACCAGGCCGGCGTGGCGGACTGAGCCGCGTTCAGAACGCTCTCGTTGCGCCGGGCGATGCCGTTGTCGGCCCGCCCGCCGTTGCCGCACCCCGTCCCGCTCGCCTCGCGGATCTCGCGCCCCATCACGGCGAAGGCGATGCGCGCCGAGTCCTGCAGCTGGGACAGGTTGTCCGAGGTCTTGAACGAGGCCCGGCTGCCCATGAACACCACGAAGACGCCGCCCACCAGCACCAGCCCGAGGACCAGCGCGATCATCATCTCGACCAGCGTATGGCCTCGCGCGCTCCGGGCGGGAACGGCGGGGAGGCGGCGACGTGTCATAACTGGACCCGGGTGGTGACGGCGTAGCCGCCCGCCGTGGAGGTGGAGCCGGTACGCGAATCGACCCACTGCACCGTGATGTCGCACTGGCCGCCCTGGCAGGCCACGATGCCGCAGGCGCTCTGGCCGATGGTGCGCTTGAGGGAGCTCAGCCAGGCGTTGATGTCGTCGTCGGCGAGGGAGGTGCTCGTCGCGGTGCTGACGGTGCAGGAGCTGCTGTTGTAGGCGCCGCCGCGCGCGGCGGTGACGTTGGCGCGCATGGCGTCGGTGATCGAGTTGCTGAGGATGCCCGCCATCGAGCGGGACTGGGCGCTCTGGCCGTTGCGCAGGGCCACGGTCTGCAGCGCCGCCATGCCGAGCAGGCCGGTGGACAGGATCAGCATGGAAACCAGCACTTCGATGAGCCCGGCACCCTTTTGCGTCTTGCGAGGAGAAATCTTTTTCATGATCGGACCGATGTTGCGCTGGGTGGCTCAGGCGTTCGACGGCACGGGGCAGGTGCCGCTGTTGTCGACGGCGACGATCTGCGCCTGGCCGCCTGCGCCGATACGGATCTCGCGGGTGTTCTGCTGCGGCGCGGTGCCGACGATGCAGACCGACAGCCTGGCCTGCAGCAGGGCGGCGGACGAACCCGTCGCCGCGCGGACCAGCCCGTCGGCCCCCATCCGGATGCGGTTGCCCTGGCCGGAGATCCGCGAGCTGCCCTGCACCATCACGGTCGCCGGGGAGATCGTCCCGGTCCGCAGCACTTCGCCGCTGTCGGGAACGTCGTCGCGGTCGTTGTCGGCAAAGACGAGCCAGCCGTTCCAGCGGCTGGTCGCGGTGGCGCAGTTGACGCCGTCGTCGCTGCTGCACAGGATCACGCGCCGGTTGAGCCGGATCGCCTCGCTGCGGGCGATCATGATCGCGCCCAGCAGGTCGTTGGCCTGGGTCGCGAGCCGGTTGGAATTCATCAGCGAGGTGAACGAGGGGACGGCGGTTCCCATCAGAATCGCCGCGACAGCCACCACCACGATCAGCTCGACGAAGGTGAATCCCTGAATTTTCTTGCGTTGCACAGTGCGCCTCCGGTCCTGATGCGCCCGGACGGGCCCGGCGGAACACCGGGCCGCCTCGCGGGACACATCGTCACCACTTGCTGCATGTACTAACGACAGATCCGGGACGACCTTGACGGGGGATTGATGCGCGACCGTAACCCGGGTCACGGCGGCGTGCGGCGCACCGGCGGAGCACGGGCCGGATGCGCGGATGGAACGCGACTGCGCCTCCCGGGTGGAGGACGAGACGGTGGCCGTGATCGGGTAGCGGGAGCGTGCGGCGGGGATGCCTGCAGTGAGAGAGCGCTTCATCGTCAATCCCTTGCGTTAGTCGTGGGCTAATCACAAAGGCGTACGCAAAGCGTCTCGAGAACCGACACGAGGAGCGTGTCGGGCAACCCGGCTATCCTCTGGAGGGAGGACCCGTGGCTTTGCGTCCTGCAGTTGCCTGCAGTTTGCCTATGTGCTTCGCATTCTAGCAGCTTGTTTCGATAAGCAAAACGTCCTGTGTCAATTCCATGTGAAATCCTCCGCACCTGGATCACCGATCGGTGGGGTGGAGCCCTGGCGAAATACCGGTCCGGCAGGCCGCCCTCCCCCACGGCCCCCGCGTGGAGGCGCCCGGTGGCGGTCGTGCACAGGCCGACGCCCCTTGCGGGGCGTCGGAGGCTTCAGGGGCGCGGGCCGGCGCCCGCCGGGCGAATCAACGGGTACACAGCTGGCCGGCGACCGCCGCGTTCTGGCCGATGCTGTTGCCCAGCACCGCCAGGTGGCCGGTCACGTTGGCATAGGCGCCCTTCCTGTTGGTGTCGCGGATCACGATCTGCTCGGTCACCGCGCCCGGCACCAGGCCGGCAGCCGTCGGGACCATCTGCATCACGACGACGTCGTCGGTGTAGAGCGTGGTGGCGCGGGCCTTCTCGCCCAGGGTGACCACCGTGCGCGCCGTCTGGATCAGCTGACGCGGCGCGTCCGTGGTGCCGGCCTGGGGCACGAAGGCCGGGGTCGCGGTGGCGCCCGCGCCGGGGATCATGCCGACGACCGCCTCGCTGGTGAGGCCGGCGTGGCCCGTCGCCACCGGAAAGCCCACCAGCCGGAGCTGGACGCTGAAGCACTGGCCGGTAAAGCCCTCCTTCACGGGGCTGGCGCCGATCACCTGGCAAGCGTCGTCGGGCATCAGCTTGACGACACCGGCGACCGGCACGCAGGCGGCGCCGGCCAGGCCGGAGGCAAGGCCGAGGAGCACGGGAAGAACCCGCTTGGGGGAGATGCGAAAAATCATGACAGGAACTCTCCAGAAAGGATGCTGCGATGATGCCGTGCCCCGGAAAACCCCGGGGTACCGCGCGGGAACGATCGATACAACCCATTGCCGGCAGCTTGCCAGAACGGCCTCCGGCCCCCACCCGCGCAATGCAAATTGACAAATGTACACGAGCGGAACCCTCGCCAGATCACTGCCCGCCCCGCCGGGGCATCCAGGCGCAGCGGCTGGCCCCGCGGGCTGCCGCTTAAGACAGTTTTAATCGTCGAAGCCTCATAATTGCAACTTCGCCTTTTGCTCGACCCCCCATGCCGCCCCACGTCCCCCTCCGCTCCGTCGTGCCCGCCCTGCTGGGCGCGCTGCTGGTCGTGACCTCCGCCCGGGCCCAGGATGCCCGCTTCGTGCCGCTGACACCGGCCCAGGCCCAGGCCCTCGGCATCCAGAGCCAGCGTGTCGGCGCAGGCGGCAAGGCTGCGGCCACCGGCCTGCCGGCCACCGTCAGCATCCCCAACAGCCAGGTGCGCGTGATCGCCGCGCCGCTGGCGGGCATCGTCGAGAGCCTCGAGACCGCGCCCGGCCTCAACGTCAGCAAGGGCCAGGTGCTGGTGCGCCTGTCCAGCCCCCAGGCCCTCGAACTCCAGCGCGACCGCATCCAGGCCGACGCCCAGGCCGCCCTCGCCCGCCAGAGCCTCCAGCGTGACGAGCAGCTCTTCCGCGAAGGCCTGATCGCCGAGTCGCGCCTCCAGGCCAGCCGCGCCAACGCCGCCCAGAGCGCCGCCCAGGCCGCCGAGCGCGCCCAGGAGCTGCGCCTCGCCCAGCACAGCGGCGGCCAGACCCTGTCCCTCGTCGCGCCGATCGCCGGCAGCGTGCTCGAGCAGCAGGCCAGCGTCGGCCAGCGCGTCGAGCAATCGGCCCCCCTCTACCGCATCGCCCGCCTCGACCCCCTGTCGGTGGACATCCAGGCGCCGCTGGCGATCGCCAGCCAGCTGCGGGCGGGCTCCGCGCTGCGCATCCCTTCCACCGGCGCCAGCGGCGAGGTGATCGCCGTCGGCCGCGCCGTCGACCCGGCCAGCCAGAGCGTGCTGGTGCGTGGCCTCGTCACCCGCGGCGCCGACAGCCTGCGCCCGGGCCAGGCCACCACCGTCGACCTCGACGTCGGCAAGGCCGCCGCGGGCAGCGCGGTCCAGGTCCCCGCCGCGGCGGTGCTCCACCACGAAGGCAAGCAATGGGTCTTCGTCGCCGCCACCGAGGGCAAGGCCAGCGGCTATCGGGCGACTCCGGTCCAGCCCGCCGGCCGCGTCGGCGACAACCTGCTGGTGAACGGCCTGCCGGCCGAGGCCACCATCGCCACCGCGGGCATCGCCGCCCTCAAGGCCAACCTGCTCGGCATGGGGCGCTGACATGCTGTCGCGCCTCGTCGAGCTCTCCCTCACCCAGCGCCTGCTGGTGCTGGTGGCCACCCTGCTGCTGGTGGGCGCCGGGCTGCGGGCCTGGAACAACCTGCCCATCGACGCCTTCCCCGACGTCTCCACCACCCAGGTCAAGCTGATCATCAAGGCCCCCGGCATGACGCCGGAGGAGGTCGAGTCGCGCATCACGGTGCCCATCGAGCAGGAGATGCTGGGCATCCCGCACCAGCGCATCCTGCGCTCCACCTCCAAGTACGCGCTGGCCGACGTGACCCTCGACTTCGAGGACGGCACCGACATCTACTGGGCTCGCCAGCAGGTCGGCGAGCGCCTGGCCGGCGTGATGGGCAACCTGCCCCCCGGCGCCAGCGGCGGCCTCGCCCCGATCACCACCCCGCTGGGCGAGATGTTCATGTTCACCATCGAGGGGCCGATCTCGCTGCAGGAGAAGCGCACCCTGCTCGACTGGACGATCCGCCCGCAGCTGCGCACCGTGCCCGGCGTGGCCGACGTGAACAGCCTGGGCGGCGAAGTGCGCAGCTTCGAGATCAGCCCCGACCCGGCTGCCCTGGCCGCCCGCGGCCTCACCCTCGGCGCGCTGCAGGCCGCCCTCCAGGCCAACAACCGCAACGACGGCGCCGGCCGCCTCAGCGAAGGCGAGGAGACCCTGCTGGTGCGCGCCGAGGGTGCCATCCAGACCCTCGACGACGTACGTGCCATCGTGCTCAAGGGCGGCCCCGGCGGCATCGTGCGGGTCGGCGACGTGGCCGAGGTGCGCATCGGCGCCCTCACCCGCTACGGCGCGGTCACCCGCAACGGCGAAGGCGAGGCCGTCGAGGGCCTGGTGCTGGGCCTGCGCGGCGCCAACGCCGGCAAGGTGGTCGAGGGCGTCAAGCAGCGCCTCGCCGAGCTGGCCCCCCAGCTGCCGCCCGGCGTCAGCGTCGAAGCCTTCTACGACCGCAGCGAGCTGGTCGGGCGGGCCGTGCATACCGTCTCCAAGGCCCTGCTCGAGGCCATCGTGCTGGTGCTGGTGCTGCTGCTGGCCTTCCTGGGCAACCTGCGCGCCGCGCTGGTGGTGGCCCTGATGCTGCCGCTGGCGGCGCTGGCCACCTTCATCGCGATGGGCGCGGTGGGCCTGTCGGCCAACCTGATGAGCCTGGGCGGCCTGGCCATCGCCATCGGCATGCTGGTCGATGCGGCGGTGGTGGTGGTCGAGAACGTCGAGACCCAGCTCGCCGAGGGCGGCGCCGCGGCCCGCCAGCCGCTGCTGCACCTGGTCTTCCGCGCCACCCGCGAGGTGGCCGCGCCGGTGGCCTCGGGCATCCTGATCATCGTCATCGTGTTCCTGCCGCTGCTGACCCTCGAGGGCCTGGAGGGCAAGATGTTCAGCCCGGTGGCGCTGACCATCGTGTTCGCCCTGTCGGCCTCGCTGCTGCTGTCGCTCACCGTGGTGCCGGTGCTGGCCTCCTACCTGCTCAAGCGCGGCCACGCCCACGAGCCCTGGCTGGTGCGCAAGCTGCAGGCCGGCTACGCGCCGCTGCTCGCCTTTGCCCTCGCCCGCGGCCGGCTGATGGTGGGCATCGCCGGCGCCTCGCTGGTGGCCGCCGCCGGCGCCTACCTGGTGCTGGGCAAGGCCTTCATGCCGACGATGGACGAAGGCGACATCATCATGCAGCTCGAGAAGCTGCCCTCGATCAGCCTCACCCAGACCATCGCCACCGACCTGGCCGTGCAGCAGGCGGTGTTGAAGGCGGTGCCCGAGGTCAGGACCGTCGTCGCCCGCTCTGGCTCCGACGAGCTGGGCCTCGATCCGATGGGTCTCAACCAGACCGACACCTTCCTCGTCCTCAAGCCCCGCAACGAATGGCGCAAACCCGACAAGGACTGGCTGGCCGACCAGCTCCGCGGGGCCATGGAGAACTTCCCCGGCGTCGCCCTCACCTTCACCCAGCCCATCGACATGCGCGTCTCGGAGATGCTCACCGGCGTGCGCGGCGACCTGGCGATCAAGCTGTACGGCCCCGACCTGCCCACCCTCAACCGCCTGGCCAGCGAGATCGAGGCGGTGGTGAAGACGGTGCCCGGCGCCGAGGACACCATCACCATCCGCAACGAGGGCGTGCAATACCTGCGCATCCAGGTGGACCGCCTCGCCGCCGGCCGCTTCGGCCTCAACGTCGAGGACGTGCAGCACGCCCTGCGCAGCCTGCTCGAAGGCCAGGTGGCGGGCACCGTGATCGAATCGACCCGCCGCGTGCCGCTGCTGATCCGCGGCCCGGCCGGCCTGCAGCGCGACCCGGCCGCCTTCGCCGCGCTGCGCATCACCACCCCCGACGGCAGCAGCCTGCCGCTCTCCAGCGTGGCGAAGATCGAGCGGGTGGACGGCCCGGTCAAGGTGGACCGGGAGAACGCCCAGCGCTACGCGGTGATCCAGTCCAACGTGCGCGGCCGCGACCTGGTCGGCTTCGTCGAGGAGGCCCGCGCCACCGTCGCCGCCAAGGTGCCGCTGCCGGCCGGCTACCGCCTCGCGTGGGGCGGCCAGTTCGAGAACCAGCAGCGCGCCGCCGCCCGCCTGGGCGTGGTGGTGCCGATCGCCCTCGGGCTGATCTTCGTGCTGCTCTTCTCCACCTTCGGCTCGGTGCGCCAGGCCCTGCTGGTGCTGGCGATGGTGCCCTTCGCGATGGTCGGCGGCGTGTTCGCGCTGGCGGTGTCCGGCGAATACCTGTCAGTGCCGGCCTCGGTGGGCTTCATCGCGCTGCTCGGCATCGCGGTGCTCAACGGCGTCGTGATGGTGAGCTACTTCAACCAGCTGCAGGCCCGCGGCATGCCCATCGCCGAAGTCGTGGTGGAGGGCGCCCGCCGCCGCCTGCGCCCGGTGATGATGACCGCCAGCATCGCCGCCCTGGGCCTCGTGCCGCTGCTCTTTGCCACCGGCCCGGGCTCCGAGGTCCAGCGCCCGCTGGCCATCGTGGTGATCGGCGGGCTGGTCAGCGCCACCGCCCTCACGCTGCTGCTGCTGCCTCTTCTTTACCGGCGCTTCGGCCTCGCCCCGGCCGCCGTCGCCAACCCGGAATCCACCTGATGAGCCCTGAATCCGAATCCGTCGTACTGACCCTCGTCATGCCCGTGGACGTGGAAGACGCCCTCCTCGAGACCCTGCTCGAGCACCCCGACCTCGCCCCGGGCTTCACCTCCCAGGCTGTCGAGGGGCACGGCCAGCGGGTCCACTTCATCGGCACCGCCGAGCACGTACGCGGCCGCGCGGCCTATTCGCGGGTGCAGATGGTCGTTCCCCGGCCCGACGCCGACACCCTGCTGACCCTCCTGCGGGAGCGCTTCGCCACCAGCCGGGTGTTCTTCTGGATGGTCCCGGCGATCGCCAGCGGGAGGCTCGCATGAAGGTCCGCCCCCTGATCCACGCCCTGCATCTGGCGGTCACCCTGATCGCCGCCCTGCCCCTCGCCGGGCGGGCGGCCCCCGCCGATGCGCCCGACCTGCCGATGCGGACCGAGGTCATCGACGCCCTGTCGGGCAGCCCGATGGTGCGCGCCGCCGGCGCCCAGATCGAGGTCGAGGAGGCCCGCAGCCGGCGCCTCGAGGCCGGCACCCACGAGTGGGCGCTGCGCTTCTCGGACCAGCAGCGCCGCGTGCGACCCAGCCCGGGCGAACGCTACAACGAGTGGGGCGTCGGCATCGAGCGCGCCCTGCGCCTGCCGGGCAAGGCCGAGCTCGACCGCCAGCTCGGCGCCGCCGGCATCGCCAGCGCCAGGATCAGCCGCGGCGACGCCCTCCACGAGGCCAGCCGGGCCCTGCTGGCCGGCTGGTTCGACTGGCTGCGCGAGGAAGCCGCCGCCGATCAGTGGCGCCGCCAGCGGGACATTCTCGGCCGCCAGGCCGGCGTGGTGAGACGCCGGGTCGAGCTCGGCGACGCGCCCCGCCTCGAAGCCCTGCAGGCCGACGCCGCCCTGGCCCAGGCCGAAGCCCAGCTCGCCCAGGCCCTCGGCCGCAGCCAGGTGGCCGCCGAGAGCCTGCGCCGGCTCTACCCGGCCCTCACCCTGCCGGCCAGCGTGCCCGAGCCCGCCCCCGAGCCGATCGATGCGGATGCCGGCCGCTGGATCGAGGCGATCCTCGAACATAACCACGAGCTCGGCGTCGCCCGCGCCGAGAGTGCCCGGGCGCGCATCGGCGCCAGCCGCGCCGACGCCGAACGGCGCCCCGACCCCAGCGTGGGTGTCAACATGATGCGCGAGCGGGACGGCGAGGAGCGCGTGCTCGGGGTCAGCCTCAGCATCCCGCTCCCCGGCGCCGGGCGCCGCGCCGACGCCGACGCTGCCCTCGCCGCGGTGCAGGTCAGCGCCCACCGGGAGGCTGGCGTGCGGCGCCGGGTCGAGGCCGAGGCCGCCGCCCTGCATCGCCGCGCCCGCGCCGCCTACGCCGGCTGGCAAGGCCAGCAGAGCGCTGCCGCGGCCCTCACCCGCAGCGCCGACCTGAGCGAGCGGGCCTGGCAGCTGGGCGAAGGCACCCTCGCCGAAACCCTCAACGCCCGCCGCCTGGCCCACGAGGCCCGGCTGGCCGCGCGCCTGGCCCAGCTCGACGCGCGGGAGTCCCGCTACCGCCTGCTCCTCGACGCCCACCAGCTGTGGCCGCTGGACATGGACGACCACGCCGACGCGGACCACGACCACCCGTAAGTCGCGTGCGCTCCCGGCGCCACCCCGCCGGGAGCACGTCGGCCCAGCCCCCGCCCGGCAGCACATCGGGACGGCAGGCCGTGCGAGCCGGCACCGGGGCGATTGTTTTCCACGCCGGAATTTCAGAAAATCGGCGTCGCAAAAACTGCTGCCACACGCCGACACGATCTCTCCGCCCCGCGAGGTGAGCCTGCGCCCGGATCGGCGCACCCACCGCGCAGCCCCCGCCTGCCCCATGTCCAACCCCGACTCGTCCTCCAACCCCTGCCAGGCCTGCGGCGCCTGCTGCGCCAGCTTTCGCGTGTCCTTCTATTGGGCCGAAGCCGAAGCCCGCGGCCTGCCCGCCGAGTTCACCGAGCAGCTCAACCCCTGGATGAACTGCATGGCCAGCACCAACCGGCGGGCTCCCCGTTGCGTCGCGCTGGCCGGCACCATCGGCGCGGAGGTGGGTTGCCGGGCCTATGACCAGCGCCCCGAGCCCTGCCGCGAAGTCCAGCCCGGCGACGGCCAATGCCTGAAGGCGCGCGCCCGGCACGGGCTGCCTGCGCATCCGTCCCTCGCCTGAAGGCCGGCCCCCGCCCGGCGGAGCCGGCTTCTGGCGGGGCAAGCCCCATCCACGTGTCGTCAGGCGTGCAGCCAGCGCCGGTGCAGGCTGCGGGCGGCGTGGTCGAGCAGGTAGCCGAGGAAGCCGATCACCAGGATCGCCGCCATCAGGTCGGAATAGGCCAGCCGGTCGCGGGCGTCGAGGATGAAATAGCCCAGCCCCTCGGAGACGCCGAGCATCTCGGCAGGCACCAGCACGATCCAGATGATGCCGATGGCGAGCCGCACGCCGGTCAGGATGTGGGCCGTGATGCCCGGCAGGATCAGCTTCAGCAGCGTCTCGGCGCGGGTCGCCGAGAGGCTGCGCCCGAGCAGCAGCCAGTTCGGGTCGAGCTGGGACACCCCTGCCGCCGTGTTGAGCAGGATCGGCCACACCGCGGCAAACGCGAGCAGGAAGTACACCGGCGCATCGCCCACCCCGAGCACCATCACCGCGATCGGCATCCACGACAGCGGCGAGATCATCCGCGCAAACTGGAACAGCGGCGTGGTGGCCCGCGAGAACAGAGGCGACAGCCCGGTGAGCACGCCCAGCGGGATGCCCAGCACCAGCGCGATGGCCAGGCCCACGGCCACCCGCTGCAGGCTGAAGGCGACATCGCCCCACAGGTCGCGCCCAAAAAGCAGCGCCTGCAGGGCCTCCGCCGTCGCCTGGGGTGCAAAGGCCGAGGCCACCGGCGTCGTCGCACCGAGCCATCCGGCACCGGCAGCCCACAGCAGCGCCGCGGCCAGGAGGCCGGCGAAGGGAAGCAGCAGTCCGGCCATCGTCACACCGCCAGGATTTCTTTGCGCAGCAGGTCGGTCGGCAGGCCGAAGGCTCCGGGGCCCCCCACCGAGGCGATGGCCTTCCGCACGAAGCGGTCATCCACCAGGTCGCGGGCGACGAAGCGCGGGTCGAGCTTCTGCAGGAAACCGGTGTCGCCCTCCACCCGGGTCTTCTGCAGCAGACGCACCAGCTCCTCGGTGTAGGACGCAAACGGATAGGGCTGGAAGTCGATGCGACGCTGGTGCCAGCCCTTGTTGCGCGCCGCGCCGCTCGCTTCATAGCTCGCGTAGTCGGTGGTCGCCAGCACCTTGGCGAGCACCTGCGGGTTGTGCGGCGTGTATTTGTTGTCGTCGGCGCTGGAGAGGAGCTTGGCGGCCTCGAGCTGGTTGCTGCGCGTCCACAGCTGGGCGCGGACGATGGCATGGGTGACGCGCTGGGCCCATTCGGGGCGCTCGGCGATGTCGCGCTCGGCGAGGAAGGTCACGCAGCAGGCGTGGTTCTTCCAGACGTCGCCGGAGAGGCGCAGCACCTTGCCGACCCCGGCTGTCTCGGCCGCCGCGTTGAAGGGCTCGGCGACGATGAAACCGGCAATCGACCGGCCGGCCAGGGCCGACACCATCTCGGCCGGCGGCAGCACCACGAGGTTGACCTCGTTGCGGGCGAGATTCGCATCCCGCGTTCTGGTCACCGGCACGAGGCCGTTGGCCTGGAGAATCTGCTGCAGCAGCACGTTGTGGATCGAATACCAGAACGGGATCGCCAGCGTCCTGCCGCCCAGCTCCGCCACGCTGTTGATGCCCGGCGCCACGGTGAGCGCCGAACCGTTCACGTGGTTCCACGCCACCACCTTGGCCGGGAAGCGCGTACCGTAGCGCACCCACAGGGTGGCCGGAGAGAGCAGATGGATCACGTTTACCTGCCCCGCCACGAAGGCCTCGACGATCTGTGCCCAGGTGCGGAACAGACGCGGCTTGTCCACGCGCAGGCCCTCGGCCTCGAAGAGCTTGCGGGCGTGGGCGACGAGCAGCGGCGTGGCGTCGGTGATGGGCAGGTAGCCGATCTTCACCGGCGCGTCGCTGCCAGCGCCCTGGGCCCGGGCATCGCCGGCCGACAGCAGCGGCGCCGCCACGCTGGCGGCGGTGAGCGCCGACAGGCGCAGGAAATCGCGCCGGGTAAGACCGCAGCCGCAGTCGGGCGACCGGCAGATGTGGATGGCGCGGGAAGGCTTGCTGTAATCCATGGCGGGAATCTCCGTAAATCAGGGGCTTGCGTGGCGCAGGGCGGCAAGGATGGCGAGGCGCAGCGCGGCGACGGCGTCGGGGTGATCCTCCCGGTCACGGGGGATGTCCACGGCCCACTCCTGCACCAGATGGCCGGGCCGGCCACCCATCAGCACGATGCGGTCGGCGACGAGGATGGCTTCGTCAATGTCGTGGGTGACCAGCAGCACCGCCGAATGCCAGCGGTGCACCACATCGACGAGCAGCGCCTGCATCTCGGCGCGGGTGATCGCGTCGAGGGCCGAGAAGGGCTCGTCGGCAAACAGCAGCTCGGGCTCGCGGGCCAGCGCCCGGGCCAGCGCGGCCCGCTGGGCCATGCCGCCCGAGAGCTGCGCCGGGTAGGCGCCCTCGCGCCCGGACAGGCCGACGGCTTCGATCGCCGCCGCCACGCGGGCTGCGCGCGCCGCCTTGCCGGCGCGGGGCTGGTGAGCAAAATCGAGGCCGAAGCCCACATTGTCGGCGAGGCGGAGCCAGGGCAACAGGCTGGGTTGCTGGAACACCAGCGCGCTGCGCGGATGGGGCCGGGTCAGCGGCTGGTCGAGAAAGCGCACCTCACCGGTGGCGGGCCTTTCCAGGCCGGCCAGCACGCGCAGCAGCGTCGACTTGCCGCAGCCGCTGCTTCCGAGCAGCGCCACGATCTCGCGCCGGCGGACCGACAGGGAGATGCCGTCGAACACGCAGCCGGCCCCGGCATGGGCAAACGACAGCCCGCGGGCGTCCAGCACCGGCTCCGCGGCCTGTACCCTGGTGAGGGCGGCGTCGACCAGCGGCGCGTTCATGCCGCCCTCAACGCAGCGTGGCGCGCCAGCTCGCCGTGGAGCTGGGTCAGGCTGGGCGTGACGACCGGCACGAAGGCCGCCTCGACCCAGCGCCGGGCAAAGCCGCCGGTGGTCGCGACGAGATAGGCCCGGCCGCCAGTGGCGTCGAGCTCCAGATCCGCCGCCGCCCGCACCAGGCCGGCGAGCTTGATGCGGATGCGGAACAGCGGCGCCGCCTGGGGGGCGAAGCGCCCGTCCGCCACGCCGGCCTTGAGCTCGGCCACGGTGGCGGCCAGCTCGGCCTCGATACCCTCGATGCGCGCCTGCAAGCTGGCGCGCGCCGCGCTGCCCGAGGCCCGGGCCGCCGCGAGGCTGGCCCGCGCCAGTCCGATGGCCATGCCGCACTGCAGGCCGAGAAAGGCGGGCCGGACTGCCGGAATGAAGCCGCGCGCGTCGGCATGGATCAGATCCGCCGGCCCCGACGCCACGTCGTGGATGCGGATGGCCGCGGTGTTGCTGCCGCGCAGGCCGAGCAACTCGAGATCATCCGTGCGGGTGAGGCCCGGGGTGTCGTGGAACAGGGCCACGATCGCCGGCGGCTGGCCATCGACGGGCTGAACCGCCGCCGCCACCGCAAAACCGGGGCGGCGCAGGTTGGTCACCCAGGGGAGGTCACCGGCAAGGCGCCAGCAATCGCCGACGGGCGTCGCGCCGATCGACAGGCTCTCGATGCCCGACAGGAACTTCATGGCGTTGGACAACCCGGTCGCCCCGGCCAGCTCGCCGGCCAGCAGCGCGGGCAGATGGCGTTCGCGCAGCGCGGCGTTGGGGCTGTGCAGCAGGTATTCGATGAAGGTGCGCTGGCCCCAGAAGACGAAGGCCGCGGTCAGCGAACGCTCGGCCACCGCAGCGATCGCCTCGATGGCGTCCGCCGTGGTGCCGGCGCTGCCGCCCTGCGCCGCCGGCACGCCGATGCGGAAGAAGCCGGCGGCGCCGAGGCGCGGGATCACCAGGTCGGCATCCGCAGCGCTGTCGTTGAGGGAGGCAGCGTGGGCGCTGACCCAGGCCAGGGCGTCATCGCGGCTGGAGAGGGGCGTGCTCATGACGTCAGCGCTCCCGGGCGGTAAGCCTGCAGCTCGGGATTGATGCCGGTGCGGGCCAGATTGTTGGCGAAGTTGCACAGGGTCGCGAGGCTCACGCCAAGCAGCACTTCGAGCGCTTGCTGCTCGCTGAAACCCGCCGCCAGGAAGTCGGCCAGCTCGCCGTCGGCGACGTTGCCCCGGGTCAGGATCACCGCGCGGGTGAAGGCGACCAGCGCGTCGAAGCGGCTGTTGCCGGTGGTGGCGCGCTCCTGCAGCGCGCGCACCACGTCCTTCTCGAAACCGGCCTTCTTGAGGGCGATGGCGGTATGGCCGGCAACGCAGAAGTCGCAGCCATGCACGCTCGCCGCGGTGATCTGCACCACCTCGCGCTCCTGCAGGGTCAGGCTGGCCCGGGCATTGATGCCGGAGACGGTGAGGTAGGTCTCCAGCGCCACCGGCACACCGGCGAGCACGCCGATCAGGTTGGGCAGGAAGCCGTTGTTGGTGATGACGGTGTCGATGAAGCCGCGGCTGCCCTCGGGGGCGCTGTCGGCGGTGTGAACGGTCAGTCGGGTCATGGGGGTCTCCTCGGTTGAGCTGGATGGGACCATTCTCCCCAGCCACCGCGCGCCGCTCTATGCACGGGCGTCGCGGTTTTTTGCTCGAACGTCTAATGGCGGACGTGGGCCGTCGGGCTGCGGCGGGCGCGCTGGAAAGCACCGGGTTGCTCGCCGATCACGCGCTTGAAGGCGCGGGTGAAGGCGGCCTGGGAGTTGTAGCCGACATGCTCGGCCGCCCGCAGCACGCTGTCGCCGCGCTGCAGCCGGCACGCGGCGATCTTCATGCGCAGCTGCAGCAGGAACTGGGCCGGCGGCTGGCCGCAGGTGTCGGCAAAGTGCCGGCAGAAGCTCGCGCGGGACATGTGGGCGAGGCGAGCCATGGCATCCACCGACCAATCCTTGCCCGGCTCGCGCAGCAGGCCGTGCACCACCGGCGCGAATTCCGTGCGGCGGGCCACGGCGAGGAGCCCGCCCGCCACCTCGTCACTGCCGGCGATGTCGCGTATGACATAGAAGAACAGCAGCTCGGTGAGGCGCTCGATGAGGGGCGAGCCGGCTTCGCCGTGGCGCTCCGCCTCGGCGAGGATCAGCTCGAACAGCGGCCCGACCGCCCGTTGGGACGGAGCATCGGCGCGGATGATGACGTAGTCCGGCAGGGCGCTGCGGAACAGCTCGCCGAGCTGACCACGGAAGCTGAAGAAGCCGCAGGCCAGCCCGCAGGCGCCGGCGATCGCCGGAGTCATCGGCCGCATGTCGCAGGGGCGGCAGGCGGTGTCGTCGGCGTCCGGGCTGAGCCGGTGGGGAATGTCGCGCAGCAGGAAGACTCCCTCGCGCTCGCCGAGGCGGATCGGCGCCTGACCGTCGAGGTGCAGCCAGGAATGGCCGCGCAGCACGAGGTGGAAGCTGGCCCGCTCACGGCCGGCGGTCGACGCACGCCAGGGGCCGCAATATTGGCCGACATGGAAGACCGTGGCTTCGAGCTCGAGCCCGCTGACGAACCATTGGGCGATGCGGTCGGTGTTGGCATTCATCGGCGGTGTTATCTGAAGACTCGGGGAAGTCTGCAAGTCTTGCCGATGGCCCGGCAAAAGCGAACCAACAAAAAGTGGATTGCTTATTTGCCTGGCTGATGCGACGGTGCGTTCATGGCCCCGGGCCGCCTGCCTTAGCGGCGCCCAATCCTCAAATGAAAACTATTTGCACTTAAGAACCATTATCGTTAGGATTGTTTCGTCTTTGTTCCCCGGACCCCGACGATGCCCCTGCTGAAACCTCTCGCCGCCCTGCTCCTCGGCGCCGCCGCCCTCCAGGCCGCCGCCGCCGACACCGAACTCAACCTCTACTCGGCCCGCCATTACCAGACCGACGAGGCGCTCTACAGCAACTTCACCGCGAAGACCGGCATCAAGATCAACCGCATCGAGGGCAAGGAAGACGAGCTTCTCGAGCGCATCCGCAACGAGGGCGCCAACAGCCCCGCCGACGTGTTCATCACCGTCGACGCCGCCCGCCTCTCCGCCGCCGACGCGGCCGGGGTGTTCGCACCGGTGAAGTCCGACGCCCTCAAGGCGGCGATCCCCGACCACCTGCACACCGACCGCTGGTTCTCGTTCTCGACCCGCGCCCGGGTCATCGTTTACAACAAGCTCGGCGTGACGCCCGACCAGGTGCGCAACTACGAAGACCTGGCCAACCCGGCCCTGAAGGGCAAGGTGTGCACCCGCTCCGGCAGCCACCCCTACAACCTGTCCCTCGGCGCCGCGCTGATCCAGCACATCGGCACCGCGAAGACCGAAGAATGGGCCCGCGGCCTGGTGGCCAACTTCGCCCGCGCGCCCAAGGGCGGCGACACCGACCAGATCAAGGCCGTCGGTGCCGGCGAGTGCGGCGTGGCGCTGGTGAACACCTATTACCTGGCCCGGATGTTCAAGTCCGACAAACCCGAAGACCGCAAGGCCGTCGAGCGCATCGGCGTGGTATGGCCCAACCAGGCGAGCTACGGCACCCACATCAACGTCTCCGGCGGCGGCATGCTCAAGTACGCGCCCCACAAGGAGGCCGCGGTGAAGTTCCTCGAATACCTGGCCTCCCCCGAGGCCCAGGGCTACTTCGCCAACGGCAACAACGAATGGCCGGTGGTGGCGGGCGTCAAGATCTCCAACCGCGGCCTCGACACCCTCGGCACCTTCAAGGCCGACAAGCTGCCGGTGGGCAAGCTGGCCGACACGGTGGTGGAAGCGCAGAAGATCTTCGACCGCGCCGGCTTCCGCTGAAAACGGCATCCCCACAACGACAAAAGCCCCGCAACCGCGGGGCTTTTCAGGCTGCTGACGAACCCCCGGTTTTTCCGGGGGTTCGTGCTTTTTGAAGCCCTCTCAGACGACGAGAAACGCTCGGTAGCGGCCAAAGGGTGTGGGGCGCGTTGGGATCGAAATGATGTGTTGG
>NZ_JAYREK010000048.1:0-26824 GCF_041908905.1 Zoogloea sp.
CTCCAGTTCGGTCTGAGCGGTGGCGGCGGCAGGCTTGAGCATGCCGAGATTATAAAAAAACCAAGCCCCCGACGGGTGGGGGCTTGGGGCTTTGTCAGCAGTCTGAGGCGACCTCCGGGTCGCCTTTTTCATGCCTGGTCGATGGGCTCAATCCCGCTCGAAGAGCGCGATGGACTCCACGTGGGAGGTCTGCGGGAACATGTTCGCGATCCCCGCCCCCTTCAGCCGGTAGCCCTTCTCGTTGAACAGCACCGCCGTGTCCCGCGCCAGCGTGGCCGGATTGCACGAGACATAGACGATGCGCCGGGGCGCTGTCGGGCCCAGCGCCTTGACCACCGCGATGGCGCCCTCCCGCGGCGGGTCAATCAGCATCTTGTCGAGCGGCCCGAGGGCGGCGATGCTGTCTTCGGTCGCCTCGAAAAGGTTGGCCGCATGGAACTCGCTGTTGGCAGCGAGCCCGTTGGCCGCGGCATTTTCGGCCGCGCGCCGCACCAGCGCCTCGCTCCCCTCCACTCCCACCACGTGGGCGCCCAGCTTGGCGATCGGCAGGCTGAAGTTGCCCAGGCCGCAGAACAGGTCGGCGATGCGCTCGCCCGGCCGCGGGTCGAGCAACTGCATCGAGCGACGCATCAGCAGCCGGTTGATGCCCATGTTCACCTGGGTAAAATCGGTGGGCCGGAAAGCCATCGCCACGCCGAACTCGGGCAGCGTGTAGGCCAGCCCGGGCGCGTCGGCCGGATGCAGGCGCGAGCACGAGTCCGGGCCCGCCGGCTGCACCCACACCTGCACCCCGCTGGCTTCACCGAAGGCCCGCAGCAGCCCCTCGTCCTTTTTGGTGAGGGGCAACAGGTGGCGGAACACCATCACCGTGATCCCCTCCCCCACCGCCAGCTCGATCTGCGGAATGCGGTCGGGGATCGACAACGCCCCCACCAGCTCG
Organism: Zoogloea sp.; assembly: GCF_041908905.1. GTDB lineage: Bacteria > Pseudomonadota > Gammaproteobacteria > Burkholderiales > Rhodocyclaceae > Zoogloea. Next base: position 941 of record NZ_JAYREK010000048.1, read on the forward strand.
TGCAGGTCCGGCAGCAGCGCCGACACGTGGGGCGGCAGGATGGGGCAGCGGCGCATGTCCGAGATGTAGCTGCTACGCCGCTCGTGAAAGCCGATCAGGATGCCGCCCTTGCTGGGCACCTGCCGCACGCTGAGGCGCGCCCGGTAACGATAGCCCCAGGCCGGGCCGACGATCGCCGGGTACAGCACGTCCGGCCTGGCGCGGCCGATGTGCCACAGGGCGTTCTCGAGCACCCGCTGCTTGGCCGCCACCTGGGCCGACGGCTCGAGGTGCTGCATGCTGCAGCCACCGCAGACGCCGAAGTATTCGCAGCGCGGCGTGACGCGCTGGGCGCTCGGTTCAAAGACCCGCGCCACCTCCGCCAGTTCGAAGTTGGGCTTGATCTTGTAGGACTTGAAGCTCACCCGCTCGCCCGGCAGCGCCCCCTCGATGAAGATCGTCTTGCCGTCGACATGGCTGACACCACGCCCTTCGTGGTCCAGGGATTCAACAACGGTCTCGGGGAGGGCAGAGGCGTCGCGCATGATGGGCGTCCGTGAAATAAGGGCGCCATTTTAGCGACGGGCCGGGGCATTGCAAGGCGAGGCGCTATAATGCGGCCATGACAAATACTCTTCTTGGCGGCCTGTCGGCCGAGGAATTCCTCGCCGAATACTGGCAAAAAAAACCGCTCCTCGTTCGCCAGGCGGTTCCCGGCTTCACGGGCGTCGTCACCCGTGACGAGATCTTCCAGCTCGCCCGCGACCCGGACGTGGAGTCCCGCTACGTCACCCACAACAACCGGGACTGGGAAGTCATCCACGGCCCCCAGAAGGCCTCCGACCTGCGCAACAAGAAGCGCCCCTGGACGGTGCTGGTGCAGGGGCTCAACCTGTTCTGCCCGGACGGCGACGCGCTGCTGCACCGCTTCGACTTCATCCCCCAGGCCCGTCTCGACGACCTGATGGTGAGCTACGCCGTCGATGGCGGTGGCGTCGGCCCCCATTTCGACAACTACGACGTCTTCCTGCTGCAAGGCATCGGCCAACGGCGCTGGCTGATCAGCGACCAGGAAGACCGCACCCTGATCGAAGACGCCCCCCTCAAGATCCTCCAGGATTTCCAGCCGGTGCACGACTGGGTTCTCAACCCGGGCGACATGCTCTACCTGCCGCCCCAGTGGGCCCACAACGGCATCGCGATCGGGGAGTGCACCACCTATTCCATCGGCTTCCGCTCGCCCAGCTACCAGGAGCTGGCACAGCAGTTCCTGGGCTATCTGCAGGACACCATCCAGATCGACGGCATCTACGCCGACCCCGACCTGCGCCGACAGGCCCATTCGGCCGAGATCGGCGGTGCGATGGTCGATCGCATCACCGAATCCCTCAACCGGATCACCTGGAGCCGCGACGACGTCCGCCGCTTCCTGGGGGCCTATCTCACCGAACCCAAGGCCCACATCTTCTTCGAATCCCCTGACGACCCCCTCGAACACGAGGATTTCCTCGACGCCTGCGCAGAGGGCATCACCCTGGACGCCCGCAGCCTGCTGCTGTTCACCGAAGGCCAGTTCTTCATCAATGGCGAATCGGTCCACGTGGAAGCCTGCGACCAGGCCATCCTGCAGGAACTCGCCGACCACCGCCAGCTGGCCTCCATTGCGGGCCTGTCGGAAGAAGGCATCGCGCTGCTCTATGACTGGTACTGCTGCGGATTTGCCCACGTATCAGAAGATTTGATGGAATGAGATGAGCTTTCGATGGCCCGCTGCCGGGCCATTCGGCTTGTTGCGGCAACGCAACAATCTCTTTATTCAAGCACTTCGTCCGTGATACCATTTTGCGCGAATCGGGTTCCCCACCTGGTTGCTGCTCAATATTGGTTGCTGTAATTCATTTATCGATAAGGGAAACCAACAATGAAACAATCTCTCCTGGTTGCTGCTCTCGTTGCACTCGCTGTTACCGCCTGCGGCAAGAAGGAAGAGCCGAAGCCCGTTGAAGCTCCGGCTCCCGCCGCTGCCCCGGCCGCTCCGGCTGCCGCCCCCGCCGCTGAAGCTCCCACCGCCGCTCCGGCTGCCCCGGCTGCTGACGCCAAGCCCGCTGACGCCGCTCCGGCTGCCGATGCCAAGCCCGCTGAAGCCGCTCCGGCCGCTGCTGGCAACACCGCTGAAAACGCTGCTGCTGCTGCCGCGACCGCCGAGAAGAAGTAATTCTTCCTGCGCCAAGAAAAGCCAACCTGCGGGTTGGCTTTTTTTACGCCGAGACTTCCGCCCCAACGGAAATCACGCGTCTCGCGCAAAATAAAAAACGCCGGCATGCCGGCGTTTTTTTGGTGGCGATCAGCCGACGCGGATCACTTCAGCTCCTGGTGAAGCAGGCCCAGGATCTTGCGCGCAGAATCAGAGGTATCGACGCCGCCCTCGCGGGTCAGCACCTGCACGGACGAAGCGCCGCCCTCGCCCTTCACATAGACCCGATACTGGCTGCCCGACTGGACCACCGGCTTGCTGCTGCGCCAGAAGGCGAGCTTGGACAGGATGCCTTCGTCGTCCTTCTTCTTGACATCGGCCTCCGGATCAACGTAGCGGACGTAATAGAGACCCTGCGAGCGGTCGCGATCTTCGACGGTAAAGCCCACCCGGTCGAGGGCCAGACCGACGCGGCGCCAGGAGCGGTCAAAGCCTTCCTCGAGCTGCAGCACCGACACGCCAGCGGCCCCACCCTGCAGGCGCGCCTTCTCGGCCTTCGGCTGCGCGGCGATCTGCGCCTTGGCACGGACCTCGTCGGCGCCGAGATGGATCATCAGGCGCTGCAGGAACTCGGCCTCAAGCTCGGGATCGGCCGGGCGCGGCTGCCAGATCGTGCGGTTCTTGGCTTCGTCCGGATAGATCTCGATCATGCCCCGGTGGCTGATGTAGATCTCCACCTGACCGGGCTCGGCGCCCGCCTCGAGACGGGTGCGGAACTTGTCGCGCTCCGGCGTCGAGTACAGGCTGTCGAGCACTTTGCCGAGGGTGCGGCGGATGACGTCGTTGTTGATCTTGGCGCGATTCTCGGCCCAGTCGGTCTCCATCACGCCGATCTCGGGGCGATCCACGCTGAGGAGGAAGCCATTCTCCTGCCAGAACTCCCGCATCTGGGGCCACAGCTTCTCGGGCGAGCCCTGGACGACGAGCCAGCGCTGGGAGCCGGAACGCTCGACGCGCATCTTGTCGATCGACTGGGGTGCCACAGCGACGGGCTGGGCCACCGCCGCACCGGGTGCCGCGGCCTGCCCACCCCGCTCGGCGTTGTAGGCCGAGAAGGTGGCCGACCCCCGCGGGCTGACGTCCGGGACGGCGTAACGGCTATCCGCGGTGGGCGTGGTGAGGTCGGGCGGAACTTCGAGGGAAGGCAGCGTGGCGGTTGCCGCCGCGCTCTTGTAGTCGATTTTCTTGGATTCCAGCAAGGAACCGGAACACCCGGCCAGGGCGATCGAAACGACGACCGCCGCGCCGGATGTCAGCTTTCGGCTTTGCATGCGTGACCCTCGGGGTGGGAAAGACAGATTCACAGACTCAGACTGCGATGCCGGCCTGGCGCATGGCTTCACGCACGCGCGGCTGACAGGACTCGGACAACGGGGTGAGCGGCAGGCGGATATGGCCGCCGATCAGACCCATCTGCTGGACCGCCCACTTGACCGGGATCGGGTTGGCTTCGCAGAACAGGTGACGATGCAGGCCGACGAGCCTGGCGTTGATCTCGCGGGCCCGCAGGCCGTCGCCCTGGGCGGCGGCGACGCACAGCTCGTGCATGAGGCGCGGCGCCACGTTGGCGGTGACCGAGATGGTGCCATGGCCACCGTGCATGATGAAGGCCATCGCCGTCATGTCGTCGCCGGTGTAGAGGGCGAAATCCTTGGGCGCACGGGCGACCAGGTCGCAGGCGCGATCGATGTTGCCGGTGGCGTCCTTGATGCCGATGATGTTGGGGATCTCGGCCAGGCGCAGCGCGGTGTCGTTGGAGAGATCCGCGACGGTGCGACCAGGCACGTTGTAGAGGATCATCGGCAGGGGGCTGGCCTCGGCGATGGTCCGGAAATGCTGGTACATGCCCTCCTGGGTCGGGCGATTGTAGTAAGGCACGACCGACAGGCCCGCCACCGCGCCCGCCTTGCGGGAGAACTCGGTGAGCTCGATGGCTTCGCTGGTGGAGTTTGCCCCGGTGCCGGCGATCACCGGAATGCGGCCGGCGGAGTGCTCGACGGCCACGCGGATGAGTTCGCAGTGCTCTTCGACGTTGACCGTGGGGGACTCGCCGGTGGTGCCGACCACGACGATGCCGTCGGTACCTTCCTGGATGTGAAAGTCGATGAGGCTGCGGAAGCGGGGCAGATCCAGGCTGCCATCTTCTTGCATCGGCGTGACGATGGCGACAATCGAACCGGTAATCATGGGCTGTCGGGAATGGATGTAAAGATCACTATTGTACCGAATCACTTCCCGAAGGCTAGACAGGTGCAAACCGCGGTTACGAAAAGCCCCGCCGGAGCGGGGCTGCGGACGCACGGAGCGCGGGCCGGACCTACAGGTCGGCCAGGGTCTTGATGTGGGCCACGACGCTGCGCGCCAGCGACGACAGGGAATACCCCCCCTCGAGCATCGACACGATGCGCCGGTTCGAGGCCTCGGCGGCCACCTTCTTGAGCTGCTCGGTGGCCCACATGTAGTCGGCCTCGACCAGCCCCAGGGAGCCCATGTCGTCCTCGTAGTGGGCATCGAAGCCGGCCGAGATGAAGATCATCTCGGGGGCGTGGTTGCGCAGCGCGGGCATCCAGATGTCGGTGACGATCTCCCGGAAGACATCGCCGCGGGAGCCGGCCTTTATCGGCACGTTGACCATGTTGGGGGCAGGGTTGTCGGCGCCGCTGTAGGGGTAGAAGGGGTGCTGGAAGATGCTGACCATCAGCACGCGGGGGTCGTCCTTGAAGATGTCCTCGGTGCCGTTGCCATGATGGACGTCGAAATCGACCACCGCGACACGCTTGAGGCCGTGCTCCTCGAGGGCATGGCGGGCCGCCACCGCGACGTTGTTGAAGAAGCAGAAGCCCATCGCCTTGGCAGCCTCGGCGTGGTGGCCCGGCGGTCGGATCGCGCAGAAGGCGTTCTCGACCTCGCCCGACAGCACCAGGTCGGTGGCGAGCACGCCGGCCCCCGCCGAGCGCAGCGCGGCCTTCATGGTGCCGGGGCTCATCGCGGTATCCGGATCCAGGTGGCGGATGCCGTGCTCGGGCACGCTCGCCAGGATCTCCTCGACGTGCTCCCGCGGATGGGCTCGGGAAAGCTGCTCGACCGTTGCCAGCGGCGCATCGTGAAACGCCAGGTACATATCCAGGCCCGCCGCGATCAGGCGGTCGTTGATGGCGGCCAGCCGCTCCGGCGACTCGGGATGATGCTCCCCCATGTTATGCAGCCAGCAATCCCGGTGCGTGATGAATGCCGTACTCGTCATGAACTCTCCCTGCCCTCTCGCGTGACATCGATGCGTTGATTATCGCGGGTCGCGGCAAACGCCACCCCACCAGGCCCCAAAGCTTCACGGAACCTGCCTGACATGTCGCTGCCAGCCCTCCTCTTGTGGAATCATTATCCGTCTAATCTGAATCCGACAAAAGCCCACGACATGCCAAGTCACATCGCCCGTCGCCTCACGACCACCGCCAGCCAGATCATCCTGGGCAAGGAACACGCCGTGCGCCTGGCGCTGGCCTGCATCCTCGCCCGGGGGCATCTGCTGATCGAGGACATCCCCGGGGTGGGCAAGACCACCCTCGCCCATGTGCTGGCGCGCCTGCTGGGGCTGCAGTTCCAGCGCATCCAGTTCACCAGCGACATGCTGCCGGCCGACATCATCGGCGTCTCGATCTTCGACCAGCGGGATGCCAGCTTCCGCTTCCACCCGGGCCCGGTGTTCTCCCAGCTGCTCCTCGCCGACGAGATCAACCGCGCCACCCCGAAGGCCCAGAGCGCCCTGCTCGAGGCGATGGAGGAGCGCCAGATCAGCGCCGAGGGTCGCACCTGGCCGCTGCCCGAGCCCTTCTTCGTCATCGCGACCCAGAACCCGGCCGACCAGATCGGCACCTTCCCGCTGCCCGAGAGCCAGCTCGACCGCTTCCTGATGCGCATCTCGCTGGGCTACCCCGACCCTGCCGCCGAGCGGGCCCTGCTGGCCGGCGAGGATCGCCGCGAGATGCTCGTCCACCTGCCCACCGAACTGCAGCCCGGCGAGCTGGAGCATCTCTTCGAGGCCACCCGGCGCGTGCATGTCGGGCCGCGCCTGCTCGACTACCTGCAGGCCCTGCTGAGGCACAGCCGCGAGGGGGCCGGCTTCGCGCTCGGCCTGTCGCCCCGGGCCGGGCTGGGGCTGCTGGCGGCAGCCCGCGCCTGGGCGCTGCTCGGCGGACGCGACCACGTGCTGCCGGAGGATGTCCAGGCCGTGCTGCCCGCCGTGGCAGGCCACCGCCTGCGCGCCGCCAGCGACATGCCCCTGGGGCCCGAGGCCCTGGTCCGGCGGCTCCTCGAGGCGGTGCCGCTGCCATGACCCGTGCACCGGCCGGCCTTGCCGGCCTCAAGGCACGCCTGCAACGCTGGCTGTTCCGGGTAAGCGGGCCCGAGCCGGGGCCGATCACCCTGGGGCAGCGGCGGATCTTCGTGCTCCCCACCCGCTTCGGCTTGGCCCTCGCCGCCACGCTGGTGGTGATGCTGCTGGCGTCGATCAACTACAACCTGAGCCTCGGTTTCGCGCTGACCTTCCTGCTCGGCGGGGTCGCGTGGGTGAGCATCCACCACGCCTTCCGCAACCTGGTCGACCTGGGCGTCAGCGCGGGGCGCAGCGAGGCGGTTTTCTGCGGCGAGGCGGCCCGCTTCGGCGTGCAGTTCCACAACCCGGGCCTGCGTCCCCGGCTCGGCCTGCAGCTGTGGCCGCGTGGCGCCAGGCCCGACGGCGACAGCTTCGACATCGCCCCCCAGTCGGGCGCCGTGCAGTGCGTCGCCGTCCCGACCCACCAGCGGGGCTGGCTGCAGCTCCCCCGGCTGCACCTGGAAACCCGCCATCCCCTCGGCCTGATCCGCGCCTGGAGCCTGTTCCAGCCCGACCAGCGCTGCCTGGTCTACCCGGCGCCGGCCGTCGACGCACCGCCGCTCCCCCCGGGCGGCGACACGCATCCGGGCGACGTCACCCACGGGCGCGGCCGGGACGACTTCGCCGGGCTGCGCCACCACCAGGCCAGCGACTCGCCCCGTCACATCGCCTGGAAGTCCGTCGCCCGCGGCGGGCCCTGGCACACCAAGGAGTTCGACGGCAGCGGCAGCCGACGCATCTGGCTGGACTGGCAGCACCTGCCGGCCGGCATGGGTCTCGAAGCCCGGCTGTCGGCGCTGACCCGGCGGGTCGTGGACGCCGATGCCGCGGGTATCGAGTACGGCCTGCGCCTGCCCGGCTTCGAACTCCCGCCCACGGCAGGCAGCGCCCATCGCCACGCCTGCCTCGCCGCCCTCGCCCTCTTTGGCCTGCCCGACCCCGATGCCCAACCTGCGCCGTGACCAGGCCGGCTGGCTGCTGGCCAGCTCGGCGCTCTCCCTGGCCCCCCACGCCAGCCACCTGCCGGCGGCCATCGGCGCCCTGTGCGCGCTGCTGCTCGCCTGGCGCGGCATGCTGGTCCAGCGCGGCGGACGGCTGCCGCCGCGGGCCCTGCTGGCCCTGCTGACCGCCGGCATGGCAGGCCTGGTGGTGCTGGAGTACCGCCACATCCTCGGCAAGGAGCCGGGCATCGCGCTGCTCGCCGGGCTGCTCAGCCTCAAGCTGCTGGAAACCGACAGCCTGCGGGACGCCCGCACAGCGGTGCTGCTCGGCTTCTTCATGCAACTCGGGCAGTTCCTGTACCAGCAGGACATGGCGATCGCCGCCCTCAGCCTGGTGGGCACCCTCGCCAGCATCGCCACCCTGCTCGCCCTGCAGGGCCGCCCCGAGCCCCTCGCCCTGCGCGGGCGCGCCGCGCTGCGGCTGATCCTCCAGGCCCTGCCGCTGATGCTGGTGCTGTTCGTGCTGTTTCCGCGGATCCAGGGCCCGCTGTGGGGCTTGCCGGCGGACGCCTACAGCGCCGTCAGCGGCCTCTCCGACGACATGACCCCCGGCGACATCGCGCGGGTCAGCGAGTCGGCCGAGATCGCCTTCCGCGCCACCTTCCAGGGCCCGCCGCCACCACCCGCCGAACGCTACTGGCGCGGCCCCGTCCTCACCCGCTTCGACGGCCGGACCTGGCGCCCCGGACCGGGCCGCCAGCAGGACCTGCCCTTCTACCAGCCCGACGGCCGCGCCTACGCCTACACCCTCACCCTCGAGGCCCACAACCAGCCCTGGCTGCTGGCCATGGACTTTCCGGGTGCCGTGGAGGGCGCCATCCATGGCAGCGACTTCCGGCTGCTCTCCCGCGAGCCGGTGCGTAGCCGGCTGCGGCTCGAAATCGTCGCCTATCCCGGAACACCGGTGGGGCTCGACGAGGATCCCGCCACCCTCCGCGAAGCCCTCGCCCTGCCGCCCGGCTTCAACCCCCGCACCCTGGCCCTCGGCGCCCGCCTGCGGGCCGCCGCCGGGCATCCGGACGACATCCCGGCGCTGGCGATCCGCCACTTCCGCGACAGCCGGCTGGCCTACACCCTGGCCCCTGCCCCCCTCGGCCGGGACGACGTGGACCGCTTCCTGTTCGACACCCGGCAGGGTTTCTGCGAACACTTCGCGGCGGCCTTCGTGGTCACCCTGCGTGCGGCCGGGGTGCCGGCGCGGGTGGTCACGGGCTACCAGGGCGGCGAGATCAACCCGGTGGACGGTACCCTGGTCGTACGCCAGTCCGACGCCCATGCCTGGGCCGAGGTGTGGCTCGAAGGCCGGGGCTGGCAGCGCATCGACCCGACCGCCGCCAGCGCCCCGCGACGGATCGACGGCGGCCTCGCCGCCGCCCTGCCCGGCACCGCCCGGCTGCCCCTACTGGCCCGCAGCGACCTCACCTGGCTGCGCGCGCTGCGGGACCGCGTGGATGCCGTCAACAACAGCTGGAACCAGTGGGTTCTCGGGTACAATCCGGCGCGCCAGCGGGAGCTGCTGGCCGGGCTAGGCTTCGGCGAACCCCACTGGCAGAGCCTCGTCGCGCTGCTCACCGGGGCCTGCGCCCTCGTGATGGGCGGCCTCAGCCTGTGGGCCCTGCGCCGCGTCAATGCCGCCGACGCCATCGACCGCGACTGGGCACGGGTGTGCCGCCGCCTCGCCGTCGCCGGCCACCCGCGCCACGCCTGGGAAGGCCCCCTCGACTACGCCCGGCGCCTCGGCCAGGACGCTCCCGACATCGCCGCGGGCTTCGCCCCCATCGCCGCCGACTACGCCCGGCTGCGCTATGGCACCGCCGCTGGCGACAGCGGTCTGTTCAAACGATTCCACCACGCCTCCAGGAAGTTCCACCCCCGATGAAGACCGTAACTCCCCGCCGGCTGCGCGCGCTCGCGCTGCTCGCCGGCCTTGCCGCCGCCGCCATTGGCCACGCCGCCGAACGCTACGCCGACCGGCCGGAAGCCCAGCAGTTCATCGAGGAGATGCAGCAGCGCCACGGCTTCGACAAGGACGCCCTGACCTACATCTTCCGCCGCGCCGAATACCTGCCGACAGTGATCAAGTACATCTCGCCGCCGAAGGACCCAGGCGTGCGCTCCTGGCAGCGTTACCGCAGCCGCTTCATCGAACCGGTGCGCATCAAGGCCGGGGTGGCCTTCTGGGAGCGCCACGCCGACACGATCCGCGCAGCCAGCGAAAAATACGGGGTGCCCGAGGAGATCATCGTCGGCATCATCGGCGTGGAGACCATCTACGGGCGCAACACGGGCAACTTCCAGGCGGTGTCGGCCCTTGCCACCCTCGCCTTCGACTACCCCCGCCGGGCCGAGCTCTTCCGGGGCGAACTCGAGGCCCTGCTGCTGATGGCCCGCGAACAGCACCGCGACCCCCTCGACTACCAGGGCTCCTACGCCGGCGCCCTCGGCCTGCCGCAGTTCCTGCCCAGCAGCGTGCGCAACTACGCGGTGGATTTTGATGGCGACGGGCAGATCGACCTGCTCGGCAGCCCGAAGGACGCCATCGGCAGCGTGGCCCGCTACATGCAGATGCATGGCTGGGAGGCCGGCGGGCCGGTGGCGGTGCGCGCCAGCCTGGATGCCGACACCCACCTGGAGCCCCTGCTCGCCAACGACATCAACCCGGCCTTCGACGCGGCCACCCTGGCCCGCCACGGCGTGCGCGCGGCCGAAGCCCCCGAGACGGCCGGCAAGGCCGCCTTCGTCGAGCTGGTGACGCCGGGCGAAGCCAGCGAGTACTGGCTCGGTTATCAGAACTTCTATGTGATCACCCGCTACAACCGCAGCAGCTTCTATGCGATGTCGGTGTTTCAGCTGGGTGAAGCGGTGAAGGCGGCCCGGACCGCATCCACCGGGAAGGACGTCCAGGCCCGCGCCAAGGCGCCCTGAGCCGCACCCCCGCGGGGCTGAGCCTACAGCAGCTCCAGCACCCGCTCCGGCGGGCGGCCGATCACGGCCCGCTCGCCGCGCACCACGATGGGCCGCTCGATGAGGATCGGGTGGGCCACCAGGGCGTCAAGCCACTCGGCTTCGGAGAGCGTGCGCCCCTCGAACTCGGTCTTGTAGATCGCCTCACCCTTGCGGACGATGTCCTCGGCGCCCATCCCCAGCTTGCTGAGGAGGGCGGCGAGCTCGTCGCGGCTGGGCGGGGTCTTGAGGTATTCGACCACCTCGAAGCCCAGCCCCCGCTCTTCCAGCAACTGGCAGGCGCTGCGGCTCTTGGAACAGCGGGCGTTGTGATAGACGCGGAGGGTGTCGGTCATGGGGCGTTCCGTGGTTCGGTGATGAGGGCGCAGGCCCGCAGGCTTACAGCAGCACGTCCTTCGAGACGCCTCGGCGCTTGATGATGCGGCGCAGCTGGCCCAGGGCTTCGAGCTGGATCTGGCGCACCCGCTCGCGGGTCAGCTCGAGGGTGTCGGCGAGTTCCTCGAGGGTCTGCACCTCGCACTCGTCGATGCCGTAGCGGTGGCGGATGACCATGCGCTGCTTCTCGCTGAGCTGGCCGATCCACTCGCGGACGAGGGATTCGACCTCGAGATCCTGGATCTGCACTTCCGGCGTGTCGGCGTCTTCGTCGGCGAGGGATTCGCCAATGGAGAGGGTCGGGTCGATGTCGAGGGGCGCGTCGAGGGACGCCGTGTGCTCGTTGAGGGCGAGGATCGCCCGCACCTCGTCCACCGGGCGCGCCATGCGCCGGGCAACGTCGTCGGCGGTGGCGTCGCCGTTGTTCATGGCTTCCAGCTGGCGCTTGGTACGGAGCACCTGGTTGAGCTCCTTGACCACATGCACCGGCAGACGGATCGTGCGCGACTGGTTCATGATGGCCCGCTCGATGTTCTGCCGGATCCACCAGGTGGCATAGGTGGAGAAGCGGAAGCCCCGCTCCGGATCGAACTTCTCGAGGGCATGGATGAGGCCGAGGTTGCCCTCCTCGACCAGGTCGAGCAGCGGAATCCCGCGGTTGAGGTAGTGCTTGGCGATGTTCACCACCAGGCGCAGGTTGCGCTCGATGAGGGTCTGCCGGGCGGGGAAGTCGCCGGCGCGCAGGCGGCGGGCCAGGGCCAGCTCCTCGTCGGCCGTCAACAGGGGGTTGGCGCCGATCTCGTTGAGATAGAGCTGGGTGACGTCACCGAGGAACTCCGTATCGGGTGGCGTGACGGCCGGCTCGAAGAAGACCTCGACCTCCGGCGGCAAGTCCTGCTCAGCGCCATCCAGTTCCTCAGGCACAGCCGAATCGTACATGCAGCCCTCTCTTGCTCAGGAGTTAGCTCTCGCCGGCGCCTCAGGCCGACCCAACCGGTACGCCTCCCCCATGAACAGGCACACGGCGGTGCGGCCATCATGCCACACGCCTGCGGCCCGCAACCCCGTCAGCGGGGCGGGAGGTATTTGCTCGGATCCACAGGCTTGCCCTGCCGGCGGATCTCGAAGTGAAGCTTGGGGCGATCGCTGTCGGTATCGCCCAGCTCGGCGATCTTCTGGCCCTTGCTCACCGCCTGCCCTTCCTTCACCAGCAGGTTCTGGTTATGGGCATAGGCGCTCAAAAAACTGTTGTCATGCTTGACGATGACAAGTTTGCCATAGCCTCGCAGACCCGTGCCAGCGTAAACCACTCGACCACCGGCCGCTGCCAGCACCGGGTCACCGGGCTTGCCGGCGAGGTCGACGCCCTTGCTCGAGGTTTCGTTGAAGGCGGCGATGACCTTGCCCGAGGCCGGCCAGGCCCAGTCGATCCTGTCGCCGTTGCCCGCCGGCTCGGGCTTGGCCTCCGGCTTGGGCTCGGGCTTGGGTTCAGGCTTCGCTTCGGACTTCGGCTCGGGCTTGGCCTCGGGGCGTGGCTCCGGCTTCGGCTCGACCTTCGCCACCGCCAGGGGTGCATCGGGCTTCTGGGCCTGGGCCCAGGCCTGCTCGGAATACGGCATCTTGCCGCCCTTGGGCTCCCGGCGCACACCGTCGGCGGGCGCCGCCGGCGCGGCGGTGGGCGCCACCGGACGGACTTCGACCCCGGCCGAGGACGATGCGACGGGCCGGCTCACCGCGCCGGATTCCGGCCGCACCACCCGCAGCTCCTGGCCGACTTCGATCAGGTTGGGGTTTTCAAGGCCGTTCCACGCGGCGATGTCGCGGTAGTTCTGGCCATGCTCGAGGGCGATGCGGATCAGGGTGTCGCCGGGCTTGACGATGTAATGGCCGGGCCGCGCCACCCGCGGCGGCGCAGCCACCTCGGCGGGCGTCGCCGCGGCACCCGAGCGGCTGCGCTCCGCCACCGGGACGGGCGCCTTGGTGGCACAGGCGGCCAGCACCAGGACGATGGAAAGGCTGCTGAGACTGGAACGGGACAACATCATGCGTAGTCGGGATCAATCATTCGGTGCCCGGCAGCAGCGGCACGAAGCGCACTGCGTTGAGGCGTGTTTCACGGAGGCCGCGGAAGGTTCGCTCGACGAGCACCAGGCTCTGTTCGCCACAGCCCACCGGCAGGATCAGACGCCCGCCTTCGGCGAGCTGCTCGGTGAGGGCCGGCGGCACCTTGGCGGCCGCCGCGGCGACGATGATCGAGTCGTAAGGCGCGGCCTCCTTGAGGCCGACGCTGCCGTCCGCGTGCTTGAGGCGCACGTTGGGCAGGCGCAGGTGACGGAGATTGAGCCGTGCGCGATCCAGCAGCGGGCGCAGCCGCTCGACGGAATAGACCTCGGTGGCCACCTGGGACAGCACCGCCGCCTGGTAGCCGCAGCCGGTTCCGACCTCGAGGGTCTTGCCGAGTTCGCGCCCGGCGCGGAGGATCTCGATCATCCGCGCCACGACGAAGGGCGGGGAGATGGTCTGCTGCAGGCCGAGAGGCAGCGCGGTGTCTTCGTAGGCGCGGCTGGCGAGGGCTTCCTCGACGAACAGCTGGCGCGGCACGGCCATCATGGCTGCCAGCACCCGCTCGTCGCGGATGCCCTGCTCGCGCAGGCGCTCTATCATGCGCGCCCGCGCCCGCTGGGCGGTCTGCAGGGCGGCGCGCAATACCTCGCTGCTCATCGGCCGAGCCAGTCGCCGATGCTGGCGATCTGGGCGACGTGGGTCAGGTCGATCTGCAGGGGCGTCACCGAGACATAGCCGTTGGCCACCGCGTGGAAGTCGGTGCCCTCGCCGGCGTCCTGGGCCGCACCGGCGGCGCCGACCCAATAGACCGTCTCGTTGCGCGGGGTGACCGACTTGACCGTCGGCTCGGCCTTGTGGCGCTTGCCGAGGCGGGTCACGCGGATGCCCTTGAGCTGCTCGTAGGGCAGGTCGGGCACGTTGACGTTGAGGAGGGTCGGCTGACGCACCGGGTCGCGCTGGTAGCGCTCGACCAGCTCGCGGGCCACCCGGGCCGCGGCCGAGAAGTCGTAGGCGCCCCGGGCCACCAGCGAGATCGCGATCGCCGGCACGCCGAGCAGGAAGCCTTCGGTGGCCGCCGCGACGGTGCCCGAGTAGATCGTGTCGTCGCCCATGTTGGCGCCGTGGTTGATGCCGGACACGACCATGTCGGGGAGCTCGTCGAGCATCCCGGTGACGGCCAGGTGCACGCAGTCGGTGGGCGTCCCGTTGACGTAGTGGAAGCCGCTCGCCGCCTTGCGCAGGGACAACGGGCGGTCGAGGGTCAGGGAGTTGCTGGCGCCGCTGCGGTCCCGCTCGGGCGCCACGACGGTTACGCTGCCGACCTCCGAGAGCGCACTGGCGAGCGCCTGAAGACCAGGGGCGAAGTAACCGTCGTCGTTGGAGAGCAGGATGCGCATAGGATAATCAGAATCTCGGAATCGGGTCTGGCTCGAAGTGGAGGCAGGTTCGCGAAACACGCTTTCTGCGCGGGCATGGCCCGGTTGGATGGCAGCGCTCGGGAGACCTCGAACAGTCGTCGAGTTTAGCAGAGTCGGCTTTGCAGCCGCTAGGCGCAATGCCGACCGGCCGGCGCCCCGCGACGCCCGCCCCTCCGCCGGAAAGGCAAACAATCATGCGGCGCCGGGCAAGCGCCCCCGGCACGAACGGCCGCGGCGCGCCGCCAGCGAATAAAATTTGCACTGCCCGGCAATTTTGGCCGGGCAAGCGGGTCTACCGCGCATCCCGCGTTCAAAGGAACCCCCATGCTGATCCGTCGCACCGCCGACATCCTGCCCTCCGAAATCACGCCACCGGGCCTCTACCATGACCGCCGCCGCTTCCTCGCCCAGGCCGGCGGCCTTGCCCTCGCCGCCGCGCTGCCGGGCGCGCCGGTCCATGCCGCGACGGGCTTCGGGGGGCTCACGGCCAGCCCCTTCAGCACTACCGAGGCCGCCACCAGCCGGCGGGCCGTGACCACCTACAACAACTTCTACGAGCTCGGCACCGACAAGAGCGACCCGGCCGAGAACACCCACCGCCTGAAGCCCTCGCCATGGACGCTGCGGATCGAGGGCCTGGTGAACAAGCCGCGCAGCCTCGGCATCGACGAGCTCCTCAAGCTGGTGCCGCCGGAGGAGCGCATCTACCGGATGCGCTGCGTGGAGGGCTGGTCGATGGTGATTCCATGGGTCGGCGTCCCGCTGGGCAGCCTGCTCCGCCTCGTCGAACCCCAGGGCAGCGCCAGGTACGTGGAGTTCGTGTCCCACTACGACCGGGCCACGATGACCCGCGGCGTGCTCGACTGGCCCTACGTGGAGGGGCTGCGCCTCGACGAGGCGCGCCATCCGCTGACGATCCTCGCGGTCGGGCTGTACGGCGAGGTGCTGCCGGTCCAGAATGGCGCCCCGGTGCGCCTGGTCGTGCCCTGGAAGTACGGCTTCAAGGGCGCCAAGTCGCTGGTGACGATCCGCCTCGTCGAGCGGCAGCCGCTCACCGCCTGGATGAAGGCCGCCCCCTCGGAATACGGCTTCTACGCCAACGTGAACCCCGACGTGGACCACCCCCGTTGGAGCCAGGCCACCGAGCGCCGCATCGGTGAATTCACCAAGCGCAAGACCCTGCCGTTCAACGGCTACGCCGACCAGGTCGGGCAGCTGTACGCCGGCATGGACCTGCGCCGTTTCTATTGACCCACGAGCAACCCGATGACTCCGAGCAACCCGCAACTTGCCGCCATCAAGGCCGCCCTCTTCGTCGCCTGCCTGCTGCCCGCCGGGCTGCTGTGGCAGGGGCTCGAGGCCGACACCCTGGGCGCCAACCCCATCGAGGCGATCACCCGCGGCCTCGGCGAATGGACGCTGCGCTTCCTGCTGATCACCCTCGCAGTCACGCCCCTGCGCAAATACACCGGCTGGCACTGGATCGTGCGCCTGCGCCGCATGCTGGGCCTGTTCGCCTTCACCTACGGCGTGGCGCACCTGATGAGCTACGTGTGGCTCGACCAGTTCTTCGACTGGCCCGCCATCGCCAAGGACATCCTGAAGCGCCCCTTCATCACCGTCGGCTTTGCGGCGCTGGTGCTGATGGTCCCGCTGGCGGCCACCTCGAACAACCTCGCGATCCGCCGGCTGGGCGGGCGCAAGTGGCAGTCGCTGCACCGGGCGATCTACCCGATCTCGATGCTCGGCTGCCTGCACTTCTGGTGGCTGGTCAAGAAGGACATCACCGAGCCGCTGATCTACTCGGTCATCCTGGCGGCGCTGCTGGGGCTGCGCATGTGGTGGCGCGAACTGGAGCGGCGCCGCCAGCTGGCCGGCGCCTACCTGCCCCAGACGCCGAAGTTCAAGGGCAAGGTCATCAAGATCTTCTCGGAGTGAGCGCCGCGGCGGGCCCAGCCGGGCCCACCCGCGGCAGGAGGCCGCTCAGGCCCCGGGACGGATCGCCGACTTGGGCCGGAAGGCCTTCACCACCGCCTCGTGGGTCTCGACGTAGGGGCCGCCGATGAGGTCGAGGCAATAGGGCACGGCGGCGAAGATGCCGGGCACCTTCTGGCCGCCGTCGGCGCCCTTCAGGCCCTCGAGGGTCTCGGCGATGGCCTTGGGCTGACCCGGCAGGTTGAGGATCAGCGACTTGCCGCGGATCGCTCCCACCTGCCGCGACAGGATCGCCGTGGGCACGAAGGCCAGGCTGATCTGGCGCATCTGCTCGCCGAAGCCCGGCATGATGCGGTCGGCGACGGCGACGGTGGCCTCGGGGGTCACGTCCCGCGGGGCTGGGCCGGTGCCGCCGGTGGTCAGCACCAGATGGCAGCCGGCCACGTCGCACAGCTCGATGAGGGTTGCCTCG
The DNA here is from genome assembly GCF_041908905.1 of Zoogloea sp. Taxonomy (GTDB): domain Bacteria; phylum Pseudomonadota; class Gammaproteobacteria; order Burkholderiales; family Rhodocyclaceae; genus Zoogloea. The sequence goes on from NZ_JAYREK010000048.1 coordinate 17,775, forward strand.
ATGAGCGGCTGCTCGTCGGGGATCAGGCGGGTTTCCATCTCCCACGGCGACGCCAGCGCCTGGCCGAACCAGGCCTGCAGCGCGGGGATCCCCTTGTCTTCATAGACGCCACTCGAGGCCCGGTCGCTGATCGACACCAGGCCGATGCGGAGCACCTCGCTCATTGCTCGACCTCCTCGTCTTCCTCCGGCGTCGTGGCGCCCTCATCGATCTCGCGAAGCACCCGGAACAGCTCGCGGTAGGCCCGCGGTGGCTTGTTCTGCTCCTTTTCCTTGAGGGCGTTGCGGCGCAGCACGCGGAGCTGCTGCAGGTCGGCCCCCGGGTAGGTTTCGGCGATGGTGTGCAGGACCTTCTCGTCCTCGAGGAGCTGGGTGCGCAGGTTCTCGAGGCGGTGCATCTTCGCGGTCTCGACCGCCGAGACGCCCTTGAAGGCATCCAGCGCGGCGCGGATCGGCTCGGGGTCGACGTTGCGCATCAGCTTGCCGATGTACTGCAGCTGGCGGCGCCTGGCCTCGTGGGCGGTGAAGCGCTGGTAATCCTTGACCGCGTCGCGCAGGTCTTCGTCGATGGGCACCTTGGCGAGGCGCTCCTTGCCGAGCTCGACCAGCTCGGCACCGAGGTCCTGCAGGGCCTTGCTGGCGCGCTTCAGCTCGGATTTGCTGGGGCCGAAGTCTTCTTCGTCGTCGTGGTGGTATTTGTGATGGGCCATCTGGGGGCTGTCCGGGGTCGGAAAATGCTCGGGAAGGGTTAAGATTATAGCCTTTAGCCCAGCCCCTACCCGGAACCATGGCCGACAAGCGTTTCAGTTTCAGTCAGGACGACCTCAAGAACATCGCCGAAGACATCCTCAAGTTCGCCAAAAAGCGCGGCGCCTCGGCCTGCGAGGTGGATGTCTCCGAAGGCTTCGGCCAGTCGGTCAGCGTCCGGCGTGACGAGGTGGACACCATCGAGTACAACCGCGACAAGGGCGTCGGCGTCACCATCTACGACGGCCAGAAGCGCGGCTACGCGAGCACCTCCGACTTCTCGAAGGACGCCCTCAAGGCCACCGTCGACGCGGCCGTGTCGATCGCCCGCTTCACCGCCCCCGACCCCGCCGCCGGCCTGCCCGACGCAGCGCTGCTGGCCCGCGACTGCCCCGACTTCGACCTCTACCACCCGTGGCGGATCTCCACCGAGGAGGCCATCGAGCTGTCCCGCCGCTGCGAGCGCGCGGCCTTCGCGGTGAGCCCGGAGATCCGCAACTCCGAGGGCGCCAGCGTGTCGATGCAGGAGTCCCACTTCGTCTCCGCCAACAGCCTGGGCTTCATGGGCGGCTACGCCAGCTCGCGCCACTACCTGTCGTGCTCGGTGATCGCCGGCGAGGGCGACGACATGCAGCGCGACGACTGGTACAGCACCAAGCGCGACCCGGCCGAGCTGGCCGACGCCGAGGAGATCGGCACTTTCGCCGCCCGCCGGGCCCTCGCCCGCCTGGGCGCCCGCCAGATCCCCACCTGCGAGGTGCCGGTGCTCTTCGAGGCGCCGCTGGCGGCCGGCCTGATCGGCGCCTTCGTGCACGCGGTGAGCGGCGGCGCGCTGTACCGCAAGTCCACCTTCCTGCACGACAGCCTGGGCAAGCAGGTCTTTCCGTCCCACATCCAGATCTCCGAGCGCCCGCACCTGCCCAAGGCCTTCGCCAGCAGCCCCTTCGACGACGACGGCGTGGCCACCCGCGACCGCGAGGTGATCATCGACGGCGTGCTGCAGGGCTATTTCCTCAGCACCTATTCGGCCCGCAAGCTGGGCATGCAGACCACCGGCAACGCCGGCGGCAGCCACAACCTGCTGGTCAAGCCGGGCCAGCACGACCTGGCCGGCCTCATCAAGCAGATGGACCGCGGCCTGCTCGTCACCGAGCTGCTCGGCCACGGCGTCAATTACGTCACCGGCGACTACTCCCGCGGCGCCGCCGGCTTCTGGGTCGAGAACGGCGTCATCCAGTACCCGGTGCACGAGATCACCATCGCCGGCAACCTCAAGGACATGCTGATGGGCATCCGCGAGATCGGCTCCGACGTGCTGGTGCGCGGCTCCAAGCACTGCGGCTCGATCCTCGTCGAGCGCATGACCGTCGCGGGCGCCTGAGCGGCTACAACCGAGCGGCCACCACTTTCCCTTCCAGAAGTAAAGGACACATCATGGAACGGCGTTCCTTCCTGAAACAGGCCAGTGCCGGCATCGCCGCCGGTGCCGCCGCCGCCCCGGCCCTCGCGGCCGATCTGCCCACCATCAAGTGGCGCTGCGCCTCGGGCTTCCCCAAAACGCTGGATGCCATCTTCGGCGCCACCGAGACCGTCGCCAGGCGCGTCGCGGCGGCCACCGGGGGCAAGTTCCAGATCTCCCTGTTCGCCGCCGGCGAGATCGTCCCGACCCCCGGCGTGCTGGACGCGGTCAAGGACGGCACCGTCGAGTGTGGCCACGCCGCCTCGTACTGGTACATCGGCAAGGACCCGGCCCTCGCCTTCGACACCGCGCTGCCCTTCGGCCTCAACAGCCGCCAGCAGACCGCCTGGATGATGGAAGGCGGCGGCCTGCAGCTGATGCGCGAGTTCTTCAAGGACTACAACATCCACAACATCCCATGCGGCAACACCGGCACCCAGATGGGCGGCTGGTTCCGCAAGGAGATCAAGTCGCTGGACGACTTCAAGGGCCTCAAGTTCCGCGTCGGCGGCCTGGCCGGCGAGGTGCTGGCGCGGCTCGGCGTGGTGCCCCAGCAGATCCCGCCCGCCGACATCTACCCGGCCCTCGAGAAGGGCACCATCGACGCCACCGAGTGGATCGGCCCCTACGACGACCAGAAGCTCGGCTTCAACCGCGTCGCCAAGTATTACTACTACCCGGGATGGTGGGAAGGCGGCCCCCAGCTGTCGCTCTACGTCAACGCCAAGAAGTTCGCCGAGCTGCCCAAGGAATACCAGACCATCCTGGAAGACGCCTGCGCCTACGCCCACGCCGAGATGCAGGCCGCCTACGACGTGAAGAGCCCCCACGCCCTCAAGCAGCTGATCGGCGCCGGCACCCAGCTGCGCCCCTTCCCCAACGACATGATGGCCGCCGGCTACAAGGCCGCCCATGAGCTCTACGAGGAGCTCTCCGCGAAGAACGCCAAGTTCCGGAAGATCTACGACCATTGGCGCAAGTTCCGCGACGACCAGCTGCAGTGGTTTGCCGTCGCCGAGAACCGCTTCGACAACTTCATGCAGGCCACCCGCGTCGCCGGCCGCAGCAAGAAGTAAGGCTCCCCCACGCCGGCCCGCCTGCGGGAGGACGGGCCGGCGCTTGCATGGCGCCGCAGCACGGGCGCACGACTCCTGCATCACTGAAAGAAGAACACCATGGAACGACGTTCATTCCTCAAGAAAGCCGCCGTCGGCGCCGCCGCCGGTGCCGCCGCCGCCCCGGCCCTGGCGGCCGACCTGCCCACCATCAAGTGGCGCTGCGCCTCGAGCTTCCCGAAGAGCCTCGACACCCTCTACGGCGCGGCCGACCTGGTCGCCAAGCGGGTGGCCGCAGCCACCGGCGGCAAGTTCCAGATCCAGGTCTTCGCGGCCGGCGAGATCGTCCCCGGCCCGGCAGTGCTCGACGCGGTGAAGGACGCCACCGTCGAGTGCGGCCACACCTGCTCCTACTACTACGTGGGCAAGGACCCCACGTTCGCCATCGAGACCTGCATCCCCTTCGGCCTCAACAGCCGCCAGCAGACGGCCTGGATGATGGAAGGCGGCGGCCTCGAGCTGTTCCGCGAGTTCTTCAAGGACTACAACATCCACAACATCCCCTGCGGCAACACCGGCGCCCAGATGGGCGGCTGGTTCCGCAAGGAGATCAAGACCGTCGAAGACCTCAAGGGCCTCAAGTTCCGCGTCGGCGGCTTCACCGGCCAGGCCCTCGCCAAGCTCGGCGTGGTGCCCCAGCAGATCCCCGGCAGCGACATCTACCCGGCCCTCGAGAAGGGCACCATCGACGCCGCCGAATGGGTTGGCCCCTACGACGACCAGAAGCTCGGCTTCAACAAGGTCGCCAAGTACTACTACTACCCGGGCTTCTGGGAAGGCGGCCCGCAGATCTCGATGTACGTCAACATCAAGCAGTGGAACGCCCTGCCCAAGGAGTACCAGACCATCCTCGAGGATGCCTGCCTGTACGCCCACGCCGAGATGCAGGCCCGCTACGACGTCAAGAACCCCCTCGCCCTCAAGCAACTGATCGCCGCCGGCGCCCAGCTGCGCCCCTTCCCCAACGAGGTGATGGCTGCCGTCTACAAGGCCTCTCACGAGCTCTACGACGAAACCGCCGCCAAGAACCCCAAGTTCAAGAAGATCTACGACCAGTGGCGCAAGTTCCGTGACGACCAGCTGCAGTGGTTCGCGGTGGCCGAAAACCGCTTCGACAACTTCATGCAGGCCACCCGGAGCGCCGCAGCCCGCGCCAAGAAGTAAGCCGTTTCACTGAAGCCGTCCCCGCCAGGCCACGCCCCCCGCGTGGCCTTTTTCATGCTGCGGCGCAGCTTAGGGTTTCTCCTTACTATTGAAGGCAGGAGGTGTTGATAAATAATCTTTTTGCCCTCATAAAAAACACCACGGAGACCTCATGGAACGTCGTTCATTTCTCAGAAAAGCCGGCGTCGGCGTTGCCGCGGGCGCCGTTGCCGCCCCGGCCCTGGCGGCCGAGCTGCCCACCGTCAAGTGGCGCTGCGCGTCGAGCTTCCCCAAGAGCCTCGACACCATCTACGGCGGGGCCGACGTGGTCGCCAAGCGGGTGGCCGCGGCCACCGGCGGCAAGTTCCAGATCCAGGTCTTCGCCGCGGGCGAGATCGTCCCCGGCCCGGGCGTGCTCGACGCGGTGAAGGACGGCACCGTCGAATGCGGGCACACCTGCTCCTACTACTTCATCGGCAAGGACCCCACCTTCGCCTTCGAGACGGCGGTGCCCTTCGGCCTCAACAGCCGCCAGCAGACCGCCTGGATGATGGAGGGCGGCGGCCTCGAGCTGTTCCGCGAGTTCTTCAAGGACTACAACATCTACAACATTCCCTGCGGCAACACCGGCGCCCAGATGGGCGGCTGGTTCCGCCGCGAGGTCAAGACCGTCGCCGACCTGCAGGGCCTCAAGTTCCGCTGCGGCGGCCTCGCCGGCCAGGTGCTCGCCAAGCTCGGCGTGGTGCCCCAGCAGATCCCCGGCGGCGACATCTACCCGGCCCTCGAGAAGGGCACCATCGACGCCGCCGAATGGATCGGCCCCTACGACGACCAGAAGCTCGGCTTCAACAAGGTCGCCAAGTACTACTACTACCCGGGCTTCTGGGAAGGCGGCCCGCAGATCGCCCTGTATGTGAACCAGAAGCAGTGGGCCGCGCTGCCCAAGGAATACCAGACCATCCTCGAGGACGCCTGCCTCTACGCCCACGCCGAGATGCAGGCCCGCTACGACGCCAAGAACCCCACCGCGCTCAAGCAGCTGGTCGGCTCGGGCACCCAGCTGCGTCCCTTCCCCAACGAGGTGATGGCCGCCGCCTACAAGGCCGCCCACGAGCTCTACGACGAAACCGCCGCCAAGAACCCCAAGTTCAAGAAGATCTACGACAGCTGGAAGAAATTCCGCGACGAACAGATCCAGTGGTTCGCGGTGGCCGAGAACCGCTACGACAACTTCATGCAGGCCGCCCGCACCGCGGCCGCCAAGGGCGGCCCCAAGTAAGCCACCCGCCCTCCCGCCACCGAAAACCGCGCATTGCGCGGTTTTTTTTTCTTTGCGAACATCGGGCCCCCGCTTTCAACCCACGCCGCCCACCGGCCCGCCCATGATCGCCGCCCTAGCCCTCCTGCTCGCCTTCCAGCTCGCCGGCGAAGCCCTGCGGGTCGCCCTGCACCTGCCCGTACCCGGCCCGGTCATCGGCATGGCCCTGCTGCTCGTCTACCTGATCCTCCGTCCGGAAGGCCCCTCGGCCGAGCTGCGCACCACCGCGGGCGGCCTGCTGCAGAACCTCTCGCTGCTGTTCGTGCCGGCCGGCACCGGGGTGATGCTGCACGTCGGCCGCCTCGCCGACGAAGCCTGGCCGATCGCCATCGCCCTCGTCGCCAGCACCGTGCTCGGCCTCGCCGCGACGGGGCTGACGCTGCACTGGCTGACCCGCCGGAGGGCCGGCCAATGAACGCCGGCAGCATGGCCGAGATCTGGGTCTACCTGTCGGCCCAGCCCCTGCTGTGGCTGACCCTCACGCTGGCCGCCTACCTGCTCGCCGTGGCCGCGCACCGCAAGGCGGGTGGCCACCCGGCCGCCAATCCGGTGCTCATCTCGGTGGGCATCCTGGTCGTGCTGCTGCAGGTCACCGACACGCCCTACCATCGCTACTTCGATGGCGCCCAGTTCGTGCATTTCCTGCTCGGCCCGGCCACCGTGGCCCTCGCGATACCGCTGCACGGCCAGCTCAAGCGTCTGGTGGCGATGGGCGGGCCGCTCCTCGTCGCGCTGGTCGTCGGGTCGCTGGTGGCCGGGCTGTCGGCCTACTGCATCGGTGCCCTGCTCGGCGCCAGCGCGCCGACCCTCGCCTCCCTCGCCCCCAAGTCGGTCACCACGCCCATCGCAATGGGGATTGCCGAACGCCTGGGCGGGCTGGCCTCCCTCACCGCGGTGTTCGTGATCCTCACCGGCATCTTCGGCGCGGTCTTTGCCGACGGCCTGCTGCGCCGCCTGGGCGTGAAGGACGAAGCCAGCATCGGCTTCGCCCTCGGCCTCGCCTCCCACGGCATCGGCACCGCGCGGGCCTTCCAGCTCAGCGAGCAGACCGGCGCCTTCGCCGCCCTCGCGATGGGCCTCAACGGCCTGCTCACCGCCCTCACCCTGCCCTGGCTGCTGCCCCTGCTGGCGCCGCTGATCAAGCCCTGAGCCGACACCGCGGGTTCACCGCGGCTTGCCGGAGGCGCGGGCGGCCCCGATAATCCGGGCTCTTTTCTCGCCCCCGTTGCCATGGACCTCCTGATCGACGTCATCCTGCGTGCCGGCCGCTCGGCCGTCGAGCTGTCCTTCTTCATCCTGCTGCCGGTGATGATCGTGATGGTGTCGCTGATGCGCCTGCTCGAGGCACGGGGCGTGCTCGACTGGGTGGTCGCGCGGATCACCCCGGCCCTGCGGCCGCTCGGCCTCACCGGCCTCGGGGGTTTCGCCGCGCTGCAGATCAACTTCGTGAGCTTCGCCGCGCCCGTCGCCACCCTCGCGATGATGGACCAGCGCGGCGCCTCCAGCCGCCACCTGGCGGCCACCCTGGCGATGGTGCTGGCGATGGCCCAGGCCAACGTGTCGATGCCGATGGCCGCCATGGGCCTGCAGTTCGGCCCGCTGCTGGCCTGGTCCGTGGTGGGTGGGCTGGTTGCTGCGGCCGCCACCTATTACATCTTCGGGCGCGGCCTGTCCAACACCGAGGAGAGCGTCGACGAAACCCTCCACCATCCGGTGGCGGAGAGCGCCAAGGGCGTGCTCGACGTGATCAACCGAGCCGGCGCCGAGGCCTTCAAGATCGCCGTGGGCGCGCTGCCGATGCTGGTGCTGTCCCTTACCGTGGTGCTGGCCCTGCGCCGGCTTGGCGCCCTCGACCTGCTCACCCGGCTGCTCGCCCCGGCCCTGCTCGCGATTGGCGCCGACCCGGCCCTGCTGCTGCCGACCCTCACCAAGTTCCTCGCCGGCGGCACCGCGATGATGGGGGTCATGGACGAGATGCTGCGGGCCGGCACCGCCAGCATCGCCACCCTCAACGGGGCCAGCGCCGGGTTGCTGGTGCACCCTCTCGACATCCCCGGCGTGGCGGTGCTGCTGTCCGCCGGACGCCGGGTGGCGGCGGTCTGGAGGCCGGCGGCGCTGGGGGCGCTGGTCGGCCTCGCCGTGCGCATGGGCGGTCACATGCTGCTGGCCTGAGGGCCGCGCCAGCCGTGCCGGATGGCCTTTGCTGCAACGCAGCATTTCACTAGGCGAAATTTGCCCAGCTGCGTTACTATTTGTCGATACAGATTCCCGGGCAGAAAGATTTGTCTACGCCAGAACCCGCCAAGAATTCGATCCAGGTCATCGAACGCATGATGAAGCTGCTCGACGTGCTCGCCGAGCACGCCGAGCCGGTGCCCCTGAAGCAGCTCGCCATCGAAACCGGGCTTCACCCCTCCACCGCGCACCGCATCCTCGGCGCGATGGCCGGCAGCGGCTTCGTCGAGCGCAGCGACGCCGGCGTCTATCGCCTGGGCATCCGCCTGCTCGAGCTGGGCAGCCTGGTGAAGTCGCGCATCTCCCTGCGGGAAACCGCGATGCCGGCGATGCTCCGCCTCCACGCCGCCACCGGTGAGAGCGTCAACCTGGGCATCCGGGCGGGGGACGAGATCGTGTACGTCGAGCGCACCTCCAGCGGCCGCTCGGCGGTGCGCGTGGTGCACATCGTCGGGGCCCGGGCCCCGCTGCACACCACCGCCACCGGCAAGCTGTTCCTGGTCGAGGACGGCCCGGATAAAATCCGCGACTACGCCCGCCGCACCGGCCTGCCCGCCTCCACCCCGACCTCCATCACCACCCTGCAGGCCCTCGAGAAAGAGCTCGACAAGGTCCGCCGCCACGGTGTCGCCTACGACCTTGACGAGGTGGAGAACGGCGTGCGCTGCATCGCCGCGGGCATCCGGGACGACAGCGGCGAGCTGGTGGCGGGGCTGTCCCTGTCCACGCCGTCGGAGCGCTTCAACCAGGACTGGGCGCCCCTGATCCGCCAGACCGCCGACGAGATCTCGAAGGCCCTGGGCTATCTCCCGCCGCCGGGGCGCTGAAGCACGATCGGGATGGGGGCGGTCAGCTTACCTGACCGTTCCCCTCCCACACCACCCGGCATGCGGGTCCGCTACCTCAGCGGTTCGAGTCGTTGAGGTCATGAGAGCCGGGGCACACCAAGCCGATCAAAGCAGGCAACGGGCAGCGCGCGCTTCAGCAGAAAGCGGCTGTTACGCCACCACCTCCGACTGTTCGCTGCCACCTGC
>NZ_JAYREK010000049.1:0-26572 GCF_041908905.1 Zoogloea sp.
TGAGCTTGCCCGCCTTCGCCGCCTTCACCCAGTTGCGCAGTGTCTGCTCGACCAGCCCCAGTTCCTCGGCGACACGGGCGATGCTGCCAACCTCGTCGGCGCGCTTGACGGCCTGCTCCTTGAACTCAGCCGTGTATTCCTGTTTCGGGATGCGTTTCATGTCGTTCTTCCTCTCGTGCTGTCGATCGTACGACGACTACGTTGGAAGACGAAATTCGGGGGGCAGCTCAGAATGCAAAGCATTGCAGCCGCGGCTTCCGGCAGCAAGCCGATCATGTCATGTTACGCATCAACTCCAACCCGAACATACGCCCGACATGGCCCTCATCCATCCCGACGGCTGGCGCGAGCTGAAGGCCAGCGGTGCCGCCCAGCGTCAAATCGAAACCCTCGCCCTGCTGGCCTATGGGCTGCCGGCCGAGTACACCGTGTACCACGGCGTGCACTGGACGCGGGTCGCCGAGGGCAGCTTCGCGATCGCCGGCGAGATTGACTTCGCCATTGTCGGCCCCACCGGCAAGCTTCTGCTGGTCGAACAGAAGTCCGGCTTCCTCGCCGAGACGCCGTGCGGCCTCACCCAGCGCGCCGGCAGGCGGGACGAGAGCGTGCCGCTGCAGCTTGCCCGGCATGCCGACAACCTCGCGGCCCGGCTGCGTGCGGTGTGTGGCTTTGATCCCGTCGAGATCGAATCGCTGCTGTACTGCCCCGACTACGTGGTCAAGGAGGCGGGCAGCGCGGGCATCGACCCGGCGCGCATCGTGGATTTCCGCCGGCGGGCCGACCTGATCCCGGTCATCCGCAGCATCCTGCCGGCCGAGGGGCCGCGGCTCGCCAGCCGGGCCAGGGTCGAGCGCTTCCTGGGCGACATCCTGCAGCTGGTGCCCGAGGTGCACGCGGTGGTCGGCGAGGCCCACGGCCTGACCACCCGCCTCGCCGGCGGGCTGGCGGAGTGGGCCCGGCGCATCGACTGCGAGCCCTTCCGGCTGCGCGTCACCGGCACCGCCGGCTCGGGCAAGACCCAGCTGGCGATGGCCGTCTATCGTGACGCCCTGGCCGCCGGGCGGCGCCCCCTCTGCGTCTGCTACAACCGGCCGCTGGCCGACCACATCGCGCTGGTGGTGCCGCCCGGCGGCGAGGTGGCCACCTACCACCAGCTCGCCGACCGCCTGCTGCGCGCCCGTGGTGAGGTGCCCGACTTCCGCCAGCCCGACGTCTTCGCCCGCCTCGAGGCGGCGCTGGATACCCACCGGCCCACGCCGGCCGAGCAGGTGGACACGCTGATCGTCGACGAAGGCCAGGACTTCCTCCCCGGCTGGGCCGACAACCTGCTGCGCTTCCTGCGCCCCGGCGGCCGCGCCTGGTGGCTCGAAGACCCGCTGCAGAACCTCTACGACCGCCCGCCGGTGGCCCTGCCCGGCTGGGTCGGCTTGCGCGCCGACACCAACTACCGCAGCCCGAAGGACATCCTCGCCACCCTCAACCGCCTGCTCGACCAGCCGGTGGCGGCGGGCAGCCCCCTCACCGGGGGGGCGGTCGAGCGTTTCCCCTACGCCGACGTGGACGAACTCCCCCACGCCACCATCAAGGCCATCACCCGCGCCATCGGCCTGGGTTTCCGCCGCTCCCACATCGCGGTGATCAGCTACCGTGGCCGCGAGCACTCGGCGATGGCGCCCTTCACCCGCCTCGGGCCCTACGCGCTGCGGGCGCCCACCGGCCGTTACGACCTGCTGGGCAACCCCGTCCTCACCGACGGCGACATCCTCATCGACTCGGTGCACCGTTTCAAGGGCCGCGCCGCGCCCTGCGTGATCCTCACCGAGATCGACTTCGACACCCTCGACGACCGGGCCGTCCGCCGCCTGTTCGTGGGGGCCACCCGCGCCACCCTCAAGCTGATGCTGGTGCTGTCGGCCCGCGCCGAAGCCACCCTGCGCCAGCGCCTCACCGAGGTGGCCTGACCCGGCCGCCCCACCAGGAGATGCCATGTCCGATCATTGCTTCACCTACGGCTCGCTGATGTGCGACGACATCATGGGCGCGGTGACCGCCGCCGCCCCGCTCAGGCCGGTGCCCGCCCGGCTCGCCGGCTACCGCCGCGCCCCGGTGGCCGGCGCCGACTACCCCGGCATGGTCCCGGCCGCCGAAGGCCGGGTCGAGGGCGTCCTCTACCTCGACCTCCCCGCCGCCGCCTGGCCCCGCCTCGACGCCTTCGAGGGCGACGAATACCGCCGCTGCGAAGTCGAGGTCGAGCTCCCCGACGGCCACCGCCTGACGGCCTGGGCCTATGTCTTCAAGCCCGAATACGCCGCCAGGCTGGGCGAGGGGGAGTGGAGCTTCCAGCGCTTCCTCGCCACCGGCAAGGCCCGGTTCGAGGCGTTGTACCTGGGCTTCGACACCCTCGGGCGGGTGGATTGAGGCGGGCGGCGGCCCCGCCGCATCGGCCCACGTTAGATCGCAAGATGGTCGCCGAGCGGAAGGAAAAGCAGGAGCGGAGCATCCGGGGCAGGCGTGAAGTCGTATCGACGATAGAACGCTGCTGCCTGTTCGTTCTTTGCGTCCACCGCCAAAGCGACCCCGCCGCCATTGTTGGAGACTTCGTTGGCGCGCTCAATCGCGTTCATGAGTAGAAATTCACCTATTCCGGATTTTTGGAGGGCCTTGGCGACTGCGAGTCGTCCAAGGCGGATCACGGGTAGGCGGCGGGGTTGAGACTTGCGCGACGGGTAGCTCGAACCATCCACCTCACTGATCGTCAAGGTGTAGTAGGCCAGAATGATTTCCGGACGCTCTATATCTACGAGTACGAAGGTTCTCGACTGCCTTCTTTGTTGCTGCTGGAGCGACTGCTGGGCCAGCCAGAGATTGAGGGCAGGTTCGCCGCAATCGAACTGGGTCCGGTCATGCTCCGAGCTCAAACGCTGAATTTGAGCCTTCACTGCTAACCTTTCTAGCGTTGTAACGCTTCATTGCGTTCGCCAGCGTAGGGGTAGGAGTAGGTGGATTGTCGATGAGCTCGAAAAACCAGGCGGCCGTTTGTGCCGACATGCTGATGACTCGCTCGTGCTCGATGATTCTTTCCGCTTTTTCCAGTGCTGCCTGCGCGACGAACTGACTAACTGTGGAGCCGACCATGCTTGCAGCCAGATCCAGTGTTTCTACAAGAGATTGAGGCACTCGGGCGGTAATCCGGCCCCGAGCTTCCGGAGTCGTTTCGCGCGCCTTGGTGTTAGGCATGAAGGTGATCCTAAAGATATAAGTAGCGAGTTCGAGTAGGTCAGCGAGTTCGAGTAGGTCAGCGAGTTCGAGGTTTGGATCGGACGCTTCAACGGAGACTAGCCAATCCGGCTGTCAAGTGAGAATTATGGTGCCAAAATGGCGCCATGGTGTCAACCGTGGTGGCATTCTGGCACCTTCGGGGAGGGTTTGATGCCCGGGCAGGGCTACCAAGGCCTGCGGCGGGCTGCAGCCGGGTTCCTGTGAATCTTCCCGCGCCCCGCTTGTCACTCGATTGAGTGCGCCCGGGCATCGGTCGCGACGATTTTTCACCACAGAAATGGAAGAGCCCATCATGAATGCCCTGGACCCGCTCATCAGGAACCACGTCACGGTCTGCGGGAATCCCGACGCGCCGCGGACGATCGTGTTCTCGCACGGCTTCGGCACCGACCAGAGCGTCTGGTCGGCCTTGGTGGAGGCCCTCGGGGAGCGTTTCCGGATCGTGCGCTTCGACCATGTGGGCCAGGGCCGTTTGAGCTCCGAGGCCTTCGCGCAGCACCGCTACCTCAACCTCGACCGCTACGCCGCCGACCTCGTCGAGATCGGCGACCGACTGGAGCTGAGCGGGGCGATTGCGGTCGGCCACTCGATGGGCGCGATGATCTGTCTGCTGGCTTCGCTGCAGCAGCCGGGCCTGTTCTCGCGGCTGGTGCTGCTGTGCGCCTCGCCACGCTACTGTGACGACGTGGGTTACCACGGGGGGATGACCGAGGAGGCGCTTCGGCAGACTTATCGGGCGATCCATGAAAACTACCCCGACTGGGCGAGCGGCTACGCGTCGAAGGCGATGAACGAGGAGCACCCCGCCCACTTCACCAAGGCCTTTGCGGCGAGCCTGGCGGCGATCCCGCCGCAGAACGCCCTGACCATCGCCTGCTCGGTGCTGCAGTCGGATTACCGCGCCGTGCTGCCGCAGGTGCGGGTGCCGACCCTGATCATTCAGCCCCGCGTCGATCTGGCGGTGCCGCTGGAGGTGGCGGAATACCTGCACAGCCAGATCCCCGGCAGCCGGCTGCGGGTCATCGAGGCGAAGGGGCATCTGCCCCACATTACCACGCCCGCGGCGGTGCTGGAGGCGATGGAGGATTTTCTCTTGTAACGGCCCGCGACGGCGTCCCGCCTACGGCGCCAGTCTTTCCCGCACCCAGCTGCCGTCGGCCTGCCGCCGGTAGGCGTAGCGGTCGTGGAGCCGCGAGGCGCGGCCCTGCCAGAACTCCCAGTAGTCCGGCTCGAGACGGTAGCCGCCCCAGTGGGGCGGGCGGGGGGGCTTCATGCCGAACTTGAGGCCGTATTCGGCGGCGCGGGCAACGATCACCGCGCGGTTGGCGATGGCTTCGCTCTGGGGCGAGGCCCAGGCGCCGATGCGGTGGGACAGCGGGCGGCTGGCGAAGTAGGTGTCGGATTCTTCGTCGGAAACCTTGCTCACCCGGCCTTCGATGCGCACCACCCGCTCCAGCTCGACCCAGTGAAACTGCAGCGCGGCGAAGGGGTGGGCATCGAGCTCGCGGCCCTTGCGGCTGGCGTAGTTGGAGAACCACACGATGCCGCGCTCGTCGCAGCCCTTGATGAGCACCACCCGCGTGGACGGCCGTCCGTCGGCGCCCACCGTGGCGAGGGTCATCGCGTTGGGCTCAGGCAGGCCCTTGTCGAGGGCCTCGGCGAGCCAGGTGGTGAACTGGGCGAGGGGCTCGCCGGCCAGGTCGGCGTCGTCGAGGCTGCCCTGTTCGTAGCTCTTGCGCAGGTCGGCGAGGTCCTTGCTCATCGTGGGCTCCGGGAGTGGGTTGGGATCAGATCACGCCGTCCGGCTGTTCGCCGCCCAGCACTTCGATGAGAGCGGGGATCAGGCGCGAGAGTTCGCCGCTCATCAGCGCAAAGTCGGCTTCCATCTGCATGTCGGCGGCGTCGGCCTGCTTTTCGGCCTCTTCCTTGATCACGTCGAGGAAGGCGACGCGCTTGATCTCCATCTTCTCGGTGAGGATGAAGCTCACCCGGTCGTCGAAGGTGAGGGCCAGGCGCGTGGGCAGCTTGCCGGCGGCCAGGTGGTCCTGGATGTCCTGGCCGTCGAGGGCGTGGCGCACGTAGCGCACCGCGGCCTTCTCGTCGGTGACGGCGCGCAGCTCGCAGTCGAGGTCGATGGTGAAGTTGCCGGTGGCCTCGTTGGCGGCCAGCCAGGCGGTCATCACCGACACCGGCGACTGCTGGGTCTTGACCATCTTGACCGGCAGCTCGTCGAGGCTGTCGCGCAGGGCGTCGAGGACTTCCTCGGCGCGGGCCGGGCTGGCGGCGTCGATCACCAGCCAGCCGCCCACCGGGTCGATCCAGCTGAACACCTTGCGGCGGCGCGTGAAGGCGCGGGGCAGCAGCTCCTGCAGCACCGCCTCCTTGATCTCCTTCATCTGCTTGCGGCCGGGCTTGAAGCCCTGCTGGGCCTCGATCGCCTCGGCCTTGTCGGCGGCGACCTCATTGACCACCGACGAGGGCAGCAGCTTCTGTTCGACGGCCAGCGCCAGCAGGAAGTGGCCGCCCACCGCCAGCACGAAGCGGTCGTCCTTGGTGGGCGAGCTCCAGCCGCGGCTCGCCATGTCCTGGCTGCCGCAGGGCTGGAAGGGGCGGGCGGAGAGCTTTTCCTGCAGCGTGTCGGCGGTGAGGCCCCAGTTTACGGGGAGGCGGTAGATCTGCAGATTCTTGAACCACATGGCTTGAAGCTTTCGTGCTGAGGGAAAAGAGGCGGCATTGTAGCGATGGCGGCCGGCCCGGCAAGGGGGCCTTCAGCTGGCGTCGGGCCAGGCGTTTTCGGCCATCACGCTGTCGATGGGCATGCGCTCGGCCCACTGCTCCAGCTCCAGCATCGGCCGCGGGTAGAAGGCCTCCACGTGGCCGATGCACAGGATCGCCACCGGGCGGGCGCCGTCGGGCATGCCCAGCAGGCGCGCCAGCTCGACGGGGTCGAAGATCGACACCCAGCCCAGCCCGATGCCTTCGGCGCGGGCCGCCAGCCACATGTTCTGGATCGCGCAGGCCACCGAGGCGAGGTCCATCTCGGGCAGGGTGCGGCGGCCGAAGATGTGCTTCTCGCGGCCGTCGGCCAGCGCCACCACCACCACCTCGCCGGCGTCGAGCAGGCCCTCCACCTTGAGGCGCATGAAGTCGTCCTCCCGCTCGCCCAGCGCCCGCGCGGTGGCCAGGCGTTCGGTCTCGACCAGGGCGTGCATCTGCTCGCGCAGCGCCCGGCTAGTGACGCGGATGAAGCGCCACGGCTGCATGAAGCCGACGCTGGGGGCGTGGTGGGCGGCCCACAGCAGGCGCTGCAGCAGGGCCGGGTCGACGGGGTCGGGGCGGAAGTGGCGCATGTCGCGCCGTTCGGCGATGGCCCGGTAGACGGCGGCGATCTCCGGGTCGGAAAAGCGGTGGTCGGCCATGGCGTGGAGGCGTGTTCGGACGGAGCCGGCAGTTTACCCGTCGAGCAGCCGCACGCGCACTTTCTTGCCCTTGATCTTGCCATCCTGCAGGCGCTTCAGGGCCTGGCGGGCGATGCCGCGGGCGACGGCCACGTAGGTGGATTGCTCGTTGACGTTGATCTTGCCGATCTGGTCCGCGGCCAGGCCGGCCTCGCCGGTGAGGGCGCCGAGCACGTCGCCGGGGCGGATCTTCTCCTTCCGCCCGCCGAGGATCTGCAGCGTGACCATCGCCGGCTGGGGCACAGGCTGGTCTTCGGCGTGGAGTTCGGCGAGGGATTCCCACTGGGGCGTGAAGCCGTTGGCGCGGGCGGTCGCCTCGACGCGGTGCTTCTCGGTGGGGCCGACCAGGCTGAGGGCCCAGCCGTCCTCGTCGGCGCGGCCGGTGCGGCCGATGCGGTGGATGTGCACCTCGGGGTCGTGAGTCACGTCCACGTTGATCACCGCCTCCAGCCCGGCGATGTCGAGGCCGCGGGCGGCCACGTCGGTGGCCACCAGCACGCTACAGCTGCGGTTGGCGAACTGCACCATCACCTGGTCGCGCTCGCGCTGGTCGAGCTCGCCGTGCAGCGCCAGCGCGTGGAAGCCCTCGGCGTGGAGCACATCGATCAGGTCGCGGCACTGCTGCCGGGTGTTGCAGAAGGCCAGGGCGCTCTCCGGCCGGTAGTGGCGCAGCAGCAGGCCGACGGCGTGGAGGCGCTGGTCGGGGGCGACTTCAAAGAAGCGCTGGCGGATCTTGTCGGCCGCGTGCTGGCCGGCCAGCGTGATCTCGCGGGGCTGGCGCATGAACTGGCGGGCCAGGCGCACCACGCCCTCCGGGTAGGTGGCCGAGAAGAGCAGGGTCTGGCGGATCGGCGGGCAGGCGCCGGCGAGGCGGGCGATGTCGTCGAAGAAGCCCATGTCGAGCATGCGGTCGGCCTCGTCGAGGACCAGCGTGGCGAGGGCGTCGAGCTGCAGGCTGCCGCGGGAGAGGTGGTCGAGCAGCCGGCCCGGCGTGCCCACCACCACGTGGGCGCCGTGGGCGAGGCTGTCCACCTGGGGGCGGATCGGGCTGCCGCCGCACAGGCTGAGCACCTTGATGTTCTCCTCGAAGCGGGCGAGGCGGCGGATCTCCTGGCTCACCTGCTCGGCCAGTTCGCGGGTCGGGCACAGCACCATCGCCTGCACCGCGAAGTGGCGCGGGTCGAGGCGCTGCAGCAGCGGCAGGCCGAAGGCGGCGGTCTTGCCGCTGCCCGTCTTGGCCTGGGCGATGAGGTCGTCGCCGGCCAGGGCCACCGGCAGGCTGGCGGCCTGGATCGGCGTCATCAGGTGGTAGCCGAGGCGGGCCAGGTTGGCGAGCACCGGGGCGGCGAGGCCCAGCTGCGTGAAGGGCGCCGCCTCGATGGGGGCGGGCGGTGGGACGAAGGTGGCGTCGGCCGGCATGTCCGGCGGCGGGGGCAGAGTCGAGGTCATGGGGGATTATCCCCCAGGCGGGCCGCGCCGGCCGCGTCTCTTTTGCGGGGCGTGCCTCAGCGTTGCAGCTCGCGCCGCCATTGCTCGCGCTCGCGGGCCAGGCGCTGCTGGACGCGGGCGTCCTCTTCGGCCTGCTCGCGGCGGGCCTGGTATTCCCGCTGCTGGCGTTCCCAGTTGGCCTTCAGCTTGTCCACCTCTTCCTGGCGGCGCAGCTCGTTGGAGACCTGGTCGGCGTAGTTCTTGCGTTCGCGCAGTGCCCGCTCGCGTTCGTATTCTTCCTGCTTCTGGGCGAAGGCCTTGCGGCGTTCTTCTTCCTGCTGGCGGTTCTCCTCGCGCTGGAGCACCGACTGGCTCTCCAGCTCGGCGATCTCCTTGTCGGTGAGGTCGCCGTAGGTCTGGCGGCGCTCGGCGTCGACCAGGCGCTGCTGGGCCTCGAGGGCCGCGTCGTTGCCGCTCAGCTGGCGGAAGGCGAACATCGAGAAGTAGATCTGCAGCGCCAGCCCGACGATCATCAGCGAGCCGATCACCCCCAGCATGATGCGCAGCGGCGAGCGCTTGGGCGACTTGAGCTCCACCTCGATCACCGGCGGCAGGATGCCCGCGGCGGCCGGCGCCACGGTTGCGGGGCCGGATGCGGCGGGCGACGCCGCCGCCGCGGGGGCGGCGGCTGCGGCATGGGCGAAGGCGGCCGCCAGCCCGGCGTCGTAGGCGGCGCGGCGCCCCGGATCGGAGAGGGTCCACCAGGCGCCCTTGACGGCCTGGAGCTGCTGGTTGGCCTCGGCCGCCGACAGGCCGTTGATGCCGTACTGGTAGTGACGCACCAGGCGCATGTGGGCGGCGTGGATGTCCCCCTCGCTTGCCGTGGAGGGCAGGCCGAGCACGTCGTAAAGGGTGGAGGTCGAGTTCATCGGTGAGGGCCCCATCGACAGTGGAGATCGAAACGAAATCTCACTGATTATAGGTAGGCCCGCGGACAAAATAGAGGGTGAAAGTCTCACTCGTGCGGGTTATGCCCAAGATGCGCGCCCGTCATTCCCGTTCAGGGCAGCGGAATAAGCTGGCCTGCGGCGGCCCGGCCGGCGCGGGATCAGGCGCGCCGGTCTTCGGCGATGCGGCCGTCCACCAGCCGGATCACCCGGTCGCAGCGGTCGGCGAGGCGCGGGTCGTGGGTGACGATCAGGCAGGCGCAGCGGGTGTCGCGGTTGAACACCCGGAGCAGCGCGAAGATGTCGTCGGCGGTGTGGGTGTCGAGGTTGCCGGTGGGCTCGTCGGCGAGGATCAGGCGCGGCTTGAGGGCCAGCGCGCGGGCGATGGCGACCCGCTGCTGCTGGCCGCCGGAGAGCTCGCCGGGCTTCTTGCGGGCGTGGGCCTTGAGGCCCACCGCGTCGAGCAGCTGCAGGGCGGTGGCCTCGGCCTCGTCGTCGGGCGCGCCGCGGGCGACGATGGCCGGCATCATCACGTTCTCGAGGGCGCTGAAGGCCGGCAGCAGGTGGTGGAACTGGAACACGAAGCCGATGCTGCGCCCGCGGAGCTGGGTGAGCTCGGCCTCGGAGAGCCGCGCGGTGTCGCGCCCGTCGATGGACAGCAGCCCGCCGGTAGGACGCTCCAGCAGGCCGATGATGTTGAGCAGGGTGCTCTTGCCGGAGCCCGACGGGCCGATCAGCGCGGCGAACTCGCCCTGCTCCAGGCTCAGGTCGAGGCCGTGCAGCACCTCGGTCTCGACGGGCGTGCCCACGTTGTAGGCCTTGGTGAGGCCGGCGAGCCGGATGACCGGGGCGCTCATGAGCGGATCGCCTGGACCGGGTCCATGCGCGCGGCGCGGCGGGCCGGGATCAGCGCCGAGGCGAGGCCGACCACGGTGGCGACCAGCGCCGCGCCGACGATGAAGCGCGGCTCGAGCTGGCCCGAGAACAGCGGCGTGCCGTCGGCGTTGCGGTAGATCGCCGAGAACACCTGCAGCAGCCCGAAGGCGAGCAGGCTGCCGAGCACCGAGCCGACCGCGCCGACCAGCGCGCCCTGGATCAGGAACACCTGCAGGATCATCCCGCGGCTGGCGCCCATCGCGCGCAGGATGCCGATCTCCTTCTGCTTCTGCACCACGCTCACCACCAGCACGCTGGCGATGCCCAGCGCCACGATGATCACCACGAAGCTGCGGATCAGGTTGTTGGACACCGTCTGGTTGCGCAGCGCGGCGAGGAGCTGGGCGTTGGTCTGCATCCAGCTGTCGACGGTGAGGCCGGTGGCGCCGCGCAGGCGGTCGGCGACGGTCTGGGCGTCGAAGATGTCGGCCACCGTGAGGTCGAGGTTGGAGACGCCGCCGGGCAGGTCGAGCAGGCTCTGGGCCAGCGGCAGGGTGATGAAGACCCAGCGCCGGTTGAGGTCGCGGTTGCCGATGTCGAAGATGCCGCCCACCACCAGCAGCTCGTCGCGGCCGTTGGGCAGCACCACGCGCAGTTTGTCCTCGAGGCCGATGCCGAGGTCCTTGGCGAGTTCGCTGCCGATCACCGCGCGCGGGCCCTCGACGGCGAAGCGGCCAGCCAGCATGTATTCCTCCATCCGCACGATGCGCCGGTAGCGCTCGGCGTCGACGCCCATCAGCGCCACCGACTTGCTGGCCTGCCCGCGCAGCGCGAAGGCCGGGCCGGTGACCACCGGTGACACCGCGGTGACGCCGGGCATGTCGGCGGCCAGCCGGGCGATGGTCTCCCACTGGTCGATGCTGCGCAGGCGCTGGGCGCGGGGCTCGATGATGCGGGCGAAGCCCTCGTCGTCGATGGCCGGGCGGTTGGCTTCCTCCAGCGGGCGGAGCACCACGTGGGCCTGGCTGCCCAGCACCCGGTCGACGATCTGGGCCTGCAGCTGGCTGATCAGCTGGGTCAGGAAGACGATCACCGCCACCCCGCCGGTGGTGCCGGCGAGGATCAGCAGGGTCTGCATGCGCCCCTCGCGCAGGAAGCGCAGCGCGACGAGGGGGGCGAAGGGGAGGCGGAGTTTCATGGGGTGCGGCGGGGCCTCACTTGGTCATCCCCTGGGGCACCTGCAGGCCGCCGACCCGGGGGGCCTTCGGCGGGCGGACGCGCACCTTGTCGCCGTCGAGGGCGCCGGAGGCGGGCAGGATGACCTGGTCGCCCTCGGCGAGACCGTCGGCGATCTCCACCTTGCCGATCCCGGCGAGCCCGGTGCGCACCTCGCGGCGCTCGGCCAGGCCGTCCCGGGCCACCAGCACCCAGGGCTTGCCGTCCAGGTCGCGCACCGCCTCGGTGGGCAGCTGCAGGGTGGATGCCTGGCGGCCGGTGACGGTCTCCACCGAGATCGTCATGTCGGGGCGGACGAAGGTCGGCGGTTTGGGCACCCGGAAGCGGATTTCGACGGTGCCGCGCAGCGGGTCGACCGCCGGCGCGAGGTAATACAGCTCCGCGTCGAAGGGCTGGCCGGGCCACGCGTCGGCCACCGCGCGGGCCGGCTGGCCGGGCTTGAGGAGGCGCAGGTTCTTCTCGTCGACGGTGGCGTGGATGCGCGTTTCGCCGGCGTCGGCCAGCTCCAGCAGCACCTTGCCGGCGCTGGCCACGTCGCCGGGCTCGGCCTTGCGGGTGAGCACGGTGCCGGCGGACGGGGCGGTGAGGGTCAGCAGTGCGGCGCGGGCGCGGGCGTTGGCGAGCTGGGCGCGGGCCTGTTCGAGGCGCGCCCGGGCGGCTTCGCGCTCGCTGCCGCCGGGCTGCTGGGCGGCCAGCTGGGCGCGGGCGGCCTCGGCCGCGGCGAGGGCGTTGGCCTCGTTGCGGGCCGCGTCGTCGGCCCTGGACTGGGCGTAGAAGCCCCGGGCCACCAGCTGGCGTGCCCGCTCGGCCTCGGCGCCGGCCACCTTGAGGTTGGCCTCGGCCTGGGCCAGCTGCTGGGCGGCCACCGGCTGGCCGACCTTGTCGATCTGGACCAGGCGCGCCTCGGCCTCGGCCAGCGCCGCGCTGGCCTGGGCGACCAGGGCGGCGGCGTCGTCGGCGCGCAGGCGGGCGAGCAGCTGGCCGGGCTGCACCGGGTCGCCCTCGCGCACCGTGACCTCCAGCACCGTGGCGGCCAGCGGGCTGCCGATGGCGATGCGCGCCGGGGTGGCGATGCGCCCGGTGGCCACCACCGACTGGGCCAGCGGCCCTCGGGTGACGGTGGCCACCTCGACCTCGCGGCCCTTCGGCCACAGCAGCACCGCGGCCACCGCCCCTGCGGCGAGGGCCGCGACGATCAGGCTGCGCGGCTTCACGCGGGTTCGGCCAGCAGCTGGGCGATGCGCGCGTGGAGCTTGTCGAAGTCGGGCTCGCCGAGGAACTTCTGCACCACCTGGCCGCGCTTGTCGAGCAGGAAGGTGGTGGGCGTCAGGCGCACGTCGTCGAAGCCCCTGGCGGCCTCGCCGCTGGCATCCACCGCCACCTTGAAGGGCAGCGCGTTGTTGGTGGCGTAGTTGCGCACGTAGTCGGGCGGGTCGTAGCTCATGGCGATGGCGACGGTCTCGAAGCCCTGGGCGGCGAACTTGTTGTGGGTCGCCACCAGCTTGGGCATCTCGGCGACGCAGGTGGTGCAGGTGGTGGCCCAGAAGTTCACCAGCACGACCTTGCCGCGCAGC
Source organism: Zoogloea sp. (assembly GCF_041908905.1). Classification (GTDB taxonomy): domain Bacteria; phylum Pseudomonadota; class Gammaproteobacteria; order Burkholderiales; family Rhodocyclaceae; genus Zoogloea. The sequence continues at coordinate 12,799 of NZ_JAYREK010000049.1, forward strand.
GCGGACAGGCGGTTGGTCTGGCCGTCGAGGGTGGTGAAGCTCACGTCCGGGGCGGCCGGCTGGCTGCAGCCGCCGACGAAGGCGACGAGGAGGAGCGGCGCCAGCAGGCGCGTGATAGCCTTGTAGAACATCGTTTTCTTACCGGAAAAGGGAGGTTTGCCGTGCGTGCGATTCTGAGAGCTTTGCTGCTGCTTGTCATCTCCTGTCAGGCCTGGGCCCTGGGCCTCGCCGATCTCACCGACAAGGACGCCTCGGGCGGCCTGCGCGAGGCGCTGGTGCAGGGCGCCTCGAAGGCTGTCGGACAGCTCGGCACCGACGGAGGTTTCCTCAACAACCCGAAAGTGAAGATCGGCCTGCCCGCCAGCCTCGCGCCCGTCGAGGGCATGCTGCGTACCATGGGCCGCGGCAAGGACCTCGATGCCCTCGTCGAGACCATGAACAAGGCCGCCGAGCAGGCCGTGCCGAAGGCCAAAGTGTTGCTGGTGGATGCCGTCAAGAAGATGAGCGTCGAGGACGCCAAGCGGATCCTCTCCGGCGGCGACGACTCGGCCACCCAGTACTTCAAGGAGAAGACCTCGGCCCAGCTCGCCGAATCCTTCCTGCCCACCGTCAAGGCCACCACCGACAAGCTGGCCCTGGCCGAGCAGTACAACAGGGTCGCCGGCAAGGCCGGCAGCCTGGGCCTCGGCGGCGACGAGCTGAAGATCGAGAACTACGTGACCCGCAAGGCCCTCGACGGCCTGTTCCTGATGATCGCTGAGGAAGAGCGGGCGATCCGCAAGAACCCGCTGGGCGCCGCCGGCGGCCTCGCCAGAAAGGCCTTCGGCGCGCTGGGGCAGTAAGCCTTGGGCGGGCCCGTCGCAGGCTTCCCGCGCCTGCTGGCGCTGGGCGACGCCGCGTACACCGTCGAGTTCGGCGGCGGCATCGCCCCCGAGATCCACGCCCGGGTGCTCGGCTTCGCCGCGGCGCTGGCCGACCTCGCGCTCCCCGGCGTGATCGAGTGGGTGCCCGCCTTCCGCTCGGTCACCGTGCATGTGGACCCCGACCGGGTGGCCCCCGAGGGCCTCGCCGCCGACCTGCTGGCCCTCGCCCGGGAGGGCCGCGAGGCCACCGCCAGCGGCCGGCGCCGGGTGGTCCCGGTGTGCTTCGACGACGAATTCGCCCCCGATCTGCCCGACGTGGCCGCCCACTGCGGCCTCGCCCGCGAGGCGGTGATCGAACGCCTCTGCGCCACCGAATTCAGCGCGTACATGCTCGGCTTCCTGCCCGGCTTCGCCTACCTGGGCGGCCTGCCGGCGGCCCTCGAGATGCCGCGCCTCGCCACCCCGCGCCCCCGCGTGCCGGCCGGCTCATTGGCCATCGCCGGGCGCATGGCGGCCATCTACCCGTGGGACAGCCCGGGCGGCTGGCGGCTGCTCGGGCGCACCGGGGTGGCGCTCTTCGACGCCGGCAACGCCGCCCGCCCGGCCCTGCTGGCGCCGGGCGACCGGGTGTGCTTCCGGGCCGTGGCCAGCCTCGCCGAGGCGGCGGAAGCCGTGCAGGCGCGGCCGTGAGCGCCGGCCTCGACATCCTCGCCGCCGGCCTCGGCGTGTCGGTGCAGGACGCCGGCCGCCCCGGCCACCGCAGCATCGGCGTGCCGCTCTCCGGCGCCCTCGACCCGCTGCTGCTGGCCGCCGCCAACCACCTGGCCGGCAATGGGCCGGAGGTGGCCGGGCTGGAGGTGCTGCTCGCCGCCCCCACGCTGCGCGCCGCCGGTGGGCCGGTCTGCGTGGCGCTGGCGGGTGAGCTCGCCGGGCGCATCGCCGGGGCCGGGGGCGACATCCGGCCGCTCGCGGCCTGGTCCGCGGTGGTGCTGCAGCCGGGCGACACGCTGCAGCTCGGCGCCCGGGGCATCGGCTATCTGGCGGTGGGCGGCGGCCTGCTCACCCCGCCCGTGCTCGGCAGCCGCTCCAGCTATGCCCGCGCCGGGTTGGGCGTCTCCGTCGTGGCGGGTGGGCTGCTGCCCTGCGCGTCCTTCGCCGGCGATCCGCAGCACGCCCTCGTCGCCGCACCGCTGCGCCACCCGGATGGCCCGATCCGGGTGATTCCCGGCCCCCAGGCGGACCACTTCACCCCCGCCGCGCTGGCGGCCTTTTACGCCCAGCCGTGGACGCTCAGCCCCGCCCGCGACCGCATGGGCCTGCGCCTCGCCGGCCCGCGCCTGGCGCATGTGCCGGGCGGCGCCGACATCGTCTCCGATGGCGTCACCCCCGGCGCGATCCAGGTGCCCGCCGACGGCCAGCCCATCGTGCTGCTGGCCGACTGCCAGACCGTCGGCGGCTACCCCAAGATCGCCACCGTGATCCGCGCCGACCTGCCGTGCCTGGCTCACCTCGTGCCCGGCGCCGAAGTCCGCTTTGCGGCCGTCGACGCCTCCCAGGCCGCCGCTGCCCGCGCCGCCCAGGCCCGTCTGTTCGCCGACTGGCGCGCCAGCCTGCGCCCGGCGGCCCGGCCCGGCGGGATCGCCACCGAGCAACTGCTCGCCGCCAACCTCGCCGGCGCCGCGCTGCGGGGGGACGAGGAGGACTGACGAGGACGGGGGTTCTGCCCGGCGTCACGTCAAGCCATAACGAATAAATTTATATATCATGGAGAGCGAGCGCCGGAATCGTCATGTCATTGTGGCGGGCCCGGCGTGGTATCCCTTAATCCGGCACAAGGAGCCCGCCATGAAACAGAACCTGGTATCCCTCGTCTTCACCCCGGCCGAAATCGAAGATCTCGAGGCCGCCATCACCCGCATCGAGAAGTTCACCGAGTCCTTCGTCACCCTCACCCCCGACGAGCTGCGCCGCCTCGCCAAGCTGGGCGACGGCACCGAGCCCTTCTGCCGCCAGGCCGAAGTCATCTTCGAGCAATACCCTCACGCCTTCCCGCCCAGCTTCGATCTCGCCGAGATGCAGCGCGACCTGGCCACCTTCGACGCCCTGCGCGGCCCGATGCTACGCCTGCAGCAGCTCGTCGCGCGCTTCGACGACACCGTCACCGCCCTCGGCAGCGACGTGCTGGTGGCCGCGCTGGAGGGCTACCGTCACATGCAGAGCGACGGCAAGAGCGAGGGCCTGAATGCCCTGAAGGACGCCTACCCAGCCCGTCGCCCGCGCATCGTCAAGAAAGACCCCGGCAGCGCCGCCTGAGGGCACCCCGGCCGGCGCCCGCCGGCCCACCGGGGCCGTATCACTACAGCCCGCGCCCCGGCCCGCGCTGCCTCCCATCGCCCCGCCGCCGCTCTGCCGGCAGCTCCCCTTGCCCTGCGCCCCACCGGAAAAGGGTGTCAGCGACCCTCGGAAGGGTGCCCGAGACCCATCGGAGGGTGCCCGAGACCCAATGGAGCCCCGCCGCGACCCTCCGGAGGGTATCCCTATACCCTTCGCTGCCCCAGTGTGGGGCATCCGAGGGTCGGAGTGGGGCAAGGGAGGGTATCGGCTTACCCTTCCGCGCCCCGTTTTGGGGTATAGAAGGGGCACCGCGACCCTCGGGAGGGTGGCGAGATACCTTTCATGCCCCGACTTGGGGCATCGGAGGGGTGTGGCGGTGCAAGGAAGTCGGGCGGGCAGGGGAGGAAAGGGGGGGGGGCAGCCTGATTGACGCTGCTGCGGCGAAAACCCCTGCACCGACAATTTAGCGACTGTTTGCCGCCTCTCGACGGCGCCGACGTGCCTCTCGATGCATGGTGACAGGTGTTGTATCGAGAACGCGTGTGACCATCTCCGAAAGGAAGCGGCCCGGTGACAGTTCAGGGGGAACCTTGTCACTAAGAATCTTCACTGGCGGAAGCGCCTCTATGTTGAGGTCGGCATCGAAAGCCGAGACTGTTACGGCCTCCTCCGCTGTTACCGGCTTGGTGACAGTGCGTGGTTCCAGCCCTTCTGCATGGGAATTAACGTTAACCGCATCTGAATATTCCATCATAATGAGGCAGGTTGCATGGTAAGCATCCTCCTCGCGCCCGAGCTTTATAAGCAGATCCATCAGCCATTCGGCTGTATCCGGCTCTTCTTGAAGAATGTCAGAGCGAAGGCCGAAAACAAATCCTACCGCGGCAAGGGGATGCCTAAGGCGTAAATTCTTTGCGTCTCCATAAGACTCTTCTATGCGATTCGGCGCATTCTTTCCATACGACGAATCCATTCGTTTGGTCGAAATCAGCAACTCAGGTCCGGTGGCCCAGTCGGTCATGATCACATCAACTTGCTTCAGGTAGTTTTTACCCAAAATGCTTGCATTGGATGACGTGACGCCAGTAATTGCAGAATTTCGGGTCAGGCGGTCATGGAGTTGAGCTCTTTCCTTGGCGGGTAGAGCTTTCAGCAGGCTTGCTATCGGCTTCGGAAGGATGCGGGGATGGATCGGGCGCGGCCAGACCGCGTCGTAATCGAAACCCGCGCGCCGTAACTCGTAGCTAAGCCAGACATCAAGTGCCAGCGCTGGTACACCTGTACGGCTCTCAGCGTTCAAATATAGAGGAACACCGAGAAGCCGAGATAGAGTATCGACGTCAGGTTCATAGCACAGTATTCCTTCGTGCTGTTGGACCCAGGGGTTCCTGTGGCTGTTTTCGGGTGCAGCATGTGCAACGATGCGGTCGAAGAGAGTCCAGGCTTTCTCTTTGGCGTTCAGTTCAGCGGCCACTTGCAGCCCTCACAGTGCGGCGGTGCGCGAGTTCTGTACGTGCTTGCCGGATATGCTCGATTTGTTCACTGGATACCCAACCGGAATCGACAAGTAAAATCTGATCGATGATTCTGACTGCTTCGAGGAGTTTTCCCGAACGCAAAAGGCCTGCAACATCTGACTTGGCAGACCTTAGTTTACGGGCATGTTCCTCTATCAGCGCGGGGGAAGGGACTTCCCAGACGTCGGCTTCCCTAGGTTCAATCTTGAGAATGCCGCCTCCATAAGCGCGGCCGACCATTTCTGCATGGAGAAGTGTGACTGAATTCAAGCTCGCCAGAGGCAAGAGTTCGCGTCCAAGGTCGCGGAATGGGCCTGTCAGATACACGCCATGCACCGAATTGAGATGGTGAGCGCCTGCTTCATTTGTCGAGAGCCGTGGGGTGTCCGCATTCATGCAGGTCAGTAGCAGATCGGCTGCGGGGACGAGTGGTACCTTATACCAGCGCTTGCGTACCCGACATTTATAAGCCGTATCCACGCCTGTTCGATGGCCGTCCTCGATGTATGCGACAGCCGCAGCCGAAGGAGGATCGCTTGGATAAAACAAATATGTGGACTTACCTTCTTGACCGAGTTGCGTGAGTAGATCTTCGGAAAGAGTCAGGCCGCGCAAATGGTTGCTTCCAGGTGGGGAGAGGCGTAATAAATCGCGGTCAGGCAGGCCCAATTCCTTGGCTCGCTGGGGAGAGAGCGTGAAGTATTTGTTATTGCCGGTGACGATGCCGAGAGTCGTATCTCCCCAGGTTTCCAAATGAGTGAATGCCGCGTCATGTAGCAACGCATTCAGGAGATCGGTAGCAATCGGCTTGATGAGACTTCCTGTCCACTTGCCCGCAGGGTCCGATGGTGTCCATGACTGTCCCACATCCGCTGCAGCCAGATGCGCTGCATTCTTGGCTTGTCGGATGGTCGCTTGGGCAGCAGGCCCTTGCAAGTAGCCGTCTGCAAGCAGAAGCACTACGTCTGCCTCTGCGTCGGGAAATACCTGCTCGTCGAAGAGCACAAGCTCAATATGCCGGAAGCGTTCAAAGAGGAATCTGCGTACCGGAGCCGCGTAGTTCACCGACAGCAGTTCGGCCGGCAGCACAAGCCCTAGTCGACCTCCAGGTTTTAAAAACAGTGCGGAGTGCACGGTAAAAGCAGCCCAACTGGATGCGAGTCCAGTTAAAGAGACTCCACCTTTGAGCGCCGCGATCCGGGCTCGCGCCCTGGATTCACCCGCAAAATCTTGGTATCGGATATAAGGTGGGTTCCCTATGACCGTATCGTAGAGCGGGGCGGGAGCAACCATAAAGAAGTCACTGTGCCGGATCTCGGGTTTACCGCCAGCCTCACGGATGCGCTGACGGGCGATGAAAACACTTGGCGCGTGAATCTCTATGCCGTTGACGGTTGGAGACGCATCTTGATCGCGCGACAGGCTGCGAAGACGGTCTACTGCTGCGACTAAGAACGCAGCATCACCAGCAGAGGGCTCCAGAACCAGATCATCTGGATGACGAATTGCCCAACTGGCGATAAATCGAGTGATCTCGTCGGGCGTGAAGAAGGCACCCCGCTCCTTGCGGAGCGCGGGCGTATCTGTTGAAGAGGTTAACGAAACGGCTAACATCTCGACATTTTACGCGAATTTCCGGCTCCTCCGGCGACGGCGTGAGTGGGTGAAATCCCCGAGAGGTTGCCTGAAATCACCACTTACATACCTCCGCGGTGACAACGTCGGGCTACCCAGCCACAGGTAGTGATCGCACCTAAGGTCCAGCGTTAGAACGACAAGCTGTCTCGGCCACCCAAAAAAACACCCCGCACACCAGGGTGCGCGGGGTGAAAGCGAGAACGGTTCGCGCCGTGGGGGGCGCGGCCGGCGCAGCCCGAGGGACGGGGCCTGCCGGTAGCGGATGCAATGATGCAATAAAAATATGCCGTTGATTATCGCGGCATTGCCCGGATTGATAAATGGGCCGGATTCGCCAACACTGTTTGGCACATCCAAACAATCCGGGAGTCCATCGTGGATCGTTTCCAGGCCATGCGCCTGTTCACCCGCATCGTCGAGCTGGGCAGTTTCAGCCGCGCCGCCGAGAACCTCGGCCTGCCGCGGGCGTCGGCGACGCAGATCATCAAGCAGCTGGAGGCCCACCTGGGCGTGCGCCTGCTCCAGCGCACCACCCGCCAGGTGCGCACCACCCTCGACGGCGACGCCTACTACCAGCGCTGCGTGGCGATCCTGGCCGACATCGACGAGATGGAGTCGTCCTTCTCCCAGGCGGCCGGCCAGCCGCGCGGGCGCATCAAGGTGGACCTGTCGGTGTCCTTCTGCCGGCTGGTGATGATCCCGGCGCTGCCGGACTTCTGCGCCCGCTACCCGCAGATCCAGGTGGAGGTGAGCGTCACCGACCGCCAGATCGACCTGATCCGCGAGGGCGTGGACTGCGTGCTGCGCATCGGTGAGCCGCGCGACCCGTCGCTGGTGGCGCGCCGCCTGACGACGCTGCCCCAGGTGTGCTGCGCGAGCCCCGCCTACCTGGCCCGCCACGGGGTGCCCGCGGGGCTGGATGGGCTGGCCGGGCATCAGGCGGTGGAGTACCAGTCGGCGTCCACCGGCAAGTCGATCCCCTTCGAGTTTGCGGTGGACGGGCGGGTCGAGACCCGCAGCCTGCCCTACATGGTGGCGGTTAACAACGGCGACGCCTACGTGGCGGCCTGCGAGGCGGGCTTCGGGCTGATCCAGGTGCCGCTGTACCACGTCACCCGCCAGCTCGCCAACGGCACCCTGGTGGAGGTGCTGCCGGCCTTCCGCGCGCCACCGCTGCCGCTCACGGTGCTCTACCCGCAGAACCGCCACCTGTCGCCGCGGGTGCGGGTGTTCATCGACTGGCTGGTGGAATTGTTCGCGCCGGGCGAACGGTGATGTCGGCGCGGTGCGGTTTATCGCCGCCGTGGCTGCCCCTAGAATCGCGCCTTGCCGCAGTGCGGCATGACCTTTTCCTGTCCGCGGAGCCGCTTTGCTAGAAATCCTCGCCATCACCGGCCCCATCTTCCTCCTCATCGGCACCGGCTTCGTGGCGGTGCGCTCGGGGCTGCTCGACCGGGCCGGCATCCGGCCGATGGGCGTTTTCGTCGTCAATTTCGCGCTGCCGGCGATGCTCTTCAAGGCGATGGCCGAGCGTCGCCTCGACGAGGCGCTCAACTGGGACATGGTCATCGCCTACGGCCTGGGCTCGCTGCTGATGGTGGCGCTGACGGTGGCCTTCACCTGCCTCGTGCAGCGGCGCGACCTGCTCACCGGCGCGGTGTTCTCGATGGGCACGGCGATGGCCAACAGCAGCTTCGTCGGCTTTCCGATCGCGCTGCAACTGTTCGGGCACCAGGCGGCGGCCTCGCTGGCGGCCTTTGCGGTGGTCGAGAGCGTGCTGATGTTTCCGCTCCTCTACGTGCTGGGCGACGCCGCGGCGAGCGGCCGCCAGCCCTTGCGGGTACTGCTCTCCAGCATCGTCGCGCGGCTGGTCAAGAACCCCTTCCTGCTCAGCCTCGCCGCCGGCGCGGCGTGGGCGGCCAGCGAGGTGGCGATGCCGGCGCCCATCGGCCGGGCGGTGGGCATGCTGGCCTCCACCTCGGCGCCGGTGGCGCTGTTCTGCATCGGCGGCACCCTGGCCGGGCTCAGCCTGCGCGGCATGGGCAGCGACCTCGGGCTGCTGGTGGCGGGCAAGCTGCTGATCCACCCGCTGGCGGTGTTCGTGGTGATGCTGGCCTTTCCGGTGGCCGACCCCCAGCGGCAGACCGCGGTCCTGCTCAACGCGGCGATGCCGATGATGAGCATGTACCCCATCCTCGGCCTGCGCTACGGCCGCGAGGGGATCTGCGCGGCGGCGGTGTTCGCCAGCACCCTGTGTTCGTTCTTCACGATCAGCGCGGCCCTGTGGCTGATCGGCGTCGGAGCCCCTTGAGATGCGTTTTGCCGAACCCCTCGTCGAAGGCCGCCTGGTGCGGCGCTACCAGCGCTTCCTGGCGGAGGTGGACACCGCCGCCGGCCGCGTCACCGCCCATTGCCCCAACACCGGTTCGATGCAGGGCTGCGCCGAGCCGGGGATGCGGGTGTGGCTGTCGCCGGCCAGCAACCCGGCGCGCAAGCTGGCGTGGACCTGGGAGCTGGTCGAGGCCCTGCCCGGGGTGGTGGTGGGCATGCACACCGGGCGCAGCAACGGGCTGGTGCGCGAGGCCATCGAGGCCGGCTGGGTGGCGGAGCTGGCGGGCTACGGCTCGATCCGCCCCGAGGTGAAGTACGGCGCGGGCAGCCGCATCGACTTCCTGCTGCAGGGCCCTGGCCGTGCCGACTGCTACGTGGAGGTGAAGAACGTCACCGCGGCCGTGGAGGGCGGGGTGGGCTGGTTCCCCGACGCCGTCACCACCCGCGGCGCGAAGCACCTGCGCGAGATGGCCGCGATGCTTGCCGCCGGCCACCGGGCGGTGCTGGTGTTCTGCGTGCAGCGGGGCGACGTGGACGTGGTGCGCCCGGCCGGGCACATCGACCCGGCCTACGAGCGCGCCTTCCGCGAGGCGCGGTCCGCCGGCGTCGAGGTGCTGGCCCTGGGGGCCGAAGTGTCGCCGGCGGGCATCGCCCTGACGCGGCGGCTGGGGGTGGGCTGAGCCCCTCGGTTTTCCACAATGGGGCCGTCCCCAATGGGGACGCACACAATTTCCGGCCCTCCGGTGATGGCGCCAAGATGCGCGCCATCAATACAAAACCGGAGACAAGCCGCCATGAAGAAACCGTTCTACAAGGTGTTGTACGTGCAGGTGCTGTTCGCCATCGCCTGCGGCGTGCTGCTGGGATATTTCGAGCCCAAGCTGGGGGTGGACCTGAAGCCCCTGGGCGACGGCTTCATCAAGCTGGTCAAGATGATCATCGCGCCGGTGATCTTCTGCACCGTGGTGCATGGCATCGCCGGCATGCAGGACATGAAGAAGGTCGGCCGCGTGGGCGGCAAGGCGCTGCTGTACTTCGAGCTGGTGTCGACGCTGGCGCTGGTGATCGGCCTCTTGGTGGCCAACATCGCCCGGCCGGGCGCCGGCTTCAACGCCGACCTGTCCACCCTCGACACCAAGGCCGTCGACAGCTTTGCCGCCAAGGCTCACGCCCAGTCCACCGTCGAGTTCATCCTCAACATCATCCCGACCACCTTCATCGACGCCTTCGCCAAGGGCGACATCCTGCAGGTGCTGCTGATCGCCATCCTGTTCGGCTTCTCGCTGGCGGCCATGGGCGAGAAGGGCAAGCCGGTGTTCGACTTCGTCGAGCAGGTGTCCCACGTGCTGTTCGGCATCGTCAATAGCGTGATGAAGCTGGCCCCGCTGGGCGCCTTCGGGGCGATGGCCTTCACGATCGGCAAGTACGGCGTGGGCTCGCTGGTGCCGATGGCCAAGCTGATGGGCTCGTTCTACCTCACCTGCGCGCTGTTCATCTTTGTGGTGCTGGGGACGATCGCCCGCTACACGGGCTTCTCGATCGTCAAGTTCATCAAGTACATCCGCGAGGAGCTGCTGATCGTGCTGGGCACCAGCTCGTCGGAGTCGGCGCTGCCCAAGCTGATGAACAAGCTCGAGAAGATGGGCTGTTCCCGCTCGGTGGTTGGCCTGGTGGTGCCCACCGGCTATTCCTTCAACCTCGACGGCACCAACATCTACATGACGATGGCGGCCCTGTTCATCGCCCAGGCCACCAACACCGAGCTCACCCTGATGCAGGAGCTGACCATCATCGGCGTGGCGATGCTCACCTCGAAGGGCGCCAGCGGCATCACCGGCGCCGGCTTCATCACCCTGGCCTCGACCCTGGCCGTGGTGCCCAGCATCCCCATCGCCGGCATGGCGCTGATCCTCGGCATCGACCGCTTCATGAGCGAGGCCCGCGCGCTGACCAACATCATCGGCAACGCGGTGGCCACGGTGGTGGTGTCGCGCTCCGAGAACGAGCTCGACATGGACCGGATGGCGCTGGCCCTCGCCGGCGAGCTCCGCGACGAGCTGCCGGTGAGCGCCCGCCCGGCACCCGCGGCCGACTGAGCCCCATCCCCGGCTCCGGCCGGAGCGACACCCCCTCGGGCCGGCGTGATGCATGTCACGTCGGCCCGAAGTCCGTTCGTCACCCGGTGAAAATGCCCACAGAATCAGTGTCGCGGGCCATTGGCCGAAGCCGGCCCGGCGGTCACAATAGCCGCAATCCCGTCAATTCTGGCTCGGCCTCCCGTTGCGGAGCGCCGGCATGTTCACCCTCGGATGATCGATCGTACCCGGGCCGCGGCCGTCGAATGGCTCCGCCGCCTGCCTCTCCTTGTCGGCTTCATCGGCCTCTACGTGGCGCTGGATGTGGCCAGCTTCATCCACCCGCTGCACGGCCTCAACATCACGCCGTGGAACCCCGCCCCGGCCCTCGGGCTGGTGCTGGTCGTCCGTCTGGGGCGCATCGCCTGGCTGCCGCTCACCATCGCCGTCGTCGCCGCCGAGCTGGTGATGCGCCGCAGCGGCCTGCCGAGCTGGCAGACCCTGGCGCCGGCGCTGGTGCTGGCGGGGGGCTACTTCCTGCTCGGCCGCATGCTGGCCCGCCGGCTGGCGGCCGGGTCGCTGCTCAACGACCGGCGCATCCTGTTTGCCTGGTGGTGGCGGGTGGCCGTCGGCACCTTCCTGATCAGCGTGGTGTATCTCTTTGCGCTCCGGGTGGTGGGGCTGCTGCCGTCGGCCCGCTGGTGGGTCGGCCTGCTGCGTTTCTGGGTGGGCGACGGGGTCGGCATCTCGATCATGATGCCGCTGCTGTGGTGGCTCACCAGCCCGCGGGCCCGCGGCATCCTGCGCGCCACGGTGGCGCGGCCCGAGAGCCTGGGCTACCTGCTGCTGGCCAGCCTGACCCTGTGGGTCGCCTTCGGGCTGAGCGGCCAGAACGGCTTCAAGCTCTTCTACCTGCTGTTCCTGCCCGTGGTGTGGGCGGCGGCGCGCCAGGGCATGGCCGGCGCCATCGTCTGCGCGGCCTTCGTGCAGGTCGGGATCATCGTGGCGATCCGCGGGCTGGGCTACAACGCGGTGTCGGTGGCCGAGCTGCAGATCCTCGCGATGGCCATCGCGCTGGTGGGCTTCTTCGTCGCCGCGGCGGTGGATGAGCTGCGCCGCACCGGCCAGGAGCTGCGCCAGAGCCTGCGCCTGGCCGCCGCCGGCGAGATGGCGGCGACCCTCACCCACGAGCTCCACCACCCCCTGACCGCCCTCAGCGCCTATGCCGGCGCCTGCGAGCAGCTGCTCGAACGGGGCGAGGTGGGCGAGCGCCTGCACTCGGCGATCCGCTGCGTGCTGCGCGAATCGGCGCGCACCAGCGAGGTGGTGCATCGCCTGCAGGATTTCTTCCGCAGCGGCTCGCCGGAGCTCGAGAGCGTCACCCTCGAGGAGCTGGTCGAGAGCGCCGCCGCGCCCTACCGCCTGCGTGCCGAGCGCAGCGGCATCCGCCTGCGCATCGCGACGATGCCCGAGCTGCTGCTGCGGGTGGACCGCCTGCAGATCGAGGTGGTGCTGCGCAGCCTGCTGGGCTTCGCCTTCGACGCCGTCTCCGACAGCCCACGTCAGCCGCGGCGGGTCTGGCTGGCGGCCTGGAAGGACGGCAACGACCGGGTCTGCCTGCGCATCGAGGATTCCGGCTCCGGCCTGAGCCCCGACCAGGTGCTGCGCCTGTTCGAGCCCATCGCCCCGTCCGGTTCGGGCAAGCGCCAGACCGGGCTGGCGATCAGCCGGGCGATCGTGCATTCCCACGGCGGCCGCCTGTGGGCCGAGGCGGCCAACCACGGCGTGCTCAAGTGCGAGCTGCCCGTCGAGCGCCAGGCCGAGGCCCCCGTCCCGGAGCCACTGCCCGCCGCCGCTTCCTGAGCGCCCCCGGGGCCGGGCTCAGTCCGGCCCGCCACGGAAACCGGGAGCCGCCCCGGCGGGCGTTGTCCGCCGCTGCGGGTGGTTGCATACTGGACCCTGTCGTCATTCCAGCGGAGGACGCAGTGATGGTTCAGCACCCCGGCCGCAGCGGCCAGCCCGAAGAAGTCGAGGAGGAGCCCTTTGGCGGGCTCGTCCGCTACGAACGCCACATGCCCATCCACCAGGTTTCCTACTACCTGTGCGGCGAACTGCAGGACCCCCAGTACTACACCGAGCTGTTCTATACGCTCCGCACCGCCGCCGAAACCGACCTGATCTACCTGCACATCAACTCCCCCGGCGGCGATTTCAACACCGGGCTGCAGATCATCAACAACATGCTGGCCTCCGAGGCCCACGTGGTCACGGTGCTGGAGGCGCGGGCCTACTCGATGGCGGCCTTCATCTTCCTGTCGGGCGACGAGCTGATCGTCCACGACAACTGCCAGCTGATGTTCCACACCTACTCAAGCAGCTTCGCCGGCAAGGGCAGCGAGCAGCTCGCCGAAGTGCACGCCCTCGGCAACTGGTTCGAGAAGGTCACCACCCGGCTGTGCACGCCCTTCCTGAGCGCCGCCGACATCAACCACATCCTGCAGGGCAGCGATCTGTGGATGGATTCGGACGAGATCCGGCGGCGGCTGGAGCGCATGAAGCCGGCCAGGCCGGCGGTGCGGAAGAAGGCGGGAACCGAGAAGGCCGGGGCAACAAAGAAGCCTGGGCACCTCGAAAAACCTCGACTCGCCCACCCTTGATAAAATTACATCGTTCTGAATCCGCCCCGAGCCGACTCCGATGAAACCGCGCAGCGCCATCAAGACCGACCTGTTCGCCGACGAACACCACCGCAAGAAGATCGACACCCTGGGCGACCCGCTGGCCGAGATCGAGTCGTACATCGACTTCGTGGCGCTGGCGACCGAGGTGGATCGCATCGCGCCGCGGCCGGTCAGCCCACAGGGTGGCCGCCCGCCGTATCCAACCGAGACGATGGTGCGCATCCTGGTCCTGAAGCGGCTGTACAACCTGTCGGACGAGCAGATGGAGTATCAACTGCTCGACCGCATGAGCTACAAGCGCTTCTGCGGGCTGGCGAATGCGACGAACATTCCTG
>NZ_JAYREK010000050.1:0-25673 GCF_041908905.1 Zoogloea sp.
TCCGGCGGCAACAACCGCGCTACCGCTCTGTCTTTGAAGTCTTGTCCGTATCGCGCCAAGTCGTTCTCTCATCATCGCCCCCGAATTCAGGATTCTATCGAGGTGGCAACTATTCTGACGCGGGGGGACGGCCAGAAGGCGCTGCTCGCCCGCTTCCCCAACACTTACAAGATCCCGGTCTATCAGGGCCGTCGCGAATTCCGCTACCCCGACAAGATCTGCGATCTGGCCAAGAAGAACGCCCGCGAGGCCGAACTCATCGACAACGGCTTCGGCTTCACCGGGGTGATGGGCGCCATCCCCTTCCCGATCCCCAAGAGCGCGATGGAAGTGCTGGCCAACCACAACTTCCCGTACCGGGCCTTCACCGAAGAGAACCGCGCCCGCGATATCGCGGATGTGAATTCCAAGGGTGTCATCACCTGGGGACGCCAGTTCAACAAGAGCTTGAGCGTGGTCACCTCGCCGGACAACCTGGGCAAGCCGATGGAAGGCACCATGGCCTACGCCATGACCGGCACCCTGCTGCCCGAGCGTGACAAGGGCAGCATGACCACTTCGGTCGAGCCGGTGAACTTTGCCAAGGGCAAGCGCCTGGCCTGGAACTACGACCCCGGCACCCGCCGCGTCCGCCAGCTGCCGCAGTATGGCTACGACACCCCGCTGGCCGGCTCCGGCGGCAAGCTCACCATCGACCAGGACCGCCTGATGAACGGCGCGCCGGATCGCTACGAGTGGTCGCTGCAGGGCAAGCGCGAGATGTACATCCCCGCCAACGCCTACAAGGTGCATGAGAAGGGCAGCAAGTACGCCGACCTCCTCAAGCCCGGCCACCCCAACCCCGACATGCAGCGCTACGAGCTGCGCCGCGTGTGGGTGCTCGAAGGCAAGCTCAAGGACGGCTACCGCCACCCCTTCGGCAAGCGCGTGATGTTCATCGATGAGGACACCTGGCACGCCGTGGCCGGCGACTACTACGACACCCGCGGCCAGCTCTGGCAGCACGCGGTGATCAACTACTACTACGCCTTCGACATGAACGCGTGGCACGCCGGCACCAGCTTCTACCACGACCTCAACTCCGGCAGCTACGTGGCCTACAACCTGTTCCAGGAGCGGGACATCGGCCCGATCCTCAACAAGGGCGACATGAACCCGGACCAGTTCACGCCGGCAGCCCTGCGCTCCGCCGGCAACTGACCCCGCGCCTCTCAGGGAGACAAGCAGAATGAAAATGCACATCGCGCTGCGCCCTCTGGCGCTGGCCCTGCTGGGCGCCGGACTCGCCACGCCGGCCTTTGCCGGCGAGTCGATCGAGCTCGACAACGGCTACAAGGTCGACTGGCGGGTCAACTCCACCTACACCCTCTCCACCCGGATGGAAGACCGTGACGCCAAGATCGCGGCGTATTCCGGCGGCAACGACGGCACCAACAACTTCGACAAGGGCAGCCTCACCGCCAACCGCCTCAGCCTGTTGCTCGACACCAGCATCACCAACGGGGTGAACGGCCTGGTGCTGTCGGCGTCCACCTTCTACGACGACGTCTATCACCGCCTCAATGACAACAACACGGGGGCGGTGAACAAGCCGGGGCCGGTCGACGAATTCACCCGCGACGCCCGCCGCTACCACGGCGGCTACACCCGCCTGCTGGACGCCTACGTGTTCAACACCTTCGACCTGGGCGAAGGCCGCCGTGCCAACGTGCGCCTTGGCCGCCACGTGGTGTCGTGGGGCGAGGCCCTGTTCTTCCCCAGCATCTCCCTGGCCCAGGGCCCCGCCGACGGCACCAAGACCGGCATCGTCGGCACCGAAACCAAGGACCAGCTGCTGCCGGAAGACCAGATCTCCACCCAGATCGAGATGTCGCCCCGCTGGTCGCTGCTCGGCCACCTGCAGTTCGGCTTCCACACCACCCTCGCCCCGGCGCCCGGCTCGTATCTGAGCAGCGCGGATTCCACCGGGCCGGGCGGCACCTGCCTGCAGCCCTACCGCACGGTGGGCGGCCGCTCGGTGTGTTCCTACGGCCTGCGCGGCAACGACATCGACCCGGGCAACACCCCCCAGTGGGGCGTCGGCACCCGCTACCGCCTGACCGAAGAGACCGAAGTCGGCCTTTACTACCTCAACTACCACGACCGCTCGCCGCTGCCGGTGATCAACGCCTTCAACGCCACCTCCGGCGCGCTGGGCGGCGGGTCGTACAACGTCCGCTACTTCGACAACATCAAGCTGATCGGCGCCACCTTCAGCACCTCGGTGGGGGCCGCCTCCATTGCCGGCGAACTGTCGTACAAGCAGGGCGCGCCGGTGCTGGTGAAGACCCTGGTCAACCCCCGCGCCCCGCAGGCCGCCAGCAGCTACCTGCCCACGCCGACCCGCGCCGACGTGATCCAGGCCAACCTCAACACCATCTGGAACCTGGAACGCACCGCCATCGCCGACCAGACCACCCTGACCGCCGAAGTCGCCTACGTGACGATCGGCGGCATCGAGGCCGCCAACGCTCCCGCCGCCGCGAGCACCGCGATCTTCCCCAAGACCAAGGAGCTGTTCTTCGGCGCCAACTACGGCCTGGCCGCCTCCGGCACCCTCAGCCTCGGCTACCCGGGCATCTTCGAGGGCTGGGATCTCAGCGTGCCGATCAGCCTCTCCCGTCAGCTCAAGGGTCGCACGATCACCGGCGGCGTCGGCGGCGAAGGGGACATGCGCGCCAGCATCGGTGCCAACTTCACCTACCAGCGCAACCTCCAGGTCGGCCTGACCTACATGGGTTACTTCGGCAAGGCGGAAGTGGCCAACATGCGCGAGTTCCGCCCGCTGACCGACCGCGACCAACTGTCGCTGGTGATGAAGTATTC
Source organism: Zoogloea sp. (assembly GCF_041908905.1). Classification (GTDB taxonomy): domain Bacteria; phylum Pseudomonadota; class Gammaproteobacteria; order Burkholderiales; family Rhodocyclaceae; genus Zoogloea. Next base: position 2,866 of record NZ_JAYREK010000050.1, read on the forward strand.
GTTCTGAGCTTGATTCCGGCGGGCGGGTGTCGGCAGGCCTCCCTGCCTGCGTTACCGCCCGTTGAGAATCGAAGGCCTGACACGGGGATTGAAAGTGCCTGGCCGACGCAAATACGCCCGGTTGTCCGGGCGTATTTGCGTTGACGGGGCAGGGCTGGTTCCCGGTGGCGGGTTGCCGGCCTTATTAGAGGTTTTTCATAAGAACTTGCCGGTGCCGTTCTGGCCGATCTGTGCTGTTTGCGGGGCTTTCACAGGGGTCCTGTTCTTGTTCGATGGTGATGCCGGTGAGGGCGGCGACAGTGGTTTGGGCAAGCTGCGCCGACAGCGCTTGTTTCCGCTCCAACTGATGGCGCCATGCGGTGCAGTGCTCAGTCAGTTCCGCGAGTGCAGAAAGAATGCGTTGTTGTTCGTTCAGGGGCGGGATTGGGAGGGGGAAGCTGCGGAGCTGCGTCATGTTTATTGACGCGAGGTTCGTCGTTTGCTTGGATGCTCTTGCAAAGTAGTCTCGCCCAGCCCCCGAATTGAAGACCAACTCAACCCATTGCTTCAGCAGATACTCGCTGGGCACACGCGCCTTGAAGACGTGATTCTGGTGAAGGCAGTTCTCGACCTCACCACGCCAGATCGCGGTCCGCCCCACCTTGTCCCAGTCTCCCCCTTCGGTGATCAGCAGATCGCCCTCCTGAACCCGGTACTTTGCCAGCTCATCGGCGGCAATTTCGATCGACTTCAGCGCATCGAGCTTAAAGTACCCACGCTGAACATTCGCGACCGCCAAGTAGGGGCAGACCACCACTTGTTTGCCGCGAAGATCACGCCCTTTGGTGACCCCGCCGATGACAACAGCCACCTCATCGAAGGCGGTCACCGCCCAATGAGCCGGATAGCTCGTTTCGCATTCAGCCGTACCGACCAATTTTTGCCGGCGCATGATGCCTGCGTCGATGTATTGCGCCCGAAGCCGCGCGCAATCTGCTTTGACTTGGTCCAGGTCAGGAGTCGTTGAGGAGGCATTCGCGAGCAAACCGCGGACGGCTAGGTTCTTCAATTCGGCGAGAACATCATCTACATCCTCCGGTTCGCTGAACAGGAGCTCGAAGCTGGCTTGCAGGCGTTGCCAGCTGTCTTGCAGTTCGTGCGGGCTTTGAGCGCTGGTGAGGGCTTGCAGCGTGGACTGGCGCAGGGTGTTTTGCAGTTTGCGGCGATCTTGCTGCTGCGCCTCCAACTGGTCGCACAAGGCCATCAGCTCATCGACTTTGGCGACGATGCGGGATTGTTCTTCGGTGGGAGGTAACGCAATAGGCAACGCTAACAGCTGATCCTGCCTGATGCCGGCGACTGTCGTACCCGTGCCTTTTACCTCACGAGTCTTGTAAAGAATCAGGAAGAAATCCAAGCTGACCTGCTCAGGCAACTCCAGGGCTTTGAGATCCTGATTGATTGCCATGGCAACTCGGTTAATGGCTACTTTGCCGAGTCCCATTCGCGTGCAAACAATGATGCGACCGGGTGGAATTAGATTTGAGGAACTGTTCTTGAGCCCATCCTCGGTAATGTGTTGCTCTGTACCGTCCAGATACTTGAAGTCCTTAAGGTCTTTAACGCTTGCCCAAGGAATATCACCATTCCAATATGCGGAGTGACTTTTCGACGGTGTTCCGCCTCCGGTAATCGTCAAGGCAATGTCGCCAAGGCGGCAAACACTCCAATGCGATGGAGCCCTTACTGCAGCGCGAGATACAGGTGCTTGGCTAGGAACGACCTTCTTCTTTTCCGGATGATCCCGCTTTTGCAGCGCAATCTCTTCCAACAATGGTGAAGCATCTACGGGACTTTCCGTCCTGACGAGGTCACCTGACACGGCCAAGTGCAAGATGAGCTCCCGCAACCGCGCCACGCCCCCCGGCGCATTGGCGATATGCCCGAATTCCGCCAGAAACTGCTGCGCATCCATCACGCCTCCTCCCCGCCGCGGTTTTCCAGTCGGGCGCGCGACAGCGCAATGGCTTCATGCAGCTTGGCTTGCAGCACTTCCCGGGGTGGCAGCACGGTCAGGTATTCGGCGACGTGGATGCCGCTGGCGTCCAGCTCCAGCAGCTCGATCTGTTCGCGCTTCTTGCCGCTGCACAGGATGATGCCCAAGGGCGGGGCCTCGCCCAGCTCTTGCTCGTGTTTGGCCAGCCAGCGCAGGTAGAGCTCCATCTGGCCCTTGTATTCGGCCTTGAAGTCGCCCAGTTTCAGGTCGATGGCCACCAGGCGCTTGAGCCGCCGGTTGTAGAACAGCAGGTCGATGTAGAAGTCGTCGTGGTCGATCTGGATGCGCTTTTGCCGTGCCACGAAGGAAAAGCCCGCGCCCAGCTCCAGCAGGAAGTGCTCAAGCTCGCGCAGGATGGCGTCTTCCAGATCTTTTTCCAGGTAGCGGTCCTGCAAGCCGAGGAAGTCCAGCACGTAGGGGTCTTTGAGCACGAGCCCGGGGTGCAGCTCGCCGTTTTGTCTCAGGCTGGCCAGTTCCTGGGCGAGGAGCGCGTCGGGCTGTCTGGAAAGCGCGGTGCGCTCGAAGAGCTGGGAGTCGAGCCGCTCTTGCAGGGTGCGGGTGCTCCAGCCTTCCTGCTGGCACATCTGCAGGTAGAAGTCGCGCTTGAGCGGATCGCCGATGTAGATCAGCGTCCTGAAGTGGGTCCAGCTCAATTGTCTCCGCGCTGCGGAGACAATCTGCACATCGGGAAAGACTTCGGCAAAGCGCAGCATGTGGCGCAGGTTTTTCTCGGACAAGCCGCGGCCGTAGTCCTTTTCGAGCTGCTTCGACAGGGTGGCGACGATCTGCTCGCCATAGCCGGCGCGGGCGTCCTTGAGCACTTCGCTGCGGATGCGCTGGCCGATGTGCCAGTACAGTGTAGTCAGGGCGCTGTTTACGGCGCTGGCGAGTTGCTGGCGGCTTTGCTCGATCAGTTGGCGGATGTCGCCCAGCAGGTGGCCGGGGGCCTGGGTGGGCTGAGGCTTGGCAGGCGGCTGCTTCATTGCTCGGCTTCTTCTGTCGTGAAGTGGTGCGCCAGGGCGGCGGCGAGTTCGCTCTTCAGGCGGTTCTCGGTTTCTTCGATCTGGCCGAGCAGGGTTTTGTATTTGTCCAGCAGCACGTCGGGGTCGTGGGTTTCTTCTTCCGGCGCGTTGGGGTTTTTCAGGTCGAGATTGTAGATCGGCCAGTACAGGCGGTCGCCAGCGGCCTGGGCGTCGCGGGCTTGCAGGCGCAGGCTGTCGGCCTGGGTGCGCAGGGTGTCGATCTCGTCTTCCACCGGCTGGCGCTGCTTGGCGTTGCTTACGCCCTTGATGGAGTCGCGCAGGTCGCGCACGCGGTTTTCCAGCGTGCTGGCTTGGTTGCCCAGCTGCTCGGCGCGATCCCAATGCGGCTGCGCGGCGGCTTCGGCCTGCTCGCGCCTGGTCTTGAAGTCGACCTTCCAGGCGAACTCGTTCTCCACGCGGTCGGCAAAGTCGTTGGCTTCGCTGCCCCACCAGTCCTGCTCGGGCTTGAACTCCTCGAAGCGGATGGGCTTGGTCTTGCTGTAGCTCTTGTAGCCCGGCGGGTAGGGGTGCTCGTAGTACCAGATGGTGTCGGTGTGGAAGTGCTCGCTGCCGTCATCCACCGTTGCGCCCTTGGTGAAGAACAGCAGGTTGGTCTTGATGGTGGTGTAGGGGGCGAAGACGCCTTTGGGCAGGCGCACGATGGTGTGCAGCTTGCAGTCGCGCAGCAGCAGCTTCTTGAGTGTGGCCTTGATGCCATCGCCAAACAGGAAGCCATCGGGCAGCACCACAGCGGCGCGGCCGTTCTCTTTGAGCAGCTTCTTGACGATGAGGGCCATGAACATGTCGGCCGTCTCGCGGGTGCGCAGGTCTGCCGGGTAGTCGCTGCCCACGCCGTCATCTTCGTAGCCGCCGAAGGGCGGGTTGGTGATGACGCAGTCCACCTTGTCGTGGGTGCTCCAGTCGTTCCAGCCGATGCCCAATGTGTTCTTGTGCTCGATCTGGCTGGGCACATCGATGCCGTGCAGCAGCATGTTGGTGGTGCACAAGAGGTGCGGCAGCTGCTTTTTCTCGATGCCGCGGATCAGCGTTTCGATGGCGGCCTTGTCGGCGGCGCTGGATTTTGTGGAGACCTGGTTGCGGAAGTGGTCGATGGCTGCGGTCAGAAAACCGCCGGTGCCGCAGGCCGGGTCCATTACGGTTTCGCGCCGGGCCAGGCTGGGGTTCACGCGGTCGGCCATGAACTGGGTGATGGCGCGCGGAGTGTAGAACTCGCCCGCATTGCCGGCGCCGCGTAGGTCGTTGAGCAACTGTTCGTACACGTCGCCCAGGCTGGCGCGGGTCTTGAAATCGTGGAAGTTGATGGCTTCTTCGAGTTTCTCGATCACGGCCAGCAGCTGGGTGCCGGACTTCATGTAGTTGTTGCCGTCTTCAAAGACGCTGCGGATTACCTTGTGCTGCGGGCTGGCGTTGGCGTCCAGTTCCTTGAGGGTGGGGAACAGCCGGTTGTTGACGAAGCCGATGATCTCGCTGGCGGGGGTCTGCGGGGCTTTCTTGCCCGCTTCGTCGGCCACGTAGGCGGCCCAGTTGCGCCAGCGCATGTCGTCCGGCAGCGGTGAGGCGTACTTGGGGTTGTCGTCTTCCCACTCTTCTTCCCGCTGGTCGAAGACCTTGAGGAAGAGCATCCAGGTGAGCTGGCCGAGGCGCTGGGCGTCGCCGTCGACGCCGTCGTCCTTGCGCATGATGTCCTGGATGGATTTGATGGTGCTGCTGAGGTTCATTGCGTTGTTCTCGTGTTGCATTGCCCGATGCGGGATCAGGCTTGTTTCTGCGCGTCCTGGTCATACAGCGCTTTTTCGAGCGCCTGCACGGCCCGGGTGTATTGCTCGATGCCGCCAAAGATGCCGCGCCGGATCTGGGTCTTGCTGCCGAACTGGTCAAAGGGCGGCAGCTCCAGCACCTTGGCGTCTTCGATGTCTTGCACGCCGTGGTCGGCGAATTTTTCGAGGAGTGCTTCTAACACAGCACGGGCCTGTTCGCCGAACTGACCGAACACATCGCGCTTCTTGACGTTGTTGGCCCGCTCGCGGCGCGTCAGCGGCTTCTGGTTGAAGGCGACGTGGGCAACCAGGTCGAAGGCGTCGAGCTCGCCACCGCCCGGCACGGCCTGTTGCAGAATATCCAGAGGCACTCCGTGGTCGGTCAGCTCATCCAGCACCGCTTGCTTGCGCTCCGCGCTGGTCCAGCGGCGCAGGAACTCGGAAAGGCTGCCGAACTCGGCTTGCAGTACTTTCTTGATGTCGTCCTGGAGCAGGACGCGGTAGTCCTCGGTGATGAGTTTGCCGTCGGTGTCGAGGTATTGGGAAATCTCGACCGCGACGCGCACAGGCACGTCATCGATCACGTATTTGATGCGCCCTTCACCGCTACTGGTATTTCCTCCGGGGGGCGTATCCTCGCCGCCTGGCGGGTGTGGGTCATAGGGAGGGGGAGCGGGCTCGCCGATACTCGGAGGATCGGTGGGTTCGGGCGGCACCACGGGATCATCGGGGCTGGGTTCGTAGATCACCACTGGCTCACCGTCGAAATCCGGGTCGGCGAACAGCCGGGTGGCGCCCTTGAAGTCCATGATGGTGAAGTAGAGCTTCTGGTAATCCTCGCGTAGCCGCGTGCCACGACCGATGATCTGCTTGAACTCGGTCATCGAGTTGATGTTCTGGTCCAGCACGATGAGCTTGCAGGTCTTGGCGTCCACCCCGGTGGTGAGCAGCTTGGAGGTGGTGGCGATAACCGGGTAGGGCTCGTCGTTGTCGATGAAGTAGGAGAGCTGGGCCTTGCCTTCGTTGTCGTCGCCGGTGATGCGCATCACGTAGCGGCGGTTACGGGCGGCGGCGGGGATGAGTTTCACCAGTTCCTGTCGCATGCGCTCGGCGTGGTCCTGGTCGTCGCAGAAGACGATGGTCTTGGCCATCCGGTCGGTGGCCTTGAGGTATTCCCAGACTTTGCTCGCGACAAGCTGGGTGCGTTTCTCCAGTACCAGGTTGCGGTCGAAATCCTTGGTGTTGTACTGGCGCTGCTCGACCACCCGCCCGTGTTTGTCGAGCTTGCCCTTCTCGGGGGTGTAGCCCACGGCGTCCACGTCCGTGGCAATCCGAATGACCTTGTAGGGTGCGAGAAAGCCGTCTTCGATGCCCTGCCTGAGAGAGTAGGTGTAAATCGGGTCGCCGAAGTAGGTGATGTTGCTCACCTCCTTGGTTTCCTTCGGCGTGGCGGTCAGGCCCAGATGGGTGGCGCTGCTGAAGTAGTCGAGCACCTCTCGCCACGCGGAATCATCGGCGGCGCTGCCGCGGTGGCATTCGTCGATCACTACCAGATCGAAGAAACCGGCAGGGAACTGGCGGTAGATCTGCTTCCATTCCTCCCTGCCCGTCACCGCCTGGTAGAGCGCAAGGTAGATTTCGTAGTTCTTTTTAACTTCGCGGTTGTTGACCTTGTGCATCACTTCACCGAAGGGGGCGAAGTCCTGCTGCATGGTCTGGTCAACCAAGATGTTGCGGTCGGCCAGGAACAGAATGCGTTTCTTGGCCTTGGCCTTCCATAGCCGCCAGATGATCTGGAACGCGGTGTAGGTTTTGCCGGTGCCGGTGGCCATGACCAGCAGCACGCGCTGCTGCCCCTTGGCGATGGCTTCGATGGCGCGATTGATGGCAACACGCTGGTAGTAGCGCGGCTCCTTGCCGCTGCCGTCGGTATGGAACGGTTGCTCGACAAGTTTGACGGCAGCTGGCTCGGCGAGGCCCTTCCACTGCTGGTACAGCAGCCACAACTCGTCCAGCGACGGGAATTCAGCGAGGGAGAGCTCTCGCTCGGTGGGCTGAGTCAGGCCGGTGCGGTCGTGAAGCAGAAAGCCTTCGCCATTGCTGCTGATGGCGAAGGGGGCGTCGAGCATCTCGGCATAGGCCAGAGCCTGCTGCATGCCGTGGCCAACAGAAAACTTCGCCTGTTTGGCTTCGACCACGGCGATCGGGACATTGGGGCGGGCATAGAGCACAAAGTCGGCGCGCTTGGGGCCACCTTTGGCTTCGGGGTTCTTGATGCGGGCAGCGAGCTTGCCGCGCACCATGACGCGGCCATCGGTGAGGCTCACCTCTTCGCGGAACTGGTGCTGTTGCCAGCCCGCTTGCTGGATGGCTGGTGTGATGAACTTGGTGCAGATGTCGCGCTCACTGAGCTGGCATTTGTCCATTCACCCTCCCAAAAAGATGGTGTAAGCCGCCGAATTACGCATGGGAACTGCCATTGCTTGCCTTGTCGTTGTCGGCAGTCTAACAGCATGGCATTTTGCCGACCATTCACCTTCCCTGCGCCAACCCACTGAGCTTTGGTGGCAACTGCAATTTGTCACCTTGTTCGTCAATTTGCCGTGCCTTACCGCACCAATCGACGTCCCCTCTGAATGAAAAAGCGGCCAACCAAGGTTGGCCGCTTCAACAGCGGATCAATCAGGGCAGCCCCCCGGCGCTGGACCGATGCGCCAGGGCCGTCACAGATCAGGAGTGCGCCAGCTTGGCCTCCCGCACCTTCTCCTCGCTCCCCACGCCCAGCCACACGGCCAGCGCCGGCAGCAGGAAGATCGCGCCGAGCACATTCACCAGGAACATGAAGGCCAGCAGGATGCCCATGTCGGCCTGGAACTTGAGGGCCGAGAAGGCCCAGGTGCCGACGCCGATCGACATGGTCACGGCGGTGAATACCGCAGCGGTGCCGCGCTGGCGCATGGCTTCGTAGAAGGCTTCGCGGAGCGGCAGGCCGGCGTGGGTCATTTCGTGCTGGAGCCGCTCGTAGATGTAGATGCCGTAGTCGACCCCCACGCCCACGCCGAGGGCGATCACCGGCAGGGTGGCCACCTTGAGGCCGATGCCCAGCAATGCCATCAGGGCGTTGCACATGATGGTGACGATGATCAGCGGCACGATCACGCACAGCACGGCGCGCCAGGACCGGAACGTGATCCAGCACAGCAGGGTGATGGCGCCGAAGATGGAGGCGAGCATCTGGATCTCGGCGTGCTCGACGGCCTCGTTGGTGGCGGCGGCGACGCCGGCGTTGCCACCGCCGAGGCGGAAGCGCACGCCGGGGGCGTGCTCGGCGTCGATGAAGTGCTGGACCTCCTTGACCACGTGGGCGAGGGTGGGGCCCTGGTGGTCCTTGAGGTAGACCAGCAGGTTGATGGTCTTGCAGCCATAGGTGTTGAGGCCGAGGTCCGGATTGGCGGCGCGGCCGCCGGTGCGCAGGGCCGCCTCGGAGCGCTGCAGGGCCGCCCAACGGGGGTTGGCCTCGTTGTTGCCGGCCACGTACAGCTTGGCCAGGCCGGCGACGGTGGCCACCGACTGCACGCCCACCACGCCGCGCATGTGCAGGTCGAAGCGCTCCACGGCGTTCATCACCTCCCAGTTCAGGCAGGCTTCGGTGTGCCCTTCGGTTTCCACATACACCGACAGCACGTCCATGCCGATGGAGTAGTCGCCGACGATGCGGGCGTTGTCCTGGTTGTAGCGGGATTCGGCGCGCAGTTCGGGCACGCCGGAGCCCACGTCGCCGGTCTGCAGCTGGCGGGACTGCCAGGTTGCGCCGGCGAGGATGAGCAGGGTGGCCAGGATGCTCAGCATGGCCGGCCCGGGGCGCGACAGGGCCGACAGCGCCCACCACAGGGCGTGGCGCTGGCCGGCCTCGGCGCTGCGCCCGAGGGCCGCGCGCTCCAGGTGCAGGTGCGACAGGATGATCGGCATGAACATCTTGTTGGTCATGATCATCATCGCCACGCCCAGGCAGGCGGTGATGCCCAGCTCGCGGACGATGGGGATGTCGATCAGCATGATCACCAGGAAGCCCAGCGCGTTGGCCAGCAGGGCCATGGTGCCGGGGATGGCGAGCTTGCGGAAGGCGCCTTCGGCGGCGTCCAGCGAGGTCTGCCCGTCGAGCACGTCCTGCTTCCAGGCGTTGGTCATCTGCACGGCGTGGGAGACGCCGATCGAGAAGATCAGGAAGGGCACCAGCACCGACATGGGGTCGATGCCGTAGCCGATCAGCGGCAGGACGCCGAGCAGCCACACCACCGGCAGCAGGGCCACGGTGATGGCCAGCAGGGTCAGCTTGATCGAGCGGGAGTAAAGCCAGAGCAGGGTGGTGGTGATCCCGAAGGCGATCACGAAGAACAGCAGCACCGTGGTGAGGCCCTCCATCACGTCGCCCATCACCTTGGCGAAGCCGACGATGTGGATGTCGATCTGCTCGTTGGCGTGGGCGGCGCGGATCGCCTCCAGCTTCTCCGCCACCGAGGCGTAGTCCAGCTTCTCGCCGCTCTGCGGGTTGATCTCCAGCAGGTCGGCCTGGACCAGCGCGGACTTGAGGTCGTTGGCCACCAGCCGCCCGATCTGCCCGGACTTGGCCACGTTGCCGCGCACCAGGGCCAGGCTCTCCGGGTCGGCGTTGAACTGGGCGGGGATCACCACGTCGCCGTTGAAGCCTTCCTCGGTGACCTCGATGAAGCGCACGTTGGGCGTGAACAGCGAGCGCACCTCGCCGCGGTTGACCCCGGGAATGAAGAAGACCTCGTCGGTGACCTGCTGCAGGGCCTTCATGAAGGTCGGGTTGTAGATGTCGCCCTCGCCCTTCCAGCGCACGCTCACCATCACCCGGTTGGCCCCCGAGAAGGTGCTGCCGTACTGCAGGAAGGCCTGCATGTAGGGGTGGGACATGGGGATCAGCTTGTTGAAGCCGGGGTCGAGCCGGGTGTTGAGGGCCGAATAGCCGAGGCCCAGCGTGAGCAGCAGGAAGAGCGCGCCGAGCGGCCGCCGCCAGGCGATCAGCATGCGCGCCAGGAAGGCCACCAGCGCGTCGGTACGGGTCATGGCGTGATGGGTCATCAGGAGGCTCCGGTGGTGGTGTGCGGGGTGCCGCGGCCCTGGGTGGCGTCGGCGCTGCGGGTCGTCGGCTTGTAGCGCTGCAGGCCGCTGTCGCTGGTGAGCAGCAGGCTGCCGTCGGCCTGCCGGTGGATGCCGGTGAGGCTGGCGCGGCCTTCCTTGCGGATCACCTGGAAGCTGTGGCCGTCGTCCTGGCTGGCCAGCACCACGCCGCCCTGGCCGGCCAGCAGCAGGCGGCCGTCGTCGGTCAGCTCGTGGGCGTAGGTGGACACCGGCGCCTGCACGCGGGCGGCCTGCCAGCTGCGCCCGCCGTCCTGGCTGAAGTGCACGTTGCCGCGCATGCCATAGGCCACCCAGGTGCCCGAGGCGAGCTGCACGGCGCCATAGATGGAGCCCTTGTAGAAGGGCGGGACGACGCTCCAGCTGACGCCGCCGTCCTCGGAGCGGAGCACGGTGCCGGCCTCGCCGGTGATCAGCCACTGTCGGCCGTCGGCCGAGCCGTTGATGCTGTTGAGGTGCCAGTCGGAGAGGCCGGGGATCGTGTGGGGCTGCCAGCTCTTGCCGTCATCCACCGAGCGCAGCACCCGGCCGAAGGCGCCCACGGCCAGCCACTCGCCGGAGGGCAGGCGGGCGGCGCTCATCAGGGGTTCGCCGTTGGATTGCTCGAAGGCGCTCTCTTCCCAGCTCAGCCCGCCGTCGGTGCTGCGCAGGATCCATCCCTCGTGGCCCAGGGCCAGCCCGGTGCCGTTGGCGGCGAAGGTGGTGCGGGTGATCGGCGCCTGGCGGGCGTGGGCCTGCCGGGCGGTCTGCCAGCTCGCGCCGTCGTCGCGGGAAACCAGGATCTGCCCCAGCTCCCCGGCGGCGACCAGGCCGGCGCTGGTGCGGACGATGCTGTTGAGCTGCATCTTGTCCACCGGGATGCGGGTCTGCTCGAACTGCGGCATGCTGCGGGGCGAAAAGGCGTAGAGGCCGGCTGCCGCCACGATGGCGGTCACGGCCACGCCGACGCGTGTGCGCATGGGTGTCTCCTTTTGAACGGCGGGCGCGCGGCCCAATGGCTTGGCTGCTTGAATGTCCAGCCATTATTGGCAGCCGGTTTTCCGGGGCATCGTCCAAAAGGGTTACAGGCGGCGGACGGGGCCGTCCGCGCGTTTCCGTTAGTCCGTTCAGACGATGAATCCGGACGTCCCGCTGTGGAACTCTCTTCCCATCGAAGTGTTTGACTTGCCGGGGTATTTCCGCCGCCGGCGCACAGGAGGAGGAAGACCATGGATGCGGTAAAGAAAGAGCTGTTGATGGATGCGTTCGCCGACGACTACATGACGCCGGAGGCGATCGAGCTGGTGGCCCGCGCCCGCGCCCTGGCGCCGAAGCTGGCCGAGCGCGCCCGGGAGGCCGAGCGCCAGGGCATGGTGCCGGTCGAGACCGTCAAGGAGATGCAGGAGGCCGGCCTGTTCCGCGTGCTGCAGCCCAAGCGCTGGGGCGGCTACGAGCTGGACCCGCGGGTCTTCTACCGGGTGCAGATGGCGCTGGCCGAGGGCTGCATGTCCACCGCCTGGATCTACGGCGTGATCGGCGTGCACAACTGGCAGCTTCCCCTCTTCCCCGACCAGGCCCAGCAGGATGTGTGGGGCCAGAACTCCGCCACCCTGATCGCCTCCACCTACATGCCGGTGGGCAAGGCCGAGAAGGTCGAGGGCGGCTACCGCTTCTCCGGCCGCTGGGCTTTCTCGAGCGGGGTCGAGCACTGCGAATGGATCTTCCTGGGCGGCCTGCTGCCCAAGCGCGACGGCAGCGAGGGCTTCGAGCACACCACCTTCCTGCTGCCCAAGTCCGACTACCGCGTCGAGCACAACTGGGACGTGCTGGGCCTGCGCGCCACCGGCAGCCACGACATCGTGGTGGAGGACGCCTTCGTGCCGGAACACCGCACCCAGCGCACCAACGACCACTCCGACGCAGGCTGCCCCGGCCGTGCGGGCAACCCGGGCTGGCTGTACCGCATCCCCTTCACCCAGGTCTTCCAGCGGGCCGTGTCGTCGGCCTGCCTGGGGGCCCTCGACGGTGCCATCGCCGAGTTCCGCCGCCGTGCCGCGGCGCACGTGGGCAAGCATGGCGCCAAGACCGCCGAGGACGTGAATGCCCAGCAGTCGGTGAGCGAGGCGATGATGACCAGCGACCAGCTCAAGCTGGTGTTGTTCCGCAACTACGCGCGCATCGTCGAGTGCGCCCGCAGCGACGAACGGATGCCGGTGGAGGAGCGCCTGATGCAGCGCGCCCAGGCCGCCCAGGTGCCCAAGCAGTGCGCGGCGGCGCTCAGCGAGCTGATGCGGGCCTGCGCGGCCTCCGGCACCTACAAGAGCAATCCGATCGAGCGGATCTTCCGCGACATCCATCAGGCCCGGGGGCACATCGCCAACAACACCGACACCTACGCGCGCATCCACGGCGCGGTGATGCTCGGCCTCAGCAATCCGGACCCCTTCGTCTGACCGGCCGTGCCGGAACCGCGCCCGACGGTGTCGCCCATGACTGCCAACCGCTACCATCGCCTCACGGTCCAGGCCGTGACCGACGAGACCCCCGATGCCCGTTCGATCACCCTTGCCGTGCCGGAGGGCCTCGCGGACAGCTTCCGCTACCGGCCGGGCCAGTTCCTGACCCTCCGTCTGGCGGTGGGCGGGCGCCATCTGCCCCGCTGTTACTCGATGTCGAGTACGCCGGGGCTGGATGACGCCCTGCGGGTCACGGTCAAAAGGGTGGCCGGCGGGCGCGGCTCCAACTGGCTGTGCAGCCACCTGCGCCCCGGCGACAGCCTGGAGGTGATGGCGCCGGCGGGCCTGTTCACCCCCGCCGGGCTGGAGGGCGACTTCGTGCTGGCGGCGGGCGGGAGCGGGATCACGCCGGTGTTCTCGATCCTGCGGGCCGCGCTGGCCCGGGGCAGCGGGCGCATCCGCCTGCTCTACGCCAACCGGGACGAACGCTCGGTGATCTTCCGGGATGCCCTCCAGGCGCTGGCGGCGGAGCACCCGTCCCGGCTGCAGGTGATCCACTGGCTGGACTCGGTGCAGGGCACGCCGTCGGTGGAGCAGCTGGCGGCGTTCGGCCACGGCTTCGAGGCCGCCCAGGCCTTCATCTGCGGCCCGGCGCCTTTCATGGACGCGATGGCCACGGCCCTCGCCGGGGCCGGGCTCGACCCGGAGCGGATCCATGTGGAGCGCTTCGTCTCCCTGCCCGACGAGGAGGCGGCCCCGCTGGCGGTGGCCGCCGACGCCCCGCCGCCGCAGGTGGACGCGGCCGAGGTGAGCCTGCTGCTCGACGGCAGCGAGCACCACTTCAGCTGCGGTGGCAGCGAGACCCTGCTGGACGCCGCCGAGCGCCACGGCATCGCGGTGCCCCACTCGTGCCGGGTCGGCATGTGCGCGTCGTGCATGTGCCAGGTGGAGGAGGGGGAGGTGGTCCTGCGCCACAACGACGCGCTGGATGCCCGCGACCTAGCCCGGCGGTGGACCCTGTCCTGCCAGGCGACTCCCGCCACGGCCCGGCTGCGGGTCAAGTTTCCGGGCTGAGCCGGCCCCTTCACTACCTTTCCCGGGTTCAAGGGCGCAGACCGTCACCACGGCCTGCGCCCTTTCTCCTTTGTGGCGGCCGGGGCGTTGGTAGTCCCATCGGACGATGGCGCGGCCGGGGCGGCTCCGTATCCTCGGATCACATTTCCGAGGCTCACCACGCGCCCGCCCCAACGAGAGGAGAACACACGTGAAAGTACTGGTCCCGGTCAAACGGGTTGTGGATTACAACGTCAAGGTCCGCGTCCGCAGCGACAACAGCGGCGTCGACCTGAACGGCGTGAAGATGGCGATCAACCCCTTCGACGAGATCGCCGTCGAGGAGGCCGTGCGGCTGCGCGAAAGCCAGCAGGCGACCGAGGTGGTGGTCGTCAGCTGCGGCGGCCCGACGAGCCAGGAAACCCTGCGCACCGCGCTGGCGATGGGGGCCGACCGGGCGATCCTGGTCGAGTCCGACGCCGAGCTGCAGCCCCTGGCCGTCGCCAAGCTGCTGAAGGCCGTGGTGGATCGGGAGCAGCCCAGCCTGGTGATCTGCGGCAAGCAGGCCATCGACGACGACGCCAACCAGACCGGCCAGATGCTGGCGGCCCTGATGGGCGTCGGTCAGGCCACCTTCGCCTCGAAGCTGGTGGTGGATGGTGCCGCGATCCAGGTCACCCGCGAGGTGGACGGCGGGCTGGAGACGCTGGCCCTGGGCCTGCCGGCGGTCATCACCGCCGACCTGCGCCTCAACGAGCCGCGCTACGCGACCCTGCCCAACATCATGAAGGCCAAGAAGAAGCCCCTCGAGGTGCTCGCCGCCGCCGGCCTGGGCGTCGACGTGACGCCGCGCCTGCGCCATGGGCGCCACGAGGAGCCGGCGCCCCGCAAGGGCGGCGTCAAGGTGGCCGATGTGGCCGAGCTGGTAAGCAAGCTGAAGAACGAAGCCAAGGTGATCTGAGGGACATGCACATGAAGACGCTGGTAATTGCCGAACACGACAACAGCCGGCTGGCGGGCGTCACCCGCCACGCCGTGACCGCCGCCGCCCAGCTGGGGGGCGAGGTGGAACTGCTCGTCGCGGGGGATGGCTGCGGGGCGGTCGCCGGCGAGGCGGCCAAGGTGGCCGGCGTGAGCCGCGTGATCCAGGTGGAAGCCGCTTTCTACCGGGATCAGCTGGCCGAGAATCTAGCCGCGCTGGTGGTTTCTCTGGTACAACTAAAGTTATACGGAAACGTGCTCGTCGGCAGCTCGGCGTGGGGGCGCAACGTGACCCCCCGGATCGCCGCCCTGCTCGATGTGGCGCAGGTTTCGGACGTGGTGAAGATCAGCCGGCGCGGGAGCTATCAGCGCCCGATCTACGCCGGCAACGTGCTCGTCGGCGTCGAGTCCGACGACCCGGTGCAGGTGCTCACGGTGCGCCCGACGGCCTTCGACAGCGCCGGCGAAGGCGGCCCGGCACCGATAGAGAGCGCCGCGGCCGGGGCGGACCTCGGCCTGAGCCAGGTGCTGCGCCGGGAGATCAGCCGTTCGGAGCGGCCCGAGCTGGGCGCCGCGAAGATCGTGGTGTCCGGTGGCCGCGGCCTCGGCAGTGGCGACAACTACCAGCAGGTGCTCACCCCGCTGGCCGATCGGCTGGGGGCCGCCCTGGGGGCGTCCCGGGCCGCGGTGGATGCGGGCTACGTGCCCAACGACTACCAGGTGGGCCAGACCGGCAAGATCGTTGCGCCGGGGCTGTACGTGGCGGTGGGGATCTCCGGGGCCATCCAGCATCTGGCCGGCATGAAGGACTCCGGCGTGATCGTCGCCATCAACAAGGATCCAGACGCGCCGATCTTTCAGGTCGCCGACTATGGCTTGGTCGCCGACCTCTTCGAGGCCGTGCCGGCCTTGACCGGTTCCCTGTGAACGCCCGGCGTGCCCTGCGGGGCATGCCGGTGTGGGCAAGGAACGACAGACAACTATAAAAGGGGAGGGGTACGCAGCGTGGTCAGCATCAATCTCGAGATGGACGTGTACGACCGTATCGTCAGCGCCCTCTACGAAGCGGCCCTGGACAGCCGGCGCTGGGGCGTTGCCCTGGAGCATTTCCGGACGCTCTTCAAGGCCAATTACGTGACCCTGATCCTCAAGGTCCCGGATCTGACGGACACTGGGCTGATGATCTCGGTCGGGGAACTGCCGGGCGGCATCGGCGGCAAGGTCGTGTATCACACCTATCAGCACACGGCCACGCCCTTCGTGAATCAGCCGGCGGACAAGGTGTTCGTGGTCGACGACCTGATGAGCGAGGCCGAGTGGCGCAAGGCACCGTATTACATCCACTGGTGCAAGCCCTACGACGTCTTCCACGTGATGGGGGCGGACATCTCGACCCCCGAATCCGGCAAGCTGCGCTTCCGGATCACCCGCCCCGAAAGCCTCCCGGCGTTCTCGCCGGAGGAGCGGCGGCTCTGCGAGGCGCTGCTGCCGCACCTGCGCCGCGCCCTCCACATGCACAACCTGCTCGACCGCAGCGAATCGCTGGGCATGCTCTACTCGAAGGCGATCGGCCGGCTGTCGGTGGCGACCATCGTGCTCGACGAGACGGGCAAGGTGCTGGACCAGAACCTCATCGCCCAGGAGATCCTCGACAGCGGCGACGGCCTCAAGCTGGTGGGGGGGCGTCTCGAGGCCACCTACCCGAGTGACAACCGCGTCCTGCAGCAGCTCATCCGCAACGCCTTTGCCCACCATCCGGGTGACCGGGTGATCCCCTCCGAGGCCATGTCGATCTCGCGGCCGTCCGGGCAGGTGAGCCTCGGCGTGGTGATCGAGCAGGTGCCGTCGAGCGAATGGGCCGAGGGCAAGGGCAAGCCGTCGGTGGTGATCTACCTGCGCGACGCGGCCAGCAAGTCCCTGGCCAGCACCGCGGTGGCCAAGCAGCTGTTCAACCTGACCCCGGCCGAAACGGCGCTGGCGATGGAACTGACCAACGGCCTGTCGCTGGAAGAAGCGGCCGAGGCCCTCAACATCCGCCGCAACACGGCCCGCGCCCACCTGCGCTCGATCTTCTCCAAGACCGGCGTGCGCCGCCAGACCGAGCTGGTGCGCATCATGCTCAACAGCGTGGCGGCCCTCAGCCACCGCTGAGGCCCGCTCGCCGCCATGCACGGCGCCCGCACCCCAGCGGGAGGCGGGCGCCGGGGTTTCAGTTGAGGGGGCCGGCGTAGGCGCCCACCGCAATCACCTGCTGACCCACACGCACGAACCAGGTCTGCTTGCGTTCCATCTTCTGGGTGAGGGGGTTGCGCCAGGCGTACTCCACCCGGCCTTCGTCGCTGGCGCGGGCGGCCTTGATCAGGTCGCGGATGAAGGGCTTGCCGTTGGCGTCGATCAGCTCGCCGGCCGGGCGGTTGATCAGCCGCGGCATCCCGCCATGGGCGCGGATCACCTGGGTGTCCATGTCGAGCACGAAGACGTAGAGGTCGTCCCGCACGAAGTTGCCGTTGAGGTCGTTGAAGCGCGCCAGGGCGCGATCGCCGTGCTGCTTGAACTCATGCACCGCGGCCCACAGCAGGGAGCGGGCCTGCTCGGCCGTCGAGCGGGAGGTGTAATAGCCCACCACCAGGATGTTGTCGTTCACCACCCGGTAGCTGGCCGTCTTGCGCTCGATCTGCCCCGAGCCGGTGTTGAGCCAGTGGTACTCCACCAGCCCGGTGCGGCGTGCCCGGGCGCCGTCGAGGATCTCCCGGAAGAACGGCTTGCCGCGGGCGTCCGGCATGTCCCGCACGTTGCGGCCGATCAGGGTGACGGAGCTGCCGCCGCTGGCCAGGAAGTTACCCGCGAGGTCGAGCACATAGACGTACAGCGGGCCGTCCCGGAACTCGCCGCTGCGGCTGAAGGCCGCGTGGGCGCGCTGGCCGTTGTCCCGGTAGAAGGCTTCGGCCCTGTCGAGGAGGGCCTCGGCACGGGCGCTGTCGGGGTTGGCCGCCGCCGCGGCGGCGGGCGCGGGCGGTTCGGCTGCGAGGGCGAGGGGCACCGGGCCAGCGCTGGTCAAGAGCCCGGCGGCCAGGAGCAGGGGACGAAGGCGGATCATCTGGAGGGACTCCCGGGGGTGAGTGGAGGGACCATCTGGAGCCTGGAATTGTAAGGGCGGGCCCCCCGGAGCCTTCTAGTCCGGGCGGACGATGCCCGGGCCGCGAGCGCCTCCACATACTGCAGGATCACGCGCACAGGCGCGCCTTTCATTTCAAGGAGACATTTCATGCCCACCACTGTCGTCACCGGCTCGGCCTCGGGGATCGGCGCCGCGGTCTGCCGCCAGCTGCAGGCCGCCGGCCATCGTGTCATCGGCATCGACCGGGCCCAGGCCGACATCGTCGCCGACCTTTCCAGCGCCAGCGGGCGGCAGGCGGCGGTGAACGCGGCCATCGAGGCCTGTGGCGGCGTCCTCGACGGCCTGGTGTGCTGCGCCGGCGTGGGCGTCACCGCGCCCTCCAGCGGCCTGATCGTGGCGGTCAACCACTTCGGCATGAGCGCCCTGGTGGACGGCCTGGCGGAATGCCTGCAGAAAGGCCATCAGCCCGCCGTGCTGCTGGTGGGGTCGGTGGCTGCCGTCCAGCCCGGCGTGGAGCAGATCCCGCTGGTGGAGACCCTGCTCTCCGGCGACGAGGCCCGCGCGGTGGCCGAGGCCGACACACTGGCCCAGCCGGCCGCCGCCTACGCCGCCTCCAAGTTTGCGATCACCGCCTACGCGCGCCGCAAGGCCGTGGAGTGGGGCAAGCTCGGCATCCGCCTCAACGTGCTGGCCCCGGGCGCGGTGGAAACCCCGCTGCACAAGGCCTCCCTCGACGACCCGCGCTACGGCCAGGCGGTCAAGAACTTCGTGGCCCCCATCGGCCGCGCCGGCCAGCCGGACGAGATCGCCCAGGTGGTGGCCTTCCTCCAGTCGCCCCAGGCCAGCTTCGTGCATGGGGCGGTGATGTTCGTCGATGGCGGCATGGACGCGATGATCCGCCCGAAACGCTTCTGACCCGGGTGCTGCCCGACGTCCCGCGACAACCGGCCCCAGGCCGGTTTTTTCATGGCGGCGACCGGTGGACGGGGACTAGTTCAAGCAGGGGATGAGGCCGGCGCGGGCCGCTCGCACAATGGGCCTTCCGGAGCCTGGCCGGCCCGGCGGAGAGGGAAGGGCCCGTTCGGCCACCCGCCGCGTCGCCGGCCTCCGGTTTCATTTCCTTGAACGAGAACAGTCATGAGCAGCGAACGAGAGTCGATGGAATTTGACGTGCTGATCGTCGGCGCAGGCCCCGCCGGGCTTGCCGCGGCGATCCGGCTCAAGCAGCAGGCGGCCGCCGCCGGGAGCGAGATCTCCGTCTGCGTGATCGAGAAGGGCGCCGAAGTGGGGGCCCACATCCTGTCGGGCGCGGTGATGGACCCGCGGGCCCTCGAAGAACTCCTGCCCGACTGGAAGGCCCTGGGCGCGCCGCTGGACACCCCCGTCCGGGAAGACAAGGTGCTCCTGCTCCAGGAGAGCGGCAGCCGCCAGATTCCCCATGCCCTGCTGCCGGATTGCCTGACCAACGATGGCAACTACATCGTGCGTCTCGGCAACGTGGTGCGCTGGCTCGGCGAGCAGGCCGAGGCCCTGGGGGTCGAGATCTACCCGGGCTTTGCCGGTGCCGAGGTGCTGTACGACGAGGCCGGCGCCGTGATGGGCGTGGCCACCGGGGACGTCGGCCTGACCCGCGAAGGGGTGCCCGGCCCGGCCCATCAGCCGGGCATGGCGCTGCACGCCGCCTACACCCTGTTTGCCGAAGGCTGCCGCGGGCACCTGGGCAAGCAGCTCGAAGCCCGCCATGGGCTGCGCGCCAACAGCGACCCGCAAACCTACGGCATCGGCATCAAGGAGCTGTGGGAAGTGCCCTCGGCGGCCCACCAGCCCGGGTTGGTCGTCCATACCACCGGCTGGCCGTTGCGCGCCGACACCTACGGCGGCGGCTTTGTGTACCACCTGGAGGGTGGCCTGGTTGCCGTGGGGCATGTGGTGGGCCTGGACTACGCCAACCCCTATCTGTCGCCCTTCGAGGAGTTTCAGCGCTTCAAGACCCACCCGGCCATCCGGGCCTACCTCGACGGCGGCAAGCGCCTCGCCTACGGCGCCCGCGCCATCGCCGCCGGCGGCCTGCAGAGCCTGCCGGAGCTGATCTTCCCGGGGGGAGCCCTGATCGGCGACGACGCCGGCTTTCTCAACGCGGCGCGCATCAAGGGCAGCCACGGCGCCATCAAGTCCGGCATGCTGGCCGCCGACGCCATTGCCGACGCGCTCGCCCAGGGCCGCCGCGACCGCCTGGAAGCCTACCCCGCGGCCTTCCGCGCCTCGTGGCTGCACGCCGAGCTCCACTCCACCCGCAATTTCAAGCCCTACATGAAGAAGGGGCGCTGGCTCGGCTCGCTGCTCTTCGGGCTGGACCAGAAGCTGCTGCGCGGCAAGGCCCCCTGGACCCTGCGCAACACCGCCGACCACGACAAGCTCCGCCCCGCCGGGCAGAGCGAGCGGATCGACTATCCCAAGCCGGACGGCAGGCTGACCTTCGACCGGCTCTCGTCGGTCTTCCTGTCGAACACCAATCACGAGGAAGACCAGCCCTGCCACCTGCGCATCGGCGACCCCGGCGTGCCGATCCGCATCAACCTCGCACGCTTCGACGCCCCGGAAACCCGCTATTGCCCGGCCGGCGTGTACGAAATCGTGAACGACGGCGAAACCGCCGAACCGCGCCTCCAGATCAACAGCCAGAACTGCATCCACTGCAAGACCTGCGACATCAAGGACCCCACCCAGAACATCACCTGGGTCGCCCCCCAGGGCGGCGAAGGGCCGATCTATCAGGGGATGTAGCGGGGGCTTCTGAGGGCGCGCGGGGGCGGTGCGGCCGGATCGTCGATGATCCGGTCGCGGCCGGCTCGACTCGCCATCCGGGGCCTCCGCGCACCGCGCGGGCGGCCTGTCGCAGCGCTGGCACGGCGTGGGCACAAAACAAAATGAGCTAGATCCTCAAGATCTAACCCATTGATTTGTTTGGCGCGCCCGAGACGATTCGAACGTCCGACCCCTGCCTTCGGAGGGCCGGAAATATCGATCTTAAGCGTTCTGATACGGTCGCAGGATTGATCTAACAGATTGATTTATATTGTTTATGTGTCCTAGTTGAGTCTTGTTTGTTCGTGTTAGAATTTCCGTACAGTTTCCGTACGGACAAGCCGCCATGTCAAACGAGATCGATAGCAAGACGAAGCGCGACAAGCTCGCGCCCCGCCGCGAACCCTACTGGGCGCCCCTGCAAAAGGGCGCAGCCGTAGGCTTCCGCAAGCTCGAGAACGGCACAGGTACATGGATTGCCCGATGGAGGGACGACGAGGGCAAGCAGAAGTACCGAGCCCTCGGCGAGTTCGACAAGTTCGACGACGCCGCCAAGGCAGCCCGTGCATGGGTGGAAAGCTGCGAGCAGGGCGCCAAGACGGGAGTAACCACCGTCAAGGAGGTGTGCGAGGACTACGTCAAGGCCCTGCGAGCCGAGGGGCGGCACGCCACCGCCAAGGACGCAGAGGGGCGTTTCACGCGCCTTGTGTATGGTGAGCCCCTCGCCCGCCTGCCAATCGACAAGCTACGCGCTACAAGCGTCAGCAAGTGGCTGAACGAGCAGATCGAGGACGACGAAGAGGCCGACGAAGAGGACGTGCGCCGCTCGAAGGACAGCGCCAACCGCAACCTTGCGACCCTCAAGGCTGCATTGAATCGGGCGCTGCAGCATCGGATCGTGGCCACCGATGCAGGGTGGGCCACCGTGCAGAAATTCCCCAAGGTAGGCGCCCGCAGGAAGGATGCTTTCCTGAGCATGGAGCAGCGCAAAGCCCTGCTTGCCGCCTGCCCCGAAGACCTTGCCCTATTCGTCAAGGCCGCGCTCTTGACCGGCGCGCGCCCCGGAGAGCTCGCAACCCTCAACGCGGGTGACTTCGACAAGCAGCTAGGCGCCCTGACCCTGACTGGCAAAACTGGCCGGCGTACCGTTGCAATCTCTTCGGCAGCCGTCGCGTTCTTCATCGAAGCTGGCAAGGACAAGCTACCAGCCGCCCCCATGCTCGCCACGGCCTACGGCCAGCGATGGAACAAGGACAGCTGGAAGAAGATTTTCAAGGACGCCGTTGCGGCTGCAAAGCTCCCTGACGCCGTCGTGATGTACGCGCTTCGCCATACCGCCATCAGCGAAATGATCCTTGCAGGTATGGATAGCTTCATCGTTGCGAAGCTCGCCGGCACGTCGGTTGCCATGATTGAAGCCAATTACGGCCATCTCCGACACGATGTCGTCACAGCCAAACTAGATCGCGTGGCGATGCTCTGATTTTTATTTTTTCGGGGGCATGGCCACCCCCGGAAAAGATCTTCACAACCTACACCACCGTCAAACCGCGCCAGCACTGGCGTTCCGGGGTGTAGGTGCGCGTCTGCAGTGAATGTCTTTTCGCCCATTTTCCACCGCCCGACACCCAAGAGGAGCCTACAGCATGACCACGCCCAGCCCAAAACTAGACGACACTTACCCGCCCGAGATCCTCGCATATCCGCCCCTGCAGTCAATCCAACCCGAAGCACTCAGCGAACACGAGAAACGAGCCGTTGAAATTCTTTGTGACGACGACGTGAGAAGGGTCGCAAAGCGCGTCATCGCTGATCTACTAGCCGATAACAAACACTGGCAGGGAGAGGACAACTCAGCCCGCCTTGATGGGTTCTTGCGTTTCATCGAGGAGGCCGCAGCACTGCCCGACCGACAGCCCCCGGGGTCGCACTTGTGCGGGCCTGAGGAGGTGCCCGCATTCTCGACAGACAGCGTGCTACGCGAAGAGATAAGCGAAGCGCAAAGCACATCGTTGAGGCTCAAGGGGCTGCTACGTCGCATTGCAACCACCATCGACGCCGAATTGCCCGTCAAAGAGTCGCGCCGACTGATGGACAGCCTTGACGCATTGCACAGCGCCTGTGCAGCCACCGCCCACAAGCACGCATCAAACAAGCAATTCGACGGGGTGCCAGACTTCCCATTGCCCGGAGGAACTGCCGGAAAAAACGCTTGGCGCAACTGGTTACTGCAAGAGCTCAATTTGCTGGCGGGCCTTTGCCTGCGTGCGCCTCATGTTGCCCATGCTCGCGCAGGGCAATCGCACCGTCACGTCATGAATCCGAGCACTTCCGCCCGAAACTCGTCAGACGCCGAAGCCATCAGTCTTTTGTTCTTTATTCCCACCTTGCTGGTGGTGTTGAGGCGCAACAGATTCA
>NZ_JAYREK010000051.1:0-24922 GCF_041908905.1 Zoogloea sp.
GCGTCGGCTAACGCCGCGCGCTCGCACCAATGACGTGTCGGTCATCTCGGCACTGCCGTTCACCTTGTAACGCATCGTCGTTTCTTCAGGGACACCTGGCCCGTGCGCGGGGTTGGGGTGCTCAGAAACAAATCTCTGACTTTTCCTTGCGAATAGTCGGCGTCACTGCCGGACAGGCAGCTCAGAAATGACCCCCGGCCGCTGGCCCAAGCCCCTGCCCCGTCACTGCCGGACAGGCAGCTCAGAAAGCCCCGCCCGTCACCGCTCCGGTGCGGCTGATCGTCACTGCCGGACAGGCAGCTCAGAAATTCACGGTCTTCAAAAGACGTGAGCAGCACAGCGTCACTGCCGGACAGGCCGTCTAGAAAGCCATGATCCGCGCCTTCCCCGCTAAACTTCCCCCTCCTCCCCCTCTCACGGAGCCCTCCATGAACGCCTGCTGGATCGACATCGCCACCGCCCGGGGCGAGACGTTTTCGGGTTACCTCTCGCTGCCGCCCACCGGGCGCGGGCCGGGGATCGTGCTGATCCAGGAGATCTGGGGCGTCAATGAACACATCCGCGCGCTGGCCGACCAGTACGCGCTGGATGGCTACGTGGTGCTGGCGCCCGACCTTTTCTGGCGCCTCGCACCGCGGGTGGAGCTGGCCTACGACGAGGCGGGCAGCGCGCGGGCCGTCGAGCTGTATCGGGCGGTGGACACGGCCCAGGCCGCCGAGGACGTGGCGAGCGCCGTGGCCACGCTGCGCGGGCGGCCCGAGGTGACCGGCCCGGTGGGCACCCTGGGCTACTGCCTCGGGGGCCAGATGGCCTTCCGGGCGGCGGCCCTCGCCCAGGCGGATGCGGCGGTGTGTTACTACGGCGGCGGCATCGCCGACCATCTCGATCTCGCGCCGCGGGTGACGATGCCCGTCCTGCTCCACCACGCCGGGGATGATTCACTGATCACGCCGGAGGCGGTGGCGCGGATCAAGGCCGCCTTTGCCGGCCGCGGCAACGCCATGTTTGCCGATTACCCGGGCGTGGGCCACGGCTTCAATTGCTGGGGCCGTCCGAACTACAACCAGAAGGCCGCCGCCCTTGCCCATGGCCGGACGCTGGAATTCCTGGCGCGACACCTGTAGCCGGTGCGACGGTGATGGCGGATGGGATTCGCAGCCCGGGTCGCGCACGACGGCCGGCCCGCCGGTGGGCGGCGGCGCTGCTCGCGGCGGGCGTGTCGAGCGCCTGCGTCTTTCTGCCCGAGACCACCACCCGCTACGACCCGGACTGCGGCGTCACCCAGCGCCACATGACCCTCAAGGCCTATCAGATCGCGGCCTTCGGCGGCTGCCGCAACGAGGGCTGCGCCGAGCTGCTGGTGCTGGCCGGCGCGGTGTCGGCCACCAGCCTGGTGATCTCGGGCAGCATCGCCGTGGTGGGCGACGCGGTGTATTGGCTGGAAAGAAGAGGCCGCTGCCTCATGAAGTGAGCCAGCAGCCCGAGCGCCTCCCAAGGCAACGCAGGGCCGCCCCGGGTTGCCTGGACCACAACGGCGGGCGGGCCGGCCCCGGGGGCACTCAGTGGGCCGGCGCAGCGGCCACCGGCGGCGCGGGCGGTGCCTTGTGGCCGGTGTCGGGCTGCCAGCCGAGCACCGCCATCAGCACCGCAAAACCCGCCACGTAGGCCACCGGCACATGCCAGCCGTGCCTGACCCACTGCACCGCCGAACGGGCCTCGGGGAACATGTTGGAGAGCGCCACCCCGGCCGACGAGCCGAACCACAGCATCGACCCGCCAAAACCCACCGCGTAGGCCAGCACGCCCCAATCGTAGCCGCCCTGGCGCAGGGCCAGCGCGGTGAGCGGAATGTTGTCGAAGAAGGCCGAGATGAAGCCCAGCGCCAGGGCCGACATCCACGACGCCGGCGGCAGGCGGTCGACGGGCATCATCGAGGCGCACAGCACCAGCGACAGCAGGAACACCGAGCCCTTGATGGTCTCCGGCAGCAGCTCCCAGTCGTGGCGGCGCACCCCGACGGTGAGCACGATGGCCACCCACACGGCGGCACCGATGAAGGGGAAATGCTCGGCCAGCTCGGGGTAGTTCACGTTGATCACGATGTTGGTGACCACCGCGAACACCAGCATGGTGCCGACGATGAAGAGCCGCCCCCAGTCCACGTGGGTGTGCTCGTGCACGTGGTGGATGATCGGCGAATGGGCGTGCTGCTGCCGGGCGCCGAAGTAGCCGATGATCACCAGCGCGACGATGGCCGCGACGTAGGCGTCGAGCACGATCAGCGGGCTGATGCCGTCGATCCACATCATGGTGGTGGTGGTGTCGCCGACCACCGAGCCCGAACCGCCGGCATTGGAAGCGCCGACGATGGCCGCCAGGTAGCCCACATGCACCCGGGCGCGGAACAGCTGGTGGGCCATCGCGCCGCCGATCAGCGCCGCGGCGATGTTGTCGAGGAAGCTGGAGATGAAGAACACCATCACCAGCATCAGGAAGCCGCCCCGCCAGTCGGCCGGCAGGAAGCGCGGCAGGATCACCGGCAGGTGGCTCTTCTCGAAGTGCCGAGCCAGCAGCGCAAAGCCGGTGAGCAGGCAGAACAGGTTGGCAACGGTGACCCACTCGTGGCCCAGGTGGCCGACGAAGCCCGCCACCCCGACGCCCGCCTTGAAGCCGGTGAAGGCGATCTTGTAGAGGCTGATCGCCGTGAGGCCGCCGAGGGCCACGTACAGCGTGATGTGGTGGAACAGCGCGACGCCCAGCAGGGTCAGCGCAAACAGGATGAACTCGACGGGGATGCCGCCGACGGTGGGGATGTCACCCGCGGCAAAGGCCGACAGGGGCGACAGCAGCAGACACAACAGCAAGCGGTGCATGGCAATACGCCGGGGCACGCCAGGCATGCCCCGATCTGCGGGTCCAGAACGGAAAACGGTATTTTGACAGGAAGCCGCCGATTCCGCTGTGGCAGACGGCCCGGAGGCCCCGCCGGACCAGCTCAGCGCACCAGCGTCACCGCGGTATCGACACGGCGCAGCACGTCGGTGGCCACCGAGCCCATCAGCGCGTGCTTGAGCGCCCCGCGGCCGTGGGAACCCATCACCACCTGATCGGCCGCCAGCCGCCTGGCGTAGTGGGCGATGGTGTCGGCCACGTGGCCCACCGCCAGGTGGCGGGTGTATTTGATGCCGGCCCGGTCGAGGCGCGCGCAGGCCTCGGCGAGGGCCTGCAGGCCCTCCTGCCGGTAGTAGTCCTCGATGGCCTCGGCCTCGACGAACATCCGCACGTGCCCCGACTCGACCGGGATCTGCACGTTGAGCACATGCACGTCCATCGCCAGCCCGGCCGCCGCCAGCCGGCACACCGCATCGACCGCCCGCAGGCTGTGGTCGGAGCCGTCCACCGCAATCAGAGTCGTAATCATGCCTGTCCGCCTTGTTTGCCCCGGGGCGCCGCGTCGGGGGCGTCGAGGCTGATTTCGATGACTTCGGCCCGGCGCGCCTGGCGGTGGGCCAGCCACTTGCCGACCGCCACCACCAGCACCGCGCCAAGCGCGCCGCAGGCGTACTTGAGCCAGCCGGGCAGCTCGCCGAGGTGGGCCGTCACCACCCCATCGGAGACCGCCATGCCGCCGGCGATCCAGCCCAGCAGCGCGCCGCCGAGGGTGATCACCACCGGGAAGCGGTCCATCAGCTTGAGCACGAAGCGGCTGCCCCACACGATGATCGGCACGCTCACCAGGATGCCGAACACCACCAGCGTGATGTCGCCGTGGGCGGCGCCGGCCACCGCGATCACGTTGTCGAGGCTCATCACCACGTCGGCCACGATCACCGTGCGCACCGCGCCCCACAGGCTCTCGCTGGCCGCCATGCCCTCGTGGGCGTCGTCCTCCTCGGGCAGCAGCAGCTTGACGCCGATCCACAGCAGCAGCGCGGCGCCCACCAGCTTGAGATACGGCAGCGCCAGCAGCTGCAGCGCGAAGAAGATCAGCACGATGCGCACCGCGATCGCCCCGACCACCCCCCAGAAGATGCCCTTGGCGCGCTGGGCCTCGGGGAGGCGCCGGCAGGCCAGGGCGATGACCACCGCGTTGTCCCCGCCCAGCAGGATGTCGATCATGAT
The DNA here is from genome assembly GCF_041908905.1 of Zoogloea sp. Lineage (GTDB taxonomy): Bacteria > Pseudomonadota > Gammaproteobacteria > Burkholderiales > Rhodocyclaceae > Zoogloea. The sequence continues at coordinate 4,123 of NZ_JAYREK010000051.1, forward strand.
GATCTGGGCGACGGCGATGAGAAAAGTGGATGCGTCCATGGTGAATTCCGATCGAAGGAGGCCGGCTTTAGCCGCCCTGCAGCATCTGCAGCACCGGCCCGGTGTCGGGGCGCACGCCGCGCCACAGGAAGAAGGACTCCGCCGCCTGCCCCACCAGCATGCCGAGGCCGTCCGACACCCGGCTCGCCCCAAGGGCGCGGGCGGCGACCATGAAGGGCGTCTCGGCGTTGCCATAGACCATGTCGTAGGCCAGCGCGCCGGGGGCGAAGATGCCGTCGGGCAGCGGCAGGCTCTCGCCGTGCAGGCCCGCCGAGGTCGCGTTGATGACGAGGTCGAAGCACTGCCCCGCCAGCCCGTCGCAGGGCGCCACGTCGAGGGCGGCGATGCCGGCAAACTGGGCCTGCAGCGCCTCGGCGCGGGCCAGGGTGCGATTGACCAGGCACAACCGCGCCGGGCCGGCCTCGGTCAGCGGCAGCACCGAGCCCCGCGCCGCACCACCGGCGCCGAGGATCAGCACCCGCTTGCCGGCAATCGCAAAGCCCAGCCGCTGCTGGATGTCGTTCACCAGGCCGATGCCGTCGGTGTTGTCGCCAAAAATGCCGTCGGCGTCGAAGCGCAGGGTATTGACCGCCTGGGCCAGCCGCGCCCGCTCGGTGAGCGTGTCGGCCAGCGCGAGGGCCTCGACCTTGAACGGCACCGTCACGTTCATGCCGCGCCCGCCGGCCTGGCGGAAGGCCTCGACGGCGGCGCGGAAGCCGTCCAGGGGCCCGAGGATCGCCTCGTAGCGGATGTCCTGACTGCACTGGCGGGCGAAGGCGGCGTGCAGGGTGGGCGACTTGGAATGCGCGATCGGGTTGCCGATCACGGCGTAGCGGTCAGTCATGCAAAAACCTCGGCAGGCGGGCAAAGACCCTCACTCTAGCAATCAACGGCCGGCGATGGCGCGCTGCAGCACGTCAACAACGGTGTTCACGTCGGCCACCGGCACCTGGCCCGGGGCCGAGCTCTTCTCGCCCACCGCAAAGCTCACCGACGAGCCGAAGACCCAGCCGCACAGCCGGCTCACCGCACCGTAGCCGCCCATCGCCATGCTGATGACCGGCACCGCCAGCGTCTCGCGGGCGGTCAGGGTGGCGTCGAGCAGGGTCAGCACGTCGCGGGGCGACTGGGGCATCACGGCGATCTTGGCCACGTCGGCGCCGGCCGCCTGCATGGCGGCGAACCTGGCCACCAGCGCCTCGGCGGGCGGCGTGGCGTGGAAATCGTGGAAGGAGGCGACGAGGCACACGCCGGTCTCGCGGGCCAGCGCCACGGCGCGGGCAAAATGCGCCTCGCCGGCGCTGAGCTCGTAGTCGCACAGCTGCACCGCGCCGGCGCGGCACACGGCGGCATACAGCGCCAGCACCCCGTCTTCATCGAGGGGGATGGGCTGGCCGCCCTCGCGGGTCGAGCGGCGGGTGAACAGCAGCGGAACATCGCCGGCCTGCTCGCGGATCGCCTGGGCCAGCGCGACGACGCGCTCGGTCTCAGCGATGCCCGCGAAGAAGTCCACGCGCCATTCGAGCAGGTCGGGCCGCTTGGGCAGGATCACGGCCAGCTCACGCAGCACCGCCGCCTCGTCGGCACCCACCAGCGGGGTGCACACCAGCGGCTCCCGGCCGCCGCCCAGGACGGTGTTGTTGAGTTGGATCGGCCTCGAAAACGACATCAGTGACTCCCGCGCAGGTTCAAGCCGGGCCGGGCGGCCCGCGCCCCGCCGGATGGATTTCGCGAGGCAAAACAGCCTTTTACCATATCGGCGCCGGCCACGTCTCGCCCAGCCGCCGCCTGCGCAGCGGCAGGCACCACCGATCCGGGCAGCGGGCGGGGATTTTTATGGGCGTGCGATAATCGAAGCAGGACAAGACAACGATAAAGGGAAGTTCCATGGCCAACGAAGGGGGCGTGGCGGCCGTCGACCGCGCGCTGACGATCCTGGACGCGTTCCGGGAGGGCGACCAGAGTCTGACGCTCACCGAGATCTCGAAGCGCGTCGGCTTCTACAAGAGCACCACCCTGCGCCTGGCCGAATCCCTCGAACGCTTCGGTTACCTGCGCCGCCTCGAAGACGGCGCCTTCCGCCTCGGGCCCAAGCCCCTCTTCCTCGGCTCGCTGTACCAGCGCCACTTCCGGCTGTCGGAGTTCGTGCCGCCGGTGCTGCGCCAGATCGCCGCCGAGCTCAACGAGGGCGCCTCCTTCTTCGTGCGCGAGGACGACCGGCGGGTGTGCGTGCATCGGGTCGAGTCGGCCCGGGCGATCCGCGACGTGATCCACGAGGGCATGCGCCTGCCCCTCGACCTGGGCGCCGCGGGCCACGTCATCCTGGCCTTCGGCGGCGCGGCGGGCACCCGCTACGACGCGGTGCGGCGCGACCTGTTCTCGGCGTCCTTCGGCGAACGCGACCCCGAGATCGCCGCCGTCGCCAGCCCGGTGTTCGCTGTCGGCCAGCGGCTGGTGGGCGCCCTCAGCGTGTCGGGCCCGCGCTACCGCTTCGAGCAGGCCGACCCGCGCCAGATGGCCGCCGTGCTGCACACCCACTGCGCAGCCCTCACCGAGGCCCTCGGCGGCGTCTGGCCGGGGGTTTAGCCGCGGCGGCAACCGCCCGGCCCCGGCTCCCGCCGCCGCGCACCGCCCCCGCCCCGGCGGATGGCGGCTGACGGTCAGGCCGGCGGCGCGGAAGCCTGCTAAAGTCCTGCGCCCACGCATCACCTGACGTTTTTCTTCGGCATGGAACTCGCCCGCCTCCTCGCCCAGCTCGACGACAACCTGCTCGGCGACCTGTTTTCCGCCAGCGCCCTCACCCGGGCCCGCAGCTATGTGGGCCGGGTGCGCAACCTCGAGGTCAGCGGCAACCAGCTGCAGGCCCTGGTGCAGGGCAAGGAGCCGGTGCCCTACCGGGTGACGGTGCGCATCGAGCGGCGGGAGTTCTTCGGCCAGTCCAACATCGAGCTCTTCGCCCGCTGCACCTGCCCGGTGGGCAACCGCTGCAAGCACGCCGCGGCGCTGATCCTGGCCGCCCGGCGGGCGGGCACGCTGGTGGAGAAACCCCGCGCCGAGATCCTCGCCTGGGCCCGCACGCTGCAGGAGCGGGTCAGCAAGACCACCACCCCGCGCAAGCCGGGCGCCGCCAAGGAGGCGATCTTCTACCTGTGCAGCACCTGGCCGGTGGCCGACGGCCTGGAGTTCAGCCTGCTCAAGGGCCGCCTCGGCCCCGACGGCGAACTCACCGGGTACGCCGCCGAATGGAGCAACTACGAGCAGGCGCTGCTCAAGCCGCCCAGCTTCGTGCGCGACGAGGACATGCAGGTCTTCCGCCTGCTGCGGGAGGCCACCCGCAAGGGCGGCGGCTACGGCCGGCCACTGCTGCACGGCCCCGAGGGGCTGGCCCTGCTCGAAGCCGCGCTGCACACCGGCCGCACCTACCTGGCGCTGGACGACAGCGGCAACATCCGCTTGCTGGCCGCCGGCCCGGCGCGCCCCGGCCGGCTCGAATGGCAACCCGGCCCCGGCGGCCTCAAGGCCCGCATCGTCACCGACCCCGCCGCCAGCCTGGTGATCCACACCGAGCCGCCCGCCTACATCGACGCCGAAGGCCGCCAGGCCGGCCGCATCGCCATCGACGGCGGCGCGGCGATCAGCGAGGTGCTGGCGCTGCCGCCCCTGTCGCCCGTCGAGGTGCCGGTGGTGGCCAGTGCCCTGGCCGCGGTGGCCCCGGCGCTGCCCTCGCCCCAGGGGCCGTCGGCCGCCGCGCTGCCCAGCCTCGAGGCGCCCTGCCAGCCGGTGCTGGGCCTGCAGACCCTGCACTGCTGGAGCCGGCGCCGGCATCGCGGCTACGACGTGGATTACGCCAGCGAACTCTACGACGTGGCGGTGCCCGCCTTCTGCTACGGCGAGGCGCGCTTCGAGCCCGGCTCGACCCACGACGTCGCCCCCCTCCCCGACGGCCGTGTGGTGCGCGTGAAGCGCGACACCGAGGCTGAGGCCCGCGCCTGGCAGGCCTTCGTGCAGGCCGGCTTCCAGCCCGTCAAGCCGGCCTGGATCGTGCCCACCGGGCCACGCCCCGACGGCATCCACGGCCTCGAGAGCGAGGCCCACTGGGCCCACTTCTTCGCCCTCACCGCGCCGGCCCTGCGCGAGGCCGGCTGGCGCATCGACTGCCCGCCCGACTTCCGCCACCGGGTACTGCTGCCCACCGAGTGGCAGGTGGACATCGAGGAGGATGACAGCGGCTGGCTCGACGTGTCGCTGGGGATCGAGGTCGAAGGCCGCCGGCTCGACCTGGTGCCGATGCTCCATGCCGTGTTCCGCCAGGACAAGCGCTGGCTCGACAAGCGCAAGATCGACGCCATCCCCGACGACGCCCGCATCGCCGTGGAGACCGACACCGGCGAGCGCATCCAGCTCCCCGCTGGCCGCCTGAAGCCGCTGGCGCGCACGCTGGTGGACCTCTTCGACAGCCCGTCGGCCAGCCTCAGGCTGTCGCGCTTCGACGCCCCGCGCCTCGCCGAGGCCCTGGGCGAAGGCTGGCAGGGCAACGGCCTCGACGGCCTGGCCAGCTGGCTCGACCGCCTCAAGGGCGTCGGGCAGCTGAAGCCGGTGGCCGCCCCCGCCGGCTTCACGATTACGCTACGCCCCTACCAGCTGGAGGGCCTCGCCTGGCTGCAGCACCTGCGCGAACACGGCCTCGGCGGCATCCTCGCCGACGACATGGGCCTCGGCAAGACTGCCCAGACCCTCGCCCACCTGCTCACCGAGAAGCACGCCGGCCGGCTCGCCAAACCCGCGCTGGTGGTGCTGCCCACCTCGCTGGTCTTCAACTGGCAGCGGGAGGCCGAACGCTTCGCCCCCGAGCTCAAGGTGCTCAGCCTGCGCGGCAGCAACCGGGCCGACGCCTTCGCGAAGATCCCCGCCCACGACGTCTGCCTCACCACCTACCCGCTGTTGTGGCGCGACCGCGAGCAGCTCGCCGCCCACGCCTACCACTCGCTGATCCTCGACGAAGCCCAGACGGTCAAGAACGCCGCCAGCCAGGCCGCCCAGGTGGTGCGCACGCTGCAGGCCGAGCACCGGCTGTGCCTCACCGGCACGCCCCTCGAGAACCACCTGGGCGAGCTGTGGAGCCAGTTCGACTTTTTATTGCCCGGCTTCCTCGGCGACAGCAAGGACTTCGCCGCCCGCTGGCGCACCCCCATCGAGAAGCGCGGCGACACCGTGCGCCGCGAGATCCTCGCCCGCCGCATCGCCCCCTTCATCCTGCGCCGGCGCAAGGAGCAGGTCGCCACCGAGCTGCCGCCCAAGACCATCGTGGTGCGCAGCGTCGAGCTCGAAGGCCGGCAGCGCGACCTGTATGAAACCGTGCGCGCCACCATGGACCAGCGCATCCGCGACGAGATCGCCGCCCGCGGCTTCGCGCGCAGCCAGATCGTGATCCTCGACGCGCTGCTCAAGCTGCGCCAGGTATGCTGCGACCCGCGCCTGCTCAAGACCGACGCCGCCGCCAAGGTCAAGGAAGGCGCCAAGCTCGACCTGCTGATGGCGATGCTCCCCGAGCTGGTCGACGAAGGTCGCAAGATCCTGCTGTTCTCCCAGTTCACCGGCATGCTCACGCTGATCGCCGCCGAGCTCGACGCCCGCAAGATCGCCTACGTCAGCCTCACCGGCGACACCGCCGACCGGGAAACCCCGGTGCGCGCGTTTCAGGACGGCCCGGTGCCGGTGTTCCTGATCAGCCTGAAGGCCGGCGGCGTCGGCCTCAACCTCACCGCCGCCGACACGGTGATCCACTACGATCCCTGGTGGAACCCCGCCGCCGAGAACCAGGCCACCGACCGCGCCCACCGCCTCGGCCAGACCAAGGCGGTGTTCGTCTACAAGCTGGTGGTCGCCGGCTCGATCGAAGAGAAGATCCTGGCGCTGCAGGACAAAAAGGCCGAGCTCGCCGCCGGCATCCTCGCCGAGGACCACGAGGGCAGCGTCAAGTTTGGCGAGGACGACATCAAGGCGCTGTTCGCGCCGCTGCCCGAGATCAAGGGCGACGGCGAAGCGCCGAAGAAGCGCGGGCGGGCCAGGCAGGGCTGAACCGGCGGCGTAGCGCCGGGCGCAACGGGCCGCGTGACGGTGCTACCGGTAGAAACGCACGACACCGTCCGTCTGCACGAACTGCGCCTTGCCGAAGCTGCGCTTGATGACGTCCGTCTGGGTGGAGCGCATGTCGAGCAGTGTGGTGTTCTCGGTGCCGAGGCGCAGCTCCAGCAGCACCTCGGCAGTGGCCGAGCGCTTGTCCGGGGCGATGCGGATCGAATGGATGGTGTATTCGATGTTGGTGTGGAGCTCATGGCCCAGGGATGCCTCGAGCTGTTTCTTCGATGCATAGAACTCATCGACCGAGGCGCAGGCGATGTCTTTATTGACGACCTCCCGGACCGGCATGGCGCGGGAGGTGCTTGAGAACTTTCCGTGGACGTCATCGCTGAAGAGCTTGCAGACGGCCTCGCCATCCCCGCGATCGTAGGCGGAGGCATATTGGCGATAAAGCTCCGCCACGTGCGCCTCGGAAACCTGTTTGCCGCCGACCGCCGCAAACCAGATGCCGTAGGCGGCGCAGCCTGCGAGGGCGACAAGTTTGAAGTTCATGACGCTTGAAGAAACCGGATGGACAGGCCACCCTTTTAACACAGGCCGGTGGCCGGAATCGTGACTTCTCCGCCCGCCGCCGAGCTGCCGATCGCCCCCGTGCAGCGGGCCGGCTTGCGCAGACCGCGCAGCAGCGGAATGGCCAGCAGGCCCAGGCCGCACAGCAGGAAGCTGCCCGGTTCGGGGATGAGCCGGACAAGCCGGAACTCGCCCAACGGATCGCCGCCGGCAGACGGCGCATCGTAGCTGACGAAGGCAATCTGCCGGCCCAGATCGACCTGAGGCACCAGGATCTCGATCTCCAGGCTGGCGAGCCGGGCGACGCGCAGTTGCCCGGGGTCGACGAGACCCGCATCGAAGGCAATGCCGAGATTGACCGTGCCCAGGGGCTGCAAACCCTCCCGTGCCGTCAGGTCGAAAACGGACAGCTCGCCCACCGGCGTGAAGCCGGGCAGAAAGAGGGTGGCGTCGGCGATCGGCCTGGGGCTCACCTCGAGCACGCCCGGCTTCAGCAGGGTGTTGAGCGTGAGGTAGAGTGTCCGCCCCAGATCGATGTTGCCGCCCTCGGGCACCGGGATCCTGATCGAATCCACCGGCATCGGGGGGCCATTCACGTCGAGCTCGCTCTGGACGGCCGGGATGAGGCCGATGGCCGCCTGGACCTTGGCGATGGCGTCCTCCCGCGAGGCACGCTCGAGCCGGGCGTCGAAGAACGCCCCCCACTCTGCGTCGGTCATGGCGCGCAGGTAGGTCTCGAGCGCCTGCAACTGTCTCGACGCCTCCCGGGGATCGCCGCGCATGAGCGCCGATCCCGCCGCGTCCACCAGCGACACGATGCCGTTCAGCGCCGGCCGCTGCGCGGGCGACCGGGCATACAGGCTGTCGAAACGGAAATCGAAATAGGACGTGGTGCCCTCGACCTGGACCTCCAGGGTCCTGTCACCCTGCCGGACCTCGACCAGATCGGCGATCTTGTCGATGGATGGCGCCACTTCGCGGATTTTTGCCTTCACGATTTCCGAGGCCCGAAAACGGATCTCCGCATCGCCCGATGTATTGGCAGCCTCGGCCAGCCGGGCAAACTGCGCCTTCGTGAGGGCGATCTTCTTGATGGCCCGCTCGGCGGCGTCGCGCTCTTCCCAGTTGTCGTTGCCCAGCCGCCGGATCAGCTCATCGAAGTCGTCCGCGAGGGCGGCGCCGGAAAAACCGACGCACAGCAGCAGCGCGCAGCCCGACATCAGCCGACCAAGCAGTCGCTTCAGGACCTGCCCCGGCGGACACGGGACACGCGGATTCGATGTGAAGGAAGCGAGCATGGCGCAGCCCTTTCAGAAGTATCGTTGACGAACGCGGGCTCCCACGGACCCCGGGCCCGGCGGACGGGAATACAGGCCATTCGGGTCGTCGATGCCGGGCCCGCGCACACGGAGGCCAGGCGCGGGCACGGATGGGCGCGGCCTCCCGCGCGAGAGTCCGCCGCCACGCCGGCGCCGACCCTTCAAGACTATCCCTGCGGGATGCTGCGGGGGCAACGGGATTCGTCAAACATCGTCACCCGCGGCCGGTTAGGCGCCCCCCCTCCGCCATGACGGACATCTTTCCCCAACCCGGGCCACGGCGCTTGCGTTGCGACCGGCCGGGGGCCGGAGGCGCTGGATGGCGCCGCGGAAATTCGACTTTTGCCAAGGATTCCCACCGTTTCACCCCGGCGAAGAATATAAAATTAACAATTAAACACACCAAATGGACGTCAAGCAGCGAATTTGACGTTTCATCGCTGACACAGGGCGCCATGGCTCCCTCGTCCGCCTACCGCCCCGTCCGGCGTCCTGCCGGACTCTCCACAGACACCGCCATGTGCCACCCTACCGACGACCACCTGACCAACCTGATCCAGACCTCCGACGACGCGATCATCACGAAATCCCTCGATGGCCGCGTGCTGACCTGGAACCCCGCGGCGACGCGGATCTTCGGGTATGCCGCGGAGGAGATGGTGGGCCAGACGATCCTCAAGCTGTTCCCGCCCGACCGGCTGCCGGAGGAGACGACGATCCTGGCCCAGCTGGCGCGGGGTGAGCGGATCAAGCATTTCCGGACCCAGCGCCTGCACAAGAACGGCGCCCGCCTCGACATCTCGGTGAGCCTGTCGCCGATCCACGACGCCGACGGCAACATCGTCGCGGCCTCCAAGATCGCCCGCGACGTGACCGAACAGGTGCGCACCGAGCGGGACATCGCCCAGTACAAGGCGCTGATCGACTCGTCGGACGACGGGATCATCAGCAAGGACCTGCAGGGCATCATCCGCACCTGGAACGCCGGGGCGCAGCGGATCTTCGGCTACACCGCCGGCGAGGCCGTGGGCCGGCACATCAGCCTGGTGTTTCCGCGGGAGCGCCTGCACGAGGAGGAGAAGCTGCTGAAGGCGGTGCTGGGTGGCGAATCGGTGCGGCATTTCCGCAGCACCCGGCTGACCCGGGACGGCCGCCGGATCTTCGCGTCGATCTCCCTGTCGCCGATCAAGGCCGAGTCGGGCGAGATCATCGGTTTCTCCAAGATCGTGCGCGACCTCACCCAGGAGCTGCAGCAGGAGCAGATGCTGTGGCGGGTGGTGCATTTCGACAGCCTCACCGGGCTGATGAGCCGGACCGGCATCCAGAACGCCGCCGACGACCTGATCCGCATCGCCCAGGTGCGCCACCGCTCGATCGCGGTGATGCACTGCAACCTCGACGGCTTTGCCGAGATCAACCGGCGCCTGTCGGCCAGGGTGGGGGACCAGCTGCTGATGAAGGTGGGGCAGACCCTGCGCGAGTCGGTGCGCGAGGCCGACGACGTGGGGCGCAGCCACGCGGACCACTTCGTGGTGCTGCTGCACGGCTTCACCCAGCCGGCGGCGATCCCGAGGACGGTGGCGAAGATCAAGGCCGCCATCGAGGCGATCGACGAGGTGGACGGCCAGCCGCTGCAGCTCTCGGTCAGCGTCGGGGTGGCGATCTACCCGGACGACGGCAAGTCCTACGCGACCCTCATCAAGCGGGCCGAGCAGGCCACCGAGTCGGCCAAGCTGAAGGGGCGCGGCGGAGCGGAGTTCTTCTCCAGCCTGCAGGGGCCCGACATGCCCGAGGATTTCTTCATCGTGCAGGGCCTCAACCACGCCCTCGAAGCCGGGCAGCTGCATCTCGAATACCAGCCCATCGTGGACATCCGGACCGGCCGGCCGGTGAAGGCCGAGGCGCTGCTGCGCTGGGAGCACCCGACCCTGGGCCGCGTCTCGCCGGCGGTGTTCATCCCCCTCGCCGAGAAGTACGGGATCATCCGCAAGCTGAGCCGCTGGGTGCTGCGCCAGACGCTGGCCGACCTGGCGCGGTGGACCAGCCTGTTCGGGATGCACTTCCAGGTGAGCATCAACCGCTCGTCCCACGACTTCGACGACTACGAGGAGTGCCACACCGAAATGCGCGAGGCGCTGCACGAGTTCGGCCTGTGCGGGGAGAACCTGATCGTGGAGATCACCGAGCATTCGCTGGTGGGCAGCACCACGGTGACCGAGAAGATCCTGAAGGCCTACCAGGCCCTGGGCGTGCAGGTGGCGATGGACGACTTCGGCACCGGCTATTCGTCGCTGGATTACCTCAAGCGCTACCCGGTCAATTACCTGAAGATCGACAAGAGCTTCGTGGACACGCTGGAATACAGCAGCGTCGAGTACCAGCTGTGCGACGGCATCATCTCGATCGCCCGCCGCCTGGGGCTGGAGGTGGTGGCCGAGGGGGTGGAAAACGCGACCCAGGTGGAGATCCTGCGCTCCCTGGGCGCCGGGTTCATCCAGGGCTACCACTACGCCCGGCCGATGCGGGCCGCGGCGCTGGAGGCGTTCATGGCGGCGGCCGGGCCGGAATGAGGCGGCGGCCGGCCCGCAACCGGGCCGGCGCCACCGGGGCTCACCACAGCTCGATGGATTCGAAGCCGGGGTCGACCTTTTCTTCGAGGGTCGGGATGTCGACGGTGGGGGACAGCTGGCCGACGATCCGGGTGAAGCTGGCGTCCAGGGTGGAGCCCAGCTCGAGGAGATCGAGCACCCGCCCGGTGGCATGGCGCACGACATCGCTGACGGTGGCCTCCTGGCGGTCGGTCAGGCCGAGGCCGGGGTACATGCCCTCGATGCTGTCGACCATGGTCTCGAGCTCGAGCCGGGCGGAGATCTGGATGTCGCGGTAGGTGGTGCGCAGCTCCTCGACGGCGCTGCGGGTGATCATCGCGATGTTCTGCATGTCCTGGGCCCGCCTGACGGCGTCGAGGCGGGCGCAGACGTTGTCCACGGCCAGGTCGGCGGCCTCGGCGACGATGGCCAGGTGGTCGCGGATGCGGCCGCAGTATTCGGCGTCGTCGAGGGGCATGTTGACGACCAGGATCGAGACCTTCTCGTGGTTCACCACCATCCGGTTCTTGAAGCTGAAGATGCGCCCCATGCCGAGCATCTTCTCGAACACCGACTCCTCGAGGGGCGAGGCGGGGCCGTTCTCGGTGAGGGTGATGGTCTGGCCGGGGGTGCGGAACTGGACATGCCCCTTGAGGCCGAACTCGGCGGTGGTGCTGACCGTCTCCCGGGCCAGGGACTGCAGGCTGTAGCAGCCCAGCGCGCGGCGGGCATACTTGAGCTGGATGGCGCTCTCGCCGAGGCTGGTGATGGCGTTCATCGCCACGCTCTCGGCCGACTTGCGCATCACCTCGCTGTGCACCGCCTTGCGGTGGTGGCGGATGCAGATCGAGGCTTTCTGGGCGGCCTCCCGGGGGTCGAAGGGCTTGGCGACGAAGTCGTCGCCGCCGGCCTCGTAGGCCAGGATGCGGTCCTCGAGGGTGTCGTGGCTCGAGATGAACACCACCGGAATGTGGGCGCAGCGGCTGTCGGCCTTGATGCGGCGGCACAGCGCGTAGCCGTTCATGGCCGGCATCTCGATGTCCACGAAGAGCACCTCGGGCAGCGCATCGGCGGCCAGGGTGGCCAGCCGGGCCAGGGCCGCCTCGCCCGACTCCATCTCGGTGACGGCGTGCCCGGCGGCTTCGAGGGTGACGCCCAGCATGCCGGAGACGATGGGGTCGTCGTCCACGATCATGACCCGCCCGACGATCGCGTCTGAGGTTCCGGTTACAGCCATCAGGGTGCTCCTTCAAGAAATGGTGGAAATCGTGTCGAGGCCGCGCTGCCAGGCCTCCGCCAGTTCGGCGGCGAGGGCGCGGTAGTGATCCTGGAATACGTCGTCGGGGGTGGCGATCTGTTGCAGCAGCAGGCCCTCCAGCCGCCCGGCGATCTGCTGCACGACGACCAGCCCGACCGTGCCGGCGCTGCCCTTGAGGGTGTGCGCGGTGCGCTTGGCGGCTTCGAGGTCGCCGGCTTCGACGGCGCGGGCGATCTCGGCGGCGGCGTTGCCGTTGCGCTCGATGAAGAGCCTGATGAAGCGCTTGAGGAGCTCAAGGTTGCCATTCACCCGGGACAAGGCGACCTCCCGGTCGAAGTGCGGCAACCCCGGCCCGGCGGCGGGCGGCGGCAGCGCCGGGGCGGGGGGCGTGGCGGCTGGGGCGACGGGTGCCGGCGCCGCGACCTCGTCGCCAGCCTCGGCGGAGCGGGGGCCGGCCCAGCGGGCGATCACCCGGAAGAACTTGTCCTGGTCGATCGGCTTGGAGAGCATGTCGTCCATGCCGGCGGCCATCACGCGCTGGCGCTCGTCCTCCATCGCGTGGGCGGTCAGGGCGACGACGGGCAGCTCCGGGTGCTCGGCCTTGATGATGGCGGCGGCCTCGTAGCCGTCCATCACGGGCATCTGCAGGTCGAGGAGGACGAGGTCGAAGGCGCCGCCGCGCACGGCCTCGACGGCCTCCTTCCCGTCGTTGGCGAGGGTCACGCGGGCGGCGGTCATCTCGATGAGGGCGGCGCCCACCTCGCGGTTGAAGGCGTTGTCGTCCACGAGCAGGAAATGCTTGTCCTGCAGCCGCGGGATCGCCGTGGCGTGGGCATTGGCGGGGCTCGGGCCGACGGGCTGCGGGCCGCCTTCGAGGACGGCGAGCAGGGCCTGGGAGACGGCGCCGACGGAAACCGGCTTGCTGAGGATACGGGCGAACAGGGGGTTGGTGTGCGCGGGGAGGCGCTCCGGCCCGATCCCCGAGACCAGGATGACCGGCTGGCTGAAGCCTTCGGCGCGCAGGGTTTCGGCGACCTCCTGGCCGTTCATTTCGGGCATGTCCCAGTCGAACATCAGGATGTCGAAGGGCGCGCCCGCGCGCAGCAGCTCGAGGGCCGCCCGGCCGGAGGCGGCGGTGGTGACGCGGCAGCCGAGGGATTCGACGATGCCGGCCAGGAGCTTGAGCATGATCGGGTTGTCGTCCATCACCAGGATCGACTTGCCCTGCAGGGCCGGCGGCGGGCAGTCGGCCGGGGCCGACGCGGCCAGCCCGAAACGGGCGATGAAGCTGAACTCCGACCCCTTGCCGGGTTCGGAGTGGAGCCTCAGCGTTCCGCCCATCTTGCCGACCAGCTGCTGGGTGATCGCCAGCCCGAGGCCGCTGCCGCCGAAGCGGCGGGTGGTCGAGCTGTCGGCCTGGGAGAAGGCGCCGAAGACGCGGGCCTGCTCTTCCGCGGTCATGCCGATGCCGGTGTCCGAGACCGAGAAACGCAGCCGGGCCGACGCCCCGGCTTGATCGACCTCGACGCTGTCGATCAGCACGGTGATCGTGCCGCGGTCGGTGAACTTGATGGCGTTGCCGACCAGGTTGATCAGCACCTGGCCGAGCCGGTAGGCGTCGCCCACCAGCCGCGCCGGCACCGTGGGGCTGAGGCCGACGACCAGCTCGATGGACTTGCTGCGCGCGGCGCTGCCCAGCAGCATGTCCACGTGCCGGAGCACCTCGTGGAGCTCGAACTCGGCATTCTCGAGTTCGAGCTTGCCGGCCTCGATCTTGGAGATGTCGAGGATGTCGTTGATCAGCGCCAGCAGCGACTTGCCGGCGCTGTTGATCTTGCGGAACGCCGCCACGGCCTCTTCGGGGTAGTCCTTGTGCAGGGCGATGCCGGAGAACCCGATGACGGCGCTGATCGGGGTACGGATCTCGTGGCTCATGTTGGCCAGGAAGGCCGACTTGGCCTGGGTGGCCACCTGGGCCCGGGCCAGGGCGTCGGTGAGCTCGTTCTGGATCCGGCGCTGCTCGACGATGTCCCGCACCACGCCGATGAAGATGCTGCCCTCGTCGTCGACCATCTGGTTGATGATGATCTCGAGGGGAAACCTCTCGCCCGACTTGCGCTGGCCGAGCAGCTCGACGCGCCGGTACATCTCGATCGGGATCGGGTGGCCGGAGCGCGACTCGCCCGGCAGCAGGATGCAGATGGGCTTGCCGACGAGTTCGTCCTCCTCGTAGCCGAAGATCTCGGACAGCGCGTCATTGACGTTGATGATGGTGCCCGTGGCGTCCACCTGCACCACGCCGTCGCGCATGGTGCGCAGGATCGCCTTGCTGCGGGCGGCGCGCTGCTGGGCGGCCCGGATGTGGTCACGCAGGGCGTCCCGCATCCGGGCGATCTGCTCGAGGATCTGGTTGAGCTCCCGCGGCCGCGACTCCGCCCCCGCCGGCAGCGGCTGGTCGAGGTTTCCGGAGGCCGCGGCGTTGGCGAACCCGACCACGCAGATGATGCCCTTCCGCAGGCGCCGGACGGTCTGCACGACCAGGATGCCGAGCACCAGCACCGCCAGCACGCGCATCGCGATGACCTGATCGCGCGTCTGCAGGTAGTTCTGCCGGGACGCCGCGTTTTCGTCGCGGGCGAGCTGGACGATCGCGGCATGGACGCCCCCCAGCGCGTTGAGGGCCGCCAGGTAGCGGGCCTGGCCGTCGTAGGCGTCCTCGAGGGCCATGGCCGGGGTGAGCTGGTGGGTCTCGGCGGCCTCGATGATCCGCGTGAGGTGTTCGAGCCAGGCCTTGCGGCGCTGCTCGAATTCACGGGCCGGGGGACCGATCTCGGCGACGGCGACGATCTCGGCGCTGAAGGCCTGCCATTCGGTATTGACCCGGGCGATGTTGAGGCGGATCTTCCGGATGTGGCTCTCTTCGTCGTGCTCGCCGGCAACGCGCATCCCGAACCGGTGCTGGAGCAGCAGCGTCAGCTCGTTGCGGTTGTCCATCAGCCCGGCGGAGACGTGGTTGATCAGGCCGAAGGTGGCGATCCAGCGGTCGTGCATGCGGGCCGAGGCCTTGTCGTGCTCGTCGAGCATGCGCAGCCCGGTCAGTGCGGTGGCGACCAGCGCCAGCAGGGCGGCACTGAAGATGATCCAGATGTAGGCCGACAGGGTGGGTGGGTTGTTTTTTGCGAACATGATCGTGGTCCCTCGGCGTCGGCTCCGCCAGATGCGGAACCGGACGCGCTCAAGAGGCGGCGCCCCCTCCTTTGCGGCACGAACGCGGATTTGTTGACCCCTCGCGCAGCAATCGGGGGACTTTTTTTCACCGCGTGAGGCGGCGGACCTCTCCGTTGCAGCTTTCGGCCACCCGGGCGTACTCCTCGGGGGTGTCGATGAGGGCCTGGGCGGCGTCGACCTTGTTGATCTCGCGCTTGACGTAGGGCACCCAGCGCTCCTGGAGCTCCTGCTGCAGGCGGGCGTTGGCCTCGCCCTTCGGGCCGCGCCAGGGGGCGGTGCCGGCGAAGCGGGCCTGCAGGGCATCGGCGATGGGCTTCTCGATGGCCTTCAGGTGGTCCTGGTAAGCCCGCACGTGGCGCATCTCGTGTGCGTGGATCTCGCGGTAGGCGCAGCTGCCGGGGGGGAATTCCCGCGCCACATACACCGTCATCGGGCTGAAGCCGTAGCGCACGGTGATCTGCGGGCTGGCGCACTCCCAGCGGCCGCTGGCGTCGATGTACGACGACACCTGCGTCTCGAAGCGCACCGTGGCGGTGCCGCGGGTCAGCCCCAGCACCTGCTTGCCGGGGCGCGCCTGTGGGGGGCCGAGGAGGGTGAGGGTACGGAAGCTGGTGCGGGTGTCGAGGCTGATCGGCTCTTCGTACAGCGCCAGCGTCACCGAAGGCGGCGCCAGCCTGTCGCAGCCATCGGCGAGGCAATGGCCGCAGAACAGGATGGGCAGCAGCCCGGCGAGACGCATGGGGCCGTGCTCAGGCAACCGAGGCGGCCATCTGGTCGAGCTTGGCGATGACCCGCAGGCTGGCCTGCTCCATGGCCTCGACGTTCCGGAGCATCGCGGTCATGTCGCCGCGGCCGTGGGCCTCGAGGGCGGCGATGCCCATGTCGTGCACCTCGGCGTGGGGGCCGTCGAGCTCCCGATAGGCGGGCAGGCGGCTGAAGCTCTCCTTGCCCTCCCCTTCGTAGTACCACTTGCCGAGGCGGCAGTCGGTGTGGTGGGGCACTTCGTGAACATCCACCTCCTGCAGGCCGAACAGGCCCAGGTAGATGCGGAACTTGAACACCAGGTGGTCCACCTTGGCGACTTCGACGAAGCTCTTGATGGCGCTGTTGGCAATGACCTCTTCCATCTGGTGGGAGAGTTCCATCAGGTTGCCCATGTCTTCGGTGGCCTTGGCGCCACGGGCGCTGAAGTCTTCGGCGGTGCGGGCCAGCACCTCCATCGCCCCCTTGGCCGAGATCGAGTTGGTGCGGATGCCCAGCACCAGGCCTTCGATGTCCTTGGTGGCCTTGGCGGTGCGCTCGGCAAGCTTGCGCACCTCGTCGGCCACCACGGCGAAGCCGCGCCCGGCCTCACCGGCCCGCGCCGCCTCGATGGCCGCATTGAGGGCGAGCAGGTTGGTCTGGTCGGCGATCTCGTGGATGAGCTGGACGATGGCACTGATCTCGCTGGCCTGCTGGGCGAGGCCGTCCACCTCCTTGGCGGTGCGCACCGAGTTCTCGGCCAGCAGATGCAGGCTGGTGGCGATCTCGGTGGTGGTCTGGCCGCTGCTCATCGAGACGTGGGCCGCCTCGAGGGCGCGGGCCTTTTCCTCGCGGAGCCGGGTGGCCATGGTGGCGAGGCTCTGCTGGGAGCCCGCCAGGGTGGAGCTGAACATGGCCAGGTTGCGCAGGGTGGCCCTGAGGACCTCACACTCGCGGTCCCTGGCCTCCGCCAGCGCCTTTTGCTCGGAGAGCTGATTCTTGAGTTCGGCAAGCTCGGCCTCGAAGGAAGACCGCTGATTGTTGAGCACGATATTTTCGGCTTGGAGTGCCGCCATGCGCTTTTCTTTTTGGAAGAACATCTCAATCCTTATGCCGCGAGCCCGGCGCGGGCACGGGAGGCCCGACCTTGCGCAGCGAATCAATCCAACCGGAACATCGGCCCCGCCGCCGCTACCGCGAACCACTGCGCCCGGACCATGCAGCCTGATGTTTCTTATGTTTCATTTGTTGCTTTTTGATGTAACGGCCGCGTCAAACCCTTCTGAAGGCAAAATTGCCAGAAACCCACCTGCATCTTTGCGCAGGATGTCACGGGGACGGCAAGAAGCCCCACAAGGGCATCCCGGGACATGGCCACGGCCGATGCAAAAAAAGCTGGCGTTTCCTTGGAAACCCTTTTAGAATGCCGCCTCTTTCTGCACCATGCCCAGGTGGCGGAATTGGTAGACGCACTAGTTTCAGGTACTAGCGGGTAACTCCGTGGAGGTTCGAGTCCTCTCCTGGGCACCAAGGCATTGCAGGTCGACACCCGCCCGGGTGGCGCACCGGCAAGGCTGGCAAAAGAAGTGGAGTGGTAGTTCAGTTGGTTAGAATACCGGCCTGTCACGCCGGGGGTCGCGGGTTCGAGTCCCGTCCACTCCGCCAATATTTAAAAACCCGTTGATTTTCAACGGGTTTTTTCTTTTGTGTCTCGCTACAGGTGTCCCAAGACGGTGTCCCATTTTTTGGGGATCACCAGCCTTGAAGCTACCTTCACACCTCGCCAAGTCTCGCCACGGTGTTTTTTACTTCCGTCTGACCTTCCGACTGGGTGCCTCCACCAAGGAGAAGCGGATCTCCTTGCGAACCAAGAACCCACAGGAAGCCCGCTTCAAAGCCCTGTGCCTATCTGGGATAATGGCGGTTCGCAATCAGGAGCAACAAAGGACAATGGCAACGGACTACCTCAGCACGGCAGAGAGCATTGCAGGACACGCCCCTGATGGTGACTTCCTGCTGAACCTGTTGCACCGTGTAGACCGTGAGCAACTGGCTGAACTTGCCGGGCTTCCCCTGTCGGAAGTGAACAACCTGTTCACCCCATCTACCGAGCCTGACACTCGCAAGCTGGACATTGAAATGCCGGGGGGCTTCGTTCTTCGGAACATCAACAGCGACGACGATGCCAGCCGAGCCGTTCACATTCTCCAGACTCTCAACCTGTCCCCGGAAGCACTGGCAAAACTGATTGCTGGACCCAATCCCCAACGGGTAACACCAGAGCCACAGCCAGCACCACCAGCAAGCCAGAAGGAAGAAGGGGGAGCCACCATTCAGGAAATGGTGCCGAGGTTTGCCACTCGCAAAAAGAACAAGCTGTCACCCAAAGCCCTGTACGAGTACGGCAACTATCATCGGAAGTTTGTGGAGTGGCTGGAAACCCGCAAGAAGAAAAAGCACATTCCTGTCCACAGCATTACCCGCACTGATGTCGCCGACTTCATTGACGACCTCCTGAGCAACGGCATAGGAGAGCGAACCATCTCCAGAAAATACCTGCCTGCACTCAATGGGCTTTTTGAACTCGCCAAAACCATTGGGGTGCTTCCTGATGGGCAGGAATTGCCAAGCCGTGGGCACAAAATTTTTTCAAAAGCTGATGCAAAAAAAGCAGCAGTCACCAAAGGGTACAAGCCGTTCACGGACGACGAACTCAAGTTGATTTTTCAGCCCCAACTTTTGAGCCAAGCTGAGCGACCTGCCGATTTTTGGCTCCCTATGTTGGGACTTTTCACAGGTGGGCGAATTTCGGAATTGGCGCAACTGGACATTGCCGACATTCAACAGCATGACAGCATTTGGGCGATTTCAATCAACAGCGAGGGAGATAAGTCCCTCAAGACTTTGGCGGCTACTCGTCTGATCCCAATCCACCCGACCCTCCTTGAATGTGGATTCTTGGAGTATGTGAACGACACCAAGGCACACGGGAAGAAACTTTTTCCCTACCTTACCCCGGACACCTTTGGCTCCTATGGAGCAACACCGAGCGAGCGATGGGGGAAGTATCTGGACAAGATCGGCATTAAAGACAAGCAGAAGGTTTTCCACTCTTTCCGGTCGACCTCCAATGACCGATTGAAACAAAACGGGGTGCCAGAGGAAAGCCGTTGTCAGTTCGTGGGACACGAGCACGATACGATCAACTCAACAGCATACTCCAACCCCCACAATCTGCAATATTTGCTGGATAATGTCGCCAGCAAGTTGGAATATCCGGGACT
Source organism: Zoogloea sp. (assembly GCF_041908905.1). Classification (GTDB taxonomy): domain Bacteria; phylum Pseudomonadota; class Gammaproteobacteria; order Burkholderiales; family Rhodocyclaceae; genus Zoogloea. The sequence goes on from NZ_JAYREK010000051.1 coordinate 23,231, forward strand.
TGACTTCAAGGCAATGAAATACAGCCAAGGACAGTTCGCCGAAATTCTGTCAAATCTTTGTGCCAAGAAAGCCAAGCAAGAGGCTCATAAATTGGCAATCAAGGCGAGATCAAAAAACTGAAACGAAAAGAACGGAGAAAACTTTGACGACTACCGCACAAAACCAAGAGCAGCTAATTCAAGATATTAGCGAGAAAATTAATAAAATCAGATCCTATACTCCAAAAGTCGGTGTGTTTGGGAATTCCGGTGTTGGAAAATCTAGTCTTTGCAATGCTTTGTTTGGAAGGGATGTTGCTAAGATTAGCGATGTTGAGGCTTGCACGAGGAAGCCCCAGGAAATTCTTATTGGCAGTGATGGTGGAAAAGGTGGAATAATCCTTTTGGATGTTCCGGGAATTGGTGAAGACCCGACCCATCAGGCTGAATATACGGCACTCTATAAGAGTCTTGTTCCTGAGTTGGATTTGGTTCTATGGGCAATCAAAGCCGATGACCGAAACTATGCTTCTGGGCTCGATGCTTATGCAGAAGTCTTTAATCAAGAGAAGACGACTCCGGTAATCTTTGTTATCACACAAACTGACAAAACAAATGATCTCGAAGATTGGGATCATCAAGAATACAAGCCCGGAGGCAGTCAGTTGGGAAATATCGCAATAAAAGAGAATGATGTTTCAAAAAGATTTGGGGTCTCCACAAAAAATATCATTTCTATTGCCGTATCGAAAAAAGGCAAATCCCATAATCTGAAGTCCTTGGTTGATCTTGTGGTGGAGGTGCTTCCGAACGAAAAAAAGTACTCGTTCACAAGAGAGGCAAAGGAAGAAAACGTAAGCAGCGAGGCAAGAAAAGGCGCTGAAAAGGGAATCTGGGATTCCGTTAAAGAAATGGCGGGAGAGGCTTGGGATACAGTTAAGGATAAGGTCGTTGACGTTATTATCGCGTCTGCGCCAAAAATTATATCCACTGTTGGAAAGTGGTTGAAAAGCTGGTTCTGATATCAGCCAAGTAAAAAGCCAGTCAATTGACTGGCTTTTTACTATTAGATCGGCACCACCCGTTTTCTAACTGGCTTGCCTATTGACAATCAAAAAATTTTCAATATAAGTAAACCACCATAGCAAACTAATCATATTTGATTTTTGAAAATTGTCAATACACCGAATTAAATTAGATTGTCTTGCTGTGTGGTAAGGCAATTTTTTATGCGTCGGTTAAATCTCTCGGTTCGGAAATTGTCAGGCAAATGGTCGCAAAACAGGCACAGGTAAAAATAACTAGGTTGATTTAATAGCAGTCTAGCAACTGGAAAAGGCATTGAGTGGCAGGTAGTCAAATTAATAAGTAGGCTAGAATGGTAAAGTTGGATAGCCACAGGGAAGACAAGGCAAGACCCTCCAACTGTTCCAGTAACGGAACGAACTTGCTAAATGGAAATGGTTACTTATTTTCCATCCGGTGCTATGTGGTAGCTATCACGCGGTTAAGTACCCGGTAAAGTCCAACCCAGAATTATTTTAATAATTCGGTAGGGTAAGACTTTGCCGGAACCGTGTGATGGCACCGGCGCGCGTCAAGATAGTTGCCACCTGAGTCATGCAGCCAAAGGCTGTCTATTCGTGTTGCCGATTGCCATGGCGACGACGGATTCCCGCTCTGGATTGAGCGTCACCGGGCCGGCAGAAGACC
>NZ_JAYREK010000052.1:0-24849 GCF_041908905.1 Zoogloea sp.
CTGTCTTTGAAGTCTTGTCCGTATCGCGCCAAGTCGTTCTCTCATCATCGCCCCCGAATTCAGGATTCTATCGAGGTGGCAACTATTCTGACGCGGGGGGGCACGGTGAAGGCAAAGTCTTTGTACAACAAAAATAAAGAGTACATAAAGCACAAATGGATAAATAGTGCCCAAGCAAAGAAGAATCTCGTAGAGGTTTTGTGAAATAAAACAAAAATGGAAACGGCGAGAAATTCCCTATTTCTTTAGTTTGTTGAAATTGCCGGGAGCTATCCCGAATTTTTTCTCATACCAAGCAACAACCTCACCCAATCCCTTGGATTTTTCCTGTTCCTTTTCCAAATCCCTTTCCAATTCCTTGGTTTTTTCTTTTTGTACGGTGATTTGGTTGCCCACGGTAGCCACTCGCTGATCAGCCCATTCCTTGGCTTTTTGGGCATAGGTTTCAGCCTTCTTTTTTTCCTTGTCGGATTCCTTCTTCGCCTTTTCTACCTCTGCCAATACTTCGGCTGTTGGTTTGTGCCAAGCACCCGCCAAACCCGCAAGCCAGCCCCCAATCTTGGAGCCAAGTCCCTTGGCTTGTTCCTGTGCTTCCTGAATGATTGTTTTGGCCTTTTCCTCTGCTTTATGAATGCCGTCTTTATAGCCCTGTTTGCTGGCGACCTTGGCGACAGCCTTGGCATTGGAAAAAAAGCGAGCCTGTGCCTTTTCTGCCTTCCACTGGGCACGAGTTAAACGGCGACGACCCGGACCAATTCGGGTCAAGCCGTGGGACATGGCGACCCTGTTACTAAAATCGTCCTGTACGGCTCTCATTGCTTCAATATAGGCAAGATTTTGCTCCCCTTTTTTCTTGCCTTCTTGTTTAACTTGCTTGCTCGCCTTGTATCCATCATGAATATCGTCAAATCGTTCGCCAATGCGAGGGACGACCGTAAAATGCAAATGCGGGTGGGCTTCATCATCGTGAACGATGACTGATTTAAGGCGATCTCCATATTTTTCTTTTAACCAAGCGAGAGTGTCCTCCGCAAACTGTGGGAAATCGTCTTCCATTTCACGAGGAAGAGAAGCCACCCCAACCAGAGCACACAGACCGTCTTTTCTTAATCTTCTGCCTTGGGCATCTTTGGCATTTTCTGCCCACTCTTCCACCATTGGAAGAACCTCCATCGGTGGAACACCATAAAGCAATCCGGGGCGACGAGGTTGATCAATATGTGGGCAAGCCGCCTCGATTCTCGCCTGCTCTTCCAGAATTTGGCGAATGCTTTTTACCTGTTTTGTGGTGGTTATTTTGTCACCGTTTTTCTTGGTGACTGTTTTGCTTTGCTTTGATCCCTCGCGGGCATATGAATCGAAATGGATAAACTGATAGGACATTATTTTCTTCTTGTTATTATGTATTTATCCTAGCGTTTTTTATTGCAGAGTCAATATTCCTCCCTCTCATAGTGACCGACTATGCTTATTACATTCCACGTTGTTTCATTTCATAAGCGCCGGTCCTACCGGAAGTCCTGGCAGGGGCCTGTAACCCGGAAGCCGACGAAGCGGCTTTGACTTCACTGCGTGATCCGTCTGCGATATTTCCCTGCCGGGAGCACCTACTTTGTTTATGTGACTGTGCCAGTCCCACAAACAAAGCAGGCCAATTTTTCTTCCTTGCGATTGATTGCCGTGAGGCTGAACGGCTCGCCCGTTTCTCAAGTAGTGAGGTCCGGGGACCGGCGACAGCCAAGGCGATCAAGAAGACGGGGAAAGCTGTACGCAAGCACCAACGATCCGGCTACAATGACAGGTGTCACAACAAGGGGTACCGTTTTTTCCGGAACACTTGTAACGTCGCCAAAGAATTTTCTTAGGAAAATCAATAGGTTTTGATGGAGTCCGGGAGTGTCCCGTCCACTCCGCCAACATCAAGCAGCACCAGGCAACACCTTGAAGCGGCAGTAGCTCAGTTGGTAGAGCGCAACCTTGCCAAGGTTGAGGTCGAGAGTTCGAGACTCTTCTGCCGCTCCAGATCCCCGCAGGTCCTCTGCAGTTTCTTCGCCCCCCGCAGTCTTCAGCGTTTCTCCGTATTTTTCGGCTTCGCCCTCCGTCGAACACGCGGTCTTTTGCAGGAACGATGGCGCACGCCCGCGCCTGTACCGCCGCATCCCACGCCCGAGCCCCGCATCACCAACGCAAGCACCTTCGCCGTCCGGCCAGCGCCCTGACCGGACTCCCGCGCGCGCTCAATCCATCACGTAATCCATCACCTCGGGCGGACCGCTGAGGGGCTGCTCGCCCACCAGTTCGCAGATCGACAGCTCGATGGCATGGCACATGGCACCGAGGGCGAGGTCGTTGGGCTCCCTGCCGAAGGGCTCCTCGATCTGCTCGCCGATGACATCGAGGGCCAGGAAGGTGTAGGCGATGAAGGGGCCGACCAGAACGGTCAGCCAGCCGATGCTGGGGGCAAGGCCGATCGGCAGCAGCAGGCTGTAGACCATCACGGTGCGGTTCATCAGGACCTGGTAAGTGAAGGGGATCGGGGTGTTGGCGATGCGCTCGCAGGCGCCGGAGGCTTCGGTGAGCAGGTTGAGGTTGGCGTCGGTGGCCTGCAGCTGCAGGTCGGTGAGGCTGCCGGCCCGCCGGGCGGCGGCAAACTCCCGCGCCAGGCACAGCAGCAGGGCCGACGGGACGAAGCGGGCCCCGCGCACCCGCTCGAGCACCGCGGGATCGAGGCGGCAGGCCAGATCGGCCTGCGGATCGGTGCCACGCAGCTGGTGCTTGAGGGCGAACACGAAGGCCGCCAGCATCCGCACCGCCCGGCGCTGCAGATCGGGTTCGTCGGGCGCGAAGCTGGCCACCTCGCGGGTCAGCGAGCGGGCGCCGATCAGCAGCGCGCCCCATTGCTTGCGCGCCTCCCAGTAGCGGTCGTAGCTGACGGTGTTGCGGAAGCCCAGGAAGATCGCCAGCGCGATGCCCATCAGCGTGAAGGGCGGGATCGACAGGGCCGAGGCGGCGTGGGCGCTGAGCCACCAGTCGCGCCCCAGCACGCTCAGCACCGAGACGGCCAGCACCAGCAGCAGCCGGTTGGCGATGTAGGGCAGCACCGAGCCGCGCCAGACGAAGAGCAGACGAAACCAGTGCAGACGGGGGCGGACGATCATGGCGGCGCTCGCAACTAAAGCCCGCCATTCTGCCGCGTCACGGCGGATCGCCAAAGGGGCATGGGCCGTGACGCCGCAAAACACCTGACATACGATGCTCACCCGACCGCCACCCACCCCGAAAGGCTCCCATGAAACTCCGCCGCCCCCTCGCCGTCCTGCCCCTCGCCGCCGCGCTGCTGGCGGCCTGCAGCCCGCTCAACCACCTCGCCGGCGACGGCACGCCCGCCAAGCGGCTCGACGGACGCTGGGCGGTGCGTTACGTGGCCGGCCAGGAGATCCCGGTGCCCTACCCGGAGCTCGACTTCGACGCTGCCGCCGGCACCCTGGGCGGCTCGGACGGCTGCAACCGGCTCCGCGGCCGCTTCAGCCTCGAGGACGGCCGCCTGCAGGCGCACACGGCGTCCACCCGGATGGCCTGCCTGAACGACGCCGCCGCCCGCACCAGCGCGGCAATCCACACCCTGCTCGGCCAGGGCGCCGAGGTGGTCGAGGTGACCATGGGCGCCGGCCGCGGGCTGCTGATCCGCAACGGCGGGGCCGAGATCCGGCTGGTGCCGGTCGGGGGCCAGCGGTAAGGCTCAGGCCACCCGGTTGCGCGGCGCGCCGGCCACGAAGGCTTCGATGTTGTCGATGAGCTGATCGGCCAGCGCCTGCATGGCCTCGCGGCTGGACCAGGCGACGTGGGGCGTGAGAATGAAGTTGCCGGCCTCCAGCAGGTCGGCGGCCAGCAACGGGTTGTCGCGAGGCGGCTCTTCGGACAGCACGTCGAAGCCGGCACCGCCGATGCGCCCGGCGCGGAGGGCGTCGGCGAGGGCCTGCTCGTCCACCAGCCCGCCGCGGGCGGTGTTGATGAGCAGCGCGCCGGGTTTCATCGCGGCCAGCTCGACGGCGCCGATGAGGTGGCGCGTCGCGGCGGTGAGCGGGCAGTGGAGGCTGATCACGTCGGCCTCGCCAATCACCCGCTCGAAAGGCACGTACCCCTCGCGCACCGCGGCGGCGCCCTTGTGCTCGCCGCGCAGCACCGTCATGCCGAAGGCCCCGGCGATCCGCGCGACGCCCTGCCCGAGGGTGCCGCTGCCGAGGATGCCCAGGGTGCGGCCGGCCAGGTCGCGGATCGGGTAGTCGAAATAGCAGAACTGCTCGCTCTTCTGCCAGCGCCCGGCGGCCACCGAGCGGTGGTAAGGCCCGATCTGCCGGGCGAGCGCCAGCAGCAGCGCAAACACATGCTCGGGCACCGTCTCGCGGGCGTAGCCGCGCACGTTGGAGACCACGATGCCCCGCGCCCGGCAGGCGTCGAGGTCGATGTTGTTGTAGCCGGTGGCGGCGACGGCAACCATCTGCAGCGCCGGCAGGCCGGCGATGATGTCGGCGGTCAGGCTGCGCTTGTTGACGATGGCGATGGTGGCGTCGGCGAGGCGTTCGCCCACCTGCGCCTGGGCCGTGGCGTCGTGGCTGGTCCAGCGGTGGGGGAAGGCCGGCGGGCGCAGATCGGCGATCAGCGCGCCGGCTTCGAGGGAGACGATGTGGTGCATGGCGGGCCTCGGCGGTTGCGTCGGGAATGCGGGCGGTCGGGAAGCCGCAGCTTAACAACATCCCGCCCGGCGCGGCACGCCCCAAGCGGGCCCGCGGGCGGTCAGAACTCGACGCCGGCCTGGGCGGCGATGCCGGCCTTGAAGGCGTGCTTGACGACGCCCATGTCGGTGACGGTGTCGGCCGCCTCGACCAGCGCCTCGGGCGCGCCGCGGCCGGTGATGATGACGTGCTGCATGGCCGGGCGGGCCTGCAGATCGGCGATGACCTCGGCCACGTCGAGGTAGCCGTACTTGAGCACGATGTTGAGCTCGTCGAGCACCACCAGGCCGATCTCCGGGTCGGCCAGGAAGCGCCTGGCCTGCTCCCAGCCGGCGCGGGCGCTGGCGATGTCGGCGCTGCGGTCCTGGGTGTCCCAGGTGAAGCCGTCGCCCATCACGTGCCACTCGACCTCAGGCTGGCGGCGGAAGAAGGCTTCCTCGCCGGTGTCGGAGCGGCCCTTCACGAACTGCACGACCCCGACCCGCATGCCGTGGCCGATGGCGCGGGCGAGCACGCCGAAGGCGGCGCTGGACTTGCCCTTGCCGTTGCCGGTGTTCACCAGCAGCACGCCGCGCGTGTCGGTGGCAGCGGCGATGGCCGCATCGACGACGGCCTTCTTGCGTTCCATGCGGGCCTTGTGGCGGGCGTCGCGGTCGGGGGTATCGGTCATGGGGTTCTCTCTGTTGTCGTTTTGAGGGTCGGGGCCGGGCCGTCAGCAGGGCACGAACAGGGTCGTGTCGCCGTCCGCCACGGCCCGCAGCGGGTGGCCGAAGGCGGCGGAGAGGCGCGGCGCGGTCAGGATCTCGGCGGCCCGCCCGAAGGCGTGGCCACCCTCGCCGTCGAGCAGCAGCACGTGGCTGGCGTAGCGGGCGGCGAGGTTGATGTCGTGGAGCACCATCACCACCCCGGCGCCGCCGGCGGCCAGCGTCGCGAAGTGCTCCAGCACCTGGATCTGGTGGTGCAGGTCGAGGTGGGCGAGGGGCTCGTCGAGCAGGTACAGGCGCGGTTGCTGCACCAGCAGCGCGGCGATGGAGAGGCGCTGGCGCTCGCCGCCGGAGAGGGTCGGCACCTGGCGCCCGGCGAGCGCGGCGAGGCCCATCTGCTCCAGCGCGGCCATGGCGATGGCCTCGTCGTCGGGGGTCTCCCAGTCCCAGCGGCCGAGGTAGGGGTGGCGGCCGACGAGGGCCGTCTCGAGCACCGTGGCGCTGAAGAAATCGGGCTGGCTCTGGGCGACCAGGCCGCGCAGGCAGGCCTCGTGGCCACGGGGCCAGGCCGCATAGGGCTGGCCCGACAGCAGCACCTGGCCGCTGGCGGGCTCCCGCAGGCCGGCCAGGGTGTGCAGCAGAGTGCTCTTGCCGGCGCCGTTGCGGCCGAGGATCACCAGGGTGTCGGCGGGCTCCAGCGTGAAGTCGAGGCCGCGGCACACGTCGCGGGCGGCAACGCAGACCTGCAGCGCGTCGGCGCCGAGCACCGGCGGGCGGGCGTCCATCTTCATCGCGGATGCCTCGCCAGCAGGAACAGGAACACCGGCACGCCGATCAGCGCGGTGAGCACCCCCACCGGCAGCTGGATCGGCGCGACCACGGTGCGGGCAGCGGTGTCGGCCGCGGTGAGCAGTACCCCGCCGGCCAGGGTGGCGGCGGGCAGCAGCAGACGCTGGTCGTTGCCGATGGCGAGGCGCACCAGGTGCGGCACGATCAGCCCCACGAAACCCACCGAGCCGATGGTGGTGACCGCCACCGCGGTGAGCAGCGAGCCGAGGCCATACACCAGCCCGCGCAGGCGCCCGACCCGCACGCCGAGGGCGCGGGCGGTGACCTCGCCGCGGGTGAGCAGGTTGAGCTCCCGCGCGAAGGGCTGCACCGCGAGGAGCCCCAGCCCCAGCAGCACCAGCGCCGGCCACGGCCGGGTGGCGCTGCTGGCGTCGCCCATCAACCAGAACAGCATGCCCCTGACGCGCCCTTCGGGGGCCAGGCTGAGCATCAAGGCGACCGCGGCGCCGCAGCCGGCGGCGACGATGACGCCGGTGAGGAGGAGCCGGGTCTGGGTCCACGAGCCGTCGCCGTGGGCGAGGCCGAAGACCAGCAGGGTCGCGCCGAGGGCGCCGAGGGCCGCCGAGGCGTCGATCCAGCCGCCGCCGAGGCCGGCCAGGATCGCCCCCAGAGCGCCGACCGCCGCGCCGCCGGAGATCCCCAGCACGTAGGGGTCGGCCAGCGGGTTGCGCAGCAGCACCTGCATCAGCGCGCCGGCCAGGGCCAGCAGGCCGCCGCAGGCGAAGGCCGCCACCGCCCGCGGCAGGCGCAGGGTGCGCACGATGTCGGCCTCCATGCTGCCGCCGTCGCCAAGGAGCGCGGCCAGCAGCGCCTCGGCCGGAACCGGCAGGGCGCCGGCCGACAGCGCCCAGGCAAACGAGGCCAGCGCCGCGACGGCGAGGCCGGCAATCACCAGCCAGGCCCGGCGATGGGCCCGCCGGCGCGCGGCCCGCGCCGCGGCGAGGCCCGCCGGCGGCGCCCCGTGAGGCGAAGGCACGCCAGGCAGCGCCTGGTCCGCCTGCGGCGCGGCGCTCATGGCTGGCACCTCGACAGCGGATCGGGCTTGCCCAGCTCGGTCAATGCGTGCTCCTTCGGGGTTAGCGCGACAGATAGCGTACGCCGACGAAGACGTTGGCGCCCAGCGTGTTGTAGCCGTTGGCCAGCGTGTAGTCCTTGTCGAACACGTTGTTGGCGCGGGCTTCGAGCTGCCAGCTACGGTCGAGCTTGTACTGGGCGAAGAGGTTCACCAGCCCGTAGCCGCCGAGCTTGCGCGCATTGGCGGCATCGTCGAAGCGCTTGCCGCTGCCGAACACTTCGCTGCCCACGGTGAGGGCGCCGAAATTGCGTGTCACGCCGAGCCGGGCGGTCTCGCGGGCGCGGCGGGCGAGGAACTTGTCGGTGGCCTCGTTGCGCGGGTCGAGCAGGTCGAGGCTGGCGGTGACTTCCCAGGCGCCGAGCAGCGCACCGTAGGCGAACTCCCAGCCCTTGATGCGGGCTTCGGCGGTCTGGATGGGGAACAAGCCGCTCCACTGGATCAGGTTGTCGATCTTGTTGTCAAAATACACCACCGAGGCGCGGGTGCCGGCGGCATCGTAGCGCAGCGCGAGCTCGCGGTTGCGGCCCTCCTCGGGCTTCAGGCTCGGGTCACCGTGATATCCGCCGCTGCCCACGTAATACAGGTCATTGAGGGTCGGCGCCTTGAAGGAGGTGCCGACGGTGGCGCTGGCGCGCAGCTGCGGGGTGATCCGGTAGCCGTAGCCGAGCACGTGGGTCAGCTTGTCACCGAACTGGGAGTTGCTGTCGTGGCGCAGGTTGGCCTGCAGCAGGTGATTGCCGATGGCGCCGTTCCAGCCGGCCATGAAGGACGAGATGTCGCGCGACTTGACGGTGTAGGTGGTGGTGCTGTCGGCGCTCTGCTCGAGGTGCTCGTAGGCGAGCATCAGGCTGCCGACGGCGAGCTTGATGTCGTTCTGCCACAGGAGCTGCTCCTGCTTGGAGTTGTAGCGGCTGGTGCTGCGGAAGCCGGTGGATTCGTCCTTCGACTGGGCCAGGCGCAGGGTGCTCTGCCAGTTGGCGGCGAGACGGTTGCGGCTCTCGACGGCGACCACCTCGGTGACCGCGTCGTTGCCCACGTCGGCGCCACCGCGGGCGTTGTAGCCGCCGCCGTCGTACCAGTTGCGGGAGTCGATGCGCATCACGTTGAGGCCGAGCTCGTGGCCCGGGGCCAGCGTGTAGCCCAGGCGGCCGGCCAGGGTGCGGGAGCGGAAGCCGTCGCGGTCGGCGTCGAGGGCCGGGTCGTAGTTGTGGCGGACCGTGCGCGCCGGATAGGGCCCCTTGCGCGCCGACACGCCGTCGGTCTCGTATTCGGCCGCCCGCAGGGAGTAGGACCAGGGCCCGGTGGAACCGGACACCCCGGCGCCGAGCTGGGTGGTGCCGAGGGTGCCGACGCCGCCGAAGGCCTCGACGAGGGCCGGGCCTTCGCCCTTCCTGGTGAAGATCTGGATCACGCCACCGACCGCGTCGGCACCGTACATGGCCGAAGCCGGGCCGCGCAGGATCTCGATGCGCTCGATCTGCGACAGGGGGATGCTCTCCAGCGACGGCTGGCCGCTGGTCACCGAGCCGACGCGCACGCCGTCGATCAGCAGGATCGTGTGGTTGCCGTTGGCGCCGCGCAGGTAGAGGGACGAGGTCTTGCCGGGCCCGCCGTTGGAGCTCACCTGCACGCCCGGCTGGCGGGCCAGCAGGTCGAGCACGGTACCGGGGCCGGCGCGCTCGATCTCCTCGCGGTCGAGCTGGTCGACGCTGGCCAGCAGCTCGTCGGAGCGCTGGGACTGGCGGGTTGCGGTGATGACGACGGTGGGCTGTTCGGCCGGCGCGGCAGCGAGCACGATGGGGGCCGAGGTGGCGCCGGCGGCATGGGCGGCGAGCGGACAGGCGGAGGCGACCGCGAGCGCGGCGGCGGAAAGGCGGATGGTCATTGTTATGGTCTCCCTGACCCGGTGGCGTCCCCGCCAGACCGGGTTGATGGCTGGAGCAAGCGCAGGGGGAGAGGAAAGACCGGGCCAGGCTGCGACCGCGCGTCGCCACCACCCCGTGGCACTTACGCTTGGTGTGACCGAGGCCGGTATCCGGGCTTGCAGGTTGAGGCGGGCCTTTGGGAGACAAAGGCAGACCTCTCGCAACGCGTCGCCTTCCCAGGCTCGAAGCCCAGTGGCGTGAATGACGCGCCGAACACCTGCTTACCGTTGCGGGGGCAGCACAGGACTGGCGGCTTCGCGGGGAAGCGCGCGCACCTGTTTCCCGTTTAACTCCGGAGCCGGTCGGCCCCTGGAGCACCTGGAACACGCGCCCTGGCAACTAGGCTGCCCGGGCGAGGGTCGATGATAGCATTGAAAGCCCCCCCAAACCGGAAAAGGGCTGCAGAAACAGGCCCGGACCCCACTTTCCAGCCATTCGCCATGCCTACCCATCTGATCCTCGGCGGCGCCCGTTCGGGCAAGAGCCGCCACGCCGAACAGCTCGCCGCGGCCAGCGGCCTTGCCGTGCATGTGATCGTCACCGCCGAGGCGCTCGACGACGAGATGCGCGCCCGCATCACCCGCCACCAGGCCGACCGGCCCGCCGGCTGGACGGTGCACGAAGCCCCCCGCGGCCTCGCCGCGACCCTCGCCGCGGTAGCCGCGCCGGAACGCTGCGTGATCGTCGACTGCCTGACCCTGTGGCTCGCCAACCTGCTGGACGGCGCCGAGACCCTGCCGCCCGGCGCCGACGCCGCGCAGCTGCCGGCCTTCGCCCACGAACGGGCCGCCCTGCTCGCGCTGATCCCGGAGCTGCCCGGCCGGGTGATCTTCGTGGCCAACGAGGTCGGCCTCGGCCTGGTGCCCGAAACACCCCTCGGCCGCCTGTTCCGCGACGAGGCGGGGCGGCTCAACCAGGCCGTCGCGGCCGGCTGCGGGCAGGTCAGCTTCGTGGCCGCCGGGCTGGCGCTCCAGCTGAAGGGTTGATGGGCCTCAAAGCGCCCCAACATGGTGCATTTGAGCGCCTTTTTCTTGATTTCGATCAGCCGAGCCCGGAAAGTGAACCAAATTGGTGCACAAAAATGGTAGATAATCACCTTTTTGGTGCAATCAGTTTTCATTTCGGAGGGAAATCGATGAAATACGCCTCGGCTCAGCAGTTTCTCCAGTACGTTTCTGACCGCAACCCCGGCCAGCCCGAATTCCTGCAGGCGGTGACCGAAGTCGTGGAAAGCCTGTGGCCTTTCATCGAGAAGAACCCCCGCTACACCGAGCACGGCCTGCTCGACCGCCTGGTCGAGCCCGAGCGGGTGCTGATGTTCCGCGTCGCATGGGTGGATGACCGCGGCCAGGTGCAGGTCAACCGCGGCTACCGCATCCAGCACAGCATGGCCATCGGCCCCTACAAGGGCGGCATCCGCTTCCACCCGTCGGTCAACCTGTCGGTGCTGAAGTTCCTGGCCTTCGAGCAGACCTTCAAGAACGCCCTCACCACGCTGCCGATGGGCGGCGGCAAGGGCGGCTCCGACTTCGACCCGAAGGGCAAGAGCCCGGCCGAGGTCATGCGCTTCTGCCAGGCCTTCGTGAGCGAGCTGTACCGCCACGTGGGCGCCGACACCGACGTGCCGGCCGGCGACATCGGCGTGGGCGGCCGCGAAGTCGGCTACATGGCCGGCATGTACAAGAAACTCAGCAACCGCGCCGACTGCGTGTTCACCGGCAAGGGCCTCAGCTTCGGCGGCTCGCTGATCCGCCCCGAGGCCACCGGCTACGGCACCGTGTATTTCGCCGACGAGATGCTCAAGACCCGCGGCATGTCCTTCCAGGGCATGCGCGTCAGCGTGTCGGGCTCGGGCAACGTGGCCCAGTACGCGGTCGAGAAGGCGATGGCGCTGGGCGCGAAGGTCGTCACCGTGTCCGACTCCAGCGGCACCGTCATCGACGAGGAGGGCTTCACGCCCGAGAAGCTGGCCATCCTGATGGAGGTCAAGAACCACCTCTACGGCCGCGTCAGCGACTACGCCGCCCGTACCGGCGCGCGCTTCGAGGCCGGCAAGCGGCCGTGGGGCGTGAAGGTGGACGTCGCCCTGCCCTGCGCCACCCAGAACGAGCTCGACGCCGCCGACGCCGCCGCCCTGATCAACAACGGCGTGACCTGCGTGGCCGAAGGCGCCAACATGCCCTCCACCATCGAGGCCGCCAAGGCCTTCGAGGCGGCCGGCGTGCTGTACGCCCCGGGCAAGGCCAGCAACGCCGGCGGCGTCGCCACCTCCGGCCTCGAAATGAGCCAGAACGCCATGCGCATGGCGTGGCCGCGCGAGGAAGTCGACGCCCGCCTGCTCGAGATCATGAAGGGCATCCACGCCGCCTGCGTGCAGTACGGCAAGCGCCCCGACGGCAGCATCAGCTACGTCGATGGCGCCAACATCGCCGGCTTCGTGAAGGTCGCCGACGCGATGCTGGCCCAGGGTGTGATCTGACCCCTGCCCCGCCGCTGCACCCCGCACGCCCGCCGGAGCCGCCCTCCGGCGGGCGTTTCCTTTGGGTAACGCCGCGGGGCCGGGCGGTGCGTCGCGTTTCACGTTTGACGCTCCGCCGCGCTACCATCCCCGCCTTTGCCCTCCAAGCCGTCCGCCGCCATGACCTACGCCATCGCCCGCCCCGACCAGGGCATCGCCGCCGCCCTCCAGCAGCGCATCGACACCAAGACCAAGCCCCTCGGCGCCCTTGGCCGCCTCGAGGCGCTGGCGCTGCAGATCGGCCTGATCCAGCAGAGCCTCAGCCCGGCGCTGGGCAATCCGCAGATGCTGGTCTTCGCGGGCGACCACGGCGCGGCGAAGGCCGGCGTGTCGGCCTACCCCCAGGACGTGACCTGGCAGATGGTCGAGAACTTCCTGGCTGGCGGCGCGGCGATCAACGTCTTCGCGCGCCAGATGGGCATGGGCCTCACCGTGGTGGACGCCGGCGTGGCCCACGACTTCGGGCTGCGCCCGGGCCTGGTGGACGCCAAGATCGCGCCGGGCACCGCCAACTACCTCGAAGCGCCCGCGATGAGCCCCGCCCAGCGCGACGCCGCCCTCGCCCGCGGCCGCGAGCTGGCGCATGGCCTGGCCGCCCGCGGCTGCGGCGTGGTCGGCTTCGGCGAGATGGGCATCGGCAACACCGCCGCCGCCTCCCTGCTCACCCACTGCCTCACCGGCACCGAGCTCAACGGCGTGATCGGCCGCGGCACCGGCCACGACGAGGCCGGCATGGAGCGCAAGCGCGCGCTGCTGGCCCAGGCCATCACCCGCGGCGGCCGGCCCGCCGACCCCCTCGCGGCACTGGCCGAATACGGCGGCTTCGAAATCGCCATGATGGCCGGCGCGATGCTGGGCGCCGCCGAGGCGAAGATGGTGCTGCTGATCGACGGCTTCATCGTCACCAGCGCGCTGATCGTGGCCCACGCGCTGGCGCCGGAGATCCTCGACTACTGCGTGTTCGCCCACCGCTCCAACGAGGCCGGCCACATCGTGCAGCTGGCCCGCCTGGGCGTCGAGCCGCTGGTGCAGCTCGACCTGCGCCTGGGCGAAGGCACCGGCGCCGCGCTGGCCTACCCGCTGGTCCAGGCGGCGGTGAACTTCCTCAACGAGATGGCCAGCTTCGAATCGGCCGGCGTCGCCGGCAAGGTCTGAACGGCCCATGCGCCAGCTCGAACTGTTCTTCATCGCCCTGGCCTACTTCACCCGCCTGCCGGTGCCCGGCTGGGTGGCCTTCGCACCGGAAAAGCTGAGCCACGCGGCCCGCTTCCTGCCCCTGGTGGGCTGGCTGGTCGGGGCGACCGGGGCGGCGGTGTTCTGGCTGGCGGCGCAGGTGCTGCCGATCGACATCGCCGTGGTGCTGTCGATGGCCGCCACCATCCGCGTCACCGGCGCCTTCCACGAGGACGGCTGGGCCGACACCTGCGACGGGCTGGGCGGCGGCTGGACCAAGGCCCGGGTGCTGGAGATCATGAAGGACTCCCGCATCGGCAGCTTCGGCGCCATCAGCCTGATGCTGCTGCTGCTCGGCAAATACCACGCCCTCACCGACCTCGGCGCCGAGCAGGACTACCCCCTCGTCGCCGCGCTGCTGGTGGCCCACCCCCTGTCGCGCCTCGCCGCGGTGAGCCTGATGGCCGTGCTCGACTACGCCCGCGCCGACGACAGCTCCAAGTCGGCCCCGGTGGCCCGCCGTCTCACCACCGCCGAGCTCGGCCTGGCGACCCTCTTCGGCGTGCTGCCGCTGCTGCTGCTGAACCCCCGGGAAGCGCTGGCGGCCCTCGTCGCCACCGCCGCCGTCACCCTGTGGGCCCTGCGCACCTTCGCCCGCCGGCTCGGCGGCTACACCGGCGACTGCCTGGGGGCCACCCAGCAACTGGCCGAAGTGGCCATCTATTTCGGGATCCTCGCCGCATGGAGCTTTACCTGATTCGCCACCCCCGGCCGCAGGTCGCGCCGGGGGTCTGCTACGGCCAGACCGACCTCGGCCTGGCCGAACCGGCCACCGACGTGGCCGGGCGCCTGCGCCCGCTGCTGCCCGCCGACTTCACGCTGTACGCCAGCCCGCTGGCCCGCGCCCGCCTGCTGGCCGAGGCACTGGGCACGCCGCGGCTCGACCCCCGCCTCAAGGAGATCCACTTCGGCGAGTGGGAGGGGCGCAGCTTCGACGACATCGGCAAGCCCGCTCTCGACGCCTGGGCCGACGCCCCCCTCGACTTCGCGCCGCCGGGGGGCGAGTCGCCGCGCCAGATGGCCGCCCGCGCCCACGCCTTCCTGGCCGAGCTGCGCGCCGACGCCCCCGCCGCCGCGGTGGTGGTCGCCCACGGCGGGCCGCTGCGCGCCATCGCCGGCCCGCTGCTCGGCCTGCCCCCCGAAAACTGGCTGGGCCTCGACTTCGCCTGCGGCGAGGCGACCCGCATCGACCTCCACGACTGGGGCACGGTGCTGCGCTGGTTCAACCGCCGCGACGCCGGACTGGCCGGCTGACCCATCCCACGAGGCTCACGATGGACCACTTCCTGGCCGACGACGGCGAAAAGATCCACCTCCGGATCGACGGTGACGGCCCGCCGCTGGTGCTGCTCCACGGCTGGACCTCCACCCACCGCGACTGGAACCCCTTCATCGAGGCCTTCGCGGCGCGCTTCCGGGTCTTCCGCTGGGACGCCCGCGGCCACGGCGGCCATCCCCTCGCCAGCGGCAACGCGCCGACCGCCGCGCGCATGGCCCGCGACCTGCAGAACCTGCTCGACCACTACCGGCTCGACCAGGCCGTGGTCGTCGGCCACTCGATGGGCGCGCTGACCCTGTGGCAGTACCTGCGGGACTTCGGCGAAGGCCGCCTGTCGCGCCTCGTCTTCATCGACCAGTCGCCCCGCCTCGTCACCGGCGAGGGCTGGCAGGGCGGCATCTACGGCGACTTCGGCCCCGAACGCAGCGCCGCCTTCATGGACGAGCTGCACCAGGACTTCGCCGAAGCGGTGCTGCGCCTGGTCGCCTTCGGCCACAACCCGCGGGCCCGCGACGCCTACCTCGAAAACGCCAGGGGCATCCAGAGTGCCCGCGAGCGCCTGCGCGCCCTCGACCCGCAGCCGCTGATCGACTGCTGGGCCAGCCTGACCGCCGCCGACTACCGGGACGTGCTGGCCGGCATCACGATCCCGGCCCTGCTGGTGTATGGCGGCGCCAGCAACTTCTACTCGGACGGCACCGCCCGCTACGTGCGCGACAGCATTCCCAACGCCCTGTTGCACACCTATCCGGGCGTTGACCACGCCCCGCACTTGTGGGAGCGGGAACGCTTCGTGGGCGACGTACTCGACTTCGTGGCCGGGGGCGCCGGGGGTAAATCGCGTTAAATCCGTAAATCAGCGTTAAAAACCGCCCCAGGCCGCGCAGAAGACGTATCTATCGGTGATACGGTGGGCCCTGTACCCATGACGGAGAACAGGGCACCGAGATCAACGTCGGTCAGCCCGACGGAGATTTCCCATGCAAGGCTTCGACTACGACCGCATCCAGCGCTTCGTCGTGATCATCGGCATGGTGGCGGTTGCCGCCCTGTGGCTGGCCGAGGAAACCGGCCTGCTGATGGTCGCGCCCCCCGCCCCGAAGCCGACGGCCCAGGCCGCCACGCCGGACGGCCTGCCCCTCGCCCCCCTGTCGCGGCTGGTGCTGCAGGGCGTCATCCCGCCCTCGGGCACGGCGCCGGGGATCGCGATCCTGGCCGAGGTCGGCAAACCCCCGCACTTCGTCCAGGAAGGCACCCCCTACAACGAAGACATCATCGTCGAGCGCGTGCTGCCCGACCACGTGGTGCTGCGCCGCAAGGGCGACGGCCTGCCGATCGCCCTGCCCCTGACGGTGCTGCCCGGCGTGGAGCAACTGGACAGCGCACCGCCGGCGGCCGGTCCGCGTCCGCCGAAAGGCAATTCCAACAGTGTCGAAAAATCTGACAAGACGTGATTTAAATCACTGTTAAAAAATAAAAATCCCTGCGCATTCAACCCCCTGTAAAAATGGTCTGGATATTGCTTGGCACCAAAATGAGCCGTACAAATCAGAACACGGCCAGCGTCCCTGAACAGCAAGCAACGTCCGATCATGCGCACCTCCCTCTTCCTGCGGCTGGCCCCGGCCGCCCTGCTCACCGGCCTGCTGGCCGCCGGCGCGTCCGCCGCGCCGGTCAGCCCGGCCGCCTACACCTTCGACGCGCCCACCGATTGCGTTCAATGCTTCGACGACCCGGCCTTCACCAAGCTCACCGACGGCGTGCTCGGCCGGGCCGGCTGGGCCGCCAACAACGGGCAGGAATGGGTGGGCTGGTCCGGTGACCGGACGGTGAACCTGGATTTCGACTTCGGCACCCGCCGCCTGATCGACACCGTGCGGGTCGGCAGCACCCAGGACGCCAGCGGCGAGGTGCGGCTCCCCGCGATCACCCTCTTCAGCAGCGACGATGGCAGCGCCTGGTCGCAGATCCTGTCCCTCGGCGCGCCCGCAGCCACTGGCGCCGATCCCTACAGCACCGCGCCCCACGGTTTCCTGACCCTGCCGGGGCTGGGCGTCGAGGCCCGCTACCTGCGGGTCGCCGCCACCGCCAGCGGCGGCCGGATCCTGCTGGACGAAGTGCAGTTCGACGACACCGCGTCGGCCGTCTCCGAGCCCGAACCCGTCACCCTGGCCCTGCTCGGCCTCGGCCTGGCCGCCCTCGGCCTGATCCGCCGACGCTGAAACGCCTCCCGGCCCAGCCCCCTTGCGGCCCGGCCCCCGCGCGCCGCAGAATCGGGGCGTCATCGTCCCGGGCCTGTCCATGCTGGCGCCTGATGCGCACCCCCTCCTGCCGGCCGGCCTGATCGCCTGCCACGAATGCGACCTGCTCCAGCACGAGCCCGCCCTCGCCCCCGGCGAGACGGCCCGCTGCGCGCGCTGCGGCGCCCTGCTGGCCCGCAACCCGCCGGACAGCATCGACCGCAGCCTGGCGCTGGCCTGCACCGCGGCCGTGCTCTACCTCATCGCCAACCTCTACCCGCTGGTCGGCCTCGAGCTGCAGGGCCGCCGGGTCGAGGTCACCCTGGCCGGCGCGCTGCAGATCCTGTGGCAGGACGGCATGCAGGCGGTGGCGGCGCTGGTCGGGGTCACCGCCCTGCTGTTTCCGGTGCTCGAGCTGCTGATGATCCTGGCGGTGCTGGTGCCGCTGCGCCTCGGGCGCGCCTCGCCGCGGCTGGCGCCCTTCTTCCGGCTGGTCCGCTCGGTGCAGCCGTGGGGCATGGTCGAGGTCTTCCTGCTCGGCATGCTGGTGTCGCTGGTCAAGCTGTCGCACCTGGCCACGGTGATCCTCGGCACCGCCTTCTGGGCCATGGCGGCGCTGATCGTGGTGCTCACCCTGGCCGGCCGCGCCTTCGACCCGCGCCTGCTGTGGCAGTACCCGGAGCAGGCCCGATGAGCCCCGGCCTCACCGCCCGCCAGGCCGGCCTGCTGAGCTGCCACGTCTGCGGCCAGCTGTCCCGCCCGCCCGCCAACGCCAACACCCTGCGCTGCCCGCGCTGCAACGCCCCGCTGCACCTGCGCAAGCCGGCCAGCCTGGCCACCACCTGGGCCCTGGTGCTGGCTGCGGCGATCCTCTTCGTGCCGGCCAACCTGCTGCCGATCATGACCACCACCTCGCTGCTCGGCACCCAGCAGGACACGATCATGAGCGGGGTGGTCTTCCTGTGGCAGTCCGGCTCGTGGCCGCTGGCGGCGGTGGTGTTCTTCGCCAGCGTGATGGTGCCGCTGCTCAAGATCATCGCGCTGGTGTATCTGGCGGCGTCGGCCCAGCGGCGCTCCCGCCGGCAGCCGCTGCAGCGCACCCGGCTGTACCGGCTGGTCGAGTTCGTCGGCCGCTGGTCAATGCTCGACATCTACGTCATCACCCTGCTCGTCGCGCTGGTGCAGTTCCAGGGCCTCGCCACCATCCAGGCCGGCCCGGCGGCCGTCGCCTTCGGGGCGGTGGTGGTGCTGACCATGTTCGCCGCGATGAGCTTCGACCCCCGCCTGATCTGGGATCCGATCGCCGACGCCTCCCCCACCGAACCCCCCCATGACTGAACCCACCCCCGCCCCCCTGCCCACCGCCCGCGTCGACGCGCCGCGCCGCTTCCGCATCCCGCTGGTGTGGGTCATCCCCCTCGTGGCCGCGCTGATCGGCGTGTTCCTGGCCGTCCACACCTGGTACCAGCAGGGGCCCAGCATCACCATCCGCTTCAAGACCGGCGAAGGGCTGGAGGCGGGCAAGACCCGCATCAAGTACAAGGACGTGGACGTCGGCCAGATCGACTCGGTGAGCCTCTCCGAGGACGGCAGCCACGTCATCGCCGGCGCCCGGCTGGCCCGCTCGGCCGACCACCTGCTGGTGGACGACACCCGCTTCTGGATGGTCAGCGCGCGGGTGTCGGGCAGCGCAGTGTCGGGTCTCGGCACCCTGCTCAGCGGCACCTACGTGGGCCTCGACGCCGGCAAGTCCACCGAGACGCGCCACGACTTCACCGCCCTCGACGACGCGCCGGTGGTCGGCTTCGACGTGCCGGGCCGCTACTTCGTGCTGCACGCCGAGACCCTCGGCTCCATCGGGGTCGGCACCCCGGTGTATTTCCGGCGCATGCCGGCCGGCCAGGTCACCGGCTACCGGCTGGGCGAACAGGGCAAGCGGATCGAGGTGCGCGTCTTCATCAAGGCACCCTACGACCGCTTCGTGACCCGCGACACCCGCTTCTGGAACGCCGGCGGCGTGGATGTGAAGCTCGGCGCCGACGGGGTGCAGGTGAACACCGAATCCCTCACCGCCATCCTCGCCGGCGGGCTGGCCTTCCTGACCCCCGCCGACAGCCCCGACGAGCCGGCCGCCGCCGAACAGACCTTCCGCCTCTTCCCCACCCGCGAGGAGGCCATCCGCCGCCAGCTGGACGAGCGCCAGCACTACACGCTGCGCTTCGCCGAGTCGGTGCGCGGCCTGTCGGTGGGGGCGCCGGTGGATTTCCGCGGCATCACGATCGGCGAGGTCGTGGCGATCCAGCCCCAGCTCAACCCGGGCAAGGCCGACATCAGCATGCAGGTCGAGGTGTCGCTGCAGCCCGGCCGCCTGCGCGCGCCGGGCGGCGGACAGCCGCCCCCCGACGACGCGGCCTTCCGCCGGGTGGTGGACCAGCTCGTCGCCAAGGGCCTGCGCGCCCAGCTGCGCAACGGCAACCTGGTCACCGGCCAGCTCTACGTGGCCCTCGACTTCTTCCCCGGCGCCGGCCCCGCCCGCCCCGACTGGCAGGCCAGCCCGCCCCGGCTGCCCACCCAGCGCGGCAGCCTCGACGAGCTGCAGACCACCCTGATGCGCATCGTCACCCGCCTCGACAAGCTGCCCATCGAGGAGATCGGCACCGACACCCGCAAGCTGCTCGCCAGCCTGCAGCGCAGCGTGGATGAAACCGAAGCCCTGATCCAGCGCATCGACACCCTCGCCGACGGCGAAGTGCGCGGCACCCTCGCCGAGGCCCGCGCCGCCATCGCCGACACCCGCAAGCTGGTCGCCAGCGACGCCCCGCTGCAGCAGGACCTGCGCGCCAGCCTGCAGGAACTCGGCCGCGCCGCCCAGGCCCTGCGCCACCTCGCCGACACCCTCGACCGCCACCCCGAAGCCCTGCTGCGCGGCAAGCCGGAGGAAAAACCATGAAACGCCTGCTCCCCGCCCTGCCGGCCCTCGTGCTGGCCGCCCTGCTCGGCGCCTGCAGCAGCACCCCGCCGCTGCAGTTCTACACCCTGGGCCCGCTGCCTCCGGCGCCGGCCAGCACACCGGTCGGCACCAGCGTGGGGCTGGTGGTCGGCCCGGTGAATGTGCCGGCCACCATCGACCGCCTGCTCATCGTGCACCTCGACGGCAGCCGCGCCGACGTCGCCGAGCACCACCGCTGGGCGGCGCCCCTCAAGACCGAGATCGCCCGCCGCATCGCCACCGACCTGGCCCGCCGCAGCTCCTACGCCCGCAGCGTGGCGTGGCCCCAGAGCAGCCTCGCCGACCCCGCCCTGAGCGTGCCGATCGACGTGCTGCGCTTCGAGGCCGACGGCTTCGAGCGGGTCACGCTGGAAGCCGTGTGGACCCTCCGCCAGGCCGGCCGCGACATTGCCAGCCGCCGCTTCAGCGCCACCGAAACCATCACCGCCCCCACCTACGAAGCCCTCGCCAGCGCCCACGGGCGGCTGGTGGATGCGCTGGCGGCGGAGATCGCGGCAGCGCTGCCGTAGGGCACGGCAACGGGCGGTGGCAACCAGCGCACACAACACGTACAATTATCCGTACATAAGCGGAGACCCTCCATGGACGCCATCACCTACACCACCGCCAGAGCCAACCTCGCCCGCACGATGGACCGGGTGTGCAACGACCACGAGGCCCTGATCATCACCCGCAACGGCGAGCAATCGGTCGTGATGCTGTCGCTCGAGGACTACAAGGCCCTCGAAGAAACCGCCTATCTCCTGCGCACCCCGGAAAACGCCCGGCGAATCCTCGCCGCCACCGCCCAACTGAATGCCGGCACGGGCATGGAACGCGAGCTGGCAGAGTGAAGCTGGTATTCGCCGAGCTGGCCTGGGAAGACTATCTGCACTGGCAACAGCAGGACCGGAAAATGGTGGACCGCATCAACAAGCTGATTCGCGAGACACAACGGGAACCCTTTTCCGGAATCGGTAAACCCGAACCCCTGAAACACGCCCTCGCAGGCTTCTGGTCGCGCCGGATCAACGATGAGCACCGCATGATCTATCGCGTCGAGGGCGAAGAACTGCAGATCGCCCAGTTGCGCTATCACTATTAGCGGCGGGTTTCCGGCTGGCAAAGCGGAGATTTTCGGTCAAGAGGAATCAGCACGCGCCGCGCCAGCAGGGGCTGCCATCTCATCAGCGATGTTCACAATCCAATAGCCACGAGCCGGGTACACGCTGGCGGCAACCCGGAGATAACCTGAATGCAGTTTGTCCAGAACGGCCCCGACATTCCCGACGCTCTCCTCCAGGCCCATGAAGAGGGGCGGGTGGTCTTCTTCTGTGGCGCGGGGATTTCACGTCCAGCGGGGTTGCCGGGATTCGACGGTTTGGTCTCCGACCTGTACACCCGTGTAGGCGAGCATCCCAACCGTCTCGAATCCGAGTTTTTGAGTGGAAAAAAACTAGACGCGATTGAGTCACTCAAACAGCTGATACCGGATGAAAAACAACGCGACTGCGTGATTGATCTACTCGAAAAGCGGATATCGGGTGAAAAACAACTCGACCGCGTAATTGGGCTACTCGAACAACGGATTCAGGGTGGTAGAAAAAATGTACGGCGTCATCTACCCGACATTCTCAAGCCCGACCTATCAAAACGACACGCCCTCACAACACACCAGGCGCTCCTAATTCTCGGGCGAAATGAAACTCATGGATTACGGCTACTAACGACCAACTTCGACTCGCTCTTCGAGCGCGCCGCAAAGCATTTCAGACTTCCACCCTTCACGACCTACCTTACACCTCCGGATCGCCCCAACTGGGAAGGCATCGTGCATCTCCATGGTCGGCTGTCAGACTCCCCGTCTGGTGAAGAATTAGATAGCCTCATCCTTTCAGATGGTGACTTTGGGCAAGCCTACTTGACACAGGGCTGGGCGGCGCGATTCGTGGCCACGCTCTTTCGTGATTTCACTCTCTGCTTCGTCGGCTATAGCATCGACGACCCCGTGCTTCGTTACATGACTGCAGCACATGCTCTGAGCAACAAGGGGCAGAAGGTGTTTGCATTTGCGCCCTATTCTGGAGATCAAGCCGCTACTCAAGAGGGAGCCTGGCGAGCAAAAAATGTAATACCCATTCTTTACGACGAGGCTCAGTCACATCGCAAGCTCCATCAAACGCTACATATCTGGGCCTCCATCTTTCGGGATGGCGTTCGAGGCAAACAACGCATCGTGAGCCGACTGGCCCAGCGCTCACCAAAAGACTCAACACCGACATATGATTTCGTCGGCCGGATGCTCTGGGCTCTGTCAGACAAATCCGGGCGGCCGGCCCAACGATTCGCCGAGCTCGAGCCCGTTCCGTCGCTCGACTGGCTTGACACCTTATCCGACTATCGTTATCACCACGCCGACCTGCCCCGCTTCCAGGTACCAATCGGTGCGGAGCCCAGCACAACGCTCACCTTCAGCCTGTTGGACCGGCCTGGCCCCTATGGCAAGGCTCCTCGGATGACGCTCGTTACGGGCATCGGGGTCACCTATTCCTGGGACGAGGTGATGTATCAGATGGCACGCTGGCTGACGCGCCATCTGGACGACCCGCAGTTGCTCCTGTGGCTCGCCGAGCAGGGCGGCAAGCTGAACAGCCAGTTCATTCAGACAATCGAAAACAAACTGGACGAGCTAGCCAAAGTGGAGAGAGACGGCAAGACCGACGAGCTGGCGCGTATCCGCGCTGCCGCCCCCAGGGCCGTTCCCAGACCGATGATGCGAACGCTTTGGCGCCTTTTTCTGTCCGGACGGATCAAAACGCAATGGCAGGAACCCGGTATTTACCAGTGGCAGCAGCGTTTCCAGCGAGACGGCCTGACTTTTGCCGTGCGGATGGAGCTGCGTGCCTTGCTGACCCCCACGCTCAACCTGAACAGACCCTTCGAGGGGGGTGCTGATGAACGGGAGCATGACGAACCCGACGATCTGCGGCGATTGATCTCCTGGACCCTCGAACTCGCCGGCACCGATGTTCATTCATTTCTGCCTGATCTGGAAGGGTCGGCCCCTTGGCAGGCAGCACTTCCGTCGCTAGCCACCGATTTCCAGCAGTTGCTGCGTGACGCCCTCGATCTGATGCACGAACTCGGCGAGGCCGATGAACACAAAGACCCTTCGCTATGGCACGTTCCATCCGTCTGCTCCCCACGCCAGTTTTTTCGCTTCAATGCGTGGAGAACCCTGGTAGATCTAGTGCGAGACGCCTGGCTCGCCGTCCTCAAAGACGACCCACCGCGTGCCCGGCAGACCGCCCTCAGCTGGTTTGCGGAGCCCTTTCCGATCTTCAAGCGTCTTGGCCTGTTCGCTGCTACGCGCGAGGGGGTCGATCTGCCTGTCGAATGGCTCAATTGCCTACTGGCAGACCAGAGCCGATATTTGTGGGCGGAAGAAACAAAATCTGAAACCCTGCTCTTGCTGGAGCACAAGGGCAACACGTTGTCCGATGGGCAGCGCGAGCAGATTGAGGCCGCAATCCTGAGCGGCCCACCACAGGTAGCTTTCCGTTCTGAAGCCGATCCCGAGAGGATCGCCGCGGCCACAGACTGGTTGATCTGGGAACGTCTGGCATCCTTGGCCAGATCGTGCTCCATCGGCGAAACAGCACAGGCACGCCTGAACTCGCTCACCGCATCACACCGCTCGTGGCAACTCGCAACCGATACCAACAACGAAGCCACGCCACCTGGAATGGGTAGCGGCTGGGATGAGTTCAAAAGCCTGCAGAAAGTCGACCATGCTCCGCGAACGCGTCGCGAGCTGGTCGAGTGGCTCAGGTGCGACGAACGAAGAGGATTCTTCGAAACGGATGATTGGAGCGAGGTCTGCGGCGCACGCATGTTCGTCTCTAGTGCCTCCTTATGCGACCTTGCCCACGAGGGTCTGTGGCCCGCAACGCGCTGGCGGATTGCATTGTCGAAATGGCGGGATGGGAAACTGATATCGCGTTCATGGCGCCTGATCTCCCGCTTGGTAGAGATCATGCCTGCCAAGGAGCTTGCCGAACTCACTCCCGATCTGAGCCTGTGGTTGGAGGCGGCTGCGCAGGTTCTGGAACAGCGGGAAGACGTATTTTTGGACCTCTGCAGGCGCATCCTCGAACAGCCGTATCCAGCGGTCGGCGATACGGACCAGTCGTTCATCATCAATCACCCGATCGGGCGTATCGTCCAAGCCCTGCTCAACTACTGGTTCCGTCGCCCCCTCAGCGACAACGACGGCTTGCCGGATGACGTCGGCCCCCTGCTGACGCAAGTCTGTACCACCCCCTCGGATCCGTATCGCGCCGGGCGAGGCATCCTGGCGTTGCATCTGATCACGCTCTTCCGGGTAGCCCCCGCGTGGACTCAGCAACATCTGCTGCCTCTCTTCAACTGGTCAAACCCAGCAGAGGCCCGTGCCCTATGGGGCGGCTTTCTTTGGTCCCCCCGCCACTACCGCCCCCTGCTCGTCGCATTCAAGGCCCGCTTCCTCGAAGCCGCCCACCACTACGACGAGTTGGGTGATCGAGCCGAAATGTACGCTGCCCTGCTGACCTACGCGGCTCTTGATCGTGCAGACACTTTCACAGCTAGGGAGCTATACGACGCCTTCAGCAGCTTGCCGCTGGCGGGTCTCCAAGCCTCCGTCAGCACCTTGGTCCGCGCCCAGGACGCCTCCGGCGAGCAGCGGGAGGCGTCCTGGAAAAATCGCATCGCACCCTTCTGGCATGACGTCTGGCCGAAATCGCATGATCGGACCTCCAAAGAGATCTCCGAACAACTCGCCCGCCTTGCCATAATCGCACAAGGTGAATTTCCGGCGGCTGTCCAGGAACTGCAGGATTGGTTCGCTCCGCAGAGGTACCCTTTCATCATCATTCACCTGCTTCGGAAATCGGGTCTGTGCGATCGCTTTCCCCAGGATGCCATTCAACTACTTTCGGCAATCATCGACGAACATTCGCAGTTACCCGAGGATCTAGCGGAGTGCCTGAAATCCATCGTCCAAGCCTGGCCGGAAGCACGCCACGACACGCGCTACCAGCGGCTGGACGAATACCTGCACAGGAAACCGGGGCTGTAGCCCTCCTCACGCCCCCTTCTTCGCCAGCTTCCCGCTCCCCGCCTTGGCCGCGACAGGCGGGCACCTCGAATAACCCGAGGTTTTCAGTAAATCCCGCCGCGCAACGATGATCGCGATCGAATCTGGTTCAATTCCTTCGGCAAATCACCGCCTTCTACAGCGGTGCCGTCCCGTTTTGTCTCGAA
>NZ_JAYREK010000053.1:0-22982 GCF_041908905.1 Zoogloea sp.
ACGATGGTGCGCATCCTGGTCCTGAAGCGGCTGTACAACCTGTCGGACGAGCAGATGGAGTATCAACTGCTCGACCGCATGAGCTACAAGCGCTTCTGCGGGCTGGCGAATGCGACGAACATTCCTGATCGCACCACGGTGTGGACCTTCGAGAACCGCATCGGCGAAGCCGGTGCGAAGGCGCTGTTCGACGGCGTCTCGGCGCAGCTGCTCAAGAAAGGCTTCATCGCCCGGGGCGGGCAGATCATCGACGCGACCCTGGTGCCGGCGCCCAAGCAGCATACCAGCCGGGGCGAGAAGGCGCTCATCGAGCAAGACGCGATGCCGGCTAGCTGGAAGCCCGCCAAGCGGCGCCAGAAGGACCTTGACGCCACCTGGACCAAGAAGCACGGCAAGAGCCACTTCGGCTACAAGCTCTCGATCAACGTCGACAAGAAATACAAGTTCATCCGCAAGATCGAGACCGACACGGCGAGCACCCACGACAGCCAGCACTTCGACGACGTGTTCGACACCGTCAACACCAGCCGGGACGTCTATGCCGACCGGGGCTATCCGTCTGCCGAGCGCGAAGCCTGGCTGAAGGAAAACGGCTTCCGGAACCAGATCCAGAGGAAGGGCCATCGCAACAAGCCGCTGTCTGACTGCCAGCAGCGGCGCAACAAGCGCATCGCCAAGACGCGCGCGCGGGTCGAGCACGTGTTCGGGGCCATCGACCAGATGGGCGGCAAGCTGCTGCGCACCATCGGCCAGGCGCGGGCGAACTTTGCGCTGACGATGATGGCGGCCTGCTACAACCTGAAGCGGCTGGTTTATTTCCAGAGGGCCGGAATCAAGGCCTTCTGACGCCCGAAATGGGCCGAATCGCCGCTGCCCGAGGCGATTCGAGACAAAACGGGACGGCACCGCTGTAGAAGGCGGTGATTTGCCGAAGGAATTGAACCAGATTCGATCGCGATCATCGTTGCGCGGCGGGATTTACTGAAAACCTCGGGTTATTCGAGGTGCCCCTCAGTGCGCGTAGGCCTGGCGTCAGGCATGACGCTACGCGGGTTGACCGACGCGCACAGGGCGTATCTCGTGTGGCACCGGGCACGCAGTGAGAATGCCATACCATTGGTGTGATGCGTTGTCAGGCCCCGCTCCGGGAACACCAGCTCGGAAACTCGGCGGGACGCTGAGTCTCCCCTCGCTCCTGTACTCCCCACCCCTGAAGACGTTTCCCCAACGCCCCGAGTCCTGATCCCGGCCCGCCGGGCCGTGGCCTGGCGCCGCTAGTCTCAACGGACGATGAGGCCCGCGCGCCCAGTTCGCACAATGCTCTCCACACATCCGAGAACCCTAGGGGAGCAGACATGATCGATATCCGCGGCCTGGCCTATTTCGTGACCGAGATCGAGCAACTCGAACAATGGCAGCGCTATGCCGAGGACGTGCTCGGCATGATGACCGCGCCGGCGCCGGGCGGCGGGCTCTACGTCAAGATGGACGAGCGGCCCTTCCGCATCCTGGTGCGCGAGGGCGCCCAGGCCCGCTACTACGCGTCCGGCTGGGAGGTGGCCAACGAGGCAGCCTTCAAGGACGCGCTGGTCACCCTGGAGAAGGCCGGCGTGGGCTTTGAACTGGCCGACGCCGAGGTCTGCCGCCAGCGCGGCATGCAGGCCATCGCCCTGGTCACCGATCCGTCCGGCAACCGCCACGAGCTGGGCTGGGGGCACCTGTCCGACTGCCAGCCCTTCGTCTCCCCCCAGGGTGTGCCGCGCTTCGTCACCGGCGACATGGGCATGGGCCACACGGTGCTGCCGTCGCCCAACTTCGACGCCTCGGTGGCCTTCTTCCGCGACGTGCTGGGTTTCGGCCTGTCGGACATCTTCAACTTCCGCCCGGACCCCAACGGCCCGGCGATCCGCATCCATTTCCTCCACTGCAACAACGCCCGCCACCACAGCCTGGCGATCGCCGAATACCCGGTGCCCAGCGGCTGCGTGCATGTGATGGTGGAGGTGGACTCGATGACCGAGGTCGGCCGCGCCCACGACCGCATGACGGCCCGCCAGGTGCCGATCTCCGCCACCCTCGGCCAGCACCTCAACGACCGGATGACCTCCTTCTACATGAAGACCCCGTCCAGCTTCGACCTGGAGTTCGGCTGCGGCGGCCTGCAGGTGGACTGGGAGCGCCACAGCCCCTTCGAATTCACCCGCGTCAGCATCTGGGGCCACGACTTCAGCGCCGGCCAGAAGCAACAGGCCTGAGCCCCCTCGCACCCTTTTCCAAGCAAGGACCCGACATGAACAAACAGATGACGGCGGCGGATGTCGTCGCCCGCCTGCGCGACGGCATGAGCATCGGCTTCGGGGGCTGGGGCCCCCGGCGCAAGCCCATGGCCATCGTGCGCGAGATCCTCCGCTCCGAGCTCAAGGACCTCACCGTGGTGGCCTATGGCGGCCCCGAGGTCGGCATGCTGTGCGCCGCCGGCAAGGTGAAGAAGCTGGTCTTCGGCTTCGCCACCCTCGACGCCATCCCGCTGGAGCCCTGGTACCGCAAGATCCGCGAGAGCGGCGGCCTCGAGCTGATGGAGCTGGACGAGGGCATGTTCCAGTGGGGCCTGCGCGCCGCCGGCATGCGCCTGCCCTTCCTGCCGACCCGCTGCGGCCTGGCCACCGACGTGGTGCGCCTCAACCCCGAGCTGAAGACCATCCAGTCGCCCTACGCCGACGGCGAGACCTTGCTAGCGATGCCGGCCCTCAAGCTGGACGCGGCGATCCTGCATGTGAACGTCGCCGACCGCCTCGGCAACACCCTGGTCACCGGCCCCGACCCCTACTTCGACCACCTCTTCGCGCGGGCGGCGGACGCCTGCTACGTGTCCGCCGAGCGGGTCGAGGCGCGCCTCGAACTGGACGCCGCCCAGGCCCGCTTCAACACCTTCGAGCGCTACCTGGTGAGCGGCGTGGTGGAAGCCCCCTGCGGCGCCCACCCCACCTCCTGCCCCTCCGACTACGGCTGGGACATGAGCCACTTCAAGCGCTACGTGGCCAGCGCCGCCGAACCCGGCGGCTGGCAGGCCTACATGGACGAATTCGTGCTGGCCGGCGAAGCCGCCTACCAGAGCCGCAACGGCGGCATCGAGCGCATGGCCGGGCTGCCCCTGCCGGTGTTCTGAGGAGAACGATGATGAGCGACAAACCCCAATTCACCCTGGCCGAACTGCTGATCGTGGCGGCCTCCGAAGCCTGGCGCGACAACGGCGAAGTGCTGGCCTCCGGGCTCGGCATCATCCCCCGCCTCGGCGCCGGCCTGGCCAAGCTGACCCACAGCCCCGAGCTGCTGATGACCGACAGCGAAGCCTTCCTGGTTGAAGAGCCGATCCCCGTCGGCCCCCGCGGCGACTACGTGCCCAGGTACAGCGGCTACATGTCCTTCGAGCGGGTGTTTGAATGCGTGTGGGGCGGCCGCCGCCACGCCATGGTCGGCCCGACCCAGATCGACCGCTGGGCCCAGACCAACCTCTCGTGCGTCGGCGACTACCGCCAGCCCAAGGCCGCGATGCTGGGCGTGCGCGGCCTGCCGGGCAACAGCATCAACCACATCAACTCCTTCTTCGTGCCCAGCCACAGCCCCCGCGTGTTCGTGGCCGGCGAGGTGGACATGGTCTCCGGCGTCGGCTTCAAGCAGGAGCGCTGGATTGATGGCGTGCGCCGCGATCTGATGGACATCCGCGTCGCCGTCACCGACCTGTGCGTGATGGACTGGCAGGGCCCGGGCAACAGCCCGCGGGTGCGCAGCCTGCACCCCGGCGTGAGCTTCGAGGAGGTCCAGGAGAAGACCGGCTTCCCGCTGCTGAAGGCCGACGACCTGGGCGAGACGCCGCACCCCACCGCCGCCCAGCTCGACATCATCCGCCGCCTCGACCCCCATGACCTGCGCGCCGCCCAGCTCAAGGGCAACCCGCCGGGCATCCGTCCGGCGGCCTGAGGCCGGCGCGACCAGGAGACATCCATGAACGCCTCGCACAGCGCCGAGGGCTTCGTGTCCCGGGAGGACACCGCCCGCTACGAAACCGAGCAGCCGGTGAAATACGCCGTCGCCGACGGCATCGCCAGCATCACCATGAGCCGGCCGGACTTCAACAACGCCCAGAACTCCCAGATGACCTACGCCCTGGACGCGGCCTTCCGCCAGGCGGTGAACGACGACGCGGTGAAGGTGATCGTGCTGCGGGGCGAGGGCAGGCACTTCTCGGCCGGGCACGACATCGGCACCCCGGGCCGGGACATCAACAAGCCCTTCGAGCGGGTGCACCTGTGGTGGGACCACACCAACAAGCCCGGCGGCGAATACCTCTACGCCCGCGAGCAGGAGGTGTATCTCAACATGTGCCGGCGCTGGCGCGAGCTGCCCAAGCCCACCATCGCCATGGTGCAGGGCGCCTGCGTGGCCGGCGGGCTGATGCTGGCCTGGGTGTGCGACCTGATCGTGGCCAGCGACGACGCCTTCTTCCAGGACCCGGTGGTGCGCATGGGCATCCCGGGGGTCGAATACTTTGCCCACCCCTACGAGCTCAACCCGCGCATCGCCAAGGAGTTCCTGATGACCGGCGACCGCATGGGCGCCGAGCGGGCCTGGCAGATGGGCATGGTGAACCGGGTCGTGCCCCGCGCCGAGCTGGAGGCCGCCACCTACGCCCTGGCCGCCAAGGTGGCCGCCCAGCCGCGCATGGGGCTGGCCCTCACCAAGCAGGCCATCAACCACGTGGAAGACCTGCAGGGCAAGCGCAGCGCGATGGACGCCACCTTCGCCTGGCACCACTTCGCCCACACCCACAACGAAATGATTTCCGGCGACCGCCTCGGCGGCTTCGACGGCAAGGCCATGGCCGCCGCCAACAAGCGCGGCGCCGGGGAGGAATGATTCCTGTGAGCGCCCACGACATCTCCGCGCTGCTGCGCACCCCCCTCACCGAGCGCCTCGGCTGCCGCTACCCCATCATCCAGACCGCGATGGGCTGGGTTGCCGACGCCAACCTGGTGATCGCCACCACCCGGGCCGGCGGCTTCGGCTTCCTGGCCGGCGCCACCATCGCGGCGGACCAGCTGGAGGCCGAGATCAAGAGGGTGATCGCCGCCACCGGTTGCAGCAACTTCGGCCTCAACTTCCACATGTTCCAGGACAACGCCGCCCAGTGCGTCGACCTGGCCATCCAGTACCGCCTGCGCGCCGTGAGCTACGGGCGCGGGCCGGACAAGAAGACCATCGCCCGCTTCAAGGAAGCCGGCGTGCTGTGCATCCCCACCGTCGGG
The DNA here is from genome assembly GCF_041908905.1 of Zoogloea sp. Taxonomy (GTDB): domain Bacteria; phylum Pseudomonadota; class Gammaproteobacteria; order Burkholderiales; family Rhodocyclaceae; genus Zoogloea. Next base: position 5,304 of record NZ_JAYREK010000053.1, read on the forward strand.
GCGGTCAAGCACGCGGTCAAGGCCGTCGAGCTGGGCGCCGACATGATCACCATCCAGGGCGGGGAGGGCGGCGGCCACACCGGCGGCGTGCCCTCCAGCATCCTGCTGCCCCAGGTGCTCGACGCGGTGAAGGTGCCGGTGATAGCCGCCGGCGGCTACTCCACCGGGCGCGGCCTGGCCGGCGCCCTGGCGGCCGGCGCGGCCGGCATCGCGATGGGCACCCGCTTCATGATGACCACCGACTCGCCCACCCCGCCGGCTACCCTGGCCCGCTACGTGGCGGTGGACGACCCCCAGAAGATCCGCGTCACCCTGGCGGTGGACGGCATGCGCCACCGCATGATCGACAACCCCTTCATCCGCCGCCTGGAGGCCGCCAGCCCCCTCGGCCGCCTGCGCATCGCCCTCAAGAGCGCCTGGCAGTGGAAGCAGCAGACCGGCATGAGCCTAGGCCATATGGTGGATGTGCTGCGCCGGGCGATCCGCGAGGATGCAGGTGCCGTGTCCCAGACGGTGATGTCCGCCAACCAGCCGGTGCTGCTGCAGCGCTCGATGGTGGAGGGCTTCCCCGACGAGGGCATCCTGCCGAGCGGTCAGGTGGCGGCGGCGATTGGCGAGCTGAAGAGCGCCCGCCAGGTGATCGAGGAGATCGCCGCGGAGGCCGAAGCCTGCCTCGCCACCCTGTACGACCGCCTGGATGCCGGCTGCGACACCGCCCCCCGACAACCCCAACGCCCCCTGGAGACCGCCCCGTGACGCAGGCTTTCCGAATTTCCATCGACGCCGGCATCGCCGAGCTCGTCATCGACAAACCGCCGGTCAACGCGCTCGACAGCGCGGAGTGGTTCGCCCTGGCCGGGCACATCGACGCCCTCGGCGCCAACCCGGCGGTGCGCGTCATCGTGATCCGCGCCGAGGGCCGCGGCTTCTGCGCCGGTGTGGACATCAAGGAGCTGGACGCCCACCCCGAGCGCATCGTGGCCGTCAATGGCGGCAACTACGCCACCTTCAAGGCGGTGCACCGCAACCCGGTGCCGGTCATCGCGGCCGTGCATGGCTTCGTGCTGGGCGGCGGCATCGGCATCACCGGGGCCGCCGACATCGTGGTGGCCTCCGAGTGCGCCACCTTCGCCCTGCCCGAGGTGGACCGCGGCGCGATGGGCGGCGGCGCCCACCTGCAGCGCCTCTTTCCGGTGCAGAAGGTGCGCTACCTGTTCTTCACCGGCGAGAAGATCGGCGCCCGCGACGCCGAGCGCTACGGCTTCATCGAGCGCATCGTGCCCAAGGCCGGGCTGCGCGACGCGGCCCTCGAGATCGCCCGCAAGATCGCCGCCAAGAGCCCGGCAATGATCCGCATCGCCAAGGAAGCCCTCAACGGCATCGAAGACGGCAACCTCGAAGACAAGTACCGCTGGGAGCAGGGCTTCACCCTGCAGGCCTACACCAGCCCCGATTCCGCCGAAACCCGCCGCGCCTTCGTCGAGAAGCGCGACGCAAGCTTCTGAGGGCCGCCATGGATCTCGCCTACACCCCAAAACAACAAGCCTTCCGCGCCGAGGTGCGGAGCTGGCTGGCCGCCAACCTCCCCAAGGCGCCGCTGGCCAGCTACGACACCCGCGAGGGTTTCGAGCAGCACCGGGAATGGGAGCGCCGCCTGTTCGAGAACCGCCTGTCGATGGTCATGTGGCCCGAGGCGCTGGGCGGCCGCGGCTGCGACCTCATCGAGTGGCTGATCTTCGAAGAGGAGTACTACGGCGCCGGCGCCCCGATGCGGGTCAACCAGAACGGCCAGCTCCTGCTCGGCCCGACCCTCATGGAGTTCGGCACCGAGGCCCAGAAGCAGCGCTTCCTGCCGCGCATGGCGGCCAGCGACGACATGTGGGCCCAGGGCTGGTCCGAGCCCAACGCCGGCTCCGACATGGCCGCCATCACCAGCAAGGCCACCCTGTCGGAGGACGGCAGCCATTACGTCCTGAATGGCCAGAAGACCTGGTCCACCCGCGCCATCTTTGCCGACTGGCTGTTCGGCCTGTTCCGCAGCGAGGCCGGCTCCAGCCGCCACCACGGCCTGTCCTACCTGCTGGTGCCCCTCGACACGCCGGGCGTGACGATCCGCCCGATCATCGCCCTCAACGGCAAGCAGGCCTTCGCCGAGATCTTCTTCGACGACGTGAAGGTGCCGGTGGACAACCGCATCGGCGAGGAAGGGCAGGGCTGGCACGTGGCGATGGCCACCGCCGGCTTCGAGCGCGGCCTGCTGCTGCGTTCCCCGGCCCGCTTCCAGGCCACCGCCCGCAAGCTGGTCAGCCTCTACCAGGCCAACCGGGCCAGCGCCGACCGCGACCCGTCGATCCGCGACGCGGTGTGCGAGGCCTGGATGGGCGCCGAGGCCTACGCCCTGTCGGCCTATCACACGGTGGGCCGCCTCGCGAAGGGCGCCCGGATCGGCGCCGAGGCCAGCACCAACAAGATCGTGTGGTCCGAGCTCGACCTGAAGATGCACGAGACCGCCATGCGCATCCTCGGCCCCCGCGGCGAGCTGCTCTCCGACGCCCCCGACGCCGGCGCCGACGCCGCCGGCTGGCTGGACGGCTTCCTGTTCGCCCAGGCCGGGCCGATCTACGCCGGCACCAACGAGATCCAGCGCAACATCATCGCCGAGCGGATGCTCGGCCTGCCCAAATCCTGAGGCCTGCCATGGACTTCACTTTCAACGACGACCAGCTCACCTTCCGGGAGGCGATGAGCCGCTTCCTGATGACCGAGGCCGCCCCCGAGATGCTGCGGGAGATCTGGGAGACCGACGTCGGCCGCTCCCCCGAGCTGCGCGGCAAGCTCGCCGAGCAGGGCCTCACCGCCCTGTCGGTGCCCGAGGACTGCGGCGGCCTCGGCATGGACGACGTGGCCTGGGCCCTGATGAGCCAGGAGCTCGGCTACTACGCCATCCCCGACTCCCTGGCCGACACCGCCTACGTGTCCGCCGGCCTGATCAAAGCGCTGCCCGCCGGCAGCCACGACCGCGAGGCCCTCCTTGGGCGGATTGCCGACGGCAGCGTGCGGATCGCCGTCGGCCACCCGGTCAACCCGCTGGTGGCCGACGCCGCCACCGCCGACCTGCTGCTGCTGCCCCACGGCGACGAGGTGCACCTGGTGCCCCGCGCCCTGGTGGATGTCACCGCCAACCCCAGCATCGACCTGTCGCGCCGGCTCGCCGGCCTGGCCTGGGAGCCCAGCTCCGGCACCCGCATTGCCGCCGGCGACGCCGGGCGCCGCCTGTGGGCCGACGCCCTCAACCGGGGCACCCTGTCGGTGGCCGGCCAGCTCCTCGGCCTGGCCCAGCGCATGCTCGACCTGTCGGTGGATTACGCCGCCCAGCGCAAGCAGTTCGGCAAGCCCATCGGCAGCTTCCAGGCGGTCAAGCACCACCTGGCCGACGTGGCCACCCGCATCGAGTTCGCCAAGCCGGTGCTCTACCGCGCGGCCTACGCCCTGGCCCACGGCACGCCGGCCGCGGCCATCCACGCCTCCCACGCCAAGCTGGCCTGCGGCGAAGCCGCCTGGCTGGCCGCCCGCCACGGCATCCAGGTGCATGGCGCCATGGGCTACACGTGGGAAGTGGACCTGCAGATGTTCATGAAGCGCAGCTGGGCGCTGGATGCGTCGTGGGGCGACCGCGGCTTCCACAAATCCCGGGTGGCCGAGGCCATCCTCGCCGAAGGCGCCGCCATCGGCCCCGGCCACACTTTCGAGGTGAACCCATGACCCAGGCTTACATCGTCGATGCCCTGCGCAGCCCCACCGGCAAGCGCAAGGGCGGGCTGTCCCACGTCCATGCCATCGATCTCGGCGCCCATGTGCTGAAGACCCTGGTCGAGCGCAACGCCATCCCCGCCGAAGACTACGACGACGTGATCTTCGGCTGCGTGGACACCATCGGCTCCCAGGCCGGCGACATCGCCCGCACCGCGTGGCTGGCCGCCGGCCTGCCGCTCAACGTGCCCGGCACCACCGTCGACCGCCAGTGCGGATCGAGCCAGCAGGCCCTGCATTTTGCCGCCCAGGCGGTGATGAGCGGCACCCAGGACGTGGTGGCGGTGGGTGGCGTGCAGACCATGACCCAGATCCCCATCTCCTCGGCCATGCTGGCCGGGCAGCCACTGGGCTTCCCCGATCCGTTCTCGGGCAGCAAGGGCTGGCAGGCGCGCTTCGGCAACCAGCCGGTCAACCAGTTCTACGCCGCCCAGCGCATCGCCGACCACTGGGGCATCAGCCGCGCCGACATGGAGGCCTTTGCCCTGGAGAGCCACCGCCGCGCCCTGGCCGCCATCGAGGCCGGCCACTTCGAGCGCGAGATCGCCCCCCTCGAAGGCGTCAGCCGCGACGAAACCCCCCGCGCCACCACCCTCGACAAGATGGCCTCCCTGGAGCCGGTGGGCGCCGACTACCCGTCCATCACCGCCGCCGTGTCGAGCCAGACCTGCGACGCCTCGGCGGCGCTGCTGGTGGTGTCGGAGGCCGCCCTCAAGCGCTACGGCCTCACCCCGCGGGCGCGCATCCACCACCTCGGCGTGCTCGGCGACGACCCGATCTGGCACCTCACCGCGCCGATCCCGGCCACCCGCGCCGCGCTGAAGAAGACCGGCATGAGCCTGTCGGACATCGACTGCGTGGAGATCAACGAGGCCTTCGCCTCGGTGGTCATGGCCTGGCTCAAGGAGACCGGCTTTGATCCGGCCCGCACCAACCCCAACGGCGGCGCCATTGCCCTGGGCCACCCCCTGGGGGCCACCGGCGCGCGCCTGATGACCAGCATGCTCCACCACCTCGAGCGCACCGGCGGCCGCTTCGGCCTGCAGACCATGTGCGAGGGCGGCGGGCAGGCCAACGTGACGATCATCGAACGACTCTGAGGCGGCGCATTCGGCGACTGCGCGGCCCGATCCCGCGACTGCGAGGCTCGCCGTACGCCTGTACGGCGGCGCCCGCCGCCGGCACCACCTCGAACAGAATTGAATTGGAGACTGAGAATGGGTATTTGTGAGGGACGCACCGTCATCATCACCGGCGCCGGTGGTGGCCTTGGCCGCGCGTATGCGCTGGCCTTTGCCGCCGAGGGCGCCAGCGTGGTGGTCAATGACATCCGCCAGGCCGCCGCCGAGGCGGTGGTGGCCGAGATCGCCGCCGCCGGTGGCCAGGCCATCGCCAACAGCGACGACATCACCCGCATCGACAGCGCCCAGCGCATCGTCGACGCCGCCGTGGCGGCCTTCGGCGAGGTGCATGTGGTGGTGAACAACGCCGGCATCCTGCGCGACCGCATGTTCATCAGCCTGTCGGAAGAAGACTGGGACGAGGTGATGCGGGTGCACCTCAAGGGTCACTTCTGCCTCGCCAACATCCTGGGCAAGCGCTGGCGCGACCAGGCCAAGGCCGGCAACAGGGTGGACGCGCGCATCATCAACACCAGCTCCGGCGCCGGCCTGCAGGGCTCGGTGGGGCAGTCCAACTACTCCGCGGCCAAGGGCGGCATCGCCGCGCTCACCCTGGTGCAGGCCGCCGAGCTGGCCCGCTACGGCGTCACCGCCAACGCGCTGGCCCCGGCCGCCCGCACCTCGATGACCGAGAGCGCCATGCCCGACGTGGTGAAGGCGCCCGAGACCGGCTTCGACGCCTGGGCCGCCGAGAACGTCGCCCCGCTGGTGGTGTGGCTGGGCAGCGCCCAGTCTGCCCATGTGACCGGGCAGGTCTTCGAGAGCCAGGGCGGCCGCATCTCGGTGTGCGACGGCTGGCGCACCGGCCCGCAGAAGGACAAGGGCGCGCGCCTCGAGGTGGCTGAAGTGGGTGCCGTGGTGGCAGGGCTGATGGCCCAGGCGGTGCCGGCCCAGAAGGTCTGGGGCAGCTGAACATCATGGACGACGACCACATCGACAGCGGGCGGCGCGGCTTCCTGCGCGGCGCCGGCGCCCTGGGGCTGGCGGCCGCCACCCCGGCTATTGCCGCAAGCCGGCCGGCCGGCCGCTACGAGGACCAGGACGCCATCGAACTGGCGCGCCTGATCCGCGACGGCCAGCTCACCCCCGCCGAGGTGCTGGAGTCGGCCATCGCCCGTGCCGAGGCCAGCGCGCCCCTCAATGCCGTGGCCCTGCGCCACTACGACCAGGCCCGCGAGCGCGCCCGCGCCCTGTCCCGCGCCGGGCGGGCCGAGCGCCTGGCGCGGCCGCCGCTGGCCGGGGTGCCCTTCGGCCTGAAGGACTTGCAGGTCGCCCTCAAGGGCACGGTGACGACCCACGGCAGCGTGTTCTTCCGCGATGCCGTGGCCGACCACGACTCGACGCTGGTGCAGCGCTACCAGGCCGCCGGGCTCAACATCTTTGCCAAGTTCACCTCGCCGGAGTTCGGCCAGACCGCTACCACCGAATCCCGCCTGTTCGGCGCCACCCGCAACCCCTGGAACCCGGCCCACAGCGCCGGCGGTTCGTCCGGCGGCTCGGCGGCGGCGGTGGCGGCGGGCATCGTGCCGGTGGCCCACGCCAGCGACGGCGGCGGCTCGATCCGCATCCCGGCCAGCCACTGCGGCGTGTTCGGGCTCAAGCCCAGCCGCGGCCTGGTGCCGATGGGCCCGAAGGCCCTGGAGGGCTGGATGGGCCTGTCGGTGCACAACGTGATCAGCCGCAGCGTGCGCGATTCGGCCCTGCTGCTGCAGCTCAGCCAGGGGCCGGAGGCCGGCTCCCGCGTGCGGCCGCCCACCCACGATCTGCTGGACGCCATCCGCAAGCCCCCCAAGGGCCTGCGCATCGCCCTGCTGGAAACCAACCCCTTCGGCATGGGCGTGCATGCGGACTGCCTCGACGCCGTGCATCGGGCCGCCGAGCTGTGCGCCCGCCTCGGCCACCAGGTGGAACCCGCCGCACCGCGCCTGCCGATTCAGGAAATGTTTGCCGGCATGGGCGTGATGACCGGCACCGGCCTGCTCGCCACCGTGCAGGCCCGCGAGAAGGCCCTCGGCCGCGCCGTGCGCGAGGACGAGCTGGAACCCCTCAACTGGCGCAGCCTGCAGCTGGCCAGGGGCTACAGCGCGGAGCAGGTGTTTGCAGCCCGCTCGGTGTTCGACCAGGCCGGCCGCCTGCTTGACGAATTTTTTGCGGGCTACGACCTGATCCTCTCCCCGGTGACCGCCGCGCCGCCGCCGCTGCTGGGCGAGCTGTCCCTCGACCAGCCCTGGGAGCGCTTCGTGAAGGCCGCCGTGCTGGCCTCGCCCTTCACCGCCCTCTTCAACATGTCCGGCCACCCGGCCATGTCGGTGCCCCTGCACTGGAACGCCGCCGGTTTGCCCATCGGCGTGCAGTTTGCCGCGCCCTTTGGTGGCGAAGCCCGCCTGCTGGCCCTGGCCGCCCAGCTCGAGGATGCGGCCCCATGGCGCCAGCGCCGCCCGGCCTGAGCCTCCCCAGACAACCACGACTTTTCCAGGAGACACATCCATGAGCCTCAACCCCCAATACGTCGCCGGCCACGGCCTGCTCAAGGGCCGCTCGGTGCTGATCACCGCCGCCGCAGGTGCCGGCATCGGCTTCTCGGCGGCCCGCCGCTGCGCCGAGGAAGGCTGCCGGGCCCTGATGATTTCCGACATCCACCCGCGCCGCCTCGAAGAGGCCGTTGCCAGGCTGAAGGAAGAGACCGGCCTCGCCGAGATCTACGGCCAGCTCTGCAACGTCACCAACGAGGAAGAAGTGCAGGCCCTGGTGGCCGCCGCCGAACACCAGCTGGGCGGCGTGGACGTGCTCATCAACAACGCCGGCCTGGGCGGCCAGAAGCGCGTGGTCGACATGACCGACGACGAATGGAACCGCGTGCTCGACATCACCCTCACCGGCACCTTCCGCATGACCCGCGCGATGCTCCCGCACATGCAGGCGCGGGGCCGCGGCACCATCGTCAACAACGCCTCGGTGCTCGGCTGGCGGGCCCAGAAGGAGCAGGCCCACTACGCTGCCGCCAAGGCCGGCGTGATGGCCCTGACCCGCTGCGCCGCGCTGGAGGCCGCCGAATACGGCGTGCGCATCAACGCGGTGTCGCCGTCGATCGCCCTGCACGACTTCCTCAAGAAGGCCTCCAGCGAGGAGCTGCTGGCCCAGCTGGCCAGCCGCGAAGCCTTCGGCCGCGCCGCCGAGGTGTGGGAGGTGGCCAACGTGATGGTCTTCCTGGCCAGCGACTACGCCTCCTACATGACCGGCGAGGTGCTGTCGGTCAGCTCCCAGCACGCCTGAGGACGCGGCCATGGGCATCACCTTTTCCAGTGCCGCCGAACTGCTCGCCGCCGCCGGCACCGACCTGGGCGCCACCGACTGGCTGGAGATCACCCAGGAGCGGGTCAACCTGTTTGCCGATGCCACCGGCGACCACCAGTGGATCCACGTGGACCCGGAGCGCGCCAGGAGCGGCCCCTTCGGCGGCTGCATCGCCCACGGCTACCTCACCCTGTCGCTGGTCAACCTGTTCCTGCCCCAGCTGATCCACATCGACAACATGAAGATGGGCGTCAACGTGGGCACCGACCGGGTGCGCTTCCCGGCCCCCGTCAAGGTGGGCGCGCGCATCCGCGGCCGCGGCGAGATCCTCAAGGTCGAGGCGATCGCTGGTGCTGCGGAAGGGGCCGTGCAATCCACCGTCCGCGTCAGCATCGAGATCGAGGGCAGCGACCGCCCCGGCTGCGTCATCGACACCATCAGCCGCTACTCCTTCCACCCCGCCGCCACGGCACGCACCGAAAGCCAGCCAGCATGACCGAAGCCGTCATCGTCTCCACTGCGCGTACCGCGCTGACCAAGTCCTTCCGGGGCTCCTTCAACGACACCGAGGCCCCCGTGCTGGGCGGCCACGTGGTGCGCGCCGTCGTCGAGCGGGCCGGCATCGAGCCGGGCGCCGTCGAAGACGTCATCATGGGCGCCGCCGTGCAGCAGGGCACCCAGGCCTACAACATCGGCCGCCTGTGCGCCTACACCGGCGGCCTGCCCGAGAGCGTGCCCGGCATGGCGCTGGACCGCATGTGCGCCTCCGGCCTGATGACCATCGGCGTCGCCGCCAAGAACATCCTGGCCGGCGAGATGAAGATCGCGGTGGCCGGCGGCGTCGAGTCTTTGTCGCTCACCCAGACCAAGCACAAGAACACCTACCGGGCCCAGTCCCTGGCCGTGCAGGAGGTGGTGCCGAGCGCTTACATTCCCATGCTCGAGACGGCCGAGATCGTCTCCCGCCGCTACGGCATCAGCCGCGAAGCCCAGGACGCCTACGCCCTGCAGAGCCAGCAACGCACCGCCGCCGCCCAGGCCGCCGGCCTCTTCGATGCCGAGATCGTGCCCCTGGCCGCCCGCAAGCTCGTCTTCGACAAGGAAGGCAAGCCCACCGGCCACGAGGACGTGATCGCCACCAGGGACGAATGCAACCGCGCCTCCACCACCCTGGAGGATCTGCAGAAGCTCAAGCCCGTGTGGAAGGACGGCAAGTGGGTCGCCCAGGGCGAGTTCATCACCGCCGGCAACGCCTCGCAGTTTTCCGACGGCGCCTCCGCCGCGCTGGTGATGAGCCGCGACGAAGCCGAACGCCGCGGCATCGCCCCGCTGGGCATCTACCGCGGCATCAGCGTGGCCGGCTGCGCTCCCGACGAAATGGGCATCGGCCCGGTCTTCGCGATCCCCAGGCTCCTCGAGCGCTTCGGCCTGGCCGTGGGCGACGTGGGCCTGTGGGAGATCAACGAAGCCTTCGCCTGCCAGGTCCTCCACTGCCGCGACACCCTTGGCATCCCCAACGACCGTCTCAACGTGAACGGCGGCGCCATCTCCATCGGCCACCCCTTCGGCATGTCCGGCGCCCGCATGGTCGGCCACGCGCTCATCGAAGGCCGCCGCCGCGGGGTGAGGTATGTGGTGGTGTCGATGTGCATCGGCGGCGGGATGGGGGCCGCGGGGTTGTTTGAGGTGTGTTGATCCGAATGAAGGCCTGCTCCTTGTTGGAGTGGGCTGGATGAAGGAAGAAAGAAAAACGCCCGGCTGGATGGTCGGGCGTTTTGTTTTTGGGAGAGGGTTCGGTGGGTGGGGTGAGGCGGGTGGTCGACCGAAGCCGTCGGGTCAATGATTGATTAATGCGCGGCTGCTTCCAACCCTTCAGTTGTCCTTAAGCGCACTGGATTCACAAGCAGAAGCCAGTTGCCAAGATTGGGCTAGGCGAAAGCTATACGCATCCTTTCGTCACTTACTCTTGCAACTCATCTTTGGTGGCAGCATCGCGAAATGCCACTTCAGCATCTGGGTCATCTTTGTCGGTGATCATCATGTTCCAAGTAAATGAGTTGTACACGTGAAATTCAGGAAGCCAACTTTTAATTTGCCCCCCCTCGAACCAATGGTGAGCGATACCGGGGAACATGTCGGGGTCTATTGGATGTGTCGCGTTTGGATTGTGGAACATCGAGAGTCCTTCAGCCCAGGTCTCGGTTACAGTGCCCTGCTTTACTTCGTGAAAGAAAGGCTCAGGAATTGCGGCATTTTGATTGTGGAGATGCTTTACACCTGCCCGGAAAATTCGCTGGTTCGGGGCACCAAAGCCCGCAAGTCGTCCCATGCGATTGAACTTTGAAATTGTCCCGGACGAGGAGAACAACACTGCGCTAACGTTTTCGGCTCCTGGCTGCATAAAGTAACCAGATGGAATCACCTTGCCTCGATACTCGTGCGTTTCGATCTTCAGCGGCGTGATTACTAACTGTCCCGCTTCGTCAAAAATAAACTCGTGGGTGACACCGTAGAGGTATTCAAGGAGGGCTGGCGACGTCCAAGTCATCGACTGGTCCTCGTGAAAGTCAGCAACTGCAAAGACCAGGGGGTGCCCTTTAACGTGCTCAAGATCCCAATACTTGGTCTTCCGGTTAAGCTTGGAGTACAGCGCGCTGCCGAATCGAATGGGCGCGCGTGTCTTCAAAAGCTCCTTGATTTCTTCTGGCGTACGCATTCTGGGCATCCCATTCTTTGGTGGATCGAGTGGGGGATCATTCGGGGATGGACCGACGATGACAGCCTCGATGAACACCTTGCTTCGACCATCGTGAACTTCGAAGTCAGGTGCCTCATGCTCCTTGTTCACAAAGAGGCCCAATTCCAACAATGCCGCGTAGAGATAAAGCTCCCAAATCCGTGAGTCAAATGCGGTGGTCTGAAACTGTTCTACGAAATTGCCATCAACGTCAACATAGTGGCGCATCATTTCGGACATGATTGCCCGGGCCGGCACCCAATGGGCGTGTGAGCACAGCATGTGAAAGGCGCGATGTTGTTGGTCGACTGGTAGCTTCGTATTGAACAAATCCACGCCTGCTTTGTCGGTTTTCTCGTCGCCTTGAGGAAATTCCTTTTCACCACTTGCGATGAGCCTCCTAAACGACGCGAACAGTGCGTGACGTGCGTTTGTTCTGGTCATGCTGAAATTCACGTCAATGCATCGAAATCGACCTTTGGCATCTCGGCCAAGCATCACAAAGCCAAAGTCTCGGTCACATCGATCTTTTATTAGGACGCCAATCAAGCTCTCAGTCCTGTCCGAAAAGAATTCCGTTTCAATTCCTATAGTTTCAGCAATCGGCGATCGTGTCCAGGCGACAAATGCGTTATATCGCTCTGCCGTCATTTGAACTACGCCGCTCTCGTCTAGTAACGCGACTACCCGCTGCTTTTTTGTTCCCCTGCGTCTTGCCTCACCCATATATCCTCTACTTGTAGTTTAAATTCATTTCAAAAACTAACTGCCAGCATATATCGTCGCTTTAAAAATTCGAAAAACATGGACATAGGTTCGTTACTCGTGTCTAGTCGGATTGAGGTCGAACGGCCCCCTCCACGTCAAAGTAAATGGGGTATAGGTGGCAAGCCGTGCATGAATGCGTCGTTTTTCCACTCGCTGTCCATGGCTGTGACGCGATGGATAAACGCATTGCTCATGTTGTTAGAATAGTTGATCAGGCTTCGCAGCAGTTCGAAGGTTTCGGTTTGGGCGGTGCTCCACGCCTTTTTGTGCGCCAATAACTCCGGTAACCGGTGTGCTTCGACAAAGTCCTGATATTTCCCGATCAGGCCGACTGTCACGTCAGCGAGCTGGATGCCCGGATCGGCCTTGGAGTCGGAGAACCGAAAGTTGATGCCCCTCGCGCGTTGCTTAAATCCATCCGCGTTCAAGCTTTTTTCAACTTGGATTTCGCGGTCAAAGACGTGCGTGGCATTCTTGAACAGTAAGACAGGCATCGTGAAAAACGAGCTGAAGCTGTCAATAAGCACATCCGCGTCGTTATCGACGAGGAAGGGGAGTTCGGTCAGGACTTGGGCTTTTCTGACTAGCTCTTTGAGCATGTGGGTCGGCAGGTTGTCAACCGTTGGATTGTGGAAACTGAGAAAGGTCGCCAGATCTGCCATGAAGTCAGTGACCTTGCCGTGCTGGATGTCTGGATAGCCGTGATGCTTCATCAGCGCCAGGAACGCTGGCTTGTCCATGCAGGCAATCCGATAGAGCTCGTTCTTCATCTCCCTTCGACCGTGACCAAAGGCGTCAAAGCGCTCGCTGGCCAAGATCGAATCGATGATGTCTACGATGGACCAGTAGACGATGTTGATGCTTGAGTAGTGGATCGCCAGTTGGTGCTCGGTCAGCCAGGTCAAAAACCGAGCCATTTTGCGTGATGCAAGGACCGCTTCGAAGTCTCCGCTGGCGACGTGCTTGAACTTGATTTCCGGTGCGTTGTCCTGCATGCCCAGAGCGTCGCGCAGCGATTTTATCTCCGGTAAAGTTTGCCCCTCTTGAATTACGATGCCGCCAAGAACGAAGTTCTTGTGCTCAGTGACGTTGGTCCCATCATCCGTCAGCAAGAACTTGCGGATGTTATTGGTCTCGTCGTAGTAAAAGGCGAACTTGTCGTCGGCCCGGCGAATACCGTGGGCTTGAATCATCATGGCTCGCATAACCGACCAATCGAATTCCATCCAGCTCTCCCGCAGCCTCAGCTAGGAGTGCGAATTCATTAACCTACGAGGCTGTCTTTTTTAGTTTGAAACAGTCACCGACAATAATCGGACACTTTGCTGCCGCTGGGGTGACAATATCCAAATGACTGCAATGGCTGGTCAGCCGTCATACACTTCCCTCACCCATCATTCCTCTCAATCATCCGCCTTCCCACGACAGTCTCGCTCTGATTTGTTCCCCATCTTGAGCCATCCCAAACGTCCCCATCCGTCATCAGGCTTTTCAAACAAGCCGGCGCCCTTTCGGGCGCCGGCTTCATCTTTGTTATACGCCGCAAAACGGGCTGAATCGCCCCGCCTCGCAGCTCACCACATCAAAACCTTCACCCCTCATCCCCCTCCCCCTTGCTCTTCCGTTTCGGCGCCTTCCGCTCCGAAGCCTTCTTGAGGCCAAGCGACGCGACTTCGTTGGAGTCGTTACCGAACTGGGCGCGGACCTGGTTCTTGACGCTCTTGACGCGTTCGTGGCGTTCGTTTTCGAGGAGGACAGCGTCGTCGCGGGCGGCGGCGTGGCTGTTGGCGGCGTGGAGTTCGCGTTCGCCGGCGGCGGCGACGCGGGTCTGGAGTTCGGTGATGGCGGAGAGGGAGTCGGCGGGGTTGCTGGGGGCGTAGCCTGCGATGGCCTTGAGGGCGGTGATGCAGTCGAGGTCGGCTTGCAGGACGTGGGCGGGCAGGCGTTGGTTGCTGGGCATGGCTCCTCCGATGGCGGGGTGGGTTAAGGTTTATCTGTTTCGACTAAAGATACTCCCAGCCCAAGGTAATACGCAATAGCAACATGGAATGCGGGCAGGCCATGCGCATGGGCCGGCTGGCATGGGGGCGGCGTGACGAGGGAGGGGGCTTTGCTGGCGCGCGTGAACGCTTTGTTGGCGTGCGCGCAACCTGTGTTGGCGTGCCTGCAGGCTTTGTTGCCGGCGCTGCATCCCTTGCCGGTGGGGACGCATGCCTTGATGCTGCGTGCAGATCCTTTGTTGGCGCGTCTGCAAGCTGTTGTGGGCCATCGACAAGCGATGTTGCCGTGCCTAGATCCTTTGTTGGTGGCGCTGCATACGATGTTGATGGCCCTACATACGCTCACGATAGTTTTGGATCGAATGTAGGGGCATCAACATGATGTAAAAAGCTATCAATATCGTATGCAGGCGCGCCAACAAGCTTTGTTGATAGTGTTGTATCGAATGTAGGTGCGTCTTGATGAGATAAAAAGCTATCGTTATCGCATGTCGGTGCGCCGACAGAGGATTGTGATGGCTTTGCATCGAATGTACGGGCTTGTACAAAAGAAGAAAGCTATCGATGGGCTGCTCGGGCGATGGGCAGGCCGGCAGAGTGGGCCTGCGAGCGCTCATCGTGCGTTACCGTGCACGCATCGATGTAGGCATGTGAGGTGCGCCGTGGAAACGCTGACAACCCAGGTCTTGAACAACGATAACAGCCAGATGGTGCTTATTCCCGCCGAGTTTCGGATCGATACCGACTGCGTGCGCATCTCGCGCAACGAGGCCGGGGATCTGGTGATCCATCCGCGGCGAGTCCCGCGTGGAGAGGCTTTGCTTCAGGCTCTCAAGGCGTTGGGCGAGGTAGACGATGCCTTCGTCGCGGCGCTGGGGGCAGACCAGCAGGATGTACTGCCCATGCAGGAGCGTAAAGCTCTTTGATCGACCTGTTCGACGCCGACACCCTGCTTTACCGGATCAAGAGCCAGCCCCGTTGCTTGCTCAGCCCATCGATACCTGCATGAAGACGCATGCCCTCGTAACCCACGACACCCGCAAGTTCCCCCGTGGGGCAGAAGCCAGGTGGATTGTGTTGGCGCAGCGTATCCGATGTTCTCCAGGTGCAATCAACGCGCCATACCCCCGATGGTGCTATTGTTTCTTCCATGCAAGTTGTTGCTGGTTTTTGAGCACGAGCGGCCCCGATCATGGACTGTCGGGTTACGCTGCGCTAACCCGACCTGCAACGACTTTCATGCATTGATTGACCTCTCCAGCCGAATGGTCGTCATCCCGGACATTTAAGCCGCTCGTGACCTGGCTCCATCATAAACGACGCTCTGCAACGATCTCTTCTCCCTGCTATTTCTCATGCCCTCCGACCGCAGCCCAGCCAGTGACGAAGTTTTGCGCCGTGTTGGCCGCAATCTGGTTACTTTTCAGATGATTGAGTCTTTTCTGAAGTTCCTGATTGCCAATAGTAATTTGTCGCATTTTGTTGGAGGTGATGGTGTCCCACTTCAAGAGAGCGGTGAAGCAAGAAATAAGGTAGCAGTAAGTACGCTTGGGCAGCTTGTTGGGAGGTATGTGGCCGATGTGATGGTGGACGCCGGTGTGGATCTGCCCGAATCGGAGTTGCCGGAGAAGGCCATTTTTGGGTCCAGATTTTCCTTCGTGATGGAAAGTGACAGAGAAACTCTTGATTCGCTACGCTTGGATCTAAAGCGGATGACTGAAGCTCGCAACGAGCTTGTTCATGGTTTTTTGCCACGCTGGAAGCCTCAGAATGAAAATGCAATGAAGGAGGCTCTGGCATATTTGGACGCTCAGCGCGAAACTGTCTTGCCGATGTTTGATCATTTGAGATCGAATGCGCTTCAGTTGCTGCATTCTAGGCAGTCGATGGAGTCATACATGGCTAGTCCTGAATTCGCGCGGGAAATTGAATTAATGTGGTTGCATCGCTCACCGCTGGTCCAATTGCTGTGCGACATCGCTGGACAGCGTCAGAGGGCCGACGGTTGGACTTACCTGGCAACGGCTGGTCAAATTGCCGCACGGGAACTGCCTGACGATCTGCGGGGTTTGAATTCGCGTTACGGATTCAGGACCCTTAGAAAGCTGCTCATTGGCTCGGAATTATTCGAAGTCACGGATGAGCCTTTGGCAACCGGTGGATTCCGGACACTTTATCGGCGTAAAACAGAGCAGTAGTCGTCGGCAGGACTATCTCAGGCTCCCTCAAAAGCAAAAAGCCGCATCGCTGCGGCTTTCTGCTTTGTGCTGCTCAGGCCTTGTTTCAGGCCGCCACTTCTTCCTTGTCGGTATAGGGCACCGCGCCCTTCGGCACGTAGTAGCCCTCGCACTGGTCCAAAAACTCCTGCTTCATGGCGCGGGGGTTGTAGAACTGCTTGTACCAGATGCGGGCCTTCATGAAGGGGCCGTCGCTGGGGATGAACAGGCCGTTGAGGCAGGGGCCCTTGTTGGTCCACACCTCGAAGTCCTGCGCGAAGGCGGTGAGGGCGGCTTGCTGGAACTGGCGGGCGGCGATGGTGTCGGTCTGGGTCGCCGTTTCGTTGCCGCCGGGGGACCGGACCAGCAGGGCGTGCCAGACCTTGATGCTGCCGTCGTCCACCGGGGTGTGGGTGATCATCATCACCGCGTCGTAGAGGCCGGTGAGGTGGGAGATCAGCACGCCGGGGCCGTGATACACGGTGAGGGTGTGCAGGATGGGGCTCACGCCGTCGGGGCCGACCAGGGTGCGGTGGGGGCCGCACTGGCGCTGGATGGCGTTGTGGCCCTTGAATTCGTTCTCGTACTTTTCCACCGTGGAGCCGTGGATGGGGCTCAGGTGGCCGTAGTCGCAGATGTTGTCGATGACTTCCTGGGGGTGCTGGTTGAGCAGGCCCAGGTGGTCGAACTTCCAGCGCACCCAGGCGGGGTCGTCCCACTGGGGCAGGCTGGGGTGGTCCCATTCGGGCTCGCCGCCTTCGGGGTCGTGCCACACCCAGATGGCGCCGAGGCTCTCGACCACCGTCCACGACTTGACGTTGGCGGAGGCCGGAATCGGGCCCTCGTGGTAGGGGATGTGGTCGCACTTGCCGTCCGGGCCGAAGCGCCAGGCGTGGTAGGGGCAGCGGATGCCGTCGCCTTCCACGTTGCTGCCGCCGCCGTCGACCACCACGTAGGAGGTGTTGTTGGGGGCGGCGAGGTGGGTCTTCATGTGCGGACAGTAGGCGTCCAGCAGCACGACCTTGCCGGTCTCCCGGCCGCGGTAGAGGGCGAAATCCTTGCCGAAGAACCGCACGGCGAGGGGTTTGTGGGTGTTCAGCTCTTCAGCGTCGGCGATCATGAACCATCCGCGGGGGAAGGTGAATTCGCCGAGTCGGTAATCCTTGGTGGTGGCCATGGAAGCTCCTTTGTCCGGTGTGGAGAGGGTGTGTTCTCTTGATTGATTGTGTGGGGGCGCCAGCACCGCGGCATCCCCCGTTCGGACGATGGGACGCGCGGAGCGTCAGCGGGCCTTGAGCGCCTCGAGGCGCTGGACGTAGGAGCGGATCCCCATGCCCAGCAGCACGGCGGTGAGCCCGAGCAGGCACAGGGTGAGCAGCAGCGCGTAGCGCAGGCTGCCCGGGCCGAAGCGGCTGACGAACAGGTCGCTCAGGGCGCCGGAGATCAGCGGCCCCAGGCCGGCACCGAAGAGGGTCAGGAACAGGTTCAGCATCGCCGCGCCGAGGGCCCGCTGGTTGGGCGCCATCATGTGGCTGGTGGCGGCGTAGCGGCGCGCGTCAAGATAGTTGCCACCTGAGTCATGCAGCCAAAGGCTGTCTATTCGTGTTGCCGATTGCCATGGCGACGACGGATTCCCGCTCTGGATTGAGCGTCACCGGGCCGGCAGAAGACCA
>NZ_JAYREK010000054.1:0-20733 GCF_041908905.1 Zoogloea sp.
CCAACCGGCCCTGCTGCTACCTCCCCGCTACCGCGCCCCAGACATCAGTGCGCTGCAGCAAGAGAGCGCGCATTATAAAGAACTATCGGAACCCGTCAACACGTTTGGGAAAATAAATTTCAGGCCGCCAGCCAGAAGGTGACGAAGAAGGGCCGGCGGCTAATGTGAAACAAGCCCCCGCCCGGCGATCCACTGCTCCAGGGCCTCAGCCCCCATGGGGCTCGCATAAAGGAAACCCTGCATCTCCTGGCATCCCATTTCTTCCAGCAACCCGGCCTGCTGATGGGTTTCGACGCCCTCCGCGATGACCTCGAGACCGAGACTCTTCGCCAGCCGGATGATCATCGTCGCGATACAGTCTTCCTTTGTTTCCGGGGTCAACTCCCGCACAAAGGCGCGATCGATCTTGACCCTGTCAAAGGGCAGGCGGTTGAGACTGCCGAGGGACGAGAATCCACAACCAAAATCATCCACGGCCACCCTCAGCCCCAGGGCCTTGAGTTCACGCAACTGATTGGCGACAGACAGGGGATCCTCCATTGCGACAGACTCCGTGATCTCGAACTCGAGCCTTGCGGGGTCGACACCGCTCTCCGTGATGATTCGAGCGGTCTTCGCCACGAAATCCGCCTCGCGAAACTGGGCCGCCGAAATGTTGATGCCCATCCGGAAGCCCGGCATCCCCTGGGCGTCCCAGCGCACCACCTGCCGGCAGGCCTCGGAGATCACCCATTCGCCGATATCGACGATCATCCCCGTATATTCAGCGAGAGGAATGAATACTTCCGGCGAGACCACCTCGCCGCTGGGCTTGACCCACCGGATCAGGGCCTCGCACCCCAGTAGCTCCGTGCTGCCGGACGCCACCTGGGGCTGGTAGTGCAATCGGAGCCCTTTTCCCTGCTGCAGCGCGGAACGCAGTTCGGTCAGGAGCCGCACACGGTTCTGGGTGGAAGACTCCATGTCCCCCGAAAAGAATTGCCAATGCTGGCTACCGGCCTGCTTGGCGTGGCTGAGGGCCAGGTTGGCACGCTTGAGAAGCTCGACGGCGCCACCGGGCGTCGGCGCGAGATCGACGAAGCCCGCCCGGGCACGCATCGGGATCGCGTGGCCACGCACGGTGAATGGCACCGCGAAGACGTCCAGGATGGCAGGCGCGGTTTCACGCCCTGACCGCCAGCACACCCCGAAGGCGTCGCCGGCGACGCGCGCCACCAAGGCATCCGGCCCCACCCAGGCCTGAAGGCGCCGGGTTACCTCGACGAGCAGCAGATCACCGCTACGGTGACCGAGGGCGTCGTTCAGCTCGGCGAAACGGACGATGTCGATGATGCCCAGCAGCCATCCCCCCGCCGTCAAGGTGGGCAGCTCCTCGTCGATGCGATCGAGGAAACGGGTACGATTGGGCAGCCGGGTGAGCGGATCGTAGTAGGCGAAGAAACGCAGCCGCTCGAACAGCACTACATTCTCGAAGCCGACACCCAGGCTCACGCACAGCACTTCGATCATCCGCAGGGTCAGCTCGGTGGCGGGGCGCGACAGATCGACGTGGATCAGCGCCTCCTTGCCGTGGGTGCGTCCGATATAGAGGCAGGCCGAGCCGGTATCGAATACATGTCGTCGCGCCGCGAGGCCGCTGCGCAGGGAGTTCACCAGCGCTTCGTTGCCGACGTCGGAGAGCGGTTTTCCAGCCAGCTCGCGATAGTCCCCCGAGGCGGCAAGGATGCACGGAGTCTCGCCACCGGGCCCCTGCAGCCCGCCATCGGAAGGGCCATAAAAGACGGCGCTGAGCGGCGCCCCGAAAAAGCCCTCGAGGTGCCTCAGCGCCGCATCGGCGAAGGCCTGCACGTCCCGCGGCACGAAGAGCTGATTGCCCGTTTCGATCAGGAGTTCGAGGCCACGGCGACTCTCGTCCAGGGCGCCGATCTGCTCATAGGAGCGGATCGCCGCCGTGAGGGTCGTGATGAGGCGAGTGTGGGTGAGCTCGGACTTGGTGCGGTAATCGTTGATGTCGTAGTCGCGGATCACGCTGAGCTCGGGCGCATAGCCCGGCTGCCCGGTGCGCAGGATGATCCGCGTGTCGCGCCTGCCGAGTTCCTCGCGAATGACCCGGACCAGGGCCAACCCGGCATCGTGGCTCTCCATGACCACATCGAGAAGGATCACCGCCACATCCGGGTTCCTCTCGAGCACGGCCCGCGCCTCGAGCGACGAGGCCGCGTTCAGCAGTTCGAGCTTGCGGCCGCAGATGGTCACCCCCCGGAGCGCAAACAAGGTGGCCTGATGCACTTCCGCATCATCATCGACGATGAGAACTTTCCAGGCACGCTCGGCAGGCGTTGCGTGGGCCGATTCATCGTCTTCGAGAAACTCGATGAACTCTTCGGGGCGAGTAACCGCGAGCATAGACATAATGGAAAATCCGAAAGCCGGATGCGAGCAGGACTCCCGCAATTGGTAATGTTCTACGGCACGCGGGCAACGCTTCTTTAACCCGCCGCGGCGCGTGGAATTGCTTCCCTCCCCCCGAAGAATGGGCGCAGAATTCAAACGCAGCGTTCGCCCGCCTTCCCGGAGAAAGCACCCCATGAGCAAACTTGAACGACTCGGCAGCCTGGACATGACCTGGCTTCAGATCGAACGGGAGACCAACCTGATGCAGGTCGTCGGCGTGCTGGTGCTCGAAACCCCGCTCGACCGGCAGCGACTCGAAACCCTCCTCCGGGCTCGCCTGCTGCGCCTGGAACGCTTCAGCCAGCACGTGCTGCGGGACAGCGCAGGGGCGATCTGGGAGAGCGGCCAGGTGGACATGAGCGCCCACATCGTCGACCTTCCCCTGCCGGCCGGTGACGAACAGGCCGCCCTGGAGGCCGTCGTCAGCGAACTGGCCGCAACGCCCCTCGACCCGCAACGGCCGCTGTGGCAGCTGCATCTCGTCGGGCAGTACAGGCAGGGGAGCGCACTGATCGTGCGCATCCACCACTGCATCGCCGACAGCATCGCGCTGTTCAGCGTCCTGCGCTCGCTGACCGACGACACACCCACGGCCGATACGCCCCCGCCGCCCGCCACCGCGGAACAGGCCGGCAACATCTTCGAGCAGCTCTGCGCCCCGCTCACCCGCAGCATGATCGACAGCATCACGGCGTCGGGCGCGTTCTGGGCAAGGTATCTGAGCCTCATGCTCAACCCCCAGCAGGTGTTCGACTATGCCCGGGCCAGCGCCGCGCTGACCCTCGAGATCGGCAAGCTCACCGGCCTGCAGGACGACAGCAGGACCTTCCTGAAGGGCCGCCCTGGCGGCACCAAGCGGGTCAGCTGGAGCCAGCCCCTCCCCGAAAGCCTGGTCCAGGCGCGCGCCGAAGCCACCCACACGACGGCCGACGCGGTGCTGCTGGCCGGCCTGAGCGGCGCGCTGCACGACTACCTGCGGGAACAGGGCACCTCGACGGAAGGCGTGGAGCTGCGCACCCTGATGCCGGTGAACCTGCGCGACGCCGACGCCGACGAGGTGCTCGGCAACCGCAGCGGGCTGATGCTCATCGAGCTTCCGGTGGGCATCGCCGACCCGCAGGAGCGCCTGCGCGAAACCCACCGCCGCGTGGCCCTCTTCACCAAGGCCTACGACACCCAGAGCGCGCTGGGCATCTTCAGCCTCATCGGGCAGACCCGCAAAGCCGTCCAGGAGCAGACCCTGCGCCTGCTGGCCGCCAAGACCAGCGCCGTGCTGTGCCATGTACAGGGCTCGCGCCAGGCGCGCTACCTCGCCGGCGCGAAGATCGCCGAGGAGGTCTTCTGGAGCCCGACCTCCGGCGACCTCGGCCTGGCGATCAGCCTCGTGGCCTACGACGGCCACTACCAGCTCGGCCTGCTGGCGGACACCGCCATGGTGGCCGACCCGTCGGCCATCACCGGCCGGATCACCGCCCAGCTTGCCGCCCTCGCCCCGGATGTCGCCCCCAGCCCACCGCCCGCGCCCAAGCCCCGCCGGAAGAAAGCGACCCCTAAAACCGCCTGAGGCTCAACTCGCCCGCGGGTCGAAGGCGTCCCGCACCACGTCCGCAAACAGGTTGGCGGCCAGCACCAGCACGAACATGAAGATGAAGGCCGCCATCAGACTCCACCACACCATGGGCTCGCGGGCCAGCTCCATGCGGGCCGCGTTGATCATCGTCCCGAAGCTGATGGTGTTGGGATCGACGCCGATGCCGACGTAGGACAACACCGCCTCGGCCAGCACCAGGCCCGAGAAATCCATCACCAGCGCGATCAGGATCAGGTGCATCAGGTTGGGCAGCACGTGGCTGGCCAGGATGCGCCGGGTCGACACGCCGAAGGCCCGCGCGGCCTGCACGTACTCCAGCTCCCGCAGCTTGAGGGTCTCGCCGCGCAGCAGGCGGCACAGGCCGGTCCAGCTGGTCATCCCGAGGATCAGGCACAGGGCCAGCAGGCGCGCGTCCGCCCGCTCGGCGGCGGTCTCGAACCACTGGGGATGGGTGTCGATCACCCCCTGCATCATCAGCACCGCCGCGGCGATCAGCAGCACGCCGGGGATGGAGTTGAGCACCGTGTAGAGATACTGGATCACATCGTCCACCCAGCCGCCCAGGTAACCCGCGACGACGCCGAGGACGACCGCCAGGGGCAGCGTGACGAGGGTCGTCAGGGTGCCGATCACCAGCGCCGTACGGATGCTCTTGAGGGTGAGGAAGAGCACGTCCTGCCCCACCTTGTCGGTGCCGAACACGTGGTATTCGGTAGCCAGCGCGGCAAGCGGACCCACCACCAGCAACACGCCGGCGAGGGTGAGCAGCATCGCCCGCCAGGCCAGCCCGCCCTTGCCCCGCCACACCGCCCGCCAGCCGGCCCCGAAGGGCACCCGGCGGGCGCGGGCCACCAGCCCCACGACCAGCCCCGCCAGCACGAGCCAGCCACCAGCCGCCGCGGCGAGCCCCATCGTGATGCGCCCCGCCACGTCGCCGGGGAGATCCTGCTCCGGATACTTCAACCCTGCCCCACCGTACTTGAGACGCGGGAACTCCCGGTGCTGGGCGCCATCCTTGCCCTCCACCGTCTGCTTGGCGAAGAGCTGCCAGGCCAATGGCGCCGAGTAGGTCTTCTCGACCCGCGTGCGCAGGGGCTCGGCCAGGGCATCGAGGGCGCTGCGGACCTCGGAGGACAGTTGCGGCTTCGCCCCGGCCGCCTCGGCGCCGGCGGGCACCAGGCGCTCCCGGTAATGCAGGCTGTCGACCAGCCCCACCAGCACGAAGAGCAGCAGCAGCGTGAGGGAGGTCATCCCCACCCCGCTCGCCCCCACCCGCCCCCAGGCGGCGCGCATGGGTTCGCTGCGCCGGGCGCTCCAGGCCGCCAGCGCGATGCAGCCGACGAGCCCGAAGAGCAGCAGATCGGTCCACAGGACCACCGGTTGAAAGCCCATCATTCCAGCCTCACCCGCGGATCGACCAAGGTGTACGACAGATCGGTGAGGATCAGCCCCACGATGTAGAGCAGCGAGCCGATGAAGACCATCGCCCGCACCACCGGAAAGTCCTGCGAGTTGATCGCGTCGATGGTGTAGCTGCCCAACCCCGGGATGCCGAAGAAGGACTCATAGATCAGGCTGCCCATGAAGAGCGACGGGATCACCACCACCACGCCGGTCAGGATGGGGATCATCGCGTTCTTGAGCACATGGCGGAACAGCGCCTGGAGTTCGGACAATCCCTTGGCCCGCGCCGTGCGCACGTAGTCCTTGCCCGCCTCCTCGAGGAAGATCGTGCGATACCAGCGCGCACTGCCGCCGATGCCGGCGATCACCCCGATCACCACCGGCAGCACCAGGAAGCGCCCCGCGTCCAGCCCCTCGCCGTAGCCCGAGATCGGCACCAGGTGCCACACCTTGGACACCAGCCATTGGCCGCCGATGATGTAGAAGAGGCCCGAGATCGACATCATCGCCACGCACAGCACCACGCCCCAGAAATCCAGATACGACGCCCGGAAGAACACCAGCAGCAGCGCGAAGGATACCGTCACGAACAGGCCCAGCACGAAGGTCGGCAGCGCGATCGCCAGGGACGGCCCCATCCGTGTCTTGAGCTCGTTGGCGATGTCGCGCCCGTCGTCGGCCCGGCCGAAGTCGAACACGAACATGCGCAGGGATTTCTCGAAGAAGATGGTGTGGGTGAGCTTCTGCGTGCCCTCCGCCGCGCCATCGAAGAGCAGCGGCTTGTCGTACCCCCGTTCCACCTTCCAGCGCTCGATGGCCTCGGGGGTCACGCGCTTGGCCCCCAGTTGCATGCGCGCCATGTCGTCGGGGGTATTGACGACGAAGAACAGCGCGAACGTGAGCAGATTGACGCCGATCAGGATCAGCGGCGCGTACAGCAGGCGACGGACGATGTAGGCAAACATAGGGCGCCTATCCTACATGGCCCCGCGCCGATGACGAAGCCCCGGCGGCTAGCGCTTCAGCGCCCCGCCCACCAGGCCGCGCACCGCCTCCTGCAGGTCGGCCGGCAACACCACCACCTTGGCGTTGTCGGTGGAGCCCATCCGCTCGAGGGACGCGATGTACTTCTCGCCGAGCAAAAACAGCATCGGCGCCGTCTCGGTGCCCACCGCGGCGGCCACCCGGCGGATCGACTCGGCCGACGCCTCGGCCAGCATCACCTGGGCGTTGGCGTCGCGCTTCGACGACTCCAGGCGCGCCTCCGCCTCGAGGATCGCCGCCTGCTTGGCACCCTCGGCGCGGGTCACCACGGCCTTGCGCTCCCGCTCGGCCGAGGCCTGCTGCTCCATCGCCTTCTGCATCGACTCGGAAGGCTTGATGTCCTGGATCTCCACCGACTTCACCGTGAGGCCCCAGTCAACAGCCTCGTCGGCGATCATCTCGCGCAGGCGCGCCTTGATCTTGTCGCGGCTCGACAGCGCCTCGTCGAGCTCCATCTCGCCGATGATCGAGCGCAGGGTGGTCATGATCATGTTGCGGATCGCCTCGGAGAAGTCGGTCACGCCGTACACCGCCTTCACCGGATCGGTCACCTTTAAAAAGGCGATCGCGTTGGTGAGGATCACCGCATTGTCGCGGGTGATCACCTCCTGCTCCTGCACGTCCAGGATGATGTCCTTGGTCACCAGCTTGTAGGCCACCTGGTCGAGGTAGGGAATGATGATGTTGAGGCCCGGCTTCAGCGTCCCGTAGTACTTGCCCAGCCGCTCCACGATCCACTCCTCGCCCTGGGGCACGATGCGCACCCCCTTGGCGATCGTCACCACCACGAACACCAGGATCGCCAGCACGACGAACATTGCATCACTCATGGCCTGCTCCTCACGCTTTCACAACCTTCAGGAAACTGCCCTCGATCGCCACCACCCGCACCCGCTCGCCCACCGCGATGGGCGCATCGGCGACGCACTCCCACTCCTCCGCCCCCAGCACCGGCTTCTGGAAGCGCAGCCGGCCCCGGGCGAAGGGCTCGGCCGGCTTGGTCATCAGGCCGATCTCGCCGATCGGCTCGCCGTCCGACTGCCCCACCCGCGTGCGCGAGCGCAGATACTCGCCGCCCTTGAACACCCGGAACCACAGCCCCACCATCGCCACCGACGCCACCACCCACAGCCCGATCTGGGCCGTGGCCCCCAGCGGCACGGCGAGCATCGCCAGCCCCACCAGCAGGGCGCCCAGCCCGAACCAGATGATGAAGAAGGCCGGCACCGCCAGCTCGGCGATCACCAGCGCAATGCCCAGCACGATCCAGTGCCACCACTCGAAGCTCATCGCGTCACCTCCAGCGGACATTCTGAACCAAAGGCCGTGACGCGGCCATGACCGGCGCGCCAATGAGAAAGGCCGGCCCCCTTTCGGTGGGCCGGCCTTGATCGCCGCAGCGACAGCCTGGCGGATTACTCGCCCTTGCTGTGGGCCGACAGCTTCAGCCAGGTGTCAACCACGGTATCGGGGTTCAGGGAGATGGTCTGGATGCCTTCGTCCATCAGCCACTCGGCCAGATCGGGGTGATCCGAGGGGCCCTGACCGCAGATGCCGACGTACTTGCCCAGCTTGTTGGCACCCTTGATCGCCATCGACAGCAGGATCTTGACGGCCGGATCGCGCTCGTCGAAGGAGTGGGCCACCAGGCCGGAGTCGCGGTCGAGGCCCAGGGTCAGCTGGGTCAGGTCGTTGGAGCCGATGGAGTAGCCGTCGAAGTGCTTCAGGAACTCTTCGGTCAGCAGCGCGTTGGACGGGATCTCGCACATCATGATCAGCTTGAGGTCGTTCTCGCCGCGCTTCAGGCCATGCTCGGCCAGCAGCTCGACGACGCCCTGGGCCTCTTCGACGTTACGCACGAAGGGCACCATCAGCTGCACGTTGGTGAGGCCCAGCTCGTTGCGCACCTTCTTCATCGCGGCGCATTCCATCTCGAAGCAGTCGCGGAAGCTGTGGGCGATGTAGCGGGACGCGCCGCGGAAGCCCAGCATGGGGTTTTCTTCTTCCGGCTCGTAGATCTCGCCGCCGAGCAGCTTGCGGTACTCGTTGGACTTGAAGTCGGACAGGCGGACGATGACGGGCTTCGGATAGAAGGCCGCGGCGATGGTGGCGACGCCTTCGACCAGCTTCTCGATGAAGAACTGCTTGGGCGTGGCGTAGCCGCGGGAGCGGCGCAGGATCTCGTTGCGCAGGCTGGCCGGCACCTGGTTGATCTCGAGGATCGCCTTCGGGTGGATGCCGATCATGTTGTTGATCACGAACTCGAGGCGGGCCAGGCCGACGCCGCCGTTCGGGATCTGGGCGAATTCGAAGGCCAGCTCCGGGTTGCCCACGTTCATCATGATCTTGACGGGGATTTCGGGCAGGTTGCCGGTGTCGGTGGTGACGACCTCGAAGTCGAGCTTGCCACGGTAAACATAACCGGTGTCGCCTTCGGCGCAGGAGACGGTGACGTCGTCGTTCTCGCTCAGCACTTCGGTGGCGTTGCCGCAGCCGACGATGGCCGGGATGCCCAGCTCACGGGCGATGATCGCCGCGTGGCAGGTGCGGCCGCCGCGGTTGGTGACGATCGCGGAGGCGCGCTTCATCACCGGCTCCCAGTTCGGGTCGGTCATGTCGGTGACGAGCACGTCGCCGGCCTTGACGCGTTCCATCTCGGAGGCGTCCTTGACGACGCGCACCTGACCGGCGCCGATCTTCTGGCCGATGGCGCGGCCGTGGGTGAGGGACTTGCCATACTGCTTGAGGCGGTACTTCTCCATCACGTGGCCGGACTGCTGGCTCTTCACGGTCTCCGGGCGGGCCTGCAGGATGTACAGCTTGCCGTCGTCGCCGCTCTTGCCCCACTCGATGTCCATCGGGCGGCCGTAGTGCTGCTCGATGATCATCGCATAGCGGCCCAGCTCGAGCACGTCGGCGTCGGTGAGGGAGTAAACATTGCGATCGGCTTCCGGCACATCGACAGTGCGGGTGGACTTGCCGGCTTCCTTCTTGTCGGCAAAGACCATCTTGATCAGCTTGGAGCCGAGGTTGCGGCGGATCACCGCCGGCTTGCCCTGGGCCAGGGTGGCCTTGTGCACGTAGAACTCGTCCGGGTTCACGGCGCCCTGCACCACGGTCTCGCCGAGGCCGTAGGAGGCGGTGATGAACACCACGCCGTCGAAGCCGGATTCGGTGTCCATGGTGAACATCACGCCGGAGGCGCCGATGTCGGAGCGGACCATGCGCTGCACGCCGGCGGACAGGGCCACCTCGGCGTGGGTGAAGCCCTTGTGCACGCGGTAGGCGATGGCGCGGTCGTTGTACAGCGACGCGAACACTTCCTTGATCGCGTGCAGGATGTTCTGGTAGCCGTGGATGTTCAGGAAGGATTCCTGCTGGCCGGCGAAGGAGGCGTCGGGCAGGTCTTCGGCAGTGGCGGAGGAGCGCACGGCGAAGCTGCCGTCGCCTTCGGCGGTCAGCTGGTCGTAGGCTTCCTTGATCTCGGCTTCGAGATCGGCCGGGAAGGGGGTGTCGACGATCCACTGGCGGATCTGGGCGCCGCAGCGGGCCAGGGACACCACGTCATCCACGTCGAGGCTCTCGAGGGCGGCGCTGATGCGCTCGGCCAGGCCCTGATGGGACAAAAACTTGCGGTAAGCGTCGGCGGTGGTGGCGAAGCCGCCGGGAACGCGCACGCTGGCGGGCAGCTGGCTGATCATTTCGCCGAGGGAGGCGTTCTTGCCGCCAACCTGGTCGACGTCGCTCATGCGAAGTTCTTGGAACGGAATGACATTGCGGGCCATGAGGATCTTCCTGGGAGAAAAATAAAACGGCGTTGGAGTTCTGATCGGCGCGTATTGTAAGACCATTGTTGCTATGCCGCATGCAGG
The DNA here is from genome assembly GCF_041908905.1 of Zoogloea sp. Taxonomy (GTDB): domain Bacteria; phylum Pseudomonadota; class Gammaproteobacteria; order Burkholderiales; family Rhodocyclaceae; genus Zoogloea. The sequence continues at coordinate 10,366 of NZ_JAYREK010000054.1, forward strand.
GTTTATCCTAATGCGTGGCGCCTGCCACGCCCGCGGAAGGCCCTCGGCGCCTGCCCTCGGGGCCGGAATGGGATAAGATGCTTCATCGGCCCGCAGCACCGGGCCACGCGCTATCGTCCAATCCCTGTCGGCACTTTCATGACCCAGACCCGCCCCGTTTTCTTCGTCTCAGACGGCACCGGCATCACGGCCGAGACCCTCGGCCACAGTCTCCTCGCCCAGTTTCCGGATACCCGCTTCAAGCCGCACCGCATGCCCTTCGTCGACTCCCCCGACAAGGCCCGCGACTGCGCCATGAAGATCCGCGACGCGGCCGTCGAAACCGGCCTGCGCCCGATCGTCTTCAACACCCTGGTCGACCCCGACGCGGTGGCCGGCCTGCGCGAGGCGGACGCCCTCTTCCTCGATCTCTTCGAGAAGTTCATCGAGCCCCTCGAAAACGAACTCGGCCAGCGCTCCACCCATGCGGCCGGGCGCTTCCACGGCATCGCCGAGAGCCAGGACTACAAGCGCCGTATCGAGGCGATCAACTTCACCCTCACCCACGACGACGGCGTCTCCCACGCCGACCTGGCCGAGGCCGACGTGATCCTGGTGGGCGTGAGCCGCTCCGGCAAGACCCCGACCAGCCTCTACCTGGCGATGCAGTTCGGCATCAAGGCCGCCAACTACCCGCTGATCCCCGAAGACTTCGAGCGCAACAAGCTGCCCGTCGAACTCACCCGCTACCGCGGCAAGCTGTTCGGCCTCACCATCGGCCCCGACCGCCTGTCGCAGATCCGCCAGGAGCGCCGTCCCAACAGCCGCTACGCCTCCCTCGAGAACTGTCTCCAGGAGATCGAGGCCGCCCAGCGCATGATGAAGCGCGAAGGCATCAAATGGCTCGACTCCACCGCCAAGTCCATCGAAGAGATCTCCACCATCATCCTGCAGGAAATCCGCCTCGACCCGCCCTCCTACTGAGGCCGGCCGACACCCCTGCAGCCCATCGACCCCATTACTCAAAAGGAGAGCCCCGATGAAACGTAACCGACTCGGGCGCCGCGGCGGCCTGCCGCGGGACGCCGAACAGCTTCTGTGGCTCGCCAATGGCCTGGCCGATTCGAGCAGCCGTGCCGAAGACCACTTCTGGGACCAGCGCCTGGCCGACGCCGTCGACCACCTGCTGCGCTCCGAAGACGAAGACGCCCTCAACACCGCCCTCGACCATCTCTCCACGGCCAGCGCCCACGCCTACGACGAGCTGGCCGACATGATCGAGTCGCGGGCCGAAGGTGCCCTCAAGTCCGACGACCAGCACGACGTGCTGCTGATCGCCGCCCCGGTGATGGCCTGGTCGCGCTACCGCATTCCGGCCTCGCCGATCGCGGCCGCCGCCATGGCCAACCTGCGCGTGCAGCTCAAGGCCCACGTGCTCGCCAAGGACGTCAAGCTGGCCCTCGCCGACTTCCTGTTCAGCCCCGACCAGCTGCCCCAGGGCTACTGCGCCACAGCCGATTTCGCGACCCACCTGGGCAAGGCCGCCGGCACCGACACCGACCTCCACATAAAAACCGACAACCTGCCCGAAACCGCCCAGTTCCTGTCCGACACCCGCTACCTGCTGGGGGCGGTGGTCGTGCCGAAGGGCGCGCCGATCTTCCGCTGGCAGGAAGAAGACTGCACCCGCGAGCAGGCCCAGGAGCAATGGCGGGCCCAGGGCGGCGCCTGCTTCGCGCCGCTGCTCACCGGCTGCGCCTTCGAGGTCGTGCTGCCCAACGCCTACTTCGCCGCCAGCCGCGAAGCCGACAAGGCCTCGCGCCCCTACTCCATCCAGGCCTCGGTGGCCTTCCTGTCCACCACCCTCGACACCCCGGCCACCGGCCTGCGGGCCGTGGTGGCGCCCTTCTTCGAGCGCCAGGTCGAGGAATACCGCATCGGCTTCACGCTGCGCGCCCAGAGCGAGGTCGTGCATGGCGTGGTGTGGCCGCTGCTGGGCGCCGAGGACGAGAGCAGCGAGACCCTCGCCGAGATCGAGGCCACCCTGCACGCCTGCGGCATCGCCGACGTGCTGGTGCTCGACAACGAGTTCCCCATGGAGTACTGCGACGACTGCGGCGCCCCCATGTACCCCTCCCCCGACGGCGAGGCGGTGCATGCCGAGCTGCCCGAAGAACAGGCCGAGCAGATGCCGAAACATCTGCACTGATCCACGGTCAGACCCGGGCGGGGTGCTCCCCGCCTTTTTTTGCCCCCGGAGACTGCGATGACCCGCAAGATCGAAAAGACCGACGCCGAATGGCGCGCCCAGCTCAGCCCCGAGGAATACCAGGTGACCCGCCAGAAGGGCACCGAACGGGCCTTCACCGGCCGCTACTGGGACTGCCACGAACCGGGCCAGTATCGCTGCGTGTGCTGCGGCGCCGACCTCTTCTCGTCGGAACACAAGTTCGACTCGGGCTGCGGCTGGCCCAGCTTCTACGCCGCCGCCGCCCCCGAGAACGTCGAGGAGGCCGAGGACCGCAGCCACTTCATGCTGCGCACGGAGGTCCTGTGCAAGGACTGCGGCGCCCACCTGGGCCATGTCTTCGAGGACGGCCCGGCCCCCACCGGCCTGCGCTACTGCATCAACTCGGTGGCGGTGAAGCTCGAGCAGGACAACTGACGCCGGCCGGCGGCCTCACTTCTGCATGGCCGCCAGGGTCTGGGAACGGAAGTCGCGCCGGTACAGCACGCCGATGATCAGCGTCGTGACGGCCACGAACATCCACGGCTGGATGAACCAGAACACCGCCGCCAGGCCAAAATAGTAGGCGCGGATCCCCCGGTTGAACTCGTCCCCGGACAGGGCGTTGATGCGCGCAAAGCGCCTCGCGTCGTCCTCGCTGGCCTCGTCCGGCGGCGGCGCGGCGCCCACCACCAGCGACAGCATGTTGAACTGGCGGAGCGACCAGGTGAACTTGAAGTACGCGACGATGAACACCATCAGCAGCAGGAGCAGCTTCACCTCCCACACCTCCCGAGACACCTGCCGGGCAAAGGGCAGGTCGGAGGCCACGTCGATCAGCCGGTCCATGGTGCCGAGCAGGGCCAGCAGGCCGGCGATCACGTAGATCGTGGTGTTGGCGTAGAACGACACGTTCTGCATCAGGTTGCCAATCAGCGCCACATCCGCCATGCGGTTGTCGCGGCGCAGCATCTCGCGCCCCCACTGGAGTCGGAACCCATGGCTCGCTCCCAGCAGCCCCCGCGTACTGCCCAGCGGCCCGTGCTCGACGATCCAGCCATAACCCATCCAGCACACCAGAAACCACGCCATCGCGCCCCAGTCGGCCAGGCTGAAGGCCGACAGCCAGGCTCCGCTCATCGCCCGCCCCCTGCCGCCCCGGCGGCCAGCAGGAAGTCACGGACCGGGGCGATCTGCCCGGCGTCCATCAGGGTCGGCGCGTGGCCGACGCCCGGCACCTCCACCAGCCGGGCCCGCGGGCCGCGCCGGCCCATCTCGTCGGCCGTCTCACGGGTCAACAGGTCGGACTCCGCCCCCCGCACCAGCAGGGTCGGGCAGCCGATGGCGTCGTAGATCGGCCACAGGCTGACGTCCTCGAGGAGCGGCGTCTGGCGGAAGGGCTCGCCGATGCCCGGGTCGTAGCGCATCGCCCAGCCACCGTCGACCGCCTTCACCGAGCTCTCGGTGAGCTGCCGCCACTGGGCGTCCGACAGATGGCCGAACGGGGCGCTGACCGCCCGGATGTAGGCTTCGGCGGCCTCGAAGTGCGGAAACACCGGCGCCATGCCCACATACTGGCCAATACGCGCCAGCGACGCGGCGGTCACCACCGGCCCCACATCGTTGAGCACCAGCCGGCGGATCGGGTTGTCGGGGATGCTGGCGATGAGCATGCCGATCAGCCCCCCCATCGAGGTGCCGACCCAATGCACGCTGTCCACGTCGAGCCGGGCGATCAGCGTGATCATGTCGGCCACGTAGGTGGGCAGCTGATAGTCCGTCTTCACCGGCAGCCAGCTGCTCAGGCCGCGCCCGACCACGTCCGGGCAGACGACCCGGTAGTGCGGTGCCATCGCCCGGGCCAGCTCGTCGAAATCGCGGCCGTTGCGAGTCAGGCCATGCACGCACACCAGCACGTCCGGGTTGTCGGCATCGCCCCACTCCAGATAGGACATGCGGTGCAGGCCGTGGGGCCCGGCGCACTGGACGCTGCGTCGGCGCGGAGGGGTGTCGGAGGCGGACGGGCGGGGGGCGGGGTTCGGGCTCATGGCGGCGGCTTGGCGTGTTGAATGGCGGTGGCCAAGGATAGCATCGGCGACGCACCCCGGCGCCCCGCCCGCTCAGCGCCCATGCCAGTAACGCGGCGCCGCCTCGCGGGCCGTCTCGAGGCGCGGGCCGCCGGGGGCCAGATGCACCGTCACCGCGCCCGCCACGTCGGTGCGCCACATCGCCGCGCCGGTGGCGGCCCAACGCGCCCACACCTGGGCGTTCGGGTGGCGGAAACGGTTGAGATAGCCCACCGGAAAGACCACCCAGCGCGGCCGCGTCGCCTCGATGAAGGCCGCCGTGGACGAGCTGCGGCTGCCGTGGTGCGGCACCACCAGCACATCGCTGGCCAGACGCCCGGCCTGGTCCTGCAGCAAAGTCCGCTCCGAGGCGGCCTCGATGTCCGACGTGAGCAAGGCCGACAGGCCGCCCGCCTCGATCCGCAGCACGCAGGCCACCTCGTTGGTCTTGCTGCCCGGGCTGTCGTCCGCCGGACGGCCGGGGTGCAGCATGGTGAGGCGCACCCCATCCCAGTCCCAGCCCTGGCCCGCCACGCAGGGCTGGTGGCGGGGGCCGGCGATCAGGCGGGCCGGGTGGTTCTCCGACAGCGAGCTGCGCACCTCATCGACCGGAATGCCGGTCAGCACAGCCTCGGCACCGCCGGAGTGGTCGTTGTCCTGGTGGGTGACCACCAGGGTGTCGAGCCGGCGCACGCCCCCCGCCCGCAGGTAGGGCAGCAGGATGCGCTCGCCGCTGTTGGCGTCGGCCGAGAAGGCCGGGCCGGTGTCATAGATCAGATCGTGGCGGGCGGTCTGCACATGCACCGCCAGGCCCTGGCCCACGTCGAGCACTGTTACGCGGGCCTCGCCCGGCGCGGGCCGGGCCGGCGTCCATAACAGCAGCGGCAGCACCATCGCCAGGCCGACTCCGCGCGCCGGCGTGCCCCGGGGCAGCAGCGCCCACACACAGCCAACGCTTGCCAGTGCCGCCAGCCATAGCGGTGGCGCAGCCTGCTGCCAGCTCGCCCAGGGCAGCCCGGCGAGCCACTGGATGGGCACCATCATCAGCACCAGCGCCCCATGGGCAAGGTCGGCCAGCATCTGCAGCGGCAGGATCGCGAAACCGATCGCCAGCGGCGTGACGACGAAGCTGACCAGCGGGATCGCGATGGCGTTGGCCAGCGGCGACACCAGCGAGAACTGCTGGAACAGCACCAGCAGCGCCGGCACCAGCCCGAGGGTCACCGCCCACTGGGTCCGCAGCGCGCTCCACAGCCGCCCCTCGGGCGCCAGCCTGCCGCTACTGACCAGGAAGAGCAGCGCCACCGCCCCGAAGGACAGCCAGAAGCCGGCGGCCATCACCGCCCACGGGTCGAGCACCAGCACCACGGCCAGGGCCAGCGCCAGCACCCGGGCGGGCGCCGTCTCGCGCCGCGCCACCAGCGCGAGGGCCACGCAGCCCAGCATGTAGAGGGTGCGCTGGGCCGGCACGCCCCAGCCGGCCAGCAGGCAGTACGCAAACGCCATCGCAAACCCCGCCACCGCGCCGGCCTGCTGGGCCGGCCAGCGCAGCGCGAGGGTCGGGCTGCGCCGCCACAGCCCGCCGACGGCGGCTGCGAACAGGGCAGCGATCATCGTCACGTGCATGCCGCTGATCGCCACCAGGTGGGAGATGCCCGTCCGCGCGAAGACCCGCCACAGCTCCGGCGGGATCGAGCGCTGGTCGCCCACCACCAGCGCCACCAGCACGCCGGTGTAGGCCCCCGCCGGCAAGGCCTTGCGGAAGCGCTCCCGCACGCCCTCGCGCAGCCGCTCGACAGCGTTCATCAGGCCGGGCACGAAGGCGTCGAGGCGCCGGTTGTCGGGGGCCGGGCGCACGTAGCCGGTGGCCCGGACGCCCTGTTCCAGCAACCAGCGCTCGTAGTCGAAACCACCGGGGTTCACGTTGCCATGGGGGCGCTTGAGGCGGACCGTGAGCTGCCAGCGCTCGCCCGCGTGCAGGGGCGGCAGCGCATGCCATTCTTCGTCACGAAAGCCCTTGTACCAGGCGAGGGAGAGCTTGCGCGGCACCGGCGCCGCACTCTCCTCCACCTCGAAGGTGAAGCGCAGGCCCCGCTCGAAGTCCTGGGGCAGGCCGGCGACCACGCCGGTCAGCACCACGTCGCGGCCCTCCCACTCGCCGGGCAGGGCGTCGGCGAGGCGCAGCTCCGCCCGCCAGGCCGCGTAGGCCCAACCGCCCGCCACCGCGGCCATCAACAACATCGCGACGCCCGCGGCACGCCCCGCGCGGCCGGCGCCAATCCGCAGCCCCAGGCCCGCCAGCAGCGCAAGCAGCGCCAGACCCGCCATCGAGGGCACACCGCAGGGTGGCAGGGCGGCGACCAGCTGACAGGCCAGAATGCCAATAGCAAATGCCGAAAAGATAAATCCCATAACCCGGAATCTATCCTAAAACCTGCTCTCCTGCGCGCACAGCCAAAGGCCGGGCGCTCGGTTAGAATCCTCGTGGGCGCAACGGGGGCGGATCCGCCAGGCGTCCTTCGCCCACCTCCATGACAATGCGACGACTGCTCAAGCGCCACCTGCCCGATCACCAAACCCTGGCCGCCAACCGCTGGCTGGCGCCCTTCGGCGACACGCTGCTGCATCCGCGGCTGTGGCACCTCAACCGCCATTCGGCAGCCGGTGCCGTGGCCGTGGGGATGTTCTGCGGGCTGATCCCCGGGCCCTTCCAGATGCTGGGCGCGGCGCTGTGCTGCGTGCTGTTCCGGGTGAACCTGCCGCTGGCCCTGCTCACCACCCTGTACACCAACCCCTTCACCATCATCCCGCTGTATTTGCTCGGCTTCTCGATCGGCGAGTGGATCCTGGGCGGCAGCGTGGGGCAATTCACCGCCCCCCCCGAATGGTCCGGCAACTGGAGCGGCGCCGGCCTGCTCGGCTGGCTGGAATCCCTCACCCACTGGATGCTCGGCCTCGGCCGGCCGCTGGCGCTGGGCCTGATCGTGCTCGCCGCGACGCTGTCCGCCGCGGGCTACCTGGTGGTGCGCGTCGCCTGGCGCCTGTATCTCATCCGTGCGTGGCGGCGGCGCGGAACCCGCCAGCCATGAGGATCACCTACCTGCTGGAACTGCTGCGGCGTTTCTTCCACCTGCGCCGCCCCAAAACGGCGCCCGCGCCCACGCGGCACAGCCAGCTGCCCCGCATCCTGATCCGCATCTACTTTGCGGTGGGGGTGCTGCTCACGCTGATCGCGGTGGGTACCATCGGCTTCTACCTGATCGGCGGCGAGCGGGCCAACCTCTCCGACGCCGTCTACATGACGCTGATCACCATCACGACGGTGGGCTACGGCGAGATCGTTCCCCTCCATGGCTTCGGCGAGCGGCTGTTCACCGGCCTGATCGCCCTGGGCGGCTTCGGCGCCGTCACCTTTCTGTTCACCAGCCTCACGGTGTTCTTTCTCGAAACCGATCTCGACTACACCCTGCGGAGACGACGCATGGAAAAACAGGTCCGCAAGCTGCACAGCCACTTCATCATCTGCGGGTTCGGGCGGGTCGGCCGCAACGTGGCCAACGAGCTCACCACCACCCACCGGCACTTCGTGGCCATCGACTCGGACGAGGCGGCGATGGAGGCCCAGCGGGAGCGCACCCCCGGCCTGGTCTACCTGGGCGGCGACGCGAGCGACGACGAGCTGCTGCTGTCCGCCGGAATCATGGACGCCCACGGCGTGTTTGCCGTGACCGGCGACGACAGCCGCAACCTGATGATCGTGTTCACCGCCAAGCAGCTCAACCCGAAGGTCCGCATCGTGGCCCGCTGCCACGAGGTGCGCAACGCCGAGAAGCTGCGCAAGGCGGGCGCCGACAGCGTGATCTCGCCCGACTTCACCGGCGGCATGCGGATCGCCTCGAGCATGATCCGCCCCCACGTGGTGTCCTTCCTCGACGAGATGCTGCGCTCCGAACACAAGCTGCGCCTCGAGGAGGTGCCGGTGCCGGAGCGCTTCGAGCCGCGCGCCCTCGAGACCCTGCGCCTGCGCAGCCCCAACTACGTGCTGCTGGCGGTGCGCCACAACGGGGATTTCGTGTTCAACCCGCCCAACGACTTCATGCTGACGCCGGGCCAGCACGTCATCGCGATGGCCTCGCCCCAGGGCCGGCAGGAGCTCGAGAGCGCGCTGCTGCCGGACTGAACGGGTCTAATCGGGTATCGCGCGGCCCCCGCGGGGGCCCGGCGCTCAGATGTGGAAGTGGGAAACTTCGTCCCGCAGGTGCTGGGCCAGGCCTTCCAGGCGTTGGGCGGTGTTGGCGGTGTCTCGCACCGCCGCCGAGTTCTGCTCGGCCATCTGGGCGATGTGTTCGACGCTGCGGGCGATCTCGTTGCTCGCCGCGCCCTGCTCGCGCAGCGCCGCCGAGATGTCGGTGACCGCATCCACCACCTGGCTTGCACCGGCGCGGATCTGCTCCATCGAGGCACCGGCCTGCCTCGCCAGCTCGACGCCACCCTCGACCCGGGTGACGCCTTCGTTCATCGTTTCCACCGCCAGCCGTGTCCCCTTCTGGATCGCGGCCACCATACCGGTGATCTCGTCGGTGGCCTTGGCGGTGCGCTCGGCCAACTTGCGCACCTCGTCGGCCACCACCGCGAAACCGCGGCCGGTTTCACCGGCCCGGGCTGCCTCGATGGCGGCGTTGAGTGCCAGCAGGTTGGTCTGGTCGGCGATCTCCTTGATGGAGCTCACAATGGTCGAGATCTGGGCGGACTGCTCGCCCAGGTCCTGGATCACCGCCGCCGATTCACGCACCGAGCTGGCGATGAGTTCCATCTCGCCCACCGTCTTGGCCACCACCGCGCCGCCCTCCGACGAGATGCGCCCGGAGGCCGACGAGACCCCCTCAGCCGAAGCCGCGCTGCTGGCGATCTCGGAGATGCCCACCGTCATCTCTTCGATGGCGGCGGCCATGCCGCTGGCCGCCATGCTCTGCTGCTCGGAGCCGTCGGAGACGCGCGAGGCCGAACCGGCGAGCGCCACCGCCGCCCCCGCCACATCGTTGGCGCCGGACTGGACCTTGCCGAGCACCGTCGAGAAGGCCGCCGCCATCTCGTTGAACTGCCCGGCCACCAGACGCAGCTCGTCATTGGCCGTCAGGTTGATGCGGGCCCGGAGGTCACCGGCGGCCAGTGCCTGGGCACCGATCCGCAGCTCGCTCACCGACTGCATCATGGCGAAACAGAAGGCCGTTGCCAGATAGATGAGCACCAGCACTGCCACACCGGCAAGCCCCGCATGGAGGGCAAAGGTCTGCCGGTGCCCGGCGAGACGGGATTTCAGCAACGTCTGCACGGCCGGGATCAACTCGTCGTAGTTCTTGGCGAAGCTCACGTCGATCGCCACCGTCGCCATGTCGAAATAGGCTTGGGGCGCCATCTCGAAGTCACCCTTCAGGATCTTCTCCCGCAGATGCTCGACGACCTTCAGCGTGTGCGCGTTGAACTCCTTCTCAAGCCGCTCAAGGGAGGGCTTCAGGCCCGGATTGGCCGCGGCCGCCCGGTGAAGGTTTTCATTGATCGCCTGCTGGGCAAGCTGCAGCTCGCCCAACTGGACGCTGATGTCGTAGCGCTGCTGATCGCCGATGACCTTGGACGACAAGACGCCGGTTCCCAGGGCCCGCAGGCGGCCGAGACGCTCGCCCACATCGGGGAGGCCACGGACTATTGCATCGATCAGGTAAAAGCTGTCGGCCGACGGGTCGAGGCTCAGGCCACCATCGTCCCAAAGGTCGTGCAAGGCATCTATGGCCTTGCCGATCAGGCGCGTATGGGCCACCACGCTCTCCCGCTGGGTCAGCTGCATGCCACCCGTGCGAAGGGCCTCCCAGTCCTGGGTGACCTGCTTCCAGCGCTGCGAGGCGGATTGCGCCACGCCGCCCGACAGATCGGCCTCACCCTGCTTCAGCGCCTCGACGACCTCCTCGGTCTTCTTCTGAGCACCCCAACCCCGCGCACGGGCCAGGTGTCCCTGAAGAAACGACGATGCGTTACAAGGTGAACGGCAGTGCCGAGATGACCGACACGTCATTGGTGCGAGCGCGCGGCGTTAGCCGACGC
>NZ_JAYREK010000055.1:0-15332 GCF_041908905.1 Zoogloea sp.
GCCGGCGACTGCACCACCGTGCCCTACAAGCAGATCATCATCGCGAGGGGCGCCGGCGCCACCGCCGCCCTCAGCGCCTTCGACCACCTGATCCGCGCCTGATCGGCATCTGAGGCCCCCGCCTCCCCTCCAGGCCCCGCCCGGCTGAAGCTCAGCCCGGCGGGGCTTGTTGCGTCCGGGCGGCGCCCTTGCTCCCCGATGATTCCGGCCTATGCTGGAAAGTGCAGGCCCATCCGCCGAAAAAATCCGGCACTACGGCGATTTCAGCCAAAAACCGCCACACATCGAGGGGAGACCACCATGAAGACCTCCAGACTGCTGCACTGGCTGGCGTTGTCACTGCTGGCCCTGTCCGCCGGCGCCCTGGCTGCCGAGCGCCACGACGCCGGCAAGCGGGAATACCTGGAGCACTGCGCCGTCTGCCACGGCCAGAGCGGCAAGGGCGATGGCGGCATGATCGACATCCTGCGCACGGCGCCCACCGACCTCACCACCCTGTCCCGCAACAACGGCGGGGTCTTCCCCTTCGAGCACGTGTATGCGGTGATCGACGGCCGGCAGGCGGTCAAGGGCCACGGCCCGCGGGACATGCCGATCTGGGGCCGGGCCTACGGCGCCGAAACCACCCGCGCCGGCGAGTACTACGGCGACATGCCCTACACCATGGAGATGTACGTGCGCGCCCGCATCCTCGCCCTCATCGACTACCTCAACCGGATCCAGACCCAGTAAGCCCCGCGCCCACTCGGCCGCCCCGGCCTGCGGCGGGGCGGCCCGCGGCGCGCCGCTCTCCGGGCAACGGCGCCGGGACGACTATCGGCAACGCTGACCTGCCTGCCGGTTTGTAGTAGCCTTGGCGCCGTTTTTGCTGTTGAACGGCTGTATTTATGGCGCCAGCCTCCCCGCGTACCGGTTTCGATAGTTCCAGGCTGATTCGCGCCCTCTCCGATCTGGTCAGCACCGACCCCGCCGATACCCGGGGCTCCTTCGCCGACCGCCTCGGCCACTGGCTGGACTTCTCGGACGCCATCGCGCTGTTCTCGGCCCTCGGTGGTTCGACGGGCGCCCCGCGCGGGGGCACCCCGGTCGGGGCCCAGGCCCTGCAGGCGGAATTTGCCCGCGTGCGCGCCACCCTGGCCGACTCGATCCACGTCGACGGGGTGCTCGGCCCGGGCAAGGCGCGCATCAAGCTGCCCGCCCCCGGCTGGCACGCCAGCATCGACGGCGCGGCCGACTACCTGCCCTACCACCGCTACTACCTGGCCCACCAGCGCGACATGGCGGCCGCCATCACGCCCCTGCGGGCCAGCGTGCGCACCGAACTGGCCCGGCAATCCGCCGCGCTGCGCCAGCTGGCCACCCTGGACGGCGTGCTCGACCAGGCCCTGGCTCCGCGGGAACGCAGCCTGCTCGCCACCGTGCCCCAGCTGCTGGGGCGGCGTTTCGAACAACTCCACCAGGCCCACCGCGGCACGCTGCCCGCCGACGGGGCCGACGACCCGGCCGGGTGGCTGCAGCCCGGCACCTGGCTCACCCGCTTCTGCCACGACATGAAGGCCGTGCTGCAGGCCGAACTCGACCTGCGCCTGCAGCCGGTGGCGGGCCTGCTGGAAGCACTCAACGAGGTAACGACACAACCATGAACCGCAAGCTTGCCGTGACGGCTTACCTGCTGGGCCTGCTGGCCGTCGGCTGGGCCGGCTTCAACTACATCGGCCACAGCCCGCTGGCCCTCACGATGACCGCGCTGATCGGCGTGGCCTATCTGGCCGGCGGCCTCGAGCTGCTGCGCTTCCAGCAGGCCACGGCGTCCCTCGGCCAGGCGCTGGAGAACATCCCCGACCCGCCGGACAACCTGGCCGACTGGCTGGGCCAGGTCCACCCCTCGCTGCAGACCGCCGTGCGCCTGCGCGTCGAGGGCGAGCGCGCCGGCCTGCCCGGCCCCGCCGTGACGCCCTACCTGGTGGGGCTGCTGGTGCTGCTGGGCATGCTCGGCACCTTCCTCGGCATGGTGGTCACCCTCAACGGCGCGGTGCTGGCCCTGGAGAGCACCACCGACCTGCACGCCATCCGCGCCGCGCTGGCCGCCCCCGTCAAGGGCCTGGGGGTGGCCTTCGGCACCTCGGTGGCCGGCGTCGCCGCCTCGGCGATGCTGGGCCTGGTGTCCACCCTGTGCCGCCGCCAGCGGCTGCAGGTCGGCCAGCAGCTCGACCGCCGGATCGCCGGCCCGCTGCGGGGCTTCTCCCTCGGCCACCAGCGCCAGGAGGCCTTCAAGGCCATCCACGCCCAGGCCCAGGCCCTGCCCGAGGTGGTGAATGCCCTGCAGGCCATGATGGCCCAGCTCGAACGCCACAACCAGCAGCTGGGCGAGCGCCTGCTCGCCGGCCAGGAAGCCCACTACCGCGAAGCCCGCGGCCTCCATGCCGAGCTGGCCGCGTCGGTGGACGCCTCCCTCCGCGAGGGCCTCGTGCAGAGCGCCCGGATGGCCGGCGAGGTGATCCGGCCGGCGGTCGAGGCCACCATGGGCGACATCGCCCGCGAGACCACCACCCTGCGCGAAGCCCTCACCGACACCGTCAGCGCCCAGCTCGACGGCCTCGCCGGGCGCTTCGAGCGTAGCGTCACCACCGTCTCCGACACCTGGACCCGCGCCCTGGCCCGCCACGAGGCCGCCAGCGACGCCCTCACCTCCGGCCTCGACACCACCCTGGGCCGCTTCGCCGACACCTTCGAGCAGCGCACCGCCGCCCTGCTGGCCAGCGTCGGCAGCACCCACGCCGCGCTGCAGGCCGAGCTGGCCGGCAGCCTCGCCGGCATCGGCGAGGAGACCCGGGCACTCCACACCGGCCTGGCCGGGCGGGTCGAGGCCCAGCTCGACGGCCTCGCCGAGCGCTTCGGCCACAGCGTCACCACCGTCACCGACGGCTGGACCCGCGCCCTCGCCCGCCACGAGCGCACCAGCGAGACCCTCGCCCACGACACCCGCGCAGCCCTCACGGCCTTCATCGACGGCTTCCAGCAGGGCAGCGCCAGCCTGCTCGCCACCGTCGGCGGCACCCACGCCAGCCTGCAGGCCACCACCGCCCAGGCCCTCGCCGAGCTCGGCGCCGAAACCCGCCGCCTGCACAGCGGCCTCGCCGAGCGGGTCGAAGCCCAGCTCGACGGCCTCTCCGGGCGCTTCGGCAGCGCCGTCACCACCGTCGCCGACGGCTGGACCGCCGCCCTCGCCCGCCACGAAGCCACCAGCGAGGCCCTCGCCCGCGACACCCGCGACGCCCTCGCCGCCTTCGTCGCCGACTTCCGCCAGGGCAGCGCGGCGCAGCTCGACGCCCTCCACGCCGCCCATGCCACGCTGCAGGCCGAACTCGCCAGCCGCGACGCCCGCCGCCTCGCCGAAACCACCCAGGCCCTCGACGGCCTCGCCGCCTCGCTGCACCAGCGCTGGCAGGACGCCGGCGACGCGGCCCAGGCCCGCCAGGAGCAGCTCTACCGGACCCTCGACGAGACCGCCCGCGCCCTCTCCGCCAGCACGCAGGCCGAAGCCCGCCACACCATCGCCGAGGTCGAGCGCCTGATGGCCAGCGCCGCCGAGGCGCCCCGCGCCGCCGCCGAGGTCATCGGCCAGCTGCGCCAGGAGCTGTCCGCCAGCATCGCCCGCGACAACAGCCTGCTCGAAGAACGCAGCCGCATCATGGAAACCCTGGCCGGCCTGCTCGACGCCATCAACCACGCCTCCACCGAGCAGAAGGGCGCCATCGACGCCCTGGTGAGCGCCTCCGCCAGCCTGCTGGAGCGGGTCGGCAGCCGCTTCGAGGCGCGCACCGAGAGCGAATCCACCAAGCTCGCCGAGGCCGCCACGCTGATCGCCGGCGGCGCCGTCGAGGTCGCCAGCCTCGGCGAAGCCTTCGGCCTCGCGGTGGAGCAGTTCGGCGCCTCCAACCAGCAGCTCACCGAGGCCCTCGGCCGCATCGAGGCCGCCCTCGCCCAGTCGCTGGCCCGCAGCGACGAGCAGCTCGCCTACTACGTGGCCCAGGCACGGGAGATCATCGACCTCTCCATCATGTCCCAGCGGCAGGTCGTCGAAGACCTGCAGCGCCTGCCGGCCCGGCAAGCGGCCCTCTCCAGCGAGGCCTGATCCATGGACGACAGCGACGCCGGCCTCGAACACTCCACGGTCTGGGCCGTTTTCGGCGACCTCATGTCGGGCCTGCTGGGGGCCTTCGTGCTGATCCTGGTGGGCGTGCTCGGCGTGCAGCTCGAGCTGGTCAGCAGCCTCGAAGCCGAAGTGCAGAAACGCCAGGCCGAGGAGCAACGCCGCCAGGCCCTCGAGAAGGCCCTCGCCGTTCCCCTCGCCTCCGGCCGCGTCACGCTGGCCGACGGGCGCATCGGCATCAGCGGCAGCGTGCTCTTCGCCCTCAACTCCGACCAGCTGCAGCCCGAGGGCCGCCAGGTGCTGAAGAGCCTCGCCGCGCCGCTGGCCGCCTACCTGGCCGGGCGCGACGAGATGCTGATGGTCAGCGGCTTCACCGACGACCGCCCGGTGCGCGACAGCAACCGGCAGTTCGCCGACAACTGGGAGCTGTCGGCCCAACGCGCCCTCACCGTCACCCGGGCGCTGATCGACGAGGGGGTGCCGTCGTCGTCGGTGTTCGCCGCCGCCTTCGGCCCCGAGCAGCCGGTGGCCGCCAACACCGACGAAGCCGGCCGCGCCAGGAACCGCCGCGTCGAGATGGCCCCGGTGCCCCGCTCGGCCAAGGCCGACGCCGCCCGATGAACACCCCCGCCGAGCGGATCGCCGCGCTGCGCGCCCGGGGCGCCGAGCGCCTCGACCCGCTGCGCTTCCACTTCATCGAGGCCCTCGCCCGGCGCACCGCCGCCACCGGCGGCCCGGCCCGGCCGCTGCTGGAAAACCGGCTGGCCCGGGCCCTCGACGACTGCACCGCCCGCTGCGCCGCCGCCCCGCCCCCGGCCGCAGCCCGCCCCGCGGCCCCCGGCCCGCTGGCCGAGCTCCTCGACCACCTCGCGCGGGAAAACCGCAGCGGCTTCGGCCCCGCAGTGGCCGACGGCGCCATCACCGCGCCGGACGAGCTGAAGGCCGTCGCCTGCTTCCGCGACACCTGGGACACGCTGCGCCTCGAACGGCAGCTCCATGAGGTGCTCGCCGACGAACCCGAGAACGCCGGGCCGCTCAACTCCCACCTGCTGGTGCTGCGTGCGCTGCGCCAGATGCACCAGACCTCGCCGGCCTACCTGAAGCGCTTCATGGACTACGCCGACACCCTGCTGTGGCTGGAGCAGGCCGACGGCGGCGCCAAGCCTGCCCCGCGCAACGTCGTGCTCGGCGAGCGGGACAAGAAGCGCAAGCCCACCCGGGGCAAGACCGACGCTTAAAGCGCAGGCCGCGGCCGGCGCGCACCGGGATCATCACCATTCCAGCGCGGCTTTGCCGCCGACACTTGCGACGAAACCGGCTTTTCCCTTAGCCTTTCCGCTGGCCATTCCATTCACGGCGGGCGATCGTCCCGCAGCCACCCACCCCGCCGATGACGACCTCCAGCCCCCCACGCCGCCACTTCCTGCGCCATACCGGCGGCCTGCTGGTGGCCGGTGCCGCGCTGTCGGCGGCCCGGCCCGCGCTGGCCAACCTGCCCGCGACCCGCAGCCTGGCCTTCAGCCACACCCACACCGGCGAGCAGCTCGCCCTCACCTACGCCATCGACGCCCGCTACCTGCCGGACAGCCTCGCCGCCTTCAACCTGCTGCTGCGCGACCATTACACCGGCGAGGTCGGCCGCATCGACCCGCAGCTCTTCGACCTGCTCCACCAGCTTCAGCTCGCCCTTGGCGCAGGCGGCCCCTTCGAGGTGATCTCCGGCTACCGCTGCCCGGCCACCAACGCCACCCTGCGCGACACCCGCGGCGGCGGCGTGGCCCGGCGCAGCCTGCACATGGACGGCAAGGCCATCGACGTGCGGCTGCCCGGCATCCCCCTCGCCGGGCTGCGCGACGCCGCCCTCACCCTGCAGGCCGGCGGCGTCGGCTACTACCCGAAGGAACAGTTCGTGCACCTCGACACCGGCCGCGTGCGCAGCTGGTGAGCCCCGCCCCCCGCTAGCTGCCGACGATCGCCGCGTAGTCGGCCGGCGCGAGGTACTGGGGCACGTAGGTCACGCCCTGCAACTGCAGCGCACGCACGAAGGCCTGCAGATGATTGCGCGAGCCGCTCAGCAGGCTGTCGTACACCAGCCGGATGTCCCGGTTATCGACGAAGGACAGGGCCGCCTGCAGATCGAGGATGTCGATCTCCTCGATGGCCGCGCCAACCTTCAACGCCTCCACCAGCGACCCGGAACCGCTCGCCACCAGTTGGTCGTAGAGCACCTGCAGCTTCGGGTCGGTGAACTGCCCCGTCCCGGAGGCCGCCGCCGGGTCGGGCAGCCCGTAGCGCTGGAGCAGGGTGAGCACCGCCGCCATGTGGGTCGCCTCGCTCGACGCGATGTTCGTGAAGGTCGGGACACTCGCCCCCCACAGGCTGGCGAGATAGAGATAGACGTCCCGGGCCAGCTTCTCCTCTTCGCGCATGAAGGTCAGCGAGGCCTGCTCGGCCGTGCTCAGGGGCTCGGCGGGCAGGGTCCGCAGCGCGCTGCCGAGGCGGACGCTGCTGATCGTCGCGATGCCGTCGACGAGCTCCGTCGGCTGGGCCAGCGGGTCGCCTCCACCTCCGCTGCCACCGCAGGCGGCCAGCGCCAATACGAGCGTGCACGAGAGGATCCGGGGTTGCATGGAACGTTTCATCATCGATACTCCTGGCTTGCATGACGGATGCCCTCCCCCAGCGGGCGGAGGGCGCCTTGCACATCAATTCGCGGCCGGGCCCGGGGCCGGGGCGTGAATCCGCTCCCGGTCGCGCAGGCGCTCCTGGGTGCCGACGGAATCCCGGTCCCGCAGGCGGCTCCGCGCCTGCTGCGCGTCCTGCCCGGCGGCGGGCGCCGGGTCACGGCGCTGGACGCGGTCCTGATCGCGGGCCTGCACCGCACCCGACTGCGGCGCCTGGCCGGCACCGCCGCCCATGCCGCCGCCCATGCCGCCAGCCATGCCGCCGCCCGGGCCACGGGCATCCACAGCACCCGCGACAGCCAGTAGCCCGACGAACACCCAGGCCATCCTTTGCCCCATCTTCATGATCAGCTCCCCATGGAATGAACCACCGCGACGCCAGAACTCAGCGCCGGCCCTGCCCCATGCCCCCCGGATGCCCACCCGGGACGCCCCCGAAGCCCTCCCCCCGGCTGCGCCGGGCCTCGTAGCCGCTCCCGAAGGGCATCCCGCCCCGGGGCTCGGCGGCATCGCCCACCGCGGCGCGCACCCCCTCCGGGGCGAAGCGCTCGGCTGCTGCCGCGCCGAAGCCCCCCCGCGGGGTGACATCCCGGGGCATCGAGAGGTTGAGGGGCCGCTCCGGGGCCGGCACCGCCCGTGCGGCGCCCACGCACACCGCGACGAACATGCAAGCCAGGAACAGCCGGCGGGCGGACCGCGACATCGAAAACTCCCGCTCAGGTCAATGGAGCCGCTTCATCATCGCCGCCGCCCGTAGCCGGACGATGTCGTGGCGGTAACGCCCGGTATCACTTGGTTTCAGGCTGCATCACGGCACGACCCGGCGGGCGTCGCGGTGCTAAGCTGAAAGCATGACGGCCTGCCCTGCTCCCCGCGTGCTGATAGTCGATGACGACCCCGACCTGTGCGACCTGCTGTCCGAATATCTGGCCGCCAACGGGCTGACGGTCGCCGCCGCGGGCGACGGCGCGGCGATGCGCCAGGCGATGGCCCGGCAGATGCCCGACGTGGTCGTCCTCGACCTCATGCTGCCGGGCGAAGACGGCCTCAGCCTGGCCCGCGAACTGCGCGCCCGCTCCGAGGTGGGCATCCTGATGCTGTCGGCCCGGGGCGAAGAGATGGACCGCGTGATCGGCCTCGAAGTCGGCGCCGACGACTACGTGGCCAAGCCCTTCAGCCCGCGGGAACTCCTCGCCCGCGTGCGGGCGCTGCTGCGCCGGACCCGGGCCGCCACGACCGCCGCAACGCCCGTCGCGATCCCCGAGCGGTACTGCTTCGGCCCCTTCGCCCTCGACATCGCCGCCCACCGCCTGCTGCGCGATGGCCTCGAAGTCCACATCACCACCGCCGAGTTCGAGCTGCTGCGGGTCTTCGTCGAACGACCCAACCGCGTCCTGAACCGGGACGACATCATCGACCTCCTCAAGGGCTACGACCGCGACCCCTTCGACCGCACCGTGGACATCCGCGTCACGCGGCTGCGGCGCCGGATCGAGGCCAACCCGTCGCACCCCACCTACATCCGCACCGTGCGCGGCGAGGGCTACCTGTTCACGCCCCTCGGCGCCCAGGTCCGGCAATGACGCGCAGCCTCGCCAGCCAGAACGCCCGCCTGCTGGTGGGGGTCTTCCTGCTCTTCGAGCTGCTGGTCGCCGCGGCCGTGGTGTTCTGCCTGATGCTGCCGATGGCCCGCAGCTCGGCGGCCGACCTGGCCAGCCTGATGCTGCTGTCGGCCCAGACCTGGAGCGAACTGCCGCCGGAGACGCGGCCCGCCTTCGAGCACGAGCTCGCCGCAACCCACCAGCTGGCCCTGCGGGCCGAGGCACCGGCCGCCGCCCACCTCCAGACATGGCACGGCCCCTACCTGCATTTCGTCGAGACCTCCCTGGCCGCCCGCACCGGCCGCATGCAGCACCTGTCGCGGGAGGAGATCGACGGCGAGGGTTGGTTGTGGATCGCCCTGCCCTCCGGCCCACGCGACATCTCGGTGGGGTTTCCGATGCGGCGGATCGACACGCACCCGCTCATCACCCTGCTGGTGTCCCTCGGCGTGGGCCTCGCGCTGGCGCTGCTGACCGCACGCTGGCTGGCCAGCCGCACGGTGGCCCCGCTGCAGCGCCTCGAGCGGGCCGCCTCCCGGCTCGGGCGCGGCGAAACCCCCGAGCTGCTCGACGAAACCGGCCCCTCCGAGCTCGCCACCCTCGCCCGCTGCTTCAACGCCATGGCCCGCCAGGTGAGGGACCTGCTCACCGCGCGCACCACCCTGCTGGCCGGGCTGTCCCACGACCTGCGCACCCCGCTGGCCCGCATGCGGCTGGCGGTGAGCCTGCTCGAGACCCAGGCCTCGCCCCGCGCGCTGACCCAGATCGAGCGCGACGTCACCGAAATGGACCGGCTGATCGGCAACGTGCTCGATCTCGCCCGCGGCCTGGAGGGCGAAGCCGCCGTGCCCATCGCGCTGGGCGAGCTGCTGGGCGAACTGGCCGGCGAATCCCGCAGCCCCGGGCGGGTGCGCGCCGACTGCCAGCCCCTGTCGATTCGCGCGCCCCGGCTCGCCCTGCGCCGGGCCCTCGGCAACCTCCTCGAAAACGCCCTGCGCTACAGCGGCGACGCGATGGTGGACCTCCGCCTCGAGCGGGCCGGCGGCGGCGTCCGCATCTGTATCGCCGACCGGGGGCCGGGCATTCCCGCCGACAAGCTCGAAGTCGTGTTCGCCCCCTTCGTCCGGCTGGACGCCTCCCGCAGCCCGGCCACCGGTGGTGCCGGGCTCGGCTTGCCCATCGTCCGCCAGCTGGCCAGGGCCCACGGCTGGCAGATTGACCTCAGGCCCCGCCCGGGCGGCGGCCTGGAGGCGTGGCTCACCCTGCCCGAGGGCCGCTGACGCCGCAACGGCACCACCGCCTTGCCCCGCCCCCGCCGGCGGCGCAGACTCGACGGGCGCATCCACAAAGGACACCGCCATGCCGCAGACACCCGACTACGCCGCCTGGATCGGCCGCGAAGAGCGCAGCGACGACCAGATCGACCTGCGCAGCGCCCGGGCCCTGGCCGCCACCCTCGACCTCGATCCGCAGCACCTGCAGCCCGGCGACGCCCTGCCGCCCCTCTGGCACTGGGTGTACTTCACGCCCACCACGCGCCAGTCCGGGCTGGGCCCCGACGGCCACCCGGAGCGCGGCGGCTTCCTGCCGCCGGTGACCCTGCCCCGGCGCATGTGGGCCGGCGGGCGCGTCGACTTCCGGCAGCCCCTCCGCATCGGCGACGCGGCGAAGCGCGAGTCGCGCATCCTGCGCTGCGAGCGCAAGGACGGCCGCAGCGGGGAGCTGGTCTTCGTCACCGTACGGCACAGCCTGCACGGGCCGGCGGGCCTGGCGCTGGTGGAAGAGCACGACATCGTCTACCGCGCCGGGCAGCCCGGCGGCACGCCCCTCGCCGGCGAGACGCCCCCCGCGCAGGCGGACTTCCGCCGCCGCGTGAATCCCGACGCGCCGCTGCTGTTCCGCTACTCGGCCCTCACCTTCAACGGCCACCGCATCCACTACGACCACCCCTACGCCACGCAGCGGGAGGGCTACCCCGGCCTCGTGGTGCATGGCCCCCTCGTCGCAACGCTGCTGCTCGAAGCCTTCCGCGCCGCCCACCCGGGCGCCGTGGCCCGGCGCTTCGATTACCGGGTGGTCGGCACGCTCTTCGACGACGCCGACTTTGATGTCTGCGGCGCCGTCACCGCCCCCGGGCACGCCGAACTGTGGACCGACTGCGCCGGGCGCCTGACAATGCGGGGCACGCTCGCCTTCACCGCCGGCTGAGCCGGGCCGCCCCCCCGCCATCGCCCCGGCGCCGCCACTCAAACGGGCGTTTGTCCGGCCGTTAATATCTTTTTGAGCTCCAAGCCTGGCCCCATGAGCCTCCGCTACTCCCACGAAGACCTGTTCCGCAGCCTGCAGGCCCTGGAAGAGGCAAGCTTCCCCAAGGTATGCCGCAACTGCGGGCGCAAGTACGAAGACGCCGCGGAATTCCTGGCCGCCACCCGGCAGGTACGGCCCGACCACACGGGGCTGAAGGAGAGCATCGACGAAGGCGGCGGCGCGATCGTCGAGGTGTTCCGCAACTGCACCTGCGGCTCGACCCTGCTCGAGAGCTTCTCGGACCGGCGCGACCAGTCGCCCAACGGGCTGCTGCGGCGCAAGCGCTTCGGCGAGATGCTCGACAAGCTGGTGGCGGACGGCGTCGAATTCGGCCTGGCCCGGGCCGAGCTGCTGAAGCTCATGCGCGGCCAGCCCCACGACCTGATCGGCCTGATCCGCTCCACCAAGGACGCACCAAAGGGCTGACACCACCCGGCGTCGCCAACTTTGCTATCCTCCCGCCTTCCGCACCGGCCGGCCGCCCAGCCCGGCCGCCCGAACCCATTTACGGAGTGGCAGAGATGGCCTCCTTGCAAGAGCAGTTTTTGAAAGCCGGCCTGGTCAACAAGAACAAGGCCAAACAGGTGCACCAGGAAAAGGCCAAGCAGAAGAAGGACGAACGCCGCACCGGCACCCAGAGCGTCGACGAAGCCCGCCTCGCGGCCCTCGAGATCCAGCGCAAGAACGCCGAGCGGGCCCGCGAGCTCAACGCCCAGCGCGACGCCGCCGCCGCGCAGAAGGCGATCATGGCGCAGATCGTCCAGATGGTGCAGCAGAACCGCCAGAGCAAGGGCAACGGCGACATCGCCTACAACTTCACCCACGACAACAAGATCAAGCGGATCCACGTCTCGGCCAAGGTGCGCGAGCACCTGATCGCCGGGCACCTGGCCATCGTGTGCCTCGGCGAAGCCACCGAGCTGATCCCCAAGGTGATCGCCGACAAGATCGCCGAGCGCGACCCGGCGCTGGTGGTGCAGATCAAGAAGGCCAGCACCGAGATCGACGCGGACGATCCCTACGCCGCCTTCCAGGTGCCCGACGACCTGATGTGGTGAGCGCGTCCACTCAGCCGGGGTGCAGCGCCCGGGCAATGCCCGGGATGATCGCAATGCCCGCCAGCAGCCAGGCCGCCTGGCGCGCAAACCGGCCTTCCAGCTGCCGGTGCAGGATGGGCAACAGGTCGGCCACCGCGATATAGATGAAACTCGCCGCCGCCAGCGTGAGCACATAGGGTACAGCGACGCTGCCGGCCTGCAGGAAGAAGTAGCCCACGATCCCGCCAACGACCGCCGTCAGACTGCCCAGGGCATTGGCCAGCAGGGCGTGACGCCTGCTCCAGCCGGCGCTGAGCAGGATCACGAAATCCCCCAGCTCCTGCGGTAGCTCGTGGGCGACGATGGCGGCGGTCGTCGCCCAGCCGAGAGCCGGATCCGCCAGGAAGGCGGCGGCAATCAGCACCCCATCCACGAAATTGTGGAAGGCATCGCCGATCAGGATCAGCACCGCGGCGCTGCGCGCCCGCCCATCGGGCTGCCGCCCATGCCCACGGGAACAGCCCGGGTGGGCATGCCGCCACAGCGCCAGGCGCTCCAGCGCGAAGAACATCAGGATGCCGGCCAGCAGGGTGACGAACAACTGCCTGGCATGAAACCCCGGCGGCTCCGTCGGCGCGAGGCTGGCGAAGCCCCCCAGCGCCTCAGGCAGGATGTCCAGACAGGCCGCCGACAGCATGACGCCGGCCGCAAAGGCGAGCAACGGATGGTTCATCCGCTCACCCAGGCGGACGCTGACGAGGGCCGCCAGACACACACTCAGCAGCCCGCCGGCCAGAGTGGCGGCGAGGATGGCGGGCAGCAGACTCATTCCTGCCCCCCGGGCGGATCACCGGGTAGTTTCAATCGGCCCACCCGGCATCGAGGGCCACCAGCACGCGCAGCCCCTCGCCCACGCCCGGCGAACGATGCACGATGCCTCGCCCGCCATTGCCCTGCCACAGGCTGCCCTTGAGCAGAGCCACCGCGAACGGCGGCACGCGCTCGATGCGATGGCCCGGCCGCAGCAGGCCGGAAACCTCGTCCGGCTTTCCTCCCGAAGCGGCCCCGAGGAAGCGGCGATCCACTGCGGCATCGTCCACCCACTCGGTGCCGGGCCCCCGATAGGTGCACAGCATCCGGATGCCGACCCGGTCCACATGCAGGCGTGGGCACATCGCCCCCCCGGACGACCTCCAGGCGCAGGCCGACGGCCGGCGCATCCAGCAGCTCCCCAAGCATCTCGGCCAGCAGCCGCAGATCGTCCGCCAGCGCATCACGGCCCGGCCCCGCCGGCAGGTGGCCCATGTCTGGCGCCTCGCCCGGCGCCAGCGTCTGGCGGAAACCGCCGCCCAGCGCGCCAAGGTTGGCGTCCAGCCAGCCGGCGATCCGCGGGTCCGCCGGACGCCGCCACTGGCTGATCTGGATCTCGGGGTCGAAGATCCGGGTCAGGCCGAGGGCATCGTCGGCAATGCTGGCACAGCGGGTGATCGTTGAGGGGAGAGGTGCGTTCATGGTCGTGTCTTCCAGAGGGTAGCCGCTGCGTCGATCCGCCCACCGCGCTTGCGTGGAGTCCGGACGGTGCGCCCGCGCGTGCCCGGGGCGGAACGGGACATGGCTTATGGAAAAGAATGCAATGTTATAACATTGCATTTGCACATTCCAGAGCCGCAGCCCTAGAATCGGCCCATGCCGACCACGCCCCCCGCCGCCGCCCCGGGCTGCAACGAGTTTCTCGACCGTGCCAGCGAGCGCTGCAAGGCCCGCGGCGCCCAGCTGACCCCGATCCGCCGGGATGTGCTCGGCCTGCTCCACGACACCGAAAACGGCCTCAAGGCCTACGACCTGCTCGCCCGGATCAAGGCCCTGCGCACCAACGCGACGCCGCCGACGGTGTATCGGGCCCTGGATTTCCTGATCGAGCAGGGCCTGGTGCACAAGATCGAGCGGATCAACCAGTTCGTCGTGTGCCGGCATGAGTCCCACCAGCTCCCCGGACTCTTCATGGTCTGCCGGCGCTGCGGCAAGGTCAGCGAACTCCACGACCCCGTCCTGATGGCATCGCTGGTGCAACGCATCGACGACACTGGCCACCAACTGGCCTGTCACGAAGTGGAAATCTCCACCATCTGCCCGGATTGCCGCCAGCTTCCGCTTGATCCCGGTTAATGCCCGCGGGCCCACCGCCGGGCACACTCGCCGGGTATAGACCGCTCATCCGAGGTACCCAAGATGCCCACCCAGCGCTGGCTCGCCCTGGCCGCCTTCACCCTGCTCGCCGGCACCACTGCCCTCCCCCAGGCCCAGGCCGCCGGCGCGCACCATCATGGCGACGCCACCACGCCCACGCTGCATCTCGACGCCGGCAAAAAATGGGCGACCGACACCCCGCTGCGCCAGTCCCTCGACGGCATCAACCGGGCCATGGCCAGGGCGCTGCCGCGGATCCACCACGGGCGCTTCGGCGACGCCGACTACGACGCCCTGGCCGCTGCCGTGAACCGCAACGTGGCCTACGCCGTGGAGCACTGCAAGCTGGCCCCCGAGGCCGACGCGGTGCTCCATGGAGTGATCGCCGAGCTGCAGGCCGGCGCCGAGGTCATGGAAGGCAGGACGGCCGCCCCACGGCACGACGGCGCGGTGCGCGTCGCGCAGGCGCTGAAGTCCTACGGCCGCTACTTCCGGCACCCGGGCTTCAGGGCCGCCGGCGGGTGAGGCCGGGCAGGACCGCTGCGATCCGGCCATCCACAAGGCTTTTCATACACTGCTAACGGCAGTCCGGTTACAGCCCCCGGACGCGACAACGCCCGCTTTCGCGGGCGTTGTGTCATCGCATGACCAGGTGTTCGACAGGGTAGATCAGCCCGTCGATGACTAGGACAAATAAGGTCAGTCGAGAGCACAACCGTCAAATCATTGATCCATAAGACGTTAAGCCGCGCCCTAAAGTCGGTCGGACCTAACCAGTTTGTCGTCTCAAATGTCACACCGAAAACAAAGTACGTCGTGGCCGCAAGAGATAGCCCTACAAATCCAGTCGTTCGATTCTGCGTGGATGTCGCCGGAAGGCCGTTGGGGGGCATCTGGCGTCAATCCGGGCTTGCGTACGCGTACTTACGGCGTCATCGACGGGCTTGAGAAGCCGGGGGGCGCACGGTCGATGGGGCTGCGCTCCCATGAGTTCAAGAACATTGGGGTGGATCCTGACGACGCAGGATTTCCTTCAGACGCGCCAGGGTCAGTTTGATGGCTTTGGGCATGCCAGTTCCTTTCCGACCGGGATCGCCGGCCTGAAAACTCGATAGGGAAAGGAAGGCCCTTGACGCGCGCAGGAGGCGCGAGTAGATTTCAATCACCGTGAGAAAGAAATCTGAGGGTCTCCCTCAGTACGAAACGCCGCCAGCCTGCCAGCCCGCGGCGTTTTTGTTGGCTATGTCACCGTTGCCTGTGGAACCGTACCCCCTGCAATCTGTCTGAATATACAGTTTTGCTGCAATCAGGAGGGTGGCGATGAAACCGCTTGATTTCAAACATATCCTGCAATCGCTGGTGC
>NZ_JAYREK010000056.1:0-14529 GCF_041908905.1 Zoogloea sp.
TCCAGCAGCGATTGGGGATCGAGTGTTTGAGTTCATAGTCTCTATTTATCAATGACTTAATGACATTGATTTTACCGGGGACGGCGCAGGTTCACAAGGGGGTTGGCGTTAAGTTGGGAGCATTGCCACGGGGGGGCGGAAATCAGAAACCCGGGAAGAGTGCGGAGACTTGCGGACATCCGCAGAAACGCGGGCTGGACAAGACGCGGAAACCTTTGAACCCAGAACGCAGGCCCTTGCGCGAATTAGCAAGAGGGCTGCGGGAGAGGCCAGGTTTTGGATATAATCGTGGGTTTTCTGGTGCCGGGAAAGGGACTCGAACCCTTACACCTTGCGGCGGCGGATTTTGAATCCGCTGCGTCTACCGATTCCGCCATCCCGGCACGAGAAGCATTGCATTATCTACGAATCCTCTCTCTGCATCAACTCATGGCCTGGACCCTCGACGATTTCGACTACCTGCTTCCGCCCGAACTGATCGCCCAGGCGCCGTTGGCCCGCCGCACCGACAGCCGGCTGCTGCAGGTTTCGCCGCAACTTGCCGACCTGCAGTTCTCCGACCTGCCCCGCCTGCTCGCGCCGGGCGACCTGCTGGTCTTCAACGACACCCGGGTGATCCACGCCCGCCTGTTCGGCGCCAAGGCCAGCGGCGGTCAGGTCGAGGTGATGATCGAGCGCCCCCTCGGCCCCCACGAGGCGCTGGCCCAGATCCGCGCCAGCAAGTCGCCCAAGCCCGGCACCTGGCTGCGTCTCGAGGACGCCCTCGACGTGGAGGTGATCGGCCGCGCCGGCGAGTTCTTCCACCTGCGTTTCCCCGAGGGCGAAGACCTCATCGCGCTGCTCGAGCGCCACGGGCGCCTGCCCCTGCCGCCCTACATCGAACGGGCCGCCGGCGACACCGACGAATCCCGCTACCAGACCGTCTTCGCGCGCAACCCGGGCTCGGTCGCAGCACCCACCGCCGGCCTGCACTTCGACGAAGCCCTGCTGGCCCGCCTCGCCGAACACGGCGTGAACAGCGCCTACATCACCCTCAACGTGGGCGCCGGCACCTTCCAGCCGGTGCGCGTGCACGACCTTTCCGAACACAAGATGCACACCGAGGCCTACTTCGTACCCCAGGCCACCGTGGACGCCATCGCCGCCACCAAGGCCGCCGGCAGGCGGGTCGTGTGCGTGGGCACCACCAGCATGCGCGCCCTCGAATCCGCCGCCCGCGGCGGCGAGCTCGAGGCCGGCGAGGCGGAGAGCGACCTCTTCATCCTGCCCGGCTACCGGTTCCGGGTGGCCGACGCCCTCATCACCAACTTCCACCTGCCCAAATCCACCCTGCTGATGCTCGTCTCCGCCCTGGCCGGGGTGGACGTCATCCGCGGCGCCTACGCCCACGCCGTCGCTGCCAGGTATCGCTTCTTCAGCTACGGCGACGCCATGTTCCTGACCCGGAATCCCGCATGAAATACGAACTCCTCGCCACCGACGGCGCCGCCCGCCGCGGCCGCCTGACCCTCAACCACGGCACCGTCGACACGCCGGCCTTCATGCCGGTGGGCACCTACGGCTCGGTGAAGGGCATCTCGCCCCAGGACCTGCGCGACATCGGCGCCCAGATCTGCCTGGGCAACACCTTCCACCTGTGGCTGCGGCCGGGGCTGGAGGTCATCGAAGCCTTCGGCGGCCTGCACCAGTTCATGGCCTGGGACGGCCCGATCCTCACCGACTCCGGCGGTTTCCAGGTGTTCTCCCTGGGCGCGCTGCGCAAGATCACCGAAGAGGGCGTGCGCTTCAGCTCCCCGGTCAACGGCGACAAGCTGTTCCTGACCCCGGAAGAGTCGATGCGCATCCAGAAGGTGCTCAATTCCGACGTGGTGATGATCTTCGACGAGTGCACGCCCTACCCGGCGAGCGTGCCCGAGGCCGCCGACTCGATGCGCCTGTCCCTGCGCTGGGCCCGGCGCTCCCGCGACGAATTCGACCGCCTCGAAAACAACAACGCCCTGTTCGGCATCGTGCAGGGCGGCATGTACGAAAACCTGCGCGACGAATCCCTGGCCGGGCTCACCGACATCGGCTTCCATGGCTACGCGATCGGCGGCCTGTCGGTGGGCGAGCCCAAGGAAGACATGCAGCGCATCCTGCACCACACCGCCCCGCGCCTGCCCGTCGACAAGCCGCGCTACCTGATGGGCGTCGGCACCCCCGAAGACCTGGTCTTCTCGGTGCAGGCCGGCATCGACATGTTCGACTGCGTGATGCCCACCCGCAACGCGCGCAACGGCTGGCTGTTCACCCGCCACGGCGACGTCAAGATCCGCAACGCGGTTCATAAAAAAGACACCCGCCCGATCGACGAGTCCTGCGACTGCTACACCTGCCGCAACTTCTCGCGGGGCTACCTGCACCACCTCAACCGCCTCAACGAGATCCTCGGCGCCCGCCTCGCCACCATCCACAACCTGCACTACTACCAGCAGCTGATGCGCGAGCTGCGCGACGCCATCGCCAGCGGCACCCTCGGCGACTACGTCGCGCGCTTCCACCGGGAGCGGGCGGGAGGCTAAACAGGGAATGGGTGGCAGAAAGTGAAAAGCGGGCCGGCGTTAGCCCATTTGCGCTGACGATCGGGATCACGCGCGGGTCTCGGGCACGGGCTCGCTCCGCACTCCCTGCTTCCCATTTCCAACTCCCCACCCACGCCACGCTATAATCCGCGCTTTTCCCCGATTTCGCCCCATGCAGGTTTTCCGTGGCATTCCCGAGCGCGCCGAGCACGGCTGCGTGCTGACCATCGGCAATTTCGATGGCGTGCATCGCGGCCATCAAGCCCTGCTGGCGAAGCTCACCGACAAGGCCCATGCAACCGGGCTGCCCTCCGCGGTGCTCACCTTCGAGCCCCACCCGCGGGAGTTCTTCGCCCACGACAACCGGCCGCGGCGCCTCACCTCCCTGCGCGAAAAGATCCAGCTGCTCGCCAGCCGGGGGGTCGACCGCCTGTACATCGCCCGTTTCAACACGCGCTTCGCGGCCCTCACCGCCGAGCAGTTCATCGAAGACGTGCTGATCCACGGCCTCGGCGTGCGTCACCTGCTGATCGGCGACGACTTCTGTTTCGGCAAGGGCCGCGTCGGCAACTTCACGATGCTCAACGCCGCCGGCCAGCAAGCGGGCTTCACCGTCGAGGCAATGCACACCCTGGTCCATGAGGGCGAGCGGGTCTCCAGCTCGGCCGTCCGCGCGGCCCTCCTCGAAGGCGACATGCCCCACGCGGCGCGCCTGCTGGGCCGCCCCTACAGCATCAGCGGGCGCGTGAT
This sequence comes from Zoogloea sp., assembly GCF_041908905.1. Classification (GTDB taxonomy): domain Bacteria; phylum Pseudomonadota; class Gammaproteobacteria; order Burkholderiales; family Rhodocyclaceae; genus Zoogloea. Next base: position 3,312 of record NZ_JAYREK010000056.1, read on the forward strand.
GCACGGCGACAAGATCGGCCGCACCATCGGCTTCCCCACCGCCAACATCCAGCTCAAGCACCGCAGCCCGCCGCTGATGGGCATCTACACCGTGAGCGTCGACGGCCTCGCCGACAAGCCCTGGCCCGGCGTGGCCAGCGTCGGCGTGCGCCCCACCATCAACGACGCCGGCCGCCCCAGCCTCGAGGTACATCTCTTCGACTGGGCCGGCGACTGCTACGACGCCCACCTGCGGGTGAACTTCCTCGTCAAGCAGCGCGACGAGGAACGCTACGACAACCTGGCCGACCTCACCGCCCAGATCGCCCGCGACGCCGACCAGGCGCGCGCCTATTTCGCCCAGAATCCCCTCTGAATTCACAGGCAGCACAGACCATGTCCGACACCCGCAAGACCCTGAACCTGCCCGACACGCCCTTCCCGATGCGCGGCGACCTCGCCAAGCGCGAGCCCAACTGGATCGCCGAGTGGCAGCAGAAGAAGCTCTACGAAAAGATCCGCCAGGTTTCCAAGGGCCGCCCCAAGTTCGTCCTGCACGACGGCCCCCCGTACGCCAACGGCAGCATCCACATCGGCCACGCCCTCAACAAGATCCTCAAGGACATCATCGTCCGCTCCCGCACGATGGCCGGCTTCGACGCCCCCTACGTGCCCGGCTGGGACTGCCACGGCCTGCCCATCGAGCACAAGGTCGAGGTCACCCACGGCAAGGGCCTGCCCGCCGACAAGGTGCGTGAGCTGTGCCGCGCCTACGCCCACGAGCAGATCGCCGAACAGAAGAAGGACTTCATCCGCCTCGGCGTGCTGGGCGACTGGGACAACCCATACCGCACCCTCGACTTCGGCAACGAAGCCGGCGAAGTGCGCGCGCTGGCCGAGATGGTCAAGCGTGGTTGGGTCTTCAAGGGCTTGAAGCCCGTCAACTGGTGCTTCGACTGCGGCTCGGCCCTCGCCGAAGCTGAAGTCGAATACCAGGACAAGCAGAGCCCGGCCATCGACGTCGGCTTCAAGTGCATCGACACCGACAAGCTCGCCGCCGCCTTCGGCCTCAATCAGCTCCCCGCCGGCAAGGACGCCTTCGCCGTCATCTGGACCACCACCCCGTGGACCATCCCCGCCAACCAGGCCCTCAACGTCCACCCCGAGCACGAATACGCGCTGGTCGACACCCCCCGCGGCCTGCTGGTGCTGATGGTCGAGCTCACCGAAGCCAGCCTCAAGCGCTTCGGCCTCGAGGGCAGCATCGTCGCCCGGGCGAATGGAGCCAAACTCGACAAGATCCGCTTCCAGCACCCCTTCTACGACCGCCAGTCGCCCGTCTTCGTGGCCGACTACGTGGGCCTCGACGCCGGCACCGGCATCGTCCACTCGGCCCCGGCCTACGGCGTCGACGACTTCAACAGCTGCAAGGCCAACGGCTTCACCAACGACGACATCCTCAGCCCCGTGCAGAGCAACGGCGTGTATGCCGAGTCGCTGCCCTTCTTCGGCGGCCTGCACATCTGGAAGGCCAACCCGGTCATCGTTGAAAAGCTGCAGGAAGTCGGTGCGCTGTTCTCCCACGAGAAGCTCATCCACAGCTACATGCACTGCTGGCGCCACAAGACGCCGCTGATCTACCGCGCCACCGCCCAGTGGTTCGTCGGCATGGACCTCAAGCCCAACGGCGGCCCCAGCCTGCGCGAGCTCGCGCTGCAGGGCGTCGAGTCCACCCGCTTCTTCCCCGCCTGGGGCCAGGCGCGGCTGCACGCGATGATCGCCAACCGGCCCGACTGGTGCATCTCGCGCCAGCGCAACTGGGGTGTGCCGATCCCCTTCTTCCTGCACCGCGAGACCGGCGAGCTGCACCCCCGCACCGTGGAGCTGATGGAAGAAGTCGCCCAGCGCATCGAACTCGAAGGCATCGAGGCCTGGTTCAAGCTCGACCCGGCCGAGCTGCTGGGCGCCGAGGCCGCCGACTACGAAAAGATCAGCGACACCCTCGACGTGTGGTTCGACTCGGGCACCACCCACTGGCACGTGCTGCGCGGCTCCCACAACGACGGTCACGCCAGCGGCCCGCGCGCCGACCTGTACCTCGAAGGCTCCGACCAGCACCGCGGCTGGTTCCACTCCTCGCTGCTCACCGGCTGCGCCATCGACGGACACCCGCCCTACAAGGCGCTGCTGACCCACGGCTTCGCCGTGGACGGCGCCGGCCGCAAGATGAGCAAGTCCCTCGGCAACGTGGTCGTGCCGCAGGAAGTCACCGGCAAGCTGGGCGCCGAGATCCTGCGCCTGTGGGTAGCCTCCACCGACTACTCCGGCGAGCTGTCGATCTCGAAAGAGATCCTCGACCGCGTCGTCGAGGTCTACCGCCGCCTGCGCAACACCCTGCGCTTCCTGCTCGCCAACACCGCCGACTTCAACCCGGCCACCGACATGCTGCCGGTCGCCGAGTGGCTCGAGATCGACCGCTACGCGCTGGCCCTCACGCACAAGCTGCAGGCCCAGGCCGAGGCCGACTACGCACGCTTCGAGTTCCACCGCGTCGTCCAGGCGCTGCAGAACTTCGCCGCCGAAGACCTCGGCGCCGTCTACCTCGACGTACTCAAGGACCGCCTCTACACCACCGCCGCCAACTCGCCGGCGCGCCGCTCGGCCCAGAGCGCCCTGTGGCACATCCTGCAGTCCGTCGTACGCCTGATGGCCCCGATCCTCTCCTTCACCGCCGAAGAGATCTGGCAGCTCCTCGGCAAGGACCCGGAAGACAGCGTGATGCTGCACCTCTTCCACGCCCTGCCCGAGCAGGAGGGCGAAGAGGGCCTGCTGGCCCGCTGGACGGCCATCCGCGCGCTCCGCGCCGAGGTGCAGAAGGAGATCGAAGCCGTCCGCGCCGCCGGCCAGGTCGGCTCGTCGCTGCAGGCCGAGGTCGAGATCCGCGCCGCCGGCGACAACTTCGAGTTGCTCGCCAGCCTCGGCGACGACCTGCGCTTCGTGCTGATCTGCTCGAAGGCCACCGTCGTCCGGGTCGCCTCCGACGCCGAAGCCGGCATCACGGTCACCCCGTCGTCCCACAAGAAGTGCGAGCGCTGCTGGCACTACCGCGACGACGTCGGCCACGACGCGGCCCACCCGGAACTTTGCGGCCGCTGCACGTCAAACCTGCACGGCGCCGGCGAAGCCCGCAGCGTCGCCTGACCCCGCCCCCACGCGCAGGAGCCCGCCCTTGAAACTACGCCTCGGCAACTGGATCGGCCTCGCGGCCATCGTCGTGCTGATCGACCAATGGACCAAGCACCTCATCCGCGGCGCCCTGCGCACCGGCGAGGTGATCCGCATCACCGACTGGTTCGACCTGGTGCTGGCCTTCAACCCCGGCGCGGCCTTCAGCTTCCTGGCCGACCAGGCCGGCTGGCAGCGCTGGTTCTTCGTGGCCCTGGCGGCGGTGATCTGCGGCTGGCTGCTGCGCCTGCTGGCGCGGCACCAGCACGAGTTCCTGCAGCCGCTAGCCTTCTCGTTGATCATCGGCGGCGCGATCGGCAACGTCATCGACCGCTTCGTCTTCGGCGCGGTGGTCGACTTCCTGTATTTCCACATCGGCCGCTACGGCTGGCCGGCCTTCAACGTGGCGGACTCCGCCATCTGCGTGGGGGTTGGGCTGATGCTCCTCGCCCAGTTCCGCGAACATCGCCACCTCCAAGCCCAAGAGAAACTCTCATGACCCAGATCGTCCAGCCCGACAGCCTGCTGACCCTGCACTACCGCATCTCCCTCGAGAACGGCCAGCCCCTCATCAGCACCTTCGAATCCACCCCGGCCACCATGCAGCTGGGCCGCGGCGACATCGCCCCGACCCTCGAGCGCTGCCTGGCCGGCGTCACCGTCGGCGAGCGCCACACCTTCCTGCTCGAGCCCGAGAACGCCTTCGGCGCCCACCGCGAAGACCTGGTCGAGAAGGTCCGCCTCGAAGACTTCCCCGACGGCGCCGAGGTCGAACCGATGGTCATCATGGAATTCACCGCCCCCGACGGCACCCGCTACCCGGGCCTGATCCGCGAGGTGCTCGACACCCACGCGGTGATCGACTTCAACCACCCGCTGGCCGGCAAGTCCATCCGCTTCGAAGTCGAAGTGATCGGCATCAACTGAACCCCGAGGCCACCATGGAAGTCTTGCTCGCCACCCCCCGCGGCTTCTGCGCCGGCGTCGAACGGGCCATCGAGATCGTCGAACGGGCAATCGCCCTGTACGGCGCCCCGATCTACGTCCGCCACGAGGTCGTGCACAACCGCTTCGTCGTCGACGGCCTGCGCGCCAAGGGCGCGGTCTTCATCGAAGACCTCGCCGACGTGCCCGCCGGCAACACCGTGATCTTCAGCGCCCACGGCGTGCCCCAGTCGGTGCGTACCGAGGCCGAGGCCCGCGGCCTGCGCGTCTTCGACGCCACCTGCCCGCTGGTCACCAAGGTGCACCTCGAAGTCGCCCGCATGCGCGAGCAGGGCCGCGAGCTCATCATGATCGGCCACAAGGGCCACCCGGAGGTCGAGGGCACGATGGGCCAGGTCAAGGACGGCATCTACCTCGTCGAGAACGTCGCCGACGTGGCCGGCCTCACGGTCGCCAACCCCGACATGCTCGCCTACGTCACCCAGACCACCCTGTCGGTGGACGACGCCGGCGCCATCGTCGCGGCCCTGCGCGAACGCTTCCCCAACATCGTCGGCCCCAAGAAGGACGACATCTGCTACGCCACCCAGAACCGCCAGGACGCCGTGAAGTTCATGGCCCCCCAGTCCGACCTGGTGCTGGTGGTCGGCTCCACCAACAGCTCCAACTCCAACCGCCTGCGCGAGGTCGCCGAGCTGCTCAAGGTGCCGGCCTACCTGGTCGACAACGCCGACGCGATCGACCCGGCCTGGGTCGCCGGCCGCCGGCGCATCGGCGTCACCGCCGGCGCCTCGGCCCCCGAAGTGCTGGTCGAGTCGGTCATCGCGCGGCTCAAGGAACTCGGCGCCGGCTCGGTCCGCCAGCTGGAAGGCGTGCCGGAACGGGTCACCTTCCCGCTGCCCAAAGAGCTCCAGGCCACCGCCTGAGCACGCTCTCCGGGCCCCGTCGATTCCCCCACCCGAGGCCCGGAGCATCCCATGCCCTACGTTCAACGTGACACCACCGGCCAGGTCGTGGCCATCTTCGCCGAGCCCGGGCCGGGCCACGACGAGCAGCTGCCCGCCGGCCATCCCGACCTCGCGGCCCTGGCCGGCGCCGACGGCTTTGCCCACCTCGACGCCGACCTGATCCGCGTCATCGAGGACGTGGTCGATGTGCTGATCGACCGCGGCCTGCTGCGTCTCACCGACCTCCCGCTCGATGCCCAGCGCAAGCTGCTCACCCGCAAGGGCGCCCGGGCCCGGCTGCGGGAAGGGCTCGACCTGCTGGGCTCCGACGACGTGATCTGACGCGCGCCACCCGGCGCCCCGTGGCGCAAGTCTCGCCCGGCGTCATCCGATACGCCTAAAATGCGCATGTGCGCGACCACTGCCGCGAGCGCCCCGGCCGGCAGCCCTGCCGGCCGGGAAACGCGTCCCCCCGACTCTTCCGATGACTGAAGCCGCCGCCTCCGCCCCTCCCGACCCGCACCGCGCTGCCACCGCAGCCCCGGATCCGCACTGGCGACCGGCCGAAACCGCCACCCACGCCGACCCCCTCCTCGATGCGCTGGTCGTGATGACCCGCCTCCACGGCAAGCCCTTCAGCCCCGAAGCCCTCGCCGCCGGCCTGCCGCTGGTGGACAACCGTCTCACCCCCTCCCTGCTGCCCCGGGCCGCCGCCCGCGCAGGGCTTACCGCACGCATCGTGCGCAAGCCGCTGGCCGACATCGGCCCGGCGCTGCTGCCGGCGATCCTGCTGCTCCACGACCGCCAGGCCTGCGTGCTGCTCGAACACCTCCCCGGCGGCGGCGCCCGGGTGCGCTTCCCCGAAGCCGGCGAGTCGGCCCACGAGCTCGGCGCCGACGAGCTGGCCGCCCTCTACACCGGGCTGGTGTGCTTCGTGCGCCCGCGCTTCCGCTTCGAGGCCCGGGCCCCGCAGGTGCGTCCGCCGCGGGCCAGCCACTGGTTCTGGGGCACCGTCGTCGAAAACTGGCGCCTCTACCGCGACACCCTGCTGGCCGCCCTGGTGATCAACCTCTTCGCGCTGGCGATCCCGATGTTCTCGATGTCGGTGTACGACCGCGTGGTGCCCAATCACGCCCTCGACACCCTGTGGGTGCTGGCCCTCGGCGCGGTGCTGGTGCTCGGCTTCGACTTCGTGCTGCGCACCCTGCGCGCCTACATCGTCGACAGCGCCGGCAAGCGCATCGACGTGCAGCTGTCGGCGCGCATCATGGAAAAGGTGCTCGGCCTGCGCATGGACGCCCGCCCGGCCTCGGTGGGCGCCTTCGCCGCCAACCTGCGCGCCTTCGAGGGCGTGCGCGACTTCATCGCCTCGGCCACCGTCACCACCCTCATCGACCTGCCCTTCGTGCTGCTGTTCCTGCTGGTGATGCTGTGGATCTCGCCCTGGCTGCTGCTGCCGCCGGTGGTGGGCATCCTGCTGGTGCTCGGCGTGACCCTGCTCACCCAGGGCAAGATGCACGAACTCACCGAGACCACCTACCGGGCCAGCGCCCAGCGCAACGCCACCCTCATCGAGAGCCTGGTCGGCCTCGAGACCGTCAAGACCACCGGCGCCGAGGGCCAGATGCAGCGCCAGTGGGAGCGCGCGACCCTGTTCATCGCCCAGGTCGGCGGGCACCTCAAGCTGCTGTCGGCCGGCACCGTCAATTTTGCCCAGCTCATGCAGCAGCTGGTCAATGTGGCGGTGATCATCGTCGGCGTGTACGAGCTCGCCAACAACAACATGAGCATGGGCGGCATCATCGCCGCCTCGATGCTGTCCGGCCGCGCGATGGCGCCCCTGGGCCAGGTGGCCGGACTGATGATGCAGTACCAGAACGCCCGCACCTCGCTGGCCACGGTGGACAACCACATGGCGCTGCCGGTGGAGCGCCCCGAAGGCGCCAGCTTCGTGCATCGCCCCACCGTCAAGGGCGACATCGAGTTCAAGGACGTCGGCTTCCGCTACCCCGGCCGCGACCAGGCCGTGCTCCGGAAGGTCAGCTTCCGCCTCAAGGCGGGCGAGAAGGTGGGCATCATCGGGCGCATCGGTTCGGGCAAGACCACCATCGAGAAGCTCGTGCTCGGCCTCTACCCGCCCACCGAGGGCGCGGTGCTGATCGACGGTATCGACGCCCGCCAGATCGACCCGGCCGAGCTGCGCCGCGCCATCGGCTTCGTGCCCCAGGACGTCAACCTCTTCTACGGCAGCCTCAAGCACAACATCGCGATGGGTGCGCCCTTCGCCGACGACAGCGCGATCCTCGCCGCCGCCGAGCTGGCCGGCGTGCACGAGTTCGCCAACGCCCACCCGCAGGGCTTCGAGATGCCCGTCGGCGAGCGCGGCGAATCCCTCTCCGGCGGCCAGCGCCAGGCCGTGGCGATCGCCCGCGCAGTGCTCAACGACCCGCCCGTCCTGCTCCTCGACGAGCCCTCCAGCAGCATGGACCACCAGAGCGAGGAGGGCCTCAAGCAGCGGCTGCGCGGCTTTGCCCGGCACAAGACGATCCTCCTCGTCACCCACCGCACTTCCCTGCTCGACCTCGTGGACCGGCTGATCGTCCTCGACCAGGGGCAGATCGTCGCCGACGGCCCCAAGGCCCAGGTGGTCGAGGCCCTCCAGCAGGGCCGCATCGGTCGCGCGGGGTAAGCCATGAAACTCATCCCCTCCTTCCTCCGCCCTGCCTGCGACGCCCTCTACCAGCGCGCCTCCCGCGGCTTCGACCGCCTCCTCGACGGCGTCGGGGAGCGCGATCTCCACGACGACGCCGACTACCTCGCCGACGCCGAATGGGCCATGGCCGAACAGAAGCTGCGCGGCAGCCGCATCGTCGTGCTGCTCACCTGCGCGGCGGTGCTGGCCCTGATCGTGTGGGCCGCCTTTGCACCCCTCGACGAAGTCACCCGCGGCGAGGGCAAGGTCATCCCGTCCCGCCAGGTGCAGGTGATGCAGAGCCTCGACGGCGGCATCGTCTCCGAGATCCTCGTCCGCGAGGGCGAGCAGGTGAAGGCCGGCCAGCTGCTGCTCAAGATCGACCCGACCCGCTTCGTCTCGTCGCTCCGCGAGAACCGCGCCCAGTACGAAGCCCTGCTGGCCCGCTCGGCCCGCCTCACCGCCCTCGCCAACGAGAAGCCCTTCGTGGCGCCGCCCGAACTCGTCAAGAGCGCCCCCGACCTCGTCGAGCAGGAGCGCCGCGCCTATGAAACCAAGCGCATGGAGCTCGACGCCGCCGTCGGCGTGGCCCGCCAGCAGCTGTCCCAGCGTCGCCAGGAGCTCAACGAAGTCACCGCCCGCCGCGAGCAGGCCACCCAGAGCTACAACCTCACCGCCCGCGAGCTCGACGTCACCCGCCCCCTCGCCAAGACCGGCGCCGTCTCCGAGGTCGAGCTGCTGCGCCTCGAGCGCGACGTGGCCCGCTACCGGGGCGAGCGCGACGCCGCCGGCGCCCAGATCCCGCGCATCCAGGCCGCCATCTCGGAGGCCCAGCGCAAGATCGAGGAGGTCGAACTCACCCTGCGCAACCAGGCCCGCGCCGAACTCTCCGAGACCAACGCCAAGCTGGCCGCCCTCTCGGCGGGCAGCGAGGGCCTCGCAGACCGGGTCAAGCAGGCCGAGATCCGCGCCCCCATGAACGGCACCGTCAAGCAGCTGTTCGCCAACACCGTGGGCGGGGTGGTGCAGCCGGGCAAGGAGATCATCGAGATCGTCCCCGGCGACGACGCGCTGCTCCTCGAAGCCCGCGTGCAGCCCAAGGACATCGCCTTCCTGCGCCCCGGCCAGCCGGCCCGCGTCAAGTTCACCGCCTACGACTTCTCGATCTACGGCGGCCTCGATGCCACCCTCGAACACATCGGCGCAGACACCATCACCGACGACAAGGGCAACGCCTTCTACATCGTGCGGGTGCGCACCACCCAGAGCACCATCGGCGAGGCCCGCATGCCCATCATCCCGGGCATGGTGGCCGAGGTGGACATCCTCACCGGCAAGCGCTCCCTGCTCAGCTACCTGATGAAGCCGGTGCTGCGCGCCAAGGCCAACGCCCTGACCGAGCGCTGACGCCCCCGCTCCCCATGAACACCGCAGAACCGCTGCTGATCCTCACCGACGACGACCGGCTGGCCGCGCACTGGCAGGCCCTGGGCCACGCACCCGTCCGCGCCCGCCGCATCGACGCTCTCGACAGCTGGCGCGCAGCCGGCCACCGGCTCGTGCTCGCCGACCTCGCCCTGCCGTCCGCCGAGACGCCCATCTGGCAGCAGCCCGCCTGGCAACGCAACGCCGCCGGCCTCGCCATCCTCGCCGCCTCCTCCCGGCCGAACGACGACGAGGGCCTCGCCGTGCTCAACGCCGGCGCCAGCGGCTACTGCCACACCCACGCGCCCGGCGCCAGCCTCGGACAGGCGCTGGAGGTGGTCGCCAGTGGCGAACTGTGGGTGGGCCGCGCCCTGCTCTCGCGCCTGCTACGGCTGGTGAACACCCGCCTGCCGCGCCTGCCCGCCGACGACTGGAGCGCCCCGCTCACCGAGCGCGAGCGCGAGGTCGCCCAACTCGCCGCCGTCGGCGACAGCAACCCCACCATCGCCGCCACCCTCGGCATCACCGAGCGCACCGTCAAGGCCCACCTCAAGGCCGTCTTCGACAAGCTGCAGGTGGCCGACCGCCTCCAGCTCGCGCTGCGGGTGCACGGCGTCCGCTGACCCATTTTGCGCAGGCAGCGTGGCGTGGGTCACGCGACCTGTCCTCGTGGACAATATCCCCCCCTGGCGTCTGCCCGTAGATTCCGCCCCAACAGCAAAACCCTACGGAGCCCAGCATGGCCAGCCCGACGCCCACCCCCAACGCCACCATCAACCCCGCCACCCAGGGCACCGTCGCCTTTGTCCAGGGCGAAGCCTACATGCGTGATCGTCAGGGCAAGCTCATCGCCATCAAGCCCGGCGACGCGGTCGTGGAAGGCCAGGAGATCGTCACCGCCGCCGGCGCCGTCGTCGAGCTGCAGCTTCCCAGCGGCGCCAGGCTCAGCATCGGGGCGGACCGGCAGGTGCTCCTCAACGACGAACTGTTCGCCACCGCCACCCCCGACCCCAGCGAGTACATCGTCTCCAGCCTCGGCGCCGACGCCGACCGGGTCATCCAGGCCCTCAACGCCGGCCGCGACCCCTTCGCCGACCTCGAAGAGCCCGCCGCGGGCCTCACCGCCGGCGCCAACGGCGACCAGACCCACGACTTCGTCCGCCTCGTCCGCATCCTCGAAGACGTCACCCCACTGGCGTTCGAGTACAGCTCCAGCACCGACGGCATCGACTTCCGTCCAGTGAGCGGCGCCACCGCACTGCCGACAACAACGCCCCTCCCCGCCAACCGGCCCCCCGTCGCCAGTGACGACACGGGCGCCAGCACGCTGGCCGGCCAGGCCGTCCGCGTCAACGTCCTCGACAACGACAGCGACCCGGACGGCGACCCGCTCACCGTCACCGACGCCAGCGTCGATCCGGCCCAGGGCCGCGTTTTCGTTAACGCCGACGGCACGCTGACCTTCACCCCGGCCGACAACTTCGGCGGCACCGCCCAGATCACCTACACGATCAGCGACGGCAAGGGCGGCACAAGCTCCGCCGCCGCCAGCGTCGCCGTCACGCCGGCCAACACCCCGGCTCAATTGAGCAGCGCCCGCGCCAGCGTCCAGGAGGACTCCGTCCTCAGCGCCGCCGGCACCCTCACGATCAGCGACCCCGATGCCGGCGAGGCCACCTTCCAGCCGCAGACCCACATCGCGGGCAGCTACGGCCACTTCTCGATCGACGCCACCGGCGCCTGGTCCTACACCCTCGACAACGCCAGCCCCGCCGTCCAGGCCTTGAAGGACGGCCCGCCGCAGACCGAGACTTTCACCGTCTACAGCGCCGACGGCACCGCCACCACCGTCACGATCGACGTCTTCGGCAAGGACGAGCCGGCCAACACCCCGGCTCAATTGAGCAGCGCCCGCGCCAGCGTCCAGGAGGACTCCGTCCTCAGCGCCGCCGGCACCCTCACGATCAGCGACCCCGATGCCGGCGAGGCCACCTTCCAGCCGCAG
>NZ_JAYREK010000057.1:0-13511 GCF_041908905.1 Zoogloea sp.
ACCAGCGATTGCAGGATATGTTTGAAATCAAGCGGTTTCATCGCCACCCTCCTGATTGCAGCAAAACTGTATATTCAGACAGATTGCAGGGGGTACGGTTCCACAGGCAACGGTGACATAGCCTTTTCTTTTGGGGCGGCACGGCGCAAACCAGGCGCCGACGTCACGGGGACCGGCACGGGCACGCGCCAGCGCACCGACGGGCTGCTAAAATTACAGGCTATTTGGTTTCAGCCGAACGCCATCATGTCGCTCAAGTTCGAACTCCTGCAGGCCGACGACTACTCCCGCTACCTCCTGCGGGGCCGGACGGACATCCTCTTCAACCTGCGCGGCCTGATGCAGAAGCGTGCCATGCTGTCGGCCTTCATCGACGCCAGCGCCGACTCCTTCCTCACGGCGATCGTCGCCCTCTCCGCCGACGACGACTATCTGGTGCTCGACGCCGCCAGCGACGAACAGCTCAACCGCCGCATCGAGATCGCCGAGCAGCTGATCTGCGTCACCCAGCTCGACCGCATCAAGATCCAGTTTGCCGCCCGCGGCGTCCAGCGCATCCAGCACGACGGCCACGATGCCTTCCGGGTCCGGCTGCCCGACGTGATCCTGCGCCTGCAGCGGCGCGAATACTTCCGCCTCACCGCCCCCAGCGCCCACAGCCTGACCTGCCTGATCCCGGTGACCATCGACGGCGAGAGCCGGGAGGTGTCGGTGGAAGCCAACGTGCTCGACATCAGCGGCGGCGGCCTGGCCATCACGGTGCCGTCGGATGGCCTGGTCGTCGAGCCGGACATGGAGTTTCCCAACTGCCGCCTGATGCTCCCCGAGACCGGCGCCATCGTCACATCCCTGCGCGTGCGCAACCTGTTCCGCGTCACCAACCGCGACGGCAGCGTCACCCTGCGCGCCGGCTGCGAGTTCACCCAGCTCTCCGGCAACATGGCCGCCACCATCCAGCGCTACATCCTGAAGATTGAACGCGAACGCAACGCCCGCGAACGCAGCCGCTGAAACACCCCGCTCCAAAATCAAAAGCCGGCTTGTCGCCGGCTTTTGCTTTTTATGCCCATGGAGCCGAAAAGCCTTCAGGAGTCGTAGCGAGCGGCCAGAGGTCGCAACGAGGAACGGAAACGTACAAGCGTACGTCGAGTACCGGAGTTGCGGGATCTGGCCGCGCAGTAGATTCCTGAAGGCTTTTCAGACCGACATGTTCATGATGTCCTGGTAGGCCGTGACCAGCTTGTTGCGCACCTGCACCATCTGCTGGAAAGACAGGTTGGCCTTCTGCAGGTTCACCATCACGTCCTGCAGATTCACGTTGGGGTCGCCCGCCGAGAAGCCCTTGGCCATCTCCTGGGCCTGCATCTGGGCCGAGCTGACCTGGTCGATGGCCGACTTGAGCACCTCGCCGAAATCGGCGCCCCCCGCCGCGCCCGGGGCCTGGGCGGACTTGCCCGCGGCCACCTGCGAGGTGGCCCGCAACTCCGACAACATCTGATCGATTCCGCGGGTATCCATGGTCCGGCTCCTTTTTCTCAACTATAGCAGAGCAAACCATGTGCCAAGCGGCACAGGGACGCTTCAACCGGAGAACAGGCCCTCCTCCCGGTACTGCTGGAGCTTGTAGCGCAGGGTGCGTTCGGAGATGCCGAGCTGCTCCACCGCGCGTTTGCGCGATCCGCCGACCTCCCGGAGCACCTTCAGGATGTGCTCCCGTTCGAGATCCTTCATGTTGGCGGGCCGCTCCGCTGGCGGCGCGGCAAGCGGCGCATCGGCATGATTTGCCGGTTCGGCGGCAAAAGCCGCCGGCAGCGGCGGCGTGAGGGGCGTGCGCAGCGGCTCGCCGTTCCAGTGGGGCAGGCACAGGCGGATGGTCTCGGGCGACACCGCCTGCCCGCTGCTGAGGATCAGCGCCCGCTGCACGGTGTTCTCCAGTTCACGCACGTTGCCCGGCCAGTGGTACATCAGCAGCACCGCCTCGGCCTCGGGGGAGAGGCGCGCGGTGCGCCGCAGGCGCGCCCCATGGAGCTGGGCGAAATGCCGGGCCAGCGGCACGATGTCACCCGGCCGCTCGCGCAGCGACGGGATCGCCAGCGGAAACACGTTGAGGCGGTAATACAGATCCTCCCGGAAGCGCCCGGCGGCGACCTCCTTGGCCATGTCGCGGTTGGTGGTGGCCAGCACGCGGATGTCCAGCGGGATGGCCTTCTTGCCGCCCACCCGCTCCACCTCCCGCTCCTGCAGCACGCGCAGCAGCTTGGCCTGCAGGCCCAGCGGCATCTCGGAGATCTCGTCGAGGAGCAGCGTGCCGCCCTCGGCCTGCTCGAACTTGCCGGCCTGGGCCGTGCCCGCGCCGGTGAAGGCGCCCTTCTCGTGCCCGAAGAGGGTCGCCTCGAGCAGGGTGTCGGGAATCGCCGCGCAGTTGATGGCCACGAAGGGCCCCTTGCGGCGGGGCGAGTGCTCGTGCAGGTAGCGGGCAAAGACCTCCTTGCCGGTGCCCGACTCGCCGGTGAGCAGCACGGTGGCGTCGGTTTCTGCGACCTTGTCGGCGAGGGCCAGCAGCTTGCAGGTGTGGGGGTCGGCGGCGATCATCCCGTCGTCCTGGCGGGTCACCGCGTAGCGCCGCACATGCTCCAGCAGCACCTTGGGCTCGAAGGGCTTCATCAGGAAGTCGCAGGCGCCGCCGCGCATCGCGTCCACCGCCTTCTCGACGTCGCCGAAGGCGGTCATCAGCAGCACCGGCAGCTGGGGCAGGCGCTGGCGCAGTTCGGCCAGCAGCTGCAGGCCGTCCATCGGCTGCATCTTCAGGTCGGACAGGACCAGGTTGAAGGCCTGCTTCTCGACGGCGGCCAGGGCGGCCGGCCCGTCCCCGACCCCGACGACTTCATGGCCGGCCACTTCGAGGGTCAGGCACACGGCATCGCGCAGGGGGGCGTCGTCTTCGACAACCAGGATCTTGAGGGCTTCTTCGGGCATGGAACGTCTCTCTGTTGCAGGTGCGGCCGGGCGTCAGGCGCCCATCGCGAGGGTCAGCGTGAAGGTGGTGCCGCGGCCGGGCGCCGAGTCGATGCGGATGTCGCCGCCGTGGGCCCGGGCCACCCCCCGCGCGATCGCCAGACCCAGGCCGGTACCGTCGGGACGGGTGGTAAAGAACGGCTCGAACAGCCGTGACTGAAGGGCCGGCTCGATGCCGCGCCCATTGTCGGCCACCGCGAAGCGCGCCACCGGACCGTCGAGGCGGGCGTCGAAACGGATCTCGCCGCCGGCCTCCAGGGCCTGCACGGCGTTTTCCAGCAGGTTGGTAAGGGCGCCGGCCACCGCCTTGCGGTCGCCCACCACCCGGGTGTCGCCGCAGTGGCAGTCGGCGGAAAACACAATGCCCTTGGCACGGCTGAGGGGCTCCAGGGTCTGGGCCAGTTCGGCCACCAGCTCGCAGATGCCGAAGGGCTCGCGGCCGAGGGTTTCGCCGCGGGCGAAGAGCAGCATGTCGCGGATGAGCTTCTCGAGGTGGCGCAGGCGCTCCATCGCCCGGCTGCCGATGCGCTCCCGGTCGGCCGGGCCCATTTCCTGCTCCACCAGGGTCGCCGTGTACAGCAGCGCCGCCGCCAGCGGGGTGCGCAGCTGATGGGCCAGGCCGGCCACCATCTCGCCCATCGCGGCGAGGCGTTCGTTGCGCTCGACGGCGAGGCGCATCTGGTGGGCCTCGGTGACGTCGCTGAGGAGCACGATGCGGCCTTCGCCGGACTCCAGGGTGGCATCCACCCGGCTCACCCGGCACACCCGCCCGTCCGCCTCGAACTGCCACTCGCCCGGTGTCTCGGTGGCGGCGAGGCGGGTGGCGCAGAAGGCGGCCCAGTCGACGCCGGTCAGCCCGGCCTCGAACATGGCCTCCACCGCCCGGTTGGCCTGCACCACGCGGCCATCCCGGTCGAGCACCACGACCCCCGCCGGCAGCGCGCCCATCAGCACGCTGAGGCGCTCGGTCAGCTGGGCGACCTGGGTCTGCAGGCCGGCGTAGGCACCCGTGAGGGCCTCCGAGGCCTCGCTGAACTGACGGAAGGCTTCGGCCAGCTGGCGGGCATCGAGACGTTCGTCGGTGGCGGGGAGAGTCATGGGCAGGCAAGGCTGAAATTCACCGTTTCGCAGCTTAGGCCCGGGCGAGGCGCGGCAAGGCGGCAAATAGGCGGCAAAAAACGCCGCTAATCCCGCCGCCGGAAGCCGCCCGCCGCGCCCAGAATGCGTGCATCCGAAATAGGGGGAATGTTTCCATGGCAGCAGAAGACGCCGCCGCGCCAGTACCGCCCGCCTCACCCTTCGCGCAGGTGCTGGAAAACATCCGCAATCTGTCCCAGCGCCAGAAGATCGCCGCCGGCGCCGCGCTGGCCTTTGCCATCGCGCTGGTGGTCGGCGTGATCCTGTGGAGCCGCCAGCCCGACTACGCCGTGCTGTTCTCCAACCTCGAGGAGAAGGACGGCGGCGCCGTGGTGGCCAGCCTGCAGCAGCAGAACGTGCCCTACAAGTTCTCGGAAAACGGCAACGCCATCCTGGTGCCGTCGTCCCAGGTCCACGACCTGCGCCTGCGCATGGCCGCCCAGGGCATCCCCAAGGGCGGCCTGGTGGGCTTCGAGCTGATGGAAAACCAGAAGCTCGGCCTCTCCCAGTTCCACGAGCAGGTCAACTTCCAGCGCGCCCTCGAAGGCGAGCTGTCGCGCACCATCTCGGCCATCGCCAGCGTGGCCGCGGCCCGCGTGCACCTGGCGATCCCCAAGCAGACCGCCTTCCTGCGCGACGAGCAGAAACCCACCGCCTCGGTGATGGTGCACCTGCACACCGGCCGCGCCCTCGACCCGACCCAGATCGCCGGCATCGTGCACCTGATCGCCTCCAGCGTGCCCCAGCTCACCAACGACAACGTGAGCGTGATCGACCAGAACGGCAACCTGCTCACCAAGAAGCCCGACCCGCTGCGCGCCAACGGGGCCCTCGACGCCAGCCAGATCCTCTACACCCGCGAGCTCGAGGAAGGCTTCATCGAGCGGGTCAATGCGATCCTCACGCCGCTCTTCGGCAAGGGCAACTTCCGCGCCCAGGTGTCGGCCGACGTGGACTTCAACGTCACCGAGCAGACCGCCGAAACCTACCGCCCCAACCCCTCCCCCGAGCAATCCATCCGCAGCCAGCAGAGCAGCGAGAGCCAGACCCGCGAGCTGGCCCCCCAGGGCGTCCCCGGCGCCCTCACCAACCAGCCGCCGGTGCCCGCCACGGCTCCGGTGACCACCCCGCCGGTGGCCGGCACCGCCGGCGCCGGCCAGCCGCCCATCACCACCAACAAGAGCGCCACCATCAACTACGAGCTGGACAAGACCGTCCAGCACACCCGCAAGGCGCTTGGCCAGATCCGCCGGTTGTCGGTGGCCGTGGCGGTCAACCAGCGCGAAGAGAAGGACAAGTCCGGCGCGCTCAAGCCGGTGCCGCTGTCCGACGAGGAACGGCAGCGCATCGAAAAGCTCGTCGGGGACGCCGTCGGCTACAACAAGGAGCGGGGCGACACCCTCAGCGTCGCCAGCAGCCCCTTCGTGGCCAGCCAGGAGCCCGAGACGCCCCTCTGGAAAGACCCCGAGAACCAGGCCCTGCTGAAGGAGCTCATCAAGTATCTGGTGATCGCCGGGGTGATCGCCTTCGTGGCCTTTGGGGTGATCCGGCCGCTGCTGCGGCAGGTCCTGCCCCAGCCCGAGCCCAAGGAAGACGAGGCGGCGATCGCCGCGGCCGCCGCCCAGGCGGCGGCGGAAGGCGAGGAGGCCGAAGCCGGCGAGGAGGGCGAAGGCGAGGAAGGCGAAGGCGCCGAGGTCGAACTCTCGCCCGAGGCCGCGGCCCGCCTGGCCTACGAGGAGAAGCTCGCCAAGGTGCTGGCCCTCGCCAGGAACAACCCGAAGGTGATCAGCAACCTGATCAAGGAATGGATGGGAAGCAATGAGCAGCAACGATGAAGGGCTCGACAAGAGCACCCTGCTCCTGATGACCTTGGGCGCCGACGAGGCCGCCGAAGTGCTCAAGCAGCTCGGCCCGCGGGACGTCCAGAAGCTCGGCGCGGCGATGGCCGTGATGCCGGCCCAGAGTCGCGAGAAGCTCGAGGCGCTGCTCGACGAGGTGCTGCTGTTCGCCGAGAAGGGCGCACCGATCGAGGCCGACCACGACCACATCAAGGCCATGCTCACCAAGGCCCTCGGCGACGAGCGGGCCAACCACCTGATCGGGCGCGTGCTGCAGGGCTCGGACACCGCCGGCATCGAGAGCCTCAAGTGGATGGACGCCGCCACGGCGGCCGACCTCATCAAGAACGAACACCCGCAGATCATCGCCACGATCCTGGTGCACCTCGAGTTCGACCAGGCCGGCGAGATCCTCAAGCACTTCAGCGACCGCCTGCGCAACGACGTGCTGCTGCGCATCGCCACCCTCGACGGCGTGCAGCCGGTGGCCCTGCGCGAGCTCAACGAGGCCCTCACGCGCATGCTCTCCGGCGCCAGCAACGTCAAGAAGACCGCCATGGGCGGCGTGCGCCACGCGGCGGACATCCTCAACTTCGTCGGCTCGGCAGCCGAGACGGCGATCCTCGACAACGTGCGCGAATACGACCCGGACCTGGCCCAGAAGATCCTCGACGAGATGTTCGTCTTCGAGAACCTCATGGATCTCGACGACCGCGGCATCCAGACCCTGCTGCGCGAGGTGCAGAGCGACTCGCTGATCATCGCCCTCAAGGGCGCCCCGCCCGAGATGCGCGAGAAGGTCTTCCGCAACATGTCCCAACGCGCCGCCGAGATGCTCCGCGAAGACCTGGAGTCCCGCGGCCCGGTGCGCCTCTCCGAGGTCGAGGCCGAGCAGAAGGAGATCCTCAAGACCGCCCGCCGGCTGGCGGAAGAAGGCCAGATCGCCCTGTCCAGCAAGGGAAGCGACGATGCCTTCGTGTAAGCGTGAAAGCGGCGGGGCCCGCCCATGAGCCACCACCAGGCCGCCGGCGCCTACCGGCGCTGGCTCCCGCCCTCCTTCGACGACCCCGCGCCCCAGCCCGCGCCGGCCGCCCCGCCGGAGCCGCCGGTGGAGCCCTTCGAGCCCGACTTCCCCGAGCCCCCCGAGCTGCCCGTCGAGCCCGAACCCGAACCCGAACCGGCGCCCCCGCCTCCGCCGCCGCCCGACCCCGCGCCGGAGATCCACCTCCCCACCGCGGAAGACATCGAGCGCATCCACGAGGAGGCCCGCAAGGAGGGCTACGACGCCGGTTACGAGGAAGGCACCGCCCGCGGCCGGGTCGAGGCGATGGCTCTCCACAGCCTCGTCCAGGGCATGGACGACGCCCTCGGCCGCCTCGACCAGGAGGTGGCCGAGGAGATCCTCGCCCTGTCCATCGAGATCGCCCGCCAGATGGTGCGCCACCACCTCGACGCCCACCCCGAGGCCGTCGGCGAGCTGATCCGCGAAGCCCTGCTGCAGATGCCCCAGACCCACGCCCTGGTGCACCTCAACCCCGACGACCTCGCGCTGGCCCGCGACTACCTCGGCGAGCAGCTCACCCACGCCGGCCATCGCCTGGTCGAAGACGCCAGCATCAGCCGCGGCGGGGTGCGCATCGACGCCGGCGGCAGCCAGATCGACGCCACCGTGCAGACCCGCTGGCGCCGCATCCTCGACAACCTCGGCCGCAACGTGGCCTGGGACGGAGACGGCAGCTGATGCGCCACGGCACCGAAACCTGGCAAGCCTTCCTCGCCGACGGGCGCAAGCTGATCGGCGCCACGCCGCCCTACCAGCTCGCCGGCCGCCTGACGCGCATCAACGGCCTCGTCATGGAAGCCTCGGGCCTCAAGCTGCCCCTCGGCTCCGGCTGCCGCATCAACATCCCCGGCGGCGCGTCGGTAGAGGCCGAGGTGGTCGGGTTCCACGGCGAGAAGATCTTCCTGATGCCCACCGACGACGTCTTCGGCCTCGCCCCCGGCGCCCAGGTGCTGCCGGTGGAGCCCACCCAGCCGCCGCTGGTGGCCGGCGAGCGCATCGAGCCGCGCCGGCGCGCCTCCGACCGGGCCAAACACCTGCCGATGGGCGACGAGCTCCTCGGCCGCGTCGTGGACGGCGCCGGCCGCCCGCTCGATGGGCTGGGGCCCCTCACGGTGCGCCACACCCGCTCGCTCCAGTCGCGCCCGATCAACCCCCTCCAGCGCGCCCCGATCCGCCAGTCCCTCGACGTGGGGATCCGCGCCATCAACGGCCTGCTCACCGTGGGCCGGGGCCAACGGATGGGCCTGTTTGCCGGCTCGGGCGTCGGCAAGTCGGTGCTGATCGGCATGATGGCCCGCTACACCGCCGCCGACGTGATCGTGGTCGGGCTGATCGGCGAGCGGGGCCGAGAGGTCAAGGAGTTCATCGAGCACAACCTCGGCGCCGAGGGCCTCGCCCGCTCCGCGGTGATCGCCGCCCCCGCCGACTGCAGCCCGCTGATGCGCCTGCAGGGCGCCTCCTACGCCACCGCGGTGGCCGAATACTTCCGCGACCAGGGCCGGCAGGTGCTGCTGATCATGGACTCGCTGACCCGCTACGCGATGGCCCAGCGCGAGATCGCCCTCGCCATCGGCGAACCGCCCGTCACACGCGGCTACCCGCCGTCGGTGTTCGCGCGCCTGCCGGCGCTGGTCGAGCGGGCCGGCAACGGGCCGGAGGGCGGCGGCTCGATCACCGCCTTCTACACCGTGCTCGCCGAGGGCGACGACCAGCAGGACCCGATCGCCGACTCGGCCCGGGCCATCCTCGACGGTCACATCGTGCTGTCGCGCAACCTGGCCGACCAGGGCCACTACCCGGCCATCGACATCGAGCAATCCATCTCCCGCGCCATGCACAATCTGGTCAAGAGCCAGCACTTCGACATGGTGCGCCGCTTCAAGCAGCTGTTCTCCCGCTACCAGCGCTCCCGCGACCTGATCGCCGTGGGGGCCTACCATGCCGGCTCCGACCCCGTGCTCGACGAGGCGGTGAGCATCTACCCCCGCCTCGAGGCCTATCTGCAGCAGCGTATCGACGAGAACGAGCCCTACGAATCGGCCGTGGAAAAACTGCACGCCCTCTTCGGAGCCCGCCCGTGAGCCCCATCCCCCACCCGTCTGGCCCCTGCCCCCCGGCCCTAAAGAATTCCGTCCCCCGCCCGTTAAGCGCGAAGGAACGTGAAGATGACTGAGCCGTTCCCGCTGCAACCCTTGCTCGACCTGGCCAACAGCCGGATGGACGACGCCGCGCGCAAGCTCGGCGAACTGATCGCCAGCGAACAGGCCGTCGAAGAGAAGCTCCAGCTGCTGGTGGCCTATCGCCGTGAATACCAGGAACGCTTCGTCGAGACCGCCCGCAACGGCATCGGCCCCGACGCCTGGCGCAATTTCAGCGCCTTCCTCGGCAAGCTCGACGACGCCATCGCCCAGCAACAGCGGATCGTCGACGACTCGCGGCAACGGACCGTGCAGGGCCAGCAGGAATGGGTGGATCAGCGCAACCGGGTGAAGGCCTTCGACACCCTGTCGCACCGCCACCAGAGCCTGCAGGCGCGCAAGGAGGCCAAGCAGGAACAAAAGCTCACCGACGAGCACTCCGCCAAGCAGTTCCGCGACCGCAAGCTCGAGGAGTGACCGGGGGCGGGCGCGCCTGGCACGTGGCTTGCTGGTTGGCTGTCGTCTGCATCGTCACCAGGAACAACATCATGCCCGGACCGGCCTTGACCCCGATCGCCTCCCCTCTCCCTGCTGCCAGCGCCAAAGGCCCGGAAGGCACCCGCCCGGACGCGGCCGCCCAGGCCCGGGAGGCCGACGCCCCCGAGACCGGCTTCGCCGGGGAGCTCCAGCGCCACATGCAGGGCAGCGGCGGCAAGGACGAAGGCAGTGCCACCCAGGCCGACGCACCGTCCCCCGACGACGGTTCCCCCCCGGCAGCCGACGCCGCCCCCCAGCCCAGCGCCCTGCCGCCGGAGCTCGTGGCCCTCCTCGCGGGCCTCGCCACGCCACCCGCCGGCAAGGCGGCCGCCCCGGTCGAGGCCGACGCCGGCGAGGATCCTGCCACGACGCCCGCGGGCATCGATTCACGCCAGGGCCTGACCGGCCTGGGCGCCGACCCCGGCACCGCCGGGGGCCGGTTGCCGCCGGGCGCCGCGGCGGACCTCCGGCAGGCGGCAGATCTTGCCGGTGCCACAGCGGATGCTGCCGGCAAGCACCCCGGCCCTGCCGCCCTCGAGACCGCCATCGCGCCCCGGGACGGCCGCATCGAGCTGGCCGCGGACGCCGCGCCGGGCAACAGCTTCGCCGCGATCCACGCCGCCGCGCTGGCCAACCTGCGGGGCGAATCCACCGCCGCCGCCGCACCGCTGCCGATCCATGTGGCCACCCCGGCGGGCAGCCCGGCCTGGCCGGAGGAGGTCGGCAACCGGGTGAGCTGGATGGTCCGCCAGCACGAGAGCCAGGCCGAGCTCACCCTCACCCCGCCCCAGCTCGGGCGGATCGAGGTGTCGATCACCGTGAGCGGCGACCAGACCAGCGCCCAGTTCGTCACCGCCACGCCGGCCGCGCGGGAGCTGATCGAGCAGAGCCTGCCGCGCCTGCGCGAGATCCTCGAACAGAGCGGGATCAGCCTCGGCCAGGCCGACGTCGGCACCTCCGGCCAGCGCGGCGAAGGCGGCCAGCACACCCCGCGTGGCCGCTTCGGCGGCGACGCCAGCGCGGCAAGCACCGGCGCGCCCGCCCTGTGGCAGCGCCGGGGCGAAGGATTGGTTGATACGTTCGCCTGAAAAACCTCAAAATGGCGGGCTCCAATGCCCCTATTTCAGGCTTGCCGGGTGGGCGTGATGGATAACAATGCAGTGAGATAAGGAGTGATCCAGCATGTCGAAAGCACCCGCCAAGGCCGAAGCCCCCGAAGGCGAAGCCCCCGCCAAGGGCGGCAAGAAAAAAATGATCATCATCATCGCCGTCGTGCTGATCCTGGCGATCGCTGGCGGCGCGGCCTTCATGATGATGAACAAGAAGAAGCACGCCGAGGGCGAGGACGCGGAAGAGGAAGTCTCCCACGAGCCCCCGAAGATCAAGGTCGACCCCTCCAAGCCGCCGGTCTTCGTGCCGCTCGAGCAGTTCACCGTCAACCTCTCCCCCGAGGAGGGTGAGCACTTCCTGCAGTCCACGATGGTGCTGCGGGTCGCCGATGCCAAGGTGGGCGACTCCCTGAAGCTCTACATGCCCGAGCTGAAGCACCGCATCCTGATGATGCTGTCCTCCAAGAAGCCCTCCGAGCTCGCCACCATCGAAGGCCGCGAGGCGCTCGCCGAGGAGATCAAGGAAGAAGCCAACGACGTGCTCGGCTACGCGCCGAACCCGAAGAAGAAAGGCAAGCGCAACCGCCCCGAGGACGACGGGCCGGTGCTCGCCGTGCTGTTCAACCAGTTCATCGTCCAGTAAGGGTTTGCCAGGCCATGGCCCAGGACTTTCTCTCCCAGGAAGAGGTCGACGCCCTGCTGAAGGGCGTCACCGGCGAGACCGACGAGCAGGAAGCCGACGAGGGTGCCGGCGACGGCATACGCCCTTACAACCTGGCCACCCAGGAACGGATCGTCCGTGGGCGCATGCCCACGATGGAGCTCATCAACGAGCGCTTCGCCCGCTACCTGCGGATCGGCCTGTTCACCTACATGCACCGCAACGTCGAGGTCTCGGTCGGCCCGATCAAGGTGCAGAAGTTCAGCGAGTTCGTGCGCAACCTGGTGGTGCCCACCAACCTCAACCTGCTCACCGCCAAGCCCCTGCGCGGCACCGGGCTGGTGGTGCTGGACCCGAACCTGGTCTTCCTGGTGGTGGACAACCTCTTCGGCGGCGACGGGCGCTTCCACACCCGGGTCGAAGGGCGTGACTTCACCCTCACCGAGCAGCGCATCATCCAGGGGCTGCTCCGGGTCACCTTCGAGGAATACGCCAAGGCCTGGCTGCCGGTGCAGAAGCTCGAGTTCGAGTACGTGCGCTCCGAGATGAACCCCCAGTTCGCCAACATCGCCACGCCCAGCGAGATCGTGGTGGCGTCGTCGTTCACCCTCGAGTTCGGCGGGGCCCAGGCGGAGATGCACTTCTGCTTCCCCTACTCGATGCTGGAGCCGATCCGCGAGACGCTCTACTCGACGATGCAGAGCGACCACATCACCCAGGACAACCGCTGGGTCAGCATGATGGGCAAGCAGCTGCAGAGCGCCGAGGTCACGCTCACCGCCCAGCTCGGCAACACGCGGGTCACGCTGCGCGACATCGTCAACATGCGCCCCGGCGACGTGATCCCCCTCAACATCCCCGAAACCGTGCAGGCGGAGGTGGATGGCATCCCCTTCATGGAATGCCGCTACGGCATCCAGCGCGGGCAATACGCCCTCAAGGTCGAACGCTTCCTCGCCCAGGAAGAAGAAACCCCGGCACCGCCCAGCCAGGAGTAAACCATGTCAGAAACCGACACCCCCGACGACAACCAGATCAGCGACGACGACTGGGCCGCGGCCATGCAGGAGCAGGCCGCCGCCGAAGGCCTGACCGACCTCTCCGGGTCGGACATGGGGGGCGACTCCCCCTTCCAGGCCAAGCCCGCCAGCCAGCTCTTCCCCGACTTCGGGCAGACCGGCGCCAAGACCGGCACGCTCAACGACTACGACATGATCCTGGACATCCCGGTGCAGCTCACCGTGGAACTGGGACGCACCAAGATCGCCATCCGCAACCTCCTGCAGCTGGCCCACGGCTCGGTGGTCGAGCTCGACGGCCTGGCCGGCGAACCGATGGACGTGCTGGTCAACGGCACCCTCATCGCCCAGGGCGAGGTGGTGGTGGTCAACGACAAGTTCGGCATCCGCCTGACGGATATCATCACGCCGGCCGAACGCATCCGCAAGCTGCGCAGCTAGTCCGCCACGCCAGAAGCCCCATCACCAAGGCTCCCGCAGCTACGCACTATCCTAGAAACAGCAGTTGGACACGCTCGCAGGTGCGTCTGGGCGGATGTCTGGCGCAAGGGATAAGCCCCCGGAGCCGCCGCGATGCGGCGCGCCCGCCCCCCTCAGGGGCCGCGACAAAGCTTGAGACGGCCCTTCCTTCTCGCGCCGACGCGACAGGCTCATGCCCACAAGATGAAGCGACAAAGCCAGGCGCACGCCCAGGCGTGCCAGCGGGCGTGTAGCGTGCTCACCCTCCGGGTAAGCGTCGGCGAAGGCAGGAAAGCGTGTGCTCATGCGGCTCTTTAGATTGCAGCAGGTTCAACGGCCTGACGCCCTGCAGGCCACCCCGCGCCCGCCCGCGTCCACCATCGCCATGACATGAATCTCCATGGCATCCACAACAACATTTACGGCATAAACATGTATAATTAGACAGTACCTTCCAGACACCCTCGGCCCGGAGCCCTGCCCCATGAAGGCCTACCCAAAGCCCCCGCAGATCATCGCTGAAGGCAGCGCCGTG
>NZ_JAYREK010000058.1:0-12924 GCF_041908905.1 Zoogloea sp.
CCCGAACAGGACCGTGAAACGAGACCGCGCCAATGATAGTGCACACCCGTGCGTGAAAGTAGGTCATCGTCAGACTAACCCCATGCAAACCCCCTGCAGCAAACGCTGCAGGGGGTTTGGGCTTTATGTGGCAGGAAACTTAAAGCAAATTGCCCTGATAAAACCTCGCCTTGTGATTTCGGGGAATGGGTCAAGCCTTTCCCGGTTGCCAATAGCGCACGCGATCAAGCGCAGGCATCAATCGGGGAAGGTGCTGGCATTGAATGACCTTCCCCTCGGAGGTGTGAGTTGGGGGTGGTTTCGGCGTCTTTAGCGGTATGTATCCGGTACGGGGATGCTTAGGCTGGTGGTGTGCAGATCGAACTGCCCCCGGCGCCGGTCTTCAAAAAAGGCTTTGAGTGTGTATGTCACCGACCGGAAGGCTATTTCATCCCAAGGAATCTGTGCTTCGGTCATCAGGGCCGCTTCGAGGGATTCCTCGCCAGGTTTGAAGTCCAGGTCGAGGACGCGAGCCCGGTAGATGATGTGGATCTGACTGATGTGGGGTAAATCCACAAATGAGAACATCGGGCCGAGTTCGATACGGGCGCCAGCCTCCTCGAGAGTCTCCCGGATGGCGCCCGCTCCGCAGGTTTCGTTGTTTTCCATGAAGCCGGCCGGCAGCGTCCAGCAGCCATAGCGCGGCTCGATGGCCCGTTTGCACATGAGTATCTTGTCATCCCATGTGGCCAGGGCGCCGACGACGACCTTGGGGTTCTGGTAGTGAATCGTGCCGCAGCGGTCACAGACATGCCGCGGCAGGTTATCGCCCGGAGGGACCTTCAGGCTGACGGGAGCACCACAATGAGAACAATAATTCATGGCTGTAGGATGTTCAGGAACGTTTGCCTGATTCTAATGTAACCCACCCATGGGTGTCCTGATGGCGGCGGGAATGCCGCTTGTGGGCGGGGGAGGGGCGTGTTTTCCGATAAGCTTGGAGCGGGCGGTGGAGGGGCCGCCAATTTTCACTGGAAATCTTATGGCGCAGCCGATCGATATTACGAAGTTCGAACAACTGAAGGCCTCGGGTGACCTGCCGTCGCCCAAAGGGGTGGCGCTCGCCATCATCCGGCTGATCCAGCAGGAGGATAGTTCGGTTGCGGAACTGACGCGGGTGATCAAGACCGACCCAGCTTTCGTGGGACGCCTGATCAAGGCTGCCAATGGGCTGACGGGGCATGGTCGGAGGGCGGTCGCGTCGGTGCAGGAGGCGTTGATGGTGCTGGGAATGCCGACTGTCCGAACCCTGGCGCTTGGGTTCTCCCTGCTGTCGAGCTATCGGGACGGGCGTTGCCGTAATTTCGACTACGGGCGTTACTGGACAGGGTGTCTGGTACAGGCCCTGGCAATGCAGGCCGTGACGAAGCGGACACGGTCTGCGGCGGCGGAGGAAACCTTCTGTCTCGGCCTGCTGGCGAGGATCGGTGAGCTTGCGCTGGCGACCTTGTATCCTCAGGAATATGCCAAGGTGCTGCAGCAGACATTGGAGTACCGGGATATCCCCCTCGCGGTGCTCGAACAGCGAGCCTTCGCCATGGATCACCGGGAGCTGGGCTCGGCGATGCTGGCTGACTGGGGGCTGCCGCGAATCTTCCATGAGCCGGTTTTTTTTGCGGAACATCCTGAGGAGTCCGGCTATGCCGAGGGCTCGCGGGAGTTCGTGATCGCGCATTCGCTACAACTCTCGTCGTTCATCGCCGAGATCTTCGTGGCGGAGGAGGCGGAGCGACCGATTCTGGTTGGTCGCCTGTTCGAGATCGCTTCCCGCCTGTCCTTTGACCCTGTGACGGTCACCGAGATGTGCGACGCGATCGTGGCGGAGTGGCAGGGGTGGGGGGATCTGCTTGATCTCGACACCCAGGAGATCCCGCCATTCAGCGAACTGGCGAGCCGGGGCGAGGCGATTGCGGCGAGTCTTGCCACCGAAGCAAGGGAGCGGGACGGTGGCCTCGCGACGGACGGGCGCCGCGTTCCGCGAGGGGGGGAGTCGCTGTCCCAGGGGGGCGCCTCGGCAGGGGGCGCAGCGCTGGGGCTGCCGGTGGGCGTGCAGCCGATGCGGGTGCTGATCGTCGATGACGACGCGAGCATGCGCGCGCTGGTCCGCAAGGTGCTCGAGACTGTCGGCCATCAGGTCATCGAGGCGGCGGATGGGCGCGTCGGGATGGAGATGGCGCTCGAATTCCAGCCGCAGTTGATGATCGTCGATTGGGTGATGCCGGAGATCAGCGGCCTCGAGCTGACCCGGGCGCTGCGGCAGACCAAGATCGGGCGCAGCATATATATATTGGTGATGACGGGGATGGAAGACGACGATCGTCTCATCGAGGCGTTCGAGAACGGTGTCGACGATTTCATGAGCAAGCCGATCAATCCGCGGGTCCTGGCGGCTCGTCTGAGGGCCGGGCAGCGGGTGATCCGCCTGCAGCAGGAGCTCGATCGGGATCGCGAGGAGATCCGGCGTTTTGCGGCCGAGCTCGCGGTGTCGAATCGTCGCCTTCAGGAAGTGGCCCTCACCGATTCCCTCACCGGTTTTCCCAATCGGCGCTATGCGATCGAGCGGATCCAGCAGGAGTGGTCGGTGTCGTCGCGCACCCGACGGCCGCTCTCGTGCATGGTCATCGACGTCGATCAGTTCAAAGGCTATAACGATGCTCATGGGCACGATGTCGGCGATGCGGTGCTCAAGCAGGTTGCGGGCGCCATCAAGGGAGCGCTGCGGGCGCAGGACATCGTGGCCCGGACGGGGGGCGACGAGTTTCTGGTGATCTGCCCGGATACCGGGCTCGATGCCGCGCTGGCCTGTGCCGAGCGGGTCCGCTTCGCCGTTGAGAGCGCGCCGTTGCCCCTGTCCGGTGACTTGCTGAGCATGTCGGTCAGCATCGGCGTGGCGACCCGGGATACGGTGATGGGTGATCCCGATGCCCTGGTCAAGCGTGCCGATCAGGCCTTGTATCTGGCCAAGAACAAGGGCCGGAACCGGATCATGACCGCGCAGTCCCTGCGGCCGGGCCCCGTCCTGCCCTGAGCGCTGGCGCGATGGTGAGCCTTGGTGTGTACGCAGACGAGCCTCGGGTGGGACTGCGGGAACCGGGCGCGATGCCCATTTTGGGGGATTTTGTAAGTAATTTTCTTACTCCGCCTTGCGGAAAATGTCTTACGGAATTATCCGAAGCCCTCGAATGGTTGGTTTTGCCGGTTGACGGCAGAATTTGCCGCATAGAAACGGAGCTTTACCGAGGAGACGATCATGAGTGCCAACGGTCTGCACGAGGAGATCAGGGAGCTGAATCTTGCCTACCTGATGCTGACCCAGCATATGCTGCGCGAAGACCGCGCGGCCGCCATCTATCGTCTCGGCATCGGCGAGGAAGTCGCCGACATGCTGGAAGGGCTCAGTTCTGCGCAGATCCTGCGCATGGCGAGTTCCACCATGCTGCTGTGCCAGTTCCGTTTCAATGACACGATGCTGGTGGATCTGTTGTCTTCCCATGGTCGCGAGCGTGGCGCGGCGCATCTCCACGCGGCCATTCTGGCGGCTGGGCGGCCGGTGGAGAACCTGGCCTGATCCGGACCGATCCCGGGCGATCGAAAGGAAGGCGTCCCATGCGCAACAAGAGCGTTCTGCAGGAGGCCCAGGATATTCAGCGGGCGGTCGAGCTGATCCGCCTGGGGGCACGCATGCAGATGCTCGAGGAGGAGACAGCGCTGAGTCGCGAGCGTCTCCTCAAGCTCTACAAGGAGGTGAAGGGTGTGTCGCCTCCGAAGGGCATGCTGCCCTTCTCCACCGACTGGTTCATGTCGTGGCAGGCCAACATCCATGCGTCCCTGTTCATGGCCCTGTACCGTTTCGTGCGCACCCAGGCCAGGCAGGAAGGGCTTGATGCCATCGTGCAGGCCTATCGTCTCTACAACGATCACATCGAAGCCTTCGAGATGGAGCAGGTGCTGTCGCTGACGCGCGCATGGACCCTGATCCGCTTCTTCGACGCCAAGCTGCTCCAGTCGGCCAAATGCACCTGCTGCGGTGGCGAGTTCGTCGTCCATGCCTTCGATCCGACGGGGCATTATGTCTGTGGCCTGTGCCATGTGCCTTCCCGTGCCGGCAAGACCAAGAAGGCTGCCGCGGCGGCGGAGAATCCGCTTCCCTGACCCTCCCTCTTCGATCCGAAGAGTTGATGCCGCCGGCCGCCGGCGGTTTTTTTTGGGATTTTCAGGTGACGACATCCTTGCGTCAGGTGCTCAAGTTTATCCAGGCAGGGCCGATATGGCCGATGAAGAACAATGCATCCGGGGCGGTTCCTGCGCGGCTCGTCCATAGACTGGGGTTTCGGCGATGTTTCTGATCATCGGCTACGTCATCATCCTTGCTGCATCCCTCGGCACCTATGCGGTGCACGGCAGCCTGGCAGCCTTGTGGGTGCCGACCGAGTACATCGCCATCGTCGGCCTTGCGCTGGGCGGTTTCGTGGCCGGCAACGGGCCGAAGGCCATCAAGGGCACCATCGCGGCCCTGCCGACGATCTTCAAGGGCTCGCCCTACAACAAGGCGTACTACATCGACGTGCTGTGCATGCTCTACGAGATCCTCGCCAAGGTCCGGAAGGAAGGCCTGATGTCGATCGAGGGCGATATCGAGAACCCCGAGGGTAGCCCCATCCTGTCCAAATACCCCGCCTTCACGGCGGATCATCACGCCGTGGACTTCCTGTGCGACTACCTGCGGATGATGGTCGGCGGCAACCTCAATGCCTTCGAGATCGAAAACCTGATGGACATCGAGATGGAAACCCACCACCAGGAGGCGCACATGCCGGCGCACGTGGTCAGCAAGGTGGCGGACGGCGTGCCGGCCTTCGGTATCGTCGTGGCGGTGATGGGGGTGGTGAACGTGATGGGTTCGGTGGGCCAGCCGCCGGCGGTGCTCGGCAAGATGATCGGCGGCGCGCTGGTGGGGACCTTCCTCGGCATTCTGGTTTCCTATGGTTTCGTTGCGCCGGTGGCCGGCCAGCTCGAGCAGAAGGTCGAGGAGGGTGGCAAGATCTATCAGTGCATGAAGGCAGTGCTGCTGGCCAGCATGAACGGCTATGCACCCCAGGTGGCGGTCGAGTTCGGACGCAAGGTGCTGTTTGCGGCGGATCGCCCCGGCTTTGCCGAACTGGAAGAAGCCATCAAGAGCAAGAAGTGATGAGCGCCCGAATCGTGTGGCCTGAGATCGCGCGGCCTGCTGGCCCTGGGGGAGCGCAGCCATGAGCGACGACACCCAGCAGCCAATCGTCGTCAAGAAGATCAAGAAGGGGGGCGGTGGTGCCCACGGTGGGGCATGGAAGATCGCCTATGCCGACTTCGTGACCGCGATGATGGCCTTCTTCCTGCTCATGTGGCTGCTCGGCTCGACGGCCCAGGGCGACCTGCAGGGCATTGCGGATTTCTTCAATTCCCCGCTCAAGGTGGCGATGAGCGGGGGCTCCGGCGCCGGTGACGCGACCAGCCCGATCGCCGGAGGCGGGCAGGATCTGACCCGCTCGGTCGGGCAGGTGAAGCGTGGTGACGTGGACGGCCGGCGCACCATGAACGTCGAGGCGGCCAAGGGCGGCACCAAGAGTGTTGGCGAGGAGGGGGCCCAGGAGGCCGAGAAGAAGCTGGAGGAGCGTAAGGAACGCGCCCGTCTGGAGGATCTGAAGGGGCAGATCGAGGCGATCATCGAAGCGAGCCCGAGTTTGCGTCCCTTCAAGAGCCAGCTGCTGCTCGACATCACCTCGGAGGGGCTGCGCATCCAGATCGTCGATGAGCAGAACCGGCCGATGTTCGACTCATCCAGCGCCTCGCTGCGGCCCTATACCCAGGAGCTGTTGCGCTCCATCGGCGCGACCCTCAACGGGGTCGACAACAGGATCAGTCTGTCGGGCCACACCGACGCGACCCGCTATGCGGGCGGAGAGCGGGGTTTCTCCAACTGGGAACTCTCGGCCAACCGGGCGAACGCCTCCCGGCGCGAGCTCGTCGTGGGCGGCCTGGCAGAGGGCAAGATCGTCCGGGTCGTCGGTCTGGCCGATACCTTGCCCCTCGATCCGGCCAACCCGACGGCGCCGCTCAACCGCCGGATCAGTATCATCGTGCTCAACAAGCAGGCCGAAGCGGCGCTGCGGGGCCATGCCAGCAAGAAGCTCGACGTGAGCGCCAGCGACGGGGTCGATGTGGGTGACATCCGCGCCGGCCTTGGGGCTTCCCCGCGCCCGGCGCCCCGTCCGCCTCCTAAAGATTCGGCCGGCGAATGACGATATCCAGCCTCGTATCCATATTTGTAATCGAGTGATCATGAAGTTGTCTCGAACCACTGTGACGACGCTTGGCCTTGCGTGGTCCGGGCTGGCTGCGTGGCTTCCCTCGCAGCTGCCCGGCGGGTTCGCGGGCGCGCCCGTCGCGGTGGGCGGGGCCGCCCTAGGATGGCTGCTGCTGATCGCCCTGCTGCCGAAGACCGTCGAGGCCCAGCCCGCGGCCACGAAGGATGCGCCGGTCGTGCCGGAGGGGCTGGTTGCCGTCGAGGACGTGTTGCGGGAGTGTGCCGCCACGTTCCGGCGGCAGCACGAGGCCATCCGCAGCGAGGTGAGCCGTGTGCAGGACATGCTGTCCGACGCCATCGCGACCCTGACCTCCAGCTTCAACGGCATCCTCACCGCGACCCAGGCCCAGGAGGCGATCGCCGTCGGTCTGGTGAAGGACGACGACGAGGCCGAGAGTGCAACGAGCTTCGACACCTTCGTCCAGACGACCTCGGACGTCATGCAGAAGGTTGTCGACAACGTGGTCATGAACAGCAAGCTCGGGATGGAGCTCGTCGAGCTCACGGATAGAATCTCGAGGCGTGCCTCCGACGTGGAAAGCATCCTCGGCCAGATCGCCGGCATCGCCAAGCAGACCAACCTGCTGGCGCTCAATGCCGCCATCGAGGCGGCGCGGGCGGGCGAGGCGGGGCGGGGGTTTGCGGTGGTCGCCGATGAAGTCCGCGATCTATCCACCCGCACCAGTCAGCTCAGCCAGCAGATCTCCACCGTGATGAAGTCGATGCGCGAGGGTGTCTCCGGCGCCGAGGAGGCGATCGAGCGCCTTGCCTCCACCGACATGAACTTCGCCGTCCAGTCGAAGGATCAGGTGGCGCAGGTGCTGACTTCCATCGAGGACATCAACCAGCAGCGGGGCAAGGCCATCGTCCGGCTGGGCGAGCATGCCCGCGAGATGGACGGTGAAGTCGGGCGCGCGATCACGGCCCTGCAGTTTCAGGATATGGTTTCGCAGCTGATCACCCACGTGGACAAGCGCGCGGAAGCCCTCGACGCCTTCATGGGCGAGTTCGACGGCCTGTCCGAGGGTATCCGTCGCCTGGTCATGTCCGGCGACGCGGCCGCCCTGGTGCAGACGGCCGGGCAGGTGCGGCAGCATCTGGCCGCTATCGAAGAGCGCCTCAGCCGCAGCCCGGTGAGCCAGACCGAAATGTCGCATGGCGACATCGATTTGTTTTAGTTTCAGAACCCTAGGAAAGAATAATGGCCAAGACCGTACTCACCGTTGATGATTCTGCCTCGATCCGGCAGATGGTGTCGTTCACCCTGAAGAGCGCCGGCTACGAAGTGGTCGAAGCCGTCGATGGGATGGATGGCCTCGAGAAGGCGAAGGGCAAGAGCTTCAATCTGGTGCTGACCGACCAGAACATGCCGCGCATGGACGGCCTGACCCTCATCAAGACGCTGCGCGGGATGCCCACCTACCGCACCGTGCCGATCCTGATGCTCACCACCGAATCGTCCGACACGATGAAGTCCCAGGGCCGCGCCGCGGGAGCGACCGGCTGGCTGGTCAAGCCCTTCGACCCGCAGAAGTTGATCGAAGTCGTCAAGAAAGTGATCGGCTAAGCAAGGCCCGGCGTTGGCGGGGCAGGGGAGACAGGCATGGCCATAGACATGAGCCAGTTCTACCAGGTGTTTTTCGAGGAAGCTGCCGAGCACCTGGCGAGCATGGAGGCGTTGCTGCTGGCGATCAACCCGGCGGCGCCGGATCCGGAGGAGGTCAATGCGCTCTTCCGTGCCGCGCATTCGATCAAGGGGTCGAGCGGCACTTTCGGCTTCCAGGACATGATGGAAGTCACCCATATCCTCGAGACCATGCTCGATCGGGTCCGCAAGGGCGAGGCACCCCTCACCGACGACATGGTCGACGCCTCGCTGGTGGCGGGGGACGTACTCAAGAACCTGCTGGCCGCCCACCGGGGCGAGGACGAGGCCGACCTGGCCGCGGCCGAGGCCATCTGCCACCGTCTCGAGGCCCTCTGCCTGGCCCTCGACGGCGGTAACGTGGCGGCCCCCGCGCCGGCGCCCGCGCCAGCCTTTGCGGCAGAAGCCCCGGGCGGGAGCGAAGGGGGCTTCGAGGTGCATTTCCGGATTTCCGGCGACCAGGCCGCCGCCGCCGCCGCGCTGACGAGCCTCGTCGAGGAGCTGTCCGGGCTCGGTAGGGTCGACACGGTTGCCGCTCCGACCGAAGGGAGCGCCGACTGCCACCTGCGCATCGTCACCGACGCGACGGCCGAAACCGTCGAGGGGATCATCGATTTCGTGGCGGATGCGGCGACGCTGAGGATGGACCGCCTGGCCGCGGCGCCAGTGGCCGTCGAGGAAGAGGCTTACGGATTCTTCACCGATCTGAAGCAGGTGGTGGACGAAGCCTACGGTTTCTTCGAGCCGCTGCCGGAAGTGCCGGCCGCTGCCGAGCCCTACGGCCTGTTTACCGATGTCGCGGCGCCGGTGGAGCCCTACGGGTTCTTCACCGACCTGCCCGGGCCGGCCGAGGCTCCGTCCCAGGTGTTTTCCGCCCCGCCGGAGGAAAAGGCCTACGGCTTCTTCGACCCGCTGCCAGCGCCGTCGGCGCCCGCGCCCCAGCTGGCGCCTGTTGCCGAGGTCGAGCTGCCCGAGGCCGCGTCGCCGGTTGCGATGCCGGCGGCGGATCCGGCCCCGGCTGCCACCGTGGCCCGTAAGGCTCCGGTCAAGGCGGTCGGGAGTGGGGACAGCGGCTCGATCCGGGTCAGCGTCGAGAAGGTAGATCAGATGATCAA
Organism: Zoogloea sp.; assembly: GCF_041908905.1. GTDB lineage: Bacteria > Pseudomonadota > Gammaproteobacteria > Burkholderiales > Rhodocyclaceae > Zoogloea. The sequence goes on from NZ_JAYREK010000058.1 coordinate 9,143, forward strand.
CCTCGTCGGCGAGCTGGTCATCACCCAGGCCATGCTCACCCAGGCGGCGAGCAGCGTCGATCCGGTGGTGTTCGAGCGCCTGATCAACGGCCTTGCCCAGCTGGAGCGCAACACCCGCGATCTTCAGGAGTCCGTGATGTCGATCCGGATGATGCCGATCTCGGTGGTCTTCAGCCGCTTTCCGCGGGTCGTTCGGGATCTCTCGCAGAAGCTCGGCAAGCAGGTGGAGCTCAAGACCATCGGCGAGACGACCGAGATGGACAAGAGCCTGGTGGAGCGGATCACCGACCCGCTCACCCACCTCGTCCGCAACAGCCTCGACCACGGTCTCGAGACTCCCGAGCGGCGCCGCGCCGCCGGCAAGCCGGAAACCGGGACGATCACCCTGTCGGCCTATCACCAGAGCGGCAACATCGTGATCGAGGTGGGCGACGACGGCGCCGGGCTCAACCGCGCCCGCATCCTGACCAAGGCCAAGGAGCGCGGCATGGCGGTCAGCGACGCGATGAGCGACCAGGAGGTCTGGCAGCTCATCATGGAGCCGGGGTTCTCGACGGCGGAGCAGGTCACCGAGGTTTCCGGCCGCGGGGTCGGCATGGACGTGGTCAAGAAGAACATCTCGGCGATGGGCGGCCGCATCGAGCTCGAGTCGATGACCGGCGTCGGCACCCGCATCACCGTGCGCCTGCCGTTGACCCTGGCGATTCTCGACGGCATGAGCGTCGGCGTCGGGCCCGAGACCTACATCATTCCGCTGGGCTACGTGATGGAGTCGATGCAGCCCGAGCGCGGCATGATGAAGAGCATCTCGGGGGTCGAGCGCCTGATCCAGGTGCGCGGCGAATATCTGCCGGTGATCTGCCTGCACGAGGTGTTCCACATCAGCGGTGCGATCACCGACTGGTCGAAGGGGATCATGGTGGTCCTCGAGGCCGATGGCCAGAGCGCGGCGCTCTTCATCGACCAGCTGATCGGCCAGCACCAGGTCGTCATCAAGAGCCTCGAAGCCAACTACCGGCGCGTGCCGGGCATCACCGGGGCGACGATCATGGGCGATGGCCGCGTCGCCCTGATCCTCGATGTGCCGGTGCTCGTCAACATGGCCAGGCGGGTGCTGCCGGCGGCGGCCTGAGCCCATCCGTTTGTCCTGCGTCAACAAAGGTCGCCTCCGGGCGGCCTTTTGCGCATGGATGACGCCTTCAGAAAGGAATGGGGCTGCCGTAAAGGAGACATCCGCCACAAGGAGTCTCTCACCATGTTGCAGGCCAACCAGACCGCCACCGCCCACGAGTCGGAAGAGCCCGGCTTTGCCCAGGAGCTGCTCACCTTCACGCTGGGGGCGGAGGAATACGCCATCGATATCCTGAAGGTCCAGGAGATCCGCGGTTACGACGCGGTGACCACCATCGCCAACGCGCCGAGCTTCATCAAGGGGGTCATCAACCTGCGCGGCACGATCGTGCCGATCGTCGATCTGCGCATCAAGTTCTCGGTCGGGGTGGCCGAATATACCCCGTTCACCGTGGTGATCATTCTCAACATCGGCGGCCGGGTGGTCGGGATGGTGGTCGATGCGGTGTCCGACGTCATCGCCCTCAAGCCCGAACAGATCCGCCCCGCCCCGGACTTCGCGTCCTCGGTGGATACCGCCTACATCATGGGGCTGGGGGCGATCGGCGAACGCATGCTGATCGTCGTCGATATCGAGCGCCTGATGTTGTCCAGCGAAATGGCACTGGTCGACGAAGCTGCCCAGTAAGCGGCGGGCTGCCGTTGCCGCCGCGCAATCCGACGCCGAAAGAGGCTGAGCATGAGTGGAGTCTTCTCCCCCGCCGTGGGGGTCATGAACCGGCTGTCCGTACAGGGCAAGATGGCCTTGCTGGGCGTGATCGCGCTGGTGCCCCTGATCGTTCTGGCGGCCATGCTGAACCAGCGCATCGCCGCCGAGATCGCCTTTACCCACAAGGAAACCCGCACCGTTCCTATGGTGATGCCGGCGCGTCAGTTGATGCAGGCGGTCCAGCTCCATCGGGGGGTTGCCCAGGCGGTGGTCGGCGGCAACGCGGCGCAGGCCGCGCGGCTGGCGGAACTGCAGGCCCAGGTGGGCCAGGCTCTCAGGGAGGGCGACGCGGTTGATGCCCGTGACGGCGCGGCGCTCGGCACGGCGGGAGTGTGGAAGGCGCTGCGCGAGGACTGGAGCGCGGTGCAGGCCAAGGCCGTGTCCGTCGGCGCCGACGAAAGCTTCCGGCTCCATACGGCCTACATCGAGCGGGTCCGGGATTTCATCACCAGCATCGCCGACCACAGCAACGCGATGCTCGACCCGGAGCTCGAAACCTTTTACCTGATGGATGTCTTCGTGGTCCGCCTGCCGGCCCTGATCGAGGACGCGGGCCGCCTGCGGGCCCAGGGGGCCTCCCAGGCCGCGCGCCAGGGGCAGAGCGCCGCCGAGCGCATCGACATGACGGTGATGCTGCGCCGTCTGCAGGACGCCCGCACGGCCATCGAGACGGCGCTCCGGAAGGCCGGCAGCCAGGACGCCGCGCTGCGCACGAAGCTGGCCGGCGCAGGCGAAGCGCTGGATGCCAGCCTGGATGCCTACCTGACGCTGGCCCGGACCGGGCTGCTGGAGGCGTCCGAGATCACCCTGCCGCCGGCCCGCTACTTCGAGGTGGCCACCGGGGCCGTGGACGCCGCCTACGGGCTTTTCGACCTGGCCGCCCGGGAGTTCGACCAGCGCCTCGCCGAACGTCTCGCCCGCCTCGAGCAGGCCCGGGCGCTGGCGCTCGGGGTGATCGCCCTGAGCCTGCTGATCGTGGGTTATCTCTTCATCGGCCTGCGTCGCACCATGCTCCAGGCGATCGGTGAGATCGACGCCGGCGTCGGCCGCATCGCCCAGGGCCGGCTCGATGAAAAGCTGGTGGTGCCGTCCCGGGACGCCTTTGGAGACATCGCCGTCGCCCTCAATGACATGCAGTCCCGGCTGCGCGCCAAGATGTCGGCCGACAAGGCGGTGGCGGACGACAACCTGCGGGTGCGCAACGCGCTCGACAAGGCCAGTACCAACATCATGGTGGCCGATCCGGATGGCCAGATCGTGTATTGCAACGAAGCCGTCCTGGGCATGCTGCGCAATGCCGAGCACGACATCCGCAGGGATCTCCCGTCCTTCCGGGTGGATGGCCTGGTTGGGCGGAACTTCGACGCCTTCCACAAGAACCCGGCCCACCAGCGGAATGTGCTGGGTGCGTTGCGTGGCGAGCACCGCGCCACCGTCAAGCTGGGGGGGCGGACTTTCGCGCTGGTGGCCAATCCGGTCACCAACGCCGAGGGTGTGCGTCTCGGCTCGGTGGTGGAGTGGGTCGATCGCACCGCCGAGGTCCACGCCGAAGAGGAGCTGGCCACGCTGATGCAGGCCGCGCTGGCGGGTGATTTCAGCCGGCGGCTGTCCACCGAGGGCAAGCGGGGCTTCTTCGTCACCCTTACCGAGGGCATGAACCAGCTCACCGAGGTCATCTCGATCGGCCTGCACGACATTGCCCGTGTGCTGAACGCGATCGCGCGCGGCGACCTGACGGAGAAGATCACGGCGGAGTACGGCGGCACCTTCGGCCAGCTGAAGGACGACACGAACACGACGGTGGAGCGTCTGCGCGAGGTGGTGGGGCAGATCAAGGAGGCGTCGGAGTCGATCAACACGGCGGCGCAGGAGATCGCGGCGGGCAACGCCGACCTGTCGGCGCGGACCGAAGAGCAGGCGAGCAGCCTGGAAGAGACGGCCA
>NZ_JAYREK010000059.1:0-12437 GCF_041908905.1 Zoogloea sp.
GCCATCAACCTGCGCAACAACCGCGAGGCCAGCCTCGTCTTCATCAGCCCCCCGCCGCCCGACAAGCTCCAGCGCCAGGGCCGCGGCGTCTTCAAGAACCAGGTCACCCCGGCCATCGACCCGGCCAATTATCGGTAATAGACAGGGAAATAAGAGCGTCGGGGCAGCGCACCTCGCCGCCCTCGCCCGGCCCGGTTCAGCGCGGGTAGGCCGCCGGGCAGGCGCTGCGGTCCACCGCCGGATTGCACAAACGCACCTGGGCGAGGAAGGCCTCCGCCGCAGCCCGGGGGCCGCGGCTGTCGGCCACCAGCGTGTCGGCCTTGGCGGCGGGCAGACGCCAGGCCCGCTGCACCACATACAGGTAGTCCGGGCCTTCGATGGCCTTCACAACGGCCAGCTCGGCGTAGTTGGTGCCCGGCACCTGGGGGCAGACCAGGAAGGTCTGGGCCGCCCCGCTGGCGCTGGCCTCGGGCAGCAGGGCCTCGACGGCGCCGGCGGGTACCCCGCAGCGGCGGGCGCGGACGTCCTGCATGCCCTCCAGCAGGCGCACGGCCTGGCCGGGCTGTTTGCCGGGTGGCAGGCCCTGGACGCCGATCAGCTGCGTCCATTCGCGGGGGGCGTCGCCCAGCGGCACAAAATCGGCGCTCCAGCCATCCTTGCCGCTGTGGTTGGCCACCGGCATCGAATCGGCGGGCAGCGGCAAATTGAGCCAACGCACGCCGCCGCCAGCCTCTTCGGCCTGCCGGGTAGCAGCCAGTTCGCGCAGACGGCGGTAGGGCGGGTCGAGGACGGCCTGGAATTCGTTGGCACCGCTGTCGGCCACCACCAGCCGCGAGGCGCCGCTCTCGAAGCGGTACCACACGTCGTACACCCGGGTCGTGCCGCAGGCCTGCACGGTCCACCGTTCGAGGGCGTGATGGACCCGCTGGGGGCGGGTCTCGATGAGGTCGGGGGCGGCCTGCACGGTGTCCGTCACCTCGATGGCCCGACAGGGCTTGTCGCCCCGGGCTTCGAGGGCTTGGATGCGCTCGATCACCTGCTGCTGCGCCGCGGCGCGGCGCCACGCACCAGCATAGCCGGGCACCTTGCGGGCATCGGCCGGCAGCGCGGCCACCTGGCCGATGCGGGTGACGACCTCGCCGGGGAGCGGTCCCGCCTCATCCGCCAGGGCCGGCGCGGAGGCCAGCAGCAGCGCGACGAGCAGGCGCCTCACCGCCGCGCCCTCGCCTCTTCGAGCTGGCCGCACAGGCGCTCGGCGCCGTCGAGGATGCGCGGGGTGTGGCGCTGGATGAGGTCGGGCGGGATGAAGAACAGGTTGCCCCGCGCCACCGCCGGCAGGCGCCCCCACTGGCGCCAGTCGTCCAGCCATTCGGGGCGGCCCTCGCCCATGCCGCTGGCGACGATCACCTCGGGCTGGGTGGCCAGCACCGATTCCACATCGACGGTGGGCGCCAGCATCGGCAGCTTCGCAAAGACGTTGTCACCGCCGCACAGGCGGATCACGTCGGAGATCAGGTGCTCGCCGTTGATCGTCATCAGCGGGCGATTCCAGGCTTCGTAGAACAGCCGCAGCTTGGGCCGCCCCGAATACCTGGCGGCGAGGGCCGCGTGGCGCGCCCGGAAGGCCTTGGCCGCTGCCTCGCCCGCCGCACCGGTGCCGGCCAGGCGGCCGAACTGGGCGAGGCTCTTCGCCACGTCGTCGATGCGCCGCGGCTCGTTGATGAAGACCGGGACGCCCAGCGCGCGCAGCTTGTCGAGGTGGGCGTTGCGGTTGCCGCTCTTCCAGGCCACCACCAGGTCGGGCTTGAGGGCGATCACCTGCTCCATGTCGACGGCGCTGTAGCCGCCCACCCGGGGCAGCTTTTTGGCGGCCTCGGGGTAGTCGCTGTACTGCACCGCGCCCACCAGCCGGTCGCCGGCGCCGGCGGCGTACAGCAGCTCGGTGATGTGGGGGGCCAGGCTGACGATGCGCCGGGCGGGCTGGGCGAGACGCAGGGCCTGGCCCTGGTCGTCGACGATGTCGATGGGGGCGGCGGCGGCCGGGCCGGCAAGCAGGAGCGCCGCCAGGGGCGCGGCGAGAAGATGACGGAGGAGGCGTCGCATCGGCACGGGTCTCACAGGCGGGAGAGGGCCGCCTCGAGGCGGGCCCATTCGGTTTCGGGGCCGGGCAGGCCGAAGCGCAGGCCGGCCGGCGTCTCGAAGAGGCGGGTCAGGATGGCCTGCTCGGCCAGGCGGGCGTGGATGGCCACCGCGTCGGGGGTCGGCCGCCACTGGAACAGCGCGGTGCCGCCTCCACCGGCCAGGCCGTGGCGGTTGAGCAGCGCGGCGAGGCGGGCGCTGTCGGCGTTGAGGCGCTGGCGGGCGGCCTCCTGCCAGGGGCGGTCGGCCAGCGCGGCGGCGGTGACGGCCCGCGCCGGGCCCGACACCGCCCACGGCCCGAGGCGGTCGGCCAGCCGGGCCAGCAGGTCGGCCTCGGCAAACACGAAGCCAACCCGCGCCCCGGCAAGGCCGAAGAACTTGCCCACCGAGCGCAGCACCACCAGGCCCGGCTCGCCGGCGAGGGGCACCAGGCTGTCGCCCGGCTCGGCGTCGAGAAAGGCTTCGTCGACGATCAGCCGGCCGCCCCGCGCCGCCAGCCGCGCCCGCCAGGCGAGCAGCTGCTCGCGGGGAAAACGCTGGGCGTCCGGGTTGTTGGGCTGGACGAGGAGCAGGGTATCGGCGGAATCGACGGCGTCGGCGATGGCCGCGGCCGGCAGCGCGCACAGCGCGTGCTCGCGCCAGGCGTGGGGGTGCTCGGCGTAGGTGGGCGCCAGGGTAACGGCCCGGCCGGGCGGAAAGCACGCCGGCAGGGCCTGGATCGCCGCCTGGGAGCCCGCCACCGGCAGCAGGCTGGCGCTGCCGTAGTAGGCCGCCGCCGCCGCTTCGAGCCCGTCGTTGGCCTCGGGCAGGCGCTGCCACACCTCCGGCGGCAGGGCCGGCACCGGGTAGGCGCGGGGATTGATGCCGGTGGAGAGATCCACCCACTCCGCCAGCGGGATCCGGTAACGCTCCGCCGCGGCGCGCAGCCGCCCGCCGTGCTCAAGCATGGGCCAGCACGCTCACCAGCGCAGTGCCGAACAGCCACAGCCAGGTGCTGTTGTGCACCAGGGCCAGGGCCTTGTCGATGTCGGCGGCGCGGGCCGGGGCGCCGGCGCCGAGGGGCGGACGCTCCTCGAGCCGGCCGTGATACACCGCCGGGCCGCCCAGGCTGAGGTCGAGGGCGCCGGCGCCGGCGGCCATCACCGGGCCAGCGTTGGGGCTGTCCCAGGTGGGCGCCTGGGTGCGCCAGCAACGCAGCGCACAGGCAGTGTGGCCGAGCAGCGCATAGCTGAGGGCGGTGAGGCGGGCCGGCACGAAATTGAGCACGTCATCGATGCGCGCCGCCGCCCAGCCGAAGCGCAGGTAGCGCTCGTTGCGGTAGCCCCACATCGCGTCGAGGGTGTTGGCGAGGCGGAACAGCAGCGCGCCCGGCCCACCCAGCAGCGCAAACCAGAACAGCGCGCCGAAGATCGCGTCGTTGCCGTTTTCGAGCACGGATTCGACGGTGGCCTTGGCGACGCCGGACTCGTCGAGCTGGGTGGTGTCGCGGGAGACGATCCACGACAGCTTGGTACGCGCCGTGGCCAGATCGCCCGCCGCCAGCGGCGCCGCGATCGCCCGGGCATGCTCGGCCAGGCTGCGCCCGCCCACCGCAAGATAAAGCAGGCCCACGTCGAGCCCCAGGCGCAGCCGGCCGCCCTCGGCGTGCACCGAGCCGGCCAGCGCCACCCAGGGCAGCACCGCCACGCTCCAGGCCGCCAGACCAACCGCCCGGTTGCTGCCGAAGCGCCGGCACAGGCGCTCGACGACGGCGGCGTAACGCCCGAAACCCACCAGCGGATGGAAGCGCCGCGGCTCGCCGAGCAGGCGGTCGAGCAGCAGGGCGAGCCCCATCGGCACCGCGGCGGAAAAGAGGAAGAGAACAAACAGGGCTGACATGGGACAATCGGGGGCTTATTGCAACCAATATTGTAAGTCATGCGTCAAGCCCCCACCCTGATGATCCAGGGCACCACCTCCGATGCCGGCAAGAGCACCCTGGTGGCCGGCCTGGCCCGCCTGCTGGCCCGCCGCGGCGTCAGCGTCGCCCCCTTCAAGCCGCAGAACATGGCCCTCAACTCGGCGGTCACCATCGATGGCGGCGAGATCGGCCGCGCCCAGGCGCTGCAGGCCATCGCCGCCGGCCTCGCCCCGCACACCGACATGAACCCGGTGCTGCTCAAGCCCTCCACCGACATCGGCGCCCAGGTCATCATCCACGGCCGCCCGGTGGCCAACCTGTCGGCGCGCGACTACCACGACTACAAGCCCCGCGCGATGGCCGCCGTGCTCGAGAGCTACGGCCGCCTCGCCGCCGCCTACTCGACGGTGCTCGTCGAGGGTGCCGGCAGCCCGGCCGAGATCAACCTGCGCGACCGCGACATCGCCAACATGGGCTTCGCCGAGGCCGTCGATTGCCCGGTGATCCTGGTCGCCGACATCGACCGGGGCGGCGTCTTCGCCCATCTGGTGGGCACGCTGGAGTTGCTCTCGCCCACCGAACAGGCCCGCGTGAAGGGCTTCGTGATCAACCGCTTCCGCGGCGACATCGGCCTGCTGCAGTCCGGGCTCGACTGGCTCGAGGCGCACACTGGCCGCCCGGTGCTGGGCGTGCTGCCTTACCTGCACGGCCTCTTCCTCGACGCCGAGGACGCCCTGGGCGAGGCGACCATCACCAAAAGCCGGCGCGACGGCGAAGCCCGCCTGCGCGTGGTGGCGCCGGTCTATCCGCGCATCTCCAACCACACCGACCTCGACGCCCTGCGCCTGCACCCGCAGGTGGACTTCAGCTGGGTCGGGCCCGGCCAGGCGATCCCGCCGGCCGACCTGATCGTGCTGCCCGGCTCCAAGGCCGTCCAGGCCGACCTCGCCTGGCTGCGCGCCCAGGGCTGGGAAGACGCCATCCGCCGCCACCTGCGCTACGGCGGCAAGCTGATCGGCATCTGCGGCGGCTACCAGATGCTCGGCCGCCGGCTGCACGACCCCCTGGGGCTAGAAGGTGCCGCCGGCAGCGTCGCCGGCCTCGGCCTGCTCGACGCCGAAACCACCCTCGAGGCCGAGAAGCAGCTCGTCAATGTGCACGGCCGCCTCGCGCTGCCCGGCGAGCCGCCGGTGGCCGGCTACGAGATCCACATGGGCGTCACCCACGGCGCGGCCCTCGCCCGGCCCGCCGTGCAGCTCGCCGACGGCCGCCCGGACGGCGCCCTGGCGGAGGACGGCCAGATCCTCGGCAGCTACGTGCACGGCCTCTTCGACCAACCCGAAGCCCTCGCCGCCCTGCTCGCCTGGGCCGGCCTGCACGGAGCCGCCCCGGTCGACCTCGCCGCCCGCCGCGAAGCCGACCTCAACCGCCTCGCCGACAGCCTGGAAGCCCACCTCGACCTCGCCCGCCTTGCCGCCTGCTTCGGCCCCGGCGCCGCCGCCGAGGCGTTATGCGGCAGGCTTGCTTGACCACTCCCCCGCCCCTCTCTAACATTCCGCAGATGGACGCAGAACTCGCCTCACTCGAACAGAAACTTGAACAGCTGATCAGCCAGCACGCCGCCGCGCGGGCACGGCTGCTCAGCCAGTACACCGCCGCCCAGGCCGAAAACCAGCGCCTGCAGGAGAGGGTCGACGCCCTCGAGAGCGCCAACCGCGAACTCAACGACAAGCTCGGCCTCGTCGGCAGCCGCCTCGAAGCGCTGCTCGCGCGCATCCCCGAAGCCTGAGTTGAACCGCCGGCCCGTGGCCAGCCCATTCTTACCCTCAACCTTTTCCCCGCACGCCGCCACGGCGCAGCCGGAGACCCCCTGACATGGAAGCCCTCGACATCAAGCTGCTCGGCCGCGAATACCGGGTCGGCTGCAAGCCGGAAGAGCGCGAAGGCCTGCTCGCCGCCGTCGCCTACCTCGACGAAAAAATGCGCGACCTCGCCACCAAGACCAATTCCGCCGGCGAACGGCTGGCCGTCATGACCGCGCTCAACATCACCCACGAATTTCTGCAATTTCAGCGTGCTGGCGGGTTTGACATCCCCACACTCAAGCGTAGAATCGAACACATGAACAGTCGCCTCGATGGCGTCCTGGCAGAAGAGGAACCCCTCTCCTAGGGCATCGGGGCACGCAAGGTCTAGAAATCCCCTGCGGTGTTGGTTAAGGCTTTAAACTCCTTGAACCAATGTCTTCGTGACATGGGTCGCGGCCCATAGAAACCGTTGGTGTGCGCGCTCCTCGTCGAGTGTGCCTGATACGGAAGGAAAGCGACCCCCCTGAACTCCGGTTCAGGATGCCGGCCTGACGGCACTCGCGGGGGACCCAACAAAAAGCGCAGACCACGTGGTCTGCGCTTTTTATTTAACCGGTGCCTTTTTAGGGATCACGGCGACGCCGGCAAGAGCCGGCGGCCTCCCACTGCACGGCGGGAGGCCCGAGCAAGCTTACTCCGGAGCCTTGAAACCGGCGCCCGCCTTGTTGGCCAGGAAGGCCACGACGCGCTTCAGCTCGTCGTCGGTGAGATCGGCAGCGCCACCCCGCGGCGGCATGGCGTTCTTGCCGGCCGCGGCAGACTTCACCAGACCGTCGTAGCCCAGGGCCAGACGCGGCCCCCAGGCCGCCTTGTCGCCCGCCTTCGGGGCGCCCGCGGCACCGCTGTCGTGACAGGCCGCACACACGGCCGTGTAGATATCCTCGCCCTTGCGATTGCCCGCGGCAACGGCCGGCGCGGCAGCCAGCGCAACCTGAGCCACCGGACGCACGGCCTCGGCGAGCTTTTCCTCATCGACAGCGGCTTTCTTGCCGCAGCCCGCGAGCTGGGTGGCGATGGCCGCCACACCGATGGTGAGCGCGATCCGCGCGCAGGAACGAAGGGAGGCAGAGCGACGACTATCGGACATGCTGGAATCCTCGAGAACAGGCACGATTTAGTAAAGGCACGATTATAACGACGCTACCGCGCTTCTGTCAGGCAAAGCATGGACGCCGCCGCCGTTTCGCGCTATCCTTCGCGCCTCGCAACTTCGATGTTGCATGCACCAACAGCGCGCCCGTAGCTCAGCTGGATAGAGTACTGCCCTCCGAAGGCAGGGGTCGGACGTTCGAATCGTCTCGGGCGCGCCATAAAATCAAGGACTTAGGCCACTTTCGAGTGGCCTTTTTTGCGCCGTACGGAATCCATACGGAAATCTGATTGAGTGCAACGCCAGTCAGAGGCCCGCCCGCGGCGCTCGAATCTATGGCCAAACGCCCCTGCGGCATGGCCTGTCGCCTCCGCGGCGGCGTGGCTGCGACGGCTCCGCCCCTCCCTTGCTGCCAAACCTCACAAGGGCTCAGCTTGTGCCGGCCTGTCGCGCCAGCAGCGCGCTACGCTCGTCGATCACTGGCAGGCCTACGGGCTGCATACGCGCGCGCTGTCCGCCCTCCTGCCGCCCCTGGTGGCTTCCCTGGTGAATAGCGGTCTCCATCCTCGCGCCGCAGGCGCCTCGATTGGTTCTTTTCGTTGCCTCGGCGCGAAGCGCCCTCGATTTTCGGTCAGATCGGAAACCGATTCCGAAGTGGGTGGCGGCTTTTCCGAAGTGGGGGGAGGGTGATTGACCTTGTAAACCCTCATATTTTTCTGCAAAATTTTCATGCACTTATTATGCAAAACAAATAAACATGAAAACTTTTGAACGACTCACGCCCCGGCAAGCACAGTTTGTCCGGGAGTACGTGACCAGCGGCAACGCTGCAGAGGCCGCGCGGCGGGCTGGCTACAGCGAGCGGACGGCGAAGGTCATCGCCTGCGAACTCCTGACGAAACCTGACTTGCAAGAGGCTGTACAGGCCCTACAGGCTGAGAATGCGGCGCAATGGGATATCACCCGCAAGGACGTGATAGCGGGCGTCCTTGAGGCTATCGGGATGGCGCGGGCACAGGGGGAACCTATGGCGATGATCGCCGGTTACCGGGAGCTTGCCCGCATGATGGGGTTCAATGCGCCGGAAGCCCACCGGGTGGAGCTCGCGACGCCTGCGGCTGCATCGGCCATGCTGGCGAAGCTGGCCGCCATGTCGGATACCGACCTTGCCGCGCTGGCATCGGGTGGGGCGTAGGTATCTTCTTCTATCTAAAAAGTAAGGAACGATCTTCACCATCGTCACTGATGCCCCAGAACCCGCGCCGGTACTGGCTTTGCGGTGTGACGGTCGGGTGACGGTGGTGCATGTCTTTTGCCTCCTTGCGTCGTTTTTTGGGTGCAGGCGTGTCGATTTTCGCGTCATACTTCCATGCTGATTGCTATCAGGGGTTCAGAATGAGGCGCGCGACGATTTTGATTACCGCGGGGCTGTTGGCGTGGGGGTCGCTCCCTGCCCACGCACAGATCTATAAATGCAAGGGTGCCGACGGCAAGGTTCAGTACACGCAAGGCGGGTGCGGGCAAGGGGACGAAGCGAAGGTTGTCGCGCCCGTCATCCCCCAAGTGTCAGGCCATGACGGCGCGCGAGGCGATTACCGGGGGCGTGCACAGGCTGAGGGCAGCGCCGCGGAGCGCCAAGTGGGGCACTTGGTCGCAGAGGCGTTGGCGAGGGATGATTACAGGCGCGCCGAGGGGCTGGCGGTGAATTCCGACCACTGGCAAATGATTGCGGACGCAAAGGCTAAGAAGAGAAGCGCAACCACTGTCGGGCCGAATCGGGCACGTGTGTGCACCCATTCGGGGTATGTGTGGCCCGGGGGCGGACCTGTTACGGGGACCACGGTTTGTCGCAGGGAATGACTCCGTATCACTGATACGGGGGTCATTCCTTTGTCGTTTTTTCACTCCCTGACGATGCGCACCTTTGCGCCCGTCCGCCCTCGCCCAGCGGCTTCGATCCTCACGCCTGCCCGGCGCAGGCCTGGTGCAATCCGCTTGAGCTGCCCCGATAGGTGACGGGGCGAGCGCGGCCAGTTGCTGCGGTCGATCTCGGGCATTCTGTTCAGCTCGGTCAGTAGCTGCAGGTATGTCCCTTCCCACTCCCGCCCCTCGGGCCGTGCTGCAAGCATCTGTATTCCAACGGCTACGCCGTAGCTTTCCAGCCCTCGGGCGAGGGAATCGCCGTGCATGCTGTCGAGTCGTTGTGAGAACTCCCCGGCCTTTCCACCAAGGGCCATGCACACCGCCTCCCCAAGCCGTTGATAGTCCAGCATGCGTTTTTGCATGCCTTCCGGTATCTCCACCTTGGGCAGCATCTCGAGGGCTTCGGCGAACAGGGTTAGCAGCCCGGTGAAGATGGCGGGATAGTCGCGCAACCATGCGGCCTCCATACTCTGCTCATCCTGCCGCTTGGCTGCTGCGATGGTGGGCAGCTCGACGGTGATGACGCGCTCGATGAGGTCGGGCGCCGTCGCAACGCCGTTGATCCCGTTCAACATCACCGGGCGTTTGCTGGTGATGACGTGTTCCTCGCCGTTGGTGTAGAGCTGGCGGGTGGCGTATCCGCCCCCGGTGCTGAGGATACACAGAGCGTCTTGCATGTCTTGGGATAGGCTGCTGAGGTTCTCGAAGCTGCATACCTGGGCATTTGCCGCGGCGATGTGGATGTCCTCCACGCACTTCGGCGCGCCGCGCAGCGGCACGGCTACGGGGTCAATGAGGGCACGCAAGCGGCGCTGTGTCGTGCTCTTGCTTGAGCCCATTTCTCCGGCCAGTTCGAGCACAGGATAAGGCGTGTCCGGGCGCATTGCGTCGAGTAGCCACGCCAGCACCAGCGGGCGGGCGTCCTTCGGGATGTTCAGATGCTTCCACAACAGATTCACGTTACCCCGTGCTCCGGGCTGGGGCAGTGGGCGGGCGCCTGCTGTGCGCACGAAAAGCACCGGGGAGCGATCCAGCAAGCTCCATTCACCGGCGGCGATGCGGACGGCTTTCCATCCGTCGTCGCACAGGTCAAGGTAATAGGCGTCGCCCTGCTTGGCGCAACGCAGGTAGGTTTGCACCTCCGGCCCCTCGAAGGTGCCGACCGCTCCAAGCGTGGCAATCGCCGTTTTCATGGCTTGGTCTGGGATGCCGACCTTGTGGGCTGCATACACCTGCCCGCGAACCCAGCGGTCGAAGCCTGTCGAGTTGAGCATATGGACCTCTTGCCGCCCCTCGATCTCGATCAAGGCCACGCCTGCGCCCTCTGCCGTGTGGGCGTAGGTCGCGTGCTGGCGGGCCACGGCTAGAACCATGTCCTGCGGGCTGTCGTGCTGCTCCCCCTCGCCCTTCGTGAGCTTGTCCAGTCTGGTGCGCTGGCCTTTCACGTTGGCGATGAGTCGGGCGTATTCGGCTTCACTCTTGCGACGGATGACGCGCAGGGCCTCGATAACCTCGTCTTCATAAACGGCGCCCTTGTCGCCCGGCAGGCGGGCCAGTGCATCACGTACGATGGCCTGCGGGTCGGCAGCCTCGGCAGCGGCCTGCTTCACCTGGGCTGGCGTGAGTTTGAGCGATGCGTTCATGCTGCGCCCCTCCCCGCCAGCAAGCGCACGATGAACCAATCAAGATCGGCAATCGTGCGGTGTGCGCAGTGGCCGTGCTGGCACTTGAAACCGCCGCGCCCGTCGTTCTTCTCGTCAGGCTCGAAATAGGCGGTGCCCGTTTGGTCCTTGGCGGTGTGGCCTTCGTGCCAAGGGCAGACGATGCGGTGCCCGCCGTGGAAGCCTCGAATGGGCTCAAGATACAGGCCGGCAGCTTCGAGGATGGGGAGATAGCCCGCGCCTCCTGCGTTGCTGTCGCTGGGCTTCCTGCGCGGCGTACGGGGCTGACTGGCGGCGGCGAGGTCGAAGCCGTACGCCTTGGCGATCTGCTCGGGCGTGTAGCGGCGCGAAGGCTCCCACACATGAACCCGCTTGGTGAAGGGCTGGCCGTCCTTGGCATACTTGGCCTTGCCGTTGATGCCGGTCGGCAGGCGCCCGTATCGGGTCAGGTTGCCCGCGCCCGGGTCGGATGCACCGGCCTTGATGAGGCCGTCAATCAGGGCTTGGGCCTTCTGCTGGTCGCGCTCCGGCTGGGCGAGGGCTAGCCATGCTTGGAAGTTGCCGGGGCTGGTTTCCACAAGGCAAGAGGGGGCGAGGCGCAGGGCGTCGAGCTGGATCTTGGTTCCAAGGTCGTCGAGAAGCACAAGCCACAGGCCGGCCCAGCAATCCTTGCGGCGCCGGTACTTTCCATCCTCTGCACGCTTGAACGTGCTGACGCACACGTAATTGTTGTGGGTGTCGCGGATGAATCGGGGCATGGGCAGGGCCGAAGAGCCGAACCAAACGGAATGCGCTGCCGTGGCTACGTCACCGGGGAAGCCTGCGACCCAAGGCACTTCACCCCCGCCGATGCCCGCGAAGGCATGCGCGATGAAGTCGGCGTTGGGCAGCTGGATGCCTTGGGCTTTGCTACCCTTCGAGAGCTTGATATTGGTAACGCCTGCCCCCTTCACCCCTGGCCGGGTGGTGGGGGCTTTCTTCTGGCGGGGAAGGATTGCAGTGTGGTTCATCGTGCGCCCTCCCTATATGCTTTAACGATTGCGCGGACTTGCCGCAGGGTCGGCACAGGTGCGGGCTGATTGCCGCGATAGATCACAAGCACGTCAGTCTTACGGGCTTGGCGCATCGCCTGGGCGTGCCACGTTTTGGCGCCGTTCGCCTTGGCGCGGGCCTCCTGGCGTTCGACGTGCTGGAGGAAAGCGGCGTAATTGGGGAAGGCGTGGGCGGTGTGGGTGCCGCCTTCGATCTGGATTAGCAGCGGTGCTTTCATGGTCTGCACCTCCTCAAGCTGCGCCTTGGGCGTCGATCTTCTTTTGAATCCAGGCGTCAATCACGGCGGCGGGCCATCGCGCCGTGCGGGCGCCGAGTTTGATCGGGGCGGGGAATTCGCCCTTGCGAATCAGCTCGTAAATCTTGGTTCGCCCGAGATTGGTTTGGGCTTGAACGCTCCGAATGGGGAGCAGGCTTTGGGGTTGGGCGCGTTCCATATTGACCTCAATCTGTTTAGGAATACCGCGTTAGTGCGGCGGTCCTTACTGTGAGGTCGCACGGGCCATTTTCTGCAGCGGGATTCTTGGGAATATCCGGTAAATCCCGCGCTGCTTTACATGGGCGTCACAGGGGGAGTCAAAGCCATACGGAGTTCCCCGCATCCCCGAGGTTTGAACGCGCAGTGCTTGGGTTGATCGGCTCGTCTGCACCCACAACAACCCGATGTACCTCTATCACAAGCGCCCGATAAGGAGCGCGAGCATGCAGGGCAATCGTACCGACCCGACATACCCCACCGCAAAACATCGTTCACCTTCATAGCCTTACACGCCCCCTGTTCACAGCCGCAGAAAGTGTGTAGTTTC
>NZ_JAYREK010000060.1:0-10339 GCF_041908905.1 Zoogloea sp.
GGCAGATCATCGACGCGACCCTGGTGCCGGCGCCCAAGCAGCACACCAGTCGGGGCGAGAAGGCGCTCATCGAGCAAGGCGCAATGCCGGCCGGCTGGAAGCCCGCCAAGCGGCGCCAGAAGGACCTCGACGCCACCTGGACCAAGAAGCACGGCAAGAGCCACTTCGGCTACAAGCTCTCCATCAACGTCGACAAGAAATACAAGATCATCCGCAAGATCGAGACCGACACCGCGAGCACCCACGACAGCCAGCACTTCGACAACGTCTTCGACACCGTCAACACCAGCCGGGACGTCTATGCCGACCGGGGCTACCCGTCTGCGGAGCGCGAAGCCTGGCTGAAGGAAAACGGCTTCCGCAACCAGATCCAGCGCAAGGGCCATCGCAACAAGCCGCTGTCCGAGTGTCAGCAGCGGCGCAACAAGCGCATCGCCAAGACGCGGGCGCGGGTCGAACATGTGTTCGGGGCCATCGACCAGATGGGCGGCAAGCTGCTTTGCACCATCGGCCAGGCGCGGGCGAACTTTGCGATGACGATGATGGCGGCCTGCTACAACCTGAAGCGGCCGGTTTATTTCCAGAAAGCCGGAATCAAGGCCTTCTGACGCCCGAAATGGGCCGAATCGCCGCAGCCCGAGGCGATTCGAGGCAAAAACGGGACGGCACCGCCGAAGAAGGCGGTGATTTGCCGAAGGAATTGAACCAGATTCGGTCGCGATCATCGTTGCGCGGTGGGATTTACTGACAACCTCGGGTTATTCGAGGTGCCCAGAATCTGCATTCCATGACGAATAACTTTTTAGGGCGACAGCTCTGCCGCACAACATCGAAGTACCGAAGAACATGTTTTGCAAGTTACTGTTTAGAAGCAGGAGCTATACACAACGCAAAATGGAAAACAGGAAAAGCCGCAGTCATCAACATAGTGGGTTCTGATTATGTGGAAAGTAGGCATATAGCATACGTCAAGCCCGAATGACGACTATTTGGATCGGATGACGACCGGCCGCATCTGGCCGAATGCCGCCCCTCACTTTCCTTTAGACACCACCCACCCCACATACCCCCTCATCCTACCCCACCCTCATCAAAAAGCCCGCTTCCGCGGGCTCATTTCGGGCAGTCTCTGCTTCCTCACGCCTCCGTCTTCGCGGGCTTCGGCCGGCGGATCTTGTGCTCGGATTTCTTCTTGAGGCCGAGGGAGGCGATTTCGTTGGAGTCGTCGCCGTACTGGGCGCGGACCTGGTTCTTGGCGACGCCCATCTTTCCGTGGAGTTCGACGCCGGCGGCGTTGAGTTCGTCGCGCAGGGCGTCGAGGGCGACCTGGTGGGCGATGAGGGCTTCCTGCTTGGCGCGGATCTTTTCAACCACGGGGGCGATGGCTTCGACGGTGGCGCTGGGGTCGTGGGACTTGTAGTCGGTGATGAGCTTGAGGGCGTAGAAAGCGTCGATGTCCTCCTGGAGTTCCTTGGCGCTGACGCGGCTTTTGGGCATGGTGTCTCCTTCAAGTTGAGCGGCCGGGCTGTGGATGGCCAGGGCGTCAGAATAATGCGTACACCATACTCATACAAGCTTTAATTGAAATGCCGGACCGGTAAATTGAAATGTCTGGCCGCAGCGGCCGGACTTCGGGGCGGCCGGCGGGGGTGATGGGCCACGGCGGTGTCGAGGACCTTGCGGCGCCTGGCATGCCCGGTTGCTGGGCGACGGTGCATCTTGGCGGGCTTGCGATCATCGACGGGGGGCGGTGCATCGATGATCGCTGGAGTGCAGCGAAGGGTCGCAGGCTTGCGATGCTTCTCAACAGGCTTGCGATGTTTCTCCGCAGGCGGGCAACCATGGGTTGCAGGGCTGTGACCATGGGTTGCAGCGTTGCGATGAAGGGTTACAGGCATGCAACCATGGGTTACGGCGCGGCGATGATGAGTCGCCGGCCTGCGACCCTTCATAACATAGTAAAAACCCTTGATCACAGACGGGTGATCAAGGGTTTTTACTATGATGAAAACCTTTGCAGGGCTGCAAAGGATGTTGTCGACCGTGCCGAGAAGCTCGCGATGGCTGTGGAAGCCTTCGGGAGGGGGTCAGTCGGCCTCGGCGGGCGCGGCGGGCGCGTTGTCGTGGGTGGCATCGCCCTCGTCCCCCTCGCCGGCCAGCACGACGCGGTTGCGGCCGCTGTGCTTGGCGCGGTAGAGGGCCTGGTCGGCGGCGGTGACGAGTTCGGCGGCGTGGCGGCCGTGGTCGGGGAACAGGGCGAGGCCGATGGACACGGTCATGCCGGGCAGGGCCTGCCCGCGGTGGTGCAGCACGAGGCGGGTGACGGAGTTGCGGAAGTCGTCCAGGCGCTGCCGGGCGTGATCGCGGTCGATGTCGGTGAGCACCAGCAGAAACTCTTCGCCGCCGTAGCGGCAGGCGATGTCGCTGCCGGTGCGGAAGCCCAGCATGAGGCTGGCGAAGGCGGTGAGCACGGCGTCGCCGGCGTCGTGGCCGTAGTCGTCGTTGAAGCGCTTGAAGTGGTCGAGGTCGAGCATGGCCACGGCGAGGTGGCGCTGGGCGCGGGCGGCGCGGCTGATCTCGCGCTGGAGGCCCTCCTCCATGAAGCGGCGGTTGTAGAGGCCGGTGAGGGGGTCGCGCATCGACAGGGTTTGCAGGTTTTCGCGCAGGCGCAGGTTGGCGAGGCCGAGGCTGAGGCTGTCGGCAACGGTTTCGGCCAGCTCGCGTTCGCGGGCCAGGGTGTCGGGATCGCCGGAGGGGATCAGATGGATGACGCCGAGGGGCTGGCCCTGGGCTTGCAGCGGCAGGCACAGGTAGATGGACGTGTCGCTCGCGCAGTGCAGGCAGCGGGGGGTGATGGAGTGGGCGTAGCCGAAGTCGTGCACGTGGCTGCGGCGCAGCGCCCAGCAGTCGGTGGGGGTGAGCACGGCGACGTGGTCCACGCGGTCCTGGCCCCAGCGGGAGACTTCCATCAGGAGGTGGCCGGAGGCGTCGATGGTGAAGATGCGCCCGGTGGCGCTGGGGAAAAGCTGCTGCAGGCCGGCCTCGATGATGGTGACGCCCTCGTCCACCGCCTGGCAGCTTTGCAGCATGTCGCTCATGCGGCGCAGCATCTGCCCTTCGGCGTTGGTGCGTTCGAGCCGGCGCTGGGTTTCGCGCAGGGGCGTCACGTCGCGGGCGGCGGCGAAGGCGCCGGCAACGTTGCCGTTCTCGTCGCGAAAGACGCTGGCGTTGTAGAGCACCTCGGTGAGGGCGCCGTCCACGTGCTTGAGGGTGAGCGGGTAGTCGCGCACGCGGCCGGCCACAAAAACCTGCTGCCAGCCCTCGCGGGCGTGCTCGGCGTCGGTGAAGCAGTCGGCAAAGTCGCGGCCGATGAGGGCGTCGCGCGGCAGGCCGGTGAGGTTTTCGGCGGCTTCGTTGACGTCCATGATGCGGCCGTCGAGGCCGATTGTCATGAGCGGGTCGAGGCTGGCCTCGAGCAGGCTGCGGGCGTAGTGCAACGCGGTCTGGATGGCGCTGATGTCGAGATTGGCGCCGGCGAGGCGCAGCGCCTGGCCGTTGGCGTCGCGCTCGACGGCGCGGCCGCGGTCGAGGATCCACACCCAGTGGCCGTCCTTGTGGCGGCGCCGGGTCTTGACCTCGACGGAGTCGATGCGGCCGGCGATGAGCTGGCCGACGAGGCCGTCGATCATCTTGTGTTCGTCGGGATGGGTGAGGCTGCGCCAGGTTTCCGCGGAAAACGGCGACAGCTCTTCGAGGGTGTAGCCGAGCAGGCCGGCCCAGCGCTCGTTGACGTGGATGGCTCCGGTCTGCAGGTTCCATTCCCAGGTGCCGGCGTCGGTGCCCCACACCACATCGGCCAGGTACTGGCGGTCGGCGTGCAGGGCTTCCTCCAGCCGCTCGCGCTCGGCCTCCTCGGCGGCCAGCTGGGCCTCGTTGCGCCACTGGTGGCGCTGGAACACCCCCAGGCCGGCCACCGAGATGAGCGCCAGCATGCCGAACAGCAGGCTGCGCACCAGCAGGTCGCGCTGCCAGGGGGCATACACCGCGTCGAGGTCGCGGCTGAGGGACACCACGAGGGCCTGGTCCGCCGGGCTGGCCACGGGGGCCACCGATATGAACGCGGCCAGGCGGTTTTCGCCGGTAATGGCCGTCATGCCGTTGATCAGGGACTTGCGCTCGCCGCTCTGCATGTGGCGCCTGAACAGGGAGTCGCTGCGGGCGTTGAGATCGCTCCCCAGGATGCGGGCGTCCCGCGGTACGCAGTGGATGACCCGGCCGGCGCCGTGGATGAGCAGGGTGCGCATGTCCGGGGCGTAGATCGAGGCTTCGAGCAGCATGCTGAAGTAGTCCGGGTCGATCGCCGCCACCGCGTAGCCGGCAAAGCTGCCGTCGGGGCGCATCACGGCCTTGCCCGCGGTGATGGTGAACACGCCGTGGGAGGTGACGAAGGGCGGCGAGATGTACAGCTTGCCGGGCTTCGGGTCATCGCGGATCGCCTGGTAGCGGTCGTCGTTCTGGAAGTTGAGGCCGATCAGCGTGGAGCGGTTGCTGGCCAGCACGGTGCCGCCGGCATCGACGAGGAGCAGCGTGCGCACGCCGATCATGGCGGACACCATGAACTCCATGCGCCGGTTGACGTCGTCCACCTCGTCCCTGCCGGCCAGAAGCAGCAGGAGGTCGGGGGCGATGGCGTCAAGGGCCACGGTGGTGGACTGGAGGCTGCGGGAGAGGGTGCTGCCGACCACGTCGGCCGCGTGGGCGAGGCGTTCGCCCTCGCGCTGGGTGAGATCTTCGTGGGTGGCGCGGAGATCGACGCCGAGGATCATGCCGATCGTGGCGAGGCTCAGGATCAGCACGATCCAGGGCGGGAGCCGGTGACTCGTGTGTCTCCTGGGAGCTGCCTTGTTCATGCTGTAGACCACCTCGCATCCCGGCCCGCACACGGAGTCGGGAAAAATGCTGGATAGAGCCCAGGAAACCTCACAACGACTGCACTCATCTTAGCAGCGTCTTTGTTTTTTTCTTGCGGCCGCGCACCGATACCGCGAAATTCCTCACCATCGTCAGCACATGCCGGCAGCACGGCTAGATCCGGCGCGAAAGCCGCCTCCGACGCGCCCGGGGGGACGGGCGGCAATGAAAGGCGGGGCCCGCGTCGGCGCCCCCTCCCCCGCTGTCGGCAAGGGGCATGGCGCGCCCGTCGGAGCGCACGCATTACCTGAATGCCCGGTTTTTCGGCATTTGCCAATGGAAATTGAGCAGCGCAACAGGAGGCCACTGCTCCACATTTGAACGGCTGCTGCAGCCTGAAGCATCGACGCCGCCCGAAAGGCGCCGCGCGGCGTGCCATCGAAACATCCACCCCATTGATTTATATGAGGTTTTAAAACCGCAACGGGCCCGGCTTGCAGCATGGCACGGGCTATGCACTAATGATTGCCACGAGGGCCGGCGGAACAGCCACCGCCCTTGAGCAACAACGCAGAAACCCGTTCGATCCAAACCAAAACGCAGGAGACAAAGACATGCTTTACGCTGCCCCCGGTACCGCTGGCGCCAAGATCAACTACAAGGCCCGCTACGACAACTTCATCAACGGCCAATGGACCGCCCCGGTGAAGGGCGAATACTTCGACGTGGTGACCCCGGTGAACGGCAAGGTCTACACCCAGGCCGCCCGCTCCACCGCCGAAGACATCGAGCTGGCCCTGGACGCCGCCCACGCCGCCTTCCCCAAGTGGGGCAAGACCGATGCGGCCACCCGCTCCAACATCCTGCTGAAGATCGCCGACCGCCTGGAGCAGAACCTCGAGCTGCTGGCCTATGCCGAGACCGTCGATAACGGCAAGCCGATCCGCGAGACGCTGAATGCCGACATCCCGCTGGCGGTGGACCACTTCCGCTACTTCGCCGGCTGCCTGCGCTCCCAGGAGGGCGGCATCTCCGAGATCGACGAGAACACCATGGCTTACCACATCCACGAGCCGCTGGGCGTGGTCGGCCAGATCATCCCCTGGAACTTCCCGATTCTGATGGCCGCCTGGAAGCTGGCCCCGGCCCTCGGCGCCGGCAACTGCGTGGTGCTGAAGCCCGCCGAATCCACCCCGATCTCGATCCTGATCCTGGCCGACCTGATCTCCGACCTGCTGCCGCCGGGCGTGCTGAACATCGTCAATGGCCTGGGCCGCGAAGCCGGCATGCCGCTGGCCACCAGCAAGCGCATCGCCAAGATCGCCTTCACCGGCTCCACCGCCACCGGCCGCGTGATCGCCCAGGCCGCCGCCAACAACCTGATCCCGGCCACCCTGGAGCTGGGCGGCAAGTCGCCCAACATCTTCTTTGCCGACATCATGGACAAGGACGATGCCTTCCTCGACAAGGCCATCGAAGGCATGGTGCTGTTCGCCTTCAACCAGGGCGAAGTGTGCACCTGCCCGAGCCGCGCGCTGATCCAGGAATCCATCTACGACAAGTTCATCGAGCGCGTGCTCAAGCGCGTGGCCGCCATCAAGCAGGGCAGCCCCCTCGACACCGACACCATGATGGGCGCCCAGGCCTCCGACGTGCAGATGCAGAAGATCCAGTCCTACCTGCAGCTGGGCAAGGAAGAAGGCGCCGAGTGCCTGATCGGCGGCGAGCGCGCCCACCTGGGCGGCGACCTGGAAGGCGGCTACTACATCCAGCCGACCCTCTTCAAGGGCCACAACAAGATGCGCATCTTCCAGGAAGAGATCTTCGGGCCGGTGCTGGCCGTGACCACCTTCAAGGACGAAGCCGAAGCCCTGGCCATCGCCAACGACACCCCCTACGGCCTCGGCGCCGGCGTGTGGAGCCGCAACGGCAACGTGGCCTACCGCATGGGCCGCGCGATCCAGGCCGGCCGCGTGTGGACCAACTGCTACCACGCCTACCCGGCCCACGCGGCCTTCGGCGGCTACAAGGAATCCGGCATCGGCCGCGAGACCCACAAGGTCATGCTGGACCACTACCAGCAGACCAAGAACCTGCTCGTCAGCTACAGCGAGAACAAGCTGGGCTTCTTCTGAGCACGCAAGTCTCCTTCGCTTGCCCGCGCTGGCTCGCGGGCATGATCTTCGGGGGCGGGCAACCGCCCCCCTTTTTTTGAGGACAGGACGATGGTCAACCGCGTGATCGCCACCCCGGCGGCGCTGGCTTTGATTGCCGAACTGCAGGCAAAGCATGGCCCCGCGCTGATGTTCCACCAGTCGGGCGGCTGCTGCGACAACAGCTCGCCCAACTGCTATCTGCCCACCGACCTCACCGTGGGCCCCTACGACCTGCGGCTGGGCGAGATCGGCGGCGTGCCCTTCTACATGGGCGCCGCCCAGTACGAGTACTGGAAACACACCCAGCTGATCGTCGACGTGGTGGCCGGCGAGGGCGGCACCTTCTCCCTCGAAGCGGGCAGCGGCAAGGCCTTCATCACCCGCTCACGCCTGTTCTCCGACGACGAATGGGACCAGCTCGAGGCCGCCGGCCTCGTCTGATCCGCCCACCGCAAGGAACCCGAACCATGCAGACATCCCTCCGCAAACCCCTGCTCCCCCTAGTCGCCCTAGTCGCCGTGCTCGCCCTGGGCGCCAGCGCCCCCGCCAGCGCCACCGAAGCCATCGTCAAGAAAGCCCGCTGCGTGGCCTGCCACGCGGTGGACACCAAGCGCGTCGGCCCGGCCTACAAGGACGTCGCCGCGAAGTACAAGGGCGACGCCGGCGCGCCGGCCCGCCTGTTCGCCAAGGTCCGCGAGGGCGGCAGCGGCGTGTGGGGCCAGGTGCCGATGATGGCCCACCCGGCCGACAAGATCAGCGACGACGACTTGAAGGCGGCGATCCACTGGATCCTGTCGCTGGAGTAAGCCGGGACTCGCGAGGACCGTGCGGGTCCTCGCGATGACCACCGAGGTCGTCCCGAGCAGCGCCGGGGTCCTCGCGACACCGGCGGAGATCCTCCCGACCAGCGCCAGGGTGGTCGCGACAACGACCGAGGTGCTCGCAAGCAATTCGGGCGCCCTCGCGACGAAGGTCGCGGGGCGCCCGGGCAAAACTGCCCTGCTCCACCCTGGAGCAGGTGTTCAATTACGGAACAACCACCCCGGCAACATGCGGGACAGGGTGCCGTCGCGCTGGATGGCGTGCTTGAGGGCGCCGGCCACATGCAGGCCGACCAGCCCGGCAATCGCCCACACCGCAAACACGTGCACGGCCTTGAAGGCGCCGTTGAGCGCCTCGTCAGGCCAGCCGAGCCGGGGCAGTTCGACGCCGAAGAGCTTGACGGCGTAAGGCGTGAAGGACGACGCCAGGTAGCCGGCCAGGGGCGCCAGCAGCAGCATGAGGTACAGGCCACGATGGACGACGCGGGCGAGCACCGCCTCGAAACCCCCGGCCAGGGCCGGCGGCGGCGGATTGCGCCAGCGCCACACCATGCGCAGCAGCACCAGCCCCAGGGCCATCAGCCCCCACGACTTGTGCAGCCCGTAGGCGGCGCTGCGCAGCGGGCCCTTGGGCAGGTCGAGCATGGTCCAGCCGCGCCACAGCAGCCACAGCACGATGGCCGCCTGGGCCCAGTGGAGGAGCATGGCGGGAAGGGTATAGCGCGGGGCGTTCATGGTATTGCCACGCCCCACGGCAACTCGCCCACCGGGACGTCGGCGAGCTTGCGGTAGCCGGCCGTGTCGATCACCGATACCGTGCCCGAACGGCCGTTGGCCACGTAGAGCTTGGCCCCGTCGGGGGTGAGCGCCATGTTCCACGGGCGCTTGCCCACCGGGACAGTGGCGACGACGGTGTTGCTCGCCACGTCGATGGCCATGACGCTGCCGTCGCGGCCGTTGGACACGAAGACCCGCCGCCCGTCCGGATGCACCGCCACGCCGTTGGGAAACTGGCCGGCGGGGATCTCGGCCACCACCCGGCCGGCGGCCACGTCGATGGCGTAGACCTTGCCCGCCAGCTCGCTCGCCACGTAGGCGCGGGAGCCGTCCGGCAGGAAGCCGATGCCCCGCGGGCGCTTGCCCACCGGAATGCTGGCGCTCTGGCGGCGGGCGGCCACGTCGATGACGTCCACCTGCTCGGCCTCCTCGGCGCTCACGTAGAGCCGGCGACCGTCGGGGCTGAACACCGCGTGCTCGGGGTTCTTGCCGTGCACCGGGATGCGGGCCAGCTCGCGGCCGTCGGCGGCGTCGAGGAGCGCCACGCTGTTGTCGTCCTCCACCGCCACCGCCAGCAGCCTGCCGTCGGCCGACAGGCTGACACCCTCCGGCGAGGCGCCCACCGGCACGCTGCGGATGAGCTTGCCGCTGGCGGTGTCGATGATCAGCAGGCGGCCGGTCTTGCCGTCGGTGACATACACCCGGCCACCGCCGGCGGCGATGCCGCGGGGCCGCTCCCCCGCCGGGATGTCGGCCCGGCGCGAGTCGTCGGCGGTGTCGATGACGCTGAGGCTGGCGGACTTTTCGTTGGGCACATAGGCCAGCGGGCCGGCCTGCGCGGCAGCCCCCCAGGCCGCCACCAGGGCGGCGCACAGCAGATGGCGCTTTGCCATGGCGGGCCTCACGCGGGCAGGTGGGAGATGCCGTGGCGGCGGAAGATCTCCGCCAGGCTGCCGTCGCGCTTGAGCTCGGCCAGGGCCGCGGCGATGGCGTCGGCAAGGGCCTGCTCCTCGACCTTCACCGCCATGCCGAGGGGCCAGCTGTCCACCTTGAGCTCGGGGAAGCTCACCGGCTCGACGGGCAGCTCGCGCTGGCCCTTGAGGGCGGCCTCCAGCTCGGCGCGGGTGGCCAGCACCGCCGCCACCTGGCCGGCGGCGAGGGCCTGGGCGGCCTCGCCGACGGTCTTGAAGTGCACCACGTTGTCGCGCAGGCGGCCGTTGAGCACGCCGAGCAGGAAGGAGTCGGCCAGGGACGCAGTCTCGACGCCGATCTTCTCGCGGGTGAATACCTCCAGCGCCACCGCCGCCGAGCCGCTGGGGGCCTGGCGCACGCGCTCCGGCCGGCGCGCGAGGGCCAGGGCTTCCCGGTGGTAGGCGCCGAAGATGCGGACCTTGTCGTTGGCCTTGGCGAGGTAGGGGTCGACGGGCACGTGCATCATCACGTCGGCGGGCTGGGTGCCGAGGTAGTGGCCCTTCCAGACCATGTTGCGCAGGTCGTCGTTCATGTCCTCGTCGGCGGTGAAGCCGACCACCTCCGGCGCCAGGCCCAGCCGGGCGCAATGCTCCCAACTTAAGCCCCCTTATATGCCAAATGCTGGTGCGGCTTGACGCGTCGTGGCCTGGGATAACTTCGCTCAGGCTGAATGCGGCAGTGGTTGCGTGAGACGGCGTCGAG
>NZ_JAYREK010000061.1:0-8205 GCF_041908905.1 Zoogloea sp.
CTTCAATCTGGCCTCCACGTGCGGCTGAAGCCGCACCTACAGCCGGCCGGTGCTCTGGTGTAAGCTTCGGGCATATTCATTTCGTCTGTGGCTCCGCTGCCCGGGGGTTCTCCATGCTTGCCAACATCGTCCATCACGGCGCTTTCAATGGGGTGACGGGGTCCTGTCACCAGTTGTTCTTCGACGACTTCAACAGCCTGCTGATCGACTGCGGGTTGTTCCAGGGGGCCGAGACAGCGCCGGATGGGCGGGCGGGGGCGGAGCAGCTGGAGATCGGTTTTGCGGTTGACCACCTGCGGGCGCTGGTGGCCACCCACGTGCACATCGACCACGTGGGGCGCATCCCGTGGCTGCTGGCGGCGGGTTTCAAGGGGCCGATCTATTGCAGCGAGCCGTCGGCGCGGCTGCTACCCATCGTGCTGGCGGATGCCTTTGCGATGGGGGTCACCCGGGACGCGCGCCTCGTCGAGCGTTACCTGCGGATGGTGGAGGCGCGCATCCGGCCGCTGCCCTACGAGGCGTGGCATACGGTGTTCGACGGCCCCGGCGGCCACTGCCGCATCCGCCTGCAGCGGGCGGGGCACATCCTGGGGTCGGCCTACGTGGAGTGCGACCTTGCCCGGCCGGGGGGTGAGGCGCGGCGGGTGGTGTTCTCGGGTGACCTCGGCGCGCCCTGGACGCCGATGCTGCCGGCGCCGCGCTCCCCCGAGGCGGCCGACATTGTGGTGCTGGAGAGCACCTACGGCGACAGCCTCCACGAAAACCGCCACAGCCGGCGCGAGCGCCTGCAGGCGGTGGTCGAGCGGGCGCTGGCCAACGGCGGCACGGTGATCGTGCCGGCCTTCAGCATCGGCCGCACCCAGGAGCTGCTGTATGAGTTCGAGGACATCCTGTACCGCCAGCGCAAGAACCCCGGCCCCCACGCCGCCCAGTGGGAGAAGCTGCCGTTCTATCTGGATTCGCCGCTGGCCGGGCGCTTTACTCGCGAATACCGGGCGCTGCAGCCCTTCTGGGACACCGAGGCGCTGGCCCGGGTGCGGGCCGGGCGCAAGCCGCTGGCCTTCGAGCAGCTGGTGGCCATCGACGAGCACGCCGACCACGAGGCCAACGTGCGCCGCCTGGCCCGCAGCGGCGACCCGGCGGTGGTGATCGCCGCCAGCGGCATGTGCGCCGGCGGGCGGGTGATGAACTACCTCAAGGCGATGCTGCACGACCCGCGCCACGACGTGCTGTTCGTGGGCTACCAGGCCCGCGGCACTCCCGGCCACGCGATCCAGACCTACGGCCCCGGCGGCGGCTACGTGGACCTCGACGGCGAGCGCATCAGCATTCGCGCGGGTATCCACAGCCTGTCGGGCTATTCCGCCCACGCCGACCAGAATGATCTGGTCCGCTTTGTGACCCGCATGGGCCGGCTGCCCGCCGAGGTCCGCCTGATCCACGGCGACCCGGAAGCCCGCCACGCCCTGGCCGCGCGGCTGGCGGCGGAGACCGGAGGGCGGGTGAGGGTGATGAACGGCGGGGAAGCCTAGGGCACCGCCAGGGCGGCAGGCTTTGGGGATGCCTCCGCGGAGGCCGCAGCGGCGGCCATCCCGGCAGGGGCCCCGGGGCGGGGCTTAGAAGATCAGCCGGCAGTCGCGGCCGACGATGCTGATGTCCACAAACTCGGAGCTGGTGTGCCGGGCGGGGGTGAAATCCACCCCGTAGCCGCCCAGGTCGATCCGCTTGCCGGAGTCGAGGGCGTTCAGCAGCTTCTGGCGCGAGGGGTTGGACCCGGCGCGGCGCAGGCCTTCGAGCAGGACCTGGGTGGTGACGTAGGCTTCGAGCTGGAAGATGTTGGCGCGCATGTCCTTCTCGCCGTGCTTCTTGAGGTCTTCCTGGAAGCGGCGGACGACGGGGATGGCGTTGTTGGAGACGTTGGGCATGACCTGCGACATGATCACCCCGTGGGCGTTCTCCCGGCCGGCGATGGCGCACAGCACGTCGGCGTTGCCGTAGGAGGTCATGGCGAGGGGGGCGCTGAGGCCCTTGCTGCGATACACCTTGAGAAAATCCCCGGCGAGCTTGGAGGGCGACACCAGGAAGACGAAGTCGGGGTTGCTGCGGGCGAGGGCGTCGGTCACCTCGGGCAGCCTGGCGGTGTCGCTCACCGGGATGGCGATGCGGGCGACCAGGTCCTGCGACTGCTTCTTGAGCATGCCTTCGATGGCGGCAAGGCCGGCGCCGCCGAAGGGGCTGTCGGTGTACACCACCGCCAGGCGCTGCACGCCGATAGTGCGGGCGTGCTCGACCAGCTTGCGGTATTGGCTCAGGTCGCCGGCGCGGACGTGATACACGTAGGGATGCACCGGGTTGCGGAAGGGCTCGGCGGCGGGGATCAGGCCGACGATGGGCAGCTTGAGGGTCTCGGGCAGCCCTTCCTTTAGGATCTGCCCCATCGCCGGCGAGCCCACCGGCAGCAGCGTGGCGACGGCCTCGCTGGCGGCGAGCTGGCGGAAGATCGCGGCGGCCCGCTCGGGCTTGTATTCGTCGTTTTCGGTCTTGAGGACGACCTGCTGGCCGTTGATGCCGCCGCTGGCGTTGGCGGCCTTGATGGCCAGGCGGATCCCGGCGTTGTACTCGGCGGCCTCGATGGAGGCCGGGCCGGTGAAGGGGGCCATGTGGGCCACCACGAGTTCGCCTGCGCCGGCCAGCGTTGCCGCCACGGCCAGGCCGACGCCGGCCAGCAGGCGGTTGATCGGGGTGAGCCGCTTCAAGTGCCGTAGGTTCGCCATCCGGAAGCTCCTGAAAAAACGGGGAAGTGAAGAACCGCGCCAGCCCTTGCGGAGCGGGTCGCGGCGCAGGCTAACATAATTTGACGTCTGGGTATCGGGCGGCGCTGCGCGAAACGGGCGCCCCGGCGGGCGGCAAGGTATTCGCAGGGGGGCGCTTGAATTCCGGCGCGGCTCCCTCATGTAGGCATCAACCCGAATCCGGAGGCCCTATGCGCTACGACAAATTCACCACCAAGTTCCAGCAAGCCCTTTCCGAAGCCCAGAGCCTGGCTGTCGGCAACGACCAGCAGTTCATCGAGCCCCAGCACCTGCTGCTGGCGCTGCTGGGCCAGGACGACGGCAGCACCAGTTCGCTGCTGCAGCGCGCCGGCGTGAATGCCGCCGGGCTGAAGGCGGCCCTCGTCAAGGCCCTCGACCGCCTGCCCAAGGTGCAGGGCCACGGCGGCGAGGTGTCGGTGGGGCGCGACCTGGGCAACCTGCTCAACCTCACCGACAAGGCCGCCCAGCAGCGCGGCGACGAGTTCATCGCCAGCGAGATGTTCCTGCTGGCCCTCGCCGACGACAAGGGCGAGACCGGCCGCCTGCTCAAGGAGCACGGCCTCACCAGAAAGGCCCTGGAGCAGGCCATCGACGCCGTGCGCGGCGGCCAGAACGTGGGCAGCGCCGACGCCGAGAGCCAGCGCGAGGCCCTCAAGAAGTATTGCGTCGACCTCACCGAGCGCGCCCGCCAGGGCAAGCTCGACCCGGTGATCGGCCGCGACGACGAGATCCGCCGGGCGATCCAGATCCTGCAGCGCCGCACCAAGAACAACCCGGTGCTGATCGGCGAGCCGGGGGTGGGCAAGACCGCCATCGTCGAGGGCCTGGCCCAGCGCATCATCAACAACGAGGTGCCCGAAACCCTCAAGGGCAAGCGGGTGCTGGTGCTCGACATGGCCGGGCTGCTGGCCGGCGCCAAGTACCGCGGCGAGTTCGAGGAGCGCCTGAAGGCGGTGCTCAACGACATCGCCAAGGATGAAGGCCGGATCATCCTGTTCATCGACGAGATCCACACCATGGTGGGCGCCGGCAAGGCCGAGGGCGCCATCGACGCCGGCAACATGCTGAAGCCGGCCCTGGCCCGCGGCGAGCTGCACTGCATCGGCGCCACCACGCTGGACGAATACCGCAAGTACATCGAGAAGGACGCCGCGCTGGAGCGCCGCTTCCAGAAGGTGCTGGTGGATGAGCCGAGCGTGGAGTCCACCATCGCGATCCTGCGCGGCCTGCAGGAGAAGTACGAGCTGCACCACGGCGTGGATATCACCGACCCGGCCATCGTCGCCGCGGCCGAGCTGTCGAACCGCTACATCACCGACCGCTTCCTGCCCGACAAGGCCATCGACCTGATCGACGAGGCGGCGGCGCGGATCAAGATGGAGATCGACTCCAAGCCGGAGGTGATGGACAAGCTCGAGCGCCGCAAGATCCAGCTCGAGATCGAGCAGCTGGCGGTGCAGAAGGAGAAGGACGAGGCCTCCCAGAAGCGTCTGGCGCTGATCGAGGAGGAGATCGCCCGGATCAAGAAGGAATACTCCGACCTGGAAGAGATCTGGAAGGCCGAGAAGTCGGCGGTGCAGGGCTCGGCCCACATCAAGGAAGAGATCGACCGCCTGAAGGCCGACATCGCCCGCCTGCAGCGCGAGGGCAAGCTGGAGAAGGTGGCCGAGCTGCAGTACGGCCAGCTGCCTCAGCTCGAAGCCCAGCTCAAGAAGGCCGAGGCGGGCGGCGAGGCCAAGCCGGCCAACAAGCTGCTGCGTACCCAGGTGGGCGCCGAGGAGATCGCCGAGGTGGTGAGCCGCGCCACCGGCATTCCGGTGTCGAAGATGATGCAGGGCGAGCGCGACAAGCTGCTCAAGATGGAAGACAGGATGCACCAGCGGGTGGTGGGCCAGGACGAGGCCGTGCGCCTGGTGGCCGACGCGATCCGCCGCTCCCGCGCGGGCCTCTCCGACGAGAACCGGCCCTATGGCTCCTTCCTGTTCCTGGGGCCCACGGGCGTGGGCAAGACCGAGCTGTGCAAGACGCTGGCGGAGTTTCTGTTCGACAGCGAGGAGCACCTCATCCGCATCGACATGAGCGAGTTCATGGAGAAGCACTCGGTGGCCCGCCTGATCGGCGCGCCCCCGGGCTACGTGGGCTACGAGGAGGGCGGTTATCTCACCGAGCAGGTGCGCCGCAAGCCCTACAGCGTGATCCTGTTCGATGAGGTCGAGAAGGCCCACCCGGACGTCTTCAACGTGCTGCTGCAGGTGCTCGACGACGGCCGCATGACCGACGGCCAGGGCCGCACGGTGGACTTCAAGAACACCGTGATCGTGATGACCAGCAACCTGGGCAGCCAGATGATCCAGCAGATGTCGGGCGACGACTACCAGATCATCAAGCTGGCGGTGATGGGCGAGGTGAAGACCTACTTCCGGCCGGAGTTCATCAACCGGATCGATGAGGTGGTGGTGTTCCACAGCCTCGATCAGAAGCACATCGCGTCCATCGCGCGGATCCAGCTGGCCTACCTCGAGAAGCGCCTGGCCCGGCTCGACATGCACCTGGAGGTCAGCGACGAGGCCCTGGCCCAGCTGGCGAGCGCCGGCTTCGACCCGGTGTTCGGCGCCCGGCCGCTCAAGCGGGCGATCCAGGAGCACATCGAGAACCCGCTCGCCAAGCGCATCCTCGAAGGCCAGTTCGCCGCCAAGGACACCATCCGGGTCGGCGTGGAGGGTGGCAGGATCGCCTTCGCGAAGGGCTGATGTCGGGCCCGGCGGCGGGGGCGTGGAGCCCTCGTGCCGGGCCGCCACCGTATTGGCAGGGCTCGCAGCGCCGCCGCCGGGGTTTTCACGACGCCCGGCGGCGGCGCTTTTTGTTATCGTGCGCCCGCGTCCGATTTCCCCAGGCTCCCCATGAAGCACCGCGAACGATTTCTTGAGCTGCAGTCCGCCCTCCAGGCCCACGAGGCCCTGTGGCGGCCGTCGCCTTTTTATATGCGCCGGCCCCCGTGGTGCGAGGCCTGGCCGGACCTCGCGGCGGCGGTGCTGGCGCTGGACGACGCGATGCTGGAGGGCTTCGTCGCCGACCCGGAGGCCTGCCGGGCCTGGCTCGCGCCGCGCCTGCCGGTGGCGGAACGGCTGGGTGAGTGGTGCGATCTGGCGCCGCTGCCCCAGCGCGCGCTGCCGCCGTCGGGGCGGCATTTCGACTGGCACATCCCCGGCCGCAAGCGCGAGCAGATCGAGGCCTTCGCCGCCCACGGCCCGGCGCCCCGCGCGCCGCTGCTGGAGTGGTGCGCCGGCAAGGGCCACCTGGGGCGCCGGCTGGCGGTGAGCGACGGGCTGCCGGTGAGCTCCCTGGAGATCGACCCGGCCCTGTGCGCCGACGCCGAGCACCTCGCCAGCCGGGCGGGCGTGGACCAGACCGTGCTGTGCGCCGACGCCCTGGCGCCGGCCTCCCGCGGCCACGTGCGCGGGCGGGCGGTGCTGGCGCTGCATGCCTGCGGCGAGCTGCACCGTTCGCTGGTGCGTTCGGCGGCCGACGACGGGGCGAGCGCCTACCGCATCGCACCCTGTTGTTATTACCGCGGCGCCCAGGAGGGCTACCGGCCCCTCAGCCGCGACGCCGACCTTCCGCTCGATGGCGCCGCGCTGCGCCTCGCGGTGACCGAGACCGTCACCGCGCCGCGGCGCATCCAGCACAAGCTGGCCCGCGACCAGGCCTGGAAGCTGGGTTTCGTTGCGCTGCGCAACGCGCTGCAGGGCGAGGCGATCCGCCCCTTCAAGCCGGTGCCCGGCGCATGGCAGGGCGGCAGCTTCACCGACTATTGCCGGCTGCTGGCCGACCGCGAAGGGCTGGTCTTGCCCGATGCTGTGGACTGGGCCCGCTGGGAGGCCGCGGGCGAACAGCGCCGCGCTGAAGTGCGCCGGCTGGAGCTGGTGCGCCACGCCTTCCGCCGGCCGCTGGAGGTGTGGCTGGTGCTGGATCTGGCCCTCGGCCTGGAGGAGGCGGGCTTCGAGGTGGCGGTGGGCACCTTCTGCGACCGCGCCCTGACGCCCCGCAACCTGATGGTGCAGGCCGAGCGGCGGGCGGATTCGTGAATAGGTATTTAACATTTCGCCCGGTTGCAGTGTCGGGCGCCCCCGGATTAAGCGGTATACTTGCGGCGATCAATTTCAACCTTGACCCGTAAAGGAATTTTCCGATGCAACAAGACGACGACAACCAGAACCTCGTACTGGGTATCCTGTTCGGCATCATCGCCCTCGTGATCGGCCTGGTGATCGGCCTGGGGGTCTATGTGACCGGCCAGAACCGCGCGCCCGCACCGGTCGCTGCCGTGGTGGCCGAGGAGCCGGAGATCGCCGAAGTGGGCGAGGCGCTGGTCAAGTTCTACTTTGAATCCGGCAAGGCCGAGCTGCCTGCCGGTGCCGAGGGCGAACTGGCCAAGGTCGTCGCCAAGCTGGCCGAAGACCCGTCCAGGCTGGTGCTGCTGTCGGGCTACCACGACGAGACCGGCGGTGCCGCGGTGAACGCCGAGGTCGCCAAGGCCCGCGCCGTGGCCGTCAAGGACGCCCTGATCGCCGCCGGCCTGGCCGCCGACAAGGTCAAGATGCGCAAGCCCGCCGTGACCCTCGGCGGCACCGACCCCGCCGAAGCCCGCCGCGTGGAGGTTCGCGTCCAGTAACGGGGGCGGATTTCCTGCTGAATCGAAGAGCCGGGTTCGCCCGGCTTTTTGCTTTCTGGACTTCTGGGGGCGAACCGAAAGCGAAGAGGATTAAGTTTTTGGTATATTCCATTGAGGTTTATGTATAATTTTATACAGATAAACTTCCATGGACATCAACACCCCCGTTCCACCGGCCTGGAGTCAGTCGGGGGTGCCATGCGTCGCCATGCCCCTGCCCGCCATCTCCTGCACCATCCCGCTACTCCCCGGCCACGGGGAGCGGCTCGTGCCCTGCCGCCTGCCCCTGCCTGGGGTCGTCATCTTCGTGCACGGCGTCAACTCCGACGGCGAGTGGTACGACGACGCCGAGCAGGGCCTGTGCAAGGGCCTCAACACCCGGCTGGCCCGCCAAGAGGCGCAGCTGGCGCTCCCAGGCGACGGCACCGGGCGGCTGATCCCCTGCGCGTATACGCCGGAGCTGGACGCAGCGGGGTTCATCGATCCTGACCGAAGTCACGCCAACTTCATTCAAGACCAGTCCAACTGGTCGCCGGTGATCCGCTTCCGCTGGGGCTACAAGGCGCACCTCGATGACATCAAGGACTTCGGCAACAGCGTCTTCCTCAACGAGGACGACTACTGGGGCGGCGGCCCCTTCGCCAACGGCTGCTCCGCGCTGGCCGACCTGTGGACCGACGGCCTCAACGACCGCCTCTTCCTGTGGCTCACCGCCCAGCA
>NZ_JAYREK010000062.1:0-7899 GCF_041908905.1 Zoogloea sp.
GGTGGGGGCCAGTTTTATGTATCTCCCGTGTTTTCCCGGGGGGTGTGCGGCTGACGCCGCACCTACAGGGGGCATCGCCGCGTTGAGCAGCAGCGTAGGCCGGGCTACGGGCTGGCCGGTCATGCCTCCGCCGCGCGTGCCAGGGACAATGCATCACGCAGGTTCAACAGGAGCATCGCCTGCCCACCGACATAGCCGCTCAGGGCAGACAGCGCCCGCCGTTCGATGGCATCGGCGTTCGTCAGGCCGAGACGAACCAGCGCCACGATATCCTCGCGATCACTCTCGGCGAAGCGGGCGATCTTGCTCACTGCCAGATCACAGGGTGACAGCACATACACATGGAACCACTCGAGCCCCAGATCTACCGGGATCGCGTCGTTCTGATAATCCTCATGCATGAGCGCGAACGTCGGGTTGTAGTTTGTATCGAGATAGACGAGCTGAGGTGTTCCATCCTCAAGAGCGATCTCGACGGCCAGATCGTTCGGCAACAGCAGCCGGGCACCGAATTCGGCATCGACATCTGTCGTCACCCGCCCGGCCGTATACAGATGAACCGCCATTCCTCCCGCCAGGAAAACCTTGACCGGCACACGCAAACCGAGGCGAGCCTCTAGGCGTTTCAAGAGGGCCTGCAAACCCTTCGCCAAAGCCGTATCAGTGTGCAGACAGATGTTTGCGCCCACCCCTCACGCCTCCTCACGCAACTGGGCATCAAGAAGATCCCGCAAACGCGGCAAACTGGTCACCCAGCCCCTGCGCAGCACATCCTCCGCGGCAAGGCGCTCATCAGGATGCGCCAGGAAATATCGCTCGCTCGCCGCCATCAATCCGGCAGAACTCAGGGGGTGACGTGCCCGGACAAGCATTGCCGCCAGCCTGAAGACATTCGCCTCCCGTTGATCGCACGCCCCCTCGGCGCCTCTCGTCGCCACCCCCCTGCACCGGTCAAGCATGACCGCCTCCGACTCGCGTCCCGACATCGCTGCGTTCCTCCACCCGGCACCTTGCCGGCTGCGGCACTCTAAACTCAAGACGCCGGAAAACTCAACAACAGATCCAGAAAGGATTCGGGCCACGCTGCGTCGGCCCAGGCTACAGGCGCTGCCCGGTTTTCCTGTTGGGGCGATGTAGAGGCGACTTCAGTCGTCCTCAGCCGGCAAAACCAAGCTATTAACCCGGCCCTTGAATAAAGACGCGGCGCTACAGTCTGTTTCTCATGTACTTCTTTGAATACATGAGTTTTTCAGGCTTCCAGCCGTCAGTGAATTCAAGGGCCTTGTCAATAGATCCCATATTTGACGTCCGCGGGCGACTGAAGTCGCCCCTACAGCAGATCCACGGTTCGTGCCAGAAATCGCCAGCTTCCGGTTCAGGCGTAGGTCGGCTAGCGCAGCGTAACCCGACGCACTACCACCCACCCACGGCACCACGCGGCAATGTCGGATCACGCTGCACTAACCCCACCCGCAGGCGCAGCTTGCCATAAAGCGCCAGGCCGCTGACCTCGTATAGCCGGTCTTCCTGCACACCAGCCGCTTGTCATCCCATGGAATACGCCCCAGACACCGCCACCTGGCCTGCCGGCTTCCCCACGTCCTACAATCCAGCATCCCAGCTTCGCCAACCCGCCCCATGAACATCCTCGACGCCCTGCGCCTGGCCTCCAGCGCCGACCTGTACCGGCTCCACCTCACCGTGGTGCGCCTCCTCGATGACCCCAAGCGCATCATCGAGATCCGCCGGCACCTCAACCTCGGCCTCGTCGTCTCCTACATCGCCGACGACATCGAGGCAACGCAGCGGCAAGGCCAGATCGTCGAGTTGAAGCCCACCCAGGCCGTCCTCATCGACATCGCCACCCGCCGCCGCCTCACCCTGCCCTACGCCGCCCTCGTGATCGACGGCCTGCCCCGCCGCCCGGATGAAACGCCCCCGCCCGCGCCCCCCGCCGCCCGCCGCGACGACTTCCGGCCTGGCGACACCGTCTCGTTCACCGACCAGCACCTGCAGGAGCACGTCGGCACCATCGTCCGCATCAACCAGAAAACCGCCTCCATCCAGTGCGACCCCAACCAGGGCCACTGGCGCGTCAGCTTCGGGCTGCTCAGGAAGATCGTGGATGTTTGACGCCCGGGGAGGGCAACACCCTGCAGCAAGGGGCGATCTTGCTCACCGCCATCAATCCGGCAGAACTTTGGGGGTGACGCGCCCGGACAAGCATTGCCGCCAGCCTGAAGACATTCGCCTCACGCTGATCGCACGCCCCCTCGGCACCTCTCATCTCGACGTCAGCTCGGTTCCGCCTCGAATCGGAGGTCGTAATACAAGTCCCCCAGAGACAGCGTCACGCCAATCAAGGGCATCTCGAGCTGTGACTCCATGCCAATGATGACCTGACCGTCCCAAGCGCTGCTTTCGTTGCGGCAGTAGAACCTGACACGTGGTTTCCTGGTTGAAACGAGGATGATGTATTGCATGGAAGGAATGGACTTATATTCCTCCAACTTGTCAATAGCATCAACCATGCCGGTGCTGCGGGACTCGACTTCAATGACCAGTGCCGGCTTGCCAGCTTCCCGGGCAGAACTCGCCGGGTCGCCGCAATCCACGCTCAGGTCGGGATACCGGACCTGATGGTCCGAGACCCTGATGGCTATGTCGGCGGACCGAGGGCGACAAGGCTTCCCGAATAGCTGGTTGCCAATGACTCTCGCGGCATTCATGACGAAGGTGTCGTGCGCAATCGTTGCCCCTGCCATGAGCATTGGCTGCCCATCCACCAGCTCGTACCTCTCGTTCTGTGACTCAAGCCACAGGTAGAACTCGTCCGCGGTCATCTGATGTTGAGTCAGTTGCTTTCGTCCCATGCGCGCCCCCCCCTGTAAGCGCCCCAGTGTAGTCACACACAAAAACATTGCAACGCCTGCCGACTACAGCGCGGCCCCCTGCGACCTTAGTCAACTTGCATTCCTGCAGCGCTCCCGCATATCATCCGCCGACATTGAACTGACATGATCCGCCACGGCGCGGCGCAGCAATCCCGGCATTCCGGACGACATTCTCCTTGATGCGAAAAACATCCGCCTCCATGCCAACGCCCTTCCCGGCCCTTCCGAAGACGTTTCGAGACACGCCCAAAAAACTTCCAGCCGGGGAGTGTCAGGAATTTTGTGTTCGAGACGGTTTTGATTCTTCCTGCCCCGCCGCGGCGGAGCAGGAAGAATCGGCTCATCGTGCCATCGCCGGGATGAAACGATCGGTATACAGGATGGCGAACTGGTTCATCGCCGGCTTCCAGTACAGCATCGGTTTTTCCATTCAGCCGTGATGTTGCGCAGCGCCAGCCAGATCAGCTTGGTGGCCGCCTCGTCGGTCGGGAAGTGCCCCCGCGTCTTGATGATCTTGCGCACCCGGGCGTTGAGGCTTTCGATAGCATTGGTCGTGTAGATCACCCGGCGCACCTCCGGCGGGAAGGCAAAGAACGGGATCACCTGCTCCCACGCCCGTCGCCATGCCGCGGCCACCGTCGGGAAGCGCTGGCCCCATTCGCCTTCGGCAAACGCCTCCAGCGCCGCCTCCGCCGCCTCGGCGCTCACCGCCTGGTAGATCGGCTTGAGGGCATCGGCGAGCGCCTTGCGATCACGGAAGCCCGCGTAGCTCAGGCTGTTGCGCAGCAGGTGCACAATGCACGTCTGCAGCGTGGTGCGCGGATACACCGCCTCCAGCGCCTCGGCCATGCCGGGGCCGCAGAGCGGAAGGTCAGGCGCGGCGGCGGCGCGAGGCAGCCACGCCGGCGGCGCCCAGGGCGAGGAGCGCCAGCGCGGAAGGCTCGGGCACCGCCGCGGCCGGGGCGGCGGGCGACGCGAAGCGCTGCGGCGCCGGGGCCAGGTCGGTGGTGGAGCCGACGATGACACCAACGCCGGCCACCTCCTGGTAGGCCCAGCGGCCGATGTCGAAGGAATCGTCATCCACGGTCAGCTCGACCCAGCCGTAATGCCAGCCCTTGTCCTCGAAGCGGAAGCCCAGCAGCCCGCTGGTGTCCCCCGCCCAGGCGCCGTCGATGCCGGCTCCGGTGACCACCCCATAGGAGATGCTCGGGTAGTACCAGCAACTCCAGCGGCTGCAGCTCCGGCCGCCGGGCTGATAGACCATGTAGCCGCTCTGCCAGCGGTCGTAGAGGGTCTCGCTGCCGGCGCCGTAGGTGTCATTGGCGTCGATCGGCGTATCGGCGGCCAGCGGCGCACCGAAGATCAGCTCGGTGCGGGCGCCGGTCGCGACCGTGGTGCGGTAATCGAAGCTGGGGTAGTTGTAGGCGCCGCTGCCGGTGAACACCAGCTCGCCGGCCCCCAGCGGCAGGCGGAACTCGCCGGTGCGATAGCCATCGGGGTCGTGGCCCTGGACGAGGCTGGCGTTTGCCGCCAGCGGAACCGACAGCCCCCCGAGCGCCACGGCGAGGGCCAGGCCGAGGGCGCGCAGGGGCTGGGTGGAAGGCGCAGCGGAGAGGCCGTGACGACGGGCGGAGCGGGAAACGGGGGCGGGCATTTTATTTCTTCTGGATTGAATGGAATGCGGCCATGTTACGAGCCGCCACCCGCCCTCCACGTGTGGAAATTAACAAAAATTGAAATTAACTAAAAATCTGCTGAATACGTGATTTTTTAGGGCGACATCTCCAGCGCCCCTGCGGCAGGAGGGCTAACCCCCGCCGGCGGGCCCGGATTTGCCCGCCCGAGGTTTACTTGATTGCCATCCGCATTTCCCAATATCATTTGCGGACAATTTCCATGACATAAACCCGGGCAGTGCGGTGCAGCCCCCGCAGCGTCCCGGACGCTCCGTGATGCGACAACGCCGCGCCGCCCCGCTTTCCGACACACCCCGGACGCCCTCCGTCACGTACGGAATCCTTCCAGCCACACCCGCAATGTTTTCGGCCGCGCCGCCCAAACGCCCAGACGCGCCCGAAACACCGCCAGCCACGCCGCAAAAACGCCGCGACACGCGCCAAACGCTCCCGGCCACGTCACCAAAACCCCCGGCGACACCACGAACAGCCGGGGTCACGCCACCAAAGGCATTTTTCATATGACAAAAAGCGCTGGCGGGCCCGCCACCCGTTTCTTTGACGCCACCCGCCGATTTTTTCATATGGCAAAAAATCCTGGCGGCGTGACCAACGTTTTTGGTCATGTGACAAAAAGGTTTTTTCAGCCCGCCGACGGATTTTTGCACGCCGCCAAGGGTTTTTGTGACATCACAAAAACGTCGCCCAGCGCCGCCCCAAAGCCCCACCGTTTCCCCTTCCAAACCCCGCAAACCCAGCACTGGCGCGGGTTCTGGGTCTTCATGGGGCCCCGGCGAGGGCGCCCCGCCCACCCTTTCATCACCACCAGGAGACACACCATGGCTAAAAGCTACTACCTGCCCAAGGACGATAGCGGCAAGGCAGAGCTGCTCGAACACCTCGCGGCCCGCCTGCCGGTCTACGCCGATGTTCTTGAAATCAGCCCCGCCGACATCACCAGCCTGCAGGCCGACGCCGCCGCCTTCCGCTACACCCTCGGCGCCTTCAACGCCATCCAGGCCAACTCCCGGCTGTGGACCGCCTTCAAGACCATCCAGCGGGACGGCGGCACCGGCTCCACCGCCTTCCCCCACGCCCCCAACCTGCCTGCGCCGGTGCCGGCCGTGCCCCTGGGCATCATCCCGCGCCTCACCGCCCTCGTCTCGCGCCTCAAGACGGCGCGCAACTACACGGAAGCCATCGGCCAGGACCTCAAGATCGTCGGCGCCGAACAGACCGTCGACTCCAGCGCCTGGAAGCCCGTCCTCGACCTCGCCACCGAAGCCGGCCACCCGATCATCAAATGGCCCAAGGGCGACGCCGACGCCATCGAGATCTGGGCCGACCGCGGCGACGACAAGGGCTTCATCCTCGCCACCACCACCACCGCCCCCGGCTTCACCGACACCGCCGCCAAACCCAGCACCGGCGCCGTCTGGAAGTACAAGGCGATCTACCGCCTCCGCGACGCCCAGGTCGGCCAGTGGAGCGACGTGGTGAGCATCGCCGTGGGGGGCTGAAGCATCCATCCCTGCCCTCCCCTGCCTGGGGAGGGCAGCCTACGCCCGCAGGCGACTGAAGTAGCCACAAAATGCGACAAGGCCAACCGATAAAGGACGGCCTT
This sequence comes from Zoogloea sp., assembly GCF_041908905.1. Lineage (GTDB taxonomy): Bacteria > Pseudomonadota > Gammaproteobacteria > Burkholderiales > Rhodocyclaceae > Zoogloea. The sequence goes on from NZ_JAYREK010000062.1 coordinate 6,195, forward strand.
GTGAAAATCATCGGCTCTCCGTCGACTCCCAGAGAAATCCGGATGCCTACTTCGTCCGCCCATACTGGTCGTCAAAGCGCACGATGTCATCCTCACCAAGGTAAGAACCGGACTGCACCTCGATCAGCTCCAACGGCACCTTGCCCGGGTTCTCCAGGCGGTGCTTTTCGCCGAGAGGGATGTAAGTCGACTGGTTTTCACCCAGCAGAATCTCGCGTTCCCCGTTGACCACCCTCGCCGTACCCTTCACAACGATCCAGTGCTCCGCGCGGTGATAGTGCATCTGCAGGCTCAAGGCTGCGCCCGGGTTGACGACGATCCTCTTGACCTGGAAGCGCTCGCCCGCATCAATACCCTCGTAGCTGCCCCACGGGCGCAGAACACGGCGGTGAAACACCGATTCGCCGCGACCTTCGGCATTAAGACGCTCAACGATCTTCTTCACATCCTGAGCGCGATCCTTGGTGGTCACGAGTGTCGCATCGGCCGTCTCGACGATCACCAAATTATCGACACCGATCGCCGCCACCATCCGGTTCTCCGCGCGGATGTAGCAATCATGCACACCATCGACGAGCACATCGCCCAGCAGCGTATTACCCGAGCTATCCCGATCCACTACGTCCGACAAGGCAGACCACGAGCCCACGTCGCTCCAGCCGAGATCAGCCGCCTCGACCACCGCGGCGCGGCTGGTGTGCTCCATGACCGCGTAGTCGATGGATTCCGACGGGCAGACCGAGAATGCCGCCTCATCCAGCCGCACAAAGTCCAGATCCTCCTTGGCCTGCTCAACGGCCAGGCGGGACTGCTCCAGAATCGCGGGCTGACGGAGCCCGAGTTCTTCGAGGTAGACCGAAGCCTTCAGGCAGAAAATGCCACTGTTCCAGTAATAGCCGCCATCGGTCAAAAAACCTTCCGCAGTCTGCAGGTCCGGCTTCTCGACAAATGCTGCAACCTCATAGGCTCCGTCATCCAGCCCCTTACCACGCCGGATATAGCCATAGCCGGTATGAGCCGATTCCGGCTTGATGCCGAAAGTCACTAGATAATCATCCTTGGCCAGTTGGGCCGCACGCTCCACGTAACGCCGCAGGCACACTTCGTCGAGGATCACATGGTCCGACGGCCACACCAGCAGCACCGCGTTCGGGTCCATCCGAAGCGCAGCAATAGCTGCCACGGCCACCGCCGGCGCCGTATTGCGCCCCACCGGCTCAAGAAGAATGGACGACGGCTTCACATTAATCGCCCGCAATTGCTCGGCAACGACAAAGCGCTGCTCAGCATTGCTTATCACGATCGGAGCAGCCAGATCCGGCATGTCCTGAATGCGCAGCGCTGTTTGCTGAAGCATGGTCTTTTCGCCAACGAGCGGCAGAAACTGCTTGGGGTAGGCTGCGCGAGAAAGCGGCCACATGCGGGTGCCGCTACCGCCGGAGAGGATTACTGGAATCAACATTGAAATACACCTAAATTCAAAATAAGTAGTATCGGGCGTAAAAAGGGCCGGTCATACCGGCCCTTGATGACAAAAGAGCGGAGCTATTTCCAATAGTCCCCCTCAACTGCGTTCTAACTCAAAGCCGCCACACCTTGGCCCCGGCCGCTTCGAGCGCCGCCGGATCGTAGAAGCTCTTCACGTCGGCGAACACGCCGTTCGGGACGAGCTTCTCGCACAGCTGGCCGACACCCATCTGGCTGT
>NZ_JAYREK010000063.1:0-5132 GCF_041908905.1 Zoogloea sp.
GCTCGGTCAGCAGGTCGATGCGCGAGGTGATGGCGGCCAGCTCATTCATCGGCACCACGCGCACACCGTTGTTGGTGACGCTGCGCGCACTGGTCCAGGTCTGGGCGACGCTGGCGATGGGCAGCAGGCCGGCCGGGACGGCGGGCGCCGTCGGCCGCCAGGCCGAGGCCACGCCATGCAGCCACACGAAGCCGCCCTCGGCGTCCAGGCACAACCGGTCGATGCGCGGCAGCATCTGCTGATAGCTGACGAGGATCAGCGAGCCCGGCACGGCGCCGGTGACCGTGCATCCCGTTGCATCCACGGCCGTGGGCTCCACGGTCGCGATGTACTCATAGCGGACCGAGTAGGTGCTGCCGGGTGCCGGCTCAGCCCCGGACGGGCTCCAGTCGACTTGCCCGGCGGTGAGCTTCCAGTCGGCGTCCTTCGCATAGACGGTGGCGCCTTGCTTGACTTCCTTGATGACCAGCACCGAGTTGTCCGGCAGCGGATCCAGGGCGCCGGCGAAGCCGCCGTGATTGATGTTGACCGTGCGCTCGGCCGTGATCTTCACGCTCTCGATGGAAGAGAGCGGGGACCGGTCCAGGTTGATGCGCTGCGCTGCGGCTGTCGTGCTGGCGTGGGGCTCGCTGTCGATGAACTGCAGGTCCGGCTGGGCGTCGTAGACCAGGCGGCGGCTGGTGGTCAGCTCCACGCCGTAGCCGGAGACGCGGGCTCGGCCCTCGGCCACGGTGTAGACCTGGCGGCCGTCCGGCCGATCGGCGGCCATGGCGACCTGCAGGCCCTGCACCACATAGCTGCCGCCCGCGGAGTCGCGGTCGTAGCGGGCCAGGGCCTGCGTCACGGCGTCGAGCTGCGGCGGCGGCTCCTTGGCCCGGACGTGTCCGTCCTCGACCGTATAGACCGGATAGAAGGCGCCAGTGCCGCCGGCAACGCCCCATTCCGGCAGGATCTGCAGGCGCGCGGCGCCGGGCTCCATGTAGCCGCGGGTGCCCACCGCCGGGCTGACGAGGCTGGGGTCCTGCAGCTCGGTGATGATGGCCTCACGCAGGTACACGCCGACCGTGACCACACCCACGACGGGGATCACGAAGTTCGCGGGCGGTACGCCGCGCACGGCCCCGGCCAGGTAGATGGCACCGGCCTCGCATAAGGTGTCGCCGGTCTCGGCGTTGACCACGATGCGGGCATCGCGGACGACGTCGCCGTCCTTGAACAGAACGTCTGCGATGTCCTTCACGCGGTGCTGGATCGAGCGCTGGATCTCAATCAGCTCTGCGCTCTGCAGAACCTTGTCGGCGCGGAAGAGGTGGCGCTCATAGTTGAGCGACGGGTCGAATCGGTCGTAGATCTGGTTCGGCATGAGTGGCTCAGAAGGGCAGGACGTAGTCGAAGACCTGGCGCACGTCGCCGTTGCGCGTGAACTTGGGCAGGCGCTCCAGGGCGTAGAGGTCGCCGTGATTGGCCACCTCGGCCGGCGTCAGGTAGCGCTGGCCAGCGGGTACGCCGGCGGCCGCCTGCGTGCCCACGAAGATGGCCAGCTCGCGGATGGGTTCGCCGGCGGCGTCGCCGAAGTTGAAGGTGAAGCGGACATAGAGCCAGCGCGTGGGGCCGGTCACGGCGGTGTAGCGGGCACCAGAGGGCAGCTCGATCTCGCCGTCGTCGTCAGGCACCACATAGCCCAGCTGGGTGACGGCACGCCGGCCGATCTCGTCGACCAGCGCCGTGGCGTCGGTGGGCTCGGGCTGGGGCGCCGCGTCCCAGGCTGGCGATCCCCGGCCCCAAGCCAGGTGGATGGCCTGCGCGGCAACAGCGCGAGCCAGGACGATGCGTCCGGAGTCTTGAAGAACGGCCATGGGTCAGGTTTCCTCGGTGCGTTTGAGTTCGATGGTTTGGCGCCACGGCCCGGCCCAGGGGCCGAGCCAGGCGCGAGGGGGATGGACGGGCACAGGGAGGCCCGTGGAGCGTGTCTCGCTGGCCCCGGTCACGGGCTGCGGTGCATCCCATTCGACTGAGCCGATCTGCGCGATGCCGTTGAGGCGCTCGGGAGCACCAGGCCGCGGCGCATCGCATGTGCCAGTGAAGAGCTCCTGCAGGCCGCCGTAGCTGTCGACCAGCACATGAGAGTCCAGCCGCCAGGCGTCCAACAGCATGCGATCGTCGTAGCTCAGCAGCGCGGTGCGGCGCGCGGTGGCCGACTGGCCCAGCGCTTCGGTGCTGGGCGCCTCGACCAGGCCGCCGCGGTAGTCGGCAAAGCTCGCCTTCACGTCGCCGACCCATACCCCCGAGTCGTCCTCGAGCAGCCCACCGTCGAGGGCCGGCCCCTGGTCCAGGCGGATCGGGCGCAGGTCGTAGGCGAAGAAGACCCGGTAGAAGTGCATGTGCGCCGGCAGGCTGGCTCGCACGGCCAAGGCCAGGCGCCTGATCTCCTCGGGCGTGGCGATGCGGCCCAGGTCGATGTGCAGATAGGCCTCGTCTTCCTCGATCTGCACATCGGCCTCGAAGCCGAGCCAGCCCAGCACGCGGCGCACGCTGGCTGCGGAGCCGCGCTCGAAGAGCCAGGGCAGCCCCGCCTCAATCAGGGCCTCGGTGGTGGGGAACAGGTCCGAGAAGGGCGCCAAGGCCCATTCCGCGGCCAGCCAGGGGGCAAACTCGGGCGGGCGCTTGGCTTCCACGTTGGCGCCGGCGCTGGCCAGGTCTTCCCAGTTCGGGGCGATCTGCACAGCCGCGCGCTCGAGCGGCGTAGCCTGGGGTGGCAGCAGGCGGTCGGCTGTCGTCATGCCAGGCCCTGGTCCAGCAGCTCACAAACGCCCAGCACCGGGTACTCGTGCTCCTGCAGCTCGGTGTTCTCCGGCGGCGCGTCGGCGCTCAAGTACTCGACGCGGGCAATGCCGGCGACATGGAGTCGCGCCGTGAGCCAGGAGCGCGGCATGCTGCGGCCCAGGGCCGCATAGCTGGCAAAGGCGGCTTCCAGCTTGGCCGCGACCTGAGCGACCAGGTCAGTCGGTGCGCCGGCCTCGCGCCACATGCGTGCGCGCACGTCGATGACCTTGGGCTGCGCGATGCTGACGGTGACCGGCACGCCCAGCGGGCGCGCGTTCTCAGCGTTGAGCGCGGCCGTCACGGCGGCCTGGGTGGCGGCGGCCTGGCTCTGGTCCACCAGCCACAGGACGATGCCGACCGATCCCGGTACCGGCGACCTGGCGGCGGCGACGCGCACGTTGAGCGAGGTCCGCATGGCCAGCTCGCGGTACTGCTCGGCCGTGCCATTGCCCGCCATCGCGGCGATGCGCAGCAGGATGCGGACGCGGTAGCGGTCATCCGGTTCTCCAGGCAGGCGGGCCAGGCCGATGAAGGCCCCTTTGTGGTCCAGGTCGCTGCCCTGGGCGAAGGCGACCAAGTTGCTCAGGGCGGCCTGGTTCACGCGCTCACGAAAGAGCAGCTCGCGGTAGGCGGCGACCTCGAGCAGCTTGTTCAGCGGCTCGCTCTCCAGCTCGAGCACGGCCTGGGCAGGCGGGTACAGCCTGACCAGGTCGGCCCGCAGATCTGCGAGCACCGCTTCAAAGGTGAGCGTCTGCACGACGGCAGGCGCCGGCAGCGAGGCGAGATCGATCATGCGCGAGGGCTTTCGATGATGAGGCGGATGGACTCGCCGGCCATGACGCCGGTGGTGCGCACGGCGGTCAGCTCCAGGGTGAGCACATGGGGCGCCGCGACGCCGGCGACGAGCTGCACCCGGCGAGGGCGGATGCGCGGCTCCCAGCGCAGCAGGGCGCTGTAGGTGGCGCTGATGAGGCGCAGCCGCGTGGCGGCGTTGAGGGGGGCGTCGATCAGGTCGGGCAGCAGCGAGCCGTACTCGCGGCGCATGAGCCGGGAGCCCAGCGGCGTGAAGAGGATGTCGGTGACGGACTGGCGGATGTGGTCAAGCTCATCCATGCTCCGGCCGGTGGCGGCGTTCATCATTTCGGGCCTCCCGAGTTGTCGAGACCCTTCGACACCTTGACGTGGACGTGCTCGTGCAGCACCACGCCGTGCGAGTGCATGCGGCCCTTCACTTCCACATCGCCGGTGAAGGTGGTGGTCTCGCTGTTGAAGGTGACGCGCGGGCAGTTCACGACGACGCTGTCGGCTGCGTTGATCGTCACGCTGGGGCACTCGACCTGCACCTCGACGGCCGCCTGCAGGCGCGCGGACTGAATGCCACGCACCTCGAGCTGGCCGGTCTGGTGGTTGTAGTGAATGACGGCCCCGTCGGGGAAGGACTTCCAGTGCTCGGCCGGGTCGCGGCTGGGGGCCGGCACTCGGTTGGAGTAGAAGCCACGCAGCACCACGCCCAGGGCCGGATCTCCGCTGGGCGAGAGGACCAGGCATTGCTCGCCGACGGTCGGCGGCTCCCAGGTCACCGTCTCCCCGGCGCGCAGCTCCATCCAGGGCAGCCAGTCGGTCTTGAGCCCGCCGCTGGCTACCCTCACGCGCGCGTCGTCGTGATCCACCTCGGCGATGGTGCCGGGGCGGATCAGGCTTTCGAGACGACGCGACAAGTCGGCGGGCAGGTCCATGGGGAGCGAGGATGCCCAGCAACGGCGCGGGGCGGTTGGCGTGGCCGTTGTGGCGCCTGGCGTCACAACAAGGCCGTGCAGGTTGAAAGGCGCGCTACCGCGCCAGGTGCTCGAGCACGAGGTCCTCGACGGTCCGCGCGTCGTCGGCGCTGAAGCCCAGCAACTGACGGGCGGGGTACTGCACCTCGATGCGGCGCAGCCGATCGACCTTGTCGCGCAGACCCAGCTGGTGGACGCCGGCGATGCGCGCGACCATGCCGGTGAACGCGACGACGGCCTCGTCCGGCGTGGCCTCGGTCTTGAGGTAGCGGGCGGTGCGCAGCTTGCTAAACATGGTCCGACGCACACGGCCGACCTTGGCGCGCAGCTGCGGCTTGCGCTTCTCGAACGGCGTGCCGTCCGGATTGAGCTGGGCGGCGATGCGCTTCTGCTGGCTCGCTCGCAGTACCCTGGCCAGCTCGCGGGCCAGGGCCCGGCGCTGCGCCCCGCCGAGCTGCTGGACCAGGGCGTCGAGCTGCGAGGCGATCTGCTCGAGCGGCTCCCTCACAGCACGTCCTCGGGCCGGTGGTCCCA
>NZ_JAYREK010000064.1:0-5007 GCF_041908905.1 Zoogloea sp.
CGGACATCGCCGAGGCGGCGGTAGACGGGGAGCTCTTCCTGCTCGCGGATGCGCAGGGCCTCGTCGAGCTGTCCGCGGGCCTGGAGGATGTCGGCGATCTGGCCCTGGGTGATGGCGATGGCGCGGACATCGCCGAGGCGGCGGTAGACGGGGAGCTCTTCCTGCTCGCGGATGGTCATGGCCTCGTCGAGCTGGCAGCGGGCCTGGAGGATGTCGGCGATCTGGCCCTGGGTGATGGCGACGGAGCGGACATCGCCGAGGCGGCGGTAGACGGGGAGCTCTTCCTGCTCGCGGATGCGTAGCGCCTCGTCGAGCTGTCCGCGGGCCTGGAGGATGTCGGCGATCTGGCCCTGGGTGATGGCGATGGCGCGGACATCGCCGAGGCCGTGGTAGACGGGGAGTTCCTCCTGCTCGTGGATGCGCAGCGCTTCGTCCAGCTCCCCGCGCACTCTTTCCAGGTCTGCAACTTCCGCCCACCAAGCCAGCCGCTGCCGCACGATGACCTCATCCGTCGCGTCGGCAACCGCCGCGATGCGCGATCTGAGTTCGCGCAGGCGTTCGTTTCGTTCTTTCAGGCTGAAGCGCGGATCGACGCCGAATTTCCATTCCCGGATTCCCAGCGGGCGCAGGGCTGTGTCAGGCACCTCGGGAAAGTCGATGGTGTCGCTGCGCCAGTCGAAGAAATCCGGCGCGCCGCGGGTCACTTCCCCCAAGTGGCGGCGGGGTAGCCAGAAGGCGACCGGGTGGGGGACACGGCGGGGCCATTCGGCGCGGCGAAGGTTGAGGGTGTCGAGGAAGCGCCGGGCGCTGGCCGGGTCGGCGAGGAGGGCGTCGGCCACGATGACCATGAAGGCCCGCGGGCGCGCGTCAGTGACGTGGGCGGCGAGGCTTTCGAGCAAATCCTGGCCGGGGGCGGCGGCATCGACGGTGATGAGCTCGACGTCCGGCATGGCAGCTCCTAGGCTGTTGATGAACTGCTTGCGCGCCGTCGGCAACTCGCAGACACACAGCAACAACGCGAAGCCCCGGCTGCGCTGCAGGCTGCGGCGCAAGAGGCGCAGGGCATCTCCTGCGACTTCGGCGGCGGTGTCGGTGGCTGCCTCGCTGGCCAAAGTAGCGGGGGTGAGGGGCTCAGCCATGGAAGCGCGGCACGGTGCGCAGCACCGGGTTCACCTCGTACCACATCTCACCGTTCATGTACTCGAACACGTAGAGCAGGAACAGCATCTGCTGGTGCAGTTCGTCCTTGGGGATGTCGCGCTGGGGGGTGTCGAAGGGGCGCAGCGCCGGCCAGGCATCATCGGGCACCTCCCGGGTGAGGGACTGGGCGTAGCGTTTGACGGCCTTTTCGGCGGCCTTGCGGGTAATCGGCAGATCGTCGAGCTCGTTGCAGGCGGCCTGCAGGAACATCAGCAGGTGGCGCGGGTGGCCGCCGCTCATCTCGCACAGGTGTTCGAGGGTGGAGAGGTCGTCGAAGGCTTCCATGATCGAGACTTGGACATAGGCGCAGCGCTTGGCGACCATCTCGCTCATCTTCTGCATCCCCGGCGAATCCGGGGTGATCGGCGCATCCCGGTGAGGGCGCAGGCGGATCATCGACACCGGGGTGTTGTGTTCGCCGATGGAGTGTTCCAGCTGTCCGATGCGGGGCGAGTAGATCAGCGAGATCGGCACGGTATAGACGGTGTGCACCGCCAGGGCGGCGAGTTGCTCACTGCGGTCGATGAAGAGGCGGTCGTGGGTGTTGCCGCCGTGCTCCAGCTCGCGCCGCACCAGCTTGTCGAGGCCGTCGACGATCAGCACCAAGCCGGCGTGGCCGGCCTGGATGGCGGACGCCTTGGCGCTACCGAGGAGGTCGTTCACCGCGATCAGCAGCGAGGTGCTGTGCTGCTCCACGGCGTCCCGCAGCAGGGCCCGGGAGGTGGGGCGGTTGCGCAGGTCCATCACCAGCTTGCCGAAGCCCGTGTCGAGTTCGGCCTCCTTCAGCTCCACCTGGGCGCCCAGCATGCCGCGGATGTCGTCCCACACCCGCTTGAGGTAGGTGGTGGCCGGGGTGAAGCCGGGCAGCTGCATCCCGGCAAGCTGTTGCTGGAGCTGGGCGGCGACGAAGACCAGCAGGTCGGGGAAGTCGAGGTCGTTCACATCCAGCTTGTCGCTGACGTCGCAATACACCACCACAAAGCCCGGCCGGCCGTCGCCGCCCTTTTCGAGCAGGGCCTTGAGGCGGAACAGCTCGCTGGTCTTGCCGACGCCCCGGTGGCCGGAGAAGAGCTTGACGTTGGCTCCGTCGGCCCTGGCCCGGCGGATGTCGCGGGCGAAGCTCTCGACCACGTTGTCCTCGCCGCGCACCGCGTCGAAATCCACCCAGCGCGGGTCTTCCGGGTGCAGGGATTCGAGGGGTTCGCAGGCCTGGTAGAGGCGCGTGATCGGCGGCAGGCTTGGGTCGATGGTCATGGCGGGGCTCGGTGCTTTGAGAGGCGCCTATTGTAAGCCGGGAGGGGCGATGGGTTGGGCCAGGAAACGGCGGGGCGCGGTTTCCCCTTGCGGTGAAAACCGCCGGAGTATTGCCTCAGGTGCCCCCGTCGGCGCCCGGCCAATGGGGCGGGGGCGTCCAGCTGCTGTTTTCAGGGGCGTCGGTGCTGCCGGGCACCTGCGTTGCCGCACAAAGCAGCGCGCGAGGTGGTGCCGGGCACCGACGCTGCCGCAAAAAGCAGCGCACGAGGTGGTAGCGGGTACCAACGTTGCTGCAAAAAGCAGCTCGCAGGGTGGTGCCGGGCACCGACGCCGCTGCAAAAAGCAGCTCACGAGGTGGTACCGGGCGTCAACGCTGCTGCAAAAAGCAGCTCGCGAGGTGGTGTCGGGTACCAACGCTGCTGCAAAAAGCCGCACGCGAGGTGATGTCGAGTACCGACATTGCCGCTTTTTGCGGCAACGCCGCAGCGGGTGGGCGTAAAAAAGCCGGCGGGGCGGGTGCCGGCGGGTGGAGCGGGGTGGGGCTCAGGCCTTGGGCGGGGTGGTGTCGCCGCCGGCGGGCTTGCTGCTTCTGCCGCGGATGCGCAGCCGGATGGCCTGGCGCAGGGATTCGAGGCCTTCGCTCTTGCCGAACATCTTCATCAGGCCGTAGCCGTCGAAGCTGGTGGACAGGATGTCGCAGCCGAGGGCGGTCTCGACGTTGTCCGCCTGGTTGAGGAGCTCGCGCAGGCGCAGCAGGCGGGGGCGCAGCAGGTCGAGGTCGATGAAGTCCTGCTGAAGGCCTTCGAAGTCGACGCTGGGCGGGATGACGGCGAGGTTCTGGGCGAGCACGAGGGCCGTCTGGCGGCAGAAGGGTTCGGATTTTTCGCCCATCCGCGGCATGCCCTCGAGGGCATCGGCGGTGATGTCGCTGAAGGGCGCGAAGATCTCTTCGAGGGTGGCGAGGGCGGCGTCCATCCGGGCGATGGTTTCGGCGCTGAAGTTGGCGGAAATCAGGTTCTGGCTCATGCGGGTCTCCTGGCTGCGGATGGGATGGTGCTACGTGAAATGCATGGTTTGGTGGCAGTATCTCCCGAAACGCATGTCCGGTGCGCGGATTTTTATGCCCATGGCCTCGGGGCGGGCGTCGCTGGCGGGCGCGCTGGCCGAGCGCGGGGGCGGGGTTTCTGCTATGGTCCGCGCCCGTTTGTGTGGTGGGTGGTGTGGCCGTGGGTGTCTTGAAGTGGGTTGCGTTGGGGGTGTGCGTGTTGCTGGCGGTGCCGGCGTCGGCGGCGGTGATCGAGGGGCGGGTGGTGGCGGTGGCGGACGGCGACACGGTGACGGTGCTCGACGCCCGCAAGCGCCAGCAGAAAGTGCGCCTCACCGGCATCGACGCGCCGGAGAAGCGCCAGCCCTTCGGCGAGGCGTCGCGCCAGCACCTGGCCGGGCTGGTGTTCGGGCGGGCGGTGGAGGCGCGCTGCCCCAAGCGCGACCGCTACGGCCGCTGGCTGTGCAAGCTGAGGGTGGACGGCCGCGACGCCAACTTCGCCCAGCTGGCGGCGGGGATGGCCTGGCATTACAAGGCCTACGGCAAGGACCAGGGCCTGTTCGACTTCACCGGCTACGCGCTCATCGAGCTGGAGGCCCGCTACCGCCGCCGCGGCCTGTGGGCCGACCCGCGGCCCCAGGCGCCGTGGGAATTCCGGCGGGCCAGGCGGGAGGCGGCGGGGGGCGGGGTCTTCGGGGGGTGAGGGGGCGAGGGGCGGGCGAGGGCCTCAGGCGTCGCAGTTGAGGCCTTCGCCTTGCAGGATTTCTTCGATCTGCCCGGCCTCGGGGAGGCGCAGCCGGCGGGCGTCGGCGAGGGCCAGGCAGAGCAGGCTGCGGGCTTTGTCCCGGTCGCCGGGGGCGTCGCGGGTCAGGAGGTTGATCGCGAGGTTGGCGCGGGCGACCAGGAGGCCGCGGACGTCGCCGAGGCGCTCCAGGGCGGGAAGCTCTTCCTGCTCGCGGATGCGCAGCGCCTCGTCGAGCTGTCCGCGGGCCTGGAGGATGTCGGCGATCTTGCCCTGGCAGACGGCGATGGCGCGGACGTCGCCGAGACGGCGGTAGACGGGGAGCTGTTCCTGCTCGCGGATGGTCAGGGCCTCGTCGAGCTGTCCGCGGGCCTGGAGGATGTCAGCGATCTGGCCCTGGGTGATGGCGACTGAGCGGACATCGCCGAGGCGGCGGTAGACGGGGAGCTCTTCCTGCTCGCGGATGCGCAGGGCCTCGTCGAGCTGTCCGCGGGCCTGGAGGATGTCGGCGATCCTGCCCTGGCAGACGGCGATCTCGCGGACGTCGCCGAGGCGGCGGTAGACGGGGAGCTGTTCCTGCTCGCGGATGGTCAGGGCCTCGTCGAGCTGTCCGCGGGCCTGGAGGATGTCGGCGATATAGCCCTGGCAGACGGCGATGGCGCGGACGTCGCCGAGGCGGCGGTAGACGGGGAGCTGTTCCTGCTCGCGGATGCGGAGGGCCTCGTCGAGCTGTCCGCGGGCCTGGAGGATGTCGGCGATCCTGCCC
>NZ_JAYREK010000065.1:0-4934 GCF_041908905.1 Zoogloea sp.
GATCTTCGCGGTAGCGGGAGCGGTCGCCTTCCGGGCGGGGCGGACGCTCGCCGCGCTCGGGGCGGTCGCCGTAGGGGCGGCCGGAGCGCTCACCATCGGGGCGCGGGCCGCGCTCGCCGAAGCCGCGCGGGCGGTCTTCGCCGGAACGGGGCGGGCGGTCGTCGCGGTAGCGGGGGCGGTCACCCTCCGGGCGGGGCGGGCGCTCGCCGCGCTCGGGGCGGTCGCCGTAGGGGCGGCCGGAGCGCTCACCATCGGGGCGCGGGCCGCGCTCGCCGAAGCCGCGCGGGCGGTCGCCTTCCGGCCGCGGGGCGCGGCGCACGGGTTCGGTGTTGGCCTGGTCCGGGTAGGAGGCCTTGCTGCGCTTGCGTACCGGCGCGTCGCCAGGGCGGCCAGGCTTGGCGGCCGGGGCGGCGTCGGTGGGCGCGGCGGCGCGGGGCTTGATCTTGAGGGTGCCTTCGCGGGTCGGCAGGGGCGGGCGGCGGCGGGGGGTGTCGGTCATGGCGGGCCCTTTCAGGCGGCAGGATGCAGTTGTTGGAGGTCGGCCGCTTCGAGGTAGACCCATTCGCCTTCGGCCAGGCCGGCCAGCACGCCTTCGCCGAGGCGAAGGCCGCCGAAGCCAGCCCGGTGCAGCGCGGCGACGTGATTGCCGGCGGCGGCGATCATGCGCTTGACCACGTGGTACTTGCCCAGGTCGAGGGACATTTCGAGGGTGGTCGGGCCCAGCAGGGTGGCCGACAGGGCGCGCACCGGCTGGGGTTCGTCGATGAGCTGGACGCCCTCGAGGAGGCGCGGCACCAGCTTGTCGCAGGCGGGCTCGGCGAGTTCGGCGCGGTAGATCTTGGGGACGTGCTTCTTGGGCGACGACAGGTTGTGGATGAAGGCGCCGTCGTCGGAAAACAGCAGCAGGCCGGTGGTGTCCACGTCCAGCCGCCCGACGCTCTGCACGTTGCGCTCGACGAGCGGGTGGGGCAGCAGCGAATACACGCCCCGGTGGTGCTTGGGCTCGTGGGAGCATTCGAAGCCGGCCGGCTTGTGCAGGGCGAGGTAGGTCTTCTCGCGGTAGGTCCAGGCTTCGCCCTCGACCTCGAAGACGAGGCCGGCGGTGTTGATCTCGGCACCGGGGTTGTCGACGACTTCGCCCTGGATGCGGACTTCGCCGAGCTCGATGAGCTGGCGGCACTGGCGCCGGCTGCCGAAGCCCTGGGCCTGAAGGATGCGTTCGAGTTTCACTTAAAAGAGCGGATTGATTGGCTAACCCTGCATTGTCGGGTTTCGGGGGGAGGGGTGCAAGATTCATCGCGCCGGCCCCCGCGGCGGTGGGCACGCCGTGGCCGTTCGGAGGTATCGTTGCGGCAGCGGTGGGGTGTCGGTGGAGAGCACGGGTGAGGCGGAGATGAGCGAACTGGAGCAGGCCGGCCGCGCGATCTTCGAGGCGCGGGGGCTGACCAAGGTCTACGAGATGGGCGAGGTGCGGGTCGAGGCGCTGCGGGGCGTCGACCTGGACATCCACGCCGGGGAGTTTCTGGTGCTGCTCGGGCCGTCGGGGAGCGGCAAGTCGACGCTGCTCAACATCCTCGGCGGGCTGGACGTGCCGACCGGCGGCACGGTGCGCTACGCCGACCACGACCTCACGGTGGCCGACGACGCGGCGATGACCCGCTACCGCCGCGAGCACGTGGGCTTCGTGTTCCAGTTCTACAACCTGATCCCCAGCCTTACCGCCCGCGAGAACGTGGCCCTGGTCACCGAGATCGCCCGCGACCCGATGCGTCCCGAGGACGCCCTGGCGCTGGTGGGCCTGGCCCACCGGCTGGACCACTTCCCGAGCCAGATGTCCGGCGGCGAGCAGCAGCGGGTGGCGATCGCCCGCGCGGTGGCCAAGCGCCCCCAGGTGCTGCTGTGCGACGAGCCCACCGGGGCCCTCGACGTGCACACCGGCGTGCTGGTGCTGGAGGTGATCGCCCGCGTCAACCGCGAGCTCGGCACCACCACCGTGGTGATCACCCACAACGCGGTGATCGCCGGGATGGCCGACCGGGTGGTGTATTTTGCCGACGGGCAGGTGCAGCGCGTCGAGCGCAACGCGGTGCGCCAGGCCGCCGCCGCGTTGAGCTGGTAGCCCGCCGTGCGCGCCCTCGACCGCAAGCTGTGGCGCGACCTGTGGCACATGCGTGGCCAGGCGGTGGCGATCGCGCTGGTGGTGCTGTGCGGCGTGGCGACCCACGTGATGTTCCTGTCCACCCTCCATGCGCTGCGCGAGACCCAGGCGGGCTACTACCGGGAATACCGCTTCGCCGATCTGTTCGCGTCCCTCAAGCGCGCGCCGGAGCCCCTGCGCGAGCGGATCGCCGCGCTGCCCGGGGTGCACCGGGTGGAGACCCGGGTGGTGGCCCCGGTGCGCGTCGACATGCCCTTCTTCGGCGAGCCGGTGAATGCGCTGATGGCCTCGCTGCCGGCGCCGGGCGGGCTCAACGGCTTGCACCTGCGAGAGGGGCGGCTGCCGGCGCGGGCCGACGAGGTGGTGGTCGGCACGCCCTTTGCCGAGGCCCACGGGCTGCACCCGGGCGACCGCTTCCACGCCCTCCTCAACGGCCGGCGCCAGGCGCTCACCCTGGTGGGCACGGCGCTGTCGCCCGAGTTCATCCAGCAGCTGCGGCCCGGCTCGGCCTTTCCCGACAACAAGCGCTACGGGGTGATGTGGATGGAGCGCCGGGCCCTGGCCCAGGCCTACGACCTGGAGGGCGCCTTCAACGACCTGGCGGTCGGCCTCGCCCCCGGCGCCAGCGCCCCGGCGGTGATCGCCGGCATCGACGGGCTGCTGGAGCGCTACGGCGGCCTGGGCGCCTACGGGCGCCAGGACCAGCGCTCCCACCGCTTTCTCTCCGAGGAGCTGCAGCAGCTGGGCACCCTGGCCGGGCTGTTTCCGGCGATGTTCATGGCGGTGGCGGCCTATCTGCTCAACGTGGTGATCGGCCGGCTGGTGACGATGCAGCGGGAGCAGGTGGCCACCCTCAAGGCCTTCGGCTACGGCAACGGGGCGATCCTGGCCCATTACCTCAAGCTGGTGGCGGCCATCGCCGCGGCCGGCATCGCCGGCGGCATCGGGCTGGGCTACTGGCTCGGCGGGCTGCTGGCCGGGCTGTACATGGATTTCTACCATTTCCCGTGGCTGCGCTACACGCTGGAGCCCCTGGTGGTGGTGCAGGCCGCCGGGGCCAGCCTGCTGGCGGCGGGCGTCGGGGCCTGGGGGGCGGTGGCGCGGGTGCTGCGCCTGCAGCCGGCCCAGGCGATGCGCCCCGAGCCGCCGGCCCGCTACCGCGAGACGCTGCCCGAGCGGCTCGGCCTCAAGCGCTGGATGTCCCAGCCGACCCGGATGATCGCCCGCAACATCGGCCGCCGCCCGCTCAAGTCGGCGCTGGCGGTGGTGGGCATCGCGCTGGGCTGCGGGATCATCCTCACCGGGCTGTTCCAGCGCGACACGGTGGGCTACATGCTCAACGTGCAGTTCGGCATGTCCCAGCGCGAGGATCTGGCGCTGAGCTTCACCGACCCCACCGCCTACCGGGCCCGCTTCGACCTCGCCGCGCTGCCGGGGGTGCGGCGGGTCGAGGTGTTCCGGGCGGTGCCGGTGCGCCTGAAAAGCGGCCATCTGGAATATCGCACCTCCATCCGCGGCCTCGAATCCGGCGGCGAGCTGCAGCGCCTGCTCGACGCCGACCTGCGCCCGGTGGCGCTTCCGGCCGAGGGCCTGCTGCTCACCGACCACCTGGGCCGCCGCCTTGGCGTGAAGGCCGGCGACCGCCTCGTCGTCGAGGTGCTCGAAGGCGCCCGGCCGCGGCTCGAGGTGGTGGTGGCGGGGCTGGTCAAGGAATACCTGGGCGTCTCGGGCTACATGGACCTCGCCGCCCTCAACGCCCTGCTGCGCGAGGGGCCGACCCTCTCCGGCGCCTGGCTGGGCGTGGATAGGGCGCAGCTGGCCGGGCTGTTCGAGCACTTCAAGGGGGTGCCGCGGGTGGCCGGCGTGGCGGAGCGTATCCAGGAGATCCGCGCCTTCAACAAGGTGATGGACGAGACGATGCTGTTCTTCACCTACGTGGCGACGGTGTTCGCGGTGGTGATCGCCTTCGGGGTCATCTACAACAGCGCCCGCATCGCCCTCACCGAGCGCGGCCGCGAGCTGGCGAGCCTGCGGGTGCTGGGCTTCACCCGCGGCGAGATCGCCTACATCCTGCTCGGTGAGCTGGCGGTGCTGACCCTCGCGGCGATCCCGCTGGGCCTGGCCGCCGGCCGATGGATGTGCGCCTACATCGCGAGTACGATGCAGAACGACCTGTTCCGGGTGCCGGTGGTGCTGGCGCCCCAGACCTATGCCTTCGCCGTCACCGTGGTGCTGGTGTCGGCGCTCCTGTCGGGCCTGGCGGTGCGCAGCCGCCTCGACCGGCTGGACCTGGTCGCCGTCCTGAAGACTCCGGAGTGAGCGTGTGAAAAACGTGGCTGAATGGCGCCGCCGCGGCCTCATCGGGCTGATCGTGGTGGCGATGGCGGTGGGGCTCTACTTCGGCTTCCGGCCGCGGCCGGTGCTGGTGGAGACCGGCGTGGTGAGCCGCGGCCCGCTGCGGGTGGCCCTGGAGCAGGAGGGCCGCACGCGGGTCATCGACCGCTACGTGGTGAGCGCGCCGGTCGCCGGCTACGCCCGGCGTATCGCGCTCGACGCCGGCGACGCGGTGTCGCCGGGCACGCCGCTGGTGGCCCTCGAGCCGGCCCGCGCCGAGGTGCTGGACGCCCGCCGGCGGGCCGAGGCGGAGGCCCGCGTCGCCGCGGCCACCTCGGCCGTCGGGGCGGCCGGGCAGCGCCTGCAGGCGGCCCGGGCCGGCGCCCAGCTGGCCGGCGCGGCGCTCAAGCGGGCCGAGGCCCTGCGCGCCGCCGGCCATGTG
>NZ_JAYREK010000066.1:0-4877 GCF_041908905.1 Zoogloea sp.
TCTGCCGGCCCGGTGACGCTCAATCCAGAGCGGGAATCCGTCGTCGCCATGGCAATCGGCAACACGAATAGACAGCCTTTGGCTGCATGACTCAGGTGGCAACTATCTTGACGCGCGCCGCCGTCGCTGAGGCGCGCCGCGTACTGGGCGGCGTTGGCCTGGGTGATCACGAACAGTGGCTTGTCGGCGGCGAACGGGTCCACCGGATGCTGGCCCACGTGGGGCGTGTATTTGATACCCGGAGGCGTTCCCAGCCATTTGCCGGAGAAGGCCGGAATGGTGCCGTCCTTGTTGGGGCCGGCTTCGGCACCGACGCAGGTCAGCTCCTTGCCGAGTTTGGCGGCTTCAGCCTCTGTCACCTTGGCGCTGACGTTTGCGGCAGCGAGCGACAGGGCCAGGGTTGTGACGACGGGAACCCATGGCTGGGTGTTCTTCATTTGGGTGTCTCCTTCCGGGTGCGAATGGCTTCTTGAGCGGAATGGTTGTTGTGCAGATGAATTGCCTGTTCAGGCGGGTTGTGCACCCTTGCTTCATCTGCGGCCATTCTTCGTGGAAGCCGCACGCGGATCATCGTCCGAGAGGACTAGCCGGCCCCGTTGCGGGGCGGCGGAGACGGCCGGCGAGCGCATCTACCCCACGGCCCCCGCGGGGCGGGTTGCCGGGTGGGGTGGCGTTGTCCGGCCTTTGGGGATCAGGCGCTAGGCGGCGCCCAGGCACGCGCGCTTCAGATCGCCCTTCAGCAGCTTGCCGGCGGGGTTGCGCGGCAGGGCGTCCTCGCGCATGAAGATGCGCGCCGGCACCTTGTAGCCGGCCAGGTGGGCGGCCACGTGGGCCTGCAGCTCGGCTTCGCTGACCCAGAAACCTTCCCGTACCACCACGGCCGCCGCCACCGCCTCGCCGGTGCCCTCGTCGGGCATCGCGAACACCGCCGCCTCGTTGAGGCTCGGGTGCTGCAGCAGGCAGGATTCCACCTCGGCGGCGGCGATCTTCTCGCCGGAACGGTTGATGACGTCCTTGATCCGGTCCACCACGAAGAGCAGGCCGTCGTCGCTCACGTAGCCCACGTCACCGGTGTGGAACCAGCCCCCGCGCATCGCGTTGGCGGTGGCCTCCCGGTCGTTCCAGTAGCCCTCCATCACCGTCACCCCGCGCAGGCAGATCTCGCCCATGCTGCCCGCCGGCAGGGGGTTGCCGTCGGCGTCGATGATGCGCAGGTCGATGATCGGCGAGATCAGCCCCGACGCGCGCGGGGCGTGGCGGAAGACCGCCCCGGAGGCCGCCGCCGCGACGCCGTTGCTCTCGGTGAGGCCAAAGCCGATGCCGGCCATCTCGCCCTGGGGGCGGCGGAGGACTTCGTCGATGGCGCGCTGGGGCAGCCCGGCGCCGCCAAAGCCCAGCCCACCGAGGCTGCCGGTGACGGCCGGATCGTCGAAGCGGGGCTCGGACATCAGCTGCAGGACCATAGACGGCGCGCCGTTGAACTGGGTCACCTTCTCGGCGGCGATCAGGTCGAGGGCCGTGGCCGGGTCCCAGCGGTGGGTGAACAGCAGGCGGCGGCCGTTGCGCAGGGCGGTGAGCAGCTGGGCATGCAGGCCGCTCACATGGAACAGCGGCACCGCGGTCAGGGTCGTCGGCGCCAGGCCGCGGGCCATGATCCTGGCCACCGCCTCGGGTGAGCTCATCGCCGACAGCGCGCCGATGAAATCGATGTTGAACAGCGCCTGGCACACCGCCCGCTGGGTGGACAGCACGCCCTTGGCGCGGCTGGTGGCGCCGGAGGTGAACAGGATCAGGGCCGGGTCGTCGGGCCCCACGTTGGCCACCGGCGGCGGCTCGGCGGGCTGGGCGACGAGCGCGGCGTAGGACTCGGTGCCGGCAAGGGCGCCGTCGGTCACCACCGTCACGAGGGCCGGCGCGCCCTCGCCGGCGATGCGGGCGTGGCGCTCCGGGTCGCAGAACAGCACCTTGGGGGCGAGGTCGGCCAGCGCGGCGTGCAGCTCCTCGCGCAGCCCGAAGCTGTTGAGCGGCGCCGGGATCGCCCCGAGCAGGGCCGTGGCGACGAAGGCCACCGCCCACTCGGGCCGGTTGCGCATGGCGATGGCCACCCGGTCGCCCGGGCACACGCCGGCCTTGTGCAGCCAGCTGGCCACCGCGTCGGCCTCGGCGAAGAAGCGGGTGAAGGTCCAGGTCTCGCCCTGGTACTTGATGTAGGGCTTGTCGCCATGGGCGCGGCTCGCCGCGAGCAGCGCCGGCAGGGTCGGGAAGGCGTTGCGGTAGCGGCGCTCGACGCGGTCGCCGACGGGGCATTCGATCACTTCGAAGGGCGCGCCGGGGGCGGTCAGCTGCGCCCGGGCCTGCTGCGCCAGCGCAAGGGCTTGAGAGGTGGCATCGGTCATGAGGGTGTCTCCTCGCCGGCGGGGCGCCGGCTGGTTTTGTTTGATTTATTGATCTATTAGTTTATTGGATGGAGGGCGCGCACTTTAAGCGCTTCAGGCCGCCAGGGCGAAGCGGTAAACGCCGTCCTCGTCCAGCCGCCGCACCAGCTTGCCGGCGTAGCGCAGCCAGGCCAGGTGGGCCAGGCTCTCGCCGACGGCCATCATCTCCTCGGCGGCCTTCAGCTTGCGCGGGAACAGCACCTCCATGGCCTCGAAGGCCGACAGGCGCACCCCGCCGGCCAGCGCCGCCAGCAGCAGGTCGAACTGGTGCCGGTGGTGGGCCTGCAGCTCGGCCACCCGGGGCCTCAGCCCGCGGAAGACCCGCTCGTGGGAGGGCAGCACCAGGGTGTCGGGCGACAGGCGGTCGAGGCGCTCGAGGGAGTCGAGCCACAGCTGGAGCGGGTTGCCCTCCGGCTCCATGCTGGACACCAGCACATTGGAGGTGATCCGCGGCAGCAACTGATCGCCGGCGATCAGGATGGCATCCTCGGCGCAGTACAGGCAGGCGTGCTCGGGGGAGTGCCCCTCGCCCACGACGATCTGCCAGCGGCGGCCGCCGATCTCCAGCCGGTCGCCGGCCCGCAGGCGGCGGAAGCTCTCGGGCTGGGGCGGCATGAAGGGGTCCTTGCGCAGGCCGGCCAGCATCCGCGCGATGCGCTCCTCCGGCATGCCGGCGCGCTGGTGGAACAGCACCAGCCCTTCCGGCGCCGGCTCCGGCAGGCGTTCGCCGAGGGCCCGCATGGTGAAGAACTCGCCGTGGGTCATCCACAGCGGAATGGCGTAGCGGTCGGTCAGCCAGCGGGCCAGCCCGGCGTGGTCGTAGTGGAAATGGGTGCACACCAGGCCCTTCAGCGGCAGGCCGTCCAGCCGGGTGGCCACCACCTCCTCCCACAGGGCCTTGCAGGCCGAGGTGTTGAGGCCGGTGTCGACGATGTACCAGCCCGCGTCCGCGCCGCTGCCGTCGCGCAGCAGGTAGATGTTGATGTGGTCGAGCTGCATCGGCATGGGCATCCGCAACCACAGGATGCCCGGCGCGACCTCGACCACGGAAGCGTCCGGCGCGGGAGGAGCAAATGGGAAGACGATGGATTCCGCGCCCGGGGGCGGCACGGAGGCATGCAGGTCTGGTGCGGTGTCGGCCATGGCTTCTCCTGGTGTCATACCCTGAATCTAGGCGCCAGGGAAGCGGGCCAAAACGTCCAAAAGGACGATGCCCACCCCGTGCCTGCCCGACAGTATCGATACCCCGTCCCCCGCCCGGAGCTCCTCCATGAACCAGGTTCATCGCCCCCCCGCCCCCGCCGTCAACTGGCGGACCCATCTGAGCCTGCTCCTGCTGGCCCTGGTGTATGTGTTTTCCTACATCGACCGCAACGTCATCGCCATCCTGATCGAACCGATCAAGCGCGAGTTCGGCGCCTCGGACACCGCCATGGGCCTGCTCACCGGGCTGGCCTTCGGGGTGCTCTACGCGGTGATGGGCATCCCCCTCGGCCGTCTCGCCGACCAGGGTTTCAACCGGCGCAACATGGTGGCGATGGCCTGCGGCCTGTGGAGCCTGGCCACCATGGCCTGCGGCATGGCCGGCCAGTTCTGGCAGCTGATGATCGCCCGCATGACGGTGGCCATCGGCGAGGCGGGCGGCATGGCGCCGTCGATGTCGATGGTGTCGGACCTCTACCCCAAGGAACGGCGCTCGATCGCCATCAGCCTGTTCATGATGGGGCCGCACATCGGCATGATCCTGGCCATGGCCCTCGGCGGCTGGATCGCCCAGCAGCACGGCTGGCGGGCCACCTTCCTGTTCTTCGGCATCCCCGGCCTGGTGCTCGCCACCCTGCTGTGGCTCATCGTCCGCGAGCCACGCCGCGGCGGCTTCGACGGCGTGCCCAGCGCCGCCACCCAGCCGGCCCAGCCCCTGCTGGCCCAGTTGCGGGGCCTGATGGGCATCCGGGCCTTCCTGCTGGTGTGCCTGGCCTGCGGGCTGGGCGGCATCGCCGGCTACGGCTACGGCATCTGGGGGCCGAGCTTCCTGATGCGCAGCCACGACCTGCCGCTGGCCCAGGCCGGCCTGCTGTTCGGCCTGGCCAGCGGGCTGGGCGCTGCCAGCGGAGCCATCTTTGGCGGCTGGTACTGCGACCGCCTCACCCGCCGCGACCCGCGCTGGCAGCTCCGCCTGCCCATGATCGGCGCCCTGCTGGGCCTGCCGATGGGCTTCGCCTTCCTGCTGTGGCCGGCGGGCAACTGGCAGCTCGGCAGCCTGGCCGTCCCCCACGCGATGATCTTTGCCGTCGGCTTCGGCTTTTTCAATGCCTGGTGGCCGCCCCTGTGCTACCCCCCCGCGTCAGAATAGTTGCCACCTCGATAGAATCCTGAATTCGGGGGCGATGATGAGAGAACGACTTGGCGCGATACGGACAAGACTTCAAAGACAGAGCGGTA
>NZ_JAYREK010000067.1:0-4711 GCF_041908905.1 Zoogloea sp.
AAGGATTCGCCGTGGTCCTTGGCGGAGATGATCTTCATGCCGAGCTTCCTGTCGTCGTTCATCTTGCGGATGAGGCGCTCGGAGGTGGTGCCGGCGGTGGTGACCACGTTCTTGCCGGCAAGGTCGGGGAAGTCCTGGACGCCGGAATCCTTCTTCGTCATCAGGCGGGTGCCGATGATGAAGAGGGTGTTCGAGAAGGCGACCTGCTGGGCGCGCTCCTTGTTGTGGGTGGTGGAGCCGCACTCGATGTCGACGGTGCCGTTCTGCACCAGCGGGATGCGGTTCTGGGAGGTGACCGGGGTGAGCTTGACGGCGAGGCTGGGCAGCTTGAGCTCGGCCTTCACTGCATCGACCACCTTCAGCATCAGCTCATGGCTGTAGCCGACCACCTGCTGCTTGTCGTCGTAGTAGGAGAAGGGGATGGAGGATTCCCGGTGGCCGAGGGCGATGCTGCCGCTGGCCTTGATCTTCTGCAGGGTCGGGGATTCCTGGGCCAGGGCCGGCTGGGCGAGCCCGGCGGCGATCAGGCAGGTGGCGGCGAGTTTGAGGGCGGTGCGCATGGAGTGTCTCCCGGATTGGCGTGGGTGGCGACGTCGTGGCGTCGTGTCCCCTGGCCATTGCACGGGGCGTGCCAGCCCCGTGGCGGGCGGTTTCGTTCTGCAAGTGATTGAATTGATTGGCTCCGGTGTCCTGGCCGAGGAGGCCGGCGTTCGGATTTCCGGATGGCGGGCCGGCTGCGTGGTCGGATTGCCGACCGCCATGCCCCGCCCGGGCCGGTGGAGGGGCTGGCGGGGAGGCCGCCGCGGGCTGGTAAAATGATGGATTGCATCCGCCCAAGGGATAGACCGCCATGCCCAGCCTGACCCTCACCCGCCCCGACGACTGGCACCTCCACGTGCGCGACGGCGCCGCCCTGGCCGCCGTGGTGCCCGACACCGCCCGCCGCTTCGGCCGCGCGATCATCATGCCCAACCTGCGCCCGCCGGTGACTACCGTCGAGCAGGCCGCCGCCTACCGCCAGCGCATCCTTGCCGCGGTGCCCGCCGGCCTCAAGTTCGACCCGCTGATGACGTTGTACCTCACCGACACCCTCAAGCCGGAAGAGATCGACAAGGCCGCCGACAGTGGCTTCGTGGTCGCTGCCAAGCTCTACCCGGCCGGCGCCACCACCAACTCGGACGCGGGTGTCACCGATATCGCCCGCATCGACGCCGTCCTCGAACGGATGGCCGAACGGGGGGTCGTACTGTGTGTACATGGCGAGGTGACTCATGGTGACGTGGATATCTTTGATCGCGAGCGTGTCTTTATCGATCGCGTGCTGGCGCCGCTGGCAGCGCGCCACCCGGCCCTGCGCATCGTCTTCGAGCACATCACCACGGCCCAGGCGGCGCAGTTCGTGAGCGAGGCCGGGCCCAACGTGGGCGCAACCATCACCGCCCACCACCTGCTCTACAACCGCAACGCGATCTTCACCGGCGGCATCCGCCCGCATTACTACTGCCTGCCGGTGCTGAAGCGTGAAACCCACCGGGAGGCGCTGGTCAAGGTGGCCACTTCGGGCAGCAACAAGTTCTTCCTCGGCACCGACTCGGCGCCCCACGCCCAGAGCACGAAGGAGGCTGCCTGTGGCTGCGCCGGCTGCTACACCGCCCACGCCGGCATCGAGCTCTACGCCGAGGCCTTCGAGCAGGCCGGCGCCCTCGACAGGCTCGAGGCCTTCGCCAGCTTCAACGGCCCCGACTTTTATCGCCTGCCGCGCAACACCGACACCATCACCCTGGTGAAGGAAGACTGGAGCGTGCCGGCGGCCGTCGATTACCTGCCGGGTGATCCGCTGGTGCCCTTGCGCGGTGGCGAGACCATCGGCTGGAAGCTGGCCTGAACCGCAACGAAGAAGCCGCCATGCCTGCCCGCCTCAAGCGCCTCCTGATCCTGGCCGTCGTGCCCCTGCTTGCCGCCTGCGAGTACGAAGGCGCGGCCTACCTGATCGAAGGCAAGGACCACTCCATCTCCCTGGTGCGGGAGCAGCGCTGGTTCTGGAGCAGCGAGGTTGAGCAGGCCGTCGTGGTGTCGCGCATGCCCACCTGCATGCGCCGCCACGAGATCCGGCCGGGCACCACCGGCAGCGTCAAGATGGAAGTCTTCGAGGCCGGCGACTACCTGTGGGCCCTCAAGCAGGGCAAGAGCTGGTATCTCGCCGGCACCGAGAAATGCGAGTTCCAGCGCTGGAAGGACGCCCCCGCCGAGCCCCCCGGCAAGCTGGTCGGCACCTTCACCCGCAGGAACGACAAGCTCGAATTCATCCCCGCCGACAAAGCCCAGCCCACCGCGCCGGCGGAATGAGCGCCCCCGCCAGCCTGGCCGGGCGCCCCCTCTACGAACCCATCGCGCCGCTGCTGGCGCGTTTCGCGGGTGGCCTGCCGGACGCCGCGGCGCTCTGCGCGCTGCTGCGCGAGGTCGTCCCCGGCGCGGCGAGCGGCAGCGGGCGGCCGATCCGCTTCGTGCCGCCCCCCGCCGACGCGCCGGCCTACGAGCAGCACATCGACGCCACCGGCGAGGTGCCCACCCGGCCGGACGACTGGCACGACTTCTTCAACGCGCTGGCCTGGTGCGTGTGGCCGCGCAGCAAGGCCGCCTGCAACGCGCTGCACCTGGCCGAGCAGAGTGCCCGCGAGGCGGCGGGGCTGGCCGGACGCGGTCCGCGCCGCGACGCCCTGACCCAGTTCGACGAATGCGGCATCCTCGTCGTCTCCGCCGATCCGGAAGTCTCCGCGCTGCTGGCCGCCCACGCCTGGGAGGTGGCCTTCTGGCAGCGGCGCGACCGGCTCCTCGCCACAACGCGTTTCCTCGTCTTCGGCCATGGCAGCTGGGACCAGCTGCGGGCGCCCTTCTTCGGCCTGTGCGCCAAGGCGATCCACCGGGTCGTCGACCCCGCATGGCTGGCGCTGTCGCCGGCCGACCGGCAGGCCGAGGCCGACGCCTGGCTCGCCGCCCATCTCGCCGACCCGGCGCAGCCCTTCGGCAAGGCCAGCCTCGCGCCGCTGCCGCTCCTCGGCATCCCCGGCGTCACGCCGGCCAGCGAGCACGCCGACTACTACCGCGACACCCGCCAGTTCCGCCCTCGTCGCAACCCGCCGGTTGTCGCCTGAGCGCCCCCAGGGCAGGGGCCTGCCCAGTCCGCCCCCCGGTGGGGAAAAGGAAACTCGGGGCGGCCCCGCATTTCCTTGAGCGCCGGCCGGTACCGCGCCGCTATGACGCTGGCTGAGCAATATGCGCTTGACCCGGCCTGCCACTGTCCGAATACTCCTGCGTTTTCGGGGCGCCGGCATCTGCGGGCGCCTCTGCGACCTCCGGTGAAGACGTCATGAGCCCTCTCTCCCGCCTGCGCAGCTACCTCGAACTCGACGTGACGCCCGATCTCGACGGGGAGGCCGCCGCGCGGCGCAGCAACCGGCGCCGGCTGCGGGTGTTCACGCTGGCCTTCCTGCTGGTGCTGGTCCCCGGGCTGCTGTGGAACTTCCTGCGCCCGGCCGAGTACATGGCCAGCGCGCGGATCCAGATCACCCCCGGCGGCGCCTTGCCCCAGCAGCCGCCCCAGCCGGGCAGCGCGCCGGAGGGCGCCGGCTCGGGCTGGGCCGAGACGGAGCTGCTCACCCAGGTCCAGAAGCTCACCAGCCGGCCGCTGCTCGAGAAGGTCGCCGAGGCCCTGCGCGCCCAGGGCCACCCGCTGCCCGACGGCGACACGGCGCTGCAACTGCAGCAGATGATCCGCGCGGTGCCGGTGAGCGGCACCGAGGTCGTCGAGCTGCAGGCCACCGGCACCCGCCCCGAGCAGCTCGCCGCCGCCCTCAACGGCCTCGTCGAGGCCAGCCGCGGTGAGATGAAGACCTCCTACGACGCCGCCGCCTCCGGGAGCCTGGCCCAGGCCCGCAGCGAAGCCGAGCGCCTCGGCCGCGCCGTGCGCGAGCGGCGGGCCCAGCTCGAGGCCTTTCGCGGCCAGAACGAGCTGCTGTCCCCCGAGCGTGAGGAGAACGAAGCCGTCGCCCGCCTGAAGGGGCTGACCGCCTCCCTCAACACCGCCACCGAGAAGGCCGCGGTGGCGGACGCCCGCCTGCGGGCCCTGCGCGAGAGTGCCGCAGATGGTCGTGGCAGCCTGTCCCTCAAGGACGACCCGGCGCTGGCCGGCCTGGTGCAGCAGGGCCTCCAGCTGCGCGACCAGATCCGCGAGATGGAGCGGGTGTATACCCCCGCCTTCATGGAGATGGACCCGCGCGCCCGGGCGCTGCGGGCCCGTCTCGCCGAAACCGAGAAGCAGATCGAGGCCCAGCGCGTCACCGGGCTGCAGAACGCCCAGGCCGCGGCCCGCGAGGAGCTCTCCCAGGCCCGCGCCACCGTCGAGCAGCTGCAGGCCCAGATCGCCGCCCAGAAGTCCGGCCTGCAGAAGTTTTCCAGCCGCTTCACCCAGGCCAAGTCCCAGGAGGAAGACCTCGCCCAGCTCGAAAAGGCCAGCCGCCAGGCCCTGGAGCGCGCCGCCCGCCTTGAGGCCAGCGAGCGCAGCCGCGAGCCGGTGTTCACCCTGCTCGAATCCGCCCATGTTCCCCGCGCGCCGTTCCGGCCCGACTACACCGTCGACGGAGCGATCGTCGTCGGCGCCGCCTTCGCGCTGGGCCTGCTGGCGATGTGGTTCGTCGAACTCTTCCACCGCCCG
>NZ_JAYREK010000068.1:0-4379 GCF_041908905.1 Zoogloea sp.
TGCCACGCACTACCTCCCGAACTATCTGGGCTGGCGCCGGGCACTCGACACGCGCCGACTTGATACGCCCGACAAGATGCTCCTCGCCGCTATCGGAGTATTTCCACAGGCAACGGTGACATAGCCTAAAATAACGCCCGTGACTACGACCACCATCAACCTCACCGATCATTTCCTGATCGCCATGCCCGCCATGGCCGATCCCAACTTCACGCGCACCCTGACCTACATCGCCGAGCACAACGAAAACGGCGCGATGGGGATCATCGTCAACCGGCCCACCGAGATGCGCCTGGCCACCCTCTACGAGCGCATCGACATCCCCTTCGAGCAGCCCGACTTCGCCGACCTGCCGGTATATTCCGGCGGCCCGGTGCAGGCCGACCGCGGCTTCGTGCTGCACCGCCCGGCGGGCGACTGGCATTCGACCCTGCGGGTGAGCGACACCGTCGGCCTCACCAGCTCCCGGGACGTGCTGCAGGCCCTCGCCGACGAAGGCCAGCCCCGCGAGGTGCTGGTGGCCCTCGGATACGCCGGCTGGTCCGCCGGCCAGCTCGAGCACGAGCTCGCCCAGAACGCCTGGCTCACGGTGCCGGCCAACCTCGACATCGTCTTCTCGGTGCCCCCCGAAGAGCGCCTCGCCGCCGCCATGCAGCTGCTCGGCATCGATTTCGCCAAGCTCTCGGATGTCGCCGGGCACGCCTAGGGTGGGTACCGTCCTGGCCTTCGACTTCGGCCTCGCCCGCATCGGCGTGGCGGTGGGCGAAACCGAAACCGGCCACGCCCACCCGCTCACCGTGATCGCCGACGAGGCCAACGCGGCCCGCTTCGCCGCCATCGAGAAACTGCTCGCCGAATGGAAGCCCGCCGGCCTGGTGGTCGGCCTGCCGACCCACCTCGACGGCAGCGAACACGCCATGACCGTGCGCTGCCGCCGCTTCGCCAACCAGCTCCACGGCCGCTACGGCCTGCCGGTGACGCTGGTGGACGAACGCCTCTCCTCCGCCGAGGCGGAGGAGCGCCTGTCCGAAGCCGGCCACAAGGGCTGGCGCAAGCAAAAGCCGCGGCTCGACTCCGCCGCCGCGCAGATCATCCTGCTCCAGTACTTCGAGAGTTCCAAACATGCAGATTCCTGACGCCGAACAGCTCATCGCCCAGCTCGCCACCGCGATGCGCCCCCACATCACGCCCGACACCGCCCTGGTGGGCATCCACACCGGCGGCGTGTGGCTGGCCCAGCGCCTCCACGCCCTGCTCGGCCTCAGCCAGCCGCTGGGCAGCATCGACGTCAGCTTCTACCGCGACGACTACGGCGCGAAGGGCCTGCACCCGCAACCCCAGAAGTCCGAGATCCCCTTCGACGTCGAGGGCGCCCACATCGTCATCGTCGACGACGTGCTGTACACCGGCCGCACCACCCGCGCGGCCCTCAACGAACTCTTCGACTACGGCCGCCCGGCCCGGGTCGACCTGGCCGTGCTGGTCGACCGGGGCGGGCGCGAGCTGCCCATCGCGGCCCGCTTCTGCGCCGTGACCCTGGCCGAACCGCTGCCCGCCGGGCAGAACCTGCAACTCGAGCGCGACGACTCCGGCGCCCTCACGATGAGGTTGATCCATGCGTAACCCCCAACTCAACAAGCACGGCGAGCTGCAGCACCTGCTCACCCTCGACGGCCTGCCGCGCAGCATCATCACCCAGATCCTCGACACCGCCGCGCCCTTCACCGAGATGGCCGAGCGCGAAGTCAAGAAGCTCCCGCTCTTGCGCGGCAAGAGCGTCTTCAACCTGTTCTTCGAGAACAGCACACGCACCCGCACCACCTTCGAGATCGCCGCCAAGCGCCTGTCGGCCGACGTGATCAACCTCAACGTCGCCACCTCGTCCACCAAGAAGGGCGAGACCCTGCTCGACACCGTCGACAACCTCTGCGCGATGCAGGCCGACATGTTCGTGGTGCGCCACGAGTCGAGTGGCGCGCCCTACCTCATCGCCCAGCACCTCGAAAACACCGGCCGGGACCACATCCACGTGGTCAACGCCGGCGATGGCCGCCATGCCCACCCGACCCAGGGTCTGCTGGACATGTACACCATCCGGCACTACAAGAAAGAGTTCCACAACCTCACCGTCGCCATCGTCGGCGACGTGCTGCACTCCCGCGTGGCCCGCTCCCAGATCGCCGCCCTGACCACCCTCGGGGTGCCCGAAGTGCGCGTGATCGGCCCCAAGACCCTGCTCCCCACCGAGGTCGAGAAGATGGGCGTGCGGGTCTTCCACAGCATGGAGGAAGGCCTCAAGGACGTGGACGTGGTGATGATGCTGCGCCTCCAGAACGAGCGCATGAACGGCGCCCTGCTGCCCAGCCCCCAGGAGTTCTTCAAGGTCTGGGGCCTCACCGCCGAGAAGCTCGCCCGCGCCAAGCCCGACGCCATCGTGATGCACCCGGGCCCGATGAACCGCGGCGTCGAGATCGACTCGGCGGTGGCCGACGGTGGCCAGGCGGTGATCCTGCCGCAGGTCACCTTCGGCATCGCGGTGCGCATGGCCGTCATGAGCATGCTGGGCAGTCACTGAGCCAGACAAAGGTTTCCTACATGAAAATCCACATCCAGAACGGCCGCCTCATCGACCCGGCCAACCGCATCGACGGCCAGCACGACCTGTACATCGCCGACGGCAAGATCGCCGGCGTCGGCACCGCCCCCGACGGCTTCACCGCCGAGCGCACGATCGACGCCCGCGGCCTCGTCGTCGCCCCCGGCCTCATCGACCTCGCCGCCCGCCTGCGCGAGCCCGGCTTCGAATACAAGGCCACCCTTGAATCCGAGATGGACGCAGCGATGGCCGGCGGTGTCACCAGCCTGGCCATCCCGCCCGACACCGACCCGGTGCTCGACGAGCCCGGCCTCGTCGAGATGCTGTGCTACCGCGCCAAGAAGCTCAACCGCGCCCACGTCTATCCGGTCGGCGCCCTCACCATCGGCCTCAAGGGCGAGCAGCTCTCCGAGATGGCCGAGCTGGTCGAGGCCGGCTGCGTCGCCTTCAGCCAGGCCAACACCCCGATCCTCGACACCCGCGTGCTGAGCCGCGCGATGCAGTATGCCGCCACCTTCGGCTTCCGCGTCTGGCTGCAGCCGATCGACCCGCACCTGGCCCGCGGCGGCGTCGCCCACGACGGCGAGGTGGCCTCGCGCCTCGGCCTGCCGGGCATCCCGACCAGCTCCGAGATCATCGCGCTGTTCACCTACCTGCAGATGGCCCGCCTCACCGGCGCCCGCCTGCACATCACCCGCCTGTCGTCCGCCGACAGCCTGGCGCTGATCGAGCAGGCCCGCGCCGACGGCGTGGACGTCACCTGCGACGTGGCGATCCACCACCTGCACCTGTGCGACCTCGACATCGGGTACTTCAACCCCCACTGCCACGTCATGCCGCCGCTGCGCACCCAGCGCGACCGCATCGCGCTGGCCAAGGCCGTCGCCGACGGCCGCATCAACGCCATCTGCTCCGACCACACCCCGGTGGACGACGACGCCAAGCAGGCCCCGTTCAGCGAATCCGAGCCCGGTACCACCGGCCTCGAGCTGCTGCTCCCGCTCACCCTCAAGTGGGCCGCCGAGCACAAGCTGCCGCTGATCGACGCGCTGGCCCGGATCACCTCCGACGCCGCGCGGATCGCCGGCATCGCCAAGGGCGGCCACCTGTCGGTGGGCGCCCGCGCCGACATCTGCATCTTCGACCCCGACGCCCATCAGGTCGTCAGCCGCAACACCCTCAGGAGCCAGGGCAAGAACACCCCCTTCCTGGGGCTCGAGCTACCGGGCCGGGTGCATCACACCCTGGTCGAAGGCACCCCGATGTTCGCGGCCGGCTGAGTCGAAAGACCTTCCCACCGCCCGGACGGCGCCCCTGCGGCGCCGTTTTTTTGCGCCATCGCGGAGCAGGCGGATCGGGACAGGGGCGGCCAGCGTACCTGACCGTTCCCCTCCCACACCACCCGGCATGCGGGTCCGCTACCTGAGCGGTTCGAGTCGTTGAGGTTATGAGAGCCGGGGCACACCAAGCCGATCAAAGCAGGCAACGGGCAGCGCGCGCTTCAGCAGAAAGCGGCTGTTACGCCACCACCTCCGACTGTTCGCTGCCACCTGCCGAGCGTCCGTTTCCGAAGCACCCAGCGCCTTCAATTCCCGATACATCGTCGTGCCCCGACGCCAGTGCTTGAGCTGCATCGCACGCAGCTGGTGGCGAATCCACTCATCGAGCTCGCAAAACACCTTGGGCGTCTGCGCAAGTTGGAAGGAGCCCTTCCAGCCCGGCAGGCAAGTCCGCAATCGTTCAACGAACTCCGGCAGGCTGCGCCCACCCGAACGTCTCGTCA
>NZ_JAYREK010000069.1:0-4261 GCF_041908905.1 Zoogloea sp.
GGCGTGCGGTTGCCTGACTCCCCGCTGGTTCCGCTCGGTCGCCGCATGGGCGGCCGTGACAAGCCTGCTCGCAGCCGCAGCGCCGGCCAACGCGCTGCAGGTGCTGGACGCCCGCGACGGCGTGGCCGTCGAGGCCGTGCTGTCGATCAAGGAGCCCACGCGCATCCGCATCGACGGCGCGCCGATCACGGACGTGTTCGGCAACATCCACTCCAGCAACTGCAGCCCCGCCGCGCCGTCTTCCAGCGGCAGCAACGGTGCCCCACCCGCTGCCGCCTTGCCGGCCGTGAACCCCGCGGGGGAGATCGTGCTGGAGTGCGACCGCGACAAGGGCGAGATCTACATCCGCCCGGTCGGCGACTCGCCCAAGCCGGTCAACCTGTTCATCTCGTCGGCGCACGCCACCTACACGCTGGTGCTGCGCAAGGCAGACACCCCGGCCGACACCATCGTCATCCGCGACCCCGGCCAACGGGCACTGCAGGCGATGCAGTCCCCGACCGGCACCGCGGGCTCGCAGACACAGCTGGGCACCGCCCCCAACCACATCCGGGGGATGAAGACGCTGCTCCTGGTGATGGCGTCCGACCGCGTACCGCCCGACATCCGTGTGGACGAGCTCAACCAGCCCATCCAGCTCTGGGCGGAAGCCAGGTTCTCGCTGATGCGGCGCTACGAGGGCCGGGGTCTGGTGGGTGAGAGGTACCTGCTGCAGAACGTGAGCCAGGCCGTGATGGTGCTGGCGGAGCAGGAGTTCGACCGACCCGACAGCCCCTCGGGTGGACAGGTGCTGGCCGTGGCTGTCGAGCACCACAACCTGCGCCCGGGCGAGACCACCAACGTCTTCGTCATCCGCCGCGGAGGCCAGTGATGGTGTCGCCCCTGCCACCCTCCGCAGCCGCCCTTCGCCAGTCGGCCACCCGCCTCGGCGCGCATCTGGCCGAGCGGATGACGCCGCGCCAGCGCCAGTTCGCGCTGCTGGGCGTGATCGTGGCCGCCGGCGTGGGCCTGCTGTGGCTGATCTTCGCGTCCACGGACACCGGCTCGTCGTCGGGCTCTCGCAAGCCCGCCGCCGGCGCGCCGGGGCCGGTCACCAACATCGGCGTCATGCCGCCCGGCCAGCAGGTCAACCCGGTGGACCAGTGGGTAGGCACCGCAGGCAGCAAGCTCGCCCAGTACGAGAGCGAGCGCGAGGAGCAGACCCGGCTCAACCGCGACCGCCAGGCCTTCGAGGCCCGCACGATGCAGCGATTCGCGGAACTGGAACAGCGCCTGACCTCGGTGACGCAGGCGGCTCAGGGCGCCGCCGCTCCGGCGCCCGCTGCAGCCCCGGTTCCGCCCGTGCCTGCACCACTCCCACCTGCCTTGCCGTCGGTGTCGGCCGGCACGACGCCGACCGGGCTGCCGCCGGCGGCCAGCCTGCCGCTCCCTTCGACCTACGGCCCGGGCACAGCCGGCCGACAGTTGCCGGCGGGCATGCCGGGGCTGCCGACGGCCGACCCCGCACCGGCGGCGCCGGTGGCACCTGCGATCAGCCGCGTCACGCTGGTGGATCGCAGCATGCAAGGCGTCCCCGGCACGAGCGGCAGCACTTCGGAGCGCGCCGGCTCACCGGCGGCCGAGCCTCGGACGGTGTCGACCTGGCTGCCGGTGAGCTTCACGCGCGGCACGCTGCTCGGCGGACTGGATGCACCCACCGGCGGGCAGGCGCAGTCCAACCCCCACCCTGTGCTGATCCGCCTGTCGGACAACGCGGTGCTGCCCAACCGCTTCCGTGGCGAGTACCGCGAGTGCTTCGTCATCGCGGCTGGCTACGGCGACATCAGCTCCGAACGGGCCTACCTCCGCACCGAGAACCTCTCGTGTGTCCGCGCCGACGGCGCGACCCTGGAAGTGAAGATCCAGGGCAGCGTCTACGGCGAGGACGGCAAGGTCGGCATGCGCGGCCGGCTGGTCACCAAGCAGGGCCAGATGCTGGCCAACGCCCTGCTGGCCGGCGTGGTCAGCGGCATCGGCCAGGGCCTCGCCACCTCATCCACCAACGTCAGCACCTCACCGCTGGGAACGATCACCAGCGCCTCGGGTGCCGACGCCTACCGGGCTGGGCTCGGCACCGGCGTCGGCCGCGCGCTCGACCGGCTCGCCCAGTACTACATCAAGCTGGCGGAAAACACCTTTCCCGTGATCGAGGTCGACGCCGGCCGTGAGATCGATGTCGTCATCACCAAGGGCGTCCGCATCGACGTGCCGATGAGCGCCGCTGCCGCCGCGCCCCTTGCAGTCCGACCGAGCAACCCGGAGGTCTCCGACGATGCCAACGACTGACAAGCCCTCGCCAGGCTTTGCGTTTCCCTCCCCTGCCCCGCGTGCTGCCGGCCTGCGCCACCGGCCCGCGGCCTGGGTCGTCGCCGGTCTGGCGGCCGTTGCCGCAGGTCACGCCGGCGCCGCCGCCTCGGATGAGGCTCGGCTGCTGGCCGCACTGCGCAAGGCACACCCCGGCACCCAGTTCACGCAGGTGCAGCGCTCGCCCGTGGCCGGCCTGTACGAGGTCTGGATGAACAGCAACGTGGCCTACGTGTCGCCGCGGAATCCGCGCTACTTCATCTTCGGCCGGGTCTTCGACACCCAGACCATGCAGGACCTCACCGGCCCCAGACTGGCTCGCGCGGCCACCGTCGCTGCGCAGGCCGGTCAGGCGCCCGGCGCGGGCCTTCCCTCGGCGCAGGCCGACAGGATGCCGGCTCCCGACGTACCCATCGCCTTCGACCAGCTGCCGCTGGCCGACGCGATCAAGACCGTGCGAGGCAGCGGCGGCAACGAGCACCGTCGCATCGCCGTCTTCAGCGACCCGGGTTGCTCGTTCTGCCGCCGGCTTGAGCCCGAGCTGGCCGTCCTGGACGACGTGACGATCTATACCTTCCTGGTGCCCTTCCAGGGCCGCGCGCGCCCGGTCTCGATCTGGTGCGCGGCGGACCGCGAGAAGGCCTGGCACCAGTTCATGCTGCAGGGCGACACCTCGTTGCTCAGGCCGGCGGGCGACCCGGCAGCCCCGCGTGCCCCGGAGTGCGACAACCCGCTCGACCGCAACCTCGCGCTCGCGCAACGCCTCGCCGTCCAGGGCACACCCACCCTGGTCTGGGCGGACGGAACCCGAACCGACGGCTACGTCGACCGGACCGTGCTGCTCGCTCGCCTCCAGCAGGTGTCGAAGGAGGCGGGGGGCAAGCCATGAAGAAGCCCGCCGTCGTGCTCCACGCAGCTCCGACAGCGCGTGCTGCCCCAGCCACCGGACTGGCCGCGGCGTCGGTGCTGCTGGCCTGGATGCTGAGCGGCTGCATGAGCATGAGCGGTCTCAGCGGCAGCTCCAGCTATGCCTGCAAGGCCCCGGACGGCGTGACCTGCGACTCCGTCTCCGGCACCTACGCCAATGCCGTTCAGAACAACCTGCCGAGTCAGCGGCGAACGGCCGGTGCCAGCCCAGGCACGCCGCAAGCTCCGCGCGCGACGGAGGGCATCACCGGCGCAGCCGCAGCGGGCGCTGCAGGCGCGGCAGCCTCCCGCATGGCCGTGTCGCCATCGGCGCCGCCCTCGCCCACGGCCATGCCGCTCCGGTCGTCGGCCCGCATCCTGCGGCTCTGGTTCAAGCCCTGGGAAGACGCCGATCGCGACCTCCACGACCAGGGCTACGTCTACGTCCGGGTCGACGACGGCCAGTGGCTCGTCGAGCACGCGCAGCGGCAGATCCGCGATGCCTACGCGCCCCTGCGGCCTCCGCCGCCCACATCCGGACGTCCTGCAGGCGGCGCCACCGAGGCGCGCGACCCCAGGACATCGAACCAGTCGGGTCGGGCAGATCAACCGAGTGGTTCGCTGTCCCTGCCCGGCCTGACACCTCCGGCGGGCCGGCCGCAGATGCCCGTCGATCCTCGTGGCAACGAACCCAACGACTGACCTGGCACCTCATCCGGTATTCCCTGCGAGGCACACACCATGCCCACTCCGTTCGCCCTGTCCGATTCGATCCGATCCGCCGCCCGTCCCGGCGGGAGCCGCCCCGGCCATGGCAGCCTGGGCTGGCTGGGCCTGGGCTCGCCTCCCGACACGCCGGTCGAACAGTTCGCGTCCTGGCTGCCGTACTCGGCCTACCTCGCCGACGAGAAGCTCTTCGTCAACCGCGACAGCCTGGGCTTCATGCTCGAGCTGATGCCGCAGTCGGGTGCCGACGACCGCATGGCCGAGGTGCTGATCTCGCTGTACTCGA
>NZ_JAYREK010000070.1:0-3260 GCF_041908905.1 Zoogloea sp.
CGGTTCCCAGTTCGTGATCACCAGCTCGCCCGAAGCCGGCCGCTCGGCCTGGTCCCGCGCGTTGCCGACCGAGTAGCGGATGTCGAGCCCTTCCATCCAGAAGCCGTCGAAGCAGCGCCGGATATCCGGGTGGTCGTTGATGCTGACCATGACCTTGCCCTTGCAGCTGCGCATGAAGGCGGCCAGCTGCTCGTACTGCTCGAAGCCGAAGTCAACGCCATAGCCTTCCGTGTCCCAGTAGGGCGGGTCGGCATAGAAGAAGGTGTGCGCGCGGTCGTAGCGCTGCATGACATCGAGCCAGGGCAGGTTCTCAACGTAGGTGCCAGCCAGGCGCAGATGGGCCGCGCTGAGCTGCTCCTCGATCCTGCACAGGTTGATCGCCGGGCCCGTCGTGGCCGTGCCGAAGGTCTGGCCAGCCACGCGGCCGCCGAAGGCGTGCTGCTGCAGGTAGTAGAAGCGCGCGGCGCGTTGGATGTCGGTCAGCGTCTCCGGCCTGGCCATCTGCTGCCACTTGAACACCTCGCGGCTGCTGATGGCCCACTTGAACTGGCGCACGAACTCCTCGAGGTGATGCTGGACCACGCGGTACAGGTTGACCAGGTCGCCGTTGATGTCGTTGAGCACCTCGGTGCGCGCAGGCATGGGCCGGAGGAAGTAGAGCGCTGCGCCGCCGCAGAAGACCTCGACGTAGCACTCATGCTGGGGGAACAGGGGGATGAGACGGTCGGCCAGGCGGCGCTTTCCGCCCAGCCAGGGAATGATGGGATTCGCGTTGAACATTGGGGGCTGTGGCGCCGCGCCGGCGCCGGTTCAGATGGAGGCAACGGCTCAGCGCAGCTCGCCAGGCAGCTGGCTGCGCTGCTGCTCGGATTTGTAGGCACCTTCGCAGTGGTTGCTGTCGCCGAGCAATGCAAACAGCCAGTCGATGGCGCAGCGCGCCACGCGCCACTGCCACTGCTCACGCTGGCGCCAGCTGCGTGCGCTGATGGTCTCGTCGGCCCAGCCGAAGAAGAGCAGCGCGTTGGCGAGCTGGTCCAGCGCGATGAGCACCTGCAGCAGCCAGAAGACGATGCGAGCCTTCATCACGCCTCCACCGCGAAGACCGTCACGCCGGCGAACTGCATCTGGAAACCGTTGGGCAGCGCGGAGTTCACTGCGGCCTCGGTGGTCGACCAGACGCCCGACTCGCGCAGGGGCACGCGGATAGTCACGATGCCGTCGGTCATGTCGGCCAGCACGACGCGCTCGCGGCCGTCGCGAGAGCGGACCGGCATGCGGAAGCGGTCGGTGAGTGGCAGCACCTTGCCGTCCGGCCCGCGCAGCTCTGCGATGAAAGTCAGCTCGGTGCCGGCCGGGCACGTCACCTCCGCTAGGCCATGGACGACGGTGTGCATCTGGTGCTCGGCGTCGGCCGTGATCTGCGTGATGGCCAGCTCGGGGCGGATGGACCGGGCTGGCGCCTCGTAGGCTGGCGGCGCCACATGGGTGAGGCGCCAGCCGGCGAGCGTCAGGACAGCGTACTGGCCCGCGGGGATCTTCGCGGGCGGCTGGCGGGCGGTCCAGCCCGAGGGCACGACGGAGTCATCAGGCTGCTGGCGAGTGCGGCCGGTCCAATAGCCGCCGGCTCCCAGCTCGAAGAGGTTGGTCATGAGGAACTTTCTTAGCGCAGGCGAGCCATCAGGCCCGGGAGATAGGGGAGGTGGGCATAGGTGGCGTAGTCGTTGGCCAGGGCATAGGTGCGCACCCGCAGCTTCGCTGGCGTGCCCGCCACGAAGTCCACGGCCTTGAGCTGGCCGGCCGCCGAGTCGTACCAGTTGCAGCTGGCCGAGGGGTAGGGCAGGAACCTGACGTTGTCCGGCGAGTCCGTGAGGCCGCCCACGAAGTTGTCGGCCGCTCGCGTGGTCCGCACCGCGAAGGAGCCGCTCACACCGACCACGTGCACGAAATGCCGGTCGTTGGACGGCGTCTTGTCGATGACCACGGCCTCGGACCAGGCGCGATCCGTCAGCCCGTGCAGAGTCCCCACCTTGCCGCGTCCCGCATTCAGCCCGCCGATCACGCTGGCCACGCCCGTGTTGCAGTCGTAGCGCTGGCCCGTGGTCGCGTTGGCCAGCGTGTTGGTCAGCAAGCGCCAGCCCGTGTTGTCGTGGCCGGTATGGACCTGCAGGGGCACGCCAGCCCAGTTGACCGGCATCTTCATGACCGCGGCGGCGCTGAAGACCCAGTAATAGCTGCCGTCTCCGCCTTTGGTCAGGAACTGGCGCATGCCATAGATGGACGCGATGGGGGTAGGTGCGAGCGAGGATGCGCCGCTCCCGCTGAAGGCAGCCCCGTTGAAAGTGGCCTTGTTGAGGCCCCAGGCGCCACTGCCGAACACCGCGTAGTGGACCTCGCTTACGCCAGCCCCGGTCACTCGACCGCCGACCACTCTGCAGCGCTGAGCTGAGGCGCCGTCGGAGGCAATGGGCAGCGAGGAGACGGTGTTGTTGGCGGTGTTGATCGCACACAAGACCGCGGAGGCAGGCGAGGCCTGGTTGTTCTGGACGCCGACGTAGTAGTAGCCCGTCCCGCTGGCCACCATCTCGGCGTCGGCCGACACGGAGTCCAGGGTCACATAGCCAGATGCCACGCCGATCAGTTCCTTCGGCGCGCTCCAGGTCTGCCCGGAGTCGTTGGAGAAGGTCGTGACGATGGAGTACCGATTCGCCGCGGTGACGCCGACCAGCACCAGCAGGACTCGTCCGGCGCCGAACCACTCCAGCGACTCGGCGCGCCATTGGTTGGCTGCGGAGGGCATCGCCGGCAGGTCGACGGCCTGCCAATTCGCTCCTGCGTCCGCCGAGCGCCACAGCCGATAGGCCGTGATGTCCGTGACGCCTGTGCCGGTGCTGAGGCCTGCCGCGATGAAGGTGCTGCCGAAGGCGAGGTACTTCAGATTGGAAACGCTCTGCACGCCCGCGCGCATGGTTAGGTCCGTGGTCGCCTCGGTCGGGGCGCTGTTGAAGAAGCGCACGTCGCCCACGATCTTGGCTGCATCCGGGTAGGCCTCGCGGGACACCAGCGAGCCGTCCAGCTGGCACCAGCCGGGGGTCAGGACGGACGGGTCGACCTGCATCGCGGGCATCAGCGCGCCGGCCGGCGGCCGGGCCTCTCGGGCCGCGGCATGGGTAAGGGGATCGAAGCCACTCATGTGTCAGATCTCGGTTGCATTCATGCCGGTCACTCGGCCGCCGGCGTAGCTGTAGGTTTCGGTGCGGGTG
>NZ_JAYREK010000071.1:0-2524 GCF_041908905.1 Zoogloea sp.
TGGCCGTCTCTTCCAGGCTGCTCGCCTGCTCTTCGGTCCGCGCCGACAGGTCGGCGTTGCCCGCCGCGATCTCCTGCGCCGCCGTGTTGATCGACTCCGACGCCTCCTTGATCTGCCCCACCACCTCACGCAGACGCTCCACCGTCGTGTTCGTGTCGTCCTTCAGCTGGCCGAAGGTGCCGCCGTACTCCGCCGTGATCTTCTCCGTCAGGTCGCCGCGCGCGATCGCGTTGAGCACCCGGGCCAGGTCGTGCAGGCTGCCGGCGATGCCTTCCATCAGGCGGTTCATGCCGACGGCCATGTCGTGGAAGAAGCCGCTCTTGCCTTCGGTGGTCACCCGGGTCGAGAAGTCGCCGTCGGCGGCCGCCAGCACCATCGCGTTGATTTCCCGCTCGGCGGCCAGTTCATCCGTCCGGTCGCGCCATTCACCCACCGAGCCGAGGCGCTCGCCGCTCGCCCCGATGATGGGGCTGGTGACGACGTCGAAGGTCCGCCCGCCGATCTCCATCTGCGTGCGCGCCACGGTGCTCAGGCTGGCCAGCCGGGCCAGCGCGGCGTCGGGGTCGGCGTACAGCCGGCCAATGCTGCTGCCGACGAAGTTGTCGGCGCTGAAATCCGGCACGTTGCGGCGGATCTCGCTCTCGATGCCGCGGATCGTCTTGAGGAGCGCCGGGTTGGCGTAGATCACCCGGCCAGTCGCATCGGCGATGCGCACGTTGGTCTCGACGGTGTCCAGGCCAACCTTGATCTGGGCCATCTCGTCGGCGACGAGGCGCGCCTCGGCGACGTCGAAGCCGAGACGGGTCTGCATCGACTCAAGCCCGTCGAGCACCAGCCCGAGCTCGTCACGCCGGCCGATCTCGACCTTCGTCCGGAAGTTGCCCTGGGCGATCTGCTGGAAGGCGGCGATGGCGGCCTGCAGCGGGGCGCCGATGCGGCGCACGAGGAACCAGGTCAGCGCAATGGCAAGCACCGCCGCAATCAGCACACCGGCGATGGTCAGCATCACCGTCTCGCGGAAGATCGCCCCTTCATGCTGGCTCTGGACCTCCGCCTGCTCAAGCTGATGCGCCTGCAGCTTGCGGACACCTTCCGCGGCAGCCTTGAAGCGCGGGTCGAACTCCGCCGCGACGAGTTTGCCGGCGTCGTCGAAACGCCCCTCCACCAGGGCCTCGCGGGCCTGCTTGAGGGCGCCTCCGGTCAGGGCCTGGCCGGCTTCGGAGAAGCCTGCGAAAAGAGCCTGGTGCTCGGGGGCCGAGACGTCGGCCTCGGTGGCGTAGGCCTTGCGCAAGCGTTCCGCATCGGCGGCGGATTTGTCGATGGCCTCCAGGTGGACGGTCAGGGGGTGATCATGGAGCTTGCTGGCCGGGTTCTCGGGGGCGTGCTGCAGGGCCATCAGAAGCTGGGAGCGCAGCTCGCCCTGGGCCGCGGCGATGTCGGCCAGCGTGACCGCCGGCTTGAGGCGCTGCTGATACAGGCTTTCCGTCGCGTCGTGGGCGTTGCCGACCTTGGTGATGCCCATGTAGCCCTGGACCACGACGACCGCCGCCAGCGTCATCATCGCGAACAGCAGCGCGTTGCGGACCTTCAGGCTGGCCAACCCACCCTGGATGGCACCGACCAGCCCGCCCTTGACGACCTTGCCGTCACGGATCATCAGGCCGCCGGCCTTGCCCTCGCGGAACAGGGCATAGGCGGCCTCGGCCGCCTGGATGTCAGCCTTCTTCGCCTTGCGACGCACCGACATGTAGCCGGTGACCTGCCCGTTCTCGACGATCGGCGCAGCATGCGCCTCGACCCAGTAGAAATCACCGTTCTTGCAACGGTTCTTCACCAGCCCGACCCACGGACGCCCCGCCTTCAGGGAGCGCCAGAAGTCCTCGAAGGCCTCCACGGGCATGTCGGGGTGGCGCACGATGTTGTGCGCCTTGCCGATCAGCTCATCCTCGGCGAACCCGCTGATCTGCAGGAAGTCGCGGTTGATGTAGGTGATCTGCCCCTTCAGATCGGTCTTCGAGACAATCAGGGTGTGCTCCTGAAGCTCGATTTCGTGCTGGGTTACCGGCAAGTTGATTTTCATTTGTTCTTCCTTCGGGACCTGACCTTCACCTGAGGCACGCCATCGCGGGCCTGCGGGTTCCCAGCCTGGGTGCTTCAGATTTGATGGCGGCGACGCACGTTCAGAATTCTTCCCACTCGTCCTCGGCGAGGTTCGACGCCCTGTGTGCTTTGATCTTCGGCAGGGGGGCGCCAATCTTTACGGTCTTCGGCGGCGGCGCGGGCAAGACGGCGCCCCGGGCTGCCGGAGCCGACGGAGATCCGACCCGCCGCGCGGCGGCAGCGCCGCCGAGGTGGAACAGGGAGACGGACTGGACGAGGGCGCGGGACTGCTCCTGCAGACTCTCGGCCGCCGCAGCGGCCTCCTCGACCAGGGCCGCGTTCTGCTGGGTGACCTCGTCCATCTGGCCCACCGCCTGCGTCACCTGCTCGATCCCGCCGCTCTGCTCCTGGCTCGCCTCCGCGA
>NZ_JAYREK010000072.1:0-2450 GCF_041908905.1 Zoogloea sp.
GCCGGGCAGGT
Source organism: Zoogloea sp. (assembly GCF_041908905.1). Taxonomy (GTDB): domain Bacteria; phylum Pseudomonadota; class Gammaproteobacteria; order Burkholderiales; family Rhodocyclaceae; genus Zoogloea. The sequence continues at coordinate 12 of NZ_JAYREK010000072.1, forward strand.
TGTTCAGCGTGACGTTGCGCACGTTGCAGATCGAACACTCCGTCTGGACCGAGACGCCGGGGTTGTTGTCGATGGCCTCGTTGAGCGTGGCCGCGTTGGTCTTGCGGATGTCGGCTTCCGAGACCGACTCGGTGGCGATGATCTCGTCGCGCAGGCGCGATTGCGGCTTGGCCTGCGGCGTGCCCTTGACCTCGACTTCGCCCAGCGTCTTGTCGGCGGCGCCCGCCGGAAGGGCGGCGAGGGCCAGCAGGACGGCGGCGACAACGGGCTTGAGACGGCTGTTCATGTTTTTCTCCCTGGATTGATTGTCTGGCGGGTGGGCGGGCTGACGGACAGGAGACCTACGGTGCCCGCGACGGATCGGTGACGAAGCCGATCCGCACCAGTCCCTGGCGCGCTGCCTCGCTCATCACCTGGGCGACCTTCTCGTACGGCGTCGTGCGCTCGGCGCGGATGTGCAGCTCGGGCTGCGGCTGCATCGCCGAGGCGGCCTTCAGGCGCTCGGCGAGCTGCGCGGCGTCAACCGCCTCGCCGTTCCAGAACACCTGCGCGCCGGCGTCGATGGCCAGCTGCACGTTTTCCGGCTTGGTCAGGTTGGCCGCCGAGGAGGCCTTGGGCAGGTCGATCTTCACCGCGTGCGTGAGCAGCGGCGCGGTGACCATGAAGATGATCAGCAGCACCAGCATCACGTCGATCAGCGGCACCATGTTGATTTCGGCGAGCGGTTCGTTGTCGTCGCCGGAGTCCATGCTGGCGAAGGCCATCGCGTTCTCCTCAGCGCACCGCGAGGCCGGGATGGCCGCCGCGGTTTTCCGTCTCGGCGCCGCTGCCCTGTCCGCGCGCCAGGGCGATCACCCGCTCGCTGGTGGCGCGGGCGTCGGTGAGCATCGGCGAGGTCTTGACGCCGGTGGCGAGGAAGGCGAACACGTCGTAGGCGAAGGAGTTCAGGCGCGACAGGGTGTTGCGGTTGGCGCGCGCGAAGGCGTTGTAGCCGATGGCGGCGGGGATCGCCACGGCGAGGCCGATGGCGGTCATGATCAGCGCCTCGCCGACCGGGCCGGCGACCTTGTCGAGCGTGCCCTGGCCGGAGAGGCCGATGGCGATCAGGGCGTGGTAGATCCCCCAGACGGTGCCGAACAGGCCGATGAAGGGTGCCGCCGAGGCGACCGTGGCGAGGAAGGTCTGGCCGAATTCGAGGTGGCTGCGATCCTCGTCGATGGCGCGCTTGAGGGCGCGCGTGAGCAGGTCGTCGGGCGCGCCGGAATTGATCAGGCCGGCGGTGTTGCACTCGCAGCCGCTCTTGCGGCGGTTGTGCTGCTCGATGGCGGTGAAGCCGTGGTGCACGAGGTGCGAGAAGGGCTCGGTGGTGCCGTTCTCGCGGATGCTGGAGGCGACGGCCTCGAGGTTGGGGGCCTCCCAGAAGGCGGTGAGGAAGGCTTCGCTGCGGCGGCGCATGCGCAGGACGCGGATGCCCTTGGTGACGATCAGGTACCAGGTGCCGATCGAGGCAACCAGCATCAGGCCCAGCACGAAGCGGGCAACGCCGTCGGCGTTGCTCAGGAAGTGGGCAAAGCCCATGGGGTTTTCCATGACTACTTCAACTCCTCAGATTGAAAACGATGGGGACCAGGACCCAGGCGGCGATGGTTTCGTCGCCCCGGCGGGCGGGAACGAATTTCCAGCGCCAGACGGCGTCCTGCGCGGCCTGGTCGAGACGCGGCGAGCCGCTGCTGGCCTTCAGCTCGATCTGGCTGGGGCGGCCGCTCGGTTCGACGAAGACGCGCAGGATCACCTTGCCCTCCTCGCCCATGCGCCGGGACAGCGCCGGGTAGGCGGGGGCGGGGTTCTGCAGGTAGTCGGCGTCGAAGCGGGCCTGGGTGACCGGCGCCGGGGCCGCCGGCGCGGGGGGCGCCGGGGGGGCGGGCGGCGGCGTTTCCTTGATCACCGGCACCTCGGGCGCGCTGCTCGGGGCGTCGCTCTGCGCGGCGAGCATCCGGGGCTGCTCCCGCGGTACCGGCTTGGGGCGCGGTTGCGGCTTGCGCTCGAGCGGCTGCGGTTTGGGCGGGGTGATTTCCGGGGCGGGCGGCGGCGGGGCCGGCTGGATGATGTCGACCATCAGGGTGGCCAGCGGCGCCGGCAGCGGAACCACTTCCAGCGTGGCCAGCAGGGCCAGGACGCCAACGTGCGCGGCGACGATGCCGGCGATTCCCGCCGGGGAAAAGCGTGGGGAGGCGAGGTACGGCGTGGCGGGCATTCCGGTGCCTTGGCGGGGAGCCGGGGCGATGGCGGGTGTCATCGAAGGTCCGAATCATAACGAGAACAGTTCGCATTATATCGCGGTTTTTTCCGGTCCGTTACAAATTGTTGCAGTGCGACGACCGGCTGCTGGGCGGGGTGGCGCGCTGTTTGCTCTGGACACCGGGAACGATTTCCTGGAGG
>NZ_JAYREK010000073.1:0-2435 GCF_041908905.1 Zoogloea sp.
CGCCAGCTGCGTGCGCTGATGGTCTCGTCGGCCCAGCCGAAGAAGAGCAGCGCGTTGGCGAGCTGGTCCAGCGCGATGAGCACCTGCAGCAGCCATAAGACGATGCGAGCCTTCATCACGCCTCCACTGCGAAGACCGTCACGCCGGCGAACTGCATCTGGAAGCCGGCGGGCAGCGCGGAGTTCACCGCGGCCTCGGTGGTCGACCAGACACCCGACTCGCGCAGGGGCACGCGGATGGTGACGATGCCGTCGGCCATGTCGGCCAGCACGACGCGCTCGCGGCCGTCGCGCGAGCGGACCGGCATGCGGAAGCGGTCGGTGAGCGGCAGCACCTTGCCGTCCGGCCCGCGCAGCTCTGCGATGAAGGTCAGCTCCGTGCCGGCCGGGCACGTCACCTCCGCCATGCCATGGACGACGGTGTGCACCTGGTGCTCGGCGTCGGCCGTGATCTGCGTGATGGCCAGCTCAGGGCGGAAGGCCTGGGCGGGCGCCTCGTAGGCTGGCGGCGCCACATGGGTGAGGCGCCAGCCGGCGAGCGTCAGGACAGCGTACTGGCCCGCGGGGATCTTCGCGGGCGGCTGGCGGGCGGTCCAGCCCGAGGGCACGACGGAGTCATCAGGCTGCTGGCGAGTGCGGCCGGTCCAATAGCCGCCGGCTCCCAGCTCGAAGAGGTTGGTCATGAAGGACTTTCTTAGCGCAGGCGAGCCATCAGGCCCGGGAGATAGGGGAGGTGGGCATAGGTGGCGTAGTCGTTGGCCAGGGCATAGGTGCGCACCCGCAGCTTCGCTGGCGTGCCCGCCACGAAGTCGACGACCTTGAGCTGTCCGGCCGCCGGGTCGTACCAGTTGCAGCTGGTCGAGGGATACGGCAGGAACCTGGCGTTGTCCGGCGAGTCCGGGAGGCCGCCCACGAAGTTGTCGGCCGCTCGCGTGGTCCGCACCGCGAAGGAGCCGCTCACACCGACCACGTGCACGAAGTGCCGGTCATTGGACGGCGTCTTGTCGATGACCACGGCCTCGGACCAGGCGCGATCCGTCAGTCCATGCAGCGTGCCCACCTTGCCGCGTCCCGCATTCAGCCCGCCGATCACGCTGGCCACGCCCGTGTTGCAGTCATAGCGCTGGCCCGTGGTCGCATTACCCAAGGTGTTCGTGAGCAGCCGCCAGCCCGTGTTGTCGTGGCCGGTATGGACCTGCAGTGGCAGGCCCGCCCAGTTGGCCGGCATCTTCATGACCGCGGCGGCGCTGAAGACCCAGTAGTAGCTACCATCCCCGCCCTTGGTCAAGTATTGACGCATGCCATAGATGGATCCGATGGGGGTAAGTGCGAGCGTGGACGGACCGTTTGAGTTGAGGGCGGCACCGTTGAAGGTGGCCTTGCTGAGCGCCCACGCGCCGCTCCCGAACACCGCGTAGTGGACCTCGCTCACGCCCGCCCCGGTCACTCGACCGCCGACTACCCTGCAGCGCTGGGCCGAGGTGCCATCGGAGGGGATGGCCAGCGAGGAGACGGTGTTGTTGGTGGGGTTCAATGCATACAGGCCCGCGGAGGCAGGCGAGGCCTGGTTGATCTGGACGCCGACGTAGTAGTAGCCCGTCCCGCTGGCCACCATCTCGGCGTCGGCCGACACGGAGTCCAGGGTCACATAGCCAGATGCCACCCCGACCAGTTCCTTCGGAGCGCTCCACGTCTGCCCGGAGTCGTTGGAGATGGTCGTGACGATGGAGTACCGATTCGCCGCGGTGACGCCGACCAGCACCAGCAGGACACGTCCGGCGCCGAACCACTCCAGCGACTCGGCGCGCCATTGATTGGCTGCGGAGGGCATCGCCGGCAGGTCGACGGCCTGCCAGTTGGCGCCCGCGTCCGACGAGCGCCACAGCCGGTAGGCCGTGATGTCCGTGACGCCCGTGCCGGAGCTGAGGCCTGCCGCGATGAAGGTGCTGCCGAAGGCCAGGTACTTCATCTGGCCTACGCTCTGCACGCCAGCGCGCATGGCCACGTCCGTGGTCGCCTCGGTCGGGGCGCTGTTGAAGAAGCGCACATCGCCCACGATCTTGGCCGCATCCGGGTAGGCCTCGCGGGACACCAGCGAGCCGTCCAGCTGGCACCAGCCGGGGGGCAGGACGGACGGGTCGACCTGCAGCGCGGGCATCAGCGCGCCGGACGGCGGCCGGGCCTCTCGGGCCGCGGCATGGGTAAGGGGATCGAAGCCACTCATGTGTCAGATCTCGGTTGCATTCATGCCGGTCACTCGGCCGCCGGCGTAGCTGTAGGTTTCGGTGCGGGTGACTCCCGCGAAGGTGCTCACGATGGTGGCCACGGTCCCGTCGCTGTTGTAGGTGAGCGTGGTCTGCCGGGGGAGGCCGGCCACGGTCTCGTCGACGCGCTGGGGGCGGCCCTGGGCGTCATAGGTGATGCCGATGACGGAGG
>NZ_JAYREK010000074.1:0-2328 GCF_041908905.1 Zoogloea sp.
GCTGTCGGGTCGGTCGAACTCCTGCTCCGCCAGCACCATCACGGCCTGGCTCACGTTCTGCAGCAGGTACCTCTCACCCACCAGACCCCGGCCCTCGTAGCGCCGCATCAGCGAGAACCTGGCTTCAGCCCAGAGCTGGATGGGCTGGTTGAGCTCGTCCACACGGATGTCGGGCGGCACGCGGTCGGACGCCATCGCCAGGAGCAGCGTCTTCAGCCCCCGGATGTGGTTGGGGGCGGTGCCCAGCGGTGTCTGCGAGCCCGCGGCGCCGGTCGGTGACTGCATCGCCTGCAGTGCCCGTTGGCCGGGGTCGCGGATGACGATGGTGTCGGCCGGGGTGTCCGCCTTGCGCAGCACCAGCGTGTAGGTGGCGTGCGCCGACGAGATGAACAGGTTGACCGGCTTGGGCGAGTCGCCGACCGGGCGGATGTAGATCTCGCCCTTGTCGCGGTCGCACTCCAGCACGATCTCCCCCGCGGGGTTCACGGCCGGCAACGCGGCAGCCGGAGGCGCCCCGTTGCTGCTGCTGGAGGAAGGCGCGGCGGGGCCGCAGTTGCTGGAATGGATGTTGCCGAACACGTCCGTGATCGCGGCGCCGTCGATGCGGATGCGCGTGGGTTCCTTGATCGACAGTACGGCCTCGACGGCCACGCCGTCGCGGGCGTCCAGCACCTGCAGCGCGGTTGCCGGCGCTGCCGCTGCGAGCAGGCATGTCACGGCCGCCCATGCGGCGATCGAGCGGAACCAGCGGGGTGTCTGAGAACCTGGCGCCATGGCCACCGTCGCTGTTGGTGCAGCGTGGCGACGGCGCTGCGGCCGGGAGTCACGGCGCTGCATGGGTCACCTCCTTGAAGGTCTTCAGGTGCATCCGGCCGCCGCTGTACGTGAAGCCCACCTCGTAGGCCTTGGCGTCGTTGGCCGTTTCCAGGCCGTTGACCAGCGTGCGCAGCCGGCCGCGGACGACGACGGTCTGGGTGTCCTCGCTGGGCACCAGCTGCTGCGGCATGAAGAAGGTGCTGGCGTTGATGCGCTTCAGCCGCGCCGCCTCCAGCTCCTGGCGGGTCTTGAGCTCGCCGTGCTGGTCGGGCTCGACATAGCCGAGCAGGATGTCCTTCTTCCAGTCGATGGAGGCCGGCGTCACGTCCAGCACCAGCCAGGTGATGAAGGCGCCCATCTGCTCGAGGTACTCACTGCTGGCCTTGTCGCGCGAGACCCAGAAGGACTTGTTGATCGACGGCGGCACGACGACCGTGCGCACCGTGCCCAGCAGGTTGAGGATCACCACCAGGGCCAGCACATGCGCGGCGGCCAGCAGGCCCACGGTGAGCGCGAGGCCGCGGTTGCGGCGGCGCATCTCCTTGATGTCCCCGTTCAGGCGTTCGAAGTCCATGTCAGTCCCGCCCGGCCGTCCGAAGGGACTGAGCAGCGCCTCGGGGGCCGCGAACGAAGTGAGCTTGGGGCTTCATCTCTTGGCCTTGGGGTCAACCGACCATGCGCCGGATGTGAGACGGCGGCGTGGCGCGCATCGCCGTCAGCGGGCTGGTGGGCAGGTGCCAGTACAGCCAGTGCACCGCGAAGGCCGGGTGCTTGTCGGCCTTGATGCGGGCGATGGCGCGCGAGGTGAGGGCGCCGGCGGCCAGGCACAGCGCGAAGGAGAACTTCGAGCCGGACATGTAGCCCATGAACAGGCCGAAGAGCAGGGGCGCGGCGACGTCGACGTCCCAGAAGCCGATCTTCCACTGGTCGTCCAGGCGGCGCGGGATGTAGGTGTCGGCGTGCATGCGGGCCTCCTGCTCGTCGGCTGCGCGCGTCAGATCACCGCACCCATGATTGCGCCCGCGATCACGAGGCCGACCGCGGCGAAGATGGCCAGCCCGACATAGAACAGCACCGGGCCGAAGTTGCGCAGTGCGGCCAGCGAGATGAGCGCGACCACGAAGCCGACGAAGCCGACCAGGGCCTTGATGCCCGGCCCCAGGCTCGCGATCTGCGTCAGCGCCGAGGTGAGCGGGCCGGTGATGCCGGTGAAGGCGACCAGGTCGAGGGCGTAGCCGGGAAAGGCGACGCACAGGCCGAGCGCCATCAGTACGAAGAGCGAGACCGGCGACAGCAGGCGCTTCGAGCGGCGGCTGCCGGCGAAGTGGGCCGTACCGGGGTCGTCGGCGCCGTCGGTTGGCAGGGAGCCCGTGGCACGGGCGGGACGCACAGAGGCGAGAGCGGTGTTCATGGGAGTCCTCCGAGGTTTCAGGGCTGGGAGACGAAGGTGGATGGCGGTGGCGGTCGGGTCGGGTGCGGGTGATCAGCGGGTCGGTGGCAGGGTTCAGGCCA
>NZ_JAYREK010000075.1:0-2052 GCF_041908905.1 Zoogloea sp.
ACCACGCATTCGCTGGCGGCAACGGCTGCGGTGGCCCGTTCCTCCACCTCGGGCCCTTGCGGCACCACCAGGGACCGCAGCTTGGCGTTGGGCGCCAGCACGCCGTGGAACCTGATGAGATGCAGACGCGGCCGGGGAACCAGCGCCGCAAGCCGCTGCATGAACTCCAGCGGGCTCAAGACCAGATGCGTCGTGCCGTCGCGCCACGGTGTCTTCAGCTTCAGCTCGACCTGCCCGGCGGCATTGACCTGCACCCGTTCGTCGGAAAGCGCCGGCCGGGTGATGTAGCGGCACAGCTGCTCCAGCCGCTTGCGGTCATGGGCTTCGACCCGCACCGCGGCGTGCAGGCTGAATCCGTCGATGTCGGCGCACAGCGGCTGGCGGGCCGAGTCCTCGCGCGGCATCGCGCCTCTCAGGGTCAGCACCTTCTGCCCGGCGCGCGGCCCGAAGGCGATTCGGTAGGTGATGGCCGCGGCCTGCAGCGGCCGCAGCGTGCGCGCCTCCTCGCCGTCGGCATCCGGCTCGGCCAGGTAGGTCTGGCCCATGTCTTCGACCAGCACGCCCCGGCGCGTGAGCATCTTCATCAGCCGGGCGATGACGGTCTGCAGCAGCGCGTGCAATTCGTCGTCGGTGGGCGCATCCGCCTCAATGAAGGCCGGCGAACCATCGGCGTCGCAGCAGTACACCCCGTCCAGTACCAGACAGTGCAGGTGGATGTTGAGGTTGGCGGCCGAGCCAAAGCGCTGGATCAGCGTGACGGCGCCGCCGTGACCTTCGTCAGCCTTGAGCCCCGCCTGCCGCAGCAGATGTCGCGTGACCACGCGCTGCACCACCTGCAGCACCGGCGTGACCAGTTCCGGCTGCGCGGCCAGCAGCACGCGCAGCGGGATCGGCAGCGACAGCACCCATTGCCGCACCGGCACGTGCGGGATGACGTGGTCGACCAGGTGCGCAGCGGTCTGCGACATGCGCCGGGCGCCGCAAGAGGGGCAGAATCCCCGGCGCTTGCAGCTGAAGGCCAGCAGCTTGTCGTGGCCGCACTCGCCGCAGCGTAGCCGCAGGAATCCATGCGCCAGGATGCCGCACTCGAGGAAGGCGTCGAACTCGTCCTTGATGAACCGCGGCAACTCGGCGTCCGTGCTGGCCTCGGTGTGGGCGATGAAGCTGGCCGCATGCTGCTGGACCAGGCGGTACAGCGTGGTCTGCTCCGGTCGGTGGCGTTCGTAGTGGAGCCGGCTGGCCAAGCCGGGTAAGGAACCGGGCTGGCGGGCGGCGTGCACGGCATGCAGAGGACTCGATGGGGACCTCTACCGTCCCAGCATCGCCCTGCACTCGCCATCGCCCTTCGGTCGGGCTTGTGGGTGCAAGAAGATGGCCCTCCACCGGGTGCAGCCGGTTGGGGTGGGCCAGCCCCGGCGGGAGTCCGTCGTTCACCTTAGTGCCGATATCCCCGTGCTTTTGAGGTCGTTCCTGGCCGACGCCATCGTCACATCGCTTCAGGATCCACGCTCCCCCTGGAGCGACGCATGTGGGAGATCTACGCCTACCAGAACGCCGACAGCCTGTTCGGCATCTTCAACGCTGCGGCAACCATCCACGGCTCGGGCGACTACATGGCGGCAGTCGCCGCCGTGGCCTTCTGCGGGTTCATCGCGGCGCTGGTGGCCTACGCCTTCGCGCCCGAGAAGCTGCAGGGCTGGAAGTGGCTGGCCACCGTGCTGCTGGTGTTCTCCGTCCTCATCGTGCCGCGGGTGACCGTGGGCGTCGTCGACAAGACCGGCGGATCCGCCGTCAAGGTGGTGGCCAACGTCCCCTTCGGCGTGGCCTTTCTCGGCAGCGTCACCAGCACGGTCGGGCACACGCTCACGGGCCTGTTCGAGACGGCCTTCCAGGTGATCCCGGGTGTCGGCGCCCTGCCAAGCGAGCTGAGCTACGAGAAGAACGGCCTGATGTTCGGCAACCGCCTCATCCGGGAGACAGGCGGCGTCGCCTTCCAGGATCCGAACTTCCGCACGGACCTGGTCAACTTCATCCACAACTGCACGATGTACG
>NZ_JAYREK010000076.1:0-1836 GCF_041908905.1 Zoogloea sp.
TGAACAGCTCGATCTGGGCGATCGTCTGGTTGGCGAACGAGGACGACATCACGTAGGACGGGTGGCCGGTGGCGCAGCCGAGATTCACCAGGCGCCCCTTGGCCAGCAGGATGATGCGGTTGCCGGAAGGCAGGGTGATGTGGTCGACCTGCGGCTTGATCTCTTCCCACGGATAGCCCTCGATCGAGGCGACGTTGATCTCGGAATCGAAGTGGCCGATGTTGCAGACGATGGCGTTGTGCTTCATCTTCACCAGATGGTGGTGGTCGATGACGTGGAAGTTGCCGGTGGCGGTGACGAAGATGTCGGCCTTGTCGCAGGCATAGTCCATGGTCACCACGCGATAGCCTTCCATCGCCGCCTGCAGTGCGCAGATCGGGTCGATCTCGGTGATCCACACCTGCGCCGACAGGGCGCGCAGGGCCTGTGCGGAGCCCTTGCCCACGTCGCCGTAGCCGCAGACCACGGCGATCTTGCCGGCGACCATCACGTCGGTGGCGCGCTTGATGCCGTCCACCAGGGATTCGCGGCAGCCGTAGAGGTTGTCGAACTTGGACTTGGTCACCGAGTCGTTGACGTTGATCGCCGGGAACTTCAGCTCGCCGCGCTCGTGCATCTGGTACAGGCGATGCACGCCGGTGGTGGTTTCCTCGGTGACGCCCCTGATCTTCGCGAGACGGGTCGAGTACCAGGCCGGGTCGGTCTTCAGCTTGGCCTTGATCGAGGCGAAGAGCACGGTGGCTTCCTCGCTGTCCGGCTTGTCGAGGACGGAAATGTCCTGCTCGGCGCGGGCGCCGAGGTGCAGGAGCAGGGTGGCGTCGCCGCCGTCGTCGAGGATCATGTTGCTGAAGCCGCCATCGGCCCACTCGAAGATGCGGTGCGTGTAGTCCCAGTACTCGATCAGCGATTCGCCCTTGACCGCGAAGACCGGGATGCCGGCGGCGGCGATGGCGGCGGCGGCGTGGTCCTGCGTCGAGAAGATGTTGCACGAGGCCCAGCGGACCTCGGCGCCGAGCGCGGTCAGCGTCTCGATCAGCACGGCGGTCTGGATGGTCATGTGCAGCGAGCCGGTGATGCGGGCGCCCTTGAGCGGCTGCGACTTGGCGAATTCCTCGCGGATCGCCATGAGGCCCGGCATTTCGGTCTCGGCGATGCGGATTTCCTTGCGGCCCCAGTCGGCCAGCGCGATGTCGGCAATAACGTAATCAGCCACGGTCAGCTCCTTCGTTGACGGTGGCCGGGCAGAGGCGGGGCGGGGGCTGGCAGGCTCACCCGTCTTCCCGTGCCCGGCACGGTTGGTCGGATGAGCGCCGTTGATACGGTCCGAGCCTGGGGGCCGTGCGCGATACGGACGGCGGCCTTGCAGCGCTCCTCGGAGAAGCGGCGATTATACGCCGGCCGGCCGGGAATGTCGCCGGCGGGAGGCGGGCGCGGTGGGGCGGCTGTCACGGAAGCGTCATGCCCGGGTCATGAAGGTTGCGTAGCATCGGGGGCTCCCCGTCCGTTTCCGGAGATCCGCCATGTATTACAGCGAAGCCTATCTCAGCGACATCCGCCAGCGCGCCCTCGTGCGCCAGCACGAGCTGGCCGGTTATTCGATCGACCACGCCGACCGCCTGTTGACGGGCGTGTTCAGCCTGCAGCGCACCCTGCTCGGGCGCGGCGGCGAGCTGTGGTCGGCCAGTCTGGGCGATTCCGGGGCGCGGCGCGACTGGCAGCCCTGGCTGGCGCTGCTGGCCGATGCCCGGGTCCGGGAACTCGGCGCCGCCCTGGTTCATCAGCAGATCGTCGCCCTGAGCGGCCTCAGCGAGCGCCTGATCGACTGGAGCGCCGAGC
>NZ_JAYREK010000077.1:0-1826 GCF_041908905.1 Zoogloea sp.
CCGATCGAGTCCTCGGGTCTCGGGGATGGTGAACCGGTTGCCAGCGATGGCATCGGGACGCCATCACCCGACACCCCGTTTGCTGCGGCTTCCAGCCGTCCTCGCCATCCACCCTCCGGGAGTCACCGTCTCCCGTCGGAGTCGGGGTTCCCTCGCCTTCTTGGAGAACCCCATGAGTCATGCTTTCCCAGACAGATCCTTCCAGAGCTCGTCACCGCGGCGCAGCACCATCGACATCGAGGAACAGCGCGCCTGGGTCGGCTTCTACAGACGCGTCGGCCGTGACGTCGCCCTCGCCGCCGAGGTGATGGCGCAGCTCGACGGCGACGCCGAGATGAAGCGTCGCCACCTGGCGCTGTACCTGTCCTGCAAGCAGTCGCTGCGCGTCCACAAGGCGCGCCAGGCCCGCGACAAGCGCATCGGGCAGTGGCTGCGCCTGCTGGTCCAGTGGACGCTGCAGCGACCCGCAGCCTTCGTCGGCGGCGTCACGCAGAAGGCGTACCACCGCACTGCCGACGTCCTGGACGAGGCCATTGCCGCTGCACCGCCAGCCTCGCCAGCAACATCGAAGCGGGGCGCGCGCCCAGCCGCGGCCCGTGACGCCGACAGCAGGCCCGAACCGGCCGCCGCGCAGGTTCGTCAGCTGCTGGGCGATGCCGAGTTCGCCGACGCGCACGCCCGCTTCCAGCACCAGGCCGGCATGTCCCCGGCGTCGCCGGTCAGTGGCTCCGAAGGCGGCTCCGAGCGTGCCCCGGAACCTCCCGTCGACGGCCCCGCACCCGCCGTCCAGATCAGCCGGCGCTGATCCGATGACCGAGCCCCGGCGCAGCCCCATCGGCTGCACCGGGTTCGATCGCTGACGTGCCTCGGCCATGGACTGACGTCCAGCGGTCTGGCGCGACCGGCACCCGATCCAACCGCCCGCGGGCCCGCCCGCCAGGGCCGGTGTCCGCCCTCCCAACTTCGAGAGTTCCCCATGCGAGACATCACCCTGAATCCCGAGCAACGCCTGTATGTGATCGCCACCGAAGGTGGCGTGACCTGCTTCGGCTTCGACAACGCCCGCGACCATGCCCGGCAGATCGCGCAGCGCCTCGATCGTCCCGACCTGATGCCGACCGCCGACGACGCGGCCAGCCTCACCGGCTACGAGCAGTACCTCGCTGCGGTGCGTGCCTGGGGCGAGTCCGCCCAGGGCCACGGCACCTACTTCGACCCCGGCACGGACCCTCGCCTGGCGAGGGTGCTGGAGACCTGCCGCCGGGACGGCCGCAAGGTGCGGCTGGTGCTGGGCGACACCGGCACCGGCGCGAGCTGGCTCGACGAGTTCGACGTGGTCGGCTCGGTCGGCCGCTCGACCGGCCTGCTGAAGGTGCCGCTGCTCGTCGAGCCGGGACAGGCGGGCGGCACGGCCATCCTCTGTGCGCATGTGCTGGCACTGATGGACTGGGACACCGGCCTGCCCCTGTACCGCCACTCGCGCTGGCAGCCACCGGAACTGCGCATCCGCGCCAGTGAAGACGATGCCCGTCCCTGGGCCGTGGTGCTGCACGAGCAGCCCGTGGCGAACTTCGACGACATCGGCAAGGCCGGTGCGTACCTCGCGTTCATGCGCGGGGCAAGCGTCGAGCCGCGCGTGTTCCGCTGAACCACCCGGTCGAACGTTCGAGGCCCTTCAGACGGCCCGATCCAGATCCACTCCAGGCCGTCACCCAGCACGCCCCCGGCCCAGCACCGGGGGCGTTCCTGTTTCCGAGACTGCGAACGGGGCGACGGGCGCTCAGCGACCGGTCAGGGACTGCACCTCACGCTCGATCAGCCAGTGC